>CAVXIJ010000029.1:0-108578 GCA_963761765.1 uncultured Actinomycetota bacterium
AGGCTTCTTACCATGCAGAAGGTCGTGGGTTCGAGTCCCATCATCCGTTTCACTGTTCCGCTGGAAATCGCCACTTTCTGAGCCCTGTTGCAGCGGAAGTCCGCCGTGGCCGATTTTTCGGAGCGCCCTTCAGTGGCAGAACCCCTCCCGCCTCGCTCACTGTAAGCCTGCGGACGACGCGCGTCGGCGCACGCACTCAATCCCATCTGGCCGTCCCGAGTGACGGTACGTTTCCGGCCGTGCGCAGCTGTGGTGACCTCGCCCATCGTGCCCTCGACCCAGAGATCGACCTCGCTGGGTATGTTTCCGAGCCGGCCCGGGAAGTCGAGCAGCTCGCCGGGGCCCAGCAGCACGTCGACGCCCCGCGACGAACTACAGATATCCATGGCTTGATCGCGTGGATGTCCAGCGTGCCCAAGCGCTGGCGCTTCGCGCGCCTTCACGAACACGTCGAGACATGCGCTCCGGCAACGCGAGACTGAACGTCCGGCGACTCGCCGCGCTCGATATGCACGGCGCGGCCGGCACAAGACGTCGCCGGCGCGTGATCTTGGCCGAGTTTGCGCTCGGGGTGATTGGCAGCGGGGCTCTGGGTGCTTGGGCGCTGAGCTCGCGCAGTGGGGTCGGCGTGGTCCTCGGAATCTGGTTGCTGGGGTTGGCCGCTAACTACCTGCCGCTCACCGTGCACGTGCTCTCGCTCTGGCGCCAGCCGGCGCTCGAGGAGGAGCTCGCGGGGCTCGATTTACGCTCAGAGCTCCGCCGCTATACCCGCGCACAGGTCTGGGTCCTCGTGCCATTCTGGGTGGCGGTGCTCGCCGTCCTACAGGCACGCCGAACGGCGTAGCGATCGGGCCCTCGTTGCCCACTCGACGACCGGTAGCCAGGCCCGCGACCGGCCGGCTGGGCACAAGGCGTCAGCGCTGCGGCGAGTTGGTGGGGCTGAGCGCGCGTGAGTACGCGTCCAGGACGTGTTTCCATCCCACGGCCATGCCGTCCCGGTAGGCCTGCCAATCGCCGCCGTGGCTCTCGAATCCGCGGTGCTGGACCGTCACCCTGGTCGCGCCGGCGCCCGCCGCTTCGAACCTGACGTCGACCTCGCTCGCCTTGGCGGGGTTGGGCTCTGGCGCCCGGCTCGGCGCTATCTGCCAGGCGATCACCAGGTGGGCCGGCGGCTCCCAAACCAGTAGGCGTCCCCAGTCGCACCGGAACCCGTGCGGCCCGAGCTCGCTGCAGAGCCCGCCTACGCCCGACTCGATGGTGATGCCCTCGAGTACGTCCTGAGACCAGGTGAACTCCGCAGGCCACCATTCCTCGAACGAGGAAATGAAGAACTGAAACGCCTGCTCGACCGGCACCTGTACTGCGGTCGACCGTTTAACACCCAACAGTTCTGAGCTCACTGGGACCTCCTCCCTGGTTGATACGCCTGGATCGAAGCTACGCCGCAGGCATGAAAGCCAGACGCGTGGCTGCAAGCCCTTTTACACACCCAGCGCCCCTTCGATCGGTATGAGCGCCCCCTGAGGCAGGCCGTGCGGCCACCGGCCTACCGGACCTTCGTGTCTACACCCGCCGAGGCGCGGAGACCGGTCCTTCCCTGAGGGTCGAGCCCTATCCGACCCTTTCCTGCTGAGGCATCTCCCCCGCCCCTTCGCAACGCCGTCGGCCGGGGGATCCCGACTCAGGGTGCCGCTCCGCTCTGGACCCCTCGGCGCCCGGGTTCGTTGATCTCGTACAGATCGGGCCCCAGCCGGCGGATCTTCCCCACCCGCACCGCCTCGCGCACCGCGGCCTCGAACTCCCCGCCATGCCAGTGGCCGGCATGGCTGAACTCCCTGAGGCGTCCGCCCGTCAGCACCTTGAAACTCTGTAGCACACGTGTGACCCCCTCGACTTCGGCGTCGAGCCGACCGTGTGTGTGCGGACCTCCGAGTCGCGGCATGATCCTCCCTTCGTCAGGTCTTTCAGATACCACCTGGAGCGAGAGGCGTCTTGCCCACTGGGCAGGACGATTACAGGGCATGTAGGCACGCGCACAGCGGAGCTTTCCGCTAGCGCCCCAGTGAGTACCGCTCGATGTCCGAGTCGAGTGCCGCCTGCGCCGCGTAGTAGCCGATGTGCGTGTATGTCCTCCGGCCGTCCGGTGCGATGAAGATCGTGGTCGGCAGCGCGGCTGCGCCTCCGAAGGAGGCGGCGATCGAGCCGCTCTTGTCCGAATAGCTCGCGTATGGGACCGGATGCGACCGGAGGAACGCGCTCGCGCTCGACCCGCCGTCGCTCACGTTCAGCCCGAGGAACGCCACCTTGCCTCGGTAGGCCGTCGCTGCGCGAGCGAAGAGCGGGAACTCGTTTCGGCAGGGCGGGCACCACGACGCCCATTCGTTGACCACAAGCGGGCGGCCGCGCAGGCGCGCCAGTCTCGCCTTGAATGCAGCGGCGCCCCCGCCGAGGAGAGGACCCGGTCGCCCGTGCAGCTGCGCGACCGGCGCGGGAGCGGGCGCGGTCGCATCCTCGTTCGCCTTGAGGGCGAACAGGTCGTCGAGCGCCTGCGCCGGGGTCCACGGCGCCTGCGGATGGCGAAGGTTGGCCTGCCCTTGGTCGTTCAACACACGCCTCAGCGGGCCCGGCAGCGAGCCGCCCACCGATGGCATCCCGATCACCGCGACTCGCCAGTGGCCTTTCGGGTCGATGATGAACAGGCCATCCGTGTGCTCCACGTCGAAGCGCTCGGGACGGTGCGTGAGCCAGTCGAGGTCCGGCGGGCTCCCCTGCGGAACCCGGCGGTAGTAGACGCCGAAGAACTTCCACAGCCGCTCGATCTCCGACCTGCTGCCCGTGAGCGACATGAAATCGACCCCGAACTCGCGTTGATAGGCGCGCAGCCGCGCCGGAGTGTCCCGCCATGGGTCCACCGTCGCCTCCGCCACGGTCACCTGGCCGCCGAGACCATCTCGGTCCAGCCTGGCCTTGATCTGATCGAGCGCCGCGGCGGTCATGGGGCAGACCTCGTGGCAGAGGGTCATTGACGGAGCAAGCACCAGGTAGCGACCCCGAAAGCTCGCGAGCGTGATGTCGTGACCGCGATCATCGACGAGCTTGAGGTCAGGCACCGGCCGGTCGAGCAGCGAGCCGATCGCGAGCCGCGTCGTACCGAGCGTCCCCGACTGCACGCTCGCCCCGCCAGAGGGCAGCAACGCCGAGATCACGCTGCCGATCGCGAGCAGGGCACCCACGCCGGCGAGCAGTGCGGCCGCGCGCATGCTCCTCATCCTGAGCACCGAGCCACCATAGGCCTGCGCCGTCGCGGCCTCTCACGACCTGTGCGCGCGCGTACCGCCTTGGTAAGCACGCGTACCTTTCGATGCGCGCCAGCACAGAGCCAGTCCCACCCCTAATTGCGGGCTGGCCCGCATGGTCGAACCCCGCCATCTTCGGCAGCCTTCGAGAAAGCAGTCCAGAACGATCGGAGCGAGCATGAGCGACACGGCGGTGGAGTTGGATGGACCGGGAAGCGGCCCCGCTGACACGCCCCCGTCCCGATCCCGCCTGCGGCTCGCGGATGGGGTGGCTCCGGGTCATGGCCCGTTTGTCGGACGCGCCGTGCTGCTGCTCGACGAAGACCGCGCCCTCGCCGCGGCGATGCCGCAGGAACACGCTCGGAGGCTGGCGCCGTTTCTTCGGGCGGAAGTCCTCAGCCTTCCGGCCGGGAAATGGCGCCCGGACGCGGTGCAGATGCGGGAGGACGGCGCGATGGGACTGCTCGTGCTGGACGGGTTGCTCATCCGCTCCCTCGCGTTTGGAACACGGCGGTCGGCCGAGCTTCTCGGCCCCGGCGATCTGCTCCGCCCATGGGACTCGCCCGGCGAGGCCGGGGTCTGCGTCACGACCGCCGCGGACTGGCGTGTCTGGAAGCCCGCCCGGGTGGCGCTGCTCGACCGGCGGGTCGCCGCGGCCATCGGACGTTCCCCCGAGCTGGCCGGCGAGCTGATGAGCAGGCTCGTGCGACGCATGCGCCTGCTCGCGGTGCTCCTCGCATTGACGCAGGTGAGGCAGCTGAGGCAGCGAGTGTTGCTGGCACTGTGGACGCTCGCCGAGCGTTGGGGGCGGGTCACGCCCGATGGCGTAGCCCTAACCGTGCCCCTCACCCACGCCACCCTCGCCCAGCTCTCCGGGGCGTCCCGACCCTCGGTGACAAAGGCGGTGGCCGACCTGCGGGCGGATGGCCTCGTGCTGCCCACGGGCAAGTCCCGTTGGCTGTTGCTCGGTGACTCGCCCGGTGCCGTGGACTCAGGGTTCGACTAGGCCGCGCCGGATCGCATATCTGGTGAGATCCACCCGATCCCGCACCCCGAGCTTCTCCAACAGGTTCGAGCGGTGCCGCTCCACGGTCTTGCCGCTGATGCTCAACAGGTCCGCAATCTCGCTGGTGGTGTGCCCTTCCGCCACGAGCTTGAGCACCTGGCGCTCACGCTCGGTGAGCAAGTCGTCCTTGTGACCACCCTCGCTGCCCCGCTCCAGGTAGTCGCGCACGAGGGCCTGGACGGCACCTGGGTAGAGGAAGGGCTCGCCCCGCATCGCGGCTCGGCAGGCCTCCACCAGGTCCTTGTCAGCCGCCGACTTGAGCACGTAGCCGGACGCTCCGCCTTCAGGGCATCGAAGAAGAAGCGTTCGTTGTCATGCATCGAAAGCATCAGAACGCGTGTCTCGGGCCGACGCCGCATCAGGTCTCGGGCGGCCTGCAGACCCGTGGTCTGCGGCATCGTGACGTCGAGAATCGCGAGATCCACCGCTTCCGAGATCGCCAGCTCCACGGCCTCCGTGCCGTTGCCGGCCTCCGCCACGACCTCGATGTCCGGCTCTCTGTCGAGCAACAGCCTGAGCCCATGCCGAACCATCACGTGATCGTCCGCCAGTAGCACCCGGGTCTTGAGCGGGGTCGGCACGGCGGACACCTTATTCCGGTGGCAGGCGTAACCGGGCAGGACGACCGGCGGCCCGTTTTAGAGGGGATCGTCATTCTTTCGAGGTGGTGGCGATGGACGAACGCAGGCGTTGGAACCCGCGCCGGGTGCGGCCGTGGTGGCCGGGGCGCTCGCTGGTCTGGCGGCTGTTCCTCCTCAACACCGCGGTGCTGACCCTTGCCTATCTCGCCCTGGCCTTCTCGCCGCTCACCATCAAGTCCCCGCTGCGGCCCCTGCAGGGCGGCGTATTCTCGCTCGCCGGCTTGCTGGCCGTGACGGCCGTGAACACGCTCGTCATCCGGCGCTCACTGCGGCCGCTCGTTCGCCTGAGTCAGGCGATGAGCACGGTCGACCCGCTGCGCCCGGGCGCCCGCCTCGCGGTCTCGCCCGCCGGCGACGAGGTCACGCGGCTCGGCACCGCCTTCAACGACATGCTCGAGCGGCTGGAGGATGAGCGGCGAGAAAGCGTCCGCCGCATCCTGCTCGCACAGGAGGCCGAGCGGTTGCAGGTGGCGCGCGAGTTGCACGACGAGATCGGTCAGCGGCTCACCGCACTCCTCCTCCAGCTCGACTATCTAGCCGCCGAGGAGCCGCACCGGGGGTCCGATGCTGTTGAAATGGCGCGCGAGAACGCGCGCGCCACGCTCGAGGAGGTGCGCAGGATGGCCAGGCAGCTGCGACCGGAGGTTCTCGACGAACTGGGGCTGCCGAGCGCCCTCCGCGAGCTGTCGGATCGGGTTGCCTCTCACTCCTCGTTCGAGATCGACTGCAGGATCCGACGCGGCTTGCCCGACCTGACCCGGCAGGCCGAGCTGGTCGTCTACCGCGTGGCGCAGGAGCTTGACGAATGCCATCCGGCACTCCGGAGCCTCGCTCGTAAGCATTGACCTGACCGTGGACGACGGCCGGATCGCTCTCGTGGTGGCAGACGACGGTCGGGGGACGTCCGGAGAGGCTGAGGGCGCAGGCATCAAGGGAATGCGCGAGCGGGCGGTGCTGATCGGTGGGCCTCGAGGTCGCCGCCCATGCGTGAGGTACTCAGCGAGCTGCTCACCTGGTGGCGCGCCGGCGAGTCGGTCGCCATGGGGACCGTCGTCGCGACCTTCAGGTCGGCGCCGCGGCCGCCGGGGGCATCGATGCTGGTCGGCCCCGATGGGAGTGTCGTGGGCTCGGTCTCGGGCGGCTGCGTCGAGGGCGCGGTTGTCGAGCTGGGCCATCAGGTCCTTGAGGACGGCGTACCGGTGCTGGAGCGCTACGGCGTGTCGGACGAGGACGCCTTCGCCGTCGGCCTGACCTGCGGCGGAATCCTCGACGTGTACGTCGAGAAGGTCGACCGCGTGACCTTCCCCGAGCTCGAGGACGTGGCGGGCGAGGTCGAGGCGGGGCGGCCCGTGGCCGTGGCGACTGTGGTCGCCCACCCCGATCCCGCCGTCCTCGGCCGGCGGATCCGGGTGCGGCCGGGCGCAGCGGTCTCCGGAAGCCTAGGCAACAACCGGATGGACGGCGCCGTCGCCGACGACGCGCTGGGCCTGCTCGCGCTCGGCGCCAGCGAGACGCTCGGCTACGGACCCGACGGTGAGCGCCGGGGCGAGGGGATGCGGGTGTTCGTGCGCAGCTTCGCCCCGCGCCCGCGGATGCTGGTGTTCGGCGCCATCGACTTCGCCGCTGCCGTCGCCCGGGTGGGGACCTTCCTCGGCTACCGGGTGACGGTATGCGACGCACGGCCCGTGTTCGCGACGCATGTCCGCTTCCCCGACGCCGACGAGGTCGTCGTCGACTGGCCGCACCGTTATCTCCAGGCGCAGGCCGACGCCGGGGCGATCGACGGCCGCACCGTGATGTGTGTGCTGACGCACGACCCCAAGTTCGACATCCCGCTGCTCGAGGTCGCGTTGCGGCTCCCGGAGGTCGCCTACATCGGGGCGATGGGTTCGCGGCGGACTCATGAGGGTCGCCTCCGTCGTCTGCAGGACGCCGGCCTGACTCCCGCCGAGATCGAGCGCCTGTCGAGCCCCCTCGGTCTCGACCTCGGCGCGCGGACGCCGGAGGAGACCGCGGTCAGCATCGCCGCCGAGATCGTCGCCTGCCGTTGGGGCGGCAGCGGCCGGCGGCTTGCCACGGTCGGCGGGCGGATCCATCGCGAGGACTGATCAGTCGCCGATCGCGCTCATCGGGCGGTCGGGCTGCAGGAAGGCCGGGTCGTCGCCCCCCGTGGCCGGACAGCGCGGTCGCTGCGGAACTCCGGCAGCAGGGCCGGACCGGCCGGCGCGCTTGCCCCACCGGAGGACCGCCAGTGGTCGGTGATCTCGGCGTCCGAAGCCCCGCACCGGAGCAGGCTGCGGAGGCCGACTCGTCCACTATGAACAGGCAGTTGAGGGCCTGGCCGTCCGCCGTCGGCCCCATTCCGTCGCAGTCGCCGCAGAACGGGCGTGTCACGGAGGCGATGACGCCGACCGTCCCGGCGCCGCCGTTCACCACGAATCGCTCTGCCGGGGCGCTTCCCTGGTGTTCGTCGGCCGACGCCGGGTCGAACTCCGCGACCAGCCACGCGGCCTGAGCCGGCGTCTGGACGAAGGTGCGGTGGTGGCATCGGTCTCGGCGCAGCCGGGTACTGGGATCAGGACCTTCGGCGAGAATGTGACGACGCCCGTCGACCGGGCCCGCCGTGCGCATCCGCGCGGCGACGGCGCACAGCCTGTCGAGCTGCTCACCCCGTGCTGCGATGAGCGCGCCGTGCACTCGGTTCGGTCGAACACGGCGCCATGCTCCGCTCGTACCAGCGCGTGCTGAACCTCGCGGGCCGTCGGCTGCGAGGTTGGTGGTCACGAGTCCCCTTCCCAGCGAGTGTCCTGCCCGGCCAGAGCCGGGCAGGACACTCGACTGTCGTTGGGCCTGCGGGGCGGCGCGGTCAGGCGCGGTCGCCCGCCACGCGGCGTACGTCGATCCCGGCCGGCGAGGCAACTCGAGGACGCCACACACCGAAGATCACCGCGGCGACGATGGCCGAGACGAAGTAGCTGAAGTCCGCCCCGTGCAGCGCCTCGGCAATCGGGCCCGTGTAGAACTCGGTGCCCATGAACGGAACCGCGACGGCGGTACCGACCACCAGCGCGGTGAGTCCAGGGGTTCCGTAGCGCCCGAACACGCCGTCACGCTCATAGAAGTTGCGGATCGCGGGATAGCCACGCCCCGAGCGGTGCACGATGAAGTAGTCGACCAACAAGATCGCCAGCCACGGCGTGATGTAGTACGACACGACGTGCAGGAACAGGCGGAAGTTCGCCTGGAACTCGGCACCTCCGAAAACCAGGGCGAGGAAGAGACCGAAGACTCCGGCGATCACCACCGTCACCCACTGCGGGAGACGCAGGTCGCAGGTCAGCGTCGCCATCGCACCGCTGTAGAGGTTCACTGCGTTGTGCGGGATCGCCGAGATACCGAGCGTCAGCAGCACCAGGTAGCGCAGCCAGTCGGGCAGGGCGATCTCCAGAGCGCGGAGCACGTCCCCGTCCGGTGCGAGAGTGATGAGCCCGGCACCCAGCACCATCATCCAGGTCGTCGACGCGAACAGCCCCGCCGTCGCCGCCTTGACGACCGACGACGGCTTGCTGTCCTCAGGCAGGTAGCGCGAGTAGTCCGACGCGTACGGTGCCCAGCTCGCGGTGTAGCCGAACACGACCGTGAACATGACGAGCCACGCCAACCAGTAGTCGCTGCCCGAGGCGCTCGGCTCGACGCCCGGGCCGCCGCCGTGCGCGATCAGCACGATCGAGACGACCGACAGCAGAACGAAGCTGAGCTTCGTGATCCAGTCGCCGAGGATGTGCAGGACGCGGTAGCCGTAGATGCCGATCACGATGTTCAGCGCTGCGACAACGACGACCGTCGGCTCATACGGCGTTTTGAACAGGTCGGCCAGAGATTGCGCGCCGAGCACGGTCCCGACGGTGTAGTACCCGACGAACACCAGGAGGGAGAGCAGTGCCGGAAGGAAGTTGCCGAAATAGCCGAACGCCGCTCGTCCCATGGGCAGCTGTGGCATGCCCAGGCGAGGGCCCATCGCGGCGCACAGACCGGTACCGACCGAGCCCAGGAAGTTCCCGATCACGATGGCAGTCACGCTGCCCCAGAAGCCGATCCCGAGCACCGCGCCGCTGGAGCCGACGAAGATGCCGGCCAGGTAGATGACGGGTGCGAACCGCACTGTGAACTGGTTGCGGGGGCGACCGTACCGGCGACTCGCTGCGACGTAGGCGATGCCGTGGCGCTCGAGTGTCAGAGTCGCTCTGTCCGCTGGTTCGGCATGAGCCGACGTGGTGTTGTCCTTCATCACGGGTCCTCGGTTCCTCTGTCGGGCCAGTACGACAACCAAGGCGCACACAGCCTTGGGTCCGAGTGCCCCGGGGTGGCTGTTTTCGAAGCTCGGGAGGCATTGCCGGCTGCCTCGGCGGCGTGGGCCGCCTTCTCGCTCTCTCAAGCCCATCGGGTGTGACGTCGGCAACATTAGGGAGCCGTGTCGCCCGATGCCCATGTCACCAGGCGCCAAGGCGGAGCGCCCAGCCTTGGCTGCGACCGCCATCCGAGCCACGCGGGACGCCTGCAGTGCAACGCCCTGTCGGATTCTTCGGCGGCCAGTTGCTCAACCGGCAGGGCCCGTTGACCGCAGGGCTGAGTTGTCCGTGCGACAGCCTGACGTTGCTCGCGGCTCGACGATCGGCGTCCGCGGCACGCGACTGGCCGGGGCAGTCGGCCAGTCGCTCCCCGTCTGCCCGCCTCCCTGCCGCCGCTGCGCCGGATACGCGAACTGCCGTCCTGACCGCGTTCGCCCCGCACACCACGGTCCGGGGCGGACGGATCACCCGCTACCACCTTGACGAGGTCAACTACGCCGCTGCCAGGGCCTACTTCGACGACTGATCGCCAGGCGGACTCGCTCGGCTTGTGACCTCTGGCCTCGAACGTCGCATCGCACGCACTCACGGACGCGATGCTCTGTGAGAAGAGGCCGGACTCGCCAGTCGCTCCGGCGTTGCCGGCCGAACACCGGCGTGGGCACAGCGCGTTGTGCGACGCCTTGAACCACCTACTACTGCTGCGCCGACGTGACCGGGTTGCGCCGCGCCCCTGGCCGCGTCGGAAACCCTCCAGCGTGGCCGGTCACCCGCGGCTTCCATGTGACAGCCAGGCTTCGACCCCGCGGTCCGTCGTGGTCAGGGTGCCTTGAAGAGGGCCGGGAAGCGCGGAGCGAGCCAGGGCTTGCGCCCCCCGACCAGGATGCGGCCCTGAGCGAGGGCGCCCCACTGGCCACGGCGCCCGAGCGCCATCAGGAGAAAGGTGACCGGCTCGATGAGGATGGTGCAGTCCGCGCGCCCCGGCAGTCGCTCGCCGACCGACACCGCGCCCGCGTCCACCCGCACGTCGAACCGGCCGCCACCCCACAGGCGGATCGCGTAGCGGACGCTCAGCCCGGCGGTGCCGGACGCGTCGGTCACCCGTGGCATCGCCGTCAGCATGAAGGGCAGCGTCAGCCGCACCCGCTCTCGGTCGATCATGTGCGCACGTCCCAGCGCGCGGGCGAGATCGTATCCGTGTCCCAACATGTGCGTGAGCAGATACGAGCCCAGCACATCCAGTCCCATCGCACCCAGCGGACTGACCACGCTCCCTTCCGTGCCCCGCGCCTCCAGCGCCCTCAGGCACGCGGCGGCCTGCTCCACGATCATCCCGGCCAGCGGCTCGGCCTCCCGCTCACCGAACATGGCGAGCGACTGTTCGTTGGCCGCGGCAAGACTCTGCGGTGTGCCGTCTCCGTAACTGCGCGCACGTCCCGCCGCGATGTCAGCCATCAGTTCGTTGGCCAGCGCCAGATGCGCGGCCGCCTCCCCGACGCTCCACTGCGACCCCGGCACCGGAAGCCCCATGTCGGCGCCCGCGCGCAAGAGCGCGGCTATCTCCTCGGCCGTATCCCGTATCGCCGCACCGAGCCCCTCGGGTACCGCGCTCCGCCTGTCCGGCCCTGCCACTGGTTCCATGCCGTCCTGTCCTCATTTGCGCGCCCGCACCCGGTGTTCCGCCCGCAGACTCTCACGGCCGCCCGGCGCGCCGCAGCCCCGTGGTGGCGGCACGGGTGCGGTATCGGAAGGAGGACAAGCGAATTCTCCCCATGTGGATCCCCGTCCGGCTGCTGACAGTTGGGGCCGCGGCATACCTGCGAGGGGGCATGGGTCCTGCCTCTGCGGACGAACGCACCCCGTCGCCACACCCCGGCAATACCTTCAACGAAATTGTTGACAATTCTGTTGCCCTAGATTTAGCTTTGACAAGCACTCACCCAGGGAGGGCAAGCGATGCCGGACCAACCCCGTTCGGGCACCGGAGAGCAGGCCAAGCAGCAGGCGTTGACGCAGCTCAGGCAGGCGATTCTGCAAGGCGACATGGCACCGGCCCAACGGCTGGTGGAGAACGAGCTCGCCGAAGAGTTCGGTGTGACGCGGGCCAGTGTCAGAGCGGCACTGATCGATCTGGCGGCGGAAGGGCTCGTCGAGCGGATCCGAAACCGCGGCTCGCGGGTGCGGGTGGTGACGGTCGAGGAAGCGGTGGCCATCACTGAGTGCCGTATGGCCCTGGAAGGGCTGTGCGCGGCCAAGGCAGCCGTCGCGGCCAGCGACGAGCAACTGGCTCAGCTGGCCGACGTCGGCGCCGCGATGACGAAGGCGGTCGCCGACGGCGAGCCGGTGACGTACTCCGAACTCAACCAGCAACTTCACTTCCTGATCCGGGAGTTCTCCGGTCAGCCGGTGGCTCTGGAACTCCTGGATCGGCTCAACGGGCAGCTGGTGCGCCACCGGTTCCAGCTCGCGCTGAGACCAGGGCGTCCCCAGCAGTCCCTGGGCGAACACCTGGCCATGATCGAGGCGATCGCGGCCAGGGATCCGAAGGCCGCAGAGGCGGCCGTCCGTGCCCATCTGACGGGCGTGATCGACGCGTTGCGCGAATAGCGGGCGCCGCACGACCGACGCCACGGGGGTGGGCCGACCTTCCTGTCCAGCAAGGAGATTCAGCCCATGACACACGGCAAGGCGCCCACCACCCCGCGATCCACCCTGGTCGTCACCGCACACGCCGGAGATTTCGTCTGGCGGGCCGGCGGAGCCATCGCGCTGGCCGCCTCCCGGGATGAGAAGGTCACCATCGCGTGCCTGACCTTCGGTGAGCGCGGCGAGTCCGCCAAGGCCTGGCGCGAGGGCCGGAAGCTTGCGGAGATCAAGGCGATACGCCGGGACGAGGCGGAGCGGGCCGCCGCTGTGCTCGGCGCCGAGGTGTGTTTCTTCGACGCGGGTGACTACCCGCTCCTGGCCACCCCGGAGCTGACCGACCGCCTTGTCGAGGTCTACCGCGCGACCCAGCCGGACGTCGTCCTCACACACCCGGCCGAGGACCCGTACAACGGCGATCACCCGGCCGCCCACCGCATGGCCCTCGACGCCCGCGTCCTCGCCCAGGCCATCGGCTACCCGGGCCCCGGCGAGATCATCGGTGCCCCGCCGGTCTTCTTCTTCGAGCCGCATCAGCCCGAGATGAGCGGCTTCAAACCGGAGGTCCTCCTCGACATCACAGAGGTGTGGGACACCAAGCGGCAGGCGATGGAGTGCCTGGGCGCCCAGCAGCACCTGTGGGACTACTACACGGACCTCGCCGTACGCCGAGGAGTCCAGCTCAGGCGGAACGCAGGGCCGAACCTGGGTCTGGCTCACCGGACCATGGCCGAGGCATACATGCGTCCCTACCCGCAGATCGCGAAGGAGCTCGGCTGATGGGCGGCGTGATCGTCACCGACCCCCCGAAGGCGGACCCGAAGGATGTCGAGGCGCTTGCCGGGTACGGCACGGCCACCATCTCCGAGGCGATGGGGCGCACCGGGTTTCTCGGCTCGCACCTGAGCCCCGTACAGCAGGACACCCGGATCGCGGGCACCGCGGTGACCGTCCTGTCCTGGCCCGGCGACAACCTCATGATCCACGCGGCGGTCGAGCAGTGCGGCGAAGGCGACATCCTGGTCGTGACGACCACATCGCCGTCCACCGACGGCATGTTCGGCGAGCTGTTCGCGACCGCGCTGCAGCGGCGCGGGGTGCGCGGCGTCGTCACCGACGCGGGCGTCCGCGACACCGTCGAGCTGCGCGAGATGGGGTTCGCGGCCTGGGCGGCCGCGCTCAGCCCGCAGGGCACCGTCAAAGCCACCGGCGGATCCGTGAACGTACCCGTCGTGATCGGCGGCCAGGTGATCCGCGCCGGTGACGTGATCGTCGCCGACGACGACGGTGTCGTGGTCGTGCCGCGTGGGAAGGCGCGGCAGACCGCCGAGGCGTCAATGGCCCGCGAGGCCAAGGAGGCCAGGTCCCGGGCCGCCTTCCAGGAAGGGCAGTTGGGACTCGACCGGTACGAGCTGCGGGAGACGCTCGAGCGGCTCGGAGTCACGTACCAGTCGTACGAGGACTACTGCACCGGGGATGCGTCGTGAGCAGGCCCGAGGAGGTGCACTGCATGCTGATGCGCGGCGGCACCTCCAAGGGCGCCTACTTCCTGGCCCGCGACCTGCCCGCAGATCCGGGGGAGCGCGACGCGCTGCTCCGGCGGATCATGGGCAGTCCCGACCCCCGCCAGATCGACGGGCTCGGCGGCGCGCACCCGCTCACCAGCAAAGTGGGCGTGGTCTCCGTCTCGGAATCCCCGGACGCCGACGTCGACTATCTCTTCCTTCAAGTCGCCGTCGACAAAGCGGAGGTGAGTGATCGTCAGAACTGCGGGAACATTCTCGCCGGCGTCGGGCCGTTCGCCGTCGAGCGCGGGCTCGTGGCGGGTTCGGACGGCGAGACCTCCGTCCGGATCCGCATGCTCAACAGCGGAGACCTCGCCACCGCCACCTTCCCCACCCCGGGCGGCCGCGTCGACTACACCGGCGACGCGGCAATCTCCGGAGTGCCGGGGAGCGCGGCACCTGTCGTCATTGAGTTCCCCCGGCGTGCCCGCTCGTTGCTGCCCACTGGCCATCCCCTGGAGATCGTCGCCGGTACGCCGGTGACCTGCGTGGACAACGGGATGCCGACCGTGCTGATCGCCGCCCGCGACCTCGAGGTCACCGGTTACGAGAGCCCCGAGGAGCTGGAGGCGGACCAGGCCCTAGGTGGGCGGCTGCGTGAAATCCGTCTGGAAGCAGGCCCCTTGATGGGGCTCGGCGATGTTGCGGGGACAACCGTCCCCAAGCTCACCCTCCTCGCCCCGCCCGTGGACGGCGGCACGGTGATGACCCGCACCTTCATCCCCGTACGCACCCACACCTCGATCGGGGTTCTGGGCGCGGCGAGCGTCGCCGCCGGGCTGCGGATTCCCGGTTCCGTCGCCGAGCCGATCGCCCGGCTTCCCTCGCGCGGCGACCGGTTGCGCATCGAGCACCCCACCGGGTTCCTCGACATCGAGGCCCGTGTCGAGCTCGGCGCCGGCTCAGCCGTGGTGCGCCACACCGCTGTGGTGCGGACCGCACGAAAGATCTTCGACGGCACGGTCTTCCCACGATCCGCAGATCCCTCCCCCCGCCCCGACTCCCAAGGAGGCAACGGATGACGCATCCGCCTCTCGGCGACATCGCCCACCTCGGCCACGTCGAACTGCTCACTCCGGACCTGGACGCCAGCGTCGGGTTCTTCACCGACTACCTGGGCCTCACCGTGAACGGCCGCTCGGGCGACTCCGTCTGTCTGCGGACCTTCGACGACTACGAGCATCACAGCCTCGTCCTCACCGCGAACGACAAGCCCGGCATCCGTCGCACCGCCCTGCGCACCTCCAGCGAGGAGGCACTGCGGCGGCGGGTCGAGGAGCTGGAGGCGGCGGGCCACATGGGCCGGTGGGCCGAGGACGAGCCGGGCATCGGCAGGATCTACGTCGCCCAGGACCCCGACGGCCACGAGATCGCCCTCTACTGGGAGAGCAAGCACTACGAGGCGCCCGACGAGCTGAAGCCCGCGCTGAAGAACCAGCCACAGGCCAAGCCCAACAAGGGAGTCGGGGTGCGCCGCCTCGACCACGTCAACTACCTGGCCGCCGACGTCGCCGCCAACGCCGACTTCCACCAGCAAGTCCTGGGCGCCCGCCCCACCGAGCAGATCCAGCTCGACAACGGCACCATCGGCGCCAAGTGGCTGACCTTCACCGACAAGTCGTACGACGTCGTCTACACCTCCGACTGGACCGGCTCGACCGGCCGCCTCCACCACATCGCCTTCGCCACCGACACCCGCGAGGACATCCTGCGAGCCGCCGATCTGGCCATCGACACCGGCGTGTTCATCGAGACCGGCCCGCACAAGCACGCCATCCAACAGACGTTCTTCCTCTACGTCTACGAGCCCGGCGGCAACCGCATCGAGCTGTGCAACCCGCTCACCCGCCTCGTCCTGGCCCCCGACTGGCCGCTCATCACCTGGACCGAGGCGGAGCGGAAGAAGGGGCAGGCCTGGGGCCTGAAGACCATCGACTCCTTCCACACCCACGGCACCCCGCCGGAGGACTGACCGACCCGCAGGACAAGCTCAGGGGTGGGCTGCACACAGCTGTGTGCAGCCCACCCCTGCCCGTTCCCCGATTGCTCGAAATATTGTTAACAAAACCGTTGACGTCAATTGACCGGGTCTCTAACGTCATCCGCACGCCGGGTCCGTCGCCATCGAGCCGGTCGGCTCGCCCCCTCCCCGAAGCCGCCTCCCGGGACACCGCTGTCCCGAACGAGAGGAACCCCCGATGTCGCCCTCCACCTCAACCGCCGCCGGCAGCGCCGTGCGCGGCAACCGGCTGGCCCTGCTGGTCGTCGGCCTGTGCTGGCTGCTGGTCTTCTTCGACGGCCTGGACATGTTCGTCTACGGCTCCGTACTGCCGCACATGCTCGAGACCAAGGCGCTGGGCATCAGCCCCGGCAAGGCCGGCGACGTCGGCTCGTACGCCACGTTCGGCATGCTGATAGGCGCCCTGTGCTCGGGCACCCTCAGCGACCGGGTCGGCCGCAAGCAGACCATCATCACCTCCACCGCGGTCTTCTCCCTGGCCTCCGCCCTCTGCGCCACGGCGAGCAGCCTCGGCGTATTCGGCATCGGCCGCTTCGTGGCGGGCCTCGGCCTCGGCGGGCTGTTGCCGAGCGCGATCACCTTGGTCGCGGAGTACGCCCCGCGCGGCCGCCGCGCCTTGATCGTCGGCTCCCTGATGACCGCTCACCAGGCCGGCGGCATCCTGGCCGGGTTCGTGGCGCTGTGGACCGACAGCGACTGGCGGCTCTGTTTCTGGATCTGCGTGACCCCGCTCTTCATCGGGGTCCCGCTGGCCGTCAAGTACCTGCCCGAGTCGCTGAACTTCCTGCAGACCAAGGGGCGTGCGGCAGAGGCCGGGGCGCTTGCCGACCGCTACGGCGTCGAGCTCGCCGCCCCGGGCATCAACCGTCCGGCGGGCGAGGGCTGGGGAGCGCTCGCCGCCCTGTTCCGCGGCAAGCTGTGGATCCAGACCCTGTTCTTCTGGCTGGCCTCCTTCGGCGGGCTCCTCCTGGTGTACGGCTTCTCGCAGTGGCTGCCGTCGATGATGCGTGCCGCCGGCTACGACCTCGGGTCCGCGATCGGTTTCGTCATCGCCATCAACGCCGGTGGCATCGTCGGCATGCTGGTCGGCGGGCGGCTCACCGACAGGTTCGGAGGCTCGCGCATCTCCGCCATCTGGTTCGCCTGCACCGCCGTCGGCATCGGAGTGCTGAGCGTCCATATGCCGCTCGCTCTCACGTACATCGTGGTCTTCCTGACCGGCCTGTTCCTCTTCAGCGGTCAGGCAATGATCTACGCCACGGTGGCGCACCGTTCGACCGACGAGAACCGTGGCACCGCCGTCGGCTGGGTCTCCGGCATGGGCCGCTTCGGCGCCGTCTTCGGACCGTGGCTCGGCGGCCGGCTGGTCGACAACGGCTCGCACACGGCGGGCTTCACCGTGTTCGCACTCGCAGGCGTCTTCGCGCTGGTCTTCGTCAGTCTGACCGGACTGCGCAGCCTGCAGCCGGCCGTGGCCGACACGAGCGGCGCGGGCGCGCCGGTGTCCATGGCGAGCTGACCTGAGAACCGCATGAGAAACGGGCCGGACCTCGCAGAGGTCCGGCCCGTCGCCCTCGCCGACCGCACTTCGCCGGCTGTGGGTTTGCTTAGCATGCGACCCATAGTCAACATAATTGTTGACAATCTAAAACCGCCGGAATTACGTTTCGCAACAAGCCCGAGATCGCACAGGGTCGCCCCGTGGAAACCGTGAAGGAGACACCGGTGAAGCACAAGGCAGTGAACCGCAGGTCCGTCGTCATAGGGATCGGTGCCGCCGCAGGTGCCGCGGCGACCGGCGGGATCGCTCTCGGCGCGCAGGCGGACGAGACCGGGACCTCATCGGCTCCGTCCGGCTCCGCGGGCTCCCTGACCTTCGACAAGGACGACTACACGGAACTGACGGCCACCATCACCACCGACGCCGGTGACAAGCTCGTCAAGTACCACTTCTACAAGGCCGTCACGTACGTCACCCAGCCGGTGGACGAGAAGTACCAATGCCTCAACGTCAGTGTCCCGGTCGAGATCGACGGCAGGACCGTCGACGCCACCCGGGCCCCGATCGTCGTCGCCAACTCGGTGGGCGGCTACATGCCTTCGTCGGTGGCGGACGCCGAGGGGGTGGGCGGTGGCGGCGTGACCGGCGCCCCGGGCGGAGGCACACCGAGCGGTGCGCCGAGCACTTCCGCGTCGAGCAGCGCAGGTTCGTCCGACGTGACGTCCGGCGGCAACGCGATGGTGAACGCCCGGGGCGGCATGGTCGACCTCGGGAAGCTGGGCCTCGCCGCGGGTTACGTCGTCGTGGAACCCGGCGCCCGAGGCCGCACCCTCACCGACTCCGAGGGCACCTACTACGGCACGGCACCCGCCGCCATCGTCGACCTGAAAGCCGCGGTCCGGTACGTGCGCGCCAACAAGGGTGTCATCCCGGGTGACACCGACCGGATCGTCTCCACCGGCACCAGCGCCGGCGGCGCCCTCTCCTCGCTGCTCGGCGCGTCCGGCGACAGCAGGATCTACTCCTCGTACCTCAAGGAGATCGGCGCCGCCGACGCCAGCGACGCCGTCTTCGCCGCCGGCGCCTGGTGTCCGATCACTGACCTGGAGCACGCCGACGGTGCGTACGAGTGGAACTGGGGCACCAACGCCACGAACTCGGGCACACAGGTCGACCGGACCGTGTCCAAGGCCCTCCAGGCCCAGTACGCCGAGTACCAGGCCTCGCTCGAGCTGCGCGGCCTGAACGGCTTCGGCAGGCTCACGGCGCGCAACTACGACGCATACCTGCTCAAGCAGTACCTCCAGCCGTCCGCCACCGCCTACCTCGCGGACCTCTCCGACGCCGACCGCACGACGTATCTGGCCGCCAACCCGTTCATCAGCTGGTCCGCCGGCAAGGCCACCTTCACCTGGGACGACTTCCTCACCCACGTCGGCACACGCAAGAAGTCCGCCCCGGCCTTCGATGCCTTCGACCTGTCGGCGGGGGAGAACAACGAGTTCGGCACGGGCACCACCCAGTCCCGCCACTTCACGGCGTACGGTCTCAAGAACGACACAACAGGTGTCACCAACAAGCGACTTGAGAGCGACATCCCCCAGAAGCTCGACCTGATGAACCCGATGTACCACCTCGCGAAGAAGAACCCGGGCCGCGCCAAGCACTGGTGGATCCGCCTCGGCACCAAGGACAGCGACACCTCGCTCAACATCTCCGCCAACCTCGCCGCAGCGCTCGACAATCTGGGCGACAAGGTCAGCCACCTCTACTACTGGGACGAGGGCCACGGCGCGAACATCGACGCCGCCGACTTCATCACGTGGATCGCCAAGGTGACGGGCCACAGGCCGAATTGACCTGTACTCCCTCCTGAACGAGCGGGACCGGCGTCAACGAGCGAACTTCGCGATCGCGGCCGGGGTGACCGGGGTGAAGAAGTTGACGAGGTTGCCGTCGGGGTCGCGGAAGAGCAGTGCGCGGTTGCCCCAGGGCATCGTGGTGGGCTCGTTGACGAAGTCGGCGACGAAGCCGGTCAGGTTCTCGTGCACGCGGTCCACGTCGTCGACGAGGAACTCGATGATCACGCTGTGGTTGTCCGCCGGGCGGGCGGAGCCCGGAGCGAACAGCGGGACGGTGCGGGTGCTGGCGATCGCGAGGGTGGCGCCGGGGGTCTTGAGTTCGGCGAAGTCCTCGGTGGCCCAGGTCGCCGGCACCCCTGTGGCCTTCTCGTAGAACTCGACGAGGCGCGCGACGTCGCCGGTGATGATGCGGATCGAGACGAAGTCCATGGTGTTCTCCCTGGTTGGTCGGAGCCGCTGTCCTTCGCAGGCTAGGACTGATACCGGACAGAATCGGCCCGGTATTCGCGCTAGGTTCTGAACCATGTCCCGACCTACCGTGCGCGTGCTGACTCTGCTGGAGCTTCTGCAGTCGGGCGGCATCCGGACGGTGGCCGAACTCGCCGACCGGCTCGGCGTCGACGGGCGCACCGTGCGGCGCTACGTGGACCAGCTGATCGACCTCGACGTGCCGGTCGAGTCGGTGCGCGGCCGCTACGGCGGGTACCGGCTCGCCCCCGGATACCGCCTGCCTCCGCTCATGCTCAGCGACGACGAGGCGCTCGCCGTGCTGCTCGGCCTGGTCGCCGGCCGCCGAGCCGGGCTTGACGACGGCGGAGTACGGCGAGCGAGACGGCAGCGGCCAAGATCCGCCGGGTGCTGCCCGAGCGCTTGGCCCGCAGGCTCGACGCCGTCCTGGAATCCCTCGCCTTCACGGCTTCGCCCGGCGAGCGCGCAATCCCGGACGCCGAGGTCCTGCTCACCGTCGCCGACGCGGTACGCCACCGACCGACCGATCTCGATCCGATACACCGACCGCGACGGCCGGCGCAGCGAACGCACGCTGCACGCCGTACGGGATCGTCGCCCACTCGGGCCGGTGGTACGTCACGGGCGCGGATCCCGGGATCGGCGAGGACCGGACCTTCCGGCTCGATCGCATCGCCGACGCGAGGACCCTGCCCGGCTCGTTCGAGCCGCCCGCCGGACTCGATCCGGCGCAGCGCGTGCTGTCAGGGTTCGCCACGGCTGCGTACCGGTATGAGGTGACGCTGCGGATCCACGGGACGGTCGAGCAGATCCGCGCCCGGCTTCCGGCCAGCGTCGCGAGCGTGGAGGAGCACGCGCCCGCGGCGCGCGGATCCGGGGACCGAGCGCTGGCTGCGCGTCGAGCTCCGGGCGGAGACGGCTCGACTGGTTGCCGCCGGTGCTCGCCTCGCTTGACCGGCCGTTCGTCATCGAGCGCCCGGATGAACTCCGCGACCTCGTCATCGCCCTCGCCGACCGCCTCGCGTCCTGCGCCCGTCAAGCCTGACGCCAGGTACGAGCGCAAGTAGCTGCCGGTCAACCGACTGCGAGACGGGTCCGTTCACGACCGGTGAGCCGCCCTGGCCGCACCGCACGTCCCTTGATGGGCAAGGCAGTCGTGCAGATCTGTCTCGTGCCTGCGGACGGCGGGCCGTTGCGCTCGCCCGCCTCCTGCCCCGCACACCCTCCGGCGCGCGGGCAGCCGCAGTGCGGCCCCTGGGTGGAGGGGCCGCAGCCGACAACGTCAGTTCTGGCTGATGGCGGGCGGGGCGGCGTTGACACCCCAGGTCGTGGGCTTGTCGGAAAGGTCGATCTTGATCGTGCCGGAGCGGAGCAGATCCTTGTGGGAGAGCCAGCTCTGGTGCAACGTGCCCTTGCCCGTGTTCACGGAGGACACATACTGAAGCTTCGAAGCGTCGGCGCCCGGCGCCTCGATGCTGATCCTGCGTCCGTGTTCGGGCCGGATCTCGACCTTCTCGAACATGGGCGCGGTGACGATGTAGTTGGCGGAACCCGGCTGCGCCTCGAAGACGCCGGCCATGGCGAAGACGAGCAGCGACGAGGTGGCGCCGAGGTCATCGTTGCCGGGCATGCCGTACACGTCGTCGGTGAAGAGCGTCCGCATCGCACGCAGTACCGCCGAGGTCTTCCACGGGGCGCCGGTCCACGCGTACATCCACGGGGTGTGGAAGTCGGGCTCGTTGTTGGGATTGAAGGCGAAGTTGTTGTGGTAGTCGTACGCGCCGGTCACCCACGACTCCGAAGCCGCCTTGGCCGGGTCACTGAGCACGGTCGGCATGTCGAAGAACTTGTCCAGCCGCTGCTCCGCAGCCGCCTGGCCGCCCATGAGACCGAAGAGGGTCTGCGGGTCCTGCTGGGCGAGCCACTGGTACTGCCACGCGGTGCCCTCGTGGAACGCCCCGGACTGGGTGGGGTCGGGGTCACCGGCGACCGTGCCGTCGGCGTTCTTCGTGACCGGGAAGCCGGAGAAGCCCTGTGAGGTGACGCCGGAGTCCCAGAGGTTCGTGAAGTTGTCGCAGCGCGAGGCGAGCGTCGCGGCCTTGTCCTTGTAGCCGAGGCCGCCCGCCATCGTGGACAGCGCGCAGTCGCCGAGCGCGTACTCGAGTGTGGCCGAGCCGGCCTGGCGGCTGTCGCCGTACGTGTAGCCGGGCAGGTTCTGATAGCCGACCCAGCCGTTCTTGACGTACGTAGGGTTGCCGTCACGGCCACGGAAGACCGACTGGTCCGAGGGGACCTCGTTGACGTTCTTCCAGAGTGCGTCGAAGAGCTGGTGCGAGGTGCGGCTGTCGAGCAGGCCGCGGTTGTAGATGTCGACGATCCACGGGGTGATGGGATCACCGCTCATCACGTTGGTCTCGCTGTTGCCGAGCCCCCAGCGCGGCAGCCAGCCACCGTCCTGGTAGATGTGCAGCACCGACTTGGCCATGTCCGCGGCCTTGTCCGGATGCAGCAGGGCCACCAGCTGGTTCTGCGAGCGGTAGGTGTCCCAGAGCGAGAACATCTGGTAGTACGTGGAATCCGCTCGGTGCACCTTGTCGTCGAAGCCCCGGTAGCGGTTGTCGACGTCGGAACCGATCGACGGGTGCAGCAGCGAGTGGTAGAGCGCGCTGTAGTACGTGCGCTGGTCGGCGGTGCTGCCGCCGGCCACGCGCATCCGGTTCAGCTCGCCGCGCCAGGCGTCGTGCGCGCCGGCTCGGGCCTTGTCGAACGACTTGGGCTGCTCGGCCGTGCGGTTGAGGCGCGCGCCGTCGATCGAGGTGTAGGACAGGCCCACCGACGTACCGACCTGGTCGCCCTCGGCCGGGTCGAACGACAGCCAGGCACCGGCGCGCTTGGTGCCGCGCGACGCCTCGCGCTGGTCCGGCGTGAGGGTGCCGTCGGTCCAGGTGCCGAACTTCGAGAACGTCCGGTCGAACTTGGCGCTGAAGTAGACCCGGTAGCGCTCCTTGCCGGTCTCGCCACAGAAGTTGCCGCCCTGGACCCAGCCTTCCACGGTGTCGTTGCCGACCACCTTGACGTCACCGGCGTAGGTGCTGCCGTTGCTCTGGCCGGCTTCGATGAGTACGTTCTCGGAGCCTGATCCGGCGGGGTAGGTGTAGCGGTGCTGGCCGGTCCGCTGCGTGGCGGAGAGTTCGGCCTTGATGCCGTTGTCGAACTTCACGCCGTAGTAGCCGGGCGCGCGGGTCTCGTTGTCATGGCTGAACTTCGCACCGTACTGCGCCGGGTCGGACGAGGTGACCGCACCGGTGGTCGGCATGAACCGGAAGTTGCCCATCGTCTGGCAGCCGACGCCCGAGAGGTGCGTGTGACTGAAGCCGAGGATGGTGTCCTGTGCGTAGTCGTACGAGGCGTACTTGTTGAGCTGCGTGTCAGGACTCAGTTGCACCATGCCGAACGGAGCGGCCGCGCCCGGGAAGGTGGTCCCGTCGCCGTTGTTGCCGATCGACGTGTCGACCAGCGTGGTGGGGTCATCAGTGAACTTCGGCCCCCGCTCCTCGGCGTTCGCGACGCCGGAGGTGGCGGAAGCCGCGGCTATCGTGGTGCCGATCAACAAGGCGGTGAACACTCGTCTCAGCGCTCGCATCGTGATCCTTTCTTTCGACAACGTTGTCAAATCAGTGTCCTGTCGATCTTTGCCTTTCCGGTGTCGTTCCGTCAATCCATCGTTCCCCGCGACTGGTTGGGTGTGAGAAGGGGCCCTTGCCCTTGCCTGCGTGGCCTCTTGCGGGCGTGCCGGTTCTGCGGGAGCGGTTCGGCTGAAACCCCCAGGGCGGCCTGATGCACCGTGCGGGAGTCTCTGCAGACCGGGGCGGGTCGAGGTGCTCCACGCCAACACCCCTCTCTTGTCCGCCAAGAGAGAGAACTCCTCCAAGAGGGAGGACTTCTCCTGCTCCCTCGCGGCGTCGCCCGAACGCGGGTCGCTCCGAGCCCATCGGCGAGGAGCGCGGCGTGCGGTCGCCCCGCGGTGCAGCGGATCGCGGCTCAGCACGCGTCGCATGGCCGAGGCCACGTGTAGCCGCGTCAGACATGAGAGGGGCCCGCCCCGGTTGGGGCGGGCCCCTGGTCGCGGTGTGGGTCAGTGGTCGGCGCCTTCGGGCCGCAGCGCCCAGAACGGCCTTCCGGTCCGCTCCGCGTGCGCCATCAGATCCGCGGTCCCGCCGAACCCGCGCGCGGACTTCCCGTCCCAGACCGCAAGCAGCTCCTCAGCGAGCCCGACAAGGATTTCGCCGCCCGCCCGGTGCGGTTCGCTGGTCGACTCGGTCATGCCGGTCTCATGGACTTCGGCCGCGCGGGACATCGGCCGGTCGTACGCGCCGTGGTGCCACTCGGGCAGGCCTGCCCAGTACGCGGTGGCCGGGATGACGACTTCCAGGCGGCCGCCGCGCTCGAGGACGTCTTCCGCGAACCAGGTGTCGGGGCAGTCGGCGATGCACGAGACGGCGACCAGCTCGGGCGCGTCGTAGCGGCTGACGGCCTCGCCGAGCAACGCCCGGACTACACGTTCCCCGTGCCGCACCATACCCTCGCGGACCTGTATGCCTACCACTCGGTGCTCGCCCCGGACACCGAGACAGAGGCGTACCTGACGCAGATCGACGCGTGGCTCGGACAGGGCCGCCGACGCAAGAAGGGCGACGCCACCTGGTCGAAAGGCGACCTGCGCGTCACCGTCCACCACGACGACGCGCTCCCGCAGGACGAGCGCGCCGACCGTGACATCCCGCCCGGCTTCCGCCCGGTCGACGCCGTGATCCTCAGCGACGAGATCGAGGTCTCGCGCACGGTGCGACAGCTTCCCTGGCAGTTCAACAGGGCTTGGAGCTCCGTGGACCGGCCGCCGCGTGCTGGTGTCCGCTCGGTGGACGTGCCGGGCGGTCGGCTGGCTGGTGCCCTTTGCCGTCACCCGCAGGGTCCGTCAGTCCGGCGGCTCCATCGGGGGAGGCTGACCCGGCTTCGGCTCCTCAGGGCCGGGCTCATCCGGGCTGGGCGGCGCGGGCGGCTCAGGTGGCGGGACGGGTGAGCCGGGCGGTGCCGGGGGATCCGGTGGACTTGGCGGCTCGCCCGGTTTCGGCCCATCGGGCGGTTCGCCGGGGTCTGGGGGCTCTGGGCGTGGCGGGGGTTCGGGCGGCGGCACGGGGGTGACGTCGGGGTCGGTTGGTACAGGCACAGTTCCCATGATCATGGCTCCTGCCGGCCGAGGCTGGGTTCGAGTTTCCATGACGATCACTCTCGCGGCGCCGGCTCGCGCGACCTCGCGCACGCTCCGTCCAGGCCGACCCGACCGCGGGCGAATCAGCGCGAGCCGGTCGCCCCGGGCGCCGAACGCAGCAACGCACGCGCGCCCGATGCCACCGCTGGTGCCGGTGACCACCACCGTGCGGCAAGCGCCTGCGTGATGTGTCATACGGTGCGGGTTTCCCTGATCAACGCTGGCAAACGGCCGTGGGGACCGTGCCGTGGGGGTGGGCTGATCGTAGGGTCGAGAACAGGCAGACGAAGCTCGAGCGAGGGAGGCAGCTGATGCCGGTCGTGACGCTGTTCCATGCCGATGGGCCTCCGCTCGTCATGAGCTACCGGCACCCGATCGCCTGGACCTAGGCGCTCGCCCAGCGCGGCCACCGCCGGGCGATGGCGCGCATCGACGGAGTGAGCGGCACGTGTGATGACGAGCTGCTGGATCACGTGCCCGCCCATAGTGAGGACTGTGACGGGGCCGGGGCGGTCGGAACGGCGAATCAGGAGTTGTTCTCCCCGCTCTGGCTCCACATGCGGGCCCTTGCCGGTGCGTCCGGGCTGCTGCGGACGCTGAAGAGGCGCGGCTGGACGATCATCCTCGCTTTCTCGGCCTCGGCGAGGGACCTTGCGGTGAGGTGGTGTGTCCTGGACGCGGATGACGTGATCGACGCCGGCACCAGAGCGGAGGGTGCGGACACGGGGAAGCCCGCCCCCGACCGCAGGCCTGTTGCTCCGAAGAAGGCGGGCGTGGGGCCGGCCCAAGCGCCGGCCGCCGGCTACAACCCCACAGGGCGTGCAGGCTGCGGCCCGGGCCAAGGTGCCGTTCGTAGTGGTGCCGTCCGCGGACTCGGCGAGCGCGCCCTGCGCGCGGCCGGCGCCCGGAAGGCCACGTCGGTGTTGCCGGACACCTCGACTGTGTCAACGGCGGTGCGCTCGCGGACCCTGCCCGCCACGCGCCCGAATTCGTTTGGCCGCACTGCCGTGGGTGAGATGTTCGGCGCCGGCTACACGGTCTCTGTCGAGTTCTACGATCTGCTCCAGGGTGAAACCGACCGCCGCTTGGCAAAACGGCGCTTCGCCGAGGCGGCCAGCCACGCCCGGCACGGGATCCTTGATGTCGGTGCGGGTACCGGGATCGTCACCGAGACCTTGCTGACCGCGTCCGCCGCGCCGATCCACGCTGTCGAGCCGGCGGCCCCGATGCGCGCGGCCCTGTTGTCCCGCCTGGCTGGTCTGGGCGCTGACCAGCGTGCCCGCGTCACCCTTCATCCCGAGTCCATCGAGAGAGCGGGACTCGAGGATGTTGCAGACCTGGCCGTCGCCTCCAACATCATCGCCTGCCTCGACCCCGCCACCCGACGCTCCACCTGGGAGGCCGTCAGCCGCGCGCTCCTGCCCGACGGGCTACTGCTCTTCGACCCTCCGCCCACCGAACTGCCGACCGGGCGCGAGAAGGTGGGACGGCTCGGGCCGGTCCGGGTAGGCCCGGACATCTACGGCGCGGACATCACCCGAGAACCCGATGCGGGGTTCGTGCGGATGGTCTTCACCTATCACGTCGAACGAGACGGACGGGTGTTGCGCCAGCAGCGGGAGACATTCGAGCTGTGGCCGGCCAGCGCTGCGGAGATCGGCGCAGAACTCGAGGCACAGGGCCTTCAACTCGTGCAGGCCCCCCACGCCGATCTTCTGGCGGCGCGCCGCCCTGCACGTTGAGGGAGACGTGCGGGCCGGCGCCAGGCGCACCCGGACCTGTTGCGCGCTGTACTTGGCTCGTCGGCCGCGTCCGATGGGCGTCGCGTGCTGGCAGAGTTGCCTGATCAGGCAAGGCCGGCCCACCGAGGCCGTCGCGTCCCTCCCGTTGGCATCCGCTCGACGCGAAGCGGGGGAGGCTCGGAGCCGCCTCACCAAACCCGAAACCGACCCGTTCGGCCGATGGCCGGCTCGCAACGTGACCACGGTGAAGGCAATCCGGAGCTGAGCATCGGAGTCGGCGAACAGTGCCAACTCGGGTGCTCAGCCGCAGGAGCGCTGTAGTTGGCCCGTGAGCGTTGCATTTGGCCTGGGCAAGCACTCCAGGCGGCCAGCAGGGTAGTGATCTTGGTGCCGTCCGGCAGTGAGCTGCGGGCGGTGCCCCTCGCCCCGATTGAAAGGGAAGCGCGTGATCCGCGTTCTGATCGTTGATGACCAGAGCCTCATCCGTTCCGGCCTGCGCTCGGCGCTGGAGGCTGCGGACGGAATCGAGGTCGTTGGTGAAGCCGCTGACGGTTTTCAGGCCGTCAGTGCCACCAGGGAGTACCGTCCCGATGTCGTCATCATGGACCTGTACTTGCCCCACGGCGGAGGGGTGGAAGCCACGGTCCAGCTGGTGCGGATGGAGGAGTCTCCTCGGGTACTGGCACTGACCCGCTTCAGCATCGACGACATCGTCCTCCAGGCGCTCAACGCCGGAGCTGGGGGCTTCCTTGAGAAGGACCACATTGCCGGGGAGCTGGCTGCCGCGGTGCGGACCTTGGCGGCCGGCGGACTCGTTCTCTCGCCCGAGATCATGAAGAAGTTGGTCAGTCAGGCGCCGACGCGTGGTTCCGGCTTCCTGGGGGAGAAGATCCGCACCCTCACCGACTCCGAGCGCAATGTCCTGGCCCTCATCGGTGCAGGGCACCCCAACCAGAGCATCGCTGAGACTCTTCACCTGTCCCTGGCCAGCGTGAAGACGCATGTCTCCCGGATGCTCGCCCGGCTCGGCCTCGAAAACCGGACCCAGGCCGCAATCCTCGCCCATGAGGCCGATCTGGTCGGTGCCTGACGCGTTCGGTGCCACGCGAACTGAGCGCTGTACTTGGGCATGCGGGCCAAGTACAGCGCTCCTTACCGTGTCAGCGGGTTGATTCCGGTCCTTCGTACGATCGGGAGACCCAGGGGTCGGGGTGTGGCTTTACAGCGCGCATGCCGTGGTTGTGGCGAGCGTTGCCGCCTCACTCACGGTGATCTCACCCGGCGCCACGGGCCGCGAGTACGCGGTATCGGCTTCCAGTCGGCCGTCGGCCGTCGGCCGCAGAGCAGTCGGTCACGTGCGGGGTCGGCCGGTGATGCCGTCCAGGACGGTGGTCAGGTTGTGGTGGAAGGTTTCCTCGGCATCGAGGTGGGCGCCGTCGATGACGAGCCGGGCGACGGTGGGGTACCTGCCGGTTTCCAACATGCGTGTGAGGTAGGGGCCGAGGCCGGCCTGAAAGGTGGCCTCATCGGTGCCGGTGGAACGCGCGGTGCGCCGCTCGGTGACCTCTCTGCGGAGCGCTCCGATGACGAAGGCGTTGAGGGCGCCCAAAGCCCGCTGGAGCCCGTCGATGCCGCGCACGCCGGGGGCCTGGCTCAGCGCCGCCGCGGTCGCTTCGCCCACGGCGAGCGCGTGAGGTCCCAGGTGCGGCCTTCCGCCGAGCAGGTCGGAGAACCACTCATGATCAAGGGCGGCATCGCGGGTCGCGTGGGCGACGGCCAGTACCGTGGCGCGCCACGCGGAGTGCTGGATGGCCTCGGCGATCCGGGCATAGACGACGTCGACCATCAGATCGAGCAGTTCGGATCTGTTGATCACGTAGTCGTAGAGCCGCATCGGGCCGACGCCGAGCTCTTTGGCGATCTTGCGAACCGACAGCCCGTCGAGGCCGTGCGCGTCGGCAAGCCGGATCGCCGCGGTGGCGATCTTCTCGCGGCTCAACGGCACCGGCGCCGCCCGCGGCTGAGGTTCGGGCCGTTCCCAGATGGGCAACGCTTCGCTACCGTACGGTGTATCCATACGGTACAGCGTACGGTAATGATGGAGTGAGCATGCGAATTGCGATCGCCGGAGGCGGCCTTGGCGGGCTGACACTGGCACGGATCCTGCATCAGCACGGCATCGATGCGGTGGTGTACGAGCGCGAGGCAAGCCGATCCGCGCGGCCGCAGGGCGGCTCGCTCGACCTGCACCCGGAGTCCGGGCAACAGGCCCTGGCCGAGGCGGGTCTCGCCGGCCGGTTCCGGTCGGAGGCGCGGCCCGAGGGCGAGGAACATCGCATCGTCGACCCGACCGGACGAACCCTGGTACACCATGAGCCGCAACCTGGCTCATTCTCCGGACGTCCCGAGATCGACCGGAGCGTACTGCGTGATCTTCTGCTCGATTCCCTCCCCGCCGACACGGTTGTGTGGCGGCACCGGCTTGTCGCGGCGAACCCGCGACCTGACGGGGGCTGGGAACTGACGTTCGATGGCGGCCACCGAACCGACTGCGACGTCCTCATCGGCGCGGACGGCGCGCGCTCGGTCGTCCGGTCGCTGCTGACCGACGTCCAATTGTCCTATGTGGCCACCCTCGTCGAGCTGAGCATCGAAGACGTCGACCGGCGCCATCCGGATCTCGCCGAGCTGGTCGGCCCCGGGAACCTGTGGTGCGTCGGCGTGAACCAGATCCTGGCAGCGCAGCGCCTCAGCGACGGCAGCCTACGTGTCGGGATCTCGCTGCGCGCAGACGATCGCCCCTCGACACATACCGCAGTAAGCGCGCTCTGCTGGACGTGTTCGGTGGCTGGGACCCACGCCTCACCGCACTCATCGAGGCCGGGGACAGCCCGCCGATGCCGCGCCTGATCGAAGCGATGCCCATCGGTACGTGCTGGTCCGGCCGGCCGGGCGTCACTCTCATCGGCGACGCCGCGCACCTCATGCCGCCGGTCGGCGAGGGCGCCAACCAGGCCATGCTCGACGCCGCCGAACTCGCCGGCCGACTCGCCGCCGACCCCGCCGACCCGGACTCGGCGATCCGGACGTACGAGGAGGCGATGTTCACCAGGATTCACCCGATCGCCGAGATGTCCGCACGAGTCCAGGCGATGATGCTGTCCCCAACCGCGGCGGAAGACATCATCCGCTTCTTCACGGCCCGGCCCGCCGAACCGGCACCCGCAGACTGAGAAGGCCTGTGCAGTCCATCGAGGCCGAAACGCGCGAACCCTGGCCTCTCCGGACACCCGCAACTGTTCAGATCGCCGCCCCGGATCGGGCGGCCCCGACCCTGGATGATCAGATACCCGCTCACCGGCAAATCCGGACGCTGTCGCGGCAGCTTGCCGTCACTTCGCGTAGTCGCTGGACCCTTATGGCCGCTCCTGCGCTCCTCTAGATGTCGATCGCGTAGATATCGACAGCGACTGCGTACTTCCTGGACTACGCCGCTCTGCACTCTTGGCCGTACGCCGGCAGCACGTTGAGAGGCTGTGCCATATCCCGTGATTGGTGACATTCTGTGAGGCCTGGGTTCGTGCAACGTGCCTCAGCAGGGTGGCGCGTCGAACAGAGGAGCGCTGCGCATGAGCTATCGCCTGAAGTCGATCACCCGCGACGAACATCTGGCTTTCGTCGCAGCCCAGCCGTCAGTGAGTCACATGCAGGTTCCGGCCTGGGCGGATGTGAAGCCGGACTGGCGGGGGGAGAGCCTGGGCTGGTTCGACGAAGGCGGCAATCTCGTTGGTGCCGGGCTGGCGCTGCTTCGTCCGTTGCCGAAGTTGAAGAAGTACTTCGCCTATCTGCCTGAGGGCCCTGTCATCGACTGGACGGCGACGGGCCTGGACCAGTGGCTTCGGCCGATGCTCGCGTACTTGAAAGCACAGGGCGTCTTCTCCGTGAAGATGGGGCCGCCCGTGGTGCAACGCCGCTGGAGCGCCGAGGCGGTCAAGGCTGCGATCGCTGACCCGCAGGCCACAAAGTTGGGGGATGCGCAGGCCACCATGCGCGAGCCGGAGGCCTTCGAGCTGGCCGACCGGCTGCGCCGCATGGGCTGGCAGCAGACGGAGTCCGGCGGTGAGGACGGCTTCGCCGCAGGCCAGCCGCGCTACGTGTTCCAAGTTCCTTTCAAGGGACGGCCGCTGGAAGAAATCCAGCGCGATCTCAACCAGCAGTGGCGACGCAACATCAAAAAGGCAGAGAAGGCCGGTGTCAAAGTGGTCCAGGGCGACTACGACGACCTGCCCGCCTTCCACGCAATCTACGTCGAGACCGCCGAACGGGACCAGTTCATCCCGCGCCCCCTGGCCTACTTCCAGCGCATGTGGACCGCGCTGCAGGCCGAGGACGACAACCGCATGCGCCTCTACCTCGCCCACCACGAGGGAGAGGTACTCGCGGCCGCCACGATGCTGACCGTCGGTGAGCACGTCTGGTACTCGTACGGGGCCTCCACCAGCCGTAAACGTGAGGTCCAGCCCAACAACGCCATCCAGTGGCGAATGATGTCCGATGCCTACGAACTCGGCGCCGGCATCTACGACTTCCGTGGCATCACCGACACGCTGGAGGAGGACAACCACCTCCTCGGCCTACTCCGGTTCAAGGTCGGCAGCGGCGGACAGGCCGTTGAATACCTTGGGGAATGGGACTTCCCACTCAACAAGGTTCTGCACAAGGCATTCAACCTCTACATGTCCCGCCGCTGACATCGGCCCGCGCCGTACGCCGCCCCCGGACCCCTGGCCCCAATTGGCTCCAGGTGGTTTCGAGTTCAACTCCGGCCCGAAGTAGCCCCGTCTCCGACCTGCAGGGCGAGCCGGCTCGCCCTGCAACTCGAACGCGTCCGTCGGAGCCGACGCGAGCCGGACGAGCGGGGCCAGATCAGAGGGGGATCTTGCGCTTCTGGCCGTGGGTCTCGTCACGGGTCTGGTCGTGCGTGGGTGGGTCGGGTGGTGGCCTGCCGGGGCAGTGATCTGCGGGCGCCGGCCTGAGGGTGCGCTGAGGAGATACGGGTGTGGCGGCGTACTCCGACGTGGTGTCGGGGCGCGCCGCCACGAGGTGGTGTGGGCTTTGCGGGTGGTGGCCCGCGTGGTCATGCGGGCTATTTCGGGTCGTCGTTGAACCTTGCTTTGGACCAGTAGTAGCCGAGGACGGTCAGGCCCAGACTCCAGGCGATGGTGAGCCAGCCGTTGTTGCCGATCTCGCTGCCCAGGAGGAGGCCGCGGAGGGTTTCGATGGCGGGGGTGAAGGGCTGGTACTCGGCGATGGGCTGGAACCAGCCGGGCATGGTGTCGGTGGGGATGAAGGCGCTGGACAGGAGGGGCAGCAGGATCAGCGGCATGGCGTTGTTGCTGGCGGCCTCGGCGTTGGGGCTGATCAGACCCATGCCGACGGCGATCCAGGTGAGCGCCATCGCGAACAGTACGAGCAGCCCGAAAGCGGCGATCCATTCCAGGGCGGTTGCGTCGGTGGAGCGGAAGCCGATGGCGACGGCGACGGCGCCGACGAGGATGACGCTGGCGATGGACTGCAGGACGCTGCCGATGACGTGTCCGATGAGGACGGAGCCGCGGTGGATGGCCATGGTGCGGAAGCGGGCGATGATGCCTTCGGTCATGTCGTTGGAGACGGAGACGGCGGTGCCGATGGTGGTGGAGCCGATGGTCATCAGCAGGAGGCCGGGGACGATGTAGGCGATGTAGACGGAGCGGTCGGCGCCGCCGCCGCCGAGGCCGGCGCTCATCGCGTCGCCGAAGATGTAGACGAACAGCAGGAGCAGCATGATCGGGGTGAGCAGCAGGTTCAGGGTGAGCGACGGGTAGCGGCGGGCGTGCAGGAGGTTGCGGCGCAGCATGGTGGACGAGTCGCGCACGGCGAGGGACAGGGAGCTCATCGGGCTGCCTCCTTGGGCTGGTTGGGCTGGGCCGGCACGTGGCGGTCGGTGAGGGCGAAGAACACGTCGTCGAGGTCGGGGGTGTGCACGGTCAGTTCGTCGGCGTCGATGCCGGCTGTGTCCAGCCGGTCGAGGATGGTGCGCAGCTCGCGCTGGCTGCCGTCGCTGGGGATCTGCAGGGCGAGCGCCTCGTCGTCGCGGTGCGGCTTCGCGCAGGGCGAGGGCGGCGTTCTGGTAGGCGGCCGGGTCGGTGAAGCGGAGCCGGACGTGTCCGCCGGGGATGAGCCGCTTGAGTTCGTCGGCGCGTGCCCTCGGCGGCGATCTTGCCGTCGTTGAGCACGGCGATACGGTCGGCGAGTTCGTCGGCCTCGTCGAGGTACTGGGTGGTGAGGAAGACGGTGACGCCGTCGGTGACGAGTTCGCGGATGATCTGCCACATGTTGTGGCGGGCGCGCGGGTCGAGGCCGGTGGTCGGCTCGTCGAGGAAGATGATCCGCGGGTTGCCGACCAGCGTCATGGCGATGTCGAGGCGGCGCTTCATGCCGCCCGAGTAGGTGGAGGCGGGCTTCTTCGCGGCGTCGACGAGGTCGAACCGTTCCAGCAGCTCGGCGGCGGCGCGCCGTCCTCGCGGCTTGGGGAGGTGGTGCAGGTCCGCCATGAGGAGCATGTTCTCCTCGCCGGTGATCAGGCCGTCGACGGCGGAGAACTGCCCGGTCACCCCGATCGCGGCGCGCACCGCCTGCGGCTTCGGCGGCCAGGTCGTGGCCGCCGACGCGGATCTCGCCGGAGCCGGGATCGGCGGAGATGAGGGTGGAAAGGATCTTGACGGCGGTGGTCTTGCCGGCGCCGTTCGGGCCGAGCAGGGAGAAGACGGTTCCTTCGGGGACGGCCAGGTCGATGCCGTCGAGGACGACCTTGTCGCCGTAGGACTTGCGCAGCCCGTTCGCCGCGATGGCCAGGTTGGTCATGGTGACGTGCTCCTCAGAGACTGGGGTGGTCAGAGGCTGCGGGCGGTGATGTCGCCGTAGGAGGTGGTCGCGTGGATGTTCAGGCCGGCGGTGGCGCCTGTCGGTGTTCTTGAGCGCGTTGTGGATCCGGCCGTAGGCGGTGCCGGCGTCCAGGGAGGCGGAGACGCCGCGGGCGGCGCCGACCGTGATGTCGCCGGACTCGGTGCGCAGCACGACCGTGCCGCGCACGGCCTCGGCGATCGGAGGTCGCCCTTTTGTGGTGCTGATCTCCGCGGGGCCGCTCAGGCGGCCGACCGAAGACGTCGCCGGCCTGGAGGGTGAGGCGGGCGCTCGCGGTCTCGTCGAGCTTGACCGAGCCCTGCGCGCCTTCGAAGGCGACGTCGCCGAGCCGTCCGACGCCCCGGAGTTCGGCAGCGGCGGCCTTCGCCTCGACGCGGGAGCCGGCGGGCAGCTGGACCGTCACCTCGACGGATCCGGAGGGGCCGAGGATCCGGTTCTTCGCCGGCGCCGCCTCGATCCGCAGGACGCCGTCGGCGTAGTCGACCGTGGTCTGCTCCGCGGCCTTCACGTCGCGGCCCTTCGAGGCGTCGGCGGGCAGGACCTCGACGCGTGGTGTCGGCCCGGTCGGCGGCGATGAACCGGATGCGTCCCGCGGGGATGTCCAGGACGGCGGCGATCGGGGCGGGGGTGTCGAACTTCTGCATGGTGCTCTCCTTCGACTGCGTTGTTTCCGATGAGGGAAACGCTACGTTGCGTTCAAGGATCTGGCAACAGACTCGTTGCGCAGAGATCGCATACATCGCAGCTCAGAGCCATGATTTCGTTGCAATGGTCTTGGAATCTAATGCAACGACGCAGACCCGCTGTCGTTGCAATGGAATGAGAGTGAACGCTATGCTGGCGCGCACCGGAGAACGCACGAAGGAGATCGCGATGCCGGGAGGCAGGCTCACCCAGCAGGAACGCCAGCAGATCGCGCTGGGGCTGGCCGACGGCCTCGCCTACGCGGAGATCGCCAGACGCCTCGACCGCCCGACCTCGACGATCACGCGTGAGGTGATGCGCAACGGCGGCCCCACCGCCTACCGCGCCGACCTGGCCCACCGCGCCACCGAACGCCGCGCCCACCGGCGCAGGCAGGCCGCGCCCCGGGGCGCGGAGACGCCCCCGCAGGCCCACGGACGCGACGCCGAGGCCGTGCGCGAGTACGAGGAGACGTTCACCACCGTCCTCATGCAGTCGGGCCTGCCCAAGATGATGGCCCGGGTGCTGGCCTGCCTCTACACCACCGACGCGGGCAGCCTCACCGCGTCCGAACTCGTCCAGCGCCTCCAGGTCAGCCCGGCGTCCATCTCCAAGGCGATCGCGTTCCTCGAGAGCCAGGGCCTCGTCCGCCGGGAACGCGACGAGCGCCGCCGCGAGCGCTACGTCGTCGACGACGACATCTGGTACCAGTCGATGATGCGCCAGCGCCCGCGCCACCGCCCAGCTCGCCGAGACCGCACGGCAGGGCGTCGGCGTCCTCGGCCCCGGCACCCCGGCCGCCGCCCGCCTGGAGAACATCGCCCGCTTCCTCGACTTCGTCTCCGAGAGCATCGCCCGCGCCGCGGAACAGGCCCGCGACATCCTCCACACCCAACCCGAACCGCCGAAGGACAGCACCACCTGAGCCGCCCTCAGCCCGCAGCCGGACCCATGCGGCGGGCCGCTTCGGATCAGGGCTTTGGCGGGCGAACCAGCACCGTTGTCACGGATTCAGGTCTCCATCAGTGGCAGACCGGGGAGCACCTTCTCGATGGTGATGGGGAAGTCGCGTACGCGCATGCCGGTGGCGTTGAACACCGCGTTCGCGATCGACGCACCGGCCCCGCAGATGCCCAGCTCGCCGACGCCCTTCGCGCCCAGGACATTGGCCTTGTCGTCGTACCCGTCAAGGATGACCGCGTCGACATCGGGGATGTCGGCGTGGACCGGCACCAGGTATTGCGCGAAGTCCCGGTTGACGAAGGCGCCGGTTCGCAGGTCGACCACGGCCTCTTCTTCGAGGGCCGCGCCGGCTCCCCAGATCATGCCGCCGATCAGCTGCGAGCGAGCCGTCTTCGCGTTGAGCACGCGGCCCACCGAGAACACGCCGAGCATCCGCCGCAGCCGGATCTCGGCGGTGTCCGCGTCGACCCCCACTTCAGCGAAATGGGCCCCGTAGGTGTTGATCGAGTAGTCCGTGTAGTTCGGATCGTCGCCCATGAAGCGGGTACCGCCCTCCGCCTCGAACCCTTCCGGGTGGCTGCGGGCGACGATCTCGCTCAGCGCCTCGGACGCTCTGCCGACCACCACGTTGCCATCCGAGAACACGGCGTCTTCCGGGTCCAGGCCGTGCAGCGGCGAGCGCGGTGTCGCCGCGCGCCGCGGCCAGGAGCTTGCTCGCGCAGGGTCATACACGCACCATGCACCGCATTGCACGAGCTGGCGGCGCCCCAAGAGCCGCCGGACCCCCAGCTGGTGGGAAACTCGGAACGCCCGAGCTCGATCCGCACCCGATCGGGCGGCAGTCCGAGCCCCTCGGCCGCGACCTGGGTCAGGACGGTGTACGTGCCCGTGCCGAGGTCGGTCATGTCCGTCTGGACGACGGCGGTGCCGTCGGCCTCCAACCGCACACGCACCGCTGTCGGCCCCTGGAAGTGCCCGCGGATGGCGGCCGACATGCCGTAGCCGACCAGCCAGCGCCCGTCGCGCACGCTCGCCGGGGTGGCCGGGGCGGTGCTCCCAGCCGAACCGGCGCGCGCCTTCGCGCAGGCAGTCGACCAGGTGCCGGTCGCTGTACGGCACGTCTCGCTCGGGATCGACGGTGGGCTCGTTGAGGATCCGCAGCTCGACGGGGTCCATCCCGAGCGCATGGGCCAGCTCGTCCATCGCCGACTCGACCGCCAGCATGCCCGGCGCCTCGCCCGGCGCGCGGACGTCCGTCCCGCGGCGGCAGATCGAGCGGCGCCAGCCGGTGGCTGGTCAACCGGTGGGGCGCGGCGTAGAGGCTGCGGGTCGTGGCGGCGGTCTGCTCGGCGTACTCCACGTCGGGGTTGGTGTGCATGGTGACGTCATGGGCGATCGCGGTCAGCCGTCCGTCGTGCTCCGCGCCCAGTCGAACCCGCTGGCTGGTTGTGGGGCGGTTGCCGACGAGCTGGAAGATCTGCTGCCGGGTCATCGCGACCTTGACCGGTTGGCGCAACTCGCGAGCGGCGAGCGCCGCCAGGATCGTCTCGGAATGGATGCCCAGCTTGGAGCCGAATCCCCCGCCGACGAAGGGGGTGACGATGTGGACCCGCTCCGGGTCGAGCCGAAGCGTGGCGGCGACCGAGGCCCGCGCCGCGTCGACGATCTGGCAGCTGACGTAGACGATCAGCTCCTCGCCGCGCGGTTCCACCAGACACGCGTGCGGTTCCATCGGCATCGAGAGCTCGTACGGCGTCGTGTACAGCTGGTCGACCTTCACCGCCGCGCTGTCGAACCCGGCATCGAAATCGCCGACCGCAGTGTCGGTGGGGAGACCGGCGTTGACCACTTTCGGGATGTACACCTCGTCTTCCTGCGCGGCGAAGTCGAAACGTCCCTGCCCGCCGGTGTACTCGACTTCGACGAGATCGGCCGCCGCTCGGGCCTGCTCGAAGGTCGTGGCGACGACGAGCGCCACCGGCTCGCCGTAATAGTGGATGTCGGGGCCGGTCAGCACCGGCTGGGCGCGCCAGTATTCGAACGGAATGGACTCGATCACGGACACCCTGCGCGGGGGCATTGTGATGGGTCATCACCATGCTTTACGCCAGGTGCGCGTTCGGCGTTCTCGGTGTCGATCCGGGTGATGCGGCCTTTGCCGATCGTCGCGCCGACGATGAACCCGTAGAGAGGTTGGCCGGCCTCCCACTGCTCGTAGGCGTAGGTGGCCTGGCCGGCGACCTTCAACGGGCCGTCGACGCGGTTCAGAGCTTGCCCGATCATCTCGTCTCCTCAGCTCGCCTGGGCCGCTTGCGCCAGCGTGCGGCACAGCGTGCGCTTGGCCAGCTCGATCTTGAAGTCGTTGTGCCCCTGCCCCACGGCGTCGCGCATCGCGGCCTCGGCGGCGGCGCGATAGGTGGCCATCGTGGCGGGACGGCCGGTCAGCGCGGCCTCCGCCTCGACGGACCGCCAGGGCTTGTGCGCCACACCGCCGAAAGCCACCCGCGCCTCACTGATCGTTCCCTGGTCGGTCGCGACGACGGCCGCCACGGAGACCAGCGCGAACTCGTACGACGCCCGGTCTCGCACCTTGCGGTAGATCTGCCGGCCGGGCGGGGGCGGGGGCAGGAGCACGCCCGTGATCATCTCGCCCGGACGCAGCACGGTCTCGATGTGCGGCGTGTCGCCCGGCAGCCGGTAGAAGTCTGCGATGGCGACGCGGCGTACCGACCCGTCGGCGTCGAGCAGCTCGATCTCCGCCTCCAGCGCGGTCATCGCGACGGCCATGTCCGAGGGATGGGTGGCGATGCAGGAGTCGCTGGCGCCGAGGAGGGCGTGAATCCGGTTGAACCCGCCGATCGCCGAGCAGCCGGAACCGGGATCGCGCTTGTTGCAGCCCGCAGCCGTGTCGTAGAAGTACGGGCAGCGAGTGCGCTGCAACAGATTTCCCCCGGTGGACGCCTTGTTGCGCAGCTGGCCCGAGGCACCGGCGACCAGCGCCTCCGACAGCACCGGGTAGCGGGTACGCACTCGGGCATCGGCGGCCACATCGGAGTTCGCCGCCTGGGCGCCGATGCGCAGTCCGCCGTCCGGGAGCTCCTCGATGTCCCGCAACGGAAGCCGGCTGATGTCGACCAGATGGCTGGGCTTCTCGATGTCGAGCTTCATCAGGTCGAGCAGATTGGTGCCGCCGCTGATGAACTTCGCGCCGGTCTCTGGACACCGCAGCGACGGCGGCCTGCGCGTCCGTCGCCCGCTCGTAGGTGAAGGACCTCATTCCGAGCCTCCGCACCGCGATGCCGCGGATGGCCGCGACGATGTTCGGATAGGCGGCGCACCGACAGATGTTGCCGCTCATCCGCTCGCGGATCTCCTCATCGGTCAACGCGATCCGCGTCGAGGCCACGTCAGCGGTGGCGTGGCTGGGCCAGCCCGCCTCCACCTCGGCGAGCATGCCGACGGCCGAACAGATCTGGCCAGGAGTGCAGTAGCCGCATTGGAAGCCGTCACGCTCGACGAAGGCGCGTTGCATGGGGTGCAGGCCATCGGGAACGCCCAGGCCTTCGATCGTCACGATCTCGTCGTCCTCATGCATCACGGCGAGCGTCAAACAGGAGTTGACGCGCCGGCCGTTGATCAGCACCGTGCAGGCGCCGCACTGCCCGTGATCACACCCCTTCTTGGTCCCGCTCAGGCGCAGGTGCTCGCGCAGCGCGTCGAGCAGCGAGGTCCGTGGATCCACCTCAAGCCGTCGCACCTGATCGTTGACGTTCAACTCGATCGCCGAGAGCTGCGCCATCTCGCCCTGGCTCCGCCCCGCGGCGCCCGTATCCGCATCGCTCACCACGGCCCGCCTTCCTCGCTGGGTGTGGGTGTCACCCTGGACATGCGTCGCCACTGTGGGGCGCGCTCCACCTCAAGGTCTCGCAAAAACCGATGCACCGCTCGCCGGAAGGCGCTCATCCGCGCCCGTCTCACTCGGCCGGGCGCTTCTGCGCGGCAGCCCGGCGCGCATCCCACGCAGCCTCGAGAACCGGCGCCGGGTGACCGGCACGGCCTGTCCCCGCTGATCGGTGGGCATTGACCTCTGCGACGTTGAACGGCTTCTGCTGACCGAAGCTGCGGAGCCGCCGCTGCCGCCCCAGGATGCTGAGGCCCGAGAGCGGGTGTGGGACATGGCGGCCCGGGCGGGGCTCAACTCCTCCTCGGCGGGGAGTAGTTCGGGAATGGCTGGTCCGTGCTTCAGCGGGATCTAGTGAGGATCCCTGGGCCTTCAGGCCCGGGAGGAATCACTTCTCAAAATAGGGGTGACCTGCGCGTACGCACGGGTCTGCATTGTTGTCAGTGCCCCCGCATAGGGTTCCGGTATGAAGATTGTGGTGCAGGTGAAGCTGATGCCGGAGGCCGAACAGGCTGCCGCGCTGCGCTCCACGCTGCGCACGGTCAACGATCTGGCGTGCTGGGTGTCCCAGGTGGCGTTCGCTCGCGGCGTGCCGCGTGAGTATGAGCTGCGTAAGCACACGTATTTGCACCTCAAGGCGCAGGGGCTCGGGGCGCAGGCCGCGCAGCATGTCGAACAAGAAGGTGCGTGACGGCGTACCGACCACGCTGCACGCCGACCTGCGCGCCGGTAATCACGGGCGGTCAGCAGGGAACGGGCGAAGTCGGGGCGCCGGGTCGAACGGGGCGGTAGTCGCAAGCCGTGGATCGGCGTTCCGCGCCGAGGCCGCGCAGCCGTGTGGCGGCCGGTAGTCTTGAGCTGGCAGAACGACCAGGCAGACCGGTCGATCTGGACGGCACGTACGGGCGCGCTCAAGAACGTCCGCTTCGTCGGTCTCACTGCGACGCGCTCAAGACGCTCCAGCAGTACCGGAAGGGCGAACTACCGCATCAGCGCGACGGCGTGTTCTACCTCGTCGCCACGTGCGAGGTGCCCGAGGCCGAGCGTGAGTACGGGGCCGGACGGCTATCATCGGCGTGGATCTCGCGCATCGCCAACATCGCCACGCGGCCGTTCCACCGGCTATATGGCCGCGGGCGCGAGCCTGAACCGGTACCGCAAGCGCCAGCTTGACCTGCGGCGGAAGTTGCAGAAGAAGCGCACCAAGTCCGCCAAGCGGCGGCTCAAGGCGCGTGCCCCAAGGAAGCACGGCATGCCGCGAACACCAACCACATCATCTCCAAGACGATCGTGACCGAGGCTGAACGCACCGGGCGCGGCTTGTCCCTCGAAGAACTCAAGGGCATCCGCACTCGGGTACGGCTCCGCAAGCCCGAACGGGTCGACACCCACTCCTGGGCGTTTTCCCAGCTCGGAGACTTCATCGTCTACAAGGCCAAGCGGGCGGGCGTGCCCCTGGTCTACGTCGATCCCGCGTACACGTCGCAGACGTGCTGCGAATGCCGGCACATCGACAAGCGCAACCGTGTGGACCAGGGGCTTTTCATCTGCCGGGGGTGCGGGGTCGTTGCCCACGCCGACCGGAATGCTTCCCACAACATCGCCCAACGCGGCGAGAACGTGTGGAATGCGGGGCGTGAGTCACGCGTCCCCGCCACCCCATAACGGGGTGTCTGGACGGAGGAGCCAACCCAGCAGCCAGTTGGGAACTACCTCCAAGCCCGGTCCTTCAGGGCCGCGTCAAGTTGACCGCTGTGTGCCGGTGGGTGCTCGCCGCTCACCGATTTTCGCTCCGTCGGGTTTCGATGAGCGGGGCGCGGACATGGCGCCGACGGGGTGAGCGGGGGAGGAGGTACGGCTGGGGGTGGGCGGCGTCGATGGGCGGGGGCCTTGAAAGGGGATTACTCAGCCGCGTCGAGCTTCACGCCCAGGTCCTGCGCCGTGTTCCAGAACTCGGGGCCCGCCTTTTGGAGCCGGGCCGCCGCGTGGTTGAGGTGGCGGCGGGCGGCCGTGCGGGCCGCCTTGGCGTCGCCCTGCTCGATGGCGGCCAGGATGGCCTGGTGTTCCTCGCGGACCGCGTCGAAGAAGTCGCCCCGGCGGGCCTCGTTGGCGCGGGTGACGCGGATGCCGCCGCGAGAGACCTCGCCGAGGTAGCGGACGGTGGAGACCATGACCGCGTTGCCGGTCGACTCCGCGATGGAGCGGTGGAAGGCCAGGTCCTCGTCGGCGCCGTCGCCGCCCGCCGCGACCGCCGCGTCGATCGCGGCCAGGGCCTGCCGCATCCGTGCGTGGTCGGCGGCGGTGGCGCGGGTGGCGGCTATTTCGGCCGCCTCGCCCTCCATGGCGCGGCGGACCTCGACGATCTGCAGCACCTTGGCCTTGGTGTCGGTGGTGCCGGTGGTGTCGGCTTCGAGGTCGAGTGGACGGGTGCGCCGGGGCAGGACGAAGACGCCCCGCCCCTGGCGCGCCTCGACCAGGCCCGCGTTGCTCAGCCGGGACACGGCCTCGCGGATCACGGTGCGGCTGACGCCGAGCTGCTTGACCAGTTCCACCTCGGTCGGCAGCTTGTCGCCCGTGGTCAGCCGTCCGGACTCGATCTCGTCCGCGAGCATCGAGGCGACGCGGTCCGCGAGCCGGACCGGCCCGTCCACCTTGGTAAACATGGTCGTCAGTCTATCGGCGTGGTCTTGGCCGCCCTGGCGGTGACCGCCTGCGCGTGGTCGGCGACGTACTGGTGCACGACGGCTGCGAAGTCCGCGTCGGGCTCAAGGCCGAGCCAGGCCGCGCGGGCGTTGTCGAAGGCGGCCGGCCAGGAGCCGACGATGGACTCGACGGCCGGGTTCGGCGCGACCTTCACCAGGTCGGCGACGGTGTCCCCGGCGACCTGGCGCAGCGTGTCGAGGATCTCGGCGACCGTGACAGTGAGGGCCGGGAGGTTGACCGGGAGGGTGCCGGACAGCTGTCCGGGCCCCTCGCCGCGCTCGGCCTGGGCCACGCGCAGGATGCCCTCGACCGTGCGGCGCGGGGAGGCGAGGGCGACCCGCAGGTCCGGGCTGACCGGGCAGGTCGCCTCGAGGCCGGCCAGCGGCTCGCGGACGATGCCGGACAGGAAACCGGAGGCCGCCGCGTTCGGCTTGCCGGGGCGCACCGAGACTGTCATCAGGCGGGTGACGCGGCCGTCGAGGAAGCCGCGGCGGGTGTACTCGGCAATCAGCTGCTCGCAGATCCGCTTCTGGACGCCGTAGCTGGACTGTGGCGTGGGCAGTGTCGACTCGCTGACGACCTCCGGAAGCGGGAGCGCTGCGTCCGAGCCGTAGACGGCGACACTGCTGGCGAAGACCACCCGTACCGTCACACCGCCGGCGGCCGACTGGGCGCGTGCGGCTTCAAGGAGGGCGCGGGTGGTGTCCAGGTTGGCGCTCATGCCGAGGTCGAAGTCGGCCTCGCACTCGGCGGAGACCGCGGCCGCGAGGTGGATGACCACGTCGACGGGCTGCGCGAACAGGTCGCCGAGGTGCTCGGTCAGGTCGCCCTGGACCACGTCCACGAGCGGGTCGGCGGCCAGCGGCGAGTGCTGCGGTACGAAGAGGTCGGCGAGCACGAGGCGGGTGATGGGGGCGCCGTCGAACGTGCGCTGCTCCAGCAGGGCCTCGGCGACCTGGCGGCCGAGGAAGCCGAAGCCACCCGTGATGACGATCCTCATGCGTTCTCTCCTTGGAATTTGTGTCGCCAGCCGAGACCTTCGCTCGTGCCGGCCTTGGGGAAGTACTCGCAGCCGATCCAGCCGTCGAAGCCCAGCTCGTCGACGACGGACATGAGATGACGGAGGTTCAGTTCTCCGGCATCGGGCTCGTGACGGTCGGGCACGCCTGCGATCTGGAGGTGGGCGACGCGGCCGGTGGGCAGGTCGCGGCGGAGTGTGGCGGTGAGGTCGCCCTCGACGATCTGGCAGTGGTAGAGGTCGAGTTGGACCTTCAGATTGGGGGCGCCCACCTCCTTCACGACGGCGTGGGCGTCGGCCTGTCGGCTGAGGAAGTAGCCCGGCATGTCGCGGCCGTTGATCGGCTCGATCAGGATGTCGACGCCGACAGTCGCTGCCTGTTCTGCGGCGTAGGCGAGGTTCGACAGGTATGTCGCGTGGTACGGCGCCGGGTCGGCGTTCTGCGGTACCAGGCCCGCCATCATGTGCACGCGCGGGCAGTCGAGCGCGGCGGCGTATTCCAGGGCGCGGTCGACGCCCTCACGCACCTCCGCCTCGCGTCCGGGCAGCGCCGCGATCCCGCGCTCACCCGCGTCCCAGTCTCCGGGCGGAGCGTTGAACAGCACCTGCTGCAGGCCGTGCGCGTCGAGACGGCGCCGCAGTTCGGTCGCCTCGTACGCGTACGGGAAGAGGTACTCGACGGCCTCGAAGCCGTCCGCCGCGGCCGCGGCGAAGCGGTCGGGGAAGTCGTGTTCGGGATACAGGGTGGACAGGTTCGCGGCGAACCTCGGCATGGTGACTCCGTAGGGTGTGAGGCAGGCTCGGTCAGCGGTTGACGACGCTCTTCTTGGTGACGAGGACGGCCGCGGCGCCGATGACCAGGCCCAGCGCCAGGACGTACATCGGGATCGCCGTCGAGTCGGTGGCGTCCTTGAGTGAGCCGATCATGTACGGGCTGACGAAGCCGGCCAGGTTGCCCACCGAGTTGATGACGGCGAGCCCGGCGGCGGCCGCGGTGCCGCTGAGGAAGGCGGTCGGCAGCGACCAGAACAGGGGCGCGCAGGTCAGCACGCCCGCGGCGGCGATCGAGAGCGCGACAAGGGACAGAGCGGTCGACCCGGTCCAGCTCGCGGCCAGTGAGAAGCCGACGGCGCCCATCAGGCTCGGGATGATCAGGTGCCAGCGGCGCTCGCGCCGCCTGTCGGCGGAGCGGCCGAAGAGGTTCATCGCGACGAGCGCGGCCAGGTACGGCACGGCGCTCAGCGCGCCGATCGCGAAGCCGCCCTTGATGCCGGTGGACTCGACGAAGGTGGGCATCCAGAAGGTGAGCGCGTACTGGCCCATCACGAAGAAGAAGTAGATGAGGCACATCAGCCACACCTTGGGGTCGCGGAACGCGTCCCACGTCTTGCCGTGCTCGCTGTGGTGCTTGGTGTCCTTCGCGAGTGCGCGCTCGATCACGGTCTTCTCGTCGTCGCTCAGCCACTTTGCGTCGCGCACACTGTTGTCCAGGTAGAACAGCGTCATCACGCCGACCGCGATGGCGGGCAGCGCCTCGATGAGGAACAGCCACTGCCAGCCGTTCCAGCCGCCGGTGCCCTCGAAGACGTCCATGATCCAGCCCGAGAGCGGGTTGCCGAAGATGCCCGCCACGGGGATGGCCGACATGAACAGCGCGATCACCCGGGCCCGCCGCGCGGAGGGGAACCAGTACGTGCAGTAGAGGATCACGCCCGGGTAGAACCCGGCCTCGGCGGCGCCGAGCAGGAACCGGAGCACGTAGAACGTCGCCTCGTTGTTGACGAAGACGAACAATGCCGAGACCACGCCCCAGCTGATCATGATCCGGGCGATCCACATGCGGGCGCCGACCTTGTGCAAAATCACGTTGCTCGGGACTTCGAACAGGAAGTAGCCGATAAAGAACACGCCGGCGCCAAGTCCGTACACCGCGTCGCTGAAGCCGAGTTCCTGGGCCATGTGCAGCTTGGCGAAGCCGACGTTGACCCGGTCCAGGTAGGAGACGACGTAACAGAGGATCAGGAAGGGGACGATGTGCCGGATGACCTTGCGGTACACGGCGTTCTCGCGGGCGAGTTCAGGGGTTTCGGCCGTTGTCACGGTCGTGGACATGAGGGGCACTTCCTTGTGCGGCTCAGTGGTTCTCGAGCGGATGGGGACGGGAGCGGGGTTCTACCAGGAGGCGCCGAAGGCGGTCCTCAGTTCGGCGATGGCGTCGTCGGCCAGGGGCTCGGACCTGCGGCCGGTCGTCAGCCACAGCCGTGCGGTCTCCTCCAGTTCTTCGAGTACGGCCAGCGCGGACGCGGCGTCGGGGCCCCAGACGACGGGGCCGAGCCGGTCGAGCAGCACCGCCCGGATAGGAGTGCCGTTCGCCGCACGGGAGTTGATGCGTTCGGTGACCAGGTCGGCGACGCGCGGGTCACCGGGCCGGTGGTAGGGGACCAGCGGGACGTGGCCCACCTTCATCACGTAGTACGGGGTGAGGGGCGGGAGCACGTCGTCCTGCTGCCACACGCCGGCCAACGTCAGCGCGACCAGGTGCGTGGAGTGGGTGTGGATGACGAACCGGGCGGTGGGGTCGGCTGCGTAGATGCGCCGGTGCAGCGTGAGCGTCTTGCTGGCACGGTCGCCCGCGATCTGCTCGCCGTTGCCGTCGACCCGGGCGAGCCGGCCGGCGTCGAGGAAGCCGAGGGCCGCATCGGTCGGCGTGATCAGGTGGCCGTCGTCGAGCTTCGCGCTGATGTTGCCGGCGCTGGCGTGGACGTAGCCGCGGGCGAACAGGCTGGTGCCGATGCGGACGATCTCGGCGCGTGCGCCGTCGGCGGCCGTGGCGATGTCCCCTGTCCCGCGGTTCTGGGTCTCGCGGTCCTGTGTCACTAGGATTCCCCGGTCAGGAGGGTGAAGGCTGCGGTGAAGAAGTCCGGGCCGCCGAAGTTGCCCGACTTGAGCGTGATGTGGAGGGTGTCGCCGCCGGGCAGCGGCGCCGCGCACCACGGCACCCCGGGGTCGATCTGCCCTCCGATGCGCAGGCCCGTGAGGCCGAGCGCCTGCACGACGGCGCCGGAGGTCTCGCCGCCCGCGACCACGAGTTGCCGTACGCCGCGCTGGATGAGCCCCTGGGCGACGCGGGCGAGCGTTTGCTCCACCAGCTCACCCGCCTCGGCGGCGCCGAGCTGCCCCTGCACCGAGCGGACCGCGTCCGGCGACTCGGTCGAGTAGACGAGCACGGGCCCGTCGGCGAGGTGCTTGTCGGCGAAGGCGAGCGCCTGGGCGGCGACGTCCTCGCCGGCGGCGATCCGCAGGGGGTCGACGCTGAACGCGGGGCGGCCGGTGCTGAGGAACTCCCGTACCTGGCCGTTCGTGGCGGCGGACACCGAACCGGCGACGACGGCCTGCCGGCCGCAGGCGGGCGGCAGCTGGGCGGCGGCCGAGGACGGTTCGAAACCCCAGTTCGCGGGCAGCCCGATCGCCAGGCCCGAACCGGCGGTCACCAGCGCCAGCTCCTTGACCGCCGCACCGAGCCGTACGAGATCGTCGTTGGACACGGCGTCGACGATCGCGGCGCCGACCCCCTGCGCCCGCAGCTGCGCGATCCGGGCCCGGACCGCGTCAGCGCCTTGTGCCACCACCTCGTGGTCGATGAGGCCGGTGGGCCGCGTCGTCTGCGCGTCGAGCACGGACACCAGGTTGGAGTCGGTCATCGGCGTGAGCGGGTGGTGGCGCATGCCGGACTCGCTGAGCAGGACGTCGCCGACGAACAGGTGACCCTTGAAGACGGTGCGCCCGTTGTCGGGGAACGCGGGCGTTGCGACGGTGAAGTCGGTGCCGAGCGCGTCCATCAGGGCCTCGGTGACCTGGCCGATGTTGCCGGCCGGCGTCGAGTCGAAGGTGGAGCAGTACTTGAAGTAGATCTGCTCGGCGCCCGCGGCGCGCAGCCACTCAAGAGCGCGAAGGGACGCCTCGACGGCCTGGGCCGCGGGGACCGTACGCGACTTGAGGGCAATGACCACCGCGTCCGCGTCGGCCGCGGGATCAGCCGTGGGTCAGTGCCCTCCGCCGGTACGTCGATCAGCTGGACCACGCGCATGCCCGCGCGCACCAGGTTGTTGGCCAGGTCGGTGGCGCCGGTGAAGTCGTCGGCGATGCACCCGAGGCGGACGCTCACGTCAGTCCTCCTTCTTGGGCTGATTGGTCGGCTGGGGCTCGTTCACGGGCTGCGGCAGGTCGATGCCGGGGAAGATCTTGATGACGGCGCTGTCGTCCTCGCCGCCGAGCCCGCCGGCGGACGCCTGCAGGAACATCTGGTGGGCGGTGGCGGACAGCGGCAGCGGGAACTTCTGCGGCCGTGCCGAATCCAGTACGAGCCCCAGGTCCTTGACGAAGATGTCGACGGCGGACAGCGGCGTGTAGTCGCCCGCCAGCACGTGTGCCATACGGTTCTCGAACATCCATGAGTTGCCGGCGCTGTGCGTGATGACCTCGTAGAGCGCCTCGGCCGGAACGCCGGCCTTGATCCCCAGAGCCATCGCCTCGGCGGCGGCGGCGATATGCACGCCCGCGAGCAGCTGATTCACGATCTTGACCTTCGAGCCAAGACCGGCGTGGTCGCCGAGACGGTACACGGTGGCGCTCATGGCTTCGAGTACCGGGTCGGCGACGTCGTACGCCGCGGCGCAGCCCGACGTCATCATCGTCAGCTCACCGGCGGCCGCGCGAACGGCGCCGCCGGAGATGGGCGCGTCCAGGTAGAGCACGCCCAACTCGCCCAGACGGTCCTCCAGCTCGGCCGACCAGTCCGGGTCGACCGTGGAGCACATCACGTAGACGGAACCGGGGCGCAGCCGCTCTGCCGCCCCGCCGTCGCCGAAGAGGACCGACTCGACCTGCGCCGCGTTGACCACGACGCCGATCAGGACGTCCACCCCGGCCGCCAGCTCGGCGGGGGAGGCGAACGCCGTCCCGCCGCCGCGGGCGAAGTCGGCGGCCACCTCCGGCCGCAGGTCGTTGACCCCCACGTCGTATCCGGCCGTGCGCAGGCTGCGGGCCATACCGAGGCCCATGGCCCCGAGCCCCACCACGCCCACACGCGCCCGCGCCGGCCGCTGCTGGTCGTTCATGTCCGCCCTCGTCATCGTTGACTCGTCGACTCGTACGTGTCGTTGTGCTGCTCCGGTCACAAGCAGCGATCGGGTCATATGATGACCTGCGGACGTCGCGAAGTACAAAGTGATGCCCGTCACACCCGATCCGCCGCCCCTGCCGGTGTCGGCTTCGATGTCCCGGCCGACATCGCGGCGGTCATCGCTTTCCTTGCGTCCCCCGGCGGCGGCTCGGCCACGGCCGGTGCCATCGATCGAAGCCGGCGGTGACATGCACCCCGGGCCGAAGCGGTTTGGCCGGCCGCGCCCCGAGCGCATCCGGCACCCCGGCAGGACGGATCTCGCCGGGGAATCGCCGCGTCGTTGTCGTGCACAGGCCTTGCGCTTGCCGAGCGGCCAGCCGGCGCGGTGTCCTGCGGGCGCCGGGCCGCATGGTTGTGCCCGACCTGCGGCGGCGAGCGCGCCGCAGGGTCTGTGCGCCGGTCTCATGTGCCGCCGTACGCCGCCGTCCATCGCCTGCGGTGCAGCCCGGCCGCAGGTCACAGCGCCACGGGCCGTCCCGGGGCCGGCCCCCCCACGCGGCGAATGGGGAGGCATGCGGCAGCCCGCGCCCCGCGCCGGGGTCGAACGCTTACGACTGGCGCAGCATCCATTCAGGTCGACTAGTCTAGGTAGACCTACCTACCTAGTTTGGATTGTGATGAGTGAGACCGATACGGGCGTGACGGGGCGCGGGCGGCGGCCGGCCCGGGAACGGCTCCTGGAGGCGGCGGCCCGGCGTTTCTACGCCGATGGTGTGGCGGCGACCGGTATCGACACGATCACGGCCGAGGCCGGCGTGGCGAAGATGAGCCTGTACAACAACTTCTCCTCCAAAGCCGACCTGGTCCGGGCCTACCTGGATGCCCGGCACGAGGAGTGGCTCGGCCTGTACCGGGCACGCCTGGAGCACGCCGACGGCCCCCATGAGGGAGTACTGGCAGTCTTCGACGCGTACTGCGACCACGCCGGCTTCGCCTACGAGCACGGCTTCCGCGGCTGCGGTCTCCTCAACGCCGCCGCCGAGCTGCCTGCCGGCGACGAGGGCCGGGCCGTGGTCCGCGCCCACAAGGAGCAGGTCGAGCGGCTGATCGCCGACCACCTGGAGCAGCTGCTTCCCGGCCGGCCCGACGAGGCCCGCGCGACGGCCGAGCATCTCTCCTTCCTGCTGGAGGGCGCGATGGCCCGTGCCGGCCTGGAGGGCGACGGCGAGCGTGTCCAGCACGCCCGCTCGATGGCCGCGGCCCTGCTGGACCGGCTGTGAAGGGCCCCGGCCGCGGCCGGTCCGCAGGAACGGGGGCCCTGTGCGTGCTGGCCGCCTCCGTGCTGTGGGGGACGACCGGCACGGCCGCCACCTTCGCCCCGGACGTGGGCCCGCTCGCCATCGGGGCCGTCGCCATGGGCCTCGGGGGTCTCCTCCAGGCCCTGATCGCCGCCCCGCAGATCGCTGCCCACGCGTCCCGGTTGCGCGACCAGCGCGGCACGGTCCTGCTCAGTGCCGTCTCGGTGGCGGTCTACCCCCTGGCGTTCTACAGCTCCATGCACCTGGCCGGAGTCGCCGTCGGCACCGTCGTCTCGATCGGCACCGCCCCGCTGGCATCGTCCCTGATCGAGCGCGTCGTGGACGGCCGCCGGCTCACCCGCCGCTGGACGCTGGCCGCCGCACTCGGCCTGCTCGGCACCGCCCTCCTGTGCGTCGCCGAAGCCGCCCACGCCGCCGACGGCACAGGTCGCACCTCCATGGCCGGCACGCTGCTCGGCATCGGCCTCGGGCTGGTCGCCGCCGCCACATACGCCCTCTACTCCTGGGCCGCACACCGGCTCATCACCCGCCAGATCCCCTCCCGGGCTGCGATGGGCGCCGTCTTCGGACTCGGCGGACTGCTCCTGGTGCCCGTCCTCCTCGCCACCGGTGCCCCGCTCCTCGCCTCCTGGTCCAATGCGGCCGTCGGCACGTACATGGCGCTCGTCCCCATGCTCGCCGGGTACGTCCTCTTCGGCTGGGGCCTTGCCCACGTACCCGCCAGCACCGCCACCACCCTGTCCCTGCTCGAACCGGCCGTCGCTGCCGTCCTCGCCGTCCTGGTCGTCGGCGAACTCCTGCCCGCAGCCGGCTGGATGGGCATCGCCCTCGTCATCGCCTGCCTCGCCGTCCTCACCGCCCCCACACCCACCCGCCACACGCGCGGACAGGTGCGGAACAATCCTCTGGACCACGACAGCAGCCCTCCCAGGAAGACGGCAGGCGCTGTCCCAGGTGGTGAAGACCGAACGCGACGCAGCTGATGCGCGTGCGCCTCCCGATGCCATGAGCAGGCGCTGTCCGCTCTCCGGTTCTGGCTCAACTTCTGTGGAGCGATCAGGCTGAGTGAGTGGCTGCCATGGCGTTGGCGAGCTGGGCGATGGGATCGCTGGCGATCTGGCGTTGAGACTGCTCCGTAGGCCAGGTTGAGAACCCGTCATCTGTCCACCGAGGAACCACATGGAAGTGCAGATGAGGCACGGATTGCTCCGAGCCGGGACCGCTCGCACCGAGGATGTTCACACCTCCGGCCTTCAACGCCGTCCGCATTGCGCCAGAAACGCGCTGGACCAGCACCATGCTCTCGGCGAGGACCTGCGCAGGCGTATCGAAGATGTCCGCGTAGTGGGATGTCGGGAGCACCAGGGCATGCCCTGGTGCGAGCGGATCAAGTGGAGCGAACGCGGATACTACGGGCCCGCGGAATATCCAACGAGCGGCGTCTTCGGTGATCAAGCGGCAGAACACACAGGTCATACGGCCCCACGTTGCCAGCCTGGAGATGGCGCTCACCATCCATTTCAAGGCTCGCAGGCACGGCGCGACTGCCGTCGCCGGGTACTACGTGGCGAAGCGGCCCCGGCAGCAAGGCAGGATGCTTCCCTGGCAGGCAAGACAGCCACAGGTCTTAGCGACCCCGGTGTTGCGACGCTCTCTGATCACCGGGGAAACCCGTGCCTGTCCGCGCGTCATGACTGACCGAACCGCTGTGGCGGACCGATTTTCGAGCCCTCCTACTCTTGGCAGAGCGCCAATTCCGCTACGCCATGGGCTGCCGCGAACGGCGCGCCACCGTCGCGGGTCACGGCGAGGAAGGTCATGCGGGTGCGCGTGTGGCCCGGAGGAAGCGGGCGCCCCACTCCTGGACGTGCGCGGCGAACTCCGGCGGCCCCAGGACCTCGAACTCGGCGCCCACGTTGCCCAGTGCCTGGGTCGGCCAGTCGAGGGAGGCCGAGGTCATGGTGAGCCGGCAACTGCCCTGATCGAGCGGTTCGACTGTGCCCCAGGAGCCGACCACCTGCCGCACGCGCGGGCAGGGTGCGTGCACAAGGACCTCGACCGTGTACGGAGCCGGGGCCCCGCCCGCTGCCTGGACGAAGGCCACGGCGTCCTCGGCGGGGAGCAGTCGAGGCCGGAAGCGCGTGCCGGTCGCCGTCGGATCGGTCAGCCGGTCAAGGCGGAAACTGCGCCAGTCGTGGCGGCCCAGGTCGTAGGCGACCAGGTACCAGCGTCCGCCGAGTGCGACGACGCGGTGCGGCTCGACCTCGCGCTCGGTGGGTGCGGAGCCCCGCGCCGTGTAGCCGAACCGCAGCCGCTCCTCGTCCCGGCAGGCCTGGGCGACCGTGGTGAGCACCCCCGCGCCGACGACCGGCCCGGACGCGACGGCGGAGAGGGTCACCGCCCGCAGGGCGTCCACCCTGGCCCGAGCCGGGGCGGCAGAACCCGCACCACCTTGGTGAGCGCGCGCAGCGACGCTTCCTCCATCCCCACGATCCCGCTCTGCGCCGCGTCACCGACGCCCACAGCGAGCGCCACAGCCTCCTCGTCGTCCAGCAGCAGCGGCGGCAGGACCGCGCCGGGTGCGAGCTGGTAGCCGCCGTCCGTACCCCGGGCCGCGCCGACCGGGTAGCCGAGCTCGCGCAGCCGTCCGACATCGCGGCGCAGCGTCCGCTCGGAGACTCCGAGCCGGTCGGCCAGTTCCGGGCCGGACCAGTGCCGGTGGGTCTGCAGCAGCGAGAGCAGTCTGAGGGTCCGTGAGCTGGTGTTCGCCATGCCGACATCCTGCCCCGGCTTCCGGTCAGAAACTGGCCGGAAGCCTCTTTAGGGTCGATCTCGACGGCCGCACCCGAGGCAAGGACAGAAAAATGATCACCCGTGAGATCCAGCTGACCGCCCAGATCACCGGCACCCCCACACCCGACCATTTCACTGTCGTCAAGACCGAGGTGGACGGCGAGGTCCTGGTACGCACTGACCAGATCGGGCTCGCCGCCACCTACCTGGAGTTGATGCGGGCCGACTGCACCATTCCGGTCCCGGCCTGGCAGCCGGGGCAGCGGGTAGGGGTGGCCGCCATCGGCACCGTGGTCCGGTCCGACAGCCCCGAGCTGGAGGCCGGCGACCTCGTCCAGTCGATGACCGGCTGGAGCGAGTACTCGGCCGGCCCGGCCGACTCGTACCTCAAGCTCGACCGCGCGCTCTTCGCCGACCCCGGCTATCACCTCGGCCAGGGCCCGACCGCCTACTACGGGATGGCCGAGGTAGCGGCCGTAGGCGAAGGCGACGTGGTCTTTGTCTCCGGCGCGGCGGGTGGCGTTGGATCGCTGGCCGGGCAGATCGCCAAGTGCCTCGGTGCGGCGAGGGTGATCGGCAGCGCGGGCAGCCCGGCGAAGGCCGACTACTTGGTGAACGAGCTCGGCTACGACGCCGCGTTCGACTACCACGACGGCCCCACGGCCGACCGGCTCGAAGAGCTCGTTCCCGAGGGCATCTCGGTCTTCTTCGATGTCGTGGGCGGCGAGCAGTATCAGGGCGCGCTCCACGCGGCCCGGCCCGGAGCGCGCTTCGCCCTGTGCGGCTCACTGTCCAGCCAGCTCGGCGGCGCGGCGCAGCGCTTTCCACAGCCCGACCGTGCGGCCGCCGAGGCCAAGGGCGTCGAGCTCCTGCCGTTCTCCTGCCACCACACGCCCGATCAGATCGCCGCCTGGCGGGAGCACTTCAGCAGTTGGCTGGACGAGGGCCGCTTCGTCTACCCGCAGACAGTGGTCGAGGGCGGGATCGAGGACGTGCCGCAGGCGTTCCTCTCCCTGCTTCAGGGTTCCTACCAGGGCAATGTCTCGGTGCGGCTGTCGTAACCACGCTCTCCCCCTTGGCCCTGAACCGGGCCCTGATGGACCAGCAGCTCCTGCCGGAGCCGAACCGGCCGCACACCCCACTGGAGGTGATCGGGCAGGCTGGTCGCACTGCAGGCCCAGGAGCCCAACTGGGCGTACGTCGGGCTGTGGAGCAGGATCCACGCCTTCACACAGTCCCGGCTCACCCCACGGCTCAAGGACCGGCAGGTGGTCCGCTCCGGTCTGCTCCGCAGTACCCAACACCTCGCCGCAGCCGACGACTTCCGTCGGCAGCGGCCACTGCCGCAGCCCACGCTGGTGTGAGGGCAAGAGATGCCGCGTAAGAGTCACCGACAGTGGTGACCCTGTCGGATCCTGTGCCGTCGTGGCTATGGCCTGTGGTCCTTGAGGTCTTCTCAGCAACGTGGCGGATGTGGTGCGTGGAGGATCGTCGGCAGACGAGGTGGCGACTGGCCAGGCGTCAGAAACACGTGAGACCTCCGGGCCCCCATTGATGATCCCTAGAGTCACTTGTTGTACGTCGTCGCCGTCATCACGGCCACGACCGCCAGCAGAACCACGGACAGGGAGCTGTAGAGCCAAACCGCCATGAGCCGGTCAAGCTTCATCTTGGTTCCTGGGTCGTGCTGTTGGGCGATGGACTGCTTGATCAGTCGGCCGCGGACCGGAGCGATGGCGATCGGGAGTGCGATGAGGACGGTGCTGTACATGAACAGGATCGGTGATGCCGGACCGTGCCGGAGCAGGCTCGCTCCCAGGAGGGCAGCGAAGAGCACGGGTCCACCGATGTAGAACGCTCGCTTCCGCTGTTTGTCCTGCTGCTCCGGCGTGCGTCGCGGATCGGCCTGGTACTTCATCCCGGTGGCCAGCGCCGGTACGGCGATCATGAAGAAGGCCGTCGCCAGCACTGCAATGAGCCACCAACCACGCTCGGGTATCGAAAACAACAACGTCCCCACCCCTGCCGCCTCAGCGGCTCGATCATCTTGCCGACCCCTCGGTGGTGCCCGGAACTGATCGTTGACCAAGTGGCGCCGGTAGCCCAGGGCCCGTGGGTCCATCTCCGCTGGACACCAAGTGCGCCGAGTACGGGCGCACCGCCAAGACCCTGCACCTGCTGCGCGTGGTCGACCCGGTCGACGACACCCACCGGCGACAGGTGAACCGTCAGCTCACGCCCAGGAGTCCGGCCACAAGCTCGCCCGCGGCGTCTGCCACGGCAAGCGCGCACACGTCATCGCCGCGTCGGTGAATTCTGCCTGCACGACGTCGATGGCCACGCGAACGGCGCTCGTTCGGAAGTCGGTCTTTACCGGTGCCTGCCTTTCGTTGTTGGGTTGCTTGTCCGATGAATCGCGCGGCCAAAGTGCCAGGGCGGTGCACGCTGGGCTCACATTTCGACCAGCTGGTTCGTCGTATGGGGGAAGGACAACTGCGAGCAGGAGATGCGGGCAGCATGGACATTCGCTCCGAGCAAGCCGAACCGGGTCGCGACGGTGCCGCCGCGCGGCGGTCGACGATCGTCAATGAGCAGGGGCCGCTGATCAATCTCGCCTACCGCCTCCTGGGTTCTCTTGCCGATGCGGAGGACGCGGTCCAGGAGGGCTACGCCCGGTGGTATGCCCTCGCGCCAGAGCAGCAAGACGCCATCGGTTCACCGGGTGCGTGGCTGAGCACCGTCGTGAGTCGCGTGTGCCTCGACCTGCTCGGCTCGGCTCGGGTCAGGCGCGAGCGCTACGTCGGTGAGTGGCTCCCCGAGCCTGTGCCCGACGCGAGGGAGTGGTCTGGCAGGCGGCCCGGCGCCGGGATCGACCCGGCGGACCGGATCACGCTCGATGAGTCCGTCGCCATGGCCTTCCTCGTCGTGCTCGACTCGATGACCCCCGCTGAGCGGGTGGCGTTCCTCCTGCACGATGTGTTCCGCTACCCGTTCACCGAGGTCGCCGAGATCGTCGGGCGCACGCCGGCGGCCTGCCGCCAGCTCGCGTCATCGGCGCGCCGCCGTGTCGGCGACGCGCGGCCGGTCGCGGCGCCGGTCGCCCGCGCACGAGTCGTCCGGGACTTCAAGCAGGCATGGGAGGCCCAGGACATCGGGGCCCTCATCGAACTTCTCGACCCGTCGGCGACCGCGACAGCCGATGGTGGCGGACGGGTCGCTGCGTCGCTGACCCCGATCGAAGGTGCCGCCGAGATCGCCCGGTTCCTCGTCGGTCTCGCGCGACAGGCGGGAGCCTTGAATCTGCTGGAGCGAACCGTCAACGGCCAGGCAGGACTTGTTGCCACCGACCAGGGAAAGACGGTCGCGGTGTACGCGTTCGAGATCGCCGGCGATCACATTCAGCGGCTCTGGGTCGTGCGCAACCCCGTGAAGCTCCGTGTGTGGATGCGGGGCTGAATGTCCTCACCGGCACTGCGCTGGGGCACCTGGCGTCGCCCCTGACATTCCCGGCGGCTGTGTCGTCGTACTCATGAGATGCCTGAGCCCGACCTGGAGGAAATGATGGATACATCAACCAAGGCCGTCCCCGGCTTCGCGTTGCACCTCATCGTCGACGACGTCGATCGCAGCATCACCTGGTACGAGGAGGCACTGGGCGCCACGGTGACCCGCATCCTGCGACTTCCGGATGCCTCCATCGCCACTGCTGATCTCCACGTTCACGGTCTGCCCCTCGCCATGGCTGCACCCGTACCCGGCACCACGCTGGCCAGCCCCTCCTCGAGCGGTACCTCGGTGGCCGCCTACCGGCTCCAGGGTCCAGGACGCCGACGCGGCGATGAGCCAGGCCCTCGCCGCCGGCGCCACCGTGAGCGCTGAGGTCCACGACGCGTTCTGGGGCGTACGTACGGGAGAGGTACTGGACCCTTCCGGCCACCGCTGGGCATTCGACCAGCATGTGCAGGACGTGCCGGTGGAGGAAATCGAAAGCCGCCTGGCTGAGCTTCTCTCGGGCCAATGACGGACCAGGTCACGTTCGGCGGACCCACAGGCGGGCGGGGAGGCCGAGGGTCCTCCTGTGGTGGCGTTGCTTGGCCGGCAGGACGCGTCGGGCGTCGTCGGCGTGGCTGATCTGCCAGTACCAGGCGGCCAGTTGCTCGTAGGGCTGCGCGGCGTAGCTGGGATGCCGCCGTATCCAGGCCACAGGATGCTCCACCGACGCGTCGTGGAGATCGCCGGTCTCGTTGAGGGAGCCGTAGCGTCGCAGGCCCTTCAGGGTGCCTGGTGCTTCGTCATCACCGGCTCGCTCGTGCGTCGTCCCGCGACGTGACGCATCGGCAGATCAGACGCGTAGGAAGGAAGAGCGAGATACCGAGCGCCTTCGGGCTTTCTCGCTGTGCCACTCGCAGGGTGGTTCGGTGCTGCCGGGACCGTCGCCTCAGTCCGACAGCATCAGCGACGTAGCAGCAACTCAGGTGACGTCGCAATGACGTCACCCAGCTCATCGGTGGCGTCCGGTCCGGCCCCGCCTGCTCCGAGGCATCCGGGTTGAACACTCGGTAGGCAGCACGCCCGGCGCGGACTTCACGACACGACCACTCTCATGTCACGAACGTGTCCTGAGCACGATCAAGATGCAACTGGGCAACCACGCCGTCTGTCTGAGAGAGCAGAAAGCCACACGGGCGAACCCGCCCAGCTCACTCGCCGCTCCCCAGGAGCGACAGCCCCCACGCAAAGGACACCAGCATGCGCACTCGGAAGATCTCGGCACTGACCATGACCGCAGTAGCCCTCGGACTGGCGCTGACGGCATGCAACAACAACGGCGCCGACAACGCTTCCTCTTCCGCGAGCAGTTCATCGGTGGCCACGAGCACCCCGCAGTCCGACACGGCGAAGGACAAGCCGTCGGGCGCACCCGCCAAGTCCGACACGAAGTGCACGGACCAGGTCAACTACGCGGGTGACCCGCGCTCCAACGCCGAGATCAACTCCATCGGAGCGAGCACGGGCACGTGCCCTCCGGTTCAGAAGTCGCCGTCCGGCACGAAGTGCACCGACCAGCTCAATTACGCGGGCGACTCCCGTTCCAACGCCGAGATCAACTCCATTGGCGCGAGCACGGGCACGTGCCCCGAGCCTCAGAAGTCCGGTGGGGCGTCGGGTACGCCGAAGGACCCCGGCATGAAGTGCACGGATCAGCTCAATTACGCGGGTGACCCGCGTTCCAACGCAGAGATCAACTCCATCGGCGAGGACACGGGCACGTGCCCGCCGGTCAAGCAGAAGTGAATTGCTGACCGTCGCTGCAAGAAGGGGAGCCGGGGCCGACCGGCGGCTGACAGAATCAAGCCGCGGGTTCCGAGCTCAAGGGCACTGCCAGGGCGAGTAAGTCTGTGGCCCTGCAAGGGCGGCTGCTCGGACTCCGTTGATGATGCGGTGTCTTTGGCGGCATGAACACAGGCGCAGCGGCCTGCGTGCGGAGTACGTTCGGGGAGGCTGATCCGCAGGAACGGGCGGACCAGCCGAGGCAAGAGGCGCGTGCCACGGGCTGGGAGCCCTTGGCACGCGGCGGGGCTCGGGTCACGTCCACGGACGTGACCCTTGTCCGGCTGCCCTGGATATAACGGCACGTCACTAATAGGCCGGCCGACCGCAGTAGGGGACTGGAGACTGTTGAATAGGTCAGTTCGCCGGCATTACCCCCGACTCTCGGGCATCGCGTGTGCAGTCGCTCAGGTCTGGCACTGTGCCGTGCCGGCGGTGGACCAGCCGCTCCAGACGCCCCCGTCGGCGCGGGCGTGTACGCGAATCTCGACCTTCACACCGGGCGCGCACACCCGGGTCGAGCTTCCCACCTCCGTGGGTTCGACGGTCCCACCCGCCGGGACGTAGGTGCGACCGCTGCCCAACTTCACCCAGTAACCACCGTCGACGACACGAAAGAACGCCTCGTAGGAGACGTTCACCGCCCTCGGCCCCGTGTTGCGCGCCTTGATGTACGCCGTGATCTCCCGGGTGTAGACCCTGCCTTCCTTGCCGCGCTGGGCGCTGATGCAGCCATTGACCGCCATCCGGCCGGTCGACACACCGCCGCCGCAGGCGACTGCTGCGGCGTGAGCGTTCGCCGGAATGGCCAGCACGGTGAGCACGGCAGCGCTCAAGATTGTTCCGATACGCCTCATGTGCACAACCCTGCTCCTTTCGATCATGTTTGCCTCAGATGAACCATGACGCGTCGAGGCGTGGAGGGGCGGCAGCCCGTCGAGTTCTTCACTCCAACGGAAGCGGACGGTGCCGCGGTGCGTGCCGTCCTTCGCAGCTCCAGGACGTGCCGAGGGCGCTCGTCGCGCAGGCGAGGCCCCCGTCATGTCCGGGTTGCGCCGTTGTCGCTCGGCGTCCGGCTGGTACACGCCGCTGTCCGGCAGCCTCGCGTCCGATGCCGCGCGAAGGCCCCGTCAGAAATGACGGGGCCTTCATCTGCCGCCGACCGTCTCCTTGCCGTCACGGTCCAACTGGCGCCCGGCGACGACGGAGACGGGCGCGAGGCTCCCCGTGGCCGAGGCGATCCAGGCCCACTTGACCGGTGTGAGTGGCGAGTTCGCGCGCTGCGTCCGGGCCGCTCGGCAGATGCCCACGGGCGATTCCGGCCGATCGGCGATCCGGACAACTTCTGGTGCCAAGCACCATCACTCGCGGTCGGTGCCGAACCGCCCGAGAACCTGAATCGACGATCGCGTCGTCTTGTTGATCGTGAAAGGCATGGCAGACCTCAACGAGGCAGAACTCGTGCGGCGCGTCGCCGCCGGTGACCGGCGCGGCGTTCGACGAGTTGTACCGGCGTACCTCGCCGTGGCTGACGGTGCGGCTGCGTCGCCGCTGCGCCGACGACGACGTGGTCGCCGAGGTGCTGCAGGAGACCTACCTGGCGGTCTGGCGGGCGGCCGGCAGCTTCGCCGGCTCCGGCGACCGGCGCGGCAGCGCGGTCGGCTGGCTGTGGACGATCGCCGCGCACCGGCTGGTCGACGCGTTCCGCCGGCGGGCCCGGCAGGAGCGGGTGCCGACCAGTTGCCGCTGGTCGAGACGACCGCCCCGGCCGCCGAGGACGAGGTGATGGCCGACCGCGTCGGCCAGGACCTGGAGCAGGCGCTGCTGCGGCCTGCCGCCGGAGCTGCGGCAGGTGCTGCGGGCGATGGTCCTCGACGGGCTGTCCGTGCGGGAGACGTCGGTGCTGCTCGGCATGCCGGAGGGCACCGTGAAGACCCGCGCGCGGCGGGCCCGGATCGCGCTGCGGGAGGCGCTGTCATGACCACTCATCCCAGCCACCATGATCTGGCCCGCTACGCCGACGGCGGGCACCGGGCTCGACGACGCCGCGCTCTGGGCGGTCGAGGTGCACCTGGAGGCCTGCGCCGACTGCCGGGCCCGGCTGGCCGACAGCGCCACCGCCGCCACGCCGGACCTGCTCGACCGGGTCGCCGCTGGCTCGACCAGGCCATCGCAACGGCCCGCTTCCGCCCGGCCACGCGCCGGCTGGTCGGCCGTGCACCGACCGCTGGCTCGTCTGGACGCTGCTGCCGTGGCTGGCATGACCGTCGCGGTGCTGGGCTGCGCGCGTGCTGCTCGACGCGCTCGAGCCGAGCCTGCCGTCGCTGGTGCTGCTGCTGGCGCCGGTGGCGCCGCTGCCCGGCGTGGCCGTGGCCTGGAGTCGGCGGACCGACCCGGCCTGGGAACTGATCGCCACCACACCCGCCGCCGGCCTGCGATGCTGTTGCGGCGCACGCTCGCGGTGCTGCGTGGTCGTGCTCCGGCGCTCGCGGTGGCCGGTGTCGGCACCGGGCCTCGCTGGCCCTGAGCTGCTGCCGTGCCTGGCGTTCACCGCCGCCACCCTCGCGCTGGGCGCCTTCGTCGGGGTGCGGCGCGCGGCGATCGGACTCGCACGCGGCCTGGCCGCGGCCGTCGCTGGTGCCGAGCGTGGCGGCCCGATCCCTGTCCGCCGGTGCTGCAGCCGGGCAGCACTGCCGCTGGTGGGCGCTGATCACCGTGGCCCTTGCCGCGGTCGACCGCGCTCTCGCCGACTACCGGCACTTCCGCCGCCTGACCAGCCGGCAACTGAACCCACCGTAAATAGGAGGATGACATGCGTGCGGTGCAGCGCGGCCGAGACGGCCCCCACCCTCATCCCTGGGCGGTCCACGCCGAGAGCTGCAGGTCCGGGCCGGCCGGCACCTGGCCGTCGACGGGCTCGACCTGGCTCTGGGCACCGGCGTGCACGGGCTGCTCGGCCCGAACGGCGCCGGCAAGACCACGCTGATGCGCGCGCTGGCCACCGTGGTGAAGCCGGCCGGCGGCGCGCTGACGCTGCTCGGCGCAGCAGGTCGGCGGCCGCGCCGACCTGCGCGCGGTGCGCCGCGGCCTGGGCTATCTGCCGCAGCAGTTCGGCTTCTACCCGCGGTTCACCGTGCGCGAGTTCGTCGAGTACATGGCCTGGCTCAAGGAGATGCCGAAGGCCGCGATACCCGGCGCCGTGCAGCGGGCGATCGACGGGTCGGGCCTCGCCGACCAAGGCCGACGCCCGGATGAAGACGCTGTCCGGCGGCATGCTGCGCCGGGCCGGCATCGCCCAGGCCATCGTCAACGACCCGGAGCTGCTGCTGCTCGACGAGCCGACCGTCGGCCTCGACCCGGAGCAGCGTCTCGACTTCCGCGAGCTGCTGCGTGACCTCGGCGCCGACAGCTGCGTGCTGGTCTCCACCCACCTGGTCGAGGACGTGGCGGCCGCCTGCACCGACGTCGTGCTGATCAACGAGGGCCGACTGGTGTTCCAGGGCACCCCCGACGACCTGATCGCGCGGCAGGGCGAGCGGGCGACGCCGGGCGACAGCCCGGCCGAGCGCGGCTACTCCGCGCTGCTGCGTCAGCACAGGAGCAACCGGATGAACCGCATCCTCGGCATCGAGCTGCGCCGCTCGGCCGCTCTCGGCGCCGCGCTCCTGATCGCCGTCGCCGGCACGATCGTGCTCCACGCCACCGCGGGGCGATGGTCTTCCGGCTGGATGGCACTGGCCATGACTCAGCGCGAGTACCTCGCGGTTCTGTCGCCCCTTGCGCTGGCCGCCGGGGCCTGGCAGGCCTGTCGTGAGCACCGGGCGAACGTCGCCGAGCTGTTCGCCAGCGCGCCCCGCCCGCGACCGCGGAAGATCGTGCCGATCCTGGTCGCAACCGGGCTGGCGGTTCTTTTCGCGTACCTGGTCACGCTCCTCGCGGCGGCACCACGGATCGCCGACACGGCGCGCTACCTGCCGCCGGCCGCGTTCGTCGTCGTGGCCGTCGGGCTGGTCGCGATGGTCGCCTCGGTCTGGCTCGGGCTGGCCGTCGGACGCCTGGTGCCGGCGCTCGCGACCGCACCCGCGCTGGCCGTGATCGGCTTCGCGCTGTTGATCTTCGCGCCCCACGCCCTTCCCGACGGCGGTGTCACGGCGGCGTTCTCCCCGAGCATGGGGATGAGCATGTTCAGCGACTACGACACCGTCGGGGGCCAAGTCAGCGTCGCCCAGGCACTCTGGATGGTCGCGGTCGCCATGGCCGGTCTCGTGCTCTTCGCCGTTGAAAACCGCAAGTTCGCGTTCGCCGCGCTGTTGCCGCTGGCCATCGGGGCAACGGCCACGGCCCTGGTCGTGCCGACCGGCGATGCCTACGACCAAGGGACGCTCGACCCGGTCGCCCAGGAATTGGTGTGCACCGACGACGCTCCGCGGGTCTGCGTCAGCCGGGCGCACGAAGGGTTGCTGCCCGAGGCGGCCCCCAAGGCCCGGCACGCGTTGGAACTTCTGTCGAAGACACCGGTTGTCGAGGTGCACGAGGACACCTCCACGTTCTCTCCTCCCACCTCTCCGAGGTCGCGGGCCGACACCGCGCTGATGACGATCGCGGTCGACACGCACGGTCGCCTCGCAAACCCGGGCCGGCTCGAACCGGCGATACTCACCGGAGTGTTCACCGGCCCTCTCAGCTGCGGAGACGCCCGGAACTTCCAGGTCGCCACCGCTGCGGCCTACTGGCTGCTCGACCGGGAGCCGACCGTCGGTCCCGATGGCCTCGAACTCGACGACCCGGAGGCCGTCCAGCTCTGGAAGGGGCTGAAGGCACTGCCGCGGGCGGAGGCCGGTGCCCGGGTGACCGCCGTCTACCAGGCGGCGCAGAAGTGCAAGGACTCCACCGACCTCCTGACCCGAGGGGCCCGATGAGAGAGCTGACGCTCTACGTCCGCTCGCGCCGGGTGCCGGCGGCGCTCGGCGCGGCGCTCGCGAGCACCGCCCTCGTGTGGCTGCCGGCGACGGTCTTCGGCGACAAGGGCGAGGTGAGCAGCACCGTGCTCGTCCTGACGGTGCTGCTCCTCGTGGCCGTCGTCACCGCCACGCTCGGCGGCCCCGACGACACCCTGGACCGCACGGCGGCGAGGCCGTGGGTGTGGCTGCGGATGTCCCACCTGGCCACGGCCCTGGGATGCGTGCTCGTCCTCCTGTTGGCCACGCTGGTCACCGGCACGCGGTTCGGGCCGTTCGGATTCGTCGTCCGTGACGCTGCCGGCCTGCTGGGCTTGACCGCTCTGGGGGCGGTCACGGTCGGTACGGCTCGGTCGTGGTTCCTGCCTCTGGGGTGGACGCTCGGCGCGGCGACTTTCCCGGGCGTGGGCACCGCGGGGGAGGCGCTGACCTGGCAGACCCAGGCGCCTGACAGCCGACCGGCGGCCGTGGTCGCAGCGGTGCTCGCCGCCGTCGGAACCGCCGTCTACGCGAGCCGGGGCCCACGCCCCCGGACGTCGTCGGAGAATGTCTGAGTGGCAAGGCTTCGGCGTGGTCGGGCGGCGTCCGATCTGTGATCAAGCGAGCCAACGTCGACGAGATCACGCGCCCACCCTCCCACCGGCCCGTCCAGTCAGGCGCTCACGGGCAGTTGGGCGTCGTCGCGCAGCAGGAGTGGAATCCGGTCGAGTGGGGCGTCGACTGTGTGCCGAGAGCCTCCCTCGTACGTCGTGTCCGTCCAGGCGCACCTCCAGCGTGCGCCCGTCGGCAGATAGACCTCGCGGCGCGTTGCGCCGGCCGTCGTGACGGGGGCGACCAGGAGATCGGGGCCGAGCAGGAACTGGTCGGCGACTGTCCAGGCCGTCTCGTCGTCGGGGAACTCCAGGAAGAGCGGGCGCATCGGGGGCAGCCCCTCGCGGGCGGCGGTGGCCATCTGCTCGGCGACGTACGGGCGGAGGCGCTCGCGCAGTTCCAGGTAGCCTCGCATGATCTCGTACGCTTCCTCGCCGTACGACCAGACCTCGTTGGGGCCGCCGGTCATCCCGCCGCCCAGCGGCAGCCAGGGCAGCCGGAAGCCGTGCAGCCGGAAGATCGGGCAGAGCGCGCCGAACTGGAACCAGCGGACGAGGACTTCGCGGTACGCGGGGGCGTCGGGGTCGCCGCCGTGGAAGCCGCCGATGTCGGTGGTCCACCAGGGGATGCCGGACAGGCCGATGTTGAGGCCGGCGGCGATCTGGGCGCGCAGGGCGGCGAAGTCCGTGCCGATGTCGCCGGACCACACGGCGGTGCCGTAGCGCTGGCTGCCCGCCCAGGCGGAGCGGGAGAAGGACATGCCGTCGGTGTTGCCGGAGGCTGCCATGCCCTCGTGGAACAGGCGGGCGTTTTCGCGCGGGTAGAGGTTGGCGACCTCCTGGCCGTGACCGGCGTGGTAGCGGAGGTTGGCCGGGTGGCCGGGCTTCATCTCCGGCTCGCAGGCGTCCAGCCACCACAGATTGATGCCGAGGCGCTGGTAGTTCTCCTGGACTTTGGACCAGACGTAGGCGCGGGTGTCGGGGTTGGTCGGGTCGTAGAAGGAGACCATGACGCGATGGTCGGCGCCCTTGTCGATCCACGTGGCGTGGGCCGGGGTGCCGAACTCGTTGGCGGCGAACAGGCCGCGGCGCTCCAGTTCGTCGTAGTTCTCGCTGGAGCGGTTGACCGACGGCCAGACGGATACCATGAGCTTGACGCCGAGCTCGTCGAGCTCCCGGACCATGCCGGCCGGGTCGGGCCACTCGGCGGGGTCGAACTTCCAGTCCCCCAGCCGGGTCCAGTGGAAGAAGTCGGCGACGATCACCGAGAGCGGCAGGCCGCGGCGTTTGTACTCGCGCACGACCTCGAGGAGTTCCTCCTGTGTGCGGTAGCGCAGTTTGCACTGCCAGAAACCGGTGGCCCAGTCGGGGAACGCGGGGGCGTGGCCGGTGGCGTCCGCGTAGGAGCGGAGGATGTCTGCGGGCTGCTCGCCCGCGGTGATCCAGTAGTCGATCTGGCGGGCGCTGTCGGCGACCCAGCGGGTGCCGGTCCGCACCATTTCGACACGGCCGACGGCGGGGCTGTTCCACAGCAGGCCGTAGCCGCGGCTGGACAGCACGAACGGGATGGTGACCTCCGTGTTGCGCTGCACCAGGTCGATGACGGTGCCCTTCTGGTCGAGCAGGCCGTGCTGGCGTTGTCCGAGGCCGTACAGCCGTTCCGCCTCGTATGCCTGGAAGTTCTGCTCCAAGCGGTGGTAGCCGTGCCCGACGGGCGTGTGGACGCGGGTGCCGGGCCACCAGAAGTGGGCGGGGCGCTCGGCGAGGAGTTCCGTGCCGTCGGCGGTGCGGACGAAGCGCAGTACGCCGTCGACGGTCAGCTCGGCGGTGATGCGGCCGTTGACCAGGCGGGCGGGGGGCACCGGATCCGTGGGTGAGCCGAGGCCGTTCTTGAAGACGGTCAGGCCGGTCAGGTCCGGGACGATGATCTCGGCCTCGGTGTCGGGAGGCCCCAGGAGGGCGCCCGGGATGTCGTCGCGGAGGGGGCCGAGTGCGGCCCGTACGCGGACGGAGTCGGGCCACCAGGGTTCGATACGCAGCGACTCGTGCTGGCCGCGCCACTCCAGGCCGCCGTCGTGTTCCCGGAAGGTGCTCAAGGTGTTTCTCCAGTGCGAAAGAAGGGGTGCTCGGTCATGGCGCCGGGTTTCGCTCAGTCCTTGACCGAGCCTCCGGTGATCCCGACCGCGATGTACCGCTGGGCGATGACCAGCAGTACCGCCGCCGGGATGGAGGCGAGGACGGCCGAGGCCATGAGGGCGTTCCAGTCGGTGGCGTTGGCGCCGATGAAGCGGTAGATGCCGACGGTGACCGGCGTCACCGCGTCGCGTGAGGTGAGAGTGATCGCGAAGAGGAAGTCGGCCCAGGAGAACAGGAACGCGAACAGGCCAGCGGTGATGAGGCCGTTGCGGCTCATGGGGACGACGATGCGCAGGAAGGTGCGCCAGGACCCGGCCCCGTCCAGGGCTGCGGCCTCGATGACCTCGGTGGGGATGTCGCGCAGCTGGGCGCGGAGCAGCACCGCGGCGAACGGTACGGACAGCGTGGACTGGGCCAGCATCAGCCCGATGGTGTTGTTGAGCAGCCCGAACTCGCTGTAGAGCGCGAAGAGCGAGTTGGCCTTCACGATGCCCGGGACCATCTGCACGATCAGCAGGACGAACAGCAGCAGCGCGGCCCGGCGCAGGCGGAACTTCGCCAGCGCCCACGCCAGCGGAGCCGCGAGGGCGAGGGTGATCAGCACGTTGCCGCAGGCGACGAAGAGGCTGATGACCAGGTGCCGTCCCTGAGTGTCGAAGGCGGCACGGTATCCGTCGAGGGTGGGATCCGTGGGGAACCACTTGGGCGGGATGCTCAACAGGGCATGGCCGGGCTGGAGAGAGGCGTTGACCATCCAGTACAGCGGGAAGAGCAGGACGCCGACGATCACGAGGGCGATCACCGTGCTGCTCCAGCGGCGGGCCGTACGCAGGGCTGAGGGAGACGACATCGGGCCTACCTCTCGGACTGTTCGGCGCGCACGGCCCACAGGTACACGAGCGCGAAGAGCATGGCGATGACGATGAGGACGTTGCTGACGGCGGCGCCCTGGCCGAACTGCAGGTTCGTGAAGGAGAGCGCGTACGACCAGGTGGACAGCAGTTGCGTGGAGTTCGCCGGGCCGCCTTGCGTGAGCACCATGACGACGTCGAACGCCTTGATCGTGTAGATCAGTCCGAGCATCACCACGACGCGAGGTGGTCGGGCGCAGCAGCGGCCAGGTGACGTGGCGGAATTTCTGCCAGGCGCCCGCGCCGTCGAGCGAGGCGGCTTCGTACAGCTGCGGCGGGATCGACTGCAGGCCGCCGTAGAGGATCACCATGTTGAAGGGGATGCCGATCCAGACGTTGGCGATGACGATGGCGGTCATGGCGTGGTCGGGGCTGACCAGCCAGGGGACCGGGTCGTTGATGAGGTGCAGGCCTAGCAGTACCTGGTTGACCACGCCGTAGTCCTGGTCGAGCAGCCAGCGGAAGACGGTGCCGGAGACCAGTAGCGGCAGCAGCCAGGGCAGCAGAAGCAGGGCACGCAGGGTGCTGCTGAGCGGGAAGTGACGGCGGAAGAACAGTGCGAGGCCGAGGCCGATGGCGAACTGGAGGACCAGCGAGGCGATGGTGAACACGGCTGTGTTCCACAGGGACGTGGAGAACAGCTCGTCGGTGAAGATCGCCACGTAGTTGGCGAGGCCGGTGAAGGGGGCGCCGCCGTTGTAGAAGGACGTCACCGTGTAGTCCTGGAAGGACATGACCAGGTTGGCGACGATGGGGTAGCCGAAGAAGATGACCAGGTAGAGGACGGCGGGGACGTAGAAGCTGATGCGTGCCAGTCCCGCCCGGCGGGCGGCGCCGGCGGTCCGGCTCTCCGGGTGTGCCACGCTGTGGACGGGCTTGTCCAGAAGGGTCGTCATGATGAGGGCACCTCGCCTGATCAGTGGTCTGCGGACCGGGCCTGGCGCTGAGCGTCGGCGAGGGCCTTCGCCGGGCTCAGCTGTCCGATGGCGGCCTGCTGGAGTGCGGTGTACAGCGCCTTGGAGACGGCCGGGTAGGCGGTGCCCAACTCGGCGGTGCGGGACCGGGCTGTGGGCGCGCCGGCCACAAAGGGGGCGAGGTCCGGCTGCTCCTTGACCAGTTGCTCTGCGACTGCCGGGTCGGCCGGTACGTCGGCGCGCAGCCGGGCCCACTGGATCATGTGGTCCTTGCTGAGCACACAGTTGAGGACCTGGACGGCCTTGTCCTGCTTGTCTCCCTTGGGCACCGCCCAGGTCTCGCCGCCGAGCGGGGTGACCGAGGGGCCATCGCTGTTCTGCGTGGGGAGCGGCACGACGCCGTAGTCGAGCCCCTTCTCGGCGGAAAGCGCGGCCAGCTGCCAGGAGCCGTTGATCATCATGGCGGCGTGGTGGCCGATGAACTGCTCCGCCACGTCCGACTGCTGCCAGTTCAGCGCCGACTTCGATATCGAGCCGTCCTGGAAGAGTGACGTCCAGTACGTCAGCGCGGACACGGACTCGGCCGAGTCCAGCTGTGCGAAGTCCGCGCCCGCGCCCCAGAAGAAGGGTTCGTACTGCCAGGAGCCTTCCTCGGTGGCCACTGCCGAAAGGGCAAGGCCGTAGCGGTGGCCCTTGGTGAACTCGGCCGCGCTCTTGCGGAGTTCCTTCCAGGTGGTGGGCGGTTCCAGGCCTGCCTTCTTGAAGATGGCCTTGTCGTAGAAGAGGGCGAGCCCGTTCACGCCCGGGGCGACGCCGTACAGCCTGTTCTTGTACGTGCCTGCCTTGAGGACGCTCTCGTAGAACCCTTCGGTCTTCACCTGGCCTTCGAGCGGCAGCAGAGCTCCGGTCGAGGCGAGCTTGGGCAGGTCCGGGTTGTCGCTCAGCACCAGATCCGGGAGGGTCTTCGCGGCTCCGTCCCTCAACAGCTTGGGTACCAGCTGTGCGCGGGGCATGACCTCGCGTACGACGCTCACGCCGGTCTGGCGTCCGCAGGAGCGGAGGATCTCGGTCAGCGCGGTGTTGCCGGGCTCCGCGGTGTAGTAGTCCGAGACGGTCAGGGTGTTCGGCGGTGTGTCGGCCGTGATGAGTCCGCAGCCGCTCAACGTGGTGGTGAGGGCGAATGCGGCACAGGCGGCAGTGGCTGCGCGGGTGCGGGGGGACAAAGGTGTGCCCTTCAGGGTCGTAGGGATGGCCGCGCGGACCACTGCACGGGGGCACGGCAAGAGCGCCGTCGGTCACAGGCAGGTGGCGGCAGAGGGTGCAGATCAGGAGGACGGGGGTGGCCCGCTGCTGGCCCGTACGGTGAGCCGCGGCTCCAGCAGGGTGGGCGCCGCCCCGCCGGAGTCGGTACTCCTGCGGTCGAGCAGCTGCCTGAGCAGCTCGACGGCTCGCTCGGCGAGTGCGGCCGCGGGTACCGCGACCGAGGTCAACTGAGGGGTGCCCGCGGTCGCCACCGCGTCCGAGCCCACGACGACGAGGGACATGTCCTCGGGCAGAGCCCGGCCGAAACTGCGCAGCAGGGGCGCGAGGTGCGGGGTTGCGGCTTCGTTCTGCACGATCAGAGCAGTGGCGTCCGGGCGCTCCTGGAGCACCCGCGTCAGGGTGCCCGCCGTGCTGTCCCAGTCCCCTTCGACCGACCGGTGCGTGAGCCGGACCCCTCGGGTCGCGGCCCGCTCGAGCGCGCCGGCGACAGTCCGTACGGCGAATCCGGTGCGGCGCCGGTACGCGGCCTCGGGTGCGCCGAGCAGTATCACCTCTCGGTGGCCGAGATCGGCGAGATGGTCGACGCACAGGCCTCCGGCCGCACGGAAATCCAGGTCGACGCAGGTCAGGCCGGCCGGATCGTGAGGCAGGCCGATGAGCACCGTGGGGACCGGCAGTCCTCGCACGGTCTCCAGCCGCGGATCACGGATCCCGATGTCCATCAGGATCAGTCCGTCGAGCAGGGCGGCGTCCAGCACACCGTGGTCCGCGTGGTCGGTGAGGAGAAGGATGTTGCTGTGGTGGCGGCGCGCGGCGACACTCGCGGACAGCATGAACTCGGCGAGGAGCGGCCGGTGCGCGCCGTCATCGACGCGCACGGCCAGCCCGATGGCGTGCGAACGGCTGGAGGCCGGCCGCTGGTAGCCCAGAGCAGCGACGGAATCGAGGACGCGCTGACGGGTCGACGGCGATATGGGGCGCTTCCCGCTGAGCACGTACGAGACGGTGCTGACGGCGACGCCTGCGTGCCGTGCCACCTCGGTGATGCCGACCATTGTGAGCTGCCTGTCTTCCCTGTCCTACTGCTCCCGTGACCGAACCGCCGTCGAAAGATTTCGATGCGTCGGTCTGCGCGTTCACCTGCGCGACGACATCCGAGAGACTAGGTACGGACCCTCGGGTCGTCCATGCATCGCCGAGAATTTCGACGAATTTCGACGCCGCCGTCACACCGGCACGTCATCACGGAGTCGGGGGAGGCGTACCGGGCCCAGGTGCCCAGCGGGTGACACCCCGACGCGGCTGCGCGCCGGTGCGAGAAGTGGCCGGGACCGGAACGCCCGGTCGCATCACGACAGGCGTCGCCCCCGCCACCGCGAAACGCATGCGGCGACGGGGGCAACGGGAAGGACAGGGGTCGCATCAGGCCCATGAGGCCAGTCAGGTCAGGTCAGGGCGCGGTGCCCCAGCTCAGGGTGCCTCCCACATACACGCCGATCTTCGACGCGTCGGCGTACGCCGTGTTCGTGGAGCGGCTGTAGTCGTCGGCCTCGTCGAAGTTCGACCAGTCGGTCTTGTTGAAGCGCAGCTGCATCTCCCCGGTGGAGGCCCCCGCCGCCAGGGTGCCGCTACCGAAGCCGACCTCCAGGTAGTGGCTGGCCCCGGCGGCCGGACTGCCCGAGGCCGTCACGTTCTCGGTCAAGGTGCCGCAGCCCAGTACCGCGTAGTCGCAGGCGGTGCAGAAGGTGCTCGCACCGGCCTCGGGGGTGAACCAGTAGCGGACCTTCACCGTGGACAGGTTCACCGCGGTGGTCCCGATGTTGACCAGCTGCAGGCCCATCCGGATCTGATTGTCGGTGGCCGAGGAATCATTGTTCTTGTACTGGACCTTGAGGGTGCCGGTGCCGGTTCCGCCCCCGTCGGCCGTGGTGGCCGAGACCGCCGAGGAGGCCGCCGAGACATTCCCGGCCGCGTCGCGGGCCTTGACCGTGTAGCTGTACGACGTGGAGGCGGTGAGCCCCGTGTCGGTGAAGGAGGTGGTCGCAGAGGAGCCCACCTGTACCCCTGCGCGGTACACGTCGTACGCGGTGACCCCGGTGTTGTCGGTCGACGCCGTCCATGACAGCGAGACGCTGCCGCTCGTCTTGCCCGTGACCGTGAGGCCGGTCGGCGCGGTGGGCGCCTGGGTGTCGCCGCCGCTGCTGCCGCCCAGGGGCGGGTACGCGTTGTGCAGCAGCTCCTGGAACTGGGCGGAGAACCAGTGGCCCGCCAGCGGCGAGTCGGGCAGTGCGCCGGTCAGGTTGTTGCCGTTGCGCCCGTTACCCGTGTACGTCGGATCGCACATCTGGTCGAAGCCCTTGCCCTCGTCGTTCGCGATGGGCTGGCTGTTGCCGTCCGACTCGCCCGGGGGCTTGGCCCAGACGTACGCGTCGATGCCGGATTCCGGGGCGGTCGTGGGCCGCTCACCGATGCCGGCCCCCTTCTGGTTGCACCAGTTCCCTGCGTGAATGCGCCGGTCGATCCGGCCGCCGTTGACATAGTCGTCGACGCTGGTCTGCGGGCCGGCGGCGGTCGGCCGCGCGGAGCCGCCCCAGCCGTTGCGGGCCGTGTCGATGAGCATGCCGATGTTCGAGGCGAAGCCCTGGTCGACCATTTCCGTGCGCAGGGCCTGTGCGTAGGAGAGCTCGTCGACGTAGAAGTTCCAGTCCACCCACTTGGACTGACGCACCGTCGTGCCGTTCACCGAGTCGGTGACCTTGAAGTACGGCTCCTTCAGCGTGCTCTTGCGAGGAACCCCGGGGGTCACCCCCGGGAGGAATCGCATCCGGTGATGGCGATGCGCAGCATCGCCGCGGCAACGGGCGCGGAGCGCACGCAAGAAACCGGGCCGCAGCGCCCGGCGAGGAATGTGCACTGTTCGAATGCCGGTGCGTCGGGTGGCGGGTAGCGTCACGGTCGTGAAGTTGAGTGTGCAGGTGAAGCTCCTGCCGACGCCCGTGCAGGCGGCGGCACTTGAGGCAACCCTGCATGCCTGCAACGAAGCCGCGACCTGGGTGTCCCAGGTGGCGTTCGAGAAGGACATCAAGCGCAACTTCCCCCTGCGCGAGCACACCTACACGTCGGTCAAGGACCGGTGGGGGCTCGGAGCTCAGGCCGCCCAGCACGTCATCAAGAAGACCTGCGACGCGTACACCACGCTCAAGGCGAACCTGACGGCAGGAAATCTCGGCAGGCCCTCCTCCAAGCGCTACCGGCGCGCCGTGGAGAAACCGATCGCTTTCCGGCCGGAGGGCGCGCAGCCGTATGACGACCGGATGCTGTCCTGGCAGTACACGCAGCGCACGGTGTCGATCTGGACCCTGTCGGGCCGGATGAAGCAAGTGGCGTTCACCGCCGCTCCCGAACATTTGGCCCGCCTGGCTCTGTGCCGCAAGGGTGAGTCGGACCTGTTGTTCCGCGACGGCATGTGGTTCCTGATCGCCACCTGCGAGGTCCCCGAGGCCGAACTCAACACCAGCGTCACCCAGTTCCTGGGGATCGATCTGGGGATCGTGAACATCGCGACCACCTCGGACGGTCAGATCATGGCCGGACGCCGGCTGAACCGCGGGCGTCTGCGCGAGCGCACCCTGCGTCAGAAACTCCAGCGCAAGAACACCCCGTCCGCCAAACGCCGGTTGAAGAAGCGGCGTCGTAAGGAGGCGCGGCGGGTGCGGGACATCAACCACAAGATCGCGAAGCATGTGGTGGCCGAGGCAGAACGCACCGGTCGCGGAATCGCTCTGGAAGACCTCACGGGCATCCGCGCACGGGTACGGCTTCGCAAGCCCCAACGGGCCACCCTCCACTCCTGGGCCTTTGCTCAGCTCGGAGCGTTCATTACGTACAAGGCCCGAAAGGCCGGGGTACCGGTGGTACACGTCGATCCGGCGTACACCTCCCGCACCTGCGCCCAATGTGGGCACATCGACAAGGCGAACCGGGCCTCCCAGGCCCGATTTGCATGCCGGTCCTGCGGATTTGTTGATCACGCAGACCGCAACGGCTCCCGCAACATCCGTCACCGTGCGGAAGAGTTGTGGCGACGCGGGGCGCAGTCAACCGTCCCAGACCCACCCCCGAACACCGGGCGTGGGACAGGACGCAAACGCAGCACCACAGCCAGTGGCGCCCGTTGCGCAAGCCCGGGACCTTTTAGTCCCGGGTGATTGACAGCCGAGTAGTTGGCCGTGTTGACGATGAAGCCCTGGACGTCCGCGACCGTGGCGCCCTCGGTGGTCGCGGCCTTCTTGAACTCCTGTGCCGCCGGCACGAAGTTGGTGTCCCAGCCCAGCCAGCCGTGGTGCCCGGCGTCGACGTAGTTGTAGACGTTGGGAATGGCCCCCAGGGTGTGGAGCGCGTAGCCCACACCCTTCTCGTAGTTGCCGTTCTCCTTCATCGTCGCGCACTGGGTGGTGGATCCGGCGGTGCCGCCCGCGTTGGTGACGAGGTTGGGCAGCGAGTCCGGTTCGATGATGGTGACGATGCGCAGGTTCGCGTATGCGGGATCGTCGAGGATGTCGGCAATGGGGTTGATGTACTCGGTCTTGTACCGGTCGAGTTCGGTGGGACCGAGTTCACCGTTGGAGGCCAGGGCGGCGCAGTCGCCAGGGGCGAGGGGGAGACGATGTTGCACAGGCCGTTCTTTCGCTGGGTACTGACGCTCGGCGTTTTGCTGTTCGGTTGGTCGGCGTACCTCTACGCGTCGTATCCCGAGACGCAGCAGATCGACCTCACCGTGATCAAGGAGAAGACTGACGGCCGGTGCACGGTTCGCTGGGAGGACCCGTACCACGACGGGGGTCGTCGGCGGGAGGCCGCCTACCAGTGCGATCCGGACCGCGGTGGCCTGCTCAAGCCAGCGCACTCCATCTTGGGCACAGAGAACGGCTGGGAAACCGGCTTCATGTTCACCGAAGGCCAACACAAGGGAGACCTGGAGCCGTCGCTCGATGACAGGGATCCCTACGCCCTGTCCGACGGGCTCGTGCTGATCGGGCTGGCCTTGATCGCCGTCGGCCTCGTCGGAGGGAACATCCGCAGCTCGGTTCGCCTGACGGGCGCACGCCCCAAGACCGTGGCTCGGGCACGCAAGTTGTACGAGGCCGCTGACCAGGTAGCCCAGGACCATGCACAGGCTCGCGACGCCGTGCGCGTGGCGTGGAACGCGCTGCGCCACGAGCAGACCGAGGCGAAGCTGAGCGGCACCCCCATTACGCGGCTGATCAAGGGAGTGGCCGTCGGCCGGGCGGCACAGGAGGTGGAGTCGGCCGGCGCCCGTACCGCGCGCGATGTACTCGACGCCGGAGTGCTGGGTCTGGAACACATGGGCGTGGACCGTCGTACGGCCCAGCGTGCCCACACCGCCGCCCGCCGCCTCGCCGACGACATCGAGGCCGCCCTGTCGGTGCGCCTCGATCCGGCCGCATCCGGACCGCACACCACCGCCCTGCTCGTCGCGCTGCACGTCCTGCTGGAAGCCGGGGCCGAGGCCCACCAGATGGCACGCACCGGCAAGGAACTCGCCGACGAGCTGGACCGGGTCCTCGCCGAGGCCGCACCCGCCTCCGGATACCGGAGCATGCCGCGCGCCGGACGGGAACAGCGCGAGACCGCCCGCTCCGCCGTCACCGAGCTGCGTTCCCTCATGGCTCTCGCCGAACAGGAAGGGCTCCCCGCCCGTTTCGCCCAGACATCCGTCGACCTGCTGCGCGCACCGGAGGACCGCAACCTCGGCCTGTCCGCACGGGTGGATTTCGAGAGCCGCACCAGTCAGTACTACGGATTGCTGGCGCAGGTCGTGGATTCACGGGGCGCCCTCGCAGATGGCTGACCCGGGTCCGCGGGCGAGTGAGCCGGAGACGCCGCACGGCCGCTCGACGGCTGAGCGCTCCATCTGTCGTGCTTCGCCGGACAAAGCGCTGAGGACTCCTGACGAAAAGATCTTGAAGGCGGTTGGATCGCTCCTGGACTGATGATCCGTGGGTGTGCGGTGGCCCGGCGGAAGCCTTGGAGAGTCGATGACGAGCTGTGGGCGGTGATCGAGCCGCTACTTCAGCCACGCACCATCACGCATGATGACCCTGCCGCGCAGTTCCGGCTCGCCGCGCCAGGCATGGACCACCTTCGGTATGAGGCGCACATACACAAAGGGACCGTCCTCCGTGCGCGGGTCCCAGCCGAACTTGCCGGCGAATGCGTCTGCTGCGTCGGTCGGCACGTCCTCGTGCGAGAAGCACTCCGCCACCCCTTGGAGCAGCACCACATCGAAGGTGTCCGGCAAGGACAGGCGCACCCGCGGTTCCTTGCGGATGTTGCGCACCGTCGCGGACGCCGCACCGGTGCAGACCCACACTGCTTGCCCGTCCCATGAGAACCACAAGGGGACCTGGTGGGGGCCGTGATCGGGATGGGCTGTCGCCACCCAGATGTCCCGCTCCGTGGCAAGGCGGTCCAGGGTCTCGTGCCGTCGTTCCGCCACCGAGCGATGGACGATTTCCGTGTTCTGCATGGTCGCCAACCTAGCCAGCAAGATCGGTGGGCACATGGGGCTGCGGACCTAAGACCCTCGGCCGACATCCCCGTCAGCCCCAACTTCCACCCGGCCGAGGGAGGACGGAACGACGGCATCTGACGGATGGGGAAGAAGGCGAGCATGTCTGGGGCGCTCTTGAGCATGGGGTGGGGAAAGTCAAGAATCAACGACCCCCGACAGTGCGCACGTTGCACCGTGATCAGCAGCGAGAGCCGACCCTATTTTGTACGGAGGTGTGGGCGGTGGCAGGTGCCGGGACCGCTGAGTACTCCGACGTTGAGGCGTTCCGCGTCAGGTCAGCGCTGTAGGACCAAGCAGCGCAGGCCGTCTGGTTCCAGGTCGTACCAGGTGCGTCTGTCCCGCCCCGCGAGCAGGCCGGGCGATGTCGGGTTCGGTCAGGGCGATGGACTGCCGTTCGGCCCGGGAGGAACGCGGTCAGGCATGCGTTGGTCGCGATCCGGTACGGCCAGGTTGCACGCACGCACGCACGCACGCACGCACGCGCGCGTGCGTGCGTACCGGTCGCGGGCCTTCCAGGCGCGCAGCATCGTCTCCTGCACCAGGTCCTCGGCCTCGTGGAACGGGCCCAGCATCCGGTAGCAGCAGGCCACCAACTCACCCCGGTACGGTTCGAAGTCCACCGGCCATCATGGTGCGCCCGCGCTGCTCACATTCGAGGGCGCCGTGAAACCAGGGTCTTGCGACACGAGAACCAAACGGCCAACCTCCACTCGGGAAGCTGCGATGAGACCCCAAGTGGTTCTGCGTAGTGTTCCGATTGCGCCTCGCAGCGATCAGGTCACAGGCCCGAAGTCCTTGACCACACGGCCTTGGCTATTAGGGGAGCGGCGTCGTGCCGTCCGGCCACGGAGCCTCCGCAAAAAACCGTTGGCGGGCCATGGCGACCACTGCTACTTTTCCGGAGGCCGTGCGAGAGAACGAGGAGGTGGTACCCGTGAACGCAGTATCGACATGGGTGCTCCCCTCCGGGGTCACGGTCGGGCGATAGGTCGTCCGGGAGCGCCGTTCAAGAGCACTCCCGAAAGGCACGACCATGCACTTCACTTCTGAACAGCGCCTCGACGACGGCGTACTCGAGCGCGAATTCACCCTCGGCGAAATCCCCGGCACCCTGTGGACGCCTGGATCCACCGCACCGGCCCCGCTGATCCTGATGGCTCACAACAACGGCCTGCCCAAGGCGGAATCCCGGCTGGTGGCCCGGGCCCGGTACACCGCGGCGCGCGGCTACGCGGTGGCCACGATCGATGCAGCCGGGTGCGGTGACCGGCCCCGTTCTGCCGCCGACGAGCAGGCCCGTGCCGACCTCCGCCGGGCGATGCAGGCGGGTGAGCCGGTCGACGAGATCTTCGAGTCCTTCATCGGCCCGCTGGTCGAAAAGGCGGTCCCGGAATGGCAGACCACTCTGGACGCCCTCCTCGAGCTGCCCGAGATCGGCGGCCCGGTCGGGTACTCCGGGGGGTGGACCGCCCTCGGCATTCGGCTCGCGGTGGTCGAGCCGCGCATCGCGGCCGCCGGTTTCTTCGCCGGGGGTTACGTGCCCCGTGCCCAGCGCGAGGAGGCCCGGCAGGTCACCATTCCGCTGCTGTTCCTGCTGCAGTGGGACGACGAAGGGAACCCCCGGCAACGGGCCCTGGACCTGTTCGACGCCTTCGGCAGCAAGGAGAAGACGCTGCACGCCAATCCGGGCGGGCACACCGGCACCCCGTGGTTCGAGCTGGAGGACGGGTGCCGGTTCCTGGACCGACACCTGAAGTGAGGCCGGGCCGTCTGGCGAGCAGCAGACGGTAGGCGGTGTCGGCCAGGATGCCGTCATCGAGGACAGCTTCCGGCCCCTCCTCGATGGCGGTGGCCGGCAGATGCACAACCGCCCCGATCGCGGTGGTACCGGCCATCGGCGGTACCGGCCGGTCGGGGCGGCGCTCGGCCACGTGGAGTCGAGGGACAGCCCCGCTCAGGGCGCCGGAGCAAACCCTCGGATCAGGTCGAACCCGTACCTCATGTCCCTGTACGCAACCACGCGTGGAAGTCTTCGAAGGAAGGCTCGAACGAGGGGTTGGGCAGGCGATAAGCCACACACCGTGGCCTTTGTTCGCCCTGAGGGCCGACACCGATCGTTTCGCCGGGAAAGGCGTCGGGGATCACCTTCCATCCGGTGTTCTGCTCGTAGTACTGCGCGGCCGTGTGTACGGACGGCCACCAGTCGTCGTCGATGACGATCAGGCCCCCGGGCCGGACGATCTTGCGCAAGAAGTAGAGATCAACGAAGACTTCGTGAAACCGGTGACTGCCGTCCACGAATGCCGCGTCGGCCACGAAGCCTTCGCTGAGGAGCTGGGGGAGCGCGGTCGACGACGGGGTGAGCATGAGCGTGACGATCGAGTCCAGCCCTGCAGAGCACAGCAGATCCCAACCGGCGTTGGAATACTCCCGCTGTTGAAACGGGTCGATGATGACGTGCCGGGGGAGCGGAGGATTGACCGTTGCCAGAGCCTCACCGATGGCGAGGGCAGAACTGGCGTACGCGAGACCGATCTCGACAACCTTCTCGACCCCCTCGGCGACCAGCAGATCGCGCAGTTGATCGCAGTGGCGTTCGGGCACCGTAACGGTTTCGAAGTCTCTCTCGTGGTCTCGCGTCCGCGGTGGCCCTTCCTGTGCGAGTCGGCGCCGTACCTCGCGAACCCGCGTCGCACGTTCGTCTGCTGTGGTCATACCAGCCGCACTTCGTTCGTCATGCCGGTTACTCCTTGCACCTACAAGTCATCTCATTTTGCGAGTCTGCGGTAGTTGAACAGGGTGCAGGCAATGGCTCACCGTTGTCCCTCCTCCGCCACCGCCTGATCCTCCCTGCCCATCGCACGTTGTTTGCGCGCTGCCGTCAGGTCCCACCGGGCCGGGACGAGCGCTGTCAGCATCAGGAACGCGGTCAGGACGAATGCCCAGGGGTAGCCGGTCAGACCGGCCACCGTGCCGAAGCCGACCGCGCCGATGCCCATGCCCGCGTCGTAGGCGACATTCCACAGGGCGCTCACCGTCCCGTACCCGGAGGCCGGGACCCGGGAGTACATCAGCGTGATGGTTGCGCTCTGGGCGATGCCGAAGCCGACCCCGAACACGGCCGCACCCACGACGACCGCGACGGGAACGCCCGTGAGGGCGACGACGAGGATGCCGGCGGCTGAGGCGACCAGCCCCGGCACCATCAGCCCGGCGGCTCCCCGCCGGTCGGCACGCCGACCGGCGAACCAGCGGGACGCGGTCGCGGCGGCCGGATGGATGAAGAGTGCCGCCGCGACCACGCCGGAATTGCCCGGTGCCACGGCCAGCGGCAGAAAGGTGACGACGATCCCCGCGCCCACAGCCGTCACCGCGAACACGGCCGTGGGGCGGCCGAGCGCGCCGGAACGGGCCCCTGCGAAAATTCCCAAGGGCGGACCCGACGCCGCTTCCCGGCCGGGCAGGCCCGGGACGGCGGCGAGGGAGACCAGTGCGATCAGTGCCGCCGCCCAGCAGACGGGCCCGTACCCCGTGTGCAACGCCAGCCAGGCCCCGAGCGGCAGGCACACCAGCGACGGCACACCGGCCATGACGCCGATCAGGGCCAGTCCTTCCCCGCGGCGTTCGGGCGGGATCAGCGACGCCGTCAGCGCCCCACCCGCCACCAAGGTGAACGCGAAGCCGAGCCCCCGGACAAGGCACACCGTCACGATGCACGCCAGACTCCGCGACACGGTCAGGGCCAGTGCCGGGGCACCCAGCAACAACAACCCAGCCCCCAACATCACGCGATAGCCACAGCGTGCGGCCAGCCATGGGGCCATCAGCTCGCCGGCCACCGTGGCCAGCATCAGCGCACCGGTGACCAGGCCCGCCTTGTCACTGCCCCCGCCCGGCGCGCTCTGCGCGTACACCGGGACGACCGACAGCAGCAGAAAGAAGCTCGCCGAGGAGCCGACGACCGTCACAAAGCGCAGCAGCAGCGGGCGGGTCATCAGACGCGGCCGCGCCTCGGCAACTCGGTCCTCAGGACCGACGGATGAGGCCATGGGGTGAAACCTAGGGGACGAAGCCGCCCGAAGGCTCCCCGTTTCCATGCCCCTTCAGGAGCCGGTTCGTGACTCTTCCGATCAGTCACCGGTGACCGATCGGAAGAGTCACGAACCGTGCAACTCCCGTACCGCGTGGGATGCTGTCGACGCCTTTGTACAGTGCGGCAGCCCGCAACACTCAGACCTCAGGAACCGCGCGCCCGCACCAATGGGGGTTGGGGACCCGGATACTTAGTCTCGTAATGTCTCGGCCACGTCGGCCGTTTCGTGGCCCTCGCGACGTATCCGCTCAGCCCCCCACGCGCCGAGAGGCCCGAGCGCTTGATTGAGCATGCGCCCGTGCTCAGTCAAGGAGTATTCCACCCGCGGGGGCACCTCGGCATAAACCCTCCGGAGCACGAGACCGTCCGCCTCCATCTCACGCAGGTGCTGCGTCAGCATCTTCTCGCTCACTCCTGGCAGACCGCGACGCAGCTCAGCAAAGCGGCGTACGCGATGGGCATCAAGTTCCCACAGGATCAGCCCCTTCCACTTGCCGCTCACCACGTCGAGCGCAGCGTCGATTCCGCAGATGTAGGGCCCGCTCCTCGGCGCCTTGGCCATCACTGATCCCCTTACAAAAAGGTAAGTACCGCAGAAAATAGTGGGTACTTCCGAGATTAGTGACGCTCTCCGAGCATGGAGGGGTGAACGAACAACAGAACCACACCACCAGGCAGAACAGCGCTGTCACCGTGATCGGGCTCGGCCCGATGGGCCAGGCGATGACACGCACCCTCCTCACCGCCGGCCACCCGGTCACCGTCTGGAACCGCACCGCCAGTCGTGCGGACGGTGTCGTCACCGCCGGAGCAAGGCTCGCGTCGACACCCGGCGAGGCGGTCGAAGCGAGTGACCTCGTGATCCTCAGCCTCACCGACTACCAGGCGATGCACGACGTCCTCGGCAGCGCCACCGAATCGCTCGCCGGCCGGACGCTGGTCAATCTGAGCTCTGACACTCCTGACCGCACACGCGAGGCGGCCACCTGGGCGGCGGGCCACGACGCGACCTTCCTCACCGGAGGTGTCATGGTCCCTGCGCCGATGGTCGGCACGGAGGCAGCGTATGTCTACTACAGCGGCCGGGGTGAGGCGATGGAGAGCCACCTGGCGACGTTGACACCGCTCGGAACACCAAAGCATCTGGGCGAAGACCCGGGTCTCGCCCAGATGATGTACCAAGCCCAACTCGCGGTATTCCTCACCACCCTGTCCGCACTGATGCACGCCACCGCGATGCTCGGCACCGCAGGACTGAACGCCAAGGAAGCGCTGCCGGAGTTGCTGTCCGCCGCCGACTCGATCGGCGCCATCCTGAGGGCCGGCGAAGAGAACCCCGGCGCCGCACTTGATGCCGGAAAGCATCCCGGCGACCTCAGCACGGTCACCATGATGGGTGCGACGTCCGACCACATCGTCGAGACCAGCACGTCACTCGGCCTCGACCTCGCGCTCCCACTGGCCGTGCAGGCCCACTACCGGCGCGCAATCAAGGACGGACATGGCAGCGACAACTGGACTCGCATCATCGACAGCATCCGCGGACCGCGCTGACCAGACGCGAGACCGATGAACACACGCCCAACCGCGGCTCATTGCGCGGCTGCTGCTGCGCGGGCACCTGGGGTGGAGGAACAACACCATGTCCTGGCGCCACCCCGCACCCGTCACGGAATACGCCGAAGCCGTACCGGTTTTCTGCTGTGCCCGTTCCCGCGACCCGCACAGCGCTAACGTCGGCCGCATGATCGTATGGCTCAACGGCACCCACGGCGCAGGCAAGACAACGACCAGTGCACTTCTGCAGCCCCTGATCCCGGATTCACGGGTGTTCGACGCCGAGAAAGTCGGCGAGACACTCATGGACATCAAGCCAGGGCTGCCAGGGACGGACAACTTCCAGCACTGGCCGCCGTGGCGCCCGCTCGTAGTCGAGACCGCCCGCCGCGTACTCGACTACACCGGCGGCACTCTGGTGATGCCCATGACTGTCCTGGTCGAGCAGTACTGGCGCGAGATCAGCTCAGGGCTCGCCCAACATGCCATTCCCGGTACGGCACTTCGTCCTCCACACTGACCAGGACACCCTCCGCGGGCGTATCGAGGGGGACACTGTTCTCGGCCCCTCCCCCTTCCGTCTCAAATACCTTGAGCCTTACGCCGAAGCAGCCCGCACGTGGCTGCACAGCGAGGCCGAGGTCGTCGACACCACGCATCTCACGCCCGCCCAGGCCGCCCTGCAGATCGCAGAGGCCGTCAAGAGTTGAGGTCCACCGGCCACGCCAGACAGGCGCGGGTGGCAACAAGGAACGCCCTTGCGGTGTCGAGCAGTGCGAATAGATTCAACCAGGGGGCCAGCTCAGGCCGGCGCCACGGTGTTATCCAATCTCGCAGAGTCGCTCTGTTGCGACTCTGCGAGATTGGATGACCCTAGTACTCCAGCTGTAGCTCGTGATCTTCATGCCTGGGCGGCCTGTCGCTGATAGTGGATGGCCTGGGATCGAGTGGTGGCGGCGTCGCCAGCGGGACCAATCGAGCCGGTGGGCCGTGCCAGTGGACGGCCCAGCCTTCTCACCGGGCTGGGGCAGGGGCAGTCAGTTGTCGAGGTCGATCGTGAAGCGCCTCTTGCCCGGACCGACCGTTTCGGCGTGGACCATGCCACGAGCCCGGTCGAATACCCCGGTGCCGCCGGTGATCGCGTTGTCGAACGGAGGGGGAGGGGTCGCTGTGAGATTGCCGAAGATCATCCCCTGTACGGTGAGTTGGCCGCCTGGGAGGGTGTAGGTGACGACGCACACCTCCGCTTGGTGGTCGACGTCGGGTTGGTGGTTGACCTCGGGGACCCAGGTGGTGGTGCAGGTACCGTTGGTTTCGCCGGCGACATGGGTCTCGGCCTCGTCGTAGTAGAGGACCGAGCGGAAGGCGGTCCGATCGCCCTGGGCGGGGTCGCCGCCGGGGTTGATGGGGAAGCGCGTCTGCTTCGCGAGTTGACCGAAGAGTGTGATGACTCGGTCTCCGCCCTTGGCGTGGACGAGAGCGGTGTCCGTCGCGGCGGCCGCGACAGGGGCGCAGGCGAGAAGGGTGACCAGGGCAGTGGCCGTGCCGAGGCAGGCTGCTCTGATGGGGCGCATCGTGTGGCTCCTGAGGTTGATGCTCATGGATGGTCGGGTGACGCATTCATAACCTCGGGTCTGTCGCCGCCCGGAACGTCCCGGCGCGACCCACCGGAAGATCCGACCAGTCGGACCAACCCGGGACGAGAGGCGGCCTGCCCGACCGGACGAGTCGCGGGGTGGAACAGGCGAGGTAGACGGCGACCTGGCTGTTCTCGATGCCTCCGGCGGTGCCGGTGTACTGGCGCTGCGCTCCGACCGTGTGCGTGCTCTTCTTCAGGTCGCCGGTCTCGTCGACCACCAGGCTGCGCGCCGATGGGCGTCGAGCTGAGGTCGGACACCGCGCCGCCCAGACGCACCTCCAACTCGGCCTTTTCGCAGCATGGTTGAGGGATTGCGTCGCGCCGCTGCTCGACCGTATCCCGGTGCCGGAGGGCATGGTGACCGTTCCGGTGCAGCAGCCTGTTCAGGAGGGACTAGTGCCTGCCGTCGGCACGCTTGAGCCACACCAAGATTGTGTGCACATGTGACCAGCCACTACGGGGACAACTCTTAGCAGGGGGCGCCGGGCTATTTCTTGCCCTTGTCGTCGTTTTCCTTGAAGCAGACGACGAACCATTCTCCGGAGCCTGACTGCGTGAGTGAGCCGGTGGTGCCCTGAACGTCGGAGCACGAGAAGGTATCGACGACGCTGTCCTTGTCCATCTTGAGGACCTTGTAGTCGGCGTGCGGGTCAGTGCAGTCGAGCTTCTTGGTCTTCGCTTCCTTGTCCGTCCCGATGTTCTGGAAGCAGTCGCCGCGCTTGAGCGTCGCGGACTGGTCCTTCGTGTCGTACGGGCCGAAGGCCCAGAACGCCACCATGCTCGCGAGTACCAGGACCAGACCGAGGAAGATGAGACGGTTGCGTCGTATCTGCGCCGAGGTGTACGAGGCGTTCAGGCCGCCCGGGGGCGGTACTTGGGACACGGGTAGTTCCTCAGGCAGTGGGGAATGTGAAGGCGACCACGAACTTAGCCCACCTGTCTGTCTCATCGTTCGCCGCCCCTGTCGCTCCCGAACCCGATTGATCGGGCCGATGCCCCGACAGGCGCCACCCAACCTCAGTGGATGCCAGCATCTGGAGGCCGACCAGGGCCATCGGCTTGCGGGCCGCGATGGCAGAGGGGGCAGCCGGGGGATGTGACGTCGCCGAATGCTCCATTCGGCGGTATTGCAGTTACGGACGGCGCGCTGGGGCGTTGAAACATGCATGAGCAGAAGTCGCAGGTTGCGGGACCTGTCAGGTCCGGCGGCGTTCGACCAGCTGCAAGCGCAGTTGGCCCGTTCCGCTGCCGGAATGGCAAGGGGCAAGTCGTACCGCCGGAAGGCGATTGAGGAGGCGCTTCCCCCTCCGGCTGTGGAGCCGGACGACAGCCCCGGTGAGGTGCCGCCGCCCGGCTCGGGGTGACGTCATTCACCGGCCTTCTCCAACGGCCAGCGGCGGTCCCCGTCGCGGTACTCGGCATCGCTGGGCCTGTCGTGGGCGGGCATCAGTGGGATGAGTCCGTGCCGTCGGGCTTCGCGGACGGCGACGGTCCGGCGCCGCTCGAAGGGGGCTCCCGTCTGCGGACGCGGTCCCTCAACCGCTGCTTCGACGGCCCTTGGCGATCGTGGGATGGAGCCCTTCATCAGAGTTTTCCAGTCGCTTGGTCATGAACTGTTCCATCTGTTCGGCGGGCGGCCGGACAAACCGAGTTGAGCTGCGATCTCTTGCAGGCGCGCCGGGTTCAGGGCGGTCAGTGGGGCGATGACGTCCTCGGCGAAGCCGTGGGCCAGGGAGCGCTTGACCAGGCCGACGGGTGGCGGGGAGGTGACCGCCGCGGTGAGGGCCAGGCAGTAAACCGCGTCGTCCTCGAGGTCGTCGATGAGGGCGAGAGCCTCGCTCGGGAGGCGCTCGCTGCAGGCGGTGAGGGGGGCTCGTTTCCTGCCGTCCCGGTGCAGGGTGGCAAGGTGCTGGACGAGGCGGTCGAGGTCGCCGAGAGTGGCGAACGCCGGCGCGAGGAGGCCGCAGAAGTCGGGGCGGTCCTCGGCATCGGCGTGTTCGAAGGCCTCCTGGATGAGGCGCCGTATCAGCGCGGGATCGATCTCGGCCAGTGCGGCTCGGCTGCGGCTGGCGACGACCTTGGTGGTGACGTGCGCGTCACGTCATTACCGGTCTTGCGCAACACGGTCCGGGTCCCCGGGGGCCCGTCGGCGGTCCTCCTCAGGAGCATGTCGACTGTACAGCTGGACGCTTCAACTCCCCTGTAAGCGTGCCGGGTTGGGGGTGGGGCGTGCGTGGGAGTCGTGAAGAGTGTGCGCATGATTCTCGGGATTCGGTCATGGGAGCGGAAAACTCGGAGGGCTCACTCGGCGCTTTCGAACAGGTCGGGCGCCGACCCATGCGATGGGAGACCGATCAACGATGTTCACTCTGATGCGGAGCAGAGTGCGGGCGGCCGCGCTCGCGCTCTCGGCCGTCGCGGCCCTCGCTTTCGGAACGACCGCCACCACCGGTGCGGCAGCGGCCCCAGCTCCGGCTCCCGCTCCCGTGGAAGAGGGGCCGACCTCGGTGGCGTACGTCGAGGTGAACAACAACAGCATGCTCAACGTCGGCAAGTACACCCTCGCCAACGGCGGCGGCAACGTCTTCGACGTCGCCGTGATCTTTGCGGCGAACATCAACTACGACCCGGGCACGAAGACGGGGTCTTTGTACTTCAACGAGAACGTGCAACGCGTCCTCGACAATGCCGCCACGGAGATACGGCCGTTGCAGCAGAAGGGCATCAAGGTGGTCCTCTCGGTGCTCGGCAACCACCAGGGCGCGGGCTTCGCCAACTTCCCGTCCCGGCAGACGGCTTCGGCGTTCGCGAAACAACTGTCGGACACCGTGGCCAAGTACGGTCTCGACGGCATCGACTTCGACGACGAGTACGCCGAGTACGGCAACAACGGCACCGGCCAGCCCAACGACAGCTCGTTCGTGTACCTGGTGACGGCGCTGCGCGCGAACATGCCGGACGAGATCATTAGTCTCTACAACATCGGCCCGTCCGCGACGCGCCTCTCCTACGGCGGCGTCGACGTCTCGTCCAAGTTCGACTACGCCTGGAACCCGTACTACGGCAGCTGGCAGGTCCCCGGCATCGCCCTGCCCAAGTCGAAGCTGTCGCCGGCGGCAGTCGAGATCGGCCGGACCTCGCAGAGCACAACTGCAGACCTCGCCCGCCGCACCGTCAGCGAGGGGTACGGCGTCTATCTGACGTACAACCTCGACAGCGCTGATCGCAGTGCCGATGTTTCCGCGTTCACCAGGGAGCTGTACGGCAGTGACGCCGTCTACACGCCGTAAGGCGACCGCAGGCCCCGGTGCACGGTGCTCTCCTGGGGCTTGCCGCGTCCTTTGGGGCCGCGACCTGTGCAGGCGCGCTTTGGACAACGCGGGGTGACCTGTCCAGCGAGTTGCGCCCGGAGGCGAGGAGCGGCACCTCCGGGCGGACCGCGGCCTAACGCCCAGTGCCGTCAGGTCGCTTCTTGGTGGGTTGCTCGTCAGTCATGAAGGCACGATGTCGCGTCGCGTTGGGTTGCCGGGAAGTCGGCGAGCCGGCTCACCTGGGCGGGTGGAGCGAACGGGGCGCTGGACACTCTGGCCGAAATCGCCGCCCCCACCCTGGTGCTTCAAGGCGACCGGGACGAGGTCACCGTCGAACACTCCCTGGCCGTCGTTGCCGCGCTGCCCGAGGCACGTCTGGCAGTGCTACCGGGTATGCACACCCTCCTGCTCGAGCGTCCAGAACTCGTCAATTGGCTGATCCTCTCGTTCCTGCGCGGCGCCGATCCAGCGCCGGACTGGAACGCCTTCACCGGCTGAACACGCGCGTCGGCAGGCGGCCACCTACGGACCTGTAGTCCAGCCAGGCCGCTGCGGCGCGCGGTGCCGCCCGCCAGGACGCGCAGGACCAGCTGGTCGTCGCGCGGCGCCGGCTCGCCGATGCCCGCGCCCAACCCTCCCGCTCACGATGCGACGGGTGCCACCATGAACGACCCGCGCCATCACCCGCCGTCATCATCCGCCGCTGGGCACGCCGTACGGGATCGGGGTCGGCCTGTCGGACGGCGGCGCGGACCGGGAACAACCCGACTGCGCGCACATGGCAGGGCCATGAAGGTGGTATTGCAGCGCGGTGACAGTCAACTCCTCACTCTTGAAGGGGGCTTGGCTGGTGGATAGCTTCGGTGACATGTGGATCTGCAGGCGGTTCCGGAAGCGACGGGCCATCGATCTGATGCGCGTCGCCACCGCGGTGTGTAGCTGACCTCCTCTCTGCGCTGAGCCGGTCGCTCGGCGCCCCGCCGCGTTGCTCCGCTCGATTCCCTTTTCACGCCTCCCCTCCTTTTCGCTGTGCGCTGAGGCGTGCCCCTCGTCCCGTGAAGGCACGAATGTCGCTACGTACCGCCATACCCGCATCCCTGCGCATCGGCGCGATGACCGCTGTCGCCGCATCCCTTCTGCTGACCGCCTGTGTGAGCACCGCGCAATCCACGGCTACCAGTGAGAATGTCGCGGCGAAGAAGATTCCGGCCAAGGTCTCCGCCGGCACCTCGCTGACCGTCGGCGCGCCTGATCTCAAGGTCGCCCTGGAACTGTCGGGTCAGATCGACAAGCTGCCCTTCAAGGTGAAGTGGGCCAATATCAGCGGCGGCCCACAGTGCTCCGAAGCGTTCCGGGCCGACGCGCTCGACATCTGCTCGTCGGCGGAGATTCCGTCGATCAACGCCCACTGGACGGGCCTGGACACCAAGCTCGTGGCGGCGAAGTTCCGCAAGGATCCGATCGCGTACCCGATCTACGAGCTGGGGATCGCGCCGGGCGCTCACATCAAGACCCTCGCCGACCTGCGCGGGAAGAAGATCGCCTACAGCCCTGGGCAGGCGCAGGGGGCGCTGGTGCTGCGGATCCTGAAGAAGGCCGGTCTCACCCAGCAGGACGTCGACCTCGTCGAACTGGCCAGTACCGGTGACGTCTATCCCACCGCTCTGGGAAACCGTCAGGTGGATGCCGCGCCCATCGCCGACGTCAATATCAAGCGCTATCTGACGAAATACGGCAGGGACGGCGGCACGACCATCAAGCACGGTCTGCGCGACGACCCGGGGCACTTGTGGGCGCTCACCGATTCCGTGAGCAATGCGCAGAAGTCCGCTGCCATCAGAGAACTCATCAAGTTCTGGGCGCGAGCGCAGATCTGGATCGACGATCACCCGAAGCAATGGATCGACGGCTATTACGTCAAGGATCAGGGACTGAGCCACGAGGACGGTGAATACCTCGTCGAAAGGTCCGGTCACCCGGACTTTCCCGCCGACTGGACCGGTGCCATCGAGCGCCAGCAGCAGACCGTGGACCTGCTGGCGAAGGAGCAGAAGCACAAGGCCTTCGACGCGGGGATCCTCTTCGACCGCCGATACGAACGCGTCGCCGCCGACGCCGTTGCCGGTGAAAGGAAGACGCCATGAGCACCACGGCTTTCGACCCGAGGGCGGCGGCCGCGACGGCGACGGACGACGCCGCGGTCTCCTCTCCTCGCCCGCATGCACGGCACGGGCACGGGCACGCAAGAGGTTGGGGCCGGGCCACCCCATCCCCTACGGCTGGACGCTCGGCCCACTGCTGCTCCTCGCGTTGTGGGCGGCCGGCTCCGGCGCCGGACTCATCGACGCCCGCAGTCTGCCCGCACCATGGACCATCGCCGGCACCGCAGGCGACCTCATCGCCGACGGCAGGCTGCAGTCCAACTTCGCGACCTCCGCCCAACGTGCCCTGCTCGGACTGCTCTTCGGCACGGCAGCGGGTCTGCTGCTCGCGCTCGTCTCCGGACTGAGCCGTCTCGGTGAGGGGATCGTCGACGGGCCGGTGCAGATCAAGCGGGCGATCCCCTCGCTGGCGCTGATCCCTCTGCTCGTCCTCTGGTTCGGCATCGGAGAGACGATGAAGGTCATCACGATCGCGCTCGGTGTCTTCGTCCCGATCTACATCCACACCCACAACGGGCTGCGCACCATCGACAACCGCTATTCCGAACTCGCCGAAACGGTGCGGCTGAGCAGGATCCAGTTCGTCCGGCATGTCGTCCTGCCGGGTGCGCTGCCCGGGTTCCTGCTGGGACTGCGGTTCGCGGTGACCGCCGCCTGGCTGGCGCTGGTCGTCGTCGAGCAGGTCAACGCCACGAGCGGCATCGGCTACATGATGGAGCTCGCGCGGACCTACGGACAGACGGACGTGATCATCGTCGGTCTCGTCGTGTACGGACTCCTCGGGCTGGTCTCCGACGCCCTGGTACGGCTCGTGGAGAGGAGGACCCTGGCATGGCGGCGGACGCTGGCGGGCTGACCGCAACCGAGGACCGCACGACGGTCCGCATCAAGAATCTGGTACGCACGCTCGGCGGGCGCCGCGTGCTCGACGACCTCGAACTGAGCATCGCCCCGGGCGAGTTCGTGGCCCTGCTCGGACGCAGCGGCTCCGGCAAGAGCACCCTGCTGCGGGCGTTGGCCGGCCTCGACCACGACGTGGCGGGCAGCGGCGAACTGGCCGTCCCCGAGCGACGTGTCGGTGGTCTTCCAGGACGCGCGGCTGCTGCCGTGGAAGCGGCTGCTCGAGAACGTGGTTCTGGGCCTGCCCGGCGCCGGACGCCGCGCGGCAGGGCCGCACCGCCCTCGCCGAAGTCGGCCTCGAAGGCCGCGAGCGGGCCTGGCCGCTCGAACTGTCCGGCGGGGAGCAGCAGCGGGTCTCGCTGGCCCGCTCCCTGGTCCGCGAGCCCCAACTGCTGCTGGCGGACGAGCCGTTCGGCGCGCTCGACGCGCTGACCCGGCATCCGGATGCACGCCCTGCTGCGCCAGTTGTGCGAGCGGCACCGGCCCGCCGTGCTGCTGGTCACCCACGACGTCGACGAGGCGATCGCGCTGGCCGACCGGGTGGCTCGTCCTCGACGAGGGCCGGATCGCCGTCGACATCCCGGTCGAACTGTCCGCGCCGCGCAGCCACGCAGGCCCGGAGTACGCGGCACTGCGGGATCGACTCCTCGCCCGCCTCGGCGTGGAAGCAACCAGCTGACCGCCCCCGGCCGGGGGAGCCCAGCACTTCTCACCCCTGCACAACCCACACCGTACAAAGAGGAGAAGAAGCCATGACCACCGTCGCCACTTTCGACATCCTCAGGGCAGGACCGCGCTTCGGCGCGGAGATCACCGGCGTCGACCTGACCGCCCCCGTCGACGAGACCACCGCCGAAGCACTGCGGCAGGCCTTCCGGGACCACAAGGTGCTGGTGTTCCGCGGTCAGCACCTGACCCCCGATCAGCACGTCGCCGCCGTACGGCTCTTCGCCGAGCCCTTCGACCATCCGACCGCCGCGAAGGACGCTGCCAATCCGCTGGTCTACCCGTACAACGTGCGGCAGACCGGCAAGGCCAGCACCTGGCACATCGGCGGCCTGTGGCGCGACCCGGTCTTCGCCATCGAGTCGCTGACGTACGAGGTGGTGCCCGAGCTGGGCGGCCACACGCTGTGGGCGGACCTGCAGGCGGCGTACGACGATCTGTCGGAGCCGTTCAAGGAGCTCCTGGAGTCCGTGAGCGCGGTGTACGACGGCAACGCGGAGAACTACGCACAGGGCAGTACGAAGACCGCGAGCGGACCGAACGTCGAGCACCCGGTCGTCCTGGCCCATCCGGCTACCGGCCGCAAGGGCCTGTTCATCAGCACCTCGGCGATCGGCCTCACCGGCGTGACCCCCGCTGAGAGCAAGGCCCTGCTGGATCACCTGCTGCGACACGCCTCCTCGCCGAACTACACGATCCGCTTCGGCTGGCAGCCCGGCGACTTCGTCCTCTGGGACAACCGCGCCACCTGGCACTACGCCGTCGACGACTACGGCGACGGGGCGCGCGTCTACCGCAAGGTCATCGGCGTGGAGCCGGAAGCCGACAGCGTGCCGGAGGCGCGTTCCTGAATGCTCCCGGGGGAAAAGGCCGCGCCGCCCGGCGCGTGCTGCTGGTCTGCCTGGCCACGGGCGCGACGACGATGCTGGACCCGGCAGTTGTGAACATCGCCGCGCCGAGCATGCGACAGTCGCTGGGGGCGGGTCCCGGCGACGTGCTGTGGATCGTGGCCGGACAGTCGTTGGCCTTCGGTCCGGCGCTCGTGCAGGGCGGCAGCCTCGGTGACGGGTACGGGCGCAAGCGGTCTTCTTCGTCGGCGTGGCCGTCTTCCTCCTCCTCGCGGGGTGGCGGCCGCGACCGGCGGCGGGGCCGGCGCAGTGATCACCGCGCGGCTGGTGCAAGGTCCCGCTGCGGGGCTCGTCGACGCCCAGGTGATCGGCACCCTCCAGGACACTTCCCGCGGCCAGGACCAGGGTCGAGCGCTGGGCCTGTACTCGGTGACGGCAGGCGTGGCCACTGCCCTGGGGTCACCACTCGGCGGCGCGCTCGTCGCGGGTCTCGGCCTCCAACTGGGCTGGTCCTTCGGCCTGTTGGTCAGCGCGCCGGGGGCGATGCTCACAAGGTCACTTGCTCCCGAGCGCCGCTAGTGGCGCCCCCTGCCGCCACCCGCCATCACCCGAACAACGATCGGAAGCATGATGACTTCGCAATTCCTCTGGTACATCCCCAACACCGTCCAGCCGGGACACCGTGGTGACGACACCACATCTGGCTGGGGATCCATCGAGTACTCGACCGACCTCGCGCGCACGGCAGAGGCCCACGGCTGGGGCGGCGCGCTGCTCGGCACCGGATGGGGACGCCCGGACACCTTCACCGTCGCCACCGCCCTGGCCGCGCGCACCACGACGTTCAAGCCCCTGATCGCCGTCCGCCCCGGCTACTGGCAGCCCGCGAACTTCGCCAGTGCGGCCGCCACTCTCGACCAGCTCAGCCGCGGGCGCGTCCTGGTCAACATCGTCAGCGGCCTGGACACCCCGGCCGCCTACGGCGACACCACCGTCGAACCCGCCGCGCGCTATGCCCGCACCCAGGAGTTCCTGCATCTCGTACGCCGCCTGTGGACCGAGGAGAACGTCACCTTCCACGGCGAGCACTTCCAGGTCACCGGTTCCACGGTCAGCCCGCGCCCCTACGTCACCGCCGAGCGGGCCCATCCGACCCTCTATTTCGGCGGCGCGTCCGAAGCCGCCGAACGCGTCTCGGCGGCCGAGGCCGATGTCCAGCTCTTCTGGGGCGAACCGCTCGACGGAATCGCCGAACGCGTCGCCCGACTCAAGGAGTTGAGCGAGCAGGTGGGGCGCCGCCATGTGCCGCTGGAGTACGGACTGCGGATCACCACCGTGGTACGTGACACCACGGAGGAGGCGTGGCGCGCGGCGGAGGAGAAGGTCGCGAAGATGGCGGCCGACGCGGGCGAGATAGACACCTGGATGGGCAACCGCAAGACAGCGGTCGGCCAACGGCGCCTGCTCGACCTCACCGAACGCGGCGAGGTCCTCGACACCTGCCTGTACACCGCGCCGGGCAGGTTCGGCGCTGGGGGAGCGGCGACCACGTGGCTCGTCGGCTCACCCGACGACGTGGCTGCGGCACTCAACGCCTACCGTACGCTCGGCATCACGCACTTCGTGCTGTCCGACACTCCTTACAAGGAGGAGACCCGCCGGATCGGTGACCAACTGCTGCGCAGGCTGCGGGAAGCGTGAGGGCAGGCAATCCGTCATCATCCTGTTCAGCGTGCTCTTGCGAGGAACCCCGGGGGTCACCCCCGGGAGGAATCGCATCCTGTGGTGGCGATGCGCAGCATCGCCGCGGCAACGGGCGCGGAGCGCCCGCAAGAAACCGGGCCGCAGCGCCCGGCGAGGAATGTGCGCTGTTCGAATGCCGGTACGTCAGGCGGCGGGTAGCGTCACGGTCGTGAAGTTGACCGTGCAGGTGAAACTCCTGCCGACGCCCGTGCAGGCGGTGGCACTTGAGGAAACCCTGCACGCCTGCAACGAGGCCGCCACTTGGGTGTCCCAGGTGGCGTTCGAGAAGGACATCAAGCGCAACTTCGCCCTGCGTGAGCACACCTATACGGCGGTCAAGGGCCGGTGGGGGCTCGGAGCGCAGGCGGCCCAGCACGTCATCAAGAAGACCTGCGACGCGTACACGACGCTCAAGGCGAACCTGAAGGCAGGAAACCTCGGCAAGCCCTCCTCCAAGCGCTACCGGCGGGCCACCGAAAAGCCGATTGCTTTCCGGCCGGAGGGCGCGCAGCCGTATGACGACCGGATGCTGTCCTGGCAGTACACGCAGCGCACGGTGTCGATCTGGACCCTGTCGGGCCGCATGAAAGAGGTGGCGTTCACCGCCGCCCCCGAACATTTGGCCCGCCTGTCCCTGTATCGCAAGGGCGAGTCCGACCTGCTGTTCCGCGACGGGATGTGGTTCCTGATCGCGACCTGCGAGGTCCCCGAGGCCGAACTCGACACCAGTGTCACCCAGTTCCTGGGGATCGATCTGGGGATCGTGAACATCGCGACCACCTCGGACGGTCAGATCATGGCCGGACGCCGGCTGAATCGCGGGCGCCTCCGCGAACGCACGCTGCGCAGAAACTCCAGCGTAAGAACACCCCGTCCGCCAAACGGCGCCTGAGGAAGCGGCGTCGTAAGGAGGCGCGGCGGGTGCGGGACATCAACCACAAGATCGCGAAGCATGTGGTGGCCGAGGCAGAACGCACCGGTCGCGGTATCGCCCTGGAGGACCTCACGGGCATCCGCGCACGGGTACGGCTTCGCAAGCCCCAACGGGCCACCCTCCACTCCTGGGCCTTTGCCCAGCTCGGAGATTTCATCGCGTACAAGGCCCGCAAGGCGGGGGTAGCGGTGGTGCACGTCGATCCGGCGTACACCTCCCGCACCTGCGCGGAATGCGGGCACATCGACAAAGCGAACCGGGCCAGTCAGGCCCGCTTCGTATGCCGGTCCTGCGGATTCGTTGATCACGCAGACCGCAACGGCTCCCGCAACATCCGCCACCGTGCGGAAGAGTTGTGGAGATGCGGGGTGCAGTCAACTGCCCCAGACCCACCCCCGAACACCGGGCGTGGGACAGAACGCAAACGCAGCACCACAGCCAGTGGCGCCCGTTGTGCAAGCCCGGGACTTTGAGTCCCGGGTCGTTGACGGGCCTCCAGACGTCCTGCCCGACAGGGCGGTCGACGCTGCAGCGCGACGTCGCCAAGGAAGAGGACGGGCTCTTCCCGGCGTCGCTGACCGGGCTGTCCGGTGACGAGTGGAACGCGTAGACGGCAGCGTGGCGTGCCGCCCATTCGCAGGAGAGCAAGTCGTAGACGCTGCGTTTGGAGGCCTATCGGTAGGTGGCCCACTCCTCGGCCGGCCGATGCCAGGACGTGGCTCATGCGTTGGCGGCCCCTAACCGCGCGGGGCGACGCAACGACGCCTTTGGCTTCCTGTCCATCTCACCCCACGCGGCCGAAGGTCTTTCCGGTGGGGCCGGCGGGCGGCACATTGAGTTGCACGGGCGATGTCGCGACTCACGCCTGTGCATACGCAAACGGTCATGATCTGTGGAAGTCGGTGCCTCCGTGGCCTGCTTGGAAGGCGAGCGGGTGGTGACGGCCGTCGGCCTCCAGGTGGATTTTCGTGGTCGGTTCGCCGCGGGAGCGTCCGAGGGGGTGGTCATGCGGCTTGCCGGCCGGGGTCCGTTTGGGCGGGGTCCGGTGGCGTGCTGGTCCGTCCGCATCCGCGACCAATACCCCGTACACGCCGGCAAGATCCGCCGGACAGGCCCTGAATGGGGCCCAGTTGGCCGTGCGGGACGTCACGGGCTTGCCGGTGTCGGCAGCCCGGAAAGCTCGCGTCATCACAGGTCACAGGGCCCGTCTTCGTCGTCAAGGCGCCCGCAGGCGTGCACCTTTCTGTGGATCCTCCTTCAAAGCTTCAGCACAAATTGAACACATCCCTCTCTTCAGGGGGGCCTTCATGGTCTAGATTGACCGTGCTTCGCATGGTGGGACACCAGGCGACAAAAGATGATCTATGGGTCCGGCGCTACGGACGGGCAGCAGCCGCGTCCGTGGCGCCAGACGTGGGGGTGATCGATTCTTGGAGCCCGAGAGGGGCTTTGGGTGCGGGGTGCACCTGAGGTTTCGACGGGTTCGCGCGTACCTCGAGAGTCCGGCTGGACATGCGTGCCTGCTGCCGTTGGGGCGGGTTGTTCAAGTGGCGCTGAAGTAGTCGGGATGTCACGTGCGGAGGCGGGGGCCTCCCACGGAGGGGAATAGCGCGGCGCGGGCGGCGGGGGCCTCCCGAGGGGCGGAAGCGTGCGGGGGGTGGGGGCCTCCCGGGGGGAGGGGCAGTGTTGGGCGACCACGTCGAACCAATGGGGACCAGGGGGGTTCTGTGCGGCAGGGGGGATTAGTCGGCCCTTTTCCGTCGGCGCGCGAGCGTCTGGCGAACGGGGCGATCAGCCAGCCGGCGAGCGACTGGGAACAGCGGTACCGCCGTACCGTGATCACCAGCGATACCGTGGCCACCGCCTTGGTGGTAGCGGCGATCGGCAACTTCTTCGGGGCCCGGGACGCGGCCAACTGGCATGAGAAATGGGGAATTCTCGCATTCGGCACCCAGCTGCTGGTGCTGGGATCACTTGCGGTGAGCCGGGCGTGGGCTCCGGCCGTGCTCGGCCAGGGCGCCGAGGAATTCCATCGGCTCGGACGCTCACTGTTCACGGCGACGGTCGTACTGGCGCTCGGCGGGATCGCCCTCACCTCGCGCAACATCAAGCTCTGGATCTTCGTCGCGATACCCGCGATCGCGCTCGTCACCATGACCGCGCGGTATCTGCTCCGCCTCGGGCTGCACAGACAGCGGAAGGAAGGACAGTGCCTGAGACCGGTGCTCGCTGCAGGGAGTCCGGCCACCGTGCGCGACCTGATCACCCGGACCCGGAAGTTTCCGCACCTGGGCTGGCGGGTGGATGCGGTGTGCACGACGGACGGTCTCGGGCTCGACGGTGACAAACTGGACGGAGTGCCGGTGGTCGGCCGACTGGCGGACGTCGCGAGCCACGTCCGCCGCGACGGCTACCGTGTCGTAGCGGTCACCCCGGACCCGCACTGGTCACCGGACCGGCTGCAGCGGCTGGCCTGGAACCTCGAGGGCAGCGACGCCGAGATGGTCGTGGCCCCCGTGCTGATGGAGGTGGCCGGCCCGCGGCTGCACGTCGACGCGGTGCTCGGTATCCCGCTGCTGAGGGTCAGCATGCCGACCTTCACCGGGGGGCGCCGGGCGATCAAAGGGGTCGTCGACCGGATGGGCGCGGCGATCCTGCTGATGCTGTTCGCGCCGCTCATGGTGCTCGTCGGGCTGCTCGTGCTGGTGGACAGCCGGGGCGGGGCGTTCTACCGCCAGCGCAGGGTCGGCAAGGACGGCCGCGAGTTCACCATTCTCAAGTTCCGCACCATGGTCGCCGGGGCTCACAGGGCACGTGCCGAACTGGCCGACCGCAACGAGGGTGCCGGCCTGCTGTTCAAGCTCCGCCGGGATCCGCGGGTGACCCGGGTGGGAGCAGTGCTGCGCCGGTACTCGATCGACGAACTCCCGCAGCTTTTCAACGTGCTCACCGGATCGATGTCGCTCGTCGGCCCGCGGCCTCCGTTGCCGGAGGAGTCCGCTGCGTACGGCCCGGACATCCGGCGGCGGCTGCTCGTCAAGCCCGGGCTCACCGGCTTGTGGCAGATCAGCGGGCGCAGTGACCTGCCGTGGGAGGAGGCCGTCCGCCTTGACCTGCGGTACGTGGAGGACTGGTCGCTCGCCCTCGACACAGTGATCTTGTGGAAAACGCTGCGTGCGGTGCTCCAGGGGCAGGGGGCCTACTGATGCGCGGGGTGCGTCGTCCGGTCGGCGCAGGGACCGCAGGCCCAAAGGGCCTGCCTGGGGGGAGGAACGGGTCATGAGAGTCAGCGTCTTCGGGCTCGGCTACGTGGGCTGCGTGTCGGCCGCGTGCCTGGCGAGCCTTGGTCACGAGGTCATCGGGGTGGACGTGAACCAGGCGAAGGTCGACCTGGTCAATGAAGGCAAGGCCCCGGTGGTCGAGGAGCGCATCGGCGAGCTCATCGCCGAGGTCGTCGGGACCGGAGCGCTACGCGCCACTGGCGACGTTCGCGAGGCGGTCATGGGCAGCGAGGTGTCGCTGGTCTGCGTGGGCACACCGTCGGAGCCCAACGGCAGCCTGTGCACCACGTACCTGGAGCGCGTCACCGAGCAGATCGGTGCCGCGCTGGCCGAACGGGGTGGGCGGCACACCATCGTGTTCCGCAGCACCATGCTCCCCGGCACCTGCATGAACCTGCTGGTACCGATCCTGGAGAAGTACGTCGGCGGCACGGCGGGGGCGGACTTCGGGGTCGCGGTCAACCCGGAGTTCCTGCGCGAGGGCACGAGCGTGCGGGACTTCTTCGACCCGCCCAAGACCGTCATCGGCGAGCTCGACCCGGCAAGCGGCGACGCGGTTGCGGCGCTGTACGACGGGCTTGCCCGGTGAGGTGTTCCGGGTGCCGGTCGCCGACGGCCGAGGCGATCAAGTACGCGGACAACGCGTTCCACGGCCTCAAGATCGGCTTCGCGAACGAGCTGGGTGCGGTGTGCCAGGCGCTCGGGGTGGACTCGCACCAGGTGATGGACGTGTTCCTGGCCGACCGCAAGCTGAACATCAGCCCCGCCTACCTGCGGCCCGGCTTCGCCTTCGGCGGCTCCTGCCTGCCCAAGGACCTGCGCAGCCTGGTGTACGCGGCGCAGCGGGCAGACGTCGCGGTGCCCATCCTCTCGCACGTGCTGCCCTCCAACGCCGCACATCTGCAGCGGGCGGTGGACCTGGTCGAGCGCACCGGCAAGCGCCGGGTGGGACTGTTCGGGCTGTCCTTCAAGCCCGGCACCGACGACCTGCGCGAGAGCCCGCTCGTCGAGCTGGCGGAGCGGCTCTTCGGCAAGGGCTACGACCTGAAGATCTACGACGCCAACGTGAGCCTCTCCCGGCTGATCGGCGCGAACCGCGAGTACATCGAGACCCGGCTGCCGCACCTCGCGCAGCTCCTCGCGGACTCCGTCGACGAGGTGCTCGAGCACGCCGAGGTGTGTCTGGTCGGGACCAGGGATCCGGCCGTGCTGGCGGCGCTCCCCCATGGTGACGGCCCGGTGATCGTCGATCTCATCCGCATTCCCGACGCCGAGGCGCGCCGGGCCGAATCGGGGTACGTGGGCCTTGCTTGGTGACACATCGTTCGATGACACAGCCGGCGGTGAGCGGTCGAACCGGCGCGCGCTGATCCTGGTGGAGAACCTGTCGGTGCCGTTCGACCGGCGGGTGTGGCAGGAGTGCACGACGCTGCGCGACGCGGGCTGGAAGGTGCACGTCATCTGTCCCCAGGGCAGTAAACGGGACACCGAGCCGGAGGCGGAGATCGATGGGGTGCGGATCCACCGCTACCCGTTGCGCGCGGCCACCGGAGGGCCGGCCGGCTACCTGCGGGAGTACGGCTCGGCGTTGTGGCACACGGTCCGGCTGGCCCGCAAGGTCGGCCCGGTCGACGTGGTCCACGCCTGCAACCCGCCCGACCTGCTGTTCCTGCCGGCACTGTGGCTGAAGCGGCGCGGCGCGCGGTTCGTCTTCGACCAGCACGATCTGGTACCCGAGCTGTACCTCTCCCGGTTCGACCGCGGCGAGGATCTGCTCTACCGCGCCGTGTGCGCGCTGGAACGGCTGACCTATCGGGCCGCGGACGTCGTGCTCGCCACGAACGAGAGCTACCGGGACGTCGCGATGCTTCGTGGCGGTCGGCGGCCTGAGGACGTCTTCGTGGTGCGCAGCGCGCCCGCGATCGAGCGGTTCCAACCGGTGCCGCCCGAGCCGGAGTTGAAGCGCGGCAAGCCTCATCTGCTGTGCTACCTCGGTGTCATGGGTCCGCAGGACGGCGTCGACTACGCCTTGCGCGCCCTCGCCAAGCTGCGCGACGAGTTCGGGCGGACCGACTGGCATGCGGTGTTCGTCGGAGCGGGGCGACGCTTTCGACGCGATGGTGGAGCTGTCCCGGCGGCTCGGGCTGAGCTGAGCAGGTGCAGTTCACCGGACGCATTCCGGACGCCGACCTGGTGCGCTACCTGTCCACTGCGGACGTGTGCCTTTCCCCCGACCCGCGCAATCCGCTCAACGACGTGTCGACCATGAACAAGGTCCTGGAGTACATGGCGATGAGTCGGCCGATCGTCTCGTTCGACCTGCGGGAGGCGCGCGTCTCCGCCGGCGACGCCGCGGTGTACGCGCCCGCCAACGACGAGGCCGCGTTCGCCGAGCTGATCGCGCTGCTGCTCGACGATCCGGAGAAGCGGGCCCGGATGGGCAAGATCGGCCAGGAGCGGATCAGCGGGCAGCTCTCCTGGCAGAACTCGCAAGCGTCGCTGCTCGCCGCCTACGCCGCTGCGTTCCGTGACCACACTCCGGTGTCGGCGGGCGACCTGGTCCGGGCACGGGGGAGGCGGCGGCCTTGAACGACGACACGATACGTCTGGTCACGCTTGGGCGGATTCTCCGTCGGCGCTGGCGGCTTCTCGCCGTCCTCACCGTGGTGGGCGCGCTCGTCGGCTACGGCGCCTCGGTGCTGTTCCCGCCGCGGTACACGGCGTCGGCATCGGTACTGCTGCCTGGGCAGTGGGAAGAGCGCGAGCTCCTGACTCAGGTGGACCTCGCGACCAGTTCGTCGGTGGTCGACCGTGCGGCTGCCGACCTCGGCTGGAGAGGCGTCAGCGGCAGCGACCTGCGGGACCGAGTGAGCGCCAAGGCAGCCGACGGGAACATCATCAAGATCTCGGGTACGGCCGACACCCCCCGGCGCGCGCAGCAGTTCTCCGACCGGATGGCCCAGGAATTCGTCAGTTACGCCGCGCGGATCGCGGGCGGCGGTACCGACCCCGACCCGGCTACGGGGACCGAGGCGCTGCGGAAGAAGGTGGCGGAGACCGACCGCCGCATCACCGACCTGGCCAACGCGGCCGATCCCGGGCAGACCGTGGAGAGCGTGCAGGCCCGCACCGAACTCGAGAAGCTGCGCACCTCGCTGGAGGAGGCCATGCAGAAGCTGGAAGAGGCCGACCCGGCGACCGACAAGGCCGGCATGGTCGTCATGGGCCCGGCGGCCCGGCCGACCGGCGAGGTGCCGCCGACGAGGACGCAGCTCATCGTCGCCGGGGCGTTGCTGTTCTTCCTGCTCGCGGTCATCGGCCATCTCGTCGCCGCACGGGTGAATCGCCGACTGCGCACCGAACCGGAGATCGAGGCGGCGCTGGGGTCGGTGCTGCTCGGCACCGTCGACGTACCTGGTGAACGGCTCGCGCACCGGCCGCGAGACCGTGGCCGACGGGCCCGTATCCGCAGACTCCTTGGTGCCGACACCCGGTGGGACGCACCGACCCCGCGGACGTCCGGCGACGAGGCCGGCAGGCGGATCCGCTACCGGCGGGTGTGCGCTCGCCTCCGGGACCAGCTGCCGGCCCCCGGGCGACTGCTGGTTGTCGTACCCGACGGCGACGAGATCGCCCGCCGGGCCGCCGGGCAGCTCGTCGCCGAGGCCAAGAGTGATCTGGTGCTGCGGGTGGTGGAGGTCTCGGTGGACCGGCCGACCGTGCCGGACCGCGACACCGAGTCCGGTGCCCTGGTCGTCCTCAGCGCGGGCAGCTGGACGGCAGAGGAGCTCGCCGGCATCGCCGAGGCGTGCGCGGACGGCAGGCACGAGGTCGTCGGCATCGTCGTCGCCGGCATGGTCCGGGCCCGTCCGACGCGGTCTGCCGGCCATCCTCCGGATGCCGCCACTGTGGCCCTCGCGGTTCACGGCCACGCGACGGGAGGTTCAGCGTGACGACGAGCACGACTTCGGAGTCGTCGGCAGCCGCTCCGCTCTTCGACCTGCAAGCGCTGGTGGTGGCGGTGCGCAGGCGCCGCCGCATCTGGTGCTCCCTGGCGCTCGTGGGGCTGCTGGTCGGCGCCGCGGTGGCGGTCCTGCGGCCGGCGCCACCGAGCGCGGTGGCCAAGGTGCTGGTCGCGCATCAGGAGGACCAGCCGAACGACACCGGAACGCTGATCCGCACCGACGTGGAGCTGTTGCGGACCACGCGGATCGCCGACCAGGCCCTGCAGTCCCTCAAGTCCCCGGAGAAGCCGGAAGACTTCATGCGGGACTACCGGGGGACCGGCTTGACCAACAATCTGCTGCAGATCGAAGTGACAGGTGACAGCGACGCGCAGGCGGTGGCTCGGGCCAAGGCGCTGGCCGATGCGTTCGTCGCGGACCACGTGAGGCGGATGCAGGAAGCCGCGAAGGCCGAGTCCAAGGCCCTGGCCGACCAGCGTGACCGCATGCGGGGCGAACTCGCCCAGGTCAACAAGGAGATCGGAGACCGATCGCCGGAGAGCGACCCGAAGGCGTCGGCGAGCATGGAGTCGCTCTTCGCCCGCCGGGCCGAGCTCAACTCACGGATCGCCGATTTCGACCAGCGCGCCGAGGAAGCGCGCACCGGCACACCCAAGGTCATCGCCGGCACGCAGATCGTCGACGCCCCGCGCGCCGTGCACCACTCACTGCCCATCGCCGTTGCCACGAGCGCCGCGATCGGGCTCGTCCTCGGGCTCGTCCTCGGGCTCGCGTTGGCCGCGGTCGGCACGGTGGTGGCGGACCGCCCCGTGCTGCGCCGGGACATCGCGGCGAACCTGGGCGCCTCGGTCATCACGGAGCTTCCCGGCAGGTCCGGCAGGCGGTGGCAGCGCCGACGGACCCGGGTGACACGCGAACGGCTCACCGCGACCCTTGCCCGTACCGTGCGCGACTGCGCAGAGCCGGTGTCGCTGCTGGAACTGGGCTGTGCGCGCAGCACGAGCGTGATCGCCGTGGACCTCGCCAGGGCACTGGCGGCGGACGGGCCAGTGGTCGTCATCGATGGTCTGCCTGGTCCCCAGCTCGCAGGCCGCCGCCCGAAGCCAGGAGACCCGGCCGTGGTCAGCGGCGAGCGTGCCGAGGCCGTGCCGCATCAGGAGCGCCGGCTCGGCGTCGGCTCGGTCGCGCCCGGCACCGCGTGGACCGACCTCCAGTACCTCGGCACCCAGACCGTGCTCGTCGTGCGGGCCGGGCACGGCAGCACCGCATGGCTGCACACCGTGGCGCGGCAACTCGCGGACCAGCGTATTGCGGTGATCGGTGTGGTGCTGATCGACCCCGATCCGCGTGACCGGACCGACGGCACCCTGTGGGACGGGCTGCACACCGCGCTGCGCGGCCGCAGCGAGCGGCCGGCCGCACAGAACGGGACGGGCCGGCGGCGCAGGGACCGGTTGCCGGTGTGGGCGGCAGGGGTCCCGGACAACGACCAGGAGGCGCGGTAAGACATGTGTGGCATCGCAGGCACGTACCGATGGCCGGACGGGAAGGTCGTGACCGACCGGCTCACCGATACCCTCGCCCACCGCGGTCCGGACGGGGCGGGCCGGTACAGCCACCCCGTCGGTGACGGCGAAGTGCACCTCGGGCACCGCCGGCTGGCCATCATCGACCTGTCCGAGACCGGCGCCCAGCCGATGGTCAAGGACGGTCTCGTCCTCACGTACAACGGCGAGCTGTACAACGCGCCCGAGTTGCGCGGCGAACTGTCAGCCGCCGGGGTGCGCTTTCGCGGTACCTCCGACACCGAGGTGCTCCTTGAGGCCTGGCGGCGCTGGGGCACGGACTGCCTGCACCGGCTGCGCGGCATGTTCGCGTTCGGGATCTTCGACGAGCGCACCGGTGAACTGGTGCTCGTCCGTGACCAGTTGGGCATCAAGCCGCTGTTCCTGCTCCGGCGCGGCGAAGGCCTGGTGTTCGCCTCCGAGCTCAAGGCGCTCGCCGTCGCGACCGGCGGGTCGCTGGAGGTGGACCATGGGGCCCTCGTGGCCTCGCTGCTGTACTACTGGGTGCCGGACTCACGGTGCGCGTTCCGCGAAGCGGAGAAGCTGCCGCCGGGGAGCTGGCTGAGGTGCCGGCCCGACGGCCGGGTGGAGCGCGGCCGGTTCTGGCACCTGAAGGACGTCGCCGCCGAGGGCCGGGAGCGGGCCCGGGCCGGTGAGCGGCCGGACATCGCTGCCATCGTCGAGGAGTCGACCCGGCAGCACATGCTCTCCGACGTGCCCGTGGCGACGTTCCTCTCCGGCGGCCTCGACTCCAGCTACCTGACCGCGCTGGCGGCCCGCGACCAACCCGGGATCTCCGCTTACACGATCGGGTTCCGCGCCGAGGACGCCAGGTTCGAGGCGATGCCTGACGACCTGCGCTATGCCCGGCAGGTGGCCGAGCGGTTCGGCGTCGACCTGCATGAGATCGAGATCGCTCCGAATGTGCTCGACCTGCTGCCGCAGATGACGTACCACCTGGACGAGCCGATCGGCGACCCCGCCGCGATCAACACGTTCCTGATCTGCTCGGCCGCCCGCGAGGCCGGGGTCAAGGTGATGCTCTCGGGAATGGGCGCCGACGAGCTGTTCGCCGGGTACCGCAAGCACCTGGCCAACCTGCTCGCGCTGCGCTACCAGCGCGTCCCGCGACCCCTGCGGCGCGGCCTGTCCGGGGCCGTGAACCGGCTGCCGGTCGCCACGGCCCGCCGGGGGTACCGGTCGGTGCGCTTCGCGAAGCGGTTCCTCTCCTTCGCCGATCTGCCGGAGGAGACCGCCTTCCGGCGCAGCTACACCATGTACGACCAGGACGAGCTGCTCGCCCTGGTCGATCCGGACCTGGCCGGGACGGTCGAGGACGTGCTGACCGAGCACGCCGACATCTACCAGGACAACGACCTCGACGACTTCGTCAACCGCATGTGCCTGGGCGACGCCCGGATGTTCCTGCCCGGCTTGAATCTCGCCTACACGGACCGGTCGAGCATGGCCGCCTCGACCGAGGTGCGGGTGCCGTACGTGGACGTCGAGGTGGTCAAGGCGGCGTTCGCCGTGCCAGGCGACCGCAAGATCGTCGGACGGCAGGGCAAGGCCGTCCTCAAGGAGGCGGCCACCTCGGTCCTGCCCCGGGAGATCGTGTACCGGCCGAAGGGCCTGTTCAGCGCCCCGCTTCGCGCCTGGATGAGCCGGGACCTGGCACCGCTGGTGCGCGAGGTGGTGAACGACGGCGTGCTCGTGAGTTCAGGGCTCCTGCGCCGCGACGCGCTGGCGCGCATGGTCGCCGAGGACGCCGCCGGGCAGCGGGACTTCTCCAAGCATCTGTGGCATGTGCTGACGCTCGAGTACTGGTATCGCGGCGCGACCTCCGGGTCCGGCCGGAGCGCTCGCCTTTCGGCGTAGAAGACGACGTAGAAACAAGGGGACTTCGGGTGAAGCAGGTTGTGCAGAACTACAAGAGCGGCGAGCTGGCGGTGCTCGACGTGCCGGTGCCGGGCTGCAAGCCGGGCGGTGTGCTGGTCCGCACCGCCTACTCGCTGATATCCACCGGAACCGAGCTCATGAAGGTGTCCGAGGCCGGCATGTCGATGCTGGGCAAGGCCCGCTCCCGGCCGGACCAGGTGGCCAAGGTCGTGCAGAGCGTGGCCACCAACGGGGTGCCCGCCACCTACCGCAAGGTGATGGGCAAGCTGGACTCCTACACGCCGCTGGGCTACTCCCTGTGCGGGGTGGTCGAGCAGGTCGGCCACGGGATCGACGACGTGGCGGTCGGCGACGTCGTGGCCTGCGCAGGCAACGAGCACGCGTTGCACGCCGAGCTGAACTGGGTGCCGAAGAACCTCTACGCCCGGGTGCCGGACGGCCTCGCGTCGCGGCACGCGGCCTTCGGCACCGTCGGCTCGATCGCCATGCAGGGCGTCCGCCGCGGCGAGCCGCAACTCGGCGAAGTGGCACTGGTCATCGGCCTCGGGCTGATCGGGCAGCTGGTGGTGCAGCTTCTTGTCGCCTCCGGAGTCCGCGTCGTCGGGGTCGATCCCGACCCGACGCGCTGCGAACTCGCCGAGCGCCTGGGCGCCGCGGCCTGCGGCGACCCCGCGTCCGCGGCCGTGGAAGCCGCCGTCGCCGAACTCACCGACGGTCACGGCGTGGACCAGGTGTACCTGGCCGCCGGCGGCGGCAGCAACCAGCCCGTCGAGCTGGCCGCCCGGCTCTGCCGGGACCGCGGCCGGGTCGTCGACATCGGCAAGTGCCGCCTGGACCTGCCGTGGAACGCGTACTACGAGAAAGAGCTCGACGTCCGGTTCTCGCGCAGTTACGGCCCCGGGCGCTACGACCCGTCGTACGAGCTCGAGGGGCGGGACTACCCGATCGGCTACGTACGCTGGACCGAGCGCCGCAACCTGGCCTGCTTCCTCGATCTCCTCGCCCGCGGCAGCGTCGATGTGGAGCCCCTGGTCTCCCACATCGCCGACTTCGATGACGCCGTCGAGACGTACCAGAGCCTGAAGGACGGCGGCCTGAAGGCTGTGGCCGTGCTGTTCCGGTACCCCGAACACGCAGGGGAGGCGGAGGCCCCGGCGGTGACCGTGCCCGCGGTCAAGCCGCGCAGCAGCGGCGTGCCCACCCCCGCCTGGTCCGCCAAGGCGCCGGTACGCCTCGCGTTCGTCGGCGCGGGAAACTACGCGACGTCGATGCTGCTGCCGCACCTGGCCCAGCGCGACGGCGTCGCGTTGTCGACAGTCGTCACCACGACGGCGCTGTCCGCGGCCAACGCGCAGCGGAAGTTCGGCTTCGCCGAGGCGACCACCGATCTCGACGCCGTGCTCGGCGACAAGTCCATCGACGCGGTGTTCGTGGTCACCCGGCACAGCTCGCACGCCGAGCTGACCCGCAGGGCACTCCTTGCCGGCAAGGCCGTTTTCGTGGAGAAGCCCCTGGCCCTCACCGAGGACGACCTGGCAGGCGTGCTCGCGGCGGTGGAGGAGTCCGGCAACGACCGGCTGCAGGTGGGCTTCAATCGCCGGTTCGCGCCGTTGCTGAACGAGGCCAAGAAGCGGTTCGGCGCCCGGACCGGTCCGGCGAACCTGCGCTACCTGGTCAACGCCGGCCGGCTGCAGCACGGCAGCTGGTACCTCCAACAGGGCACCGAGGGCTCACGGTTCGCCGGCGAGGGCGGGCACTTCATCGACACCGCGAGCTGGCTGCTGGAGGCCGACCCGGTCTCGGTGTACGCGGTGGCCACGTCCGACAACGAGGACCTGCAGGTCGTGCTGCGCTACCCGGACGGGTCCACCGCCACCATCAGCTACGTCACCACCGGCGCGCCCGGCTTCCCCAAAGAGACGCTGGACCTTGTCGCGGACGGCAAGGTGCTGCGGCTCGACGACTTCGTCCGCGCCTCGGTCTACGGCCCCAAGCGGTGGGTCAGTTCGCGGTTGCCCAAAGCTCGGGACAAGGGCCAGAACGCCGAGCTGGCCGCGTTCATCAAGGCTGTGCGGACCGGCGGGCCGATGCCGGTGCCGCTGGAGTCGCTGGTCGCCACCACGGCGGCCACTCTCGCCGTGCAGGCCGGCCTCGCCGGCGGTGCGCCGGTGACATTGGCGAGGACGCGGATGACCATGAGCGCGGGCTGGTACCTGCGACGCCTTTCCCGGATGGGACCGCGGGAGGTCGGCGGCCGGGCGGGCGACGCGGTGCGCAGGCGGCGGTGGCGGTCGGCACGGCCCAACTGCCCGAGCGGTGACCGGCGCCCGGTTCACCGCGGTACTGCCCGCCGGGACGATCGCCTCAGTACCTCCGGACGCCGTGAAACGTCTCGTCGCCGAGGCGGACCGGCTGATGTACGGGCACGTCCAGTACTTCGGGGTGGTGCGCGACGACCTGAGCGACCCGGACTGGTGGTGCGACCCGAAGACCGGGCGCCGGGCCCGTGGGGCTACGCCTTCGACGTGCCGTACCGGAACGAGGACACGGTCGGGGACATCAAGCAGATCTGGGAGCTGTCCCGGCACCAGTACCTCACCGTGCTCGCCGCCGCCTACGCGATCACCGGGAACGAGCGGTACGCCGAGCGTGTTGCCGAGCACCTGCGGTCGTGGTGGGCGGCCAACCCACCGCTGCGCGGTGTGCACTGGATCAGCGGTATCGAGCTCGGCATCCGGCTGCTGTCCTGGGTGTGGATCCGCCGGCTGCTCGACGGCTGGCCCGGCGTGGCCGGCCTGTTCGAGGGCAACTCGGTGGCCCTGAACCAGATCTGGCACCACCAGCGCTGGCTGGCCGCCTTCCCCAGCCGGGGATCCTCGGCGAACAACCACGTCATCGCCGAGGCCGCCGGGCAGTTCGCGGCGGCCTGCGCGTTCGGGTGGTTCCCCTCCTCGGAGCGTTGGCGAGCCGACGCGCTGAGGTCGCTGGAGCGGCACCTGCGCGGCAACACCTTCGCCTCCGGCCTCAACCGTGAGCTGGCCACCGAGTATCACGGACTGGTGCTGGAACTCGGCCTGGCCGCGGTGGCCGAGGCGGATGCCGCAGGCGTGCCGGTCCCCGCGTCGATCCGGCTTGTACTGCTGCGGATGACCGACGCGCTCGCGGCGATCGTGGACAACCGGCTACGGCCGCCGCGCCAGGGGGACGCGGACGACGGGCACGGGCTGGTCGTGGACGGCCCGGGTACCGACCGCTGGGGCTCGCTCCTTGCCACCGGGGACGCCGTGTTCGGCCGGCTCGCCTGGTGGCCGGCGGTGACCGGCACCGATGTGCGCACCCGGCTGCTGGCCTCGCTCATCAGACCCACGGACCCTCCTTGACGCGCCCGGCAAGCCGACCGGCCCACTTCGCCGATGCGGGTCTGACCATCCTGCGCGGCCCGGCGAGAGAGATCTGGTGCCGCGGCGACGCGGCCCCACGGCTTCCTGTCCATCGCCGCGCACGCCCACGCGGACGCCCTGTCCGTGGAGGTCCGGCACGACGGGGTCGACGTGCTCGCCGACCCGGGAACTTACTGCTACCACGGGCAACCCGAGTGGCGGCGGTACTTCCGGTCGACCCTCGGCCACAACACCCTGCAACTGGACGGCGAGGATCAGTCCGTCTCCGGCGGCCCGTTCCTGTGGACGCGGCTGCCGACAGCCGCGTCCTGACCGCAACAGCAGACACCTCCGAGGAGGGCGTGGCCCGCTGGTGCGCCGAGCACGACGGCTACCAGGGTTCCGTACACCGTCGTCGAGTGGAACTGACGCATGCGAGCCAGGAGTTGAAGGTGGTCGACGAGGTGCGCGGCCGCGCGGGGATGTGCGCCTGGCGTTCCACCTCGGCCCGGGCGATCGCCGCGGACCTGGGAGAGCCGGGCGATGCTCACCTGGATCCGGGACGGCGAGGGGCGCTCCGCGACGCTCGACCTGCCCGAGCAGCTGAGCTGGCGGGCACATCACGGCGAAGAGCGGCCGCCGCTGCGCTGGTCCTCCGCCGGCTTCGGGCGCAAGGAACCCACCACCACGCTGGTCGGCACCGGCTTCGCCGACGGCGCGGAGGGGTTGACCACCGGTGCTCAGGTTCCGCGGCCAGGGGGCGCGGTGAAGAACAAGAGGCGGCACTGGGCGTTGGCGGCGGCACCGCTGGCGCTGGGCTTGCTGGCGGCGACCGGCTGTGAGAGCACGCCGGGGGACAAGGCTGAGTCGAAGGCCGCGCCGTCCGCATCCGCCGCGTCCGCGGCCCGATCCGTGGCCCGGGTGTGCGCCAAGCCCGCGGCCGGGCCGGCGAAGGCGCCGGCGGACGCGGTGACGGTCGACCCCGCGAAGGTCGGTGACCTCGCGGCGAAGACCAAGAACAGCCCCCCGAACACCACGTTCTGGCTCCGACCGGGCAAGCACCGGCTCGACCCGGACCGCTACGCCCAGGTCATCCCCAAGGAGGGGGACCGCTACCTCGGTGCGCCGGGCGCGGTGCTCGACGGCCGGAAGAAGAACCAGTACGCGTTCGGCGGCACCGCCCGCAACGTCACCATCCGCTACCTGACCGTTCAACGCTTCGTGGCGCCGCCCGACGAGGGCGTGGTCAACCACGACTCGGCCGACGGGCTGGTTGATCGAGCACGCGACGATCCAGGACAACTCCGGTGCCGGGCTGATGGCCGGTGCCCGCCAGCAGATCCCGCAGTTTCCTGCGCGACAACGGTCAGTACGGCATGAACGCGTACAAGGGCGGCGGCGCCCTCCGCGACCTGGTGGTCGAGGGCAACGAGATCGTGGGCAACAACACCGGCGACTGGGAGCGGCGCAAGGAGGGCTGCGGCTGCACCGGAGGCATCAAGTTCTGGGCTGTCAATGGCGCCGACGTACGCGGCAACTGGGTGCACGACAACCGCGGAACGGGATTGTGGGCGGACACCAACAACAATGACTTCCGCATCGAGAACAACGTGCTCGAGGCGAACGACGGCGCCGCGCTGATCTACGAGACCAGCTACAACGCGGTCATCCGGAACAGCACCATTCGGCGGAACAACTGGGTCGAGGGCCGCAGAGAAGCCAAAAAGGGCGACACCTTCCCGTACGCGACCGTCTACCTGTCCGAGTCCGGCGGCGAACCACGGGTCAAAGCCCGCACCGACAAGTACGAGATCTACCGGAACGTGCTGGAGAACAACTGGTCGGGGATCACCCTGTGGGAGAACGCCGACCGGTTCTGCAACAGCCCGGCCAACACCTCGTCCGGTGACTGCACATTGCTGGTCCGCAAGACCGACCGCTGCGCGAAGCCGGCGATCGCCCAAGCACCGCTCTACGCCGACTGCC
>CAVXIJ010000030.1:0-120240 GCA_963761765.1 uncultured Actinomycetota bacterium
TCGGCGCGCGATGCCCGCAAACGGCCAAATGTTAAATGTATATAGACGCGACCCCGTCTCCCCCTTCACTTCGGCGGCGCGCTTCGGCTCGGCGAGGAAGTCGGGCGGATGCATCACTCGTTAGGCGTCTGCTCCTCGCATGAAGCTCAAGGCGGGAGAGTGACCTTCAACTGGATCTTGGCGAGTTGCTCGGGAGCGCGGCCGAGTTTGCGCAGGAGGGGCAGCCAGCGCGGGTCTGAATGGATGTTGTCGAACAGGTTCTCCGATACGATCTCTGAGAATCCTGCATCTTGATGTTGGAGCGCCTTATCGAGCCACTCGAAGGCCTTGTCGGCCTCGCCGCGGAAGGCATAGACAAAGGCGATGTTATAGGACCAGTCCTTCTCGAACTTCGCCGTCAGGGTGCGAAGCGTGGCATCGGACTCCGTCTTGCGCCCGAGCGCATGATACGCCATCGACAGGCCGATCAGCCGCAAGACCTCGCCCTGCTCTTGCTCGATCTCGGCGAGCGCAGCAGGCGCGTCACCTTTGAGCAGCATTGCTTCGCCGATGAAATAGTGCGCGCCGCCGTAACCCGGGCTCAGACTCAACACGCTGCGGAACGAAGCGATCGCCGCATCGAACTGTCCCGTTAATAGCTGCGCGTTGCCCAGGTTATTAAGCGCCGTCAAGTTCACCGGGTCGCGTCGCACGATAGCCTCATTGAGCGCCAGCGCCTCTCGTAGCCGGCCCAGAGATTTAAGAAACACAGCAACCTCGTCGAGCACGGTCAGATCACTCGGATCGAGTGCCAGGGCGCGCTCGAAGTGCTTTGCGGCGCCAACGGAATCATTGTCATAGGCCGCGACCGAGCCGAGTCTGGCGTGCGCCGGCGCGTAGTTTGGATCGATCGCCAACGCCCTTTCGTTCGCCTTGCGCGCACGAGCGAGGCCCTCGCTGCTGGGCAGCAACCCTTCGAATCCTTCGTTGAGAGAATTCTTCCCCAGCTCGCTCCAAGCCGGCGCATAGCGCGGATCAATCTTAAGCACCTGATTAAAAAGTGCATCAGATTGCGTAAACGCCTCCGGAGTGAATTGCCGCCCAAGCTGCACCGCCTGGAGGTAAAGGGTGTAAGCCTTCGGATCGGTCTCGCGCACCGTCGGTGCCGCGCCAAGCAGCGTCACCTTCAATTTTTTCACCACTTCGCCCGCGATGTCGTCCTGGATCTTGAAAATGTCGTCGAGTTTGCGGTCATAAGTCTCCGACCAAAGATGGTAACCTTCGGCCGCCCGAATAAGCTGGGCCGTGATCCGCAAGTGATCACCGCTCTTGCGCACCGAGCCCTCGAGCACATTGGCCACGTGGAGTTGCCGCGCGATTTCCGGGATCTCGATCTGTTTGCCCTTGAAGGAGAACGAAGAGGTGCGCGCCGCCACCTGAAGCTGCGGCACCTTGGAGAGCACATTCAGCAGTTCCTCCGAAATTCCGTCGGAGAAAAACTCCTGTTCTTTGTCGGACGACATGTTCACGAACGGCAGAACGGCGATCGATTTTTCCGGGATGAGAACGGCGGTGGTTTCGTTAACGCCACGACGCAGCACGAATCGGTCTGTCAGCAACAGCACGACTGCGACCGCCAGGACGCCAATGATCGCGAAGTCGAGTTTGCGGCCGCTGTGATAGGTGATCGATTTGGCCGGGTCGATCTCACTTTCGCGCATCAAACCTTCGGGGGTGAACTCGTAAAACCAGGCGAACGCGAGCCACAACGGAAAACCGATTCCGGCGGCGACGAGAAACCACCGTGTCGTCCATTCCGGTGCGCCGAGCGAAGGGCCAAGTTGAGAGATGCCCTGCGCGAGCGCCCAGACGGCGCCGAGATAGAGAACCCCTGCGCGGATGACGTTGCGCCGCTTCAGCTCGGAAATGAAGGATGGCTTCCCGCTCATGCTGCAATCAATTGCCTGGACGCGGATTATAGAGGGTTCGAGCGGACAGCTCTACATCATTATTCTCCCAGCGCGCGCAAGGTAACGATTCGGCGAAAATGAATCGCGGCCCTAACGGCATTCGAAGCCGTCGAAGGACGGGGTCCAAATAGATGCGCCCCTTTACAGCCGTCGTAGAGTTGGTAAGAAAGATCCCGAAAGCTGAGCATTTTCGGCTCAACGGCAAATGACGAGCGAAACCAGCATGGCATAGGCGCGGCTGGCATCCTTGCCTTCCAGATCGAGTTCCATCCGAATATGTCGACCGTAGACTTAGCTCATGCCCGGCAGGAGTACACGCCCTGCTTCTTGGTGTCGGTGTACTCACCGGTGAACGCGGGCTCCGTGCCGGCCTGGCGCAGCACGGTGTACTCGGCGGGCGTCAGCTCCGCGCGCCACTGTTCGTCCGGCTTCTCGATGTCGTACGCCATGGTGATCGGCCCCTCACTTCGCAGGTATGACCGGTTACTGAGCAGTTGCTACTGCACCGGGCGCGCCACTGCGCCTGCCGAAAATGTCATCCATGCAGCTCAAGGGCTTGTTCGGCGGTGCGGCAGGATGGGCCCTCGTGTTGCTTCGTCTCGCTTACCTGACCGTCACCAACATGTTCGCCACGCTGCGGTTACTGCCGATGAGCGACCGCGACAAGGACGTGGAGATCCTTGCCCTGCGCCACCAGATCACTGCCCTGGAGCGCCAGCTCGGTGCGGACCGGGTCAAGTTCGCTCCGGAAGACCGGGCGTTCCTTGCCGCTCTGCTGGTACCCCTGCCCCGTCAGGTCTTGCGCCGGCTCCGGCTACTGGTCCGGCCAGACGCCGTGCTGCGCTGGCACCGCGACCTGATCAAGCGGCGTCATGCCCGCACCTGCCGGCCGAAGAGGCCGGGCCGACCACCCACCGTCCGCTCGATCCGCGTGCTGATCCTGCGCCTGGTCCGCGAGAACCCGTCCTGGGGTTACCGCAGGGTGCACGGCGAACTCGACCACCCTCGGCATGACGATCGCCGCCTCCACCGTCTGGGAAATCCTCACCTCCGAGGGCATCGACCCTGCGCCCGACCGGGCCGCCACTACCTGGGCCGACTTCCTGCGCTCCCAGGCCGACGCCCTCCTGGCCTGCGACTTCATCGAGACCGTCACCCTGACCGGCCAAGCGCCAGTACATCCTCGCCGACGATCGAACATGCCACCCGCCGCATCCGCATCCTCGGCACCACCGCCCACCCCACCGCCGCCTGGGTCACCCAGGCCGCCCGTAACCTGGCGATGGACCTGACGGACGCCAACGCCACCGTCCGGTACCTGATCCGGGACCGGGACGCAAAGTACCCCGCCCTCTTCGACGAGATCCTGGCCGACGCCGGCATCCAGGTCGTGCTCACCGGCGTCCGGATCCCGCGCATGAACTCCATCATGGAACGCTGGGTCCAGACCTGCCGCCGCGAACTCCTGAACCGCACCCTCATCTGGAACGAGCACCACCTACGCAATACGCTCCGCCAGTTCGAACTGCACTACAACACCCATCGACCCCACCAAGCGATGACCAGGCAGCGCCTCTGCGCGCTGTCCCCGAACCGCTCACCCCCGCACAGATCACCCACCTCGACGTACACCGAAAAGGCCGCCTCGGCGGAGTCCTCCACGAATACCAACATGCCGCTTGAACTGCACGGACGACATTTTCGGCAGGCGCACGATCTTGGTGGCTAATTCGAACTCCGTTGCTGTGAGGTCAAGTTGTTCGCGGTGGGAGCGATGGCTCCGGCGGATGGGATCATGCTGATCGTTGATCTTGTCGTGGTTTCTTGGGGATCGGGAGTGTGTCGTGTCGGTGCAGCCGCAGTCCTGGCCTGAGCCGGATCCGCAGGTCGCGGCGGCGATCAGGGCGATGTACCGGGGCCGGCGCCAGGTCCCGCTGGCGGTGCAGGTTCGTGACCGGTTCGGGGAGCTGTTCCCGGACGCGGCCTTTGCTGATGCGTTCGGCCAGGTAGGCAGGCCGGGCTGGTCGCCGGGACGACTGGCGCTGGTCACGGTGCTGCAGAAAGCGGCGAACCTGACCGATCGGCAGGCTGCCGACGAGGTTCGCGAGAACCTTGCCTGGAAGTATGCACTCGGCCTGGGTCTGGAGGATCCGGGTTTCGACCACAGTGTGCTGTCAGAGTTCCGCTCCCGTGTTGTCGCCCACGGCCTTCAGGAACGTGTGCTGGATCTGCTGCTGGAGCGTCTGCAGAGCCTGGATCTGGTGCAGGCGGGCGGCAGTCAGCGCACCGACTCCACGCACATCGTTGCCGCGGTGCGGGACCTGAACCGGCTCGAGCTGACCGGTGAGAGCGTCCGCGCGGCCCTGAACGCGCTGGCCGCCGCATGCCCCGAATGGGTCGATCAGGTACTGGTGGTTCAGGACTGGAGCCACCGCTACGCGGACCGGATCGACAACTGGCGGCTGCCCGCATCCAAGACCAAGCAGCATGAACTTGCGCTCGCCTACGCTGCCGACGGCTACACACTGCTGCAGGCTGTCTACGCGTCGGTCTCGCCAGGGTGGCTGCGCGAGCTGCCCGCGGTGCAGACCCTGAGGTGCGTGCTGGTGCAGAACTACACCCGCACCACCGACCGGGCCGGCAGACAACGGATCCGCCAGCGCGAGCGGAGTGAGGACGGCGGCGACGGCCTACCGCCCGCCCCGATACGCCTGACCTCGCCCTACGACACCGACGCCCGCTGGTCCGCCAAGCGCGAGACATTCTGGAACGGCTACAAACTGCACATCTCGGAAACCTGCCACCCGCAGGGCGACGGCGACCGGCCCAGTCGCCCGAACCTGATCACAGGCGTCACGACCACTCACTCCACCCTCCCGGACAGCAAGGCCCTGGACACGATCCACCAGACCCTTCGCCGCCGCCACCTGCTGCCCGCCCGGCACTACCTCGACTCCGGCTACCCCAGCGCCAACCTGATCATCTCCTCCGCCAAGGACCACAACATTGCCCTGATCACCCCGGTCCTGCTCGACACCTCCCGCCAGGCCAAAGCCCAACAAGGATTCGCCGCACACGACTTCACCATCGAATGGGACCGCAAACGAGCCGTCTGCCCGACCGGAAAGACCAGCGCCACCTGGAACGACGTCATTCAGGAAGGCATCGCCAAAACCGTCGTCGCCTTCGCCGCCCTGGACTGCATCCCCTGCCCGGCCAAAGAGCAGTGCACCAGCTCACGGCAAGGCCGCCGGCTCAGCCTCTACCCCCGCGAGCTCACCGAAGCAATCCGCGCCGCCCGCGCCCAGCAACAGGACGGCACCTGGCAACGCGACTACGCGCTCCGCGCCGGCATCGAAGGCACCATCCACCAGGCCACCCACACCACCGGCCTACGCCGAGCCCGCTACCGCGGCCTCGCCAAGACCCACCTTGACCACACCACCAGCGCCACCGCCCTCAACCTCATCCGACTCAACGCCTGGTGGAACGGCCACCCCCTCAACCGAACCAACCACAGCCACCTCGCAAGACTCCAACTACGCCTTGTTGCCTAACAATTGAAGTTAACCACCAAGATCGCGCACTGCCCCTACCCCGTCGCGGTCAAGCCCCGCACACGAAGAAGCCCCTGCTCATCGAACAGGGACTCCCTTTGCCACAACGCACTGAGCTTGAGATAAAACCTGCTGGGCGGTCCGGGGGCGAGGTGTTCGAGTTCGCCGCATCTCTGGGCATTGAATGCCTTAGAGCAAGGCGATGGCTACGTCGTAGATCCTGGGGTCTGTGACCGCTAGTAGCGGCGGCCGGGCGGGCGTCCACAGTGTGGCCGAGGGCGATGGCGCTTCATGCGGCTTTGTGAGAACCAAGGCAGTGACCGTGTGGACTTGACGAAACCCTCGGCGTACCCGACCAGGAGTGATGCGTTCGACGGGAGGGGGCGCTCCCATGGACGCCTTGAGGTCCGCGGTGAGGGGCCTGGGCGCAAGCTCAGTTGAGCTGTACACGGCTCATGCACGAGGACGCCGCTCCAGCGGCTCCGTGCGGCGTGCCATGAGCGACAGGCGGGGTCGACGTTCGAGCCGTAGGTGCTTGTCTTCGCAGCTAGCGGGTGAGTTCAAGAGCGAATCTGCGGAGGAAGCACGACCAGATGGCTGTCGACGTAGAGCTCCTGGCGTCGCGTGTCGGTGCGTGAACACCAGCAATCAGCGGGGTTTCGGGCATGCCGACGGACGGGCGAGGCTCGACGTCACGAGATGATCACGGTGCTGGGCGTACCGAGCGTCGCCGCCCGGCTCGGGGTGATGAGCCCAGACCGTCCTGGACCGGCTCGACTCGACGGCACGCCGCTTGCGCCCCGGCGATCAGTCCAGCATGTGCACCGCCAACAGCTGCGTGAGGTCGTGCTCGGTCTCGTGCAGGGGATCTCCCAGGTGGCGAGGGCGACGGGCCGATCCGGATCGTGCGCCGACTGGCGGATGACGGACGGCCCCTACCTCGGGGCCCACCAGCCGCCGTTCGCGGGTAGAGGTGTGCGGTACAGCATGCGTGGCGACCGCGTCCTGTACCGCAGACCTCACCCGGCAGGTCGGCGAGTGGTGGGCGCCGAAAGGCGGCCGGCCTCATACGCCAGTCGGCCAGCGATCCGGATCGGCCCGACGCCCTCGCGACACCTGGAGTCCCAGCCGGCCACGAGCACTGAGCCGACGACAGTGACGGTCAGCATGCTGGGTCCGGTGCACTGCGAGCGTCTGCATCGTCGGGGCTCAAGCGGCAGACGCGTCGAGCTGGAGCGGCCCGAGCCGAGGTGGGCCGCTGGCCAGGGCGGCGATGATCCGTCAGGACGTCGAGCCGGATCGCCCTCCGGCGGGAGCCCTCGGCGACGCCCTGTGGCTGTGGTGGTCACGCACGGTGCGCCGACTGCCGCTGTCGCCGACACCGTCTGGTCGTGCTTCCTCCGCAGTCACGTCGATCGTTGAACACGACCTGCCGCTACTGGAGACAACACCTCGGCTGGACTCGGCCCCGCTGCGCGAGGACCAGGCAGCCGGTCGACAGCTGGACCGTCCGTCGTCATGGCCGTGTACGGACCCGGGGAACGGGCGCCTCGGGCACGAGGGTCCGCTCGCCGAGGACTTGCGCAGAGCGCCCCACTGGGAGCGCGGCCCGGTGACCTCGAAGAGCGCATGACTCCTGGTCGGGTGACGCCGAGGTATCGCAAGTCGACACGGTCACTGCCTTGAGTTCTCGCAAGGCCGCGGACGGCCGACACCATCGGGCCACTGTGGGCGACGGCTGCGTCGCTCTACGTTGCGTGTACAGACCCGAGGATCTACGACGTAGGCAACGCCTTGCTCGAAGGCAGTCAACGAACAGAAGAGCGGCGAACTCGAACACCCCGTCCTTGGGAGAGCCGCAGAGGTTTTATCTCAAGCTGAGTCTGAGACCCGCCAGGATTCAGGCAGACCAGAAGACTCTTGGTCTCACCTCGTCTCACACATCTCTCACAAGCGAGAGAGTGCGGGAGTACGCGAGAGCTCTCTGACCTGCATAATCGCTGTCGCCACGGATTACGGCGGACCAGGTGGACGTTACGTAAGCTAGAGAGCATGGCCTACGAGATTCCGGTGACGCAAGCACGGGCTGAGCTCGCCGATCTGATCAACCGCGTGGTGTACGGCGGTGAGCGGGTGGTCGTCACCCGCCATGGCAAGCCGATCGCCGCCCTGGTCTCCGCCGCTGACCTGCGGCGTCTCGAAGAGGAGCAGGACACGGCGGAGGAGCAGGTGATCAGCTCCGTCTCGACGGTTCACACGGTCCCGTCCGCCGCCCGCGAACGGCGGTTCGGAATCGCCGCCGAGCACCCTGGCCCCTGAACTCGCCGACTTGCAGACTTGCGGACTAGCTGTCGCCGGGCCGCGCCGCGCGCCGGGTGGCCTTACGAGCCCCTGACCGGCCGGCAGGTCAGGGTCGTGTGTGTGGGGCTTGCTCCACAGGCCCCTTCTGTCTGAGATGTATATGTCTGGCCCGTGCTCCGTTCAGGCCGTGCGGCGAGCGAGCCAGGCGTCTTCCGCCGCGTAGTCGAAGAGATCGATCATCTGGTCGTTCCGCCTGGCCATGTCCGGGAACGCGGTACGCCAGTCGCGTCCCCGCAGCTGCTCGCAGAGCCAGTCCACCGTCTGCGGCAGACTGTCCGCGTAGGAGACGACGGGGCGGTAGCCGAGTTCGCGTGCGGCCGCCGACATGTCGTAGACGACCGGATGGGCGACGGTCCAGGGCGTCTCGCCGACGGTGGGCTCCGGGGGCGGGCCCGGTACCAGCACCGTTTCGGTCGTGACGCCCATAGTGGCGTCGATCGCCTCGCCGATCTCGCGGACCGTGGGGGCTTCGGGATCGCCCGCGTTCAGCACCCGGGTGCCGGGGTGGGCCGCCGCGAGCCGGATGAGTTCGGCGAGGGTGTGCACGCTCACCGGGTGGAAGCGGCTCGCACCGTCGTGCGCGAGCACCCGGGTACGTCTGCCGTCCAGGTTCCGCTTGACGAAGTACAGCTCGCGCGGGGTGCGGCAGTGCGGGCCGTGGACGGCGCCCGCACGCAGCAGGGTCGTCGGCAGCCGGTCGCCGGCCGCCAGCAGCTCCTCCTCCAGGGCCACCTTCCGGCTGCCGTAGCTCTGCTCGCCCGCCGGGACCGTGGGCTGGGTCTCCGGGATGGGCACGGGATAGCAGGGAAAACCGTCGGGTTCCATCTGGGTGTCGAAACTGCGGCCCCTGTCGTCCCTGTATACCGCGCCACTGGAGATCACCACGGCCGAGCCGATCCGGTCGGCGAGCGAGAGGAGCTGCCGGGCGTGTCCAGGGCCGTAGGCCACCATGTCGACCAGCACGTCGCACCCTGCGCCGACCGCGGCCGAAAGCGCCGCGTCGTCGGCGCGGTCCGCCCGCATCGCACGTACCTCAGGAGGCCATCCGTCGGCGCGCCCGCCGCCGCGCGAGGCCGCCGTCACCGTCCAGCCGTCCTCGGCGAGCGCCTGCACCGCCGCGCGTCCGATCTGACCCGTCGCTCCGATCACCACCGCGTGTGCCATGACCCGGACCGTACGCCGCGGCCTGGCGGCCGACCAGTATGTTTCGCTGGCCGCAGAGCTTCGTCCTGCCGGGTTGCGCGCGACGGCCGAAGGTGGCAGGGGACGGCCGACGGGGCGGCGCGGCCCGTCAGCTCAGCGGCAGGCGCGGAAACCTCCGGCTCCGCTCGGGCTCTTCGGCTCCGCTGCGCGCGGCGGCCTCCTCGGCCTTGACCGCGGCCGCGTACTTGTCGACGTACTCCTGCCCCGACAGCTCCAGGATGGTGTACATGATTTCGTCGGTGACGGCCCGCAGGACCGCCTTCTCGCTCTCCAAGCCGTAGAAGCGGGAGAAGTCCAGCGGCGCACCGAACCGGATCCGCACCGGCTGGTGGACCTTCGGTAGGACCTGGCCGGGCGGCTGCGCCTCGAACGTGCCGATCATCGCGCAGGGCACGACCGGGACCTGCGCCTGGAGGGCCATGGCGGCGACGCCGACCTTGCCCTTGTAGAGGCGGCCGTCATGCGAGCGGGTGCCTTCCGGGTAGATGCCCAGCAGCTCGCCCTTGGACAGGACGCCCAGCCCCTCCCGGATCGCGGCCTGGCCGGCCTCCTTGCCGGACCGGTCGACCGGGATCTGTCCCACACCGCGGAAGAACGCCGCGGTGAGCCGGCCCTTGATGCCGCCTCCGGTGAAGTACTCGGCCTTCGCCAGGAAGGTGATGCGGCGTCTGACGATGGTCGGCATCACGAAGTGGTCCGCGAACGACAGATGGTTCCCGGCGACGATCGCGCCTCCCGACGCCGGAATGTGATCGAGACCTTCGATCTTCGGCCGGAACAGCAGGCGCAGCAAAGGGCCGAGGAACACGTACTTGAATACGTTGTAGAACACGGATTCTCTCCCCACGTCACGGGATCGGCTCTGGAGCCGCGCTCCGCCAGGTCAAAGGCGGCACGGACGGGGCCGGGCCGGGCTGCGCGGGTGGCGGCCTGGCCGGGTCCGAGCCGGACTCGTACTGACTCGTTGCTGACTGTAGTGACGCTCCATAGTGACGCTTCATCAGGCATGGACGCGCGGGTACGATGCGCCACTCGTACTGTGGCGGTCGATCGTAGCCCGGTCATGTGTCGGATTCTGCCGATCCCCGGCCGCATCGCGCCCGTCCTGGTGCGCTCACCCCGGCAGGCGTGCCCTGTCCGCACGGCCGGTCCGCCGGCAACAGCCCTGGAACGCATACGCCGAGGGCGCACCGGATGTCAGGACGGCCGTCATGCCGGCGCTCCGTGCTTCTCGCCGGACCAGGCGGCGAGCGTCGCCGTGAGCGGTCGTAGGACCTGCTGGCGCAGCCAGGCGCGCCGGGCCGCGTCGGAGCCGCGGGGCACGGCCTCCACCCACATGATCAGATAGAGGTACGAGCGGTACAGCGTCAGACGCTGCCGCGTCGCTGCGTCGAACGTCACCGAGCCCCCGGCCGACCGGTATCCGGCGAGGAAATCGTCGTCCTGCTCGATGTCCCCGAACAGGGCCAGCGACACGAAGTCGGCGAGCGGATCACCCCAGAACGCGCGCTCGGCATCGATGAGCGCGCCGATCCGTGCGTCATCGGTGCCCGCACCCTCGACGAGGACGTTGCCGTCCCACAGATCGAAGTGGACGAGACACGGGGTGGTGACCTCGTCGAGCACCGCGCTCTGTGCCGCGAACAGCTCCCTGATCCGGTCGGACGGCCGCGGCAGGGGGACGTCGAACCGTTCCGCGTCGGCGAGGACCGCGTCGACCATGTCCGAGAACGCCGCCCGCCAGCTGCTGCGCAGCGGGCCCAGAGACAGCGCTGGATAGCCGAAGGCGCTGCCGGTGATGGTGTGCAGGGCGGCCACATGGCGTCCCAGCTCGGCACGGAGCCGGCGCCGCTGCTCGCCGTCGATGCTCTCTTGCAGCTCGCACCAGTTGACGCCCGGGCACCGGGTCATCACCAGCGAGTCGACCGGCGGGGGAGCGCTGCTGTCGATGGGCGGCAGCACTACGGGGACCGGGACGCCCACCGCGTTCTGGGCCAGGGCGAAGAAGCGGGCCTCGGTGGCGAGCAGGCCCTGCTCGTAGCGGAGCACCGGGGTGCCGGGCGGCGGCGCCAGCTTGACCACGAGATCCGTGCCGCGCGTGCGGCGCACCTGGAACACCGTGTTGAAGGTGCCGCCGTCGAGCTTCTGGCAGTCCACCACCTCGTCGGGAGGTACGCCCGCGGCGGTCAGTGCGGCGTCGAGTCGATAGCGGTCGGTGCCGGGCGTGTGCGTCATATGTCCTTTCTCCGCGACGTGTCGTGGCACGTCGCGTTCGGCGTGCCGACGCTGAAGGACCGGTACGCAAAATCGTTTCGCCATGAACGCGCGGTGCGTGCGGCGCGCGGGAGGCCCGTGCAGGAGGCGGTCTTGCTGAGGGTCCGCCGGTTTTGCCGGGAACGGGAAGCGGCCGGGGAGCGCGTGGATGCCGGCCTGCGCACGGGCATCACCTGCATCCTCAACGACTCCCGCGTGGTCGAACCGCGCCGGTGCTGGTCGCGAAGTTCGTCTCCAACCCGACCAGGATCGGCATGTGCCCCCCGAGTGTGCGCGCACGCTCCGAGGACCTGCAACTGATCAGGGGCGCCGCTTCGCGTGGAGAGTGGAGAACGGCGGTGGCTGACCCGTTCCTCGGTCTGCTGGCCCGTGCCGCTTTCGGCAGCCGGGCCCGCGCTTCGCGGGCGCGTGCGACGCCGGCCGGTCGCTGATCCCGCAGGTCCGGCGCCTGCGGTGGCGTGCGCCGGAGGGCGACCGCCCGCAAAGGAGGCGGAGTCCACCGCCTAAGGTGAGGCATCCGGATCTTCGAAAGAGAACACTCATGCTGCAGGCGCTCGGCCTCACCGCGACCGAGTCGCAGGTGTACCAACTGCTGGTGGAGTCCGGACGGTGCGGGATCGACCGGCTGGGACAGCTGCTCGGCCGGCCGGCCGACCGGTACCTTGACGAGGCACTGACAGGACTTGCCGACAAGGGCCTGGTCACCATCACCGACGACCGGCCGGCCCAGCTGATCCCGGCGCCTCCGGACATCGCCGGGGAGACGCTGCTGCTGTTGCGGATGAACGAACTCCAGTCCGCCAGGAGTGTCCTGAGCCACCTCACCAAGGAGTACCGCAGGGTGCTCGGGCCGACCTGTCTGGAGGAGTTCGCCGAAATCGTCCCGGCCGAGACGCTGGCCCAGCGGTACGAGCAGCTCCAGCGGCGTGCCCGCCAGGAGGTGCTGGGCTTCGTGACACCGCCGTACCTGGTGGGCACGGACACCGACGCGGTCACGTTCGACCAGCTGACGGCAGGTGTCCAGTACCGGACGGTGTACGACCGCGCGGCGATCGAGCAGGACGGCGGGCAGGAGAGCATCCGCCGGTTCCTGGTCGCCGGTGAGCGGGCGCGTGTGATGAGCAGACTCCCGGTCAAGCTGATCATCGTCGACGCGTCCGCCGCCCTGCTGACGCTGCCGGCGCACGCCGGGCGACCGCCGGGAGCCGTGGTCCAGATCCACCAGGGACCCCTGCTCGACGCACTGATCGCGCTCTTCGAACTGGCCTGGGCGTCGGCGCTCCCGCTCGACCCGCCGTCCGCCGAAGCGCGCGGCAGGGCCGGACTCTCCGGGGCGGATGTCCAGTTGCTGACCCTGCTGCTGTCCGGCCTGACCGACGATGCGATCGCCCGGGTGATGGGGATCGGCAAGCGGACCGTCAACCGCCGCGTCCGGGGGCTGATGGATCTGGCGGGCGCGTCGAGCCGTATGCAATTGGGCTGGCAGGTTTCCGAACGGGGCTGGCTCGCCTCCTCTGACGTGACCGGACTGGAGCCGGCGGACGGGTAGGGCCGTGGCCGGTCGGCGGCGGGTTAGCGGTGGTCCCGCAGCCTGGCGACAACGCGCCAGTTGGCGCCGATACGCCACACGGGCTCTGGAGGGCGGCTGAATCAGACAGTTAGGTTCCGGACAGTGCGTTATCGGCCGGATGTTCGGCCGGGCCGCTGCGGCGTCAGCTGTGCCAAGACGCCTGCCCGTTGAGCTCCCGAGAGGACAACCCGATGCAGAAGACCCGCCTCAGACGTTGGCGTACCGCCCTCGTCAGCGGGGTCGCGGTGACAGTGGTCCTGTCATTGACGAGCCAGTTCTCGGCCGCGACCGCGGCGGCGCAGCCCCAGAGCCCTAACGGTCAGCCGGCGCTTCAGAAGCAGGCGGCGGCATCGGCCGTCACCCTGGTCACCGGCGACACCGTCGCGCTGGCCACCCAGCCCGACGGCCGGCAGGCCATACAGATCCTGGCGTCGGCGGGGACGTCCAAGTCGTTTGAGTCCGACAGCGGCAAGAACGGTGACGTCTACGTCTACCCCGACAGCGCGACAACCGCCGTCGCCGCTGGCCTGGTGGACCGCGAGCTGTTCAACGTCAGCCGGCTGATACGGGACGGATACGCCGACGCCGCATCCGGCGACCTGCCTGCCCTCGTCGACTTCCAGGGCAAGCCCGGCGCCACCGCCCTGCAGGAGAAGTCCGCGGACCTGCCTGGCAGCGCGAGCGTGCGGGTCATGCCCCGGCTCGGGCTGTCCTCGGTGCATGTCCACAAGCGGGACGCGAAGGACTTCTGGAAGTCCGTCAGGCCGTCTACGGCCAGGACCCGCGGAGCCGATGGCGCCGTGGTGCCCGGCACCGCCGGGGTGGCCAAGCTCTGGTACGACGCCAAGGCGAAGGTCACCCTGGACCAGAGCGTGCCGCAGATCGGCGCTCCCGAGGCCTGGGCCTTGGGCTACGACGGCAAGGGAGTGAAGGTCGCCATCCTGGACACCGGCGCCGACCTCAACAACGCCGACATCGCGCCCCGCATTACCGCCAGCCAGAGCTTTGTCGCAGGCCAGTCGGTCCAGGACGGTCACGGCCACGGCACCCATGTCGCGTCCATCATCGCGGGCAGCGGCGCCAACTCGGACGGCAAGTACAAGGGAGTCGCGCCCGAGGCCGACCTGCTGATCGGCAAGGTCCTGGACAACACGGGACACGGCGCGGACTCCAGCATCCTGGCCGGCATGGAGTGGGCGGTCGACCAGGGCGCCGACGTCGTCAGCATGAGCCTGGGCGGCCCCGACGCCCCCGGTGACGACCCGCTGACCGAAGCGGTCGACTCACTCAGCGCCTCGTCCGACACTCTGTTCGTCATCGCCGCCGGCAACAGCGGCCCCGGCGAGAGCACCCTCGGCACGCCGGGCGCCGCCGACGCGGCTCTCACCGTCGGCGCCGTCGACAAGTCCGACGCGCTCGCCTCCTTCTCCAGCCGCGGCCCGCGCCTCGGCGACATGGCACTCAAGCCGGAGATCACCGCCCCGGGTGTGGACATCGTCGCCGCGCGTGCCGCCGGAACCAACCTCGGTACCCCCGTCGGCACCGACTACACCACGCTCAGCGGTACCTCCATGGCCACCCCGCATGTGGCGGGCTCGGCCGCGATCCTCAAGCAGCGCCACCCCGACTGGAGTGGCCAGCGCATCAAGGCGGCCCTGACCGCGCACGCCAAGTCCGCCGCTGACCAGACCGTCTACCAGCAGGGTTACGGCCGGGTCGACATCCCTCCCGCGCTCGATCCGGCACTGGAGCTGTCCGGCACCGCCGACTTCCGGGTGATCCCGTGGCAGAAGGGCACCTACCCCACCGAGAACCGCACCCTGACGCTGCGCAACGACACCGCGACCGACACCGTCGTGACCCTGGCCGCCTCGGCCAAGGACGCGGACGGCACCGAGGTGCCCGACGGGACGCTGTCCCTGTCGGCCACGGGCCTTGCCGACGGCCGCCTCACCATCCCCGCGGGCTCCACCGCCGACGTCACCGTCACGCTCGACCCGAACGGCCTGAAGGCCAGCCAGTACAGCGGCGCGGTCACCGCCACGGCGGCGAGCGGCGAGGCGGTGCACGCCGCACTCGGCTTCGTCACCTCCGTGGAGCAGCACGACGTCACGGTGAACCTCACCGACCGCTTCGGCAACACCCCCAGCGCGGTCCGGTTCACCCTGCACGGCCTGGACAACGACACCTGGGAGACCCAGACCCTGTACGACTCCGGTACCGCCACCGTGTCGGTTCCGCTCGGCCACTACTCCATCGAGGGCTCGCTCTACACGGCGGCGCCCACCGGCGGCGCGGTCTCCTACGCGACCGACCTGTTCACCGTTCCGGATATCCAGGTGGCCGACCGGGACCAGACCTTCACCGCCGACGGCACCACCGCCACCGACCTCAGTGTGAAGATCAACGGTGAGAAGCGGCCGCTGGAGTCCGGCCAGACGGCACTGCAGATCGTGCGCGACGACGGCACCATCAACAGCCACTCCAACTTCGCCAACGTCAGCACACTGCGCAACACGAACGACACCAGGATCGGCGCCATCCCCAGTGCCGCCGCCACCACGGGTGCACTGCGGGTGGAGTCCCTTCTCGTCCGGCGCGAGCCGCTGGTGCAGCTGGAGGTCACCGCACCCCACCATCTGAGCATCCCGTTGAAGTACTCGGTTCTGGCAAAGCGCTTCGAGGGCACCAAGCGCACCGAGCTGGCCGACCTCGGCGCAGGCACCGAGCAGGACTTCGCCGCCGCCGACGTCAAGGGCAAGGCCGTCCTGGTCTCCGTGGCCGATGTCACGCAGGCCGACGAGCAGGCCGTTCGTGCCGCCGCCGCCGGGGCCACCGCCCTGATCGTGGCACCCGCCGACCCGGGGCCCAGCGGCAGCGGCGTCCCCGCAGGGCAGACCATCCCGGTCGCACACGCCACGTACGACAACGCCGCCATCCTCAAGGGCCTGCTGGCCAAGGGCAAGGTCCGGATCACCCTGAAGGGTGTCCTGGAGTCGGGCTACACCTACGCACCGCACTTCACCGACGACCGGGTCCCCGCCAGCCTCGCCAAGACCGTCGACGTGGCCGACTTCGCCAAGGTCAAGAACACGTTCCACTCCGACGAGGCGCGGCGCCTGGGCGCCGAGCAACTGCTGGTCTGGGGACCGAAGCAGTGGACGGCGACCAGCGACGGCCAGGCCCTCTACCAGGGCACCACCCGCGACGACTACGTCCTGGCGGGCACCGGAGTCGTCTACCAGCATCAGGTGCTGGCCGACCGCAACGCCTCCGTCTGGACGATGAGTGACGCGCGCAGCACCTACACCACCCCGGGCAAGTCCTACACAAGGAGCTGGTTCGCCGGTCCGGTGCGCACGGCGCAGAACGACTTCGGACCGTGTGTGTTCTGCCGCACCGACGTCTGGCAGCGGATGCCCAGCGGCAACGGCGGTGACAACGAGCCCGACCACTTCCTGACGGGCTGGACCAACACCTGGAGCTACTACCTCAACGGGCAGCAGATCACCGGTTTCGGCCAGTTGGTGCCCCAGAAGGCGGACTACCGGTACGTCCTCGACCAGAAGCCGGCCACCGACGTCCCGGGCGTCACGCTGGGCCGCCAGATGCACACCGAGTGGACCTTCAGCAGCGCGGCACCGACCACCATGGCCATCAAGGGCTGCGACACGGACTTCGTCCCCGCACCCAAGGTCTGCGAGTCCCTGCCCGTCCTCCTGCTCGGCTACGACCTGCCGCTTGACCTGCTCAACCAGGCGAAGTCCAACGCGCCGTACACCTTCACGGTGAACGCGGCACGCCCGACGGGCTGGACCGGCTCCACCGCGGTCGCCGGAGCCAAGGTGTCCGTCTCGTACGACGACGGCGCCACCTGGCAGCAGGCCAGGACGTTCCGCAAGGACGGCGACACCTTCCAGGTCGAGCTCCGGCACCCGAAGCTCGCGGCAACCAACGGATACGTGACGCTCAAGACCGAGGTCTGGACGGCGGACGGCAGCCGTACGACCCAGACCATCACCCGGGCCTACGCCCTGAGGTAGGGCAGCCGGCCGCACGTACGGCAGAGGCGCCCCGCACCGGAGACATCCATCCGGTGCGGGGCGCCCTCTTGTCCGCTGCGCGCCGGTCCCGCTCGTGTCGGTCACGGGAACGGCTGCGGCCTCCGTTATCGTCTACAGTGCAGTAGACCGTCTAGGAGCGCACTGAAGCACGCCCCTAGGATCACGGTCACCGGGCGCCGTCACCGACCGCGTCCCCTCTCCCACGAAAGGGCACGTGACGATGGTCGCCGCTCTGTCCGCCGCGTCGCAGCTCGCGGTGAACGTTCTCGATGCCCATTCCCTGCTCGCGGCATTCGGCGTGATGGGCGTCGGCGTGGCTCTGTTCGCCGAGACGGGGCTGCTGATCGGGTTCTTTCTGCCCGGTGACTCTCTGCTGTTCACCGCCGGTCTGCTGTGCACCGGTACGGCGGACCGCGGCCTGAAGCTGTCGCTGGCCCCACTGCTGGTGGCCGCCGCCGTGGGCGCACTGGCCGGCTCGCAGTGCGGTTATCTGATCGGACGGAAAGCGGGCGGGACACTCCTCGCCCGCAGCCGCTCGGCCCGTCTGCACGAGGGCGCACAGCGGGCCGAGGAACTGCTGGAGCGGTACGGGTATGCGAAGGCGATCACGCTCGCCCGGTTCGTGCCGGTGGTGCGCACGGTGCTGAATCCGCTGGCAGGTGCCTTGCAGGTGCCGGTGCGGACGTTCACCGTGTGGCAGATGGCCAGCGGACTCGTCTGGAGCCTGGGTGTCACGCTCGCCGGCTACGCGCTCGGCTCCACCGTGCCGAACGTGGACCGGTATCTGCTGCCCATCATCGCGCTGATCGTCGTCGTGTCGCTGACCCCGCTGGCCGCCGAGGCATACCGCGCCCGCAAGTCCGCGGCGCGCGCGAAGCAGCCCCAGGAGTGAGGCCCGCCCGCGCGGGCGCCTTGGCTGGTGGGCCGTCGCCGGCCGTGTCGTGAACCGCAAGGAGGCCGCCGGACGCGCTCTGTGCACCGGTCTGGTGGCCCTGGCCGCGTTCGGCGTGCTGACCGCTTTCCTGATCGCCGGCCACCGCGCCGCGCTGCCCGCCGACGACAGCCTCCTCGACTGGTCCGTCGCTCACCGCCCGGCCGCGGCTCGGGCCGCCGCGCGCGGGCTCACAAGCACCGGTACCGGCACCGTCCCGTATGCGCTGGCCGCGCTGGCGGGGATCATCGCCGGACGCGGCGTGCGGCACCGCCTCGCCGCCGTCGCCTTGTGCCTTGCCTGCCTGGCGTCCGGCCAGGCCGTGCGCTACGCCACGATGGCCTCGATCGCCCGGCCCCGTCCGCCCCGGTCGGACTGGGCGACGCACGCGTCCGGATGGGCCTTCCCCTCCGGTCACACCACCACGGCGGCCCTCGCCGCAGGACTGCTCGTGATCGCCGTGCTCGTTCGCGCCCCGCAGGGCAGAAAGCCGATCGCCGCCGTCATCGGCTGCTGGGCCGTCCTGGTCGGGCTGACCCGTGTCTATCTCGGCGTGCACTGGTTCACCGACGTCATCGGCGGATGGCTCTTCGCCGTCGGCTGGCTGGCGATGTGTGTCTGCGCCGCGGCCCGATGGCTGCCTGAGCGGTTCATCACCCGAGCCACCGGCACGGCCACAGAGCCGGCGGCGGATCGGGCGTCGCGAGCGCGCGGCCGGCGGGGAAGGTCACACCCTGCCTGACGTCCTGGCGTGCGCGCCGGGCAGGCCGTGGTGCACACGACATACGGCCCAGGTCGGGGCTGTCTCATAATGGGTGGATTGAGGCAGAGCGCAGCACGCCCTGGACGGCGGGCGATCGCTCTATGGTCTTCGCAGGCGACAGCCGAGGAAGAAGGACGAGAAAGGGGGCTGCGGTGTCCGATACGGGCGCAGAACGGCGGCCGGCGGGTGAGCTGGAGGCGAGCGTCCTGGCCGCGCTCTGGGCAGCCGGCGTCCCTTGGACCGCGCTCCAGGTGCAACAGGGCCTCCCGATGCCGCTCGCCCGGACCACGGTCGCCACCATCCTCGCCCGGCTCCACGAGAAGGGCGCCGTACGCAGGGCACGCGCGGGCCGCGGATATGTCTATTCCCCCGCACAGGACACCCACGGGCTCACCGCCCGGCGCATGCACCATGAACTCGACAAGGACAGTGACCGCGAGGTGGTGCTCGCCCGCTTCGTGTCGCAGCTCAGCCCCGACGACGAACGGGTGCTGAGGGATCTCCTGGAAGCCGGTGACCAGTGATCGCTTTGCTCCTCGTTCCTCTGCTCGTCCCGTTCGCCGCCCCGCTCTTCGCACATCGCCTCGTCCGCACGCTCCCTCCGGTCACGGCACTGTGGTCGCTCACGGTGGCGGCCGTCGTACTCGCGGTGAGCGCACTCGCCTCGCTCGGCGCTCTGCTGCTGCCAGGCGCGCTCAGGCTGCCCGTCGCCGCCCGGCTGGGAGAGCTGGTCCAGCCGCTCGCGGTGGGCCCCGGCACGCTCCTGGGCCCGGCGGCCCTGCTCTCCGCGGGTGCCCTCGCGGTCTGGGTCTGGACGACCTCACGCGCGGCCGTGCGGCAGTGGCGGCTGTACCGGACCGCGCGCTCGGGGGCCGCGGGCACCCGGCACACCGCCGGTGACCTGAGCATCGTCGACGACGACCGCGCCGACGCGTTCGCCCTGCCGGGCAAGCCGGGCAAAATCGTGGTCACCAGCGGAATGCTGCGCTCGCTCACACCTGCGGAGCACGCGGCGCTCTTCGCCCATGAACGCGCGCACCTCGCGGGCCGGCACCACCTCTTCCTCGCCGTCGCCGAACTCAGTGCGCGCTGCCACCCGGGCCTGCGGCCTGTGCGCGCCGCCATCGCGCTGGCCGCGGAGCGTGCCGCGGACGAGGCCGCGGCACACGCCGTCGGCGACCGGCGGCTGACCGCGCGGGCCATCGGCCGCGCCGCACTCGCCACCCGTTCGGCGCCCGGTGCCCGCCCCGTCTTCCTGCCCTCGGCCACCACCGGCCCGGTGCCCGCGCGTGTCGCCGCTCTGCTGCGCCATCCGGCCGGTCGCCGACGCCTCGTACCGGCGCTCGCCCTGCTCCTGCTCCTGTGCGCGGGAGTCTCCTCGGCGGCGGCCACGGCGGGGACCGTCAGCCTGCACCACGGCGTCGAGGTGGCGCAGGGTGAACAGTCGGTTCGCTAGGGTCGTTTTCCCGGCCGCCCCGGGCCACGGCCCCGCCGTCCCGGCCGCCCGCATCCGTCAGCTGAGGACGCCCGTGCCCAGCAGCCCCAGGAGCAGCACTCCGATGACGATCCGGTAGACCACGAAAGCGTTGAAGGAGTGCTTCGCCACGAACTTCAGCAGCCATGCGATGGAGGCGTAGGCGATCACGAAGGAGACGATGGTGCCCACCGCGAGAGGTGCGGCGCCCACACCGGCGCCGAGCGCGTCCTTCAGCTCGTAGAGACCCGCTCCGGTGAGGGCGGGTATGCCGAGGAAAAACGAGAGCCTGGTGGCCGCCACCCGGTCCAGGTCGAGCACCAGCGCGGTCGACATGGTCGCCCCGGAGCGGGAGAATCCCGGAAACAGCAGCGCGAGGATCTGCGAGCAGCCCACGAGCATGGCGTCCTTGAAGGTGACGTCGTCCTCACCGCGCCGGTGGCGGCCCATCTGGTCCGCCGCCCACATCACCCCGCTGCCGACGATCAGGGATGCGGCGACCACCCACAGCGAGGCGAGCGGCCCCTCGATCAGCGGTTTCGCCACCAGGCCGACGATCACGATGGGAATGGTGGAGTAGATCACCCACCAGGCGAACTTGTAGTCGTGATGGGTGCGCTGCTCCTTGTGCGCCAGTCCGCGCAGCCAGGCCCCGACGATCCGCGTGATGTCCCGGAAGAAGTAGACGAGGACCGCAGCGATCGCCCCCACCTGGATCACGGCGGAGAAGCCGACGACTGCGTCATCGTCGACCGGGATGTTCATAAGGCCCTCGACGATCTTCAAGTGCCCGGTGGACGAGACCGGAAGGAACTCGGTCACTCCTTCCACGGCGCCAAGAACGACGGCCTGGCCGATGCTGATCACACTCAACGGTTCTCTTCCTTACGGCAGGACAACAAGGGATGGGGAGCCGGGAGCGAGGGCCTTCTTCGCTGCTGCGGTAGGCCAGGCCCGCGCTCGCATCGGGCGTGGCCGGGCAGGCGGTCGTCCCTCCCCGCAAGCGCGAACCCACAGCCACCCCGTCTGCCGAGCGCCCCGGACGGAGAGGCCCGAGTGTGCGCCCATTTTCGTCTACTGAACTGTAGACGATGCTGACGGGCGGTGCGTCGCCCGTTGTGCGGGGCTGCCGCCGGCCGGCGCGGATGACCTGGGCGCAGGGTGCACCGATTTCCGCCCGGCCCGCACCGCGCAGTCGCCGTCCGGCGTTCGCCCCGAGCGGCAAACGGCCCAAGCCGACCGGCTCCCCAGGGATGCCGCGCATAGCCTCGCGGCATGAGGACGCAGTGGGACCGGCGGCGTCTGCTGGCGACGGTGGCGGCGGTGGGAGCCGGTTCGGTCGGTGCGGCAGGCACCGCGTGTTCGCCGGGCGGAGCCTTTCGTCCGCCCGGCCGGGACCAGGGCGGACCCTGGACGGTGCGGGCCGAGAACGAACGGCCCGGCGACCACGGCTGGCAGCTGAGCGGGCGGGGGCTGCACGGGCGCGACGGGGTGATCGAGGGGTATGCGGACCGGGTGAGCGTGCTGCCCGGCGAGCCGGTGCGGCTGTTCGTGTCCACCGCAGCGCGGACCTTCCGCGCGGAGGCGTTCCGGATGGGCTGGTACGGCGGTGCGCGGGCCCGCAGGGTCTGGACGTCCGGACGGCTGCCCGGCAGGCGGCAGCCGGTGCCGGATGCCGAGGGCCCCACCCGCACGGTGTCGGCGGCGGGCTGGCGCGAGAGCATCCGGATCTCCACCGCGCACTGGCCCGAGGGCGCCTATCTCGTGCGGCTGACCGCCGATTTCGGAGCCCAGCGCTATGTGCCTCTCACCGTGCGGTCCCGCCGCACGGCGGGCCGTGTCGTCCTGGTGAACGCGGTGGCGACCTGGCAGGCCTACAACACCTGGGGCGGTCACAGTCTCTACTACGGTCCCGGCGGCAAGGCCGACTACGCGGGCCGCGCGCTGGCGGTCAGCTGTGACCGTCCCTATGACCGGGACGGCGCTCCCTTGTTCCTCGTCTACGAGCAGCCCGTCATCGCGCTGGCCGAACGGCTGGGGCTACCGCTGGCGTACGTCACGAGCATGGACCTCGACCGCGAGCCCCGGCTGCTGGCCGGTGCGCACGCCGTCGTCTCGCTAGGCCATGACGAGTACTGGACCGGGGCCATGCGCCGGCAGGTGACCGCGGCCCGGGACGCCGGCACCAACGTCGCGTTCCTCGGGGCGAACGCCTGCTTTCGGCGCATCCGTCTGGAAGGGACAGCGCACGGCGACCGGCGGCGGGTGGTCTGCTACAAGACCGACTGGCGCCACGATCCCGCGTACGGCAAGGACGACGCGGCCGTGACCACGGACTGGCGCGAACCCCCGCACGCCCGCCCGGAGAACTCTCTGACCGGCACCCTGTACGAAGCAACCGGCGCAAGTGCCGCCTACACGGTGGCCGAGCCGGCGCACTGGCTGTACGCCGGGACCGGCGTCACCCACGGAAGCCGCTTTTTGCACCTGGTCGGCACCGAGTACGACCGGGTGACCGGCGCCCGCGAGACTCCCCGGCCGATCGAGATCCTCGCGCACTCCGAAGTGGTCTGCCACGATGTGCGCAGCTTCCACAACACCGCGTACTACACCGTCGCGAGCGGCGCGGCGGTCTTCGCCACCGGCACCATGCGCTGGGCCGAGTCCCTCAAAGGCGACGGCGCCCACGGCATCTCCACCGCGACGACCCGCTTCACCCGCCGGGTCACAGAGAACGTCCTGCGCACCTTCGCGAAGGGCCCGGCCGGACGGCAGCACCCCGCGCGGGACAATCTCGCCGCCTACCATCCCTACTCCGGCGATCCGGTGTGGAGCCATCACGATCTGTGGTGAGCTCCGGACATGTGCCGCCGGGTGGTGATAATGGGGCGGGCGACGGTCAGGGTCCGGCCGTTTCCGTGGTGATGTGCCGTGAAAACGGGGAGTATTGGTTACGGGTGGCCAGGGAATTCACTCTGCGCCGCCGAGTAATTGTACGATAAATTCACGGGATTTCGGCGGCCCGTTCCTGGCGGGAAAGCGACCGGCAGGAAATAAACCGGCCCATGGGCCCGTATCGCACCTGCCGGTCCGCCCGCGTGGCCGCCGCGGTGCGTGTCCGTGCCGCGAGAGTCCTCAGGGCAGGGAACGCGCCGGTTTCTCCCACTGGTTGAGCGGCTCCAGCAGATAGCCGCGGCCCCACGCGGTGCGGATCGCGAGGTTGACCGGTACGAGACGTCTTCGCAGGCGCATGATGTGCAGGTCCAAGGAGTTCCGCGTCGGTGTGTTGAGGGCGGATTTGACGAGGCGCTGGCGGAGTTCAAGGCGTGGCACGACCGATTCGAAGCGCTCGACGAAGAGTTCCATCAGCTCCGTCTGCGTGGTGGATATGGTGATCCATTGGGCGTCGAAGTACAGCGTGCCGGAGTCGAGGACCGGGGTTCTGCGGCTGCGGGCTCGGTGTCGGAGCGCCGCGACGCGCGCCTCCAGGTCGGCCCGTGATATCGGTGCGCGCACCCAGTCCTCCCGTGGATCGCTGCACAAAGGCGGCTCGGCGCCGCCTTCCACGACGAGCAGGCACGGAATTCCCTCCCGCTTGCAGTGGTCGCGTAAGTTCGCCTGGGCGGGCCATCGTACGAATTTCACATCACTATTGGAGTTCTTGAACACGGCGACCCCCAGAGTGAATGGTCCCGGCGCTTATCGGCGCAGCCGGGACCAGAGAACACTAGCAAGAGGTCAAAGCACCGGACAAGAAGAAAGAATTCAACGCCCGGCCGCGACAGGCGTTTTCCGGCAGATAATCGCGGGCCTGCCGGGCCGGAATATTCCCCCGCCGGGGACGGCCGGTCGGATAAGCGGAACGGTTTATCGAAAGAATTCCGCTCCCGTCCCGACCGGCACACCCGCCGCGGCCGTGACGGCCGGACCAGGGAATCTCCCGCGCGGCATCGTGCGCCGCGCCACTCGCGCGCCGGAGCGCAAGACGGCGGTCACCTCGCCGCCGCCCCGCCACGCCCTTTGGCCCGCACCGAGCCGCGCCGCCGAGCCGCCGCGCCGTTGCGGCCCTCAGACCGGCCCCCGTCGCGCCGCCCGGCGCCGCGCGCCCTTCACTCCCAGCAGCGCGCACGACCAGGTCGCGGCGAAGGCCCAGATGACACCGGGGGACGAGGTGCAGGCGCCCACCACGAGCAGGATCAGCGAGGCCAGAGCGGTCAGCGCCACGAGGAACCCGCGCGGCACGCTCGTCGCCGCCCACGCCGTGTGCAACCGATAGCCGACCCGCACGGAGCGCAGCCGTCGGTGCAGCTGGTGGTCACGGTCGAGAGCCGCCTCCATCTCGTCCAGAATGCGCTGCTCGTGCTCCGGGAGTCGGCCTGCCGCCATGATTTCCTACCTCCCACCGCTGGTGTCGGCTCCGCCACGGGTGCCCCCGCGCCCCAAGGCCTAACGGCAGGAACACGAGACGGGACCGGTCGGCAGAGCCGGGCCACGGGGCCTGCGGCGTTGCTGTGTGCGGGGCCGGGGAGGCGGCCACGGACCCTCAGGTTCCGGCCGCGGTCCCCGTCCTCGTCTGCAATGCTGCGTGCAGGCCGGCGCGGACGGGGCGGCACGCGGCCCGGCCCGGAATCCCGCGGGGCAGTGGTGCGGGGGTCACCAAGCGGGTTGGCGCGGGATGCGAAGTGGGGACGGCAAGGTGCGGGTGACGTTTGACGGGCGCTGGCGGCGCGGGGGGACTCTTCAGTGGCGGCGCCAGAGGATCGTGCGCACCGCCCTGGTCGCGGCTGCGCTGGTGCTGACGCTGATCGTCGTCCTGTCCATGTGCGGCACGACCTCGCCAGGCAGCGCCGCGGCCGACCACGCCGGCCCCAAGACCCCCGTGCACCCCCACTTCGCGGTACCGTCCGCGTACGACGGCACCCACGGCTGGGACGTCGCGGAGGTGTCCGACGCGTACGCCGTGGCGCAGACCACCGGGAGCATCGCCGCCCTGGAGGACGCCGGACGGGGCCGCATCCGGCTGCGCGCGGTCGATGTGACCTCCGGCAGCACACGCTGGGCGGGCAAGGCCTGGCAGCAGGCAGCCGACTCGTGGACCAGGCCCCGGCTGCTCACGGTCGCCGCCGACGGCCGCGAGTTCTTCGTCGTCTGGTCGTACGGCGACATCAGCACCGGGGCAGTCAACGGGGCCGACACGGTGGTCGCCCTCGACATCTATGACGCCGCCTACGGCACCCGGCGGCATGTGACGGTGCCCTGGGCCACCGCGCCCGACGTGGCGGGCGGCGGCTCCAGCGTCCTCATCGGCCGCGGCAGCGACCACGCCGCCCTCGTGGACCCCGTCACCGGCACCGTGACGCGGATCGCGGCGAAGGACCTTAAGTATCCTAAGGGTTGCGCAGCCTGCCATGACGACACCGAGATCCGCGGGCTGACCTCGCACGGCCTGCTGGTGCGCGCCGCCAAGGACTTCTGGGTGCGCGGCGGCTGGTACGGACGCACCCACGCACCCAAGGGCGCCGACCCCGCCTCCGGTGTGCCGGTCTCCATCACGGCCGACCGGGTCCTGGTCAAGTGGCACAAGAAGTCCGGCAGCAAGGACGCGGCCGACCTGGAGACCTGGGCCGTGCACGACGCCGCGACCGGCAAGGTCCTGGCGTCGGCCGACTGCCACCGGCCGGCGATCGAGCCCGGCAGGTACCCGGAGATGGCCCTCTCGTTCTCCGGCCGCTATGCGGTGGCCGGCCCGCTCGCCCTCGATCTGCAGGAGCACAAGGCTCACTGCTACGACGAGTCCGACCGCCCCGAGGCGGACACACCGGACGACGCCGTCACCGTCGACCCGGACGACCCCGCGGCCGACAGGGGCCCGCGGCCCCTCACCCTGACCACCGTCACCGACGAGGGCACGGCCTACGGCACGACGGCGCTGCACGGCGCGGGTACCGGCAGACCGCTTGAGGTGTCCCTCGCCACGGCCACCGCCCGGGCCCTCACCCCCACCGTCCGCCTGCCCCTCGCCGACCTCGGCGGCTACGGCATCTTCCCGTACACCGACACCAGGGACGTCCAGCACCTCGTCGGCCGCCCGCGCCGCGCCACGACCGGATGACGCCCGCGCGCCGGAGCGTTCACGGGCACCGGGTGCGGCAGATTCGCTACGGTTGATCACGTCATGCCGGTGTGGCGGGTCCGACCGGGTGGGCGGACAGGGGGAGTTGGCAGATGATCGAACCCATATCGATGTCGGCGGTCAGCTGGATGCTCGGCGCGGTCGGCTCCGGCATGGCCAACGAGGCGGGCCGGCGGGCCCACGAACTGCTCGGCAACCTCGCCGCCCGAGTCACGGGCCGTCAGGTCCGCGCGCCCGCGGGACACACGGAGTGGGACACTCTCGGCCGGACCCTCTACGAAGCCGCCCTGCGCGATGCGGCACACGCGCGGAGCCTGGCCGCCCTCGTGGACCTGGTCGGCACCACCCTGCCGGGACCATGCGAGCGGACGTCCGCACCGGCACCGCTTCCTCCAGGGGTGCGGTCCTTCACCGACCGCAAGGACCCGATGCGGCGACTCACCCGTGAGGCATCCCGCACGCCCGACGGTCGACCGCGCCGGGTCCTGGTGCACGGCAGGGAGGGCATCGGCACCAGCGCCCTGGCGGTGCAGTGGGCCAGGGAGCATGCGAAGGAGTTTCCCGGCCGCGCTCTCCGCGTGGACCTGCGGGGCGACGGCGCCGGAGTCGGCCGCGACCCGGCCGTGGCACTGCGGTCGCTGCTGTGCGGCCTCGGCGTGGCCGAGGAAGACCTGCCGCCGTCCGCCGACGCCAGGACCGCGTACGCCCACCGGCTGCTGGAGGACCGGCGCATGGTCCTCATCCTCGATCACGCCCAGTCCGCCGCCCAGGTCCGGCCACTGCTCAGCGGCGCGCCCGGCGTCTTCACCATCGTCGTCGCGCGCCGCCCGCTACCCGGCCTCGACGCGGCCCTGGTGCCCGTCGAACCGCTGACCGACCGGGACGCGACCCTGCTGCTCAAAGCGGTGGCCGGAAAAGCGGCCGTGGCCGCCGCGGGCACCCGGCTGCCCGCCCTGCTGAGCCGCTGCGCCGGATCGCCGTACGCCCTGCACGCCGCAGCGGACGGCCTGCTCACCGCCGCCGCGGCGCCGGCCGAGGACATCCCGGAACAGCAGGCCGTGGAGGGAGCCGGCCGCGCGCCCGAGGACCAGGGACCGCCCGCGCCGCGTCCGAACCCTGGTACCGCCGTCGTTTTGGAACCCGGTGACGGGCCGTCCGGTGAGGGAGACAGCATGTATGACGATCCGGTGCGCTCCGGAGCCGAGGACGCCTACGCGCGGCTGCCTGAGGACTCCGCGCGCTGCTACCGCCTGTGGGCGCTGCGCTCCTGGCACCCGCTCAGGCCCGCGTCCGCCGCGGCCATCGCGGACATTCCCGAGGACGAGGCCGCCCGGCTGCTCGCCCAACTCGCCCAGCGGCAACTGCTGGAAGGCCCCGAGGCACGTCCCAGATCATCAGGACATCAGGCGACGGACGACGGTTACCACTACCGCGAGGGAGTCCGGCGGCACGCCGCGGCGGCAGCCGCGCGCGAGGACGGCCTCGCCGCCTGCGCCCGCGCCGTACTGCGCGCCGTCGCCCACTTCCTCGACTTCGCCGTGCACGCGGATCTCGCCGCCCTGCCCGAGCGCTGGCACCTCGGCCCCGCGTACGCGACGGCCACGCCCGGCCGGTACCCGGACCGCGGCGCCGCCCTCACCGCGCTGGTGGCCGAACTCGGCAACCTGGTGGAGGCCGCGCGCGCCGCGGCCGAGTTCGAGGACTGGGAGAAGGTGGCCCAGTTCGGCGAGGCCTCCTGGGCGGCGCAGCTGAAGGCGGGCCGTCATGACGAGACCCTGCCGCTGCTGAGGATCGCCACCCGCGTCGCCCGCGAGCACTTCCCCGCGACCCGGATGGCGGGGCGGCTGCATGCGCAGTTCGGCCTCGGTCTGGTCGAGCTGCGGGAGTTCCAGGAGGCGGAGGAGGCGCTGCTGTTCGCGGCCGGGGCCGACCGGGACGCGGGGCACCTGCGCGGCCAGGCCACCGCGGTCGAGTCGCTGGGGCTGCTGCGTCTGCGGCAGTGGCGCTGGCAGGAGGCCCACGACTGCTTCGAGGAGGCGGGTGCGCTGTGGGACCGCGTCGGCCCCGGCGACGACGGCTTCGCCGACCTGGCCCGGGCCCGCGCCCTGCTGCACCGCCACCGCGGCAGGGCTCTGCGCGGCCTCGACGAGCTGCCCGCGTCGCTGGCCCAGTCGCACACCGCACTCGCGTCGTTCCGCGCCATCGGCGATGTCTACAACGCCGCCCGCACCCTGACGGACCTGGCCGAGACACACCTCAAGGCCGACGCGCCGCAGGCCGCGCTGCCCCTAGTCGACGAGGCGCTTGCCGTCCTGGAGCCGGACCAGGCCACCCACCACATCACCCATCTGCGGGCGCTGCGTGCCCAGTGCGAAGGGCGGCGTCACTCCGCAGAGCTGACCGCCACCTGGTGCACGCCCCGGCCGGTGCGTACCGTCAGGCCTGCCGTGCGGAGCTCGGTCAGGGACTTGCCGCCCGCCAGCCAGGCATGCAGCGCACTGGCGTACGCGCCGGCATCGGCGCCGCGCGGGCTGCCGGTGAGCCGCAGCAGGTGGCCCTCGCGGGTGCGCACGGTGCAGGCGCCGGGAGCGGTGATGTAGGCGGCGAGGGCGCAGTAAGGCCGGCGCTCCAGCGTCTGCGCGGCCCATTCCTCGGGCGGGCCGAGCCGGGGATCGTCGGCCGCCGCGTACTGGAGGATCACATCGGCCTGGGCGAGTACGGCGGGGTCGAGCGTGTCCTCATGGACGGCCGTGTGCGCCTCGCCGTCCCCGGGTGGCTCGTAGCGCGGGTCGGCGTACCGGGTCACGGCGATCTCGCCGGCGTCCAGCAGCCGGGTGAGGACCCGCAGCGGGGCGGTGCGCACGGCGGGCTGGTACGGCGGCAGCGGCAGCGGGTCGAGCAGGGCGCGCTCTGCTGGTTCCGGCCGTCCGATGAGGCGGTAGAAGGCACCTCGCAGCAGCGCGGCCGACTGCCCGGGCACGGAGCTGGTGAGCCGTGCGGGCCCCGGCAGCGGCCGGTGCCGGGCGAATAGTGTGTCGAGCTGCGGCGGCAGCGGCGCGTACGGGTCCAGGCGCGGTGCCTGACGGACGAAGGCGGCCACCGGGGAGTCGGCGCCGAGGACGCCGAGGGCGGTGTGGGGTGCCGCGCCGAGCAGGACGGGGGTGCCGAGGGCGGCGGCGTAGTAGCTGACGGAGCCGAAGTCGCCGATGACGGCGTCGGCGGCGATCAGCGCCTGGCGCCAGGTGTGCAGCGGGTCGATGAGGGTGAGTCCGGCGCGCCGGGCCCTGTCCAGCCAGGTGCGGATCTGGCCGGGGCCGTGGCCGTGCCAGATGTTGGGGTGCAGGACGGCGGCGATGCGGTAGTCGTCGGCGGGGAGTTCCGCGGTCAGCCGCGGCAGCAGGTGGGGGAGTAGGTCGTCGGGGCCGTCCGCGCTGTCCGGTCTGTCCTGGCCGCCGTCGCCGAACAGCGATTGCGGGTTCCAGGTGGAGTTGAGCAGCAGCAGCCGCTGGCCGTCCGTGACGTGCAGCGCTCTGCGGAACCGGTCGCGGTGCTGGCGGGCGGCCAGGATCCGGTCGTAGCAGGGGTCTCCGGCGAGTACGGCGGTGGCGGCCGCCTCCGGGCAGGCGGCGCGGAGGCGGTCGAGCTGTTCGGGGTGGGAGAGCACCATCGCGTCCGCGATCGGCTTTCCGTCCGCGAGCAGCCACTCACGCGACAACCCGAACACCGGACCTGCGGCGTCCCGCTGTGTCCCGCTGTGTCCCGCTGTGTCCCGCTGTGTCCCGCTGTGGCGGAGTTTCTTATTGTACCCGACACCGTGCGACAAGATGATCAATTTCCCTGGCACGTCGGCCAGTTGACCACCGAGGCTGGCGGAGATCGCGAGGTCCACCGGTGTGCGCAGCGCCTGCTCCCAGGGCAGCACCGGCACTCCTATCTGGGTGAGCAGTTCGCTCACGCCGTCCTGGAACGGGGAGGAGCCGGTACAGGACGCGAGCAACTGCACGCCGAGGTCGTCGCGGAACAGCGGCAGGACGTCGAGCAGTCTGGTCGCCGAGGTGACGTTGTGCACGATGAGCAGGACGGTGCGGCACTGCCCCCGGGTGGCCCAGCGCGCCGCGTCCGCGCCGACCGGTACCCGTATCCATCCGGCCCCCGTCGTGGTCAATGCCCCGCCCCCTGGTCACTCGCCCGACATGCGCAGATCAGGCAACGATAACCAAGGTGGCGCCGGGCGCAGGCCGGGCCCCGGACCGCGGCGGCGGTGGTGGGCTCAGGCGCGCGAGACCACCATGCCGAGTGTGATCAGTCCGAGCACGACCCAGCCGAACCAGAGCCAGCCGCTGCTTCCCATGGCCGCCGTGTAGGCGGTCACCAGGACCAGACCCACAACGGTGACGACCCCCATCGTCTTCGTGGTACTGGGCATCGCGAACCCTCCTCACTGGGGGTACCTCCCACGCCCTCAAGGCGGTGAGGGAGGCCGGGCATGACCCCGCCCCCACGGCCTCCGGTGGCCATCATCCTCCCGGAGGGCGGTGCGCGGCCAGCGTCTCTCGGGCCGAGGGTGCGCGATGCGTGTTTTCGGCCGTTGTGTGCCACGTGCCTTCGGTGGCTGCGGCATTCACGGGGCTGCGGCGCGGGTCACTGTCCGCGTGTGTGCAGCGACGCCAGGTAGGCGTTGTACGCCTCCAGCTCCCTATCGCCGTTCCGGTCGGCGGCCCGGTCGATGCGCCGCGCCTGGCGCTGCTCCGAGCGGTACCACTGGAAGAGCAGGGCCAGCAGTACCAGCACCGACGGCACTTCACTGAACGCCCACGCGATGCCGCCCGCCGCGGTCTGGTCGGCGAGCGCATCGATGCCCAGGGAGGCCGACGGGTGCTGGTAGGTGCCGACCATCGGCCCGGACGCCATCATCAGCGCGATGCCGAAGAAGGCGTGGAACGGCATCCCGGCGAAGAGCTCCAGCATCCGCAGCACATAGCCGGGCCGGTGCGGTCCCGGGTCCACGCCCATGATCGGCCAGAAGAAGATGAGGCCGACGGCCAGGAAGTGCACCATCATCACGGCATGGCCGGTCTCGGACTTCATCAGGGTGTCGAAGACCGGTGTGAAGTACAGCCCGTAGAGGCTGGCGATGAACACCGGGATGGTGAAGGCGGGATGCGTGACGACCCGCATAAACCGGCTGTGCAGCAGCTTCAGCAGCAGCTCGCGCGGACCGGTGCGGCCCCGGCCCGCGACCGGTAGGGCCCGCAGCAGCAGTGTGATCGGCGCGCCGAGCAGCAGCAGGATCGGCGACAGCATGCTGAGCACCATGTGCTGCACCATGTGCACGCTAAACATGGCCATGCCGTAGTCGTTGAGCCCGGTGCACGTCACCAGCATGATCGTCAGCACACCGACGGCGAACGCGACGGTCCGGCCCACCGGCCAGCGATCTCCGCGCCGTACCAGCCGCAGCACTCCCCACCCGTACAGCCCGAGTGCCAGCAGGCAGGTGACGAGGAAGAACGGGTCGGCGGACCAGGCGAGCCCGCGCCCTAGCGTGAACGGCAGCAGGTCCATGGTCATGCCGTGCCCGCTGTGGTCCATCCGACGGCTCCTGTTTCTGGGGGTACCTCCCGGGCCGTTTGGGCGCTGGGGGAGTTTGTGCGTGTGTGTCCGCACCAGACTAGGGCCGCCCCCGGTCGCGGAAGCGACCGGGGGCGGCCCTAGTGGTCTTCGGTGGGTGCTGCGGACCACAGACCGGCCCTGAAGAGGCGGTATCGCCTCTTGACGGCCTACCTGCTCACAGCACGCAGCCGGCCTCTTCGTACCGCTCGTCGGGCACGGTCTTCAGTGTCTCGACGGCGGCGGCCAGCGGCACCAGGATGATGTCGGTGCCGTGCAGTGCGGTCATATGTCCGAACTCGCCGCGGTGCACGGCCTCCACGGCATGCCAGCCGAAACGGGTGGCCAGGACGCGGTCGTACGCGGTGGGAGTGCCGCCGCGCTGGACGTGCCCCAGGATCACCGGCCGCGCCTCCTTGCCCAGACGCTGTTCCAGTTCCACGGAGAGCTGCCGGGCGATGCCCGCGAACCGCTCGTGGCCGTAGATGTCCTTGCCGCCCTCGTCGAACTCCATGGAGCCCAGGAGCGGCTTGGCGCCCTCGGCCGCCACCACGATGGCGAACTTCTTGCCCATGGCGAACCGCTTGCTGATCCGCGCCGTCAGCTCGTCGACGTCGAAGGGGCGCTCGGGTACGACGATGGCGTGGGCGCCCGCCGCCATGCCCGAGTGCAGCGCGATCCAGCCGGTGTGGCGGCCCATGACCTCCACTATCAGTACCCGCTGGTGGGACTCGGCGGTGGTCTTCAGCCGGTCGAGTGCTTCGGTGGCGACGCCGACGGCGGTGTCGAAACCGAAGGTGACGTCGGTGACGGCGATGTCGTTGTCGATGGTCTTGGGGACGCCGACGATGGGCAGGCCCGCGTCGGACAGCAGCCTGGCCGCCTTCAGGGTGCCCTCGCCGCCGATCGGGATGATCGCGTCGAGCCCGAGGTCGGCGACGTGTCCCTTGGCGCGTTCCACACCGTCACGCAGGTGTGCGGGCTGGACCCGGGAGGAGCCGAGGATGGTGCCGCCGCGGGCGAGGATGCCGCTGACCGAATCCAGGTCCAGCTTGCGGTAGTCGCACTCCAGCAGGCCCTTCCAGCCGTCCTGGAAGCCGATGACCTCGTCACCGTGGTCAACCACGGCGCGGTGTACGACGGAACGGATCACAGCGTTCAGGCCGGGGCAGTCGCCGCCGGAGGTGAGGACACCCATACGCATAGCGCTGACTACCTTCATGCCTTTGCAACGTGGTCTGACGGCCGGACCACGCCGTCCGGCTGAATCTTGCCCAGCGTACCGGCGCGGCGGGCCGTGCTCCTATGCCGTCCGTCTGCTGGACGTGGCCGCTCAGGCGTGCGGGAGGGGTCTCAGGCGGGCTGCTGGGCTGCGGCGATCCGCTCGGACCTGAGCGCCTCGTACCAGCGGTCGTCGGCCGGCGGCAGGGCGTTGACGTCGAGTGCCAGCTTCAGTAGGAGGTCGGCGATCTGCGGGTTGCGGGCGAGCACGGGGCCGTGCATGTACGTGCCGAAGACGGTGTCGTTGAAGGCGCCCTCGGTGCCGTCACCGGTGCCGTTGCCGCGGCCGATCCGCAGCCGGGCCAAGGGCCGTGCGCTCGGGCCGAGGTGGGTGATGCCCTGGTGGTTCTCGAAGCCGGTGAGCTGCGGCAGGCGCAGGTGCGGGTCGATGTCGGCCAGCACGTCTCCCACGCACCGCTCGCCTTCGCCACGGGTGGAGACCACGTCGAGCAGGCCGAGGCCGGGCTCGCGCTGGCCGAGGTCGTTGATGAACTCGTGGCCGAGGATCTGGTAGCCGGCGCAGACCGAGAAGACGATGGCGCCGTTGGCGACCGCCCTGGACAGGCCGCCGTCGCGGCGCAGCCGTTCGGCCGCGAGGCGCTGCGGGCGGTCCTCGCCGCCGCCGATGAGATAGATGTCACCCGAGGTGGGCACCGGCTGGTCGCTGCGGACGTCGATCCGGGTCACGGCGAGCCGCCGCTGCCGGGCCCGGCGCTCCACGACCAGCGCGTTGCCCTGGTCGCCGTAGGTGCTCAGCAGGTCCGGGTAGACCCACACCACGCGCAGGCTGCTGTCACTCATGCTGAGGAGGTCCTTCTCGGGGTCGGTCCGCCGCGGGGCGGGGGGAGGGTCAGTTGCCGACGCGGCGGCGCAGGTCCTGGAAGGCGGTGTAGTTCGCGATGGCCTCGATCCGTCCGGGCGGCGCGGCGTGCACCGCCTCGTCCAGGGTCGCAAAGACCTGGAAGTTCTGGCCGGCGACCTCCAGGCGCACCGCGAGGTCGAGCCTGCGGTCGCCGATGACGAAGATCGGGTGCCCGGTCAGCCGGGTGTAGTCGACGTCCCACAGCCAGGAGGTGTCGGTGCCGTCGGCGCCGCGTGCGTTCACCGACAGGATCACCGGGGTGGGCGGCGGGTCGATGAGGGAGAAGGTCTCCAGCCAGCCCGCCGGGTTCTTCGCCAGCAGCAGCCTGAGCTCGCGCCCCAGGAACTGCACGACGTCGTAGCGCCCTGCGACGGCCTGGACCTGGTACATGCGCTCCAGGGCGACCTGCGGCGGCACCCCGAAGGCGGCGGCGACCGCGGCGGAGGTGGCGGCGTTGGCCTTGTTCGCGCGGCCCGGCAGCTGGAGGTGGATCGGCCAGGCTGACCCGTTCGGGTCCACGACATGGTCGCCGGTGAGCATCCAGGTGGGGACGGGACGGCGGAAGCCGCACTCGCCGCAGAACCAGTCGTCGCCCGGGCGCTGCATGACGCCGCCGCAGGACGGGCAGGACCAGGCGTCGTCCTTCCACATCTGCCCCGCTGCGACCCAGACCACATTGGGCGAGGAGGACGCGGCCCACACGACCAGCGGGTCGTCCGCGTTGGCGATCACGATGGCCTTGGATCCGGCCAGGCCCTCGCGCCAGTGCTCGGCGAGCATCCGGGTCTCCGCGGCGCGGTCGAGCTGGTCGCGCGAGAGGTTCAGCAGGGCGATGGCCTTGGGCTCCACGTCGCGGGCGACCCCGGCCAGGTACTTCTCGTCGACCTCTATGACACCGAAGCGGGCGTCCGAGCCGCCCGCGAGGGCCGAGGTGATACCGGCAGGCATGTTCGCGCCGAGTGCATTGGACACGACGGGTCCCGCGGCGCGCAGCGCCTCGGCGATCAGCCGGGTGGTGGTGGTCTTGCCGTTGGTGGCGGAGACCAGGACCACATCCAGGTGCTGGGCGAGCCGGCCCAGCAGCTCGGGGTCGAGCTTGAGTGCCACCCGGCCGCCGATCACCGAGCCGCTGCCGCGCCCCGCGGCACGGGAGACCGCCGCGGCGGCCTTGCCTGCCGTCACGGCCAGCTTGGCCCGCGGTGACAGCGGGTCCGAGTTGCCTGCCATCGTTGAGGATCCTCCTTGGGTGCGTGCCGCCGCGCCTGCGCCCGGCACGTGGATGCGGGCATCGCGTGGCCCTCAGCCTACCGAGATCCGCCCAGTCGCCAGAACAGCGGCACCGTTACGGATCGGCCGCGCCGCCCGGTCGCACCGTGGCGGAGGTATCCCGAAGACCCCGAAGACTCGGTGCGGCGCCCGGTGGCGTGGACCGTACTCTTGCCGCCATGCGACACGGCTCGATCCCGGGCGCCTCGGGGCGCGTACGACCGCTGACCCTCCTCGGCGACCCTCTTTTGCAGGCGCCCTGTGCGCAGGTCACCGACTTCGGCCCGGATCTCGCCCGGCTCATAGAGGACATGTACGCGACGATGTACGCGGCCCGGGGCGTGGGGCTCGCCGCCAACCAGGTGGGCCGGGCGCTGCGGGTGTTCGTGTACGACTGCCCGGACGACGAGGAGCGGCGGCACCTAGGGCATGTGGTGAATCCGACTCTGGTGGCCGCGGACGGCGAGGTGGTGCGCGGTCCGGAGGGGTGTCTGTCGCTGCCCGGCCTCGAAGCGAGCACGCCGCGCTTCGACAACGCCGTGGTGGAGGGCCGTACGGCCACGGGCGAGCCGGTGCGCCTGCACGGCACGGGGTTCTTCGCGCGCTGTCTGCAGCACGAGTGCGACCACCTTGACGGCGGCGTGTACACCGACCACGTCACGCCCTGGCGGCGGCGCAGGGTGCTGCGGGCGGCGGCCAGGGCGCCGTGGCGCAGGTGACGGGCGTCACGGCGGCGGCGCGGGGCTGTGGCACGGTGCTCCCGCCGCGCGGACGGGCCTGCCGTACGCGGCCGTCCGTGCGCTCAAAACCGTGGCCGCCCGGCCACGTCATCCGCGTCGACGAGACGTCCCCACAGCAGGTCCGCGAGGCCGAGCACGAGGTCGGCCCGGGAGCACGGCCGCTCGCCGAGCCACCAGTCGCCCGCGGCGTGCATCATGCCGACGATGCCGTGCCCCCACATCCGGGCCAGCTCCTGCCCGCCCGGGCCGAGGTCGAGGCGCTCCTCAATGACCTTCGCCAGTTCCTCGCCGAGGCGGCGCAGCAGGGGAGCGGAGTGCCGGCCCACGTCGAAGCCCGCCTCGCCCTGCGAGCCGGCCTCCGCGGGGTGCATCAGGAACCGGTACACCTGCGGGCGTGCCTCGATGGCCGCGAGATAGGTGTCGAGGGTCGCCTCGATGCGCTTGCGGCGCTCGGCGGGCGCGTCGAGGGCGGCGCGCAGCGAGTCCAGCAGGGCGTCGGTGTGCCGCTGGGCGAGGGCGGCGTACAGGCCGCCTTTGTCGCCGAAGTGCCGGTAGAGGATCGGTTTGGTGATGCCCGCCTCGGCGGCGATGGCGTTCATCGACGCGCCGGGCCCGTCACGGAGCACCACTCGGTCGGCCGCATCGAGCAGCTCGCGCCGCCGCTGCTCCGGGGACCGCTGCTGTTCGGTCCGCTGTGTGGTGTCCATGATCTCTCCCCACCCGTGCTGAATCGGTGCCGCCTGCGCAAACTAACACTTGCCCGGGTGCTGGCCTCGAACGCGTTGCCGGTGAGGGGCACCTCCCGTGCCTGTGAGGCAGCGGGGGAGGGCGGGTACCGGAGGTTGACATCGGCTACCGGCCGGTAACAGACTCTTGTTACCGTCAGTAATGCACGAGGGTAAGACGTCGCTGGAGGGGCAATGGCGGAGTTCACAATGGATCTCAACGACGAGCAGAAAGAGGTCAAGGACTGGCTCCACGGCTTCGCCGAACAGGTCATCCGCCCCGCTGCCGCCGAATGGGACGAGCGCGAGGAGACACCCTGGCCGGTGATCCAGGAGGCCGCCAAGGTCGGCATCTACTCCCTGGACTTCTACGCCCAGCAGTACTTCGACCCCACCGGCATCGGCCTGCCGATGGCCATGGAGGAGCTTTTCTGGGGGGACGCGGGCATCGCCCTGTCCATCACGGGCACGGGACTCGCGGCCGTCGGCGTGCTTGCCAACGGCACCGAGGAGCAGATCGGCACCTGGGTTCCCCAGATGTACGGCGACGCCAGTGACGTGAAGGTCGCCGCCTTCTGTTCCTCGGAGCCGGACGCCGGGTCCGACGTGGCCTCGATGCGCACCCGCGCCGTCTACGACGAGGCCAAGGACGAGTGGGTGATCAACGGCACCAAGACCTGGGCCACCAACGGTGGCATCGCCAACGTGCACGTCGTCGTCGCCTCCGTCGACTCCGAGCTCGGCTCCAAGGGCCACGCCTCGTTCATCGTGCCGCCGGGCACCCCGGGCCTGTCCCAGGGGCAGAAGTTCAAGAAGCACGGCATCCGTGCCTCGCACACCGCCGAAGTCGTGCTCGACCAGGTGCGCGTCCCGGGCGACTGCCTGCTGGGCGGCAAGGAGAAGCTGGACGAGCGCCTGGCCCGCGCCCGAGAGCAGGCCAAGGGCGGCGGCCCGGGCGGCGTGAAGAACGCGGCCATGGCCACCTTCGAGGCCTCCCGCCCGGCGGTCGGCGCCATGGCGGTGGGCACCGCGCGCGCCGCGTACGAGGTGGCGCTCGACTACGCGAAGACACGCGAGCAGTTCGGCCGCCCGATCATCGACAACCAGGGCGTCGCCTTCCAACTCGCCGACATGCGCACCCGGATCGACGCGTCCCGGCTCCTGGTGTGGCGGGCCTCCTGGATGGCGGCGAACCGCAAGAAGTTCACGTCGGCCGAGGGCTCCATGTCGAAGCTGTTCGCGAGCGAGACGGCCAAGCAGGTCACCGCCCAGGCCATACAGATCCTGGGCGGCAACGGCTACACCCGCGAGTACCCGGTCGAGCGGATGCACCGCGACGCCGCGATCTACACCATTTTCGAGGGCACCAGCGAGATCCAGCGCCTGGTGATCGCGCGCACCCTCTCGGGCATGCCCATCCGGTAAGGATAAGTAGCAGTAGGACACGCATAGAACGATGCCTCGAAGCGGTCCCCCTGGGTTTCAGAGGGGACCGCCGAGGCTTCCCGGGGATCCGATTACTGGGTGCTTGGGAGACAGCTGGGAGATCGTTTAGCGCGCATCCGCTGAGTGCGTACCTGGCTCTTCGTCGGCAACAGCGGGGGATATGGACCGAACTCATCATGGTCCACCACCCGGGCACGGTAGAGCGCCTCGCACGATGCGAACGCCCCCTCGAATTCGCCGTGTGAGGGTGGGTGAACCGGCGCCGGGTGTGCCCTCCTTGATAACCGCGGCGATGCCCTATGTGGAACGGTCCAGTCGCAGGCGCACTCAGTCGGTGCGGCCCGAGCCGGATGTGTTCGACCGGGAGGCGCTCTACCGGCGGACCGCCGAGATCAGTCCGCCGGGCCGCTCCTCGCGCTGCGGCGGGGTGCTGATCGGGCGACCGTAGGCGGCAGCGCGCTCGCGCAGGGTGTGGCTGTCGGCCTCCCAGCTGTGCCCGGCTAGCCAGCCCACCGGGTCGTCGGGCATCTCCGAGACCCACATGGACGCCGCCGATCCCGGCGCGGCGTCCGCGCTGAAGCGCTCGATCACGCCGCGCGAGCCCAACGTCAGCCCCATCCGACTGCCCGCCGCCGACTGCGCGCTGATCCGGGCCAGCAGCAGCTCCACCGCATCCTCGGGCAGATAGATCAGTAGCCCTTCGGCGATCCACGCGGTCGGCACGGCCGGGTCGTGCCCGGCGGCGGCCAGCGCGCCTGGCCAGTCCTCACGCAGATCCACCGCGACGGTGATCCGCTCGCAGCGCGCGACGGCCCGCTCCTGGCGCAGCACCGAAGCCTTGAAGTCCAGTGGCGCGGCGGTGTCGACCTCGAACAGCCGGGTGCCCTCGGGCCAGTCCATCCGGAAGGCCCGGCTGTCCATGCCGGCGCCGAGCAGCACGATCTGCCGGACCCCGGACGCGGAGGCCTGCTGCAACAGGTCGTCGAGGAACTTCGTCCTGATGACGATGGAGAACGACACGGCCAGCCGGCGGCGGCGCGCGGCCTCGTCATCGGGCAGCGGTGGCGAGGAGGGCCACAGGCCGCCGGCGGCGGCGAAGGCCTGTGCCAGTGGGTCGCAGAACAGCGCGTTCTCCCGGTCGGTCTCCAGCGCCCGCACCCTGGATACCCCCACCGCCGTGGCCCACACTCCCGACGGCTCCACCCGCTCCTGCTCATCAGTCACCGCGCCAGCCTAGCGGTGGTTTGTTGACGGCGGGCAGTAGAGGTACAGGGGTCTGCCTGCGCCGACGGCGTTGGTCAGGGCTTGGAGTTCGGGTGGTGGGGGTGCGTTGGTCCAGGTCGCCAGCAGCGTTGGAGGGTGGTCCAGGGGTCGAGCCAGGCCCGGACGGCGCGGATCGCCTTGGGCCAGCTGGCCGGATGGGGCTGGTGGGGTCTACTGGGGCCCCCTCTCAGCCGGTCCCGCTGGCTCGGCAGTCGAACGGACCGCTGGTACGACGGCGGGCTGACGGTCTGGAAGCAGGGCGAACCAGGTGTCCCAGCAGAATGAGAATGCGCAGGTGACCAGGGTTTGGTGGCGGCGGATCGCGGTGTCGGAGCGTACTTGGAAGTCGGCCCAGCCGAGTTCGTCCTTGATCTGCTTGTAGCTCTGCTCGATCCAGTGGCGGATGCCGTAGAATCCGGACGATTTCGTGCAGGTCGGCGGCGGGTTCGGGACTGTCGGCCCCGTGGGAGCCGCTGGGGCGGGGGAGGTCGGTGGCCAGGTACCAGGTGGCCTGCGCGGGCAGCCTGGCCGGGTCGGTGGTCGCGACGACCAGGCGGACGTTTCCGTCGGGTCCCCACCAGCCGAGGCGGGTGTCGGCGGCCCACCAGGTCTCGGCGTGTCCGTCGCGGAAGGTCCGCTCTGCCGGGGTCCAGTCCCCTGGATTTTCCGGATCCGTCCAGGTCAGGGCGCGGGCGGCGTCGACGGGGGTGTAGGCGTTTTTGCCGTAGGCCCAGGTGCCGTGGCTCGGTTTGAGGGCCATGACGAACGGCAGTCCCGCCGCGGCGAGGTCGCTGCGGAAGCCGTCCATATCGCCGTAGGCGCAGTCGGCGGCCACGGCTCGGAAGGTCACTCCGGCGGCCTTGGTGGTGCGGGCGAGTTCGGCCGCGATCTGCAGCTTCGTGCGGAAGCCTGGGTCGCTCTTGCCCTTGGGGAAGTGGTGGGCGGGGCTGTAGGGCACGGCGTGGAGCGGGTAGTAGAGGTTCTCGTCGGCCCAGCAGGTGGTCACCGTCACGATGCCGTTGTCGGCCTTGCCCAGTCGGCCCAGCCACTGCCGGCCGATGTGCGCGGTAGCCTTCCCGTCCTTGCGGTCCCCGGAGTCGTCGATCACCAGCACGCCGCCAGGGTGCGGCGCGGTTGCGGGGTCGGCCAGTAGCAGTTCCACCCTGCGGGTGTTGACCTGTTCGTGGTCCCACGTCGACTCGGACAGGAAGAACTGCAGGCGCTGCACCAGGGCGTGCTGGGCACCGACGATGGGTTCGGTGCCGGCCAGGCAGGTCAGCGTCTTGTTGCGGTCCCGCGGCAGCAGGAGCCCCGCGAGATACTCCCGAAAGCCGCGGCGCTGTGCCAGGGTGGAGAACAGGTCATCGAAGCGTGCGGCGTAGGCTTCCAGCGGGCCCGGAGCGGGCGGACACGGTAAACGGCGGGTCATCACGGCTCCCAGGCAGCAAGGCGACGTTCCTCTGCTACCGGCCTACTGCGGCCATGACCCGCCGTCAACAAACCACCGCTAGCTCGAACTACCCGTACGACGACGGGCCGTTCCGTCCCTGAACGGTCCACATCGCCGTACCGGTCCGATACCGTCCTCACATGCCGGATTCGCTGTGGGAAACCGCGCTCGGAGACTGGTACGGGCCGGCCACTCCGCTGATGCAGAGCATTCGCGCATACAGGCCGAACAGGCACGGCGAAATCGTGCTGCGCCGTTGGTTGCGTGTGCTGCTGGCACGCTCTTCGGCAATAGCCTTCGCCGTGATCGGCTTACTCGTTGCGTTTCACGCGGTCGGTGTTTCTCCGCATCATCCGCAGGACGCGGCATTCCCCCCGGCCATCGCCTTCGTCATGGCGGCCATTTTCTGGCATGTTTCTCTGATCCGTCTGAAGCTGCGCCCTGGCGAGATCGTTCGGTATGGCGTGTTCCGCCATGTGGTCGTGCCGTGCGCCGCCGTGCAACGGATGGATCGCCCCGAGTCATGGCGGGGCAATGCTGTTCTGGAGCTGGAGACATATGGCGGCCAGACGGTGGCACTGTATTGGTTCGACGGATCACTCTGGGACATGCTCTTCGACTTCTCGCGGATATGCCAGGACGCCCTGCGTGCCCACGTACGGGGCAGTGCCCGCGGACTTCCGGAGGACCGGGGCACATTCCGCTGGCTGCCCAACTGGTCATCGATCGCCGCAACGCTGTGGGCCGCCGCGGCTGCGTTCTTCGCGTTCGGCATGACGATGACGTGGCGCTGACAGAATGCGCGACGACATCGCAGGCATACCGGCATGAATGTCGACGGCCTCTGCCGGAGCGATGCGCACACGGCTCCTGACGGTGTCTGCCCTTGTCGTCCTGACGGTGTCCGACCGTGTCGTCCTGACGGTGTCTGCCGGTGGCGGACACCGCGCAGCCCAGCGGCCTCGGCTGGATTTCAGGAGGGGGGCCGCGCGCAGGCCGGGCTCGTCCCAGCCGTGACCCGGAATGCTGTATCAGCGGCCGGGGCGGGGCCGATGGACCTCGTTCCTGAGTCATCGGATACTTTCCCGAACATGAGTGAACTTCGTTCCGGAGACGGCGCATTAACCTCGATTCTTCGGTGGGGTTTGGTCGTTGAGTGGCTTGGTGGTTCGCCCGTAATGTCCCTCGCCGTGTGAGGGCGGGCCGTCGCGTGTCGCTGCGGGGTGCGCCGGGTTCCACGGGCCCGGAGGCTGCTGGCCTTCCTCCTCTCGGTGTGTGTTGGGGCAGAGGCTGGTCGTCAGGTGGCGGCCGTCAGGTTGTTGATCCGCTTCCAGCTGGTCGTGAATGTCTGGGCCCAGGGCCAGGTCCGTTCGATGCGCAGGTGGTGGCGGCGTGCGTGGTGGGCGAGGCGGGCGGGCAGGTGGTAGAGGCGGAAGCGCATCGTGTCCGGCTCGGCGTCGGCGAGGTCCGCTTGGTCGTGGAGGGTCAGCAGCCGCAGCCAGGCGTCGAGATCGGCGGCGAGGTTCGCGGTGAGCATCCAGCTCGCGTTCGTTTGCCAGGACTTGGACGGCAGGTTCGCCAGCCCCATCGCCTTGTTGGTGCGCACGCGGTCTTCGACCTCGGCGTGATCGCGGTGAAGGACGTCGAGGAACTGCACCTGGTGGGTGCCGGCGATGTGGCTCATGTGCCGGATGTTTGTTGCGGTGATCGAGTAGCGCCAGCCGGTCTTCTGCTCGAACGCGGTCAGCTTCCCCAGGTGGCGGCGGGAGGGCTTGACGCGGCGGACGATCAGCCGCATGCCCTTGGGCCAGCCCTCACGAGTGCTCAGTCCGGTCAACTCGGCGACGAAGTAGCCCTCTTGGACCTCGCCGTCCTGTCGCAGGGAGGTTTCCCAGGCGGCTTCGGGGAGGCGGGCGATGGCGCGTTCGTCCTCGGGCGTGATCGTCCAGCCGACGGTGTAGCGGACCGTGCGCCGCGTGGTGTTCAGCGCCTGAAGGCGTTTGAGCAGGCCGTGTGTGGCACCGGCGCCGTCGACCCGCACCAGGATCTTGGCCTGGGAGGAGCAGGGTATCTGCGCGAGTGCGGCATCCAGCACCCGCAGGTGATCGGCGACGGTGTTCGCGCCGGCGTTGCCTTCCCTCAGTTCCATCGCCAGGCACTCGTCGGTGTTGGCCAGCCATGCGGCCAATGGGTGGAAGCCGAAGGTGCCCTTGAACGTGCCGGCGGCGCCCTGTTTCCTGGAGGCCGCGGTGATGACCGTGGCGTCCATGTCGAGCACGATCCAGCCCTTCAGATGCCGCCCCGCGACGGTCAGATACGGGAAGCCGCCGGGCCGCAGGTGCAGCAGCGTCCAGACGTGGCGACGCACCCGCTGTCGTACCTTCGCGATCTGTGCGCGCCTCGTCTCGTCCGTCGTGGACAGCAGCCGGTGCAACGTGGAGTCCGACACTGCCGGTCCGAACAGGAGGCCGTGGTGGAGCTGGAGTTGCTCGGCCTCCAGCAGATTCGTGGCGCCGAGCGCGATCGCGACGACCAGGCCGACGAGCGCGGTGGCCCGGTCCCGCCACGACGAGGTCGTGCCCGATGGAAGCACTCCCGCCAGTGCGTCGGTCAGGCCGACGCGGTCGGCGAGCCTGCGCAACAGCACCGCCCCGGCATGCCCGACCAGCCCTTTCCCGTCAGCCGTCACAGACAGACCGCGGTCCCACCCTGTACGCTCACTCACCAGAAAGGTGCCCTGACTCCTGTGCCGGATTCGATCTAGACACTCGCATCCTTGCAGGTCGGCGGCACCTTTCTGCTGTCAGGGCGTCAGATCGACCAATTCCGCTGAAGAGCCGGGGTTAAGGCCCTATCGGGTATGGCTGCTCGCCCTGCTGGTCGGAGGGGGCTTTTCGTCCATGCACACCACCGGACGTGCCTGGTCATAGCCTCGGGCGTAGAGGGCGAGGACGTCTTCCATCTGGGACCCTGGGTGCCACCGGGGCTAGACGTTGCGGAGAGCTCCTGCACGGTGTTACTCCAAGGGTATGGCCGTCCTCGGAACCGGGATGCGTGCAGGCATCATCGCCGGTGTGCTCAGTGGCGTGCCGTCAACGGTGCACGCCCTGGCCACGCGGCGCGATCCGCTGGCGGCGACCCGTGCGGCCGGATCGCTCCTGCTGCCGGACGAAGTTCGCCCGGCGCGACTGCTCGCCGCCGCGGTGCCCGTCCACTTCGGGCTCAGCGTCGGCTGGGGCGTGGCGCTCGCGGCCGTGTTGCCGCGCCGGACGGCTACCGCGTGGGGCGTGCTCGCCGGGCTCGCCATCGCGGCGCTTGACCTCAGTGTGCCGGGCAGGCGCACCGCCCAGGTCCGCGAACTGCCGCGGTGGCCGCAGGTGGCGGACCATCTCGCCTACGGCGTAATCGCCGCCGCGACTGTGGCCGCATCTCGGCGCGGAATGCTCGGAGGTGGCCGATGAGAAGTCTGGGCCAAGAGCGGCAACTGTAGAGCCCGCACCGCACCCGTTGCTGAAGTGTGAGCTGATGGCGCCTGGGGCAGATGATCCGCAGGCATAGACGCCTGTTGATGATGTCAACTCAGATTACGTGCACTGAGCACCTGTTGCGTGATGGAATCCCTATTCGGGCAGCCGGTGAGTGGGGTTGAGGTTTGTACACAGGAGCGTGTCGGCGCCAGTAATTGGGTGCCCCTCTCGGTGTCCGACACTGAACGCGTCCTGACCCTTCGGGGGTGGGGCGCGTGCTACTTGTGGGAGATATTTGGGGGATGGATACCACGAGGAACACTGAACAAGGCTAGAGGAACCCCCAGGTACACCCTCTCGACACCCGGATCACCTCGGTTTTCAGGGGTTTTGCCAGCCCAGGGAATGTTGATGCACCGCGACGCCGCGATCTGCACCATTTTCGAGGGCACCAGCGAGATCCAGCGCCTGGTGATCGCACGCACCCTCTCGGGCATGCCCATCCGCTAACCGCCCGATGTCCGCGGCGTGCGCCGCGCCGCTTGCCGAACCGGCGGCACGCGCGCGCCCCGCGGACACGGGGCAGGGGCGTGCCGCCGGGATCGGCGTGTCCGAGGTACTCCGCGCGCCCTTCACGTATCTCGGCGGATCTCGGCCGCTTCCTGGCTCTGTACGCGGACGGCGGAGCACGGAACAATCGGACGGCTTCTTCGTCAGTCACGTGCTGAGGGGATAATCATGCGCAAGCGATCCTGGTTAGATCGCCCGGCCGGCTTCCATCCGAATGTCCGGAGGCGACTGATCAGCTGTGCGGCCGTCGTCGGCCTGACCATCGCACTGACCACCGGCATGGGTGTGGCGGATGTGCAAGCAGCGTCGGCCTCGCCCCCGACCCCGACCATCGGTTCTCCGCGCGCCTCGGTACCGGTGTCGGGCAAGGTGACCTGCGATCAGGGTTCCGGTATCTGCTCGGGAGCCAGGCAATCGCCGACGAGCCCGACGAGCCCGGGACGTGCGGTGCACCGCGTGCCGACCGCGCTGCCCAGCGGCTATCCGTTCTGGGCGTTGCAGATGAACCTCTGCAACAGCGGTCTCGCTTCCTGCTACACGCAGTACAACAATGGCCAGTCGGTGCCGGAAGCGGCCGGAGTCATCACCTCGCAATACGCGGACCTCGTCACGGTGAACGAGGTCTGCAAGGCAGATGTCAGCGGGCCTCTCGCCAATGCCATGGCCTCGATCTGGCCCGCTGGGGACTGGACGTTTTGGACCTTCATGCCCGCCGGTGACCGGAGCAACGGCGGGCCGTACCACTGCAAGAACGGCGACGAATACGGCATCGGAGTCCTGGGACACGTGCCCCAGGCCGACTGGGCCGGCGTCGACCTCTTCGGCGGCGTCTACCCCGACGCCGTCGCCGGGAGCCCCACCCAGGACACCGGCTCGAACGAGGAGCGGGCGTGGGCGTGCGCCTACGCCATCGGCAACTACTACGGCTGCACCACGCACTTGGCCAGCACGAGCGGGACCGTGGCCTTCAACCAGTGCACCTATCTGATGAGCAGCATCGTGCCCGGCGTGCGGGGCTCCGCAGGGGCCGCCTACCCGAGCGTCGTCGCGGGCGACCTCAACCTCAAGTACGGAGGATCGCCCAACGTCCAGAACTGCGTTCCGCCCGGCTGGTTCCGCAAGGGTGACGGCGACGTCCAGCATGTGACGGCCACCAACGACCTCACCTTCCAGTTCAGTCAGCTGATCGGCATGAGCCATACCGACCACGACGCCTGGCTGGTGGGCTTCACCACTCCCTGAGAGGCGAGCGGATCGGCGGGACGCGACGCACGATCACGACGTCGCGCCCCGCCGCCCGCGACCGGGACGGGCCCGCTGGTGTGCGGCGCGGTGTCAGGTAACGGTCGGCAGGTCCGCCCGCGGGCCGCTGTGTGCCGGGCCGTCCGGTGGTGTGCCGCCCGGCTCGCCGTGCCGCAGGGGTGTCAGCTGTTCGATGTCGTAGCGCACCCGCAGTTCGGCGATGGCCGCAAGATCGGGCGGGCCGCCCGCGGAGAGGATCTCCAGGAGTTCGTCGAAGTACCGCTCGTGGTCGGGCGGCGGTGACGCCTGGAAGAACATCTTCGCCGGATTGCCGGTCGGGTTGGCGAACGCGTGCGGGCAGCCCGGCGGCACCATGATGACGGTGCCCGGCGTGGCCCGTACGACGCGGTTGCCGCAGGACGACTCCCAGCGCTGCCAGCGGTCCGGGGTGCGCACCAGCGGTTCGAAGGCGAGCACGTCGAGCTCGCCTTCGAGCACGTAGAAGAGTTCCTCGCTCCTGCTGTGCACATGGGCGCCCACGTCGAAGCCGGGCGGCACCACCACCTCGAAGCTGGACGCGCTGCGTGAGTGCGAGCCGGTCACCTTGAAGGTCACCTCCTGCGCGGCGGTGCGCAGGGTACGGCCCTCGCCGGGCGGCACCAGCAGGCCCTCGGCGGGGATCGTGGGGGTAAGCGAGGTCATGGGTCTCCGTAAGGTGTCGGGCGGCGCACCGGGGCAGGACGTAGGTGCGCGGGCGGGCTCACCAGGTGACCGGCAGGGCCTGCGGGCCCCTGATCAGCGCACCGCTCCGCCAGGGCACCTGGTCCGCGGGCACCGCGAGCCGCAGCCCCGGCAGCCGGTCGAGCACCACGTCCACCAGCAGCTGCGCCTCCAGGCGGGCGAGGATGCCGCCCACGCAGTAGTGCGGGCCGTGACCGAACGCCACATGCGGATTGGGACTGCGTTCGATGTCGATGCGCTCCGGGTCGGGAAAGACGTCCGGATCACGGTTGGCGGCCAGGTACGAGACATAGACCGGCTCGCCCGCCCGGATCCGCACTCCCTTGATCACCACGTCCTCCAGCGCGATCCGGGAGAGGCCGACGGCGGAGCGGTGCGGGATGTAGCGCAGCAGTTCGTCGACGGCGCCCGGGCGCAGGCCGGGCTCCGTGCGCAGCCGCGTCAGTAGCTCGGGGCGGGTCAGCAGCAGGTAGAACATCTGGCCGCTGTTGTTGGAGACAGCCTCGCCGCCGATCTGGATCAGCACGGCGAGCCCGACCGCCTCCTCCTCGGACAGCTCACCGCGGCCGACCGCCGCGCCCAGCAGCGAGGCGACGTCCTGTGCCGTGCTGCCGTGCCGGGCGCGGACCAGGGCGGCGAAGTATGCCGCCATCTCGTCCTTCGCCCGCTCACTGACCCGGGCGCCGTGCGAGGACGACAGGATCAGCTGCGTCCAGGTGTGCATCCGCTGCCGGTCCACCACCGGAACTCCCATGACCTCGCAGATCACGGCGATGGGGAAGGGGCTCAGGATGCGTTCGGTCAGATCGGCGGGCGGTCCCTTGGCCAGCATGTCGTCGATCAGCTCGTCCAGCATGGCCGCCGCGCGCTCCTTGACGCCCTCCACACCGCGCGCCGTGAACGCGGCGGCCACCGCGCGCCGCAGCCGGGTGTGGTCGGGCGGATCGGCGAAGCCGACAGCGCCGGGCACCGGGATGAAGTGCGGCGCCAGCCGGGTGACCTGGCGTCCGATGACGGCCTCCCGGCTGAAGCGCGCGTCGTTGGCCACCATCCGTACGTCGTCGTACCGCGTGACCAGCCAGGCCCAGCCCTCGCCGTTCGGCAGCCGGATCCGGGTGACGGGGCCCTCCCGCATCAGCTCGGCCAGGACCGGGTCGAAGTCGACGGAGGTCAGGTCGAGTGCGGGCCAAAAGCGCACAGGTGGCAGCGTGTCAGGACCCGCGCCCGACGTCCTCGTGGCGTCCGCCGGAGGGTCCGTGCCGTCCGTGCCCTGTGTGCCGTCCGCCGCGGTGTCGACGGCGGAGCGGCGGGTGGTCGTGTCATCGGTCATACTGCTGCCTCCACCGCGGCGGGTACACGATCGCCGCACGTCCAGCGGCCGAGCGTCATCTCGGCCGTGATGCCCGGGCCGAATCCGGCCAGCAGCCCCTTGGCGTGCTGCTCGGCGCCGCCTTCCTCGAACAGCCGGCGCAGCGCGTCCAGGACGACGGCGCTGGCGATGTTCCCGTACTCCGTGAGCGTCGCCCTGCTGAAGCGGAACGCCTCGGGCGGGACTTGCAGAAACTTGCTGAGATCGTCCAGGATGCGCGGGCCGCCCGCGTGCACGATGTAGAAGTCCAGGTCACAGGCGTCCCAGCCGTGTGCGCCCGCGAGCTGCTTGAGCGCCGGAGCGAGCGGTTCCATGGTGGCGGGCACCCGCTTGTCCAGCAGGAAGTGGAATCCGGTGGCACGGACGTCGTAGGCGATCCAGTCCTCCGTCTTGGGGATCAGGTAGGAGCCGTTGCGCTCCAGTTCGACCCCGACCCCGCCCATGCCGCGCACCACCGCTGCCGCGACTCCGTCGCCGAACAGGCCGTTGGAGAGCAGTGAGCCGACTCCGAGGTCCATCGGCTGGTAGCACAGCGAGCAGAACTCGCAGGCGACGATCAGTGCGTTGGCCTCGGGATAGGCCGTGCAGAAGTCATGCGCGCGGTTGATTGCGGCGCCCCCGGCCGCACAGCCGAGCTGTGCGATGGGTATCTGACGGGTGTGGCTGGGGAAGTCCATCGCGTTGATCAGCCAGGCGGTCAGCGACGGCATCATGAAGCCCGTGCAGGACACGTAGATGATCACGTCGATGTCGTCGGGTGCCAGCCCGGCATCGTTCAGGGCGCTGGTGACGACTTGGGGCACCCGCGCCTTGGCCTCTGCCTCGTACAGCTTGTTGCGCTGCTCGAAGCCAGGGTGCTTCAGGGTCTCGGTGATGGGCTGCACGAGGTGCCGGGTGAGCACGCCGGTGTTCCCGATGAGCCGTAGCGCCAAGGGCAGTTGAGGGTGGTCGGCATGAAGGGTGCGCGCCAGATCAAGCGTCTCCTCCATGGTGATGATGTGTTCCGGCACTGAGACCGTCGGCTTGCACAGAGTCGCCATGAGTCTGAGCCTTCTCTCGCCCCCCGATGGGAAGGTGGTCTCCCCACGATCTCCTGGCGCGGCGGCAAAATCGCGCCGGACTACTCCAGTCCGGGAACACCGCAGTGCGCTGGCGGGTCGTCGGGTGGGTCGCGGGCCGGGTCCGCGGCTGTACGCCGACCGGGGCGGGCGGGGCCGAACCGCACGGACGGGCCGCGGATTCCCGGACCTCGCCACGGCCCGGTATGGCGCCTGCGGCACGGCCACCGGCGAGGCAGGAGACGAACGGGCGGGTTGCGGGGGCGTGCGGATCGCGGCTGCGCAGATCCTCGGCTGGACGTCGATCCGCGGTTGGTCGGTCTGCGGCTGGGCGTCGGGCGGCATGCGCCGAGCGTGCCAAGGAGCGGGAGCTGACGGCGTCCGTGGCCCGCGAGAGCCTCCTGAAACCGCCTGATCGGGTATGCGCCGGAGGCGACCAGGGGCGCGTTTGTGCGGGCCTGGGCGCGCTGTGCGCGTCCACGAGCCCCGTTGTCCCGTGCCGTGCACCGGGTCAGCGGCGGGTGTTGCTGCTGTGGGCGATACAGGCCACGTCGATGCGGTCGGCCAGCTTGGCGAGTTCGATGGTCAGGGTCGCCACCGTGTCCTCGTCGAGGTCGTCCCGCCCACAATGGACCAGATGCAGCCAGTGGCCGCCGACCGCACGGAGCAGCTTGCTGACGTCGGCGGCGGCGATGTGCAGCTGACCGTGGTGGTCGATGATCAGGGGCGGTGTCACTTCACGACCCACTGGGACCCTCCCGGAGGACGACGACCCTGTGGATCGTAACCGCTATGAGGCCTCAGACAGCGCAGCAGCGCGCCCGACGAACGGCGCGCCGGAGCGGACGGGCGCAGGACATCGTCCGGGCTCGCCCACACGCTCCGCTACGACCCCGCACCGGCCACCACGCCGCGCCCGGCCCGTTCGTTCATGCCCCCTGCCACACCGTCGTGATGTTGCAGAACTCGCGGATGCCGTGTCCCGACAGCTCCCGGCCGTACCCGGACCGCTTCACTCCGCCGAACGGGAACGCCGGATGAGAGGCGGTCATGCCGTTCAATACACCCCGCCCGCCTGCAGATCCCGGACGAACCGGGCCACGTCCGCGTCGTCGTTCGTCCAGACATTGGAGCTCAGTCCGAACGGCGTGTCGTTGGCGAGCAGCACGGCGGAGTCGAGATCGGGCACCCGGTAGAGCGTGGCGACAGGGCCGAACGCCTCCTCGTGGTGGATGCGCATCGCGGGGGTGATGTCCGCGAGCACCGTCGGCGCGTAGTACCAGCCGCGCTCCGTGAGCCCTGCGGGCCGCCGTCCGCCGCACAGGACCGTGGCACCGCGCGCGGTGGCGTCGTCGACGAGCTCCTTCGAGATCGGCGCGGCCCTGTTCGCTGGCGAGCGGGCCGACGTCGGTGTTCTCGTCCATCGGATCGCCGACCGCAGCGCCCGCATGCCGGCGGTGAAGTGCTCGGCGAAGGCGTCGTAGACGTCTTCGTGCACGATGAAGCGCTTCGCGGCGATGCACGACTGGCCGTTGTTCTGGACGCGGGCGGTGACCGCGGTGCGCGCGGCCCGCGCCACGTCGGCCGACGGCATCACGATGAACGGGTCGCTGCCGCCGAGTTCCAGCACCGTCTTCTTGACCTCGTCGCCGGCGATGGCGGCCACCGAGCGGCCCGCGGGTTCGCTGCCGGTGAGGGTCGCCGCGGCCACCCGCGGATCGCGCAGCACGGACTCCACCGCGCCGGAGCCGATGAGCAGCGTCTGGAAGCAGCCCTCGGGAAAGCTCGCCCGGCGGAAGAGGTCATCCAGGTAGAGCGCGGTCTGCGGCACGTTCGAGGCGTGCTTGAGCAGGGCGACGTTGCCCGCCATCAGCGCGGGCGCGGCGAACCGTACGACCTGCCAGAGCGGGAAGTTCCACGGCATCACGGCCAGCACCACGCCCAGCGGCCGGTACAGACTCGCACGCTGGCCGGCGCCGGAGTCCGTCGCGTCCGCGGCCGCGGCGTGTTCGTCGGCAAGCAGGGACTCGGCGTGTGCCGCGTACCAGCGCATGGCCTTCACGCACTTCGCGGCCTCCGCGTGGGCCTGCGCGAGCGGTTTGCCCATCTCGGCCGTCATGATCCGCGCGATGTCCTGCTCGTCCTCCTCCAGCAGCTCGGCGGCGGCCAGGAGCTGCACGGCCCGATCGCCGAAGGTGGTGTTGCGGTAGGTGGTGAAGGCCGCGGCGGCGGTCGCGATGCGCTTCTCGATCCCGGCGGGGCTCAGGGCGTCGTAGGTCTTCAGCGTCTCGCCGCTGGCCGGGTTCACCGTTGCGATGGGCATGGCCATGACCTCCTGGGGCGCGGTTCTTCGCATTGCGTGTGGGTGTCCGTCTCGGATCTGACCCTGGACCGGTGTCCTTCGGGCCGCAAACGGGGGCCGGGCGGGGTCGTGCGGTCGGGTGCCGGGGCGCCGTGCGTGGTGGGCTGGTCAGCGTGGCCCGGACGAGCCGACGTGCGCCGCCAGCCGATCGAGGAACACGGACTGCGCCGAGACGATCAGCCGTCCCGCCTCGGCGAGGTGGAACCAGGCCACCCGGTCCAGTTCGGGGAAGGCGGTCATGCGTCCCGAGCCGCGCGGCCACTCGATGGTGAAGGTGCCGGGGACCACCGCCTCCGGATCGAGGTCCGCCGCCACGCCCCACGCCGTGACGACCTTGCCGCCGGACTGCCGGACCTCGCCGAGCGGCACGGGCTCGCCGTCCGGTGGCGCGAGCCCCAGCTCCTCCGTGAACTCGCGGCGCGCGGCGTCCCAGGCCCGCTCCGGCGGTTCGTACTCGCCCTTCGGCAGGGTCCAGGCCCCGGCGTCTCGGCGCGTGAAGAACGGGCCGCCCATATGGCCGAGCAGCACCTCAAGGCGCCCGGCGGCGTCCTGCTCGGTAGCGCCGCCCGCCCTGCGGTACAGCAGCAGTCCGGCGCTGTGTTTCACCGTCGTCCTTTCCGTGCCGACCGGGCAGCCGCGGGACGTCCCGCGGCTGGCGCGCGAGTGCCGCTGTGCACGGCCGCACCGCCCGTGCCGCTGCTCACGACGGTGCCGCTCGTGGGGCGTGTGCCGCGAGGACCGTCTCTACCGTGTCCGCCTCCTCGGGTGTCTTGTCCTCGCGGTAGCGCACCACCCGTGCGAATCGCAGGGTGACGCCCGCCGGGTGCCGGGTCGAACGCTGCAGGCCGTCGTAAGTGATCTCCACGACGAGTTCGGGTCGGACCGTCACCACATGGCCATCGTCGGCCAGGGCCAGGGAGCGCAGCCGCTGCGTCTGCCAGGCCAGCATCCGGTCCGTCAGACCCTTGAACGTCTTGCCGAGCATGGCGAACGAACCGTCCGGCCTGCGGGCGCCCAGATGCAAGTTGGAGAGTTTGCCGGTGCGCCTGCCGTGCCCCCATTCGGCGGCCAGCACCACCAGGTCGAGGGTGTGCACGGGCTTGACCTTCAGCCAGGACGCCCCGCGGCGGCCCGCGTGGTAGGGCGCGCCGAGTGCCTTGACCACGACGCCCTCGTGGCCGCGTGCCAGGGTCTCGGCGAGGAAGGCTGCGGCGGCGTCGCGGGCGGCCGGGTCCGCGGGGTCGGGCACGACGGTGCGGCGCACTCGCTGCGGCTCGCCGATCAGCCGCGCGAGTTCGGCGTGCCGCTCGGCGCAGGGCAGCGCCAGCAGATCGCGTCCTTCGACCGCGAGTACGTCGAAGAAGACCGGCGACACCGGCACCGCCCTGGCCGCCGTCGCCACGTCGACGCGCGAGCCCACCCGTCCGGCGATCTCCTGGAAGGCCCGCGGCCGGCCGTCGGTATCCAGCGCCAGCACCTCGCCGTCCAGGATGAAGCGGTCCGCCGCGGACGCCAGCGCTGCGGCGGTGACCTCCGGCAGCCGTGCGGTGATGTCGTCCAGGGTGCGGGTGTAGACGTGTACGTCGTCTTGGTCGCGGTGCACCTGGATGCGGATGCCGTCGAGTTTCTCCTCCACGGCACTCGGCCCGAGCCGGTCCAGGGCGTCGGCGACCGATGCCGCGCTCTGTGCCAGCATCGGCTGCACCGGGCGGCCCACCGTCAGCCGGAAGTCCTCCAGCGCCGGCGGCCCGTGCGCCAGCAGCGTCTGGGCCACGGCCGGCAGCGATCCGGCCAGCATCACGGCGCGCCGCACTGCCTCCGAAGGGGCGCCGGTGGCCTGTGCGAGGCCTTCGGCGGCCAGCGCGTCCAAGGCGCCCTGCCGCACCTCGCCGGTGAGCAGTCCGAACAGGAACCGCTGCTCGGGCTCGGTGGCCGCGCCCAGCAACGCGTCCACGCGCCTTCTGCGTTCCGCCTGCGACCCGGCGCCCGAGACGGCGGCGAGCCCGGTCAGTGCGCTGTCCACCGCGCGCACGGTGAGGGTGGGCTCCGGTGCGGGCGGCACCCGCTCACGCAGCACGCTCCAGCCGACGCCCAGCCGCCCCTGCGGCAGCCGTCCGGCCAGATAGGGGATGACGACGGGCACATCATCGGGTTCCGCGTCCCGGAACAGCTCGGCCAGCAGCGCGGTCTTTTGGGACCGTGCCGAGGTGGCGGCGACGTCCCGGGACACCTGGGCGAGCCGGGCAAGCAGCATGCAGCCATGGTGCACCGCAGGACGCCGGCGGGCACGGTCGGACGTGACGGACGCGGTAGGGGAGTGGCGAGCGCAGAGGCGGTGGACCCGCGGCAGAGCCGCCGGGTGGGCGCCAGCATGGCCGAGAGTAAATCGACAGCCAAACTTGCAAGGTAGTCTGTCGAAAACGTACCGTGGAGTACATGCAGGACACACCAGACCAGGCATCCGCACGGCCGCCCGCGCTGCCCGAGGAGGGCACGACGCGGGCCGAGCGGCCGCCGCAGACCGCTCCGGAGCGCGGCGCCGAGCGCGCCGAGGAGCCTTCCGCGCAGCAGGTCGCGGCCGATCTCTCGGCCGTCGTGAGCCGGCTCACCCGGCGGCTGCGCACCGCATCGCCGGAGAGCCTCCTCACCCCCTCGCAGCGCTCCGTCCTGGTCCGCCTCGACGCACACGGCCCCGCTACCACCGCCGCCCTGGCCCGCGCGGAGTACGTGCGTCCCCAGTCCATGCGGACGACCCTCGGCGTCCTGGAGGAACAGGGCTTCGTCCAGCGCAGCCCCGACCCCAGCGACGGCCGTCAGTCGGTCGTCTCGCTCACCGACAGCGGCCTGCGCACCCTGGACGCGGTCCGCGCGGCCAAGCACGGCTGGCTCTCCGCCGCCCTCGCCGCGCAGTACGACACGGCGGAGCTAGGCACCCTGGCCGAAGCCATCGCCCTGCTCGAAAGGCTGGTGGGCCGGTGAACAGCGGTGATACGCCACAGGGCGGCGAGGAGCGCGCGGCGGCCCCGGTTTTTGGGCAGGCCCGCGCGCCCCGGTCGGGCGGCGCCACCGCCGTCGGTGACCGGCACGCGTGCTCTGCGGCCGGGCGCGGCGCGGCAGGTGTGGCGCGCCGCATACGCGGCGGGCACGGTGAGCGGCACAGCGCATCGCGAACCGGAAGCGCCGAAACCGCCGCCAAGGGGTTCAGCGCCCGTCTCACGGCCCCGCTGCTGCTCGGCTCCCTGCTGAACCCGCTGAACACCACCATGATCTCCACCGCCCTGGTGGCGATCGGGCACACCTTCGGCATCGGCGCCGCCGACACCGCCTGGCTCATATCCGTGCTCTACCTGGCCAGTGCCGTCGCTCAGCCCGTGCTGGGGCGGCTCGCCGACGTGCTCGGCCCGCGCCGGGTGTTCCTCGCCGGACTCCTGGTGGTCGGCGCGTCGGGCGTCGTCGGCACCCTCGCCCCGAGCTTCGCCTGGCTCGTGGTCTCCCGGCTGCTGCTTGGCGTCGGTACCTCCGCGGCCTACCCGGCGGCCATGTCCGTACTGCGTGACGAGGCCCGCCGGGTCGGCCGTGCCACTCCCCGTCCGGTGCTCGCCCGGCTGTCGTTCGCGGCGCTCGGCAGTGCGGCGGTGGGCCCCACCCTGGGCGGACTGCTGGTGGCGGTGGTCGGCTGGCGCGGCATCTTTGCGGTGAACGTGCCCGTTTCCGTGATCGCGTTCGTCAGCGCACTCATCTGGGTCCCCGCCGACCCGCCGCGCACCGCCGCCAGGACCGCGCCGTCGCAGGGCGGCAGCGCGGCGAAACCGGGCATCGGACTCGATCCGCTCGGTATCGGACTGTTCTCCACCGCGCTGACCGTCCTCGTCTTCTTCCTGCTCGACCTCGCGCACCCGATGTGGTGGCTGCTCGCCCCCTTCGTGCTGCTGGCCGCCGCCCTGGTCAGCTGGCAGCTGCGCTGCCGCACCCCCTTCATCGACCTGCGGATGCTCGCGCACAACGTCCCTTTGACCCGCACCTATCTGCGCCACGGGATCAGTTATCTGCTCATCTACTGCGTGATGTACGGCTACACGCAGTGGCTGGAGGAGGCGCGCGGCTTCTCGTCGGGGCACACCGGTCTGCTGATGCTGCCGATGTCGGTGTCCGCACTGGTCTGCTCGCTGCTCGGAGCCCGCACCAAGGGCATCCGTACGCCGCTCACCATCGGCTGTGTGCTGCTCACCGTCGGCTCGGGCATCCTCGCCGTGCTGGGCACCGCGAGCCCGCTGATCCTCGTACTGCTGGCCGGCGTCTGCTTCGGCATCCCGCAGGGCCTGATCGGCACCAGCAACCAGGCCGCCGTGCAGTCCCACGCACCGGCGCGCGACATCGGCTCGGCGGCCGGACTGCAGCGCACCGCCCAGTACATCGGCGCCATCACCGCCTCCAGCCTGATCGCCCTCGCCTACGGGCAGCGGGCGAGCGACGCAGGGCTGCATCTGATGGCGGTGGCCGCCGGTGTGCTCGGCGTGCTGCTGATCGTGCTGACGGTCACCGACCGAGCGCTGCGGGGCCGCTGAGGCCCCGGCGCCCGGCCGGGTCGGGCAGCCGCGGCGTCAGTCCTGCCGCAGTCGCGGCGGCAGCCAGCGCAGCTGGGCCGCCTCCTGGAACTGCCCGCCGCCCTCGTGGCCGTTGAAGTCGTACACCTCGATCGACTTGTCGGCGTGAGCGTAGGCGTTGAACGCCGCGAAGACCGTCGACGGCGGGCAGACCTCGTCCTCCAGGGCCGTGGAGAACAGCGCGGGAGCCCGGCCGCGGGCCGCGAAGTGCACCCCGTCGAAGTAGGCGAGGGTGCGCAGGACCTCCGCAGTCCTGCCGCGGTGTGTCTTGAGGTAGCGGCCTACCTCACGGTACGGGTCCGAGTCCTGGAGCGTGATCGCCCGCGGGAAGTCGCACATGAAGGGCACGTCGGGCGCCACCGCTACCAGGTCCGGCACCAGGCCCGCGACGGCGAGCGTGATGGCGCCGCCCTGGCTGCCCCGCTGACCGCGGTGCGCGAGGCGTCGGCAAGCGGGTGGGACCTGGCGGCCTCCACCGCGCGCACGGCGTCGGTGTACACCCGGCGGTAGTAGTAGTCGTGCGGATCGTTGATGCCCCGAGTCATGAACCCAGGGTGGGCGGGTGCGCTGCCGACTGGGTCGGCGGTGTCGCCCGGGCTCCAACCGCTGCCCTGGCCGCGGGTGTCCATCACGAAGTGCGCGAAGCCCGCCGATGCCCAGAGCAGATGGCCGTGCGCCAGGCCGCGCCCACCGCCGTACCCGATATAGCTCACCAGCACGGGCAGCGGCTCGGTGGTGCCCGCCGGAAGCGTCAGCCAGCCCTTGACCGGATGTCCGCCGAATCCGGCGAACGTGACGTCGTACACGTCGACGGTGGTCAGCTGCGTCTCGACGGGCTCGAAGCGGGCGTCCAGGGCGTGGCCGCGCGCGTCGTCGAGGGTCTTCGTCCAGAACGCGTCGAAGTCCTCCGGTTCCACGGACGCGCTGCGGTACTCACGCAGCTCGGGCAGGGATAGATCGAACTGGGCCATGCGGACCGCCTTGAGAATGAGGAAACCGCTGATCGCACCGTACGTCGTCACACGCGGAGATGGCAGTGCCGGGGTGCGGGGTCGCCTCAGGAGGATGGCCGAAGGCCCGGTGGCGGACGCGTGAGTCGCGGCGCGGCCTTGACAGGGCGGAAGCGCAATTCGAGCCGTTCAAGGACGGCCCGTCCGGCGCGAAGTACGACTGCGCGGCGGTCCACCGACAACTCGCCGCTCAACACCGGCCTGACGAAGCTGCCACCCGGCGCCGGGCACGCTCCGCGACGGCGGTAGTACGGGTTTTTCTGTTTTCGCAGGCGTTCTAACTCTGCCGCGCTGAGAATCACGTGATAAGGCGTTGCCCTCTCATCTCCTGGAATGCCTCTCGCAGATTCTCGGCCTCTGGCAGCTTGCGACTCTCAACCGCGCGCACGACCTCTAGCGCCCGCCAGTGATTCGACGGAACAAACCTGCCTGAGAGGATCGCTTTCTTCGCTGATTCGCATGCCTCATCATGGCGATTCGTAGTGAGAAGCGCGAGAGCCAGATCAATGTGAGCTGAGGCGACCCGCCGGGGCCAGCGGGAGATATCGTCACCAGGACTCAACCGCGTGACTACTTCTCGGGCGTATGTCTCCGCTGACGAATCTCCCAACCATGCCAACGTAGTTGCCATGTACCCAACCGACTTAGCCGGATCGTACCGATAGTGGTGTTCGGGACTGCCCGAGTCCCCCAACGTGTCCGACATCTGCTGCACCCGCGCGATTGCGGAGTACGTCTCGCCAGAGTTCCCCAACCGGGCATGCGCGCGCCCCTCTTGCGCTGTTGCCTGAATCAGCGCGGAAGACCCCAGCGGAGCAAGCTCCTGCGCAGCACGGGACAGTTCCACCGCGCGTTCATAGTCTCCTGCCGTAAGCACGCTCCAAGCTTCGGTCTCAAATGCCCAAGCTTCTATTTCAGCATGTCCGGCTTCGCGGGCCAGCGTTGTTGCGGTTTGCAACCTGGCGGTAGCTGCCGAATCTTGGTTCAGGTCGATGTGGACTGTCGCTCCCAGCAGGGACAGCCAGCCACCGACTACCAGCAATCGGCGATGCTCAGAAAGAGTCTTATTAGCGTTGAGCAACTTGGCAACATATCCAGAGTGTTTCCGGACCTGTCGCAGGAGCGCTTCCGGCGAGGTACGCGGGTAGGCCACGGCCAATTCGTCGAACGCCAATTCCAGACGATCCAGGGTGGCCGTCCCTACGTCGCTGGACTGCACACGCCGTGCCAATTCCCATGCGTCCATTTCGTCGTCATGCGGCGGGGCAGGAACGGGCAGCGAGAGGCCTAGGAATTCGTTCAGCGCGTGTGTCAGGTCTACCGATGGTGCCTGCCGACCGTTCAGGACACGGCTCACGTACGCGGGATCGTAGTGCAGTTCTCGCGCTGCCCCCCGGATGCTGATGCCTCGCTCGGCAAGGGCCCTGCGCACCGTGCCGCTGAAGTCGTCCATGCCGCTCCCTGGTGACTTGATGCCTAACAGCGTAGTCAACGCCGATCACCGGGTCACCACATGGCTACTGAGAGTTGTATGAGTCACCAATGACAAAAAGCCCCGCAACCTCTGCCGGAGGTCCGGGGCCTGGCTGCCTGACAAGGAGGCAACAGTGCCAGACACTACACATCCCCCCGTGGTTGATCTAGTGGCTCTTCGGTCATCCGCCCGACGGGTGATCAGCGCAGACACGCTGGCCCGGTACGAGCACCTACTGCAAGAGGTCAACGACCAGCGCTACGCGGTGAGCACGCTGATCTCGGCGATCACCATCCGCCTTGATGGCGATCTGGACCCGGTCACCAAGAGCACGGTCACCGAGGCGCACAACGTCGGGGATATGCGCGTGGGCACCGGTCTCCAGTCGGCTGATGACCTGTGCCGCAAGCTCGCCCGGACCGTGCTGGAGCTTTGCGACGCTTACGAGCTGACCTGATGCACCAGCACTTGCGCCGCAGGCGCCTGACACACCTTCGGATCATTCTGGAGAGCGCCGTATGGGCGGGCGGACTCGTCACCGCCCTGGCCGTGGTTCTGAGGCGGGCATCCTGATGGCCCGGTACGACGTGCGGCTGATCGGCGGCGTTCCTCGGCAGGTGGGGATCTACGACCAGATGCAGCGCGACTTCTGCCGGCTGGATGGCGAGCTACTGGTCTGGGACACCTTCGACGGTGCCAGGAAGTGGCTCGTGCAGTGCTTCGCCTACTGGCGCCCCCACCCGGAAGAGGCTCCCAGCGGTTGGCGTCCCGATCTCATGGACACACTGACGCAAGTCTGGTCAATGCCCCGGTCGGAGCCATGATCTGCAACATCTGCTTCGGCCGCTCGGTGGTCTGGTGCCCGGAATGCCTCGGATTCACGGACAAGCGCGCGCCCTGCACCGGGTGTGGCGTCGCCGGCAGACTCCCTTGCCCGCAGTGTTCCGGGGGCAAGGTGTGGCCGCGACAGTGCTGGTGGTGACGCCCCCATAGACCGGGACCGAAGGGGTTTTTCCTCCGCTTGACCTTCGGTCCCCACCCTCCCTGCTGGCTGCGCTGTTTTTCGCTGTGGTGACCGGTGAGCCAGTCAGCGGGGAGGTCTTACCCGCCCGGCCGAGAGGGGGAGTTCTATAGGCCGCAAACGCACTACAAGCCGCTGGACCGGAGCATCGGCCATCCCCCGTAGTCGGTGACAGTCGCCGGTGCGGCGCACTCCCTGACAGACCCTTCCGCATATCCCCTGTCAGGGAACCGGGCCCCGTGGACCCGCAACATCACCCATGCCGGTCCACGGGGGCCTGTCCGCGAATCAGCCCAAGCCGCCCGCTCCGTTACGCCGTGTCGCCAGGAAGGCCCAGCCAGCCATCAGGAGCGCGGCCACCCCCGCCGACACGAGGGTGCCGGTGCTGAACTGGGAACCTTGCCGGGTGACGCGCTCGGGCGCGGCGGCCCGCACCGTCTCGGTGGGCGCACTCGGGAGCGCCGGCAGCGAACCCACCGGACGCACCTGGCCCGATGCCGCGAACCCCCAGTTCAGCAAGGCGCGCGTCTGCGCGTACACGGATTCGGCGCCCGCCTCGGGATGCATCACCGTCACCAGGATGGTGCGCCCGCCGCGCCGGGCGGCGGCGATGAGGGTGTTGCCCGCGTTCGTGGTGTAGCCGTTCTTGACGCCGATCAGGCCCGCGTAGTGGCCCACGCCGTCGGCGCCGGTCAGCAGCCGGTTGGTGTTCTGGATGGCGAACGATCCCGCCGGGTCGGGAAACCGGGCGAAATCCGTCGAGCAGTACCGCGCGAACTCCTCGTCGGCGAGCCCCGCCCGGCCGAAGACCGCGAGGTCGTAGGCGGAGGAGACCTGCCCACGCTCGTCGTAGCCGTCCGGCGTCACCACCCGTGTGTCCCGTGCTCCGAGCTGGACCGCCCTCGTCTGCATCTGCCGCACCGTGGCACGCTGCCCACCGATCATGGACGCGAGCACGTGCACGGCGTCGTTGCCCGACCGCAGGAAGACCCCGCGCCACAGATCGGCCACCCGGTAGCTGTGCCCCGTCACCACCCCGACCAGACTGCTGCCCTCGCCGACGTCGGCCAGGTCGCGGTCGGTGACCCGGTGCCGGGTGGCCGGATCGAGCTGTGGCAGTGCGGTGAGCGCGAAGAGCGTCTTCAGCGTGCTCGCCGGGGGCAGCCTGCGGTGTGCGTTCTGCGCGGCCAGCACCTCACCCGTCCCGGCATCGGCGACCAGCCACGACATCGACGAGACATCGGCCGGCAGCGCCGGCGCCCCGGACATGCGCTGCACCTGCGCGCCCGGCCGGTCCAGCAGCGAGCGCGGCGGCGCGGGCCTGGGCCTCGGCGGCTGGGGCTCCGCGGCGATGGTGGCGGAGCGGGCCGCGGCGGCGGGGCCCGGCAGCAGCAGGACGGCACCGGCCGCCAGGGCCGCGGCACGCGCCATCCTCAGACGCAGGAGAGATCTGATGGCCATTCAGCCACGGTAGGAGGGACCGGCACGTTCCGCAGCCCGGCTTGGGCCGCCCGGCGGTACGCAGGCCGCGGGACAGCCGCCACGACCGGTGCCCGGCGGGCCGTCGGCAGGCACCAGCGCGCCCGCCGCGCGGGCCGACACCCACGCCTGCCCACCGGACGGCTTGCGGGTGAACCGCGTTGCGCTGAATGAGGCATCGAGGCGCCCATTCGCCGCTGTGCGTCCCACCTTCCGCGCGATTTCCGCCCGCGAGCGAAACCCGCGGCGCGGCCCGCTCGGTTCTTGTGGTGTGAGAGCTGACACCCGTCCCACCCGGCTGCCGTATCCGGTGTCGCGCCTGCGCCGCGCGGTGCCCTCCGTCGCGGTCCTCGTGGCCGTCGCCGCCCTCGCCGGATGCGCAGCCGCGGGGTCGACGATCCCCACCGGCGCCGCAGGACCCGAAGTGACGCGCGGCCCCGCCGCGGCGCTCCGCACCCCGCAGCGCCCCGAGCGGCCCACCTCCCGCGCCCTGCCCCGCCGCCTGCCCGGCCTCGGCGCGCGAACCCTGGCCCGCATCCCCGACAACGCCGGGCAGGTCCTCGTCGTCACCGGCTCCGGCCGGAACGCGTCATCGGCGAAGGCCGTCCTGGAGACCCACACCCCGGACGGCTGGCTGGCCGGCACCCCCTGGCCCGCGCGCAACGCCCGCGAAGGCTGGACCAAGGTCCACCACGCCGATGACCTGCGCACTCCCATCGGCGTGTTCACCCTCACCGACGCCGGCGGACGCCGCCCCGACCCCGGCACCCGGCTGCCCTACCACCGGTCGGACGACTTCACCGCCACCGGCACCGGGTTCAACGGCGAATCGCTGGCGGGCTCCTTCGACTACGTGGTGGCCATCAACTACAACCGCGCCCTGGGCACCTCCCCCCTCGACTGGACCAGACCGCTCGGCGACGACCGCGGCGGCGGCATCTGGCTGCACGTGGACCACGACGGGCCCACCCACGGCTGCATCGCACTGAGCGAGGACCACATGAAGGAGCTGATGCGGCTCCTCGATCCGCGCCTGCACCCCGTCGTCGTCATGGGCGATGCCACGTCCCTGGCCCGCTGAGGCACGCGGCCTTGGGCCGGTCCACATCGCCACATCGCCACGTCGGCGGGCGAGGCGGGGCGGGCAGCCGGTGCCTGCCGAGGACGCCGGCCGGGAGGGCTCCCGCGCCCCCTGTGCGGTGCGCGCGGACCGGAGTCACAGTGGAGGGAGAGCGCACGCGGCTATGCCGCGCCCGTGGCAGGCGGGGACCGGCGACCGGCGGCGGGAGGCCTCCCGCCCGGCGCGGATCCTCCAGCGGAAGGAGAGGGGCGCATCGTGTTCTTCGTGGATCGTGTCGAAGCCGGCCGTCGGCTGGGTGAACGCCTGCGCCACCTCGGCGACGCGGACGTCCTGGTGCTCGGGCTGCCCAGGGGCGGGGTGCCGGTCGCCCGGGAGGTCGCCGAGGCGCTCGGCGCGCCGCTGGACGTCTGCCTGGTGCGGAAGCTGGGGACGCCGCTGCAGCCGGAGCTGGGGATGGGGGCGCTCGGCGAGGACGGCGTGCGCGTCATCAACGACGACGTGCTGAACGACGCCCACGTCACGCCCCAGGAGCTGGCCCAGGTCGAGGAGGAAGAACGCGCGGTGCTGGAGCGCCGGGCACGGCGCTACCGGGGTACAAGGAAGCCGGCCGGTCTGGCGGGCCGGACCGTGGTGGTGGTCGACGACGGGGTGGCTACCGGGTCGACCGCGCGGGCGGCCTGCCGGATCGTGCGGGCCCGCGGAGCGGCGCGCACCGTGCTGGCGGTGCCCGTGGCGCCGCTGGGCTGGACCGAGCGCCTGGGCGACGAGGCCGACGAACTGGTCAGCCTGGAAACCCCGCGTGACTTCTTCGCGATCGGCCAGTTCTACGCCGACTTCACGCAGGTCGACGACGACGAGGTCATCGCCTGCCTGGAAGGCTCCGCGGCGGGTCCGGCCGCGCCGGGCCGCGGCTAATTTCGCGCAGGCCCCGGGCCCGCCGTCGCGGCCTGGAATCCCCGCCTGCCGCGGCACTAGCCTGGAAGGGTGTACGAGGACGTGGTCACCCTGTTCCTCTGCGGTGACGTCATGCTCGGCCGGGGCGTCGACCAGATCCTTCCTCATCCCGGCGATCCCGCGCTGCGGGAGTCGTATGTCCGGGATGCTCGCACCTACGTCGACCTGGCCGAGGCGGTGAACGGCCCGATTCCGCAGCCGGCCGACTTTCGGTGGCCGTGGGGCGAGGCGCTGCCGGTCCTGGACGCCGCCGCGCCCGACGTGCGCGTCATCAACCTGGAGACCAGCGTGACCCGCGACGGGCAGTTCGCGCCGGGCAAGGGCATCCACTACCGGATGAACCCGGCCAACCTGCCCGCCCTGACCGCCGCCCGTCCGGACGTCTGCGTGCTGGCCAACAACCACGTGCTCGACTTCGGCATCCGCGGCCTCGGCGACACGCTCGACGCCCTGGCAGGCGCGGGGCTCAGGACGGCGGGAGCGGGCCGCGAGGAGACCGCGGCGCGGCAGCCGGCGATCATCCCTCTGGACGCGGACCGGAAGGCGGGCCGCGGCTCCTTCGCCGCGGGCGGCGTTGGACGGGTGCTGGTCTTCTCCTTCGGCATGCCGACCAGCGGTATCCCGTACGGCTGGGCCGCGGCCGGGGAGCGGGCCGGTGTCGGCTTCGTCGCGGATCCGGCGGCGCACGAGGCGGCGCGGATCGCGGACCGCCTGCGGCAGCTGAAGCGGCCCGGCGACCTCGCGGTCGTCTCGATCCACTGGGGCGGCAACTGGGGCTACGACGTCTCCCGCGCCGACGCCGGCCTCGCGCACGCTCTCGTCGACGCGGGCGCGGACATCGTGCACGGCCACTCCTCGCACCATCCGCGCCCGCTGGAGGTCTACCGGGACAAGCTCGTCCTGTACGGCTGCGGCGACCTCGTCGACGACTACGAGGGCATCGGCGGCCATGAGCGCTACCGCGACGACCTGCGGCTGCTGTATCTCGTCTCGGTCGAGCCGGACACCGGCAGGCTGGTCGGTGTGCGGATGGTGCCCCTGCAGACGCGGCGCCTGCGGCTGGAGCACGCCGCACCGCAGGACGCCGCATGGCTGCACACCGTCCTCGCGGAGATCAGTCGGAAATTCGGCTCCCGCATCGGCCGCGAACCCGACAACGTGCTCACGCTCTCCTGACCCGCGGGCAGCCGTGCCCCTGATCGTCATGCCGTCCGCACATCGGGCGGCCAGACGAAGGACCTAGGTGACGCGCAGCCAGACCGCCTTGGACGGCGTCCCGGCCTCGTCGACGGCGAACACCATGTACCAGCCGGACGGCACCAGCGAACGGTCCTCGGGAATGCGCACCGTCAGCTTCCCGTGCCCGTGGCTGACGCGCAGGGCGACGGAACGCTGGTCGAAGTCCGTGACATGGGTCGCCGAGCCCGGCCGGATCAGCCGCATCCTGGTGACCCGTGCGGCATCCGCACTCCGGAAGGTGACGCTGCCGCCGCGCGCCACCGACCGCTGCCCGCCGGCGGTCAGCGCGGGGCGGTCGCCGCGGTACAGATACGGCGGCGAATAGATCTCCACCCGCTGCTCGAACCTGCCCAGCCTGGTGTTGGCCTTGTCGGAGAAGAGCGGATCGGAGCCGAAGACGGCGACCCGGCCGTCCGGCAGCAGCAGCGCCTCACTGTGGTAGTCGCGGCCCACGGTCGGGGCCGCGGCGGGCACGAAGGCGCGCTTGGCGGGGTCGTAGAACTGCGCTCCCAGGATGTTGCTGGCGCCGCGCCCCCGGTAGTCCCGGCTGCCGCCTGTCGTGAAGACGGTGTCGTCCGGCATGATCACACTGTTCAGATATCGCGTCTTCGCGGGCAGGTCGGGACCCGGCATGAACGACGGACTGCCCGACGTCAGATCGACGATCGCGGTGCGTGCCGTGGACTTGGCCGACTCACCGACCCCGCCGCCGCCGAGCACCATCACCTTGTTGTCCTGCGCGGGCGGCAGGAGCACGGACGACGAGGTCTCCAGGGTGTCCGGCGACTTCAGGCCGGGGACGGGCGTGAAGATGTTGCTGTCCAGGTCCCACAGACCGGGTTTGCGGCCCAGGTCCGCGGGCCCGTAACCGGCATTGGAACCGGTGTAGAAGATCATGTCACGGCGCGTCAGGAAGAACGACGGATAGGTGGGGAAGTAGCGGGTCGGCGCCTTCGACCAGGTCTTGGTCCGCGGATCGTAGATCTCGTTCTTGCCGGGCACCACCTGGCCGATGTCATCGAGCCCCGACACGGCGAGCACCCGCCCGTCCGTCAGGGTGGTGAGCGTCGGATACCAGCGGGCCTCGCTCATGGACTCGACCCGCGTGTACTTCTCGGTGACCGGATCGAATTCGTAGGTGTTCTTGATGCCGTGGAAGTCCTTCTTGTCGAGACCCAGTTTGTTGGCGATGCCGTAGAAATTCTGCGTGTCCGCGCCCTTGAGGCCCTTGATCTCGTACTGCTCGGTGGTGTTGGTGATGCTCTGCGGACCGTCCTCGGACGCCTCCACATAGACCCGGGCCTCGCTGGCCGTCACCTTGACCAGGCCCGCGCGACCGGTCGCCGTCTTCTTGGCCGGGGGCACCCGGATGGCGACCTTGGAGCGGTACTCCACACCGGAGGGCGAGCGGAACACGGTTCCCTTGGGGAAGGTGCGGGCCGAGTCGGGGTCCTCGTTCTTGACGAGCATCGCCCCGCCGGCCCGTTTCACATTGCCCTGGAGCATCTCGTACTGCCCCGTGCCGCCCGCGACGAGGATCTTGCCGTTGGGCAGTTGGGCGTGCCCGGCGCAGAACATGTCGTCGGGGGTGTCGATCTTCTTGAAGGTGTTCTTCACCGGATCCCACAGCGTGCTGCGGAACGTACCGCCGTGGAAGTGCTTCACATTGTTGCCCGAGCCCGCCACCAGCAGCACCTTCCCGGTGTGCAGCATGATCGCGTGAATGGCGTTGAGCTGGTATTTCTTCGGCATCGACGCCATTGCCCAGTGGCCGTGCGCCGCCTTGTACGCGGGCCTGCTGATGGCATACCGGTGGTACTCGGCCCGGGCGAAACCGACCACCGCCGGGGCGTTCAGGCCGACGAGGACCAGCACGACGCCGGTGCTCAGCCAGGTCTTGCGAGCCTTGAGACGGGAGCGGCGTGGAGTCATCGGCTGCCTCCGGAGCAGAACGCGGCGCGGATATACCGACGACTACCGCACCGGCCCGGGCAGCCGGTGGCGACACACTGAAGGGCCGCACGGCAATGGTCCGAACCGGCCAATGGGCTCACCCCGACCAACGCCGCACCACGCGCACCCGCTCCGCCCGGAGCCGGACCCGCCGGGTGCCCGGCGGGCACCCGGCCGAGCCGGGGAACACGACGGCCGGCCGCTCCCGTCTCCCACGCTGGGCGCGGCCGGCCGGCGGGCGGTGAACGCTCGATGACCAGTCGAAGCGCTCACTTTGTCACCCCTGCGGTCATGCGCCTGCCCGCGGCGCCGCCGCGTACACGTGCGCGTTGCGGGGAACGCGTTCACCATCGGTGCAGAAGCCGTACCGGACTCGTAGAGAAGTCGCGCAGCCACGCGGACCGCCCGTCTCCGGGACCGGCCACGAGCACCGGGGACACCACCGCGCGACGCGGACGGGAGCCCGGGCACCCGGAAACTTGGCCATTCCTTTACAACCGAAAGGCCCCTGACAGGCTCTCAGGAGGGTCACCGCACCACCGGATGCGGGACATGCCATGCGCGCGCCACGCGCATCGGCGTCCCGGATCGCAGCAGGACACAGATAACCCTCCACGAGACCTGGAACGGCGGGATGAACATGGACGCCGTGCACGACACAGTGCAGCGCCCGGCGGATGAGCGGGCGGCCGGCAGCGCACGAGAAGCTGCCGCCGCGGCGCTCTTCACCTCGGCCTACCCCAGGCTGGCCGGCTGGTGCCGGAGCCTCGTGCGCTCCGACGAGACGGCCCACGAGATAGCGGCCGAGGCCTTCACCCGGCTCTGGTCGCGCTGGACGAGCGTCGACGCGCCCGTCCCGTACCTGTACTCCGTCGCCTCCAACCTGGTCAAACAACACTGGCGGCGCGCCGACAAGGAACGCCAGGCGCTGAGCCGGATGACCAGAGAGGCCACCGAACCCGCCCCCGCCGCGGACCGCGGCACCGCCCTCACCCACCTGGTCCGGGCCCTTCCGGAGCGGCAGCGCGTGCCGGTGCTGCTGCACTACTACGCGGGGCTCACCATCGACGAGATCGCCAAGGCGCTCCACCGCCGCCCGGGAACGGTCAAGAGCGACCTCCACAACGCCCGTCAGGCACTCAGAGCCGAACTGCGAGGAATACGATGACATCACCACATGACCCCGACCGGCGCCCCGGCGGCGACCGTGATTCCACCGGGCTCCCCGACGCGTTCCGACAGCCGCTGGCACGTCTGGCACCCCTGCCCGGCAGCTTCGAGGACATCAGGAGCCGCGCCCGCACCCGGCGCAGGACCCGTGTCCTGTGGACCGGCTTCGCCCTCGCCGGCTGCGTCGCCGCCGGAGCCGTGGCGCTGAACGCGACGGGCGGCTCGTCACCGTCCACCGTGGCGGTCGGCTCCGAGCACTCCGACGACACCGGGGCCAAGGTCCAGCCGCAGCCCGCGACAGGCCAGCAGAAGTCCGCCCCGCGGAGCAGTACGTCCGCGCCTGCCACCAGCACGCCCCACGCCGCGCAAGGGACCGCCACCTGCAAGACCGCCGACCTGAAGGTGGCCCTTGGCGCGGGCGAAGGCGCCGCGGGCTCCCAGTACCGGCCGTTGCAGATCACCAACAACGGAGACGCCACCTGCTACCTGTTCGGCTTCCCCGGTGTCTCCCTGATCGACAGCGCCGGGAAGCAGGTCGGCAAAGCAGCCGACCGGGACGGCTCCCAGGCCAGCGGTAAGGCGATGCTCAAGCCCGGGCAGCGCGAGCAGGTCACCCTGCGCATCGTCAACGCCGCCAACTACGGCGACGCGCAGTGCAACCTGACCGACGCCGCCGGAATCCGCGTTTACCCGCCGGGCGAGAAGCACTCCGTGGTGGTGTCGGCGAAGGGCCTCACGGGCTGCGCCAGCAGCAGCGTCGAGACCCTCACCGTGACCTCCTACGGCGTCCACTGAGACCAGACCCCGCCGCCCACCCGGCCGGACCGCCCGCCGCGGCCACCCGGTCAAACGAGCCGACGACCGCCCGAGGCCCTCGTGTTGCGTGCACGAGGGCCTCAGGCGACCCTGAGAAGTAACCCATTGTTCACACAAGCTCACTCTTCGCGCTCGGGGGCTCGTCCGGACGGAAGAGGCGGTGAGTCGGGCCCTGCCGTGAAGGAGCACGCTCATGACCGCGCCGGTCAACCGCTATTACGTCCTGGAACTGCAGGCATCCGGGGAACGTGCCCCGCACATCCGCAGCATCCTCGCCGCCCACCTGCGTTACTGGGGCCTTGAAAAGCAGATCGAGCCGGTCTGCCGCGGAGTGCGTGAGCTCTTCCTGAACGTGGTGGAGCACGTCGGCGGGAACAAGGCCTGCGTCGTCGAACTGCGCTGGAACGGCCGCCTGCTGACCGCCGCCGTCTCCGACCGCGCCTCGTCGCTGCCTCGGCCACTGGGCCCGGCCCTGGGCGGCCTCGCCACCGTCGCCGCCCTCAGCGACACCTGGGGAGCCTGCCCCACCGCGAACGGCAAGATCGTCTGGTTCACCCGGCGCGCCACCAGCGACGACACCCGCCTCCCGTACGGCCGTCGGCCGGCCCAGCACCGGCCCGCAGCAGAACGCACCCCGCACAGCGTGCCGTCCTGACCGGCCGCACCACTCGGCGACTCCTCTCACCTCTCACCCGAGCGCCCCCGCCGGTGCCGTTTGGCCTTCGGCGGGGGCGGTGGCGTATTAAATTGGTTGAGGTCAAGCAAGTAATCCTGATGCCGTCCGCCCGGTAGGAGCTGGTTGTCGTGGGACATGCTGCTGAGGTGAGTGAGCCGCTGCCGCCCGATGTGCCCGGGCGGCGTCCGGCGGCCGAACCGGCGTACAAGTGGGTCGCGCTGTCCAATACGACCCTCGGTGTGCTGATCGCCACGATCAACCAGTCGATCATGCTGATCGCGCTCCCGGACATCTTCCGCGGCATAGGCGTCGACCCGCTCGAACCGGGCAACACCAGCCTGCTGCTCTGGCTGATCATGAGCTACATGGTGGTCACCGCCGTGCTCGTCGTCAGCTTCGGCAAGCTGGGCGACATGTACGGCAGGACCCGGATGTACAACCTGGGCTTCGCCGTGTTCACGGTGTTCTCCGTACTGCTCTCGGTGACCTGGCTCAGAGGCACCCAGGGAGCCGTCTGGCTGATCGCGATGCGGGTCTTCCAGGGCGTCGGCGGCGCCATGCTGATGGCCAACTCCAGTGCCATCCTCACGGACGCCTTTCCCGCCCGCCAGCGGGGCCTGGCCCTCGGGCTCAACCAGGTCGCGGGCATCGCCGGATCCTTCGTCGGCCTGGTCATCGGCGGTCTGCTGGGCCCGCTCAACTGGCGCCTGGTCTTCCTGGTGTCCGTGCCGTTCGGTGTCTTCGGCACCGTCTGGGCGTATCTGCGGTTGCGGGACACCGGTATCCGTACCCCCGCCCGGCCCGACTGGTGGGGCAACATCACCTTCGCCATCGGCCTGATCGCCCTGCTCACCGGCATCACCTACGGCATCCAGCCCTACGGCGGCTCCAGCATGGGCTGGACCAACCCCTACGTGCTGGTGGCACTGGTCGGCGGGGTGGTCGTGCTGGCGGTCTTCTGCGTGATAGAGACGAAGGTCGCCTCGCCCATGTTCCACCTGAGCCTGTTTCGCATACGGGCCTTCACCGCCGGCAACCTCGCGGGGCTGCTGGCCTCGCTGGGCCGCGGCGGACTGATGTTCATCCTGATCATCTGGCTGCAGGGCATCTGGCTGCCCCGGCACGGCTACAGCTTCACCCAGACGCCGCTGTGGGCGGGCATCTACATGCTGCCGCTGACAGTGGGGTTCCTGATCGCGGGGCCGGTGTCCGGCTGGGCCTCCGACCGGTTCGGCGCACGCACCTTCGCCACCGGCGGCATGGTGCTCGCGGCCGGCACCTTCGTGGCGCTGCAGGCCCTGCCGGTCGACTTCCACTATGCCCTGTTCGCCCTCATCCTGCTGTTCAACGGCATCGGCATGGGCCTGTTCGCGTCGCCGAACCGCGCCGCCATCATGAACAGCCTGCCCGCGGACCAGCGCGGTGTCGGCGCCGGCATCAGCACCACCTTCCAGAACGCGGCCATGGTGCTGTCCATCGGCATCTTCTTCTCGCTGATGATCGCGGGCCTCACCAGCTCGCTGCCGCACGCCCTGACCAGCGGCCTGACTGCGCAGGGCGTGCCCGCCGCGGACGCCAGCAAGATCGCCGCGCTGCCGCCGGTGAGCGTGCTCTTCGCCTCCCTGCTCGGCTACAACCCGGTCAAGACGCTGCTCGGCCCCCATGTACTCAGCCAGCTGCCCGCGGGACACGCCTCGTATCTGACCGGCCGGGAGTTCTTCCCTCAGTTGATCTCGGGCCCTTTCGCGGACGGCCTCTCGGTCGCCTTCGACTTCGCCATCGCCGCCTGCCTGATCGCGGGCGTCGCCTCCCTGCTGCGCGGCGCGCAGTACTATCACGGCGACAACCGCGGCCCGGCCGCCACGCCCCAGGTCGCGGACGACGTCCCGCCAGCGCGGGCCGCGGCACCCGAGCGGCCCGCGACCCAGCAGATCCCGCCCACCCAGCCGACCGAGTCGTCCTCGACGGCGGGCGGCAGCAGCCCCAAAGACTCCTGATGCCCGCCCGGCACAAGACCGCCCGCTCCGAAGTGCGCCAGAGCCAGCGGCCCACCCAGGACCCGCCGGCCGCACCCGACGAGCCGATCGGCACCGGACACCGCACCGGGGACCCGACCGCACCTCCGGAGCCCCTCGCGCCGGTGCATCCCCCGTCGACTTCCGACGCCACGGCCCCGCACGACCCCGCAGCCGTCGAAGTCGCCGCCCGGCTGCGGGCCGCCATCCAGCACCTGTTGCCGCTGCTGCGCTCCCAGAGCGTGCACGGTGATATCACCCCGAGCCGTCTCGCGGCCCTAGCTGAGCTCGCCGACGCCGGACCGCTGCGCATCAGCGAACTCGCCGAGCGCATGGGCATCGCCCTGTCGACCACCTCCCGCATGATCGACCTGCTGGACGGTCTCGGCTGGATCGAGCGGCGGCCCGACCCCGCCGATCTGCGGGCCACCTTGATCAACCTGAGCGACGAGGGTGGCTGCGTGCTGCACTCCGTACGCCGGGAGCACGCGGGCATCCTCGCCGCCGAGATCGACCGCCTGTCCGCCGACCAGATATGCCTGCTGCACGACGCGCTGCCCGCCCTGGAATCCCTCGCCGAGCGGGTGCCCCGCAGGCCGCTGCCCCCGCCCGGCGGGGCACCTCGGCCGGGCAGCAGGCCAGGGCGGTGACGCGCGCCTTCGCAGCTGCCGCGGACCGGCTCCGACGGTTCGCCGCGACCGCACAACCCCACGCCCCGACGACTACTGTCCGCAGCCCGCCCGGGTACGTGGCCGACGCGATCCGCTCAGGCCGCGGGCCGCTGAGAAGCACCGCCGACGAGAACGCACCACCGGCAAGGAACCGAGGAACCCCATGTACGACGCAGTGCTGTCCGAGACCGTCACGATCACCGGGCACGGAGGTGACCCGATCGAGGCGTACTCCGCGCGCCCGCTGACCGCTGGACCGATCGGGTCGGTCGTGGTGATCCACCACATGCCCGGCTACGACGCCCCCACCAAGGAGATCACCCGCAGGTTCGCCGCCGAGGGCTACGCCGCCGTCTGCCCCAACCTCTACAGCCGTGAGGCCCCCGGCGCCGACCCGGACGACGCGTCGGCCGCCGCCCGTGCCCAGGGCGGCGTGTCCGACGAGCGACTCGTCGGCGATGTGGCGGGCGCCGCGGCCTATCTGCGCGGGTTGTCCTCCTCCAACCAGCGGGTCGGCACCATCGGCTACTGCTCCGGTGGACGGCAGTCCTTCCTCGCCGCGTGCCATCTCGATCTCCAGGCGGCGGTCGACTGCTACGGGGCCTTCGTCACCGGCCGCCCGCCGGAGGGCTTCCCTCTCCAGGTGGAGCCGATCGCCCACCTCACCGGCGACCTCTCCTGCCCGCTGCTGGGCATCTTCGGCGCCGAGGACCAGCACCCCTCGCCCGCCGACACCGCGGAGCTCGAAGCGGAGCTGAAGAAGCACGGCAAGGAGTACGAGTTCCACACCTACGCGGGGGCGGGACACGCCTTCTTCGCGGTGAACCGGCCCAGCTACCGCCCGCAGGCAGCGGTCGACGCATGGAACCGCGTCCTCGCCTTCTTCGGCAGCCATCTCGCCGGTTGACGGGCGCCTGTCTTTCGTTTTGGTTTTCCGTCTTTCCGTGGCCCGTCAGCCGGGCCACCTCCGTACACCACCGTCGAAATCCGCGGAAGGCGACAGCAAGTCATGTGTACCTACCTCACAGAAAAGATCGCGATCGAGGGCAGCGGCAAAGGCGCGCAGGGATATTTCCCGCTCAGCGAAGCCATGGTCTACATCGATCACCCGCAGCATGCTCCCTATGAGCACACTGTGAATATCGACTTCCTCAATCCCGCCCAGGGTCCGGCCGCTCGGGTGGCCGTGGAACTCACCGAGGAAGCCGCTCTCGCGCTGATCGACGCCGTGCGCGCCGCCCTCGCCGCGGCCCCGCCTGGACTGGCCGCCGCCGCACACACGGGCGCCGTCACCGCCGGGGCCTGACCGCGACAACTCCCGTCACCATGCCCCTGAGCTGCGTCTTCCTATCGGCGCAGCCAGAAAGATAGCCACCGACACGTCTGGCCCGTGGACCGCACGACAGCGGTCCGCGGGCCTTCGCGTGTGCACCGCGGCCAGTTCCGCCACAGCTTCCTGGACCCGTACAACTGCGTTGTTCCGCAAGGCAGTTCAGCACGCACCCGTATCCGCGTCGGTGCCGCCGCACTCCAAGTGGTCCACGGTCTTGACACTGCACGTGTTCGATGACTGGATAAGGCTGCCACTGGTAACTCCCACCGTTCACCCCGTCCGGCTGGGCTGCAATTCCGCACATCCGTACGTGGCGATTTTCTTCCGGGGGGAAGAGTCGATGGGCAGTCATATCAGCCTGAAACAGGTGAGCAAGGTATACCCAGGAGAGCAGGTGGCCGTCGAGCATGTCTCGCTCGATGTGTCACCGGGGGAGTTCTTGGTCATCCTCGGCCCCTCGGGATGCGGAAAATCCACACTGCTGCGGATGATTGCGGGTCTTGAGGAAATCTCATCCGGAGACCTGGAGATCGATGCGGAGTTCGCCAATGACCTGCCGCCCAGCGAGCGCGACGTCGCCATGGTCTTCCAGAACTTCGCGCTCTATCCGAGCATGCGGGCCGGCAGCAACGTCGCCTTCCCGCTGAAGGTCGCCGGCCGGGACGAAGACGAGATCAATGCCCGTGTCGACGACATGGCACGCATGCTCAGCCTGCAAGATCTGCTCGGGCGGTTCCCCTCACAGCTCTCCGGCGGCGAGCGCCAGCGCGTCGCAATGGGCCGCGCGGTCATCCGGCGCCCCTCGATCTTCCTGATGGACGAACCGCTCTCCAACCTCGACGCGAAACTCCGTCACCAGCTGCGCAGCGAAATCCTCGGCGTCACTCAGCAGACGGGGGCCACCACGGTCTATGTGACGCATGACCAGTCCGAGGCGATGTCCCTGGGCGACCGGGTGGCGGTCATGCGCGGCGGGGTGCTCCAGCAGGTGGACACGCCGCGCGCCGTCTACTCCCGGCCCGCCAACGTCTTCGTCGCCGCCTTCGTCGGCGTGCCACGGATCAACCTCCTGCACGGGACCGTCATCGCTCCGCTCGGCGGCGCCATGGCCATCAGCCTGGGCGAGCAGCGGCTGCTGCTGCCGCAGCCGCTCTCCCGCGATCATCAGTTGCTGCGGATCCAGCAGCATCGGCCGCTGCTGATCGGGCTGCGTGCCGAGGCGGTGCGGGTGGCACGGCCCGATCAGGCGGCACCGTACGAAGCTCCTCTGAACGGTGTGCTCCAGCACGTCGACTACCAGGGGCACGAGACTTTGCTGCATCTGACGATCGGCGCCAAGACAGCCGAGGTGCCCGGCGCGGACCGGCCCCGGCTGACCCGCCGCGGAACTCGGGTCGCACGGGCCGGCCGTAAGTCGGGCGCCGGCGCCCGCACGGGCGTCGGGCGACTTGCGGCGGCGGCGCTGCGCAGGGGACACGGCGGCACCGGGACCCGCACCGCCGCCTTCGACGCCGAGGAGGCCCTGGATTCCACGGCGTCCGGCCCCTCGCTGTCGCCGCTGGACGACGGTGTCGGTGAGCTGGTGGTACGGGCCGTATCGCACGCCCAGCCCACGCGCGGTGACCGGCTGCCGCTCCTCGTCGACCTGCGCAGCCTGCTCGTCTTCGACCAGGCGGGCAACCGGATCTGCCCGGCTCCGTCGCACCTGCCCGACCTGGAGGTCTAGGAGCGCACTGAAGATCTATGCCGGGCTCCCGGTGTCCGGCACGCCCATCTGCCGCGTTGGCCGAATTCGCCGATAGGAAACCACTATCGGCGAATCCGTCCTCCCCCACTACCTGAAAGGCGTGGGAGGTACTCCCAGCAGCTGCACGCACCGGACACCGCTCGCTGATCCGGCCTAGATCTTCAGCACACTCCTAGCGCGCCTGGTCGCGAAAGTGTCCGGTGACGTCCTGGCCAGCCGGCCAGGCGGCACACGGCTGATCGTCCGCAACGAACGCCCTTACCCAGTGGTCGAGTTGAGGCTCATCGACACTGTCGGCCTGCGGATCACGTGCTTCGCCACCAACACTGTTGCGGCACTAGCCGTGTTCCGGTGTCCTGGTACCGATGACGACGGTGGAGCCGAAGGTGTCGGAGTCGGCCACCTCGGAGGTCAGCCCGCAGCGGGTGAAGGCCAGGGCGGCTGCCTGGGCCTGACGGCGGCTTGTCTCGACGAACAGGTGGCCGCCGGGCGCCAGCCACCGCGGCGCCTCGGTGGCCACTCGCCGCAGGACGTCGAGTCCGTCGGTGCCGCCGTCGAGCGCGACCAGGGGTTCGTGGACGCGTGCCTCCTGCGGGAGCAGCCCTATGTCGCCGGTCGGCACATACGGCACGTTCGCGGTGAGGATGTCGACGCGGCTGTGCAGGGTGGCGGGCAGCGGTGCGAACAGGTCGCCTTCGTAGACGTGGCCGGCCGGGAGATTGCGCCGTGCGCAGCGCACTGCCGCCGGGTCGATGTCCGCGGCGTACAGCTCGGCCCCGTCCAGGGCCGTGCCGAGCGCCGCGGCCACCGCACCGGTGCCGCAGCACAGGTCGACGACGACGGCGCGCGGTGGGGCGAGCGCGACGGCCCTGCTGACGAGGAATTCGGTACGCCGCCGCGGCACGAAGACACCGGGGCCGACGTAGATTCGCAGCCCGTGGAACTCGGCCCAGCCGAGCACCTGCTCCAGCGGGAGCCCTGCCACCCGTCGGTCCACCATGTCCGCCAGCTCCGCGGAGGTGGCCGCCTGGGCGAGGAGCAGCCGCGCCTCGTCCTCGGCGAACACACAGCCGGATGCCCGCAGCCGGGCGGCGATGGCGGAGAGGTCGGCACAGCCGGAGGAACTGGAGAGAGCAGAAGAAACAGAGAGACCAGAAGAACTGGAAGGACCAGAGGAACCGGAAAGACCGGACGGATCCAGCGGACCGGACGGACCCGACCGACCAGCAGGATCGCGCAGATCGGGGTCAGCGGGGTCGAAGGGTGAGGAAGCGGAAACCGGCATGGGACAAAGGAGCCTTTCGGGAAGCCGATGGGCGCTCCCCGGTCTCCTGTGCCTAGGGGACCGGACGGTCGCGAAGAGGGAGCACCCGACCATCTGCGGTGGTAATGGGTCTCACCTCCTCGGAACGTTCCTGCTGGGCCCCGCCAGCCTACCCGAACCCCGCCGTGGCCCGCCCTGCGGGCAGCACCGGGCCCGGGCGCGCCCGGTATCCGGGCCCGTTCGCCCCGGGGTGGGCGGCTGCCGCGGCCGGGATCAGGTCCCCGTCTGCTCGAACAGCGCGCTGACCGATTCGCCGTTGTGGATGCGTCGTACGGCCTCCGCGAGTGCAGGGGCGATGGAGAGGACCCGCAACTTCGCGGTGTGATCCTCGGTGGGGATCGGCACGGTGTTGGTGCAGACGATCTCCAGTACGTCGGGCTGGCCGGAGAGCCGGTGCAGCGCGCCCGCCGCGAACAGGCCGTGGGTGCAGGCCACGCGGATCGAGCGGGGCCGCAGCTCGCGCAGCCGCTCCAGCAGTTCCAGCACGGTGCTGCCCTTCGCGATCTCGTCGTCCAGGACGATCACGTCCCGGCCGGTGATCTCGCCGATGACGGAGCTGATGCTCACCCGGTCGTCGGCGAACCGCTGCTTGGCGCCGGCCGCTACCTGCGCCCCGAGCATGCGGGCGAAGGCTGCGGCCTCCTTCGCGTTGCCGAGGTCGGGCGAGACGACGGTGGTCCGGGACAGGTCGTGGCCGCGGAAGTGCTCGGCCAGTTCACGCAGGGCGTGCAGATGGTCGACCGGCACCGAAAAGAAACCGTGCACCTGCGGGGAATGCAGCGTCATCGCCAGCATCCGCCCGGCGCCCGCGGACACCAGCAGATCGGCGACGAGGCGTCCGCCGAGGGAGATCCTGGGGGCGTCCTTCTTGTCCGAGCGGGCGTAGGCGTAGTGCGGCATGACCACGGTGATGCGTGCCGCCGAAGCACCGCGGGCCGCATCGCACATCATCAGCAGCTCCACCAGGTGTTCCTGCACCGGGGCGACCAGCGGCTGGATCAGGAAGACGTCACGCTCGCGGCAGTTGGCCTGCAACTGCACTTCGAGACAGTCGTTGGCGAACCTGCTGACGCGTGCCGGACTGAGCGGCACTCCCAGGTGCGTGCAGACCTCGGCGGCAAGGCCGGGATGGGCACTTCCGCTGAACACGGCTATGTCACGCACGGACCGCTCCTTGCTCGCTGCCTTCACCAGCCGGGCTCCGAGGGCGTTGCGACGTCGACGGATGCCCCGGCCCGGCCGCCGACGCCATGCTACTGAGCGCCGCGGCGGCGCCCGCCCGGGGCACCGTCCTGCGAGAGCCAGGCCGCGGCGCCCGCCCGGAACGAGGCAGCCGCCGGCCGTCGCCGAAGCCCGCGCGCATCCACCGAAGTGGACGCGTCAAGACGGCGACGCGGCCACGTCGTCCGCCGCCCTGTCCGCGCCGATGACCCGGCCCGGGGTGTCGGGCGGTCCGGCGCACGAGGCGCGCACCACTAGGCGGGTCGGCAGCCGCAGACGGGGCTCGGCCGGTGTGCGCTCCGCGAGAAGGTCGAGCAGCATCTCCACGGCGCGCTGGCCCATCAGCTGCAGCGGCTGCTCGATGGTGGTGAGGGCGGGCTCGACCATGGTGCTCTCGGGGATGTTGTCGAAGCCGATCACCGACAGGTCGTCAGGTATCCGCATGCCGAGGGTCAGGGCCGTCTCGATGGTGGTGATCGCTGTGACGTCGTTCGCGGCGAAGACGGCGGTGGGCCGCTGAGGCTGTGTCAGTAAAGCGCGGGCGGCGTCTTGTGACTCGTTCTCCGCGTATCCGGCGTTGCGCACCAGATCCGGGTCGAACGCGATGCCCGCGGCCTTGAGGGCACTGCGGTAGCCCGCCTCCCGCGCCATGCTCGACTCCAGGTCGCGCGGCGGGCGGCCGAGGTAGCCGATCCTGCGGTGACCGAGGTTCAGCAGGTACTCCACGGCGGTCCTGGCGCCGCGGACGTTGTCGGCCTCCACCGTCCAGGAGCCGTCTTTGCCGGTGTGCGGGTCGACCGCGACCACCGGCGAGCCGAACTCGGTGGCGCACACCGTGGGCGTCACCAGCACCGCGCCGTCGATCAGTGTCCCCAACAGTCGTGAGAGATAGCGCCTTTCCCAGCCAATGTGCCCGCCGGCCTCCGCGCCGGTCGAGTACACGACCAGTTCGTACCCCGTGCCCTTGAGCGCACGCGCGGCGCCCTTCAACAGCTCAGCGCTGTACGGCTCGATGGCCCACACCAGGATTCCGACCACGTTGGTGCGCTGGTTGCGCAGGCTGCGGGCGACCAGGCTGGACTCGTAACCCAGCTCCTCGATGGCGGTACGCACCCGCTGCACGGTGCTCAGGGCCACGCCATGACGGTCGTTGAGCACCTTGGAGACGGTCGCGACGGAGACGCCCGCCCGCGCGGCGACCTCCCGGATGGTCACGCGGTTGTGTGTCACGGCCAAGATTCTACTGGTCCGTCAAATCATCACCGATAACGTTATCGATAACGATTGACAGGCGCGCGTCACCCTTGCACCATGGCCGGGCGCCGAGGCGGGGCGCTGCTGCGGCTGGTGGTTTGCCCGGCGGACATTTGCCACCAAGTCCACGGCTGAGCCAGCCGGTTGGCACCCTCGTGTGCCGAATTCGGCGGCCGGGTGGGATATGGCAGGACGAGTGGGACATGGCTGGATGAGGTAGGGCCGACCTGGATGAGACGGGGCCGACAGCAGGCCGCGCGGAGGGCCGCGGGCGACGGAGGGTGGCGAGAATTCGATCACGGATGTGCCTGCTCAGCGGAGTGACTGCGCGCCACGACCGAGCGCACTAGCATCCGCAGGCGGCTCCTGAACGCGGGCTTCCGCTGGGTTCTTGGCGAACCCGGAGCCGCGCCAACACATCCAGACACCCGGACACGCCGACGTGGCCGGGATAGAGAGGCGGAACAGCATGACGGCACCGGTCACCCCACGTAGGACCGTGCTTGCGGCGGGACTCGCCGCCCTGTTCGGCGGCAGCATGGTCGGCTGCGGCACGTCGGGACCGAAGTCCGGTGACACCGCGGGTGACGCCGCGTCGGTGTGGATCCTCAGCGGGGTCACGGAGCAGGCCTTCCGGAATTCCTTCACCTCCTGGAACGACCACCACCCGGACCAGAAGTTCACGGTGCAGGCGTTTGCCAACGACCCGTACAAGCAGAAGATCCGCACCGCCGTCGGCGCCGGTCAGGCGCCCACGCTGATCTACGGCTGGGGCGGCGGCACACTGGCCTCCTATGTGCAGGCCGGCAAGGTCGAGGACCTGAGCGACCTCGTCGCGGACCCGCAAGTGAAGAATCGGTTCATTTCGTCGGTCGCCGCAAATGGAAGCGTCGGCGGCAAGACCTATGCGGTACCGAACAACGGCATCAAGCCGGTGATGTTCTACTACAACAAGGATCTGTTCGCGAAGATCGACGCCGAGCCGCCGAAGACCTGGGACGAACTCATGGCCCTGGTGCCCGAGTTCAAGCAGGCCAAGATCGCGCCGATCACCGTAGCCGGTCAGGCCAAGTGGCCGCTGCTGCCCTGGTTCTCGTATCTGATGGACCGCATCGGCGGCCCCGACGTCCTGGACGACATCCTGGCCGGCAAGGACAAGGCCTGGTCCCACCCCGCGGTGACCGAGGCCAACGAGAAGATCCAGACCCTGGTGGACGCCGGCGGTTTCGTGGCCGACTTCGCCTCACTGAGCACCGACAGCGGCGCCGACGTCGCCCTCATGTACACCGGCAAGGCCGCGATGACGCTGGGACTGCCCTCCGCTTACCAGACCGCGCAGCAGGGTGACCCGCAGTTCGTCAAGGACGGCAAGCTGGGCTACTTCCCGTTCCCCTCGGTCGACGGCGGCTCAGGCGACGCGCTCGACATCTGCGGCAACCCCTCGAATTACTGGTCCATCGCGGCGTCCGCGAGCGACGACCAGAAAGAGGCCGCTCGCGCCTACATCAAGAGCGACCTGCTCAACGCCCACTACATCGACGATCTGCTCACCGAAGGCAATGTGCCGCCGGTGGCGGACGCCAGTAAGAAGATCGCCGGTTCCGGCGATCCCGACTACTTCACCGCGGTCTACGAAATGACCACGAAGGCCAAGAACTTCGCCCTCTCACTGGACCAAGCCCTCAGCCCCAAAGCAGGTGACGCGGTGCTGACCAACCTCCAGCAGATCTTCCTCAAGGAGATCACTCCCAAAGAGTTCGCCACCCATATGAACGCCACCCTCTCCGGCTGAAATCGAGTTGACGTGTCGGTCCTTCACCCCCGAATCCCCGCGGCCCTGACCCGGCGCACGGCGAAAAGACGCCAGCACGGTGCGAACGGCCTGTTCGCCCTCCCGGCGCTGCTGATGTTCGTCGCCTTCGCCCTGGTCCCGCTCGCCGGTGCTGTCGTCCTCAGCTTCACGCGGTGGGACGGCCTGGGCGACATCAGCTGGGCGGGGCTGCACAACTGGTCCGGTGTGGTGAAGGACCCGGTCACCGGCAACGCACTACTGCTGACCTTCAAGATCATGGTGGTCTCCTGGCTGGTGCAGACCCCCGTCAGCCTGCTGCTGGGGGTCTTCACCGCGGGCACCCAGCGTTACCGGGCCGTCCTCGGCGCGCTCTACTTCCTGCCGCTGCTGCTCTCCTCCGCCGCGGTGGCCATCGCCTTCAAGGCCATCCTCGACCCGCACTTCGGCATCGGCGGCGCACCCGGCCTGCACGTGCTGGCACAGAACTGGCTGGGCGATCCGGATCTGGTGCTGTACGTGGTGGTCTTCGTGATCGCCTGGCAGTTCGTGCCCTTCCACACCCTGCTCTACCAGGCCGCCGTACGGCAGATCCCCGGCTCGCTCTACGAGGCGGCGACCATCGACGGTGCCGACCGTGTGCAGCAGTTCCGATATGTCACCCTGCCGCAGCTGCGGGGCACTTTCATCACCTCGTCGACGCTGATGGTGACCGGTTCGCTGACCTACTTCGACGTGGTCTTCATCCTCACCGGCGGCGGCCCGGGTACCAGTACGCGGCTGCTGCCGCTGGACATGTACCTCACCGGCTTCACCGCCAACGACATGGGAGCGGCCAGTGTGCTGGCGGTGATCCTCGTGGTGATCGGGCTCGCTCTCGCCCTCGGTCTCACCAGGTTCACGGGCTTCAGCCGGATGCACAGTGCACAGGAAGGGCTCTGATGGCCACCACGACCCCCGCTCTGGACAAGCGGCCCGCGCGGCCCACCCGGCCGGTTCTGCCGCGGCTGCCGGCCCGGTCGCGCACGACGCGCCGGAGCCTGAACGTTCCGGCTGCCGTCGGAGGGATCGGCTGGCTGGCCGTCATCATCCTGCCGGTCTACTACATAGTGCTCTCCAGCCTCCGCGACCAGGCCGGATTCTTCCTCGGCAATCCGCTGGCGCCCACCACTGAACTCACCCTGCACAACTACGCCCTGGTGCTCGAAGGCGGCTTCGGGGGCTACTTCGCCAACAGCGTGATCGTCACCCTGGTCTCCGTCGCGGTGACGGTCGGCCTGTGTCTGATGGCCGCCTACGCCGTGGTCCGCGGCAACGGACGTTTCGTGCGCTCCGCCTTCTCGGTGTTCCTGCTGGGGCTCGCCATCCCCGTCCACGCGACGATCATTCCGCTGTACTACATGATCACGCGTGTCCACCTCTACGACAGCCTGCTCGCGCTGATCCTGCCGTCGATCGGCTTCGCGGTCCCGATCACCGTGCTGATCCTCGCGAACTTCGTCCGCGACATCCCCAAGGAACTGTTCGAGTCGATGCGCCTGGACGGAGCCACCGACTGGCGCATCCTGTGGCACCTCGTCGTGCCGCTCGCCCGCCCGGCCTTGGTCACCGTCGCCATCTACGACGGGCTGCACGTGTGGAACGGCTTCCTGTTCCCGCTGATCCTCACGCAGAGCCCCAGTCGGCGGGTGCTGCCGATGGCACTGTGGACGTTCCAGGGCGAGTTCACCTTCAACGTCCCCGCGGTGCTGGCCGCCGTGATCCTGTCCACGCTGCCGATGTTCGCCGCGTATCTCGTCGGACGCCGCCATCTCGTCCGCGGCCTCACCGCGGGCTTCAGCCGCTGACCGCGAGGTACGCCGGCGCACTGGCCCGGCGGCTGCCGGTGCCCCGCCACCGCACACCCCCGGCGGCCCGCCGCCACAGCACGCTAGGAGTAGCACCGCCATGAACGACGCGTCCGTGCTGATCCAGGTCGAAGGCGACCACCTCGTCACCACGGCGGGCAGCCCGCTGCGGCTGCGCGGTGTGGGCCTCGGCGGCTGGATGAACATGGAGAACTTCATCACCGGCCACCCCGCCACCGAAGAGCTCCAGCGCACCGCACTGCGCCGCGTCATCGGGGAGGAGGCCTACCACGCCTTCTTCGACCGCTTCCTTGAGGTGTTCTTCACGGACGCCGATGCCCGCCTGCTCGCGGACCTCGGCATGAACTGCGTACGGGTGCCCTTCCACTACCGGCACTTTGAGGACGACGGTCGGCCGATGGAGCTGAAGGAGGAGGGGTTCGCACTGCTCGACCGGGTGATCGACAGCTGTGCCCGCCACGGCCTGTACACGGTGCTCGACCTGCATGCCGCACCCGGCTTCCACAACCAGCGCTGGCACAGCGACAACCCCACCCACCGCTCGTTCTTCTGGACCCACCGGCACTTCCAGGACCGGGTGGTGCACCTGTGGGAGGCGCTGGCCGAGCGCTACCGCGACAACCCCTGGGTGGCGGGCTACAACCCGCTCAACGAGCCCGCCGACGCCGAGGGCCGCACCATCGGCCCGTTCTACGAGCGGCTGCACACCGCGATCCGCGCTGTCGACCCGCACCATGTCATCTTCCTCGACGGCAACCGCCACGCCACCGACTTCGACCTCTTCGGCGACCCGTGGCCGAACACCGTCTACACCGTCCACGACTACGCACTCGCAGGCTTCGCGGACAGCGGTGCGTACCCCGGTGTGTCCCGTGGGCAGTACGTGGACCGCGACTACCTGCAGAGCCGTTTCCTGACCCGCTCGGCGTACATGCGCAGCACCGGCACCCCTATTTGGGTGGGCGAGTTCGGGCCGGTGTACAGCGGTGACGCGGCGCGTGACGCCCACCGCTACCGGGTGCTCGGCGACCAACTCGACCTCTTCGACGAGCACGGCGCGGGCTGGAGCCTGTGGACGTACAAGGACATCGGGCTGCAGGGCCTCGCCCACCTGCCCGCCGACTCGCCGTACGTCCGCCGCATCACTCCGGTGCTGGAGAAGAAGGCGCGGCTCGGCGTGGACGTGTGGGGCGGGGTGGACAGCGGAGTGCGGCATATCCTCGACCCGATCGAGAAGACCGTCGCCGAGGAGTTCCCCGCCTTCGACCCGCCGCCTTTCGGGCCGCGGCAGTGGATCCACGTCCTGGTGCGGCACATCCTGCTCGCCGAGCCCATGGTCGACGACTTCGCCCGCTGCTTCGAAGGGCTCGGCGCCGACGAGATGCGCGCACTCGCCGACTGCTTCGCCCTGGACGCGTGCACCGTGCGCGAACCGCTCGCCGGTCTCCTGCGGGAGCACCTGTGAAGATCACCCGGATCGAGACACTGCTGCGCGGGCCGCTGGCCGTGGTGCGCGTGCACACCGACGACGGCCTCACCGGCATCGGCCAGGCCGCCCCCTACGAGGCCGAAACCACCGTCGGCGTCCTGCACACGATGCTCGCGCCGTACTTCCTGGGCCGCGACCCGTGGGACGTGGAAGCACTCGTCGACGGAGCACTGCGGACGCACTACAAGTTCCCCAGCAGCTTTCTGCACCGGGCACTCGCCGGAGTCGACACCGCCCTGTGGGACATCATGGGCCGGGCCGCGGGCCGTCCGGTGAGCCAGCTGCTCGGCGGGCACGCCCGCGGCAGTGTGCCGATGTACGCCTCCAGCATGCGGCGCGACATCACACCGGAGGCGGAAGCGGAACGGCTTCAGGAAGCGGTGCACACGTACGGCTTCCCGGCGGTGAAGATCCGGGTCGGCGAGGCCATGGGCCGCGACCGGGACGCCGCGCCCGGCAGGACCGAACGCATCGTGCCGCATGTCCGCCAGGTCCTCGGCGACGCCGTCGACATCTCCGCGGACGCCAACGGCGGCTTCTTCGCGGCCCGGGCCATCCGGGTCGGACGGATGCTGGAGGAGTACGGCTACTTCCACTACGAGGAGCCGTGCCCCTTCCCGGACATCGAGCAGACCGCGAAGGTGGCCGCCGCGCTCGACATCCCGGTCTCCGGCGGCGAGCAGGACATCTCACTCCCGCAGTTCCACCGCATGATCACCACTGGCGCGGTGGACATCGTGCAGCCCGACATCGGCTATATCGGCGGCATCTCACGGGCCCGCAAGGTCGCCGTCCTCGCCGAGGCCGCAGGCATCCCGTGCACGGCGCACTGTGCCAACGACTCGCTGCTCCAGGTTTTCACCCTGCACCTGGCCGCCGCGCTCCCGGCCTGCACCCAGTACCAGGAGTGGAGCATCGAGAACACGCCATGGTCCCAGGGCGTCTACGAGCCGGTGCTGCAGGTGCGCGACGGTGCGGTGGCCGCCCCCACCGCACCGGGCTGGGGCGTCGAGCTCGACCCCGCGTTCGTTCGTGCGGCGCAGTGCAGGACATCGAGCCTCTGACGCCTCTCGTCTGGATCATGCTGGGCTCGCGAGGCCTGGCAGGCGACGGCTACCTCGTCGCGACGCCCGCCGAACGCCGCGCCGCCCCGCGAGGGAGTGGTTCCGCGGGACGGATTCGTGCGCCGAAAATTACATGGCGAGGCCATACATCGCCCTGCTCACCTGCTGTTCCTGCCAGACGCAGGCCTCTTTGACCTTGAAATGGTCACAAGGGGTGCACAAGCCGCCCGAAAGCGCTGTAATGGCGAATGGCAGAGAGCGCGATCAGCGATGGCTCGACGGGACGGGGAACAGGAGCGTTGCGTGCCGAAAACGCGCTGGAGGCGCTACCGGCGGATCTGGACGCCCAAGGCCGCGCCCGGGCCGTCATCGAACTGATCCTCGTCTTCACGGGCGCCATGCTCGCGACTGTCTACCTCCCCACCGAGTCCGGCGACGAGCTGCGCCTGACCTACGCGGCGGGCGTGCCGCGCACTCTTTACGGCCTGGCGGACGGCTATCCGGCCACCGGCGACGCGCCGGTGGCCGTCGCGCACCGCTCGGGCCAGGCGCAGTGGCTGACCGCGGACGAACCGGCCCAGGGCGGCGAGGGTGCACACGCGGCCGTCAAGGAGATGTCGCTCGCGGTGCTCCCGCTCACCGCCCGCCCCTCCGACCGGCCCGGGCGCGGCTGCCTGCTGGCCGTCGGGGACGGCGCGGACGGGTTCAGCGCCGCGGACCGGCGCTGCCTGGAGCTCTTCGCCGCGGCGATCGGCTGCCCGCCGGTGCCGTACGGGCCCGCCGGGGCCACGATGGTCGTCCCGGACGGCGGCTCCGTGGCAGGCAGCACCTTCACTCTGGCCATGGACTCCGGGCGGATCGAGGTCGACGACGATGTGCTGGAGCTCTTCGGTCTGACCCGGGACGAGTTCGACGGGCGCGTGGAGACCCTGCTCGGGATGACCCTTCCGGAGGACCTGCCGACGTTGATGTCTGTCGTCGAGCCGGGCCACCTGGCCATCGGCGACCGCGAGCTGGACTTCCGCATCAGACGCCCGTCCGGAGAGCCGAAGTGGCTGCGGTTGCGCGGCCAGGTGCTGCCCGGGGGCCCGGAGCACCCGGCCAGGCTGCTGGGCACCGTCGTCGACACATCGAATCTGCGGCCCGGCGCGGGAGATGTCTTCCGTGTCCAGCGCCTGGCCGCCGTGCTCGCCGCCGCCACCACCGTCCGCGACGTCAGCCAGGCCATCGTCACCGCCCTGCGCCACCCGCTCCAGGCCGACCGTGTCGCCTTCGCCGAGTTGGAGGCCGACCGTCTGGTGGCCACCGTCCTCGACCCGCCGCAACCGGAGGCCTGGCCCGAGGTGTGGCGCAGCGAGTGGCGCTCGGAGTGGCCCGACGCGCCCGTACGCGCCATGCCCACCGTCGCCGGCGCCCTCCAGCAGGGGCGGCCGGTGTTCTGTCCGGACGGGGCCGTCCTTGAGCCCGCGCTCGCCGGTGTCGGCTCCGGAGGCCTCGGCGTGCTGCCGCTGCCCGCCGCGGGGCGCACCATCGGGGTCTGTCTCATCGGCTGGGACGAACCGCATGTGCCGGGGCCCGACGAGCGTGCGCTGCTGACCGCCGCCGCGGCCCTCGCCGGGCAGGAACTCATGCGGGTGCGCGCCTTCGACGCGGAACACGAACTCGTCGGCACCCTGCAGCGCAGCCTGCTGCCGCGCCGACTGCCCGCCCTGCCCGGCGGCCTGGCCGAGGCTCGCTACCTGCCGACCACGGTCGGGCTTGAGGTCGGCGGCGACTGGTATGACGTCATCCCTCTGCCCGACAGCCATGTGGCCCTGGTCATCGGAGATGTGCAGGGCCACAACGCGGGAGCGGCCACTCTGATGGGCCAGATGCGCACCGCGCTGCGTGCCTACGCCGTCGAGGGGCACCCGCCGGACGTGGTCGTCTCGCACGCCAACCGGCTGCTCGTGGGCATGGAGAGCGACCTCTTCGCGACCTGCTGCTATGTCGAGGTCGACATGGAGGAGGGCACCGCCTGGTGCGTACGGGCCGGCCATCTGCCGCCGGTGCTGCGCCATCCGGACGGCACGACGCAGCTGGTGGAGGCCGAGGGCGGGCCGCCGCTCGGTGTCGTCGCCGAGGCCGACTTCCCCATGACACCGCTCAGGCTGCAGCCCGGCGCGCTGCTGGTGCTCACCACGGACGGCCTGGTGGAGTCCTCCGAGCTGGATATCGATGACGGCCTGCAGCAGCTGGGCGACACGCTCGGCGAGTGCGACCCGGCGCACCTGGGCCTCGTCGCGGATGCCCTGCTCGGCACCGGCAACCGCAGCGACGACGTGGCTCTGCTGCTGCTCCGTTACGACGGTATGGCGCTGCGTCCGCTGCGGGAGAGCTGGACGATATGGCGGGTGCCGGAAGCACCGCGGCACGCCCGCCGTTTCACCAAGCGCACCTTGCGCGCCTGGGGGGTGAGCCACGAGATCGACACCGTTTTGCTGGTCGTCTCCGAACTGGTCACCAACGCTCTCGTGCACACCGAGGGCCAGGTGCGGCTGGAGTTGACCCTCATCAACGACCGGTTGCGCATCGCCGTCGGCGACTCCTCGCCGCGCACTCCCGTCAAGCCGACGAACATCGGCTGGGAGGCCACCGGCGGCCGGGGCATCCTCCTCGTCCAGGCCGTCTCGGACGCCTGGGGAACGCTGCCTGTCAGCGGGGGCAAGCAGGTGTGGAGCGATATCGTGATGGGGTGAGCCCAGCGGAGACCAGGCTTCGGTCAGAACTCCTCGTGCCGCTCCGGATCGCCCCCGATCCGCCGCTGCGCCCGATCCCTGATCACGCCCAGATCCTCGGCACTCAGCTCGAAGCCGAACACGGCGAGATTGTCCCGCTGCCGTCCGGGATCGGCGGACTTGGGAATGGGTACCGCACCGAGCTGGGTGTGCCAGCGCAGCACTGCCTGCGCGGGAGTGACTCCGTGCCGGGCGGCGACGGCTGCGACCGCCGTGTCGTCCAGCAGCGCACTGCCGCGTCCCAGCGGGCTCCAGCTTTCTGTGACGATCTCTTTGCCGGTATGGAAGGCGCGCAGCTCGTCCTGCGGGAACAGCGGATGCAGCTCGACCTGGTTGACCGCGGGCAGTACCCCGGTCTCCTCCTCAAGCCTGCTGATCTGCTCCGGTGTGAAGTTGGAGACGCCGAGAGAGCGGATCAGGCCGTCGTCCCTGAGTTTGATCATGGCCTTCCAGGAGTCGACGTACTTGTCCACCCGCGGCAGCGGCCAGTGGATCAGGTACAGGTCGACATAGTCGAGTCCCAGGAGTGCCCGAGACTCCTCGAAGGAACGCAGCGTCTCCTCGTACCCGTGGTGGCGACCGGGCAGCTTGGTCGTGACGACGATCTCCTCGCGGGGCACGTCGCTGCGGGCGATGCCGCGGCCCGTGCCGGTCTCGTTGCGGTAGTTGGCCGCTGTATCGATCAGTCGGTAACCGTTCTGGAGCGCGCCGGCGACCGCCGTCTGAGCCTCGGCGTCGTCCATGGGCCAGGTGCCGAGCCCGAGACCCGGGATCGTCGAGCCGTCGTTGAGTGTGATGGCCGGGACGCTGGTCACGGTCGACTCCCTCGTCATGAGATGTCGCTTGATCGGTGGGATCTGCGCTGACCAGCGTATACACGAGCAGATGGCGGGCGGGGGACCGGCGTGCCACGGGGGAGGTACGGGCGGGTCCGGTGTCCGGGGTGCGACGGGCGGCCGGCCGTCATCCATGTGGTGCACACGTGTCGTACGCGCTGTGCATGTGACGGACACGGCGCCCGGGAGAGAGGATCGTCACGGACGCCGCGTGCCGCGGACGCCACCGCACACACCATCCGCACGGACACGACCAACCAAGACGGAACCGGACACGACCAACCAAGACGGACCCGGACACGACCAACCAAGACGGACCCGGACACGACCTACCCGACGGACACGGCAAAGGACACGGTATGAACACCGCAGAGCTGCTGATCGAGGCATATGGGCGGATCAAGGAGGAAGTGCACACCGCGGTGGAGGGCCTGTCGCCGAAGCTCCTTAACGAGCGTGTCGACCCCGACGCGAACTCGATCTCGTGGCTGGTGTGGCACCTGACACGGGTTCAGGACGACCATGTGGCGGAGGCCGCGGACCTTGCGCAGGTGTGGACCACGCAGGGCTGGGCCGACCGCTTCGGGCTGCCCTTCGCCGAAGGGGCCACCGGATACGCGCACAGCAGTAAGCAGGCCGGCCAGGTGCAGGTGGAGTCCGGCACCCTGCTGCTGGGCTACTACGACGCGGTCCACGAGCAGACGACGGGCTTCCTGCGGGGCCTGCGCAACGCTGACCTGGATCGGGTGGTCGACGAGTCCTGGACGCCCGCGGTGACGCTGGGAGTGCGCCTGATCAGCGTCCTCGGCGACGACCTCCAGCACGCCGGACAGGCCGCGTACGTGCGGGGCTTGCTGGCGCGGCGCTGAGGCCGGCGCATGACGGCACGGGGCCGCGGCGGCGACGGTGGCGGCGGAGTGTGATGGTTGAGGAACTGTCAGGGGCCGGTACAGGGCAATCAGGCCACACGGGCGGCGGAAGAAGCGACTGCTCGCGTACGCAATCGGTCGCTATGAACACCCGGAGTTCGGCGCCTTCCTGGATCTTCCGGTGAAGGAGCAGGTCAGGAGGCGCGCTGCCTAGTTAGCGGAGGTGCGGGGCCGGTGTGAATCGGCCAGATGGTTCCGCTGTGCGATCTGGCTGAACTCGTAGTCGATCTGTTAGGAGCCCGAGGCATCTAATTGAAGATCGGCAAGGCCGACTCTTCGCTTGCGAGGCTCTCCATGACAGAAACCGTAGCCTTTCCACAGGACCGCACCTGTCCCTTCCATCCTCCTGCCGCCTACCAGCCGCTGGCCGAGGGGCGCCCGCTGGCCCGGGTCACCCTGTACGACGGCCGCGATGTGTGGGTGGTCACCGGCCACGCCGCGGCACGCGAACTGTTGGGCGACCCGCGGGTGTCGTCAGATCGCCACAACCCGGCGTTCCCGGCGCTGAGCGAGCGCTTCGCCGCGCTCCGCACCAGCCGTACCGCACTGCTCGGCCTCGACGACCCCGAGCACGCCGCCCAGCGGCGGATGGTGATCCCGAACTTCACCCACAAGCGGATCAACGCACTGCGTCCGCGTATCCAGGAGACCGTCGACCGGCTGCTCGACACCATGATCGAGAAGGGATCCCCCGCCGAGCTGGTGAACGACTTCGCGCTCCCGGCGCCCTCGATGGTGATCTGCGCACTGCTCGGTGTGCCCTACGCCGACCACGACTTCTTCGAGGAGCAGTCGCGCCGGCTGCTGCGCGGGCCCCGCCCTGAGGACTCCGTCGAGGCGCGCGCTGCGCTACGCCTCTACCTCGGTTCCCTGATCGATGGAAAACGGAAGGAGCCGGGCGACGGACTGCTCGACGAACTCGTCGTCAAACGGCTCGGTGGCAGCCACGACGAAGGAAACAGCGAGCGCGAGCGGGCGGCGGACCGCGAGGAGCTGATCCTCATGGCGCTGATCCTGCTGGTGGCGGGCCATGAGACCACCGCGAACATGATCTCGCTCGGCACCTTCACCCTGCTCCAGCACCCCGAGCAGTTGGACCTGCTGCGGTCCGACACCGCGCTGATGCCCGCCGCCGTGGAGGAGCTGCTGCGGTTCCTGTCGATCGCCGACGGTCTGGCACGGGTGGCCAAGGAGGACATCGACATCGCGGGGACGACCATCCGTGCCGGTGACGGGGTCGTCTTCTCGACCTCGGTCATCAATCGCGACCAGGACACCTTCGCGGAGCCCGACGAATTGGACTGGCACCGCCCGGCCAACCACCACCTCGCGTTCGGTTTCGGCGTCCATCAGTGCCTGGGCCAAAACCTCGCCCGCGCGGAGCTGGACATCGCCCTGCGCACGCTCTTCGCACGCCTGCCGAACCTGCGTCTGGCGGCTCCCGCCGACGAGATCCCCTTCAAACCGGGCAATGCCATCCAGGGGATGCTGGAACTCCCCGTCGCCTGGTAGACGTTGACCGCCCATCGTGAAGACCGGAAGAAAGGCGGAGTACGGCCATGGGGATCGCAATAGACAGTGGCGTCTGCGTCGGCGCGGGCATGTGTGCCCTCACCGCACCCAGTGTGTTCACCCAGGACGACGACGGTTACGGCGAGGTGCTGCCGGGCCGCGAGGACGGCGGCGGTGACCCCATGGTGCGTGAGGCCATCCGCGCGTGCCCGGTGGGCGCGATCACCCTCCCGGACGCGCAAGGCTGATCCGTATCCCGGACGGCTGGGGCGCACACCTGCCGGGTGTGCGCCTGCCGGGGCACGTGCCTGCGGGCGCGTGCCCGTCGCTCGGCCCTGCTGCGGGCCGGCCCGCCGTCAGCCCTGCGGCGGATTCTGGTCGTCCTGCCCGCCGAACTGCTCCTTGGCCTTTTGCTGGCCGGTGTCGACCTGGCCGCGGTGTTTGCCCTGGGTCTTCTCGTCGACGTAGTCGCCGCCCTTGTCGACGCCCTTGCTCGCCTGGTCGGGGTGACCCTTCAGCATTTCTTTGAGCTTGTCCATGACGGACATGAGTCAGCCTCCTTCACACGCCTTGGATATCGTCCGCCCCGCGAGTTCCCGCTACGCGGTGATATGCGCAGCCGCGCACTCAATTCTTTTCGAATTCACCCGTGGTGAACGGTGGCTAGCTGACGGGTGAGGCCAGCTGACGGGTGAGTGAGAAGGACACGTGGATGTGTTCGCCCGTCCGCGCACTACACGCCGCCCCATGCCGCGAGGGCCGGTATGACGCCGCCCGCGAGTACCGCCTCCCTGCGGTGCGGAGGCAGCCGGTGGCTCAGGCGGTACTCCTCGCCGCGGGTGGTGTTCACGGCGGTCAGGTACGGCTCGGCACCGGGTGCGAGGGCGGCCCGCAGACCGCTCAGCCGCACCTCGTCGCCCTGCCGTAGCCGCTCGTAGTCCGCGGGATCCGTGAATTCCAGTGCGAGGACACCGAAATTCGCGAGATTCTGCCAGTGGATGCGGGCATAGGAGAGGGCGATCACCGCACGCAGTCCGAGATAGCGCGGCGTGATGGCGGCGTGTTCGCGCGACGAGCCCTGCCCGTAGTTCTCACCGCCGACGACGAGATGGCCTCCGTCGTCCCGGCACGCGGCGGCCCGCTGCGGATAATCCTGGTCGATCCGCGTGAACGTGAATGCGGCGAGTCGCGGAATATGGGACCGATAAGGGAGCGCCTTCGCGCCGGCCGGCGAGATCTCGTCCGTGGACACGTCGTCGCCCATCTTCAGCAGCACCGGGAGGTGCAAGGAGTCCGGCAGCGGATCGAGATCCGGCAGCGCGGAGATTCCGGGGCCGCGGACCAGTTCCACCTCGGCGGCATGCGCCGGCGGCAGGGGCGGCTCCAGCATGGCCGTGTTCCGGGCCGCACGCCGCAGGTCGCCGTCCGGTGCGGCAGCTCCGGTGCGCGCGGCCCACTCCCGCGGGTCCGTGATCACCCCGGTCAGCGCGGACACCGCCGCGGTCTCCGGCGAGCAGAGCCACACCGCGTCCTCTTCGGTTCCCGACCGCCCCGGGAAGTTCCGCGGGAAGGTGCGCAGCGAGTTGCGGCCCACGGCCGGGGCCTGACCCATGCCGATGCAGCCGAGACAACCCGCCTGATGGATCCGGGCCCCCGCCGCGATCAGATCGAGGACCGCGCCCGAGCGGGTGAGGTCCTGCAGGATCTCCCGCGAGGTCGGATTGACGTCCAGGCTCACGCCGGGCGCCGTCTGCCGTCCCCGGACCACGGCCGCCGCCGCGGCGAAGTCCCGCAGGCCCGGATTGGCCGACGAGCCGATCACCGCCTGGTCGACGTCGAGGCCCGCCACCTCACGCACCGGCACCACGTTCCCCGGCGAGGTGGGCCGGGCGATCAGTGGTTCAAGTGCGCAGAGGTCGATCTCCTCCGCAAGGTCGTACCTGGCGTCCGGTTCGGCGGTGAGCGGCGTGAAGTCGTCCGCCCGGCCCTCGTCGTCCAGGAATGCGCGCACCGCGTCGTCCGCCGGAAAGACACTGGTGGTCGCCCCCAGCTCGGCGCCCATGTTGGCGATCACATGCCGGTCCATCGCGGTCAGTGCCGCGAGCCCGGGGCCGTGGTACTCCAGTACGCGGTTGACCGCGCCCTTGACCCCGTGGCGGCGCAGCATCTCCAGGACCACGTCCTTGGCGCTCACCCACGGCGGCAAGGCGCCCGTCAGCCGGATGCCCCAGATCTGAGGCATGGTGAGGCGCAACGGATGCCCGGCCATCGCGAGCGCCACCTCAAGACCGCCGGTGCCCACCGCGAACATCCCCAGCGACCCGGCGGCGCAGGTGTGCGAGTCGGAACCCGCCAAAGTCGCGCCCGGCTTGCCGAAGTGCTGCATGTGGACCGGGTGTGAGACACCGTTGCCGGGTTTGGAGTACCACACACCGAAGTGGCGGGCCGCGGAGCGCAGGAACGCGTGGTCCTCGGCGTTGCGCTCGTCGGCCTGGAGGATGTTGTGGTCCACGTACTGCACACTGACCTCGGTGCGCACCCGGTCAAGACCGAGCGCCTCCAGCTCCTGCATGACCAGGGTGCCTGTGGCGTCCTGGGTGAGGGTCTGGTCGATCCGCAGCCCGATCTCGCCGCCCGGCCGCATCGTGCCCTCCACCAGATGCTCCCCGATGAGCCGCTGGGTCAGCGTGCCCCGCGCCCCGTCCGCAGTGTTCCGCCGTGCGGTGTGCGCTGCCGTGCCTGTCACTCCCGCCATACCGTGCCTCCGCCCGGACGCGCCGTGGGCCAGCGCAGTCTGCCGCCGTCTGCCGCCTTCCGGCAAGGCCGCGGCCGAGTACCCGGTGCCCCGGAAACGACACCCGGACGGCGACAGAAGTGGCTGCATATGGCATGTACCTGCTGTGAGGTATGGGGCGGTTGCGAGCCGTGACGGACGGGGGGAGTACTGTGCGCCGCGCACGACTTCACCTCAACTACTTACCATTTATGGAGGATTCATGAATGGACCCGCCCGCTCCCGGCGACGTCCGGGACTTCTTATAGGCAGCGCCGCGGCTTCCCTCGCCGTTGTCGGGCTGTGCACGACGCCTGCGTCGGCCCACACCCCGAACTGGTCGGTGACCTGCTCGCAGGTGACCGTGGACCTGACCGCCTACAACGGTCGTGTGACCAACACCGTGAGCATCACGGTGGACGGCAAGGACCTGCTCGCGGCCAAGACCTTCGGCAGCGAGTACCACGACAAGCTGACCCTGCCCGAGCACACCAGCGAGCTGCCGGTTCGCCTGGTCATCAAGGCCGGGGACGACGACAAGTACTCCCGCGACGAGACGAAGACGGCTCCGGTGTGCGCGTCCGCGCCCACCAGCTCGGCGCCGGCGACGCCCCCCGCCACGCCGTCACCGACGCCCACCAAGGCGTCTCCTTCGCCCAGCGCCTCCGCGAGTGCGGCGCCGGTGGTGCCCAGCAGCAAGCCCACTCCGACCGACCTCGCCGAGACCGGTTCGTCCAGCTCCACGCCGATCATCGCGGGCGCGGCTGCCGTGGTCGTGGTCGCCGGTGGCGGCATCCTGCTGGCCACGCGCAGGCGTAACGCCGCCGCTCGTCACTGACATACCGTCAGGACATTGCTTATGACGTCGGTCCGGCACTGACCCCGTCAGGCCGACCGTCAGGCCGTTTCGTGCCCAGGTGGTCCATCTGCGGACCACTGGGCGCGGTTCGGCGGTATCCGCCCTCCGGCCTTCGGCCGCCGCCCCCTCTCCTGATCAACACTCGTCGTTCTCCTCTTCCCTCCGCGGCCCGGCCGTGTTGAAGTCTGCGGTGAACACGCTGAAATGACGAGATGGGCGGGGTGGCAGTGATCCAGCAATCCATTCGGAAACTCAGATACGTCCCCAAGTTCCTTGACGTTCGTTCCACCGCGGCCGTGCTGGCCGCCACCGGCGCGCTGCTCTGCGGCACCTGCGCCACCGACGCGCTTGCCGGCACAGCCCCGCAGGGCGTTGCGGTGCACGCCGCCCAGGACATCTCGATCGCGCCGGGCGTGGACTACCGGGACTTCAGCCTCACCGCCTCCGCGGGCGTCGTCAACGGCCACCTGCTCTCCGTCGACCTGCACAACCCGCATGTCTCGGTCGACCTGCTGCACGGCGCCTCGGTCACCGACCGGGAACCGGTCTCGCAGCTTGCCAACGCCCAGGGCGCGGTCGCGGGCGTCAACGCGGACTTCTTCAACATCTCGGAGACGCACGCGGGGGTGACTGCCACCGGCTCGTCGGACGGGCCCGCCATCGGCTCCGGCACACAGTTCAAGGCTGCCGTGCCCAACGGCCAGCGGTTCGGCCCCGCGCTGCCGTCCGGCACGTCCACCAAGGACGTCATCGGCGTCGGCGCCGACGGCAGGGGACGCCTGGACACCCTCGACTTGCAGGGTTTCGTGCACACCGAGGCCGGCACCTTGTCCCTGGGCGGACTCAACCAGTACGCGGTGCCCGAGAACGGCATCGGCGCTTACACCTCCGACTGGGGCACCGTCTCCCGCGCCCGCGCCGCCTGCGGCACCGACACCGTCCGCACCGCCCCCTGCACCACCGACACCTACGAAGTGACCGTCAGCCACGGGCGCGTCGCTGTGGTGTCCGGCGTTCTCGGCGCGGGCGCCATCGCACCGGACAGCGTGGTCCTCGTGGGCCGTGAATCGGGCGCCGACGCGCTGCGCGCCCTGTCCGTCGGCGACCGGGTCCACGTCTCGTACCATCTCGCCGCGCAGGGCCGTACGCCGTTGCGGTTCGCGGTGGGCGGCTACCCCATCCTGCGCGACGGCAGCCCGCTCGCCGGACTCGACACCGTCACCGCCGCCACCCGCACTGCCGCGGGCATCGGCGCGCAGGGGCAGCGGCTCTATCTGCTGGCGCTGGACGGCACCGCCGAGACCAGCGCGGGCCTGACGATCAGCGAACTCGCCGCGGTCCTGCAGGGATTCGGCGCCGACGACGCGGTCAACCTCGACGGCGGCGGCTCCACCACCCTCGTCACCCGCGATCCCGGGGCCGCCGAAGTGACCGTGCGCAACCACCCCGGCGGTGGCGCCGAGCGTCCGGTGCCCGACGGCATCGGAGTGTTCACCCGGCCCTGACCGGCCCGGCTCCCGCCCGCAGCGCCTCTCGTTCGGATCACGCGGGGCTCGCGGGGACCGCCTCGTGGTGCGGCGCACTGTCGTCCGACATGCGCACCTGGTGCCGCCAGGACCCTTGGTCCTGGCGGCACGGCACCCGAGGTGGTTCCATGGAAAGAGAGCGGAAGAGTCCGTGACAGTGGCGTGGAGAAGCGGCCCTGGACCGCGCACCGCGCAATCAGGATCCGCGAGAAGTGGATGAGGCTCTTCCCGCTCGGCAAGGAGCGGCACCCGGGTGCTCCGGATGGGAGGGGCGCGGACGCTCCGGCCGTTCGGCCGACCGTCAGCGCCGACATCCCACTCATCGGCCGCCACGCAGCGGCCGTAGGAGCTTCGGGGCCGTATCCGCGTTTCGGGGCTGCTCCGGCCTTCGTGAGGTATGGCCGTTCCTCGTACAGCCGCCTTCTCTTTTCCGTGAGCCGGGGGTCGTGGGTCGCCTTCAGTCGTGCGGTACGACGACGACCGGTGCGTGGGTGTGGTGCAGGACCATGTGCGTCACGGGACCGATGTGGCCGCCGACGCGCGAGCGCCGCGACCTGCGGCCCACGACCAGCAGTGCGGCATCGTGCGAGGCTTCCACCAGATGCGCCGCCGGCTTGCCGGCCACGGCCTGCTCGTCCACCTCGACGCTGGGGAACTGCTGCTGCCAGCCATGCAGCGCCCCCGTGAGCTCCTGATGAACCCAGTCCGCCCCGCCGCCCGGGCCGTGCGCGCCCTCACCACGGGCGTACGGCGCTGGGGACCAGCCGTAGACCACGCGCAGCCGGGCACTACGGCGGGCCGCCGCATCGAACGCGAACGCGATGAGGGGATCGGCCGGATGCCGGAGGTCCAGGCCCAGGACGACGTCCGCGGACGGCGGTGCCGGCCCGCCCTGCGTGGTCTTCCGCGATGTCCGCCCGCCTTCCCCGCCTTCCCGGTCGTCCCACTCGCCCACGAGGACGACAGGCCGACGCGTGCGCGCCACCGCGCCGAGCGCTACGGAACCCACCAGGAAACCGGTGACCGCACCCAGCCGACGCGACCCCAGCACCAGCACCTCGGCGTCCTGCGCGGCGTCGAGCAGGGCGGGCACCGCCTGCTCGGCCACTTCCTCAGCGCTGACCAGTAGTCCGGGGTGGCGCTGCTCAAGCTGGCGCCGCACACCGACGAGCAGAGGCTCGTTCTCCGCCTTCTGGGGCCCTTCTTCTTCAAGCGGCGCGTTGCGCGGCGGCAGCGGACTCTGCACGCCCGCCAGCGGGGCGTAGTCGTACGGCCGCGGCACCCAGGCGTGCACCAGACGCAGCGCCGCAGCGCGCCGCACAGCCTCCTCGGCTGCCCATGCGGCCGCGGTCCGGCTCTCTGGTGAGTTGTCCAGACCGACAACGACGGTAGGGGGCATCGTGCCACCTCCTCGGCGTGACCACCCGCCCGAACCGCGTCCCGCTGCCATTGTCGCGGATGGCCGCCCGCGGCGGCAGGGGCCGTTCGTCCCGGCCGCGCGCCGGCCGGCCCGGATGCCCGGCCGGCTCGCGACCCGCCGTGGTCAGCCCTGCCAGGTCCAGTCGGCGACCTCCGGCAGATCCTCGCCGTGTTCGCGGATCCACGCGTGGTGGCGCTGGCGGACGTCCGCCATCTGCTGCCGTACTGCGGCGGCACGCACCGCAAGGCCCGGGACACGGTCGATGACGTCCATGACCAGCCGGTAGCGGTCCAGGTCGTTGCGGACCAGCATGTCGAACGGGGTCGTGGTGGTACCGATCTCCTTGTAACCGCGCACATGCAGATGGTCGTGGCCCGCGCGCCGGTAGGCGAGGCGGTGGATCAGCCACGGATAGCCGTGGTAGGCGAAGATCACCGGCTTGTCCCGGGTAAAGAGCGCGTCGTACGCGGCGTCCGGCATGCCGTGCGGATGCTCCTCCTTCGGCAGCAGCCGGGCCAGGTCGACGACGTTCACGAAGCGCACGGCGAGTCTGGGTAGATGGTGGCGCAGCAGCTGCACCGCCGCCAGCGCCTCCTGGGTCGGCACATCCCCCGCGGCGGCGAGCACCACGTCCGGCTCCCGCGCGGCGTCCTCATTGCTCGCCCACGGCCAGATTCCGGCACCCCGGGCGCAGTGCGCGTTGGCCTGGTCCAGGGTCAGCCAGTCGAAACAGGGCTGTTTGCCGGCCACCACCACGTTGACGTAGTCGCGGCTGCGCAGCACGTGGTCGGCGATCGACAGCAGCGTGTTGGTGTCCGGTGGCAGATAGACCCGTACGACCTCCGGGCTCTTGTTCAGGATGTGGTCCACGAAGCCGGGGTCCTGGTGCGAGAAGCCGTTGTGGTCCTGGCGCCAGACGTGCGAGGTCAGCAGGTAGGTGAGGGAGGCGATGGGGGCGCGCCAGGTGAGCCGGCGGGTGACGCGCAGCCACTTGATGTGCTGGTTGACCATGGAGTCGACGATGTGTGCGAACGCCTCGTAGCAGGAGAACAGCCCGTGCCGCCCGGTCAGCAGATACCCCTCAAGCCAGCCCTGGCAGGTGTGCTCCGAGAGGATCTCCATGACCCGGCCGTGCCGGTCCAGGTGCTCGTCGACGGGCAGCCGCTCCGCCTGCCAGGCCTTGCCGCTGGCGGCGTAGACGGCCTGCAGGCGGTTGGAGGCGGTCTCGTCGGGACCGAAGAGCCTGAAGTCGCGGCGCGCGGCGCTCGCCCGCATGACGTCCTGGAGCAGGTCCCCGAGGACCCGGGTCGGCTCGTGCGCCGTCCCACCGGGTTCGCCGACCGGCACGGCGTACCGCTCCAGCGGCGGCAGCGGCAGCTCCCGCAGCTTGAGACCGCCGTTGGCGTATGGCGTCGCGCCGAGTCTGCGGGCGCCGCCGGGCACGCACGACAGCACCTCGGGCACCGGCCGGCCCTGCTCGTCGAAGAGTTCCTGCGGTGCGTACGAACGCAGCCACTCCTCCAGTTGACCCAGGTGCTCCGGGTTGTCCCGGACGGCGGCGAGCGGCACCTGATGCGCCCGCCAGGTGCCCTCCACCGGTTGCGAGTCGACCTCGGCGGGCCCGGTCCAGCCCTTCGGGGTGCGCAGCACGATCATGGGCCAGCGGGGCCGTCCCGACACGCCCTCGCGCCGGGCGGCGTGCTGGATCTCGGCGATGCGCTCCATGGCGTCGTCCATGGCCCGCGCCAGGGCCCGGTGCACGGCCATCGGGTCGTCGCCGGTGACGTGCAGGGGCGTGTGCCCGTAGCCGCGCAGCAGTGCGTCGAGCTCTGCCTCCGGCAGCCGGGCGAGCACCGTCGGATTGGCGATCTTGTAGCCGTTCAGATGCAGGATCGGCAGGACGGCTCCGTCGTGCACGGGGTCGAGGAAGGTGTTGGAGTGCCAGGACGCGGCCAGCGGCCCGGTCTCCGCCTCGCCGTCGCCGATGACGCAGGCGACCAGCAGATCCGGGTGGTCCAGCGCGGCTCCGTAGGCGTGCGAGAGGGAGTAGCCCAGCTCACCGCCCTCGTGGATGGAGCCCGGTGTCTCGGGTGCGACATGGCTCGGCACACCGCCGGGGAAGGAGAACTGCTTGAAGAGCCGGGCCATGCCCGCCGCGTCCCGGGAGACGTCCGGATAGATCTCGGAGTAGGAGCCCTCCAGCCAGGAATTGGCGACCACCGCGGGGCCGCCGTGCCCCGGGCCCCAGATGGCGAGGACGTCCTTGTCCCGAGCCGTGATCACCCGATTGAGGTGCGTGTACACCAGGTTGAGGCCCGGAGAGGTGCCCCAGTGGCCGAGCAGCCGCGGCTTGATGTGCTCCGGTCGCAGCGGCTCGGTCAGCAGCGGATTGGCCATCAGGTAGATCTGGCCGACGGCCAGGTAGTTGGCGGCCCGCCAGTGGGCGTCGAGCCGGCGCACCTCGTCGTTGGGGATGGGCGCGCTGGTCGGTTCGGGAATGTCCGGCATGAGGTGTCCTTCCGGGGATTACGGACGCCGACGCAGCTCTCCTTCCACCCTCCGGTGTCCCCGCATGGCGGTCGGGGGAGCCGGATGGCCCAGGGTTTTGGTTTGGACCAAGCTGGATCAGGAAGCGGGGCACAACGCCGCAGATATGGCTGCCAGGCCCCGCGAGCCCAGGGTGATCCAAACGAGAAGCCCTGATGCCGCGACTGGCAACATGTGCCCCGTCGCGACGCACGGCACGCACGGCACGCACGCTCGCCGCGCCAGCCGGCGTGTTCGACCGCCCGGGCGCTCTCATGCGCGCGGGACGACGGCCACGGGGCACGGTGCGTGGTGCAGCATCGCCTGGTTCACGGCACCGAGCCGCGGGCCCGTGTGGCTGGTGCCGCGACGAGCGCCGACGACGAGCAGCGCGGCGGCGGCCGACGCCTCCAGCAGGATCTCCGCCGCCTGGCCCGCCCCGAGCGTGCGGCGGACGGTAACGCCGGGGTAGGTGCCTGCGGCGGGTGCCACGACCTGGTCGAGCCGCTGCCGGGCCATGGCGAGATGGGTCTGCCGGGCGTCGTCGAGTTGGCCGGTGCGGACCGTCGGCACCGCTGCGCGCAGGATCCGCCAGGCGTGTACGGCCTGTACCGGACAACCGCGGGCGGCGGCTTCCTCGAAGGCGAACCGCGCCACCGTCGTGCTCGGGCCCCGCCCGCCCACGCCCAGGACCACACAGCCATCCGTGCCGGCCGGCTCGTGCACCGGATGGCGCACCACGACCACCGGGCACCGCGCCCGTGCCACGACCGGCAGGCTCACCGAGCCCAGCAGCGCCCTGGCCAGCGCTCCGAGTGTCCTGCTGCCCACCACCAGCATCGATGCGCCATCGCCCGCCCGCAGCAGCGCGGGCGCGGGATCGCCGAGCAGTACTTCCGGGTCCGCCTGGAGGGAGGGCTGACGGCGGTGCACGCGCGCGGCGGCGTCCTGGACGCGGGAGTCGGACAGCGGCCGGCCGGTGCCCGTGTAGTGGGCCCATACCGCGGCGTGCACCAGCCTCAGGGGCAGTCGGCGGCGGACCGCCTCGTCGGCTGCCCAGTCCACCGCGGCGAGGGCGGCGGGGGAGCCGTCGGTTCCGACGACCACGGGCTGGGCGTTCATCGTGGGCACCGTTCCTCACCGGGCGGGCGGGCCGGACCGGGGCGCCGTGCGGAGCCGGCCGGGCGTCTCGTGCTGAGTCGATCATCACCCACGCACGCCCGAACCGCTCGGCGTGCACGGCCCCACGCTCGCGGCCGGGCACCAGGGGCGGGTCAGTCCGCGGCCGGCTTCAAAAACGCCGCGTGGTCGGGCACGTAGGTCTGGGTGTCACGTGGCGGGCGCTCGTAGCCGGTGGCGGTGGGCCGGGGCGGCAGGCGCAGATCGGGGGGTGCGACCTGGTGGTACGGAACCGTCGACAGCAGGTGCGCGATCATGTTGAGCCGTGCCGAGCGCTTGTCGTCGCTCTCGACCACGTACCAGGGCGCCTCGGGCAGATCGGTCTGCGCGAACATCGCGTCCTTGGCGCGGGAGTAGGCCTCCCAGCGGGTGATGGACTCCAGGTCCATCGCGGACAGCTTCCAGCGCCGGGCCGGATCTGCCAGCCTGCTGCTGAACCGCTGCTCCTGCACTTCGTCGCTGACCGAGAACCAGTACTTGCGCAGCAGCACCCCGTCCTCGACGAGCATCCGCTCGAAGACCGGGCACTGCCTCAGGAACCGGGTGTACTCCTCGTGCGTGCAAAAGCCCATGACTCGCTCGACACCGGCGCGGTTGTACCAGCTGCGGTCGAACAGCACGATCTCACCCGCGGTGGGCAGCTGCTCGACATAGCGCTGGAAGTACCACTGGCCCCGCTCGCGCCTGGTGGGTTTCGGCAGTGCCACGATGCGGGCGCTGCGCGGATTGAGGTGTTCGGTGACCCGCCTGATCACACCCCCCTTGCCGGCCGCGTCCCGGCCCTCGAAGACCACCACGAGCCGGGCCTCCGTCACCCGCACCCACTCCTGCATCCTGACCAGCTCGACCTGGAGGCGGCGCAGCTCCGCCTCGTAGTCCGATCGGCGTATGCGCTGCCCGCGCCGCTTCTTGGCACCCTCCGGCACGGCGATCCGCCTTCCGACGTACGGCTGTGACGGTGACGGGCCGAGCGACGCGCCCGTTTCCGCGCGGGGCCGCGCCGACTGCGCGGCCCCTGCCTCCACCATGAAACGCACCGGGTGCCGCCGCATCCCGGGCCCGGCCGGCAGACGGCTCATTGAAGGCGCCCGGCGCCACGGGACGCGCCCGGCGTCCTACATCGGCCAGGCGGTCACCTGCTCGCGCCCCTTCGGCTCGTTCACGTCCTCGATGTCGCGCTGTGCGGTGCCCAGTATCTGGTGGGCCGCGTCGCGCATGGCACGTCCAGCGGCCAGTTCATCGCCGATCTCGGGTATGTCGCGGTCCTTGGGATTGCAACGGGCGACGCCGTGGCCCTCGACCGACGTGGTGCCGGTGTCGATGACGGCACGTGCCTTCGTCATTCCCTCCTTCTCGAAGAGATAGAGGTGCACCTTCCACTCCGCTGTGTGCTGCATGATCTGCTCCTGACTCCTGACTCACCGCCTCCATCCTGGGCCGCCGGCCCGCGGCTCGTCATGGGGCCCAAAGTCCCGGCCGTGCTGCCGACCGGGCCACGGGCGCGCCGCCTGTGCACGCAAGCAAGACGCGCGGTGCCGAAGCCGGACCTGCACGGCGTGTCACGCTCGCCCGGCAACCGGTGATCGCCCGGGAACGTGCGGACACGAAAGGTTTTGGACACGGCACCGGGACTCCGGGAGCAGGAGCACGGTCTCCTCTCTCGCCGTGTCTCTCGTCATGTCAACCGCTGTTACCGGCCGGGTTCGACGGGCGTAGACCATTCCGCCAGCCCGGCGCCACCGGCGTTCGGGCGCCGGTGGACTGCGTGCCGCGGCGTTGCTGACGGCTTCGTCAGGCCGGCTCCGTCAGGCCAGATCCTTCGCCAGGCCCTTGGTGGCCAGCGTGAACCACACCTTCTTGCCCGGGGTGTGCGGATCGGCGGGAGCGGTGCCCCAGTCGTCGACCAGTGCGGCCACGATGGACAGGCCGCGCCCCGATTCCGCGGCCTCGTCCGGTGTGCAGGGCCGGGGCAGTTGAGGGGAGGGGTCGGCGACGGTGACGCGTAATTCCTCCGCGGTGCGCTCCAGGGTGATGGTGATGATGTCGCGGGAGGTGCCCGCGGCGTGCCGGACCGCGTTGGCGAACAGTTCTGCCGTGGCCAGGACGGCGTTGTCGAGGAGTTCGGACAGCCGCCACAGATTGAGGTGGGCGGTGACCATGCGCCGCACCCCGGAGGCGTGCGCGGGATGCGCGGGGACCGCGGCCTGGAAGAGGAGCGGCTTGCTCAGTGGCGTCAAGGCCTCCTCACCACGCAGTCCGCTCCGGCCGAAGTGCGCTGCGTCGACCGGCGGGCGCGGTCGTGCACTGGAGGAGAGGGTCGGTGGCAAGGCACTCCCTTTGCCGTCATGGATCGTCCTTCTTATGCGTGCAGCACGAGTGGGGGCGGCTTAACCGCGGTGGCTGTGCAGGCAGCAAACAGGGTCGGACGGTTCGGGGCCAGGGGGTGCGGGGGTTGTCCGGTTGGTGGGGCGTAGTGACGGGTGGTCGAAGGATGGGTTGCGCTGGAGCGACGGCTCGAATCGTATGTTTCGATTACGTGATGGATGTGAGCGAGAGTCGGACCTCCGAGTCACCAGGGCTCGGCCCCGGGTCCGGCATATGGGGAAAACGGGTCGTGGTCACCGGCGGTGGCCGGGGGCTCGGTGAGCACATCGTACGACTGCTGGTGGCGGAGGGGGCATCCGTGGCGACGTGCGCCCGTACGCCCGGTGACCTGGCGGCGCTGACGGCCTCCTTGACTGCTCAGGCGCGTGGGCGGCTGTACACGGAGGTGCTCGACGTCACCGAGCCGGAACGGCTTGAGGCCTTCGTGGCTGCTGCAAAGAAACGTTTCGATGGACTGGATGGCGCGGTGGCCTGCGCCGGCGGTTCCCGGGGCGGGCGGCTGGAACACTCCGATCAGGGCGACTGGGCCGCCACTTGGGCGGTGAATGTCGGCCACACCGTTCGGCTGATCCGGGCTGCGGCGCCGTATCTGCGGGCCGGGGGCGGCGGATCCGTGGTGGTGATCGCGTCGATCTCGGGCTGGAAGCCGGACCCCAACGCCCAGTACGGGACGGCGAAGTCCGCCCTGATCCACCTGGCGGCCAGCCTGGCACGGGAACTTGGCCCGGACGGTATCCGGGTGAACACCGTCTCACCTGGCTCCATGCTCATCCCCGGCAGACGCTGGGACCGAATGCGCACCGAGCAGCCGGAGGCCTTCACGGCGTTCGTGTCGGCGGAGTTGCCGGGCGGCAGACCGGTCGCACCGCAGGAGGTCGCGCGGGTGGTGGCCTTTCTGCTGTCCGACTGGTCCAGCGGTATCTCCGGGGCCCATCTGCCGGTCGACCGGGCCCAGAACGCACCGACGCCCTACGGTTACTAGGGCCTCTCGTTTGGATCATGCTGGGCTCGCGGGCCCTGGCGCGCCCTCCCTCACTGCCTTCAGGCCGCGAGAGGTACCCCCAGCCGCCTCCCTCAAGCTCTCGGCTTCGTTCGAGCAGGGAGAGGCCCCAGAACCGGCCAGGGGTGCCGTGGTTTCGCTGGGCGGGACGGCCGCCCGGTGCCGGGCGCGTCAGGCCGCCACGCCGAGGACGGTACGGGACTTGAGCTCGAAGTCCTGGACGAGTGGCTCCTTGCGACGGGGTTCGAGACGCTTGCGGAAGTCGCGCAGGGCCTGGATCGAACGTTCGCTGTGCACCGCGCCCAGGGTGTCCAGCGCCGCGGTGGCGGTGCCTATCGCCTCGTCGAGGCGGTTCTGCTGCAGATGGGCGGTGGCCAGCACGGACCGGCTGATGGCCTGGCGGCGGCGGCGGTCGGCATTGGCACTCACGGACTCGTCCGCCATCCGCTCGGCCTGTGCCGCGAGGCCCAGGTCGCGGTAGCACAGCGCGGCCTCGGCCTGTAGGTAATGGTGGTCGAGGAAACGCACCCAGGGTGATTCCTGGGCGGCTCCGCGGCTGGCCGACCACTTGTCCTCGGCGTGGCGCAGCGCTTCCGTCGTCTCGTGGTGGCGGCCCAGCGCGGCGTGCCCGCGCGCCGCCATCGCGTACAGCCGCATCATGCCGAGCGGGCTGCCGCCGTTCTTCGCGGTGGCGATGCCGGCCCTGGCCAGCGAGACGCCCTCGTCGGGGCGGCCGAGATTGGTGGCCAGGTGCGAAAGACCCGCCAGGATCTGACCGCCCAGCACCCGGTCACCGCTCTCGGAGCACAGCCTGAGGCCCTGGGTCATATACCGCTGGGCGAGGCCGTATTCCCCGGCGTCGTACGAACTCCAGCCGGCCATCGCGGCGAGCCGTGCCGCACCGGCGAACAACTGCCGTTGCTGGTGCTCGGGCATCCCGCGCTGTTGGAGCATCGGGACCACCTCCGTCGACAGGTAGTGCACGATGCTGGTGCGCACTCCGCCGCCGCCGTAGAGGTTGTCCATCTGGTCGAACATGCTGATCATCGCGTGGACTTGCTCGACGGGACCGGTGGAGGGCGCCGGAGCGGTAGCGGCCGCGTCCTGGGCTGTGGAGTGCTTGGGCTGCTCGCCCTGTTCGACGAGCCACAGCAGCCAGGCACGCTGAGGGTTGGTCAGGGCGCCGGCCACGAAGGGCACCGCGCCGAGCAGAGTGCGCCGGGATATGTCGGTGGAGCCGAGTTCTGCCAGTGTGTGCAAGGTTTCCCCCACGTCTTCCCCATAGACGAGGGCCCGGCCTACGACCGGGCGTTGCTGTTCGGCTGGGAAGCCGAGGTCCGCCGGTGAGACGGGGTGGCCGAGGCGCTCGGAGAGCACGGCCGCGATGAGTTCGGGAGTGCCGCTGCGGGGCTGCTGCCCCTGAAGCCAGCGGGTGACGGATGCCTTGTCGTAGTGCGGCTCGGTGCCTTGATGGCGGCCCAGTTCATTGATGCGCAGCGCGAGTGAGGAGTAGGAGCAGCCGGCTTCCTTGAGCGCAGCTGCCAGTGCTGTGTTAGTGGGAGCGGCGCTCTTACGAGGGCTTGTCGACTGGTTTCTTGACTGTCCGATCGCCACGGTGCCATCCAGATCTCGCATCACGGTCCCATGCGGCCCGGTCCGTCGTCCACGGACCGGGCCGCTCTCGGTCGCTCCGCTCCCCCTGATTCCCCCGGTTTTGCCACGGCAGCGGGAGCGACCGAGTATTTGAGCACCCACCCCGCCCGGGCACCCGCAAGGGGAGACAGCGGCTGACGGAGTGTGCGCCAGATCACGTGCTTACTATGCGGCCGACATGAGCATTCCGCAAGCTGCATCCTGATAATTTCAAATCGATCAACGCACGTACGTTTGTGTCATGGGTGTCGTGGCACACTGCTCGCTGTGACACTGGGACCGGGAGGTAGCACGTGAGCGACAACCGCTCGGGTGGCAGTGCTCCCACTGTTCTGCGGATGGTCTTGGGAAAGCGCCTTCGTCAGCTGCGCGAACAGGCGTCGGTCTCCTTCGACGAGGCGGCCGGGGCCATCGAGGTGACGCCTTTGACGGTGCGCCGGATGGAGAAGGCCGAGGTCGGACTCCGCATCCCTTATGTGAAGGAGCTGCTGCGCACCTACGGTGTCGCCGCACAGGAGATCGACGACTTCGTCGCGCTCGCCCGCCGGGCCAACCAGCCGGGCTGGTGGTACAAGTACCGCGATGTCCTGCCCGACTGGTTCAGCGCCTATGTGAGCCTGGAGAGCGAGGCCACCATCATCCGGGCCTACGAACCGCACTATGTGCCCGGTCTGCTGCAGACCCATGACTACACCGCCGCCCTCATGCGCGTCGGCTTCCCGAACGACTCCGAGGACGAGATCGAGCGCCGGGTGGCGCTGCGCATGAAGCGGCAGGACCTGCTGACCAAGCAGGAGTCGCCCGCGCTCTGGGCGGTCCTGGAGGAGACCGTGCTGCGCCGCCCGGTGGGCGGTGTCGAGGTGATGCGCCGTCAGATCGACCGCCTCGAAGAGGCCCTCGACCTGCCGAAGGTACGCATCCAGATCATGCGGTACGCGGCCGGGGCGCACCCCGGAGCCTTCGGGCCCTTCCACTACTTCAGGTTCGGATTCTCCGAACTCCCCGACGTCGTGTACACGGAGTCCCTCGCCGGAGCGGTCTACGTCGACCAGCCGGATGATGTCGTCTCCTATCTCGAAGTCATGGACCGGATGACCGTGCAGGCGGAACCGGTCGCCCGAACCAGAGCGATTCTGTCCGAACTGCGTGAGGAGTTCTGATCCATGGGATCCCAAGTCCCCTTCTTCAGCGGCATGTCCGCCATCGACCTCGGCGCCGAGGGCTGGCACAAGCCCTGGAGCGGGACCAACGGCGGTAGTTGTGTGGAGGCCAAGCGGCTGCCCGACGGCAGGGTCGCCTTCCGGCAGTCGAATGATCCGCAGGGCCCTGCGTTGGTGTACACCCAGCATGAGGTGGCCACATTCCTGGCAGGCGTCAAGTCCGGTGCAGCCGACTTCTTGATGTCCTGACATCCATTTCTGGACCGGTCCTGATCACGGCAGCGATCAACGGCAGACCGGTCCTTAGGGCCGACCGCACCGATCAGGTCCGACCGGTCGAACGGACGGTGCCAGGCCCGGCCGGTCCGCACAACCCACCGGACGGAGCTTGTTTCGCGCAACCCGCCGCGCAACCCCGTCTGCGGCACAACCCCGCCGCACAACCCACCCGCCGCACTCTCCGTCTCCCGAAGTTTCCCGAACCGCGCCGCAGCCTCCCCTCTGCGGATACGCCCCGAATATTCCCTCTGTGCGTCACTACGCCCGCACAACCGGACAACCCCCTTCCGCACTCCCGCCCCCGCGCGCCCCTGCTCACACTGGAAGGGCCGGGCCGCGGAAGCCGAGCCCGGATCCGAGTGGGTCGACATCCGAAGGGGAGTGGCATGGATGAACCTCCACGAGGCCATGACCCGATACCGGACCGTCGTTCTCGAAGGGCGTGACGGCATCGACCGCGGCGGACTGCTGGCCTGCCTCGCCCGCCAGGGATTCGTGATCAGGCACACGGCCGGGACCCTGCACCACGTCGATCCCACCCGGTCCTTCCGGGAACTCCTCGCGTGCCCCGGGCGGCTGGCCGTCGACGGCAGTCTCATCCGCGAGCTCGTCTACGGCCCGCTGCGGCACGGACGCTCCCGGGTGACCTGGATCCAGGCCCTCGACTTCGCGGAGGCGGTGGCCGAGCGGGACGGTGCACTGCTCCACGTCACCCAGCCACCCGCCGCGCCGGGCGCGCGCCTCGCCCCCCAAAGCGCCGCGAGCCCGGAGCGGGCCGAGGCCCATGACGCGTCCGCCGCCTACGACCGGGCGTTTCGCACCCTCGTCCAGCATGTCCCGGTCGTCACCGTCCACCCGGCCGACACCGGTGAGCCGGGCCGTACGCTCTGCCCGCCGGGTGCTGCCCGGCGCCGGGCTCAGCGTGCCTGGGTGCTGCGGAAGTCGACGGCCGGCTGACGGTCGGCTGAGCAACGGCTCGGATGCGGCGACACCCGCCGGATCATCCGGCGATAGGTCCGTGAGTCACGCATGTCCGCGCCGACAACAATCTGCTGATGCTGCGTCAGTCAATTGCCGTGGGCTGGGCAACCCGCGCGATCGGCACTGGCCGGACGGCCGCCGAGCCGCGTGAGTTCGAGCGAATTCCGGCGGTAGCGGGCGCCGTTCCGTCACCCCCGGCAGGCCCATCGCCCTCCCGTACGTGCTGCGCGGCCCCGGGCGGATCGGTGCGTACGACGACGGCCTGAGCCGCTGGAACCGTACGGATCATGCCGCGGACCAGGGCGTTTCTCCGTTGCTTCGCGACAGGACCCGGGCGCTCGGCATGATCCGGAAGAGGGGTCTCGGGGCGGTGCTGTCTGAAGCGATAACAATAATAAGAATCCTTTTTATTGTTTGGTGCATATTAATGAAGTCCATGAATTCAGATGCCATGTAGTCCAGCGTAAAGAAGTTCCATATGGAAATACTTGACATGCGATTAGTTGCGATGGGAGGCTGCGGGTCATCCAAGCACCATCGAACAGCACTTTCAGCACTTTCTTCCTTGCTTCATGTCAGGAGACAGTTGTGCTTCTTGGAGATGCCGCGATTATCCGGCGCAAGGACCTGAAGTTTGAGTCCGTAGCCGACAGCGCAGTACGTGTCGCCACACCAGTGAGCCCGGCCTTGGGTTCCAAGTACGTCACCCTGCAGGCTGTGCACATTCCGGCCGGAACGACCTGGACTCCGGAATCCAGCAATAACGAGGAAAATGTAGCCGTGATCTTTTCCGGTCACGGAAAAGGCTCAGTCGGAGGAGAAACTCGCGAGATAATCCAGTCGGACGCGATGCACGCACCGACGGGGAAGGTCATCTCCTTCACCGCCGGGGCCGAGGACCTGGAGGTCTATCTGTGGCGGAGCGACCTGCTGGAACGGAGACGAGCGCTGGGTGGGCCTCCGGCAACGGCGGATCGATACGCCAATCCCGTTCAACGTGCCGAGGCTGAAGTGAGCGATGCGGATTGCCAGGGATTCACCAGTTGACCGAGGCGCGGATGACCTGTGGCACAACCGGTTCGGCGGAAAACCACACCTACCCACCCTGGGTGCGACAACAGGTCAGCCGCTGTGGGACTCGAAAGCGTGGCCGTCATCGAATTCGGCCGCGTCGGAACCGTAGATGTCGAGGATACCACCGAGCCGGTCCCCCATGTCCCGGATCACAGTGTCGATCAAGGCGTCCGCGTCGCCGGTGAACTGATGCAGCCGGGCGCGGATGCCCTGCCACCAAACGCTTTCCCCGCCGGCGTCGTCGTCGCCGCCGGTTTCGCCCGGAACGGTCGCCAGGTTCGTCTCCGCCAGCATCGCGATGGTGGTGGCAGACCGCCGGATTCGGGCGAGATCGCCGTCCCTGCCGGTGGTCAGGGCGTGGCAGGCGTCCAGCAGGTCCTGCGCGGTCAGCACCCACGAGATGACCCGCATCGCCGGCAGTTCGTCGATCGCGGCGTGCAGCGCCCAGTCCGGGTCGCCGGTCCGGTCGACGTGCTCGGCCAGGTCCAGGCGGTCCAGGGCCGGGTCGATTCCGCCGGTGAGCCACCGGTCGACCCGGCGGGCGGCGTCGGGGTCGTGGCTGTCGAGCCCGGCCAGCGACAGCACGTCCAGCCAGGTTCCGGTGTCCGCGTCGTAAAGCCCGGACGCCTGCAGTTCCAGACACACCCGCAGGCACCAGATGTCGTTCGGTTCGGTGCTGCAGACGCCGTCGTCGTCGACAAGGGTGTACCGGGTGGCGAGCCGGTCCGGCAGCCACAGCAGCGGGTGCCACATCATTGACGGCGCGCACCCGCGGCCAGCGCCGCAGCCCGGCGGGCCACGGTCTCGGGGTAAGTCGGCAGCGGCACGCAGCACAGCGGGTTCGGCTTGACCCACACCGGGTCGATGCCGGTGTCGGTGACCCACACCCGGTGCCGGACCGCGGAGCGCAGCACCGACGAGGCGACCTCCAGCGGTTCGCCCGGGTCGGTCATGTAGCTGAACCGGCGGATGCCGGTCGTGGTTGTCGCCGCGGTCACGGCCGATTCCCTTCGTAGCGGGGTCGCGGCCACGTTCGTGCCGTCGGGCGGTGAACATGCGCCGGACAGGGCCCGTGCGATCACCCGCGGGGCAAAATGAGACCATGCTGGACTGGCCCGGGACCGGGCTGCGGCGGGAGGGTTGATCGATGATTCCATCGACGAGGTAGACCTCCCGCCGCGGTAGCAGCCGGGACCGACCTGAGGCGTGTGGCACATCTGCTGGCCGTCTCGTCCCTTGTCGCGCCGACGGTCGTGTTGATGGTGGCCATCGGCGCCCGCAGCATTTGGGCGCCTGCATCCATCGGTCCAAAGCGGGCAGGGGTGCCTGGTGGAGCAACAAGGAGTATTGGCGCCTCAGCAGGAACGATCTGGATCCGAATGTGGCGGGCGACCAGAACCGGCCAGCCGACGGAGGGCGCAACAGCCCTCGACGCCATAACCGTTGACCGTCCTGCGAAGGCAGTCCGGACGCCAAGGGCCGGTCTGGTGGCTGGTTGGGTCGTGGGGGCGATTCTGTTGCTGCTCCGGTCGCAGCCGCGAGAGGCTGCTTGACCAGTTCGCGTCGCGGCGTCACCAGGTCGATCGCTGGTCGAGGTCGCGGTGGCCCCCCGGGTACTCCGGCCGTGGCCTTGGCGGGTGGCGCTTCAGGGTCTGAACGTCACCATCAACGCGCTGCGTGGCGATGTGGGGTGGGTCTGACCAGCGCCCGCACCGTACTGCGCGGACGACCGCGCTCGGCGTAGCGTGGAGGGCACGCCACGCAGCCGGGCCCTGGAGGACGTGGATGCGCATGCCTTGTCCGAGACGATCAACGCGACTCCGAATACAATCCCTGAAGGGACGACCCCCCCTGGCCAGGTGAGATCGTGGCGCGGCGCCCCTCTCCTCCTCTCTTTCGCGACCCGGCGGTGCTCTTGTCACCCCCACCCTCATCCCCTTCTTGTTCTTCGTGTGATTTCGCCGTTCGGCCTATGTCCCACCCGCCCCCCCCACACAAAAAACCCCCTTTCTTTTGTTTTTTCTCCCCCCTCCGCTACCGCCGCTTCGTCAGCGGTCGATCATTTGTACGTAGTTGCGTTCGGTGGGGCCGGTGTAGACCTGCCGCGGGCGGCCGATCTTGGTCGCCGGGTCGGTGATCATCTCGCGCCAGTGGGCGATCCAGCCCGGAAGACGTCCCAGCGCGAACAGGACGGTGAACATGTTGGGCGGGAAGCCCATTGCCTGATAGATCAGCCCCGAGTAGAAGTCGACGTTGGGATAGAGCCTGCGGGACAGGAAGTAGTCGTCAGAGAGTGCGACCTGCTCAACCTGCTGCGCCAGGTCGAGCAGCTCGTCCCGGGCGCCCAGGTCGTCGAGCACCTCGCGGGCGCTGGCCTTGACCAGCGCCGCCCGCGGGTCGTAGTTCTTGTAGACCCGGTGCCCGAATCCCATCAACCGGACGCCGGGCTCCTTATTCTTGACCCGCTCGACGAAGGCCTTGACGTCACCCCCGTCCGCGCGGATTCGTTCGAGCATGTCCAGCACGGCTCGGGCGGCACCACCGTGCAGGGGTCCGAGCAGGGCGTTGATGCCGGCCGAGATCGAGGCGTACAGGTTGGTGTGCGCCGAACCGACGAGCCGCACGGTCGCCGTGGAGCAGTTCTGCTCGTCGTCGGCGTGCAGGATCAGCAGCCGATTCAGGGCCCTGACCAGCGTGGGGTTCTGCTCGTACGGTTCCGCCGGGAAACCGAAGGACAGGCGCAGGAAGTTCTCGACATAGCCGAGGGAGTTGTCCGGGTACAGCAGGGGCTGTCCGACTGATTTGCGGTACGCGTAGGCGGCGATCGTCGGCACCTTGGCCAGCAACCTCACCGTGGACAGCTCCACCTGTGCGGGGTCGAACGGGTCCAGGGCGTCCCCGTGGAAGGTGGACAACGCACTCACCGCGCTGGACAGCACCGACACCGGGTCGGCGTTGCGGGGGAACCCGTCGAAGAAGTGCTTCAGGTCCTCATGCAGCATGGAGTGCCGACCGACCCGCCTGGTAAACGCGTCCAATTCGGTTGATGTCGGCAATTCCCCGCGGATCAACAGGTAGCTGGTCTCCAGAAAGCTCGACGACTCGGCGAGCCGTTCGATGGGATACCCGCGGTACCGCAGAATCCCGGCCTCCCCATCGATATAAGTCACGGCCGACGTGGTCGACCCGGTGTTCGCGTACCCAGGATCGAGCGCGACCACGCCCAGCGCGGCCAGCATCCGGGAGATGTCCAACCCGGATACGCCCTGGGTGCCCCGGACGATCCTCGGTTCGAGCCGGCCGTCGGCGTATTCGACGGCGGCGTGATCCTTGCCGGGTGGATCAGCTGCCGGCGCCTTCGGGACCGCCGCAGCGGTGTTCGTGTCGTGGCCCGCGGACGTGCCAGCTGGCGCCCCCGCAACCTCGGAGACCTCCGGCATCGGATTCCCCTCGCTCATGTCAAAGAAGTCAGTGACTTTCGGCCAGCTGGCCGCGCGGACCGAGATGGCCCGAACGGGACGGCCCCGGTGGGCGTCACTCGAAGGGACGTTCAAGACTCCAAGGTGCCCACACCGCCAGCATCGCTGCCGACCCGGAAACTACTCCCTCAAACCCGACAGGGATAGCGAAACCTCGCAGTGCACGACCAGGCCAACTCGCATGAGGCCCAATTATCCAGGGTGTCACCGAGCTGGATCGGTCGAGTCCGGCGTCGCTTATGTGAGTCGGGCGTGCCGCACCTCACTGCCGCCGAGCCGTCCCGCAAGCCGATCTCCGCCGCGCCCTTTCGCAAGTGACTTCCCGCCGGTCGGGTCCACGCCGCATAGCGTCGGCATGGCGAACAGCAACAAGCGCAAGGGCGACCGGGCGGAACGGGAAGCTGTGGCGGCGGTCTGCCGCCTCGCGCCGGACCTGGTCGTGGCGCGGCCGCAGCGGTTGCTCGGCGCCGGGCGCCGCGAGGACACCGGCGACCTGTGGGTGCTTCCCGGCGTCACCGTGCAGGTGAAACACCGCGCCGACCCGGCGCACGCGATCCGGCTCGCCGCGGACGGGGCCGCGGTGCAGGCGCGGCGCGCCGGGGCCGCCTTCGCCGTGGGTCTGGTGCCGGTCCCGCGCGCTCGTGTCGGCGCTGTCCGGTGGGTGGCGTGCGGCGCCAGCTGGCCGGGCCCGCCGCCCGAGGGGCTCGCCGTGTTCCACAGCGTCACCGCCGCGCTGCAGCACGTGCGCCGCGACGACGCCGCGCCGCAGCGCGAACTCACCGGGTGGCGCAGGTGCAGCGGGCGTCCACCGTCCCGCTGTTTCTGGGTCCGCTGGAGGCGTGGCTGCAGTGCCTACCGCGGCGCCGTGCGTGGCCAACCGGCAGCCGGCGGCCGCACCCCTCCCACTGGATCGAGGCGGCGACGCCCCGCACACGGTGACCACCGCAGCGCCGACGAGGGGAGGGAACCTCATGCGTCCCCAGCTTCCACCGGTGTCCCGGTGAGCCGCGAGTTCGTGCACCTGCACGTGCACACCGAGCACTCCACCCGCGACGGGCTGTCCTCCCCCGCCCGGATCTGCCAGCGAGGCCGCGGCCGACGGCGCTCGGGCGGTCGCGGTCACCGACCACGGCACGCTCGCCGGGGCGTGGCGGTTCGACGATGCGGCCCGTGACGCCGGGGTGAAGCCGATCATCGGCGAGGAGGTCTACTGGGCGATCGGCTCCCGCCGCGACCACGACAGCATCCGGGTGCCGCGGGAGTTCGACGACGGCGCCGACGCCGGGGACGGCGACACCCGAACCGGCGCGAAGACGAAGACCTATGAGCACCTGACCCTGCTGGCGCAGACCCCGCAGGGTTGGTCGAACCTGTCCCGGATGGCCACCGCCAGCGCCGACTCGTTCTGGTCCAAGCCGCGGATGGACTTCGAGCTGCTCGAGCAGCACCGGGACGGGCTGATCGTGCTCAGCGGGTGCATCGGCGGCCCGGTCGCGGGCCGGCTGCTCCGCGGCGACACGGACGGTGCCCGGGAGCAGCTGACCAGGCTGCGGGACATCGTCGGCCCCGACAACTGTTTCGTCGAGCTGATGGACCACGGCATCCCGGCGGAGAACCGGATCCGGACGGATCTGCTGGAACTGGCCAGGTACGCCGGGGTCCGGCCGGTCGCCACCAACGACTGCCACTACGCCACCGCGCAGGAGCAGGCAGCGCACGACCTGTGGCTGTGCGTCGGCCAGCAGGACACCATGGTCACCGACCCGGACCGGTGGCGGTTCACCGGCAGCGGCTACCACATGCGCCCGGCCCGGGAGATGTACGAGCTGTTCAGCGGCGCCGAGCATGCCTGCGAGAACACCCTGCTGATCGCGGACATGATCGCCGACCGGGTGCTGCCCGAGGCCCGGCAGCGGCTGCCCCGGTTCGACGTGCCGGCCGGGTTCGCCGACGCCCCTGCCTACCTGCGGCAGCTGGTGGCGGACGGCGCCGCCCGCCGGTACGGCGACCCGATGCCGGCGGCGGTCCGCGCCCGGCTGAACCTGGAGTTCCGGACCATCCGGCAGCTCGCCTTCGCCGACTACTTCCTGATCGTGCACGACGTGGTCACCGCGGCGCGGGCCAACGGCATCCTGGTCGGCCCCGGCCGCGGGTCCGCCGCCGGGTCCCTGGTGCTGTTCTGCCTCGGCGTGGTCGCCGTGGACCCGCTGGCCAACGGGCTGCTGTTCGAACGATTCCTGGACCCGGACCGCGCCGACATGCCAGACGTGGACCTGGATTTCGACTCCGACGGGCAGGCGTGGGTGTTCTCCTACCTGACCCGACGGTGGGGCGCCGACCGGGTCGCGAGGTTGGGCACGTTCGGCTACGCGCGGGGGCGGCAGGCGGTGAAGGACGCCGCCCGGGTGCTGCTCACCGCGGATCGGCGGGCGGCGGTGGGCAACGCGCTGGCCGCCCGTGTCCCCGCGGCGACCACCCCGCTGGCCCAGCTGTTGCACCCGGACAACCCGGACGGCGCGGCTCTGCGCGGCAAGGCCGCGGAAACCCCCGACCACGGGCGGGTGCTGGACGCCGCCCGGCAGATCGACGGCAAGGTCCGCTCCGAAGGGGTGCACGCCTGCGGGGTGGTCATCGCCACCGAGCCGCTGGACGCCGTGGTGCCGCTGCGCCGGGACCGCCGGGAAGGCCGGGAGGACACCTGGGTCACCCAGTGGGACGGCGCCGACATCACCGCACTGGGCATGCTCAAACTGGACGTGCTGGCGATCAAGAACCTGGACATGGTGAAACGTGCGGTTCGGCTGATCGCCGACCGCACCGGCGAACACGTCGACCCGGAGAACCTGCCCACCGACCCCGGCGACCCGCGGGTCAAGGCCACCTGGGAACTGATCAGGGCCGGGCGCACCGCCGGGCTGTTCCAGCTGGCCTCCCCGGGGATGACCGAGCTGGCCCGGCAGATCGGGCCGGAGAACCTGAACGACCTGTCCGTGCTGGTCGCCCTGTTCCGGCCGGGACCGCTCGGGGAGAAGATGCACGAACGGTTCGCCCGTCGGCGCAACGGCCGCGAGCCAGTCGACTACGGAATCTTCACCGACGACCCCGCCGAGCAGGACGTCCTGGCGGAGGTCCTCGGCGAAACCCTGGGGTCGATCGTCTACCAGGAACAGATGATGCGGCTCGGTACCGTGATGGCCGGGTTCACCCCCGCCCAGTCCAGCCGGCTCCGCAAGGCGGTGTCGAAGAAGAACCCCGCCGAGATGGCAGCGGTGGGAGCGCTTTTCGCCGCCGGGTGCGCCGTCGAGGCCCGCGACGAGGACGGCGCGGTCCGCTCCCCGGTGTTCGCCGCGGCCACCGCGACCCGGGTGTGGGACGCGATGAAACACGCCGCCGCCTTCGCGTTCAACAAGTCGCACAGCTACGCCTACGGCACCCTGGCCTACACCACGGCGTTCCTGAAGGCGAACTGGCCGGTCGAGTACGGGGCCGCCGTGCTGGGCGTGGCCACCCGGGACGACAAGCGGCAGCAGGCGTTCGACGACCTGGCGGACGAGGGCATCACGGTGCTGCCGGCGTCGGTGAACGACAGCGACACTGTCTCCGCCGCCGTCGATGGCGGGGCGATCCGGCTCGGGCTGGCGGAGGTGAAGGGCGTCGGCGCCGCCGCGGACGCCATCGTCGCCGAACGACGGCTGCACGGGCCGTTCCGCTCGCTGCCCGACCTGCTGCGCCGGGTCACCCTGGCCGACGGCACCGGTCCGGAGCAGCCGCTGCCCGCCGACGCCGTGGACGCCCTGATCGAGGCCGGCGCCTGCGACGAGTTCGGCGCCCGGCTCGGCCTGCTGCAGGTGGCCAGGGCCGCCCGCGAGCACCCGGGCATCCCGGTGCCGGCCGCCGACTGGGGCGCCCTGGAACGCGCGCAGCGGGAACGCGCCCGCACCGGCGCCACCCTGAGCGGGCATCCCCTGCGGCTGCTGGGTCCGCAGCTGCGGCAGTGGCGGGCACCGGGCGCCACCGACGGCGCGGGACACGACCTGGGGATGCGGCCCACCCCGCTGCACCGGCTGCCCACCGCCGGGAACGCCCTGACCATCGGCCTGGTCACCGAATACGCCGAACGCCCCTACTCCCGCGGCCGGATGGCGACCCTCACCCTGGAAGGCTCCCGCGGACGGCTCCGCGGCGTCATCTGGGATCAGGTGCTCACCGAGCTGCACCACCGCGGGGCCGTCCCGGCGGCCGGCCGGGTGGTCGCGGTTCGCGGCCGGATCACCAGCGGCAGCCGCCCGGTGGCCACCACGGACAGCGACGCTGAGGACACCGACGACCTCCACCCCGCCGAGCAGGTGCCGGCGCGGGAAATGATGGTCAGCAACGTGTTTCCCCTCGACATCGACGACCGGCCCGTGTCCTGGACGCCGCCGCCGGCGCCGTCGATCACCGGCCTGTGGACCGCCCGCCGGCCCGCCGTGCACCACCCGGTCACACCGCAGCCCCAGCCCGCGGCGCTCCTGCGGACACCGGAACCGGACCCGATCACGCTGAGCGCGCCGACCCCCCGTGCCAGCGACCACACGCCCGAGCCGCTTCCGATGCCCGAGCCGGTGCGGCTCGGCACCGGCAGGCTGCGGCGGGTTTCGGCGGAGCGGCCGGGCGAACCAGCCATGGTGGTGCTCGACGTGCTCACCCTGCCCGCCGGCATGTCACTGCGACGGGCGTCCACCGGCTGCCCCGGTGTCCCGGCGCTGCTGGCCAGGTACCCGGAGCTTCTGGCCAAGGACGTGGACCAGAGCATCCGGTCGGCCGCCCCCCATTCCAGGTCGGGCCTACTCCCCCACGGCGCCGACACCGGCTGCTACGCAGTGATTCTCGTCGACGAGACCGACGGCGAGGCCCGGGTCGACACCATCACGTCGCTGTCGGAGCGGCACACGGCCGGACGGTACCGCCGAGGCGACCGCGCGCCGGATGCTCGCCGCACACATCGACGACATGGCCACGAAGAAGACATCCCAGCCGCCGGTCATCCCGGTGAAAGGCCAGCTTCCGCTGTTCCCGCTGCCCGGGCAGCTTCCCGAAACCGCACCGCCGGCAACCCGCCCGGAACCGGTGCTTTCCGACAGCCGCCGCAGCGGCACCGCCGCCTGACTCGCCCGAGGACTCCCGATGATGCTGCCGACCCACCTGCTATTCACCGACCTGGAGACCACCGGGCTCGACCCGCGGCTGGACGACATCATCGAGGCCGGGTTCATCCTGACCACCACTGACCTGACGCTCGTGGACGTGCGGCGAAACCTGGTCCGGCCCACCCCGGCGGCGATGGCCCGGCTGCTCGCCAACCCCACCCTCGTCGGGATGCACGGCGCGAACGGGCTGCTCACCGCGCTCGGCGTCACCGACCGCCGGGCACCCGACACCTTCCCCGATCAATGTCCTGACCGTGGCCGAAGTGCAGCGGCGGGTGATCGACCTGCTCCACGGGCACGGCGTCCGCAAGGGTCTCGTACACCTCGCCGGGTCCGGGGTCGCCGCGTTCGACAGGCCATTCCTGGCACGGCACATGCCGCAACTGCACGCGTACCTGCACTACGCGCCGATGGACGTCGGGGTGCTGCGCCGCAGCTGGCAGATGTGGACCGGCGCCGACCTGGTCACCGCGAACCAGGACAAAACCCACCGCGCCCTGGACGACGCCCGCTGCCACCTGGCCGAGGCCATCGCATTCCGACGAGTCTTCTCCGCGGCCGCCGCCGTGCGTGAGATGCCGATCCCGGGCTGACCGCACAGACACCACCAGCACCACAGCCGCCCGCCGGTCCCGGCGACGGCCCACATCGCCACGGCCAGACGAACGTGGCGCGAGAGGAGAAAGGCAGCAACCATGTCCGGAGAAACCCGGGTCACCGTCGTCGGCAACCTGACCGCCGACCCAGAACTGCGGTTCACCGCCAGCGGCGCGCCCGTCGCCGACTTCACCGTCGCCGCCACCCCGAGAACGTTCGACCGGGCGGCCGGTGAATGGAAGGACGGCGACCCGCTGTTCCTGCGCTGCAGCCTGTGGCGGCAGCCCGCCGAGAACGCCGCCACCAGCCTGGCCAAAGGGCGCCAGGGTGATCGTCGAAGGCGTGCTGCGGCAGCGGTCGTTCGAGACGAAGGACGGCGAGAAGCGCACCGTCGTCGAACTGGACGTCGACGAGATCGGCGCCTCGCTGCGCTACGCCACCGTCCGGATCAACCGGACAACCGCGGACGGCAACCGGCGTGACGGTGGCGAGCGCAGCCGGGGTGACGACCGCCCAGCAGCGGCAGAGAAGCCCAGGCAGGCAACGGCTTCCACCCGGCCGGTCGCCGTCGCAGCCGTTCCCGCGCGACGACGACTTCTGAACGCGACCGGCGAAGCCCGTGCGGTCCGCTCCGCGTGACAAACCCAGCGACACCGGCGATGTCGTGCTGGAGCGGACCGCCGGGCAGACCCTGTGGTGGTTCCTCGGCCACCCGGTCAGCATCGCCGGGATCGCCGCAGTGCTGGCCGTCGGGAGTGATCGTGGCGTCCGCGATCGCGGCAGGGTCGGCCCTGCCCACGCCCGGCTACACGGTCACGCCCACCTGGACCACGGAAGCGGTCAGCGCCAAGGGATCCACCGATGCCACCATCGTTCTCAGCTGCCCAGCGGACGCCCAGCTCACAGTGACGGCCACCGGCGCCGGCTCATTGGAGCTGACGGTCAACGGGCCGACCACGGTTCGCAGTGTGGGAAACGGGAAGGTCGCGGCCACGATCACCGGGCCCGCCGGCGCCTACAGCGCCCGAGTCAGGGCAACCGAAAGGCTCGACAAGGTGTCCTGGTCCTCGACCTCTGGTGCTTGTGCCGGCTGAGAGACGAAGCGGCCACACCGCAACGCTTC
>CAVXIJ010000031.1:0-175099 GCA_963761765.1 uncultured Actinomycetota bacterium
GACGGAGCCGTTGCTCGTACGTGGCCCCCAGCGTGAGCAGCGCAAGCCCGATCAGGCGGGCGGCACCCAGCGGGGCAGGGCGCCGGCCACCTGCACCACGAAGGGCGCGAGTTCGTGTAGCGCGTCCGCCACGAGGACCGCGCCGCCCAGGGCCAACGGCGCCTGAAGGCGCAGCCGGGCACCGACGAGAGTGACCAGGAGGGCCGCAAGGTCGAGCAGCAGAGGCCGCGTCCAGTGCGCGTCGGCCCAGGTGGTGACCAGGCTCGGCAGCAGCAGCGCCGAGAGCCCGGGGCCGTAGGCAACCCAGGAGGACGCCGTGGCGTCGTGCCGCCGCCGCAGCACACCGATGAGCAGCGCCAAAACGGTCACCGGCAGCGTGTACGCCTCGGGTGTGGACACATCCCAGGCGGCCAGCCGCACCCACATGGCCAGGACGAACAGCACGCCCGCCACGGCACCGGCCACTTGACGCCGCTCCTCGCGGACCGCCGTGCCGGCCGCGATCACCGCACAGAGGGAGAGCACCAGCGCCAGCATGGGCGCGTTCCAGGCCGCGAGGCCGATCGCCAGCACCCCGGCCAGTACTCCGCCGGTCTCGACCGGCACGGTCAGCGCCCGCCTGTCCAGCCGGGCGGCGAGCAGGGCCGTGGCCGCCGGAACGACGAGGACGAGCAGCGCGGTGTGGTGCGCCGCCAGGCCGAGTGCGGCGCCCGAAGCGGCGGCGAGCGCGGTGGCGTACGCGACGGCCGCACCTGCCGCACAACCGCCTCCGTACGTTGGCGCGCCGGCCCGCGGCAGCGCGCATGCCGCGGCGAACAGCGCGGTCAGCAGGGTGAGTACGACGATCGTGGCCGTTTCGGAGACCAGCGCCAGACCGGCCGCACTGGACGAGACCAGCAGGGCCAGGACGGTCGCGGTGGCGGCGACGGCGTGCCCAGGGGCGGGGAGGGGCGGGCGGTTCGGTCTTCGCCGGTGGTCACCGCAGGAGCCGGGACGCCCAAGGCGCCGAGAACATAGGGGTGTGTGCCGGTGGCCACGGCGAGCAGGGCCGCGGTCAGCAGCACGGAGAACACCAGCGCCACGTCGTAGGGCAGCGCGAACGCCACCGGTAGGGCCAACACCCCGCCGCAGGCCAGACCGAGCGCCCAGCAGGCCGCTGCGGACCGCCGGACGATGCCGCTGTCCCGCGGCGCACGCGCCACCCAGGCGAGCGCACCCGCGGCCACGCCGAGCACCAGCGAGGCCATCGCCGGATGCGGCACGAGCCACGCACCGGAGGATGTGTACAGGTCGGCGGTGACGGCGGCCCTGGCGTCGGCCGGTGCCCCCGTCCACGCGTCGTCGACCCAACCGGCCGGACCCACCAGCGCGGTCACCGCCACCGGCAGCGCCCACAGCACGCACAGGCCCTGCGCGGCCAGGCCAGCCGCGCTGAGCCCCCGTCGCCCCGCACCGGGCAACCCGTCCGGCAGCGCCCCGGCCAGCACCAGCACCGCCACCGAGCACATCAAGTACCCCGGCACCGTCCAGGCGTCGGGCAGCAGGGCCCGCAGCACACCGCCGACGGCCGCCACCGCCGCGAGACCTCCGACGAGCGCCGCGGCCCAGGACAGGTCGCGGCGCGGCAGGCGCCACGCGGCCACCAGCAGGGCCGCGGCGCCGAGCGCCAGCAGCGCGCCCGTCCGCAGCGCGTCGTACACCGTGTCGGCCCGCCACGAGAGCCACCCGGCGTACGGCAGCCCGCAGTCGCCCGCCACGCACCCGCCGACGACGGCCACCAGCCGTACCGTCCAGCCGCGCTGCCACCGCTGCCGCGGCGCCCGCAGCCACAGCGCGAGCGCGGCATCGGCGCCCGCCGTCACCAGCAACAGCGCCGTGACCGTGCGCGGACCTGCGTTCGCCGCGGCGGCCCACAGCAGCAGCGGCAGCTGCGCCACGGCCGCCGCCGCGGCAGGCGGCACCCGCAGCGCCGGGAACGCGTACCCGTACGCCGCCCACCCCGCGGCCAGCACCGCACTGGCGGCAGCCGCGTAACCGACACCGTCCGTATGCGCCAGAGCGGTCCGGTGCAGGGCGTACGCATCCAGCACCGTCAGCGCGAGAGCGAGCCCCGCCACCGCCTCCGCCGTCGAACGCAGCCCACGCGCCAGCAGTGGCACCACGGCGACCAGCGCGGCGACCGTCAGCGCCCCGAGCACCAGCGAACGCGCCGCGATGCCCAGCTGCCCCCAGCTCACCACCGTGAAGGCCAGCGCGGCGACGGCCAGGAGCACACCGCCCAGCACCAGCAGCACGTTCTGCACCTTCGGAGGCGATGTGTCCGGCCGTCCCGGGCCGCCCGCGCGCCTGTCCACGCGCTCCGCCGCGGTGGACGACGGGAGCTGCACGGGGTGCGGATAGGCGGGCGGAGGGAGGTCCGGCGGATGGGTATGCGTGGACGCCATCCGCGCCGCGGCCACCATCGGCTCGGAGCGTGCGGGCCGAGGCACGGGAGCGCCGGTGTCCGCCATGTCCGGTGTGTGGTGCGCGGTCTGCGCAGGTGATCCCTGGGCCGGCGGCCGGCCGGTCGTCCCGAGGATGCTGATCAGCCAGGCCCTGCGAGCCAGCAGGACCGACCGGTGTGCTTCAAGCTGACGCAACTGGTGGTCGAGGAAACGCAGTTCCTCGGCCGGGGGCGGGATGTGTGCCATGCTCGTCGAGTGTGCGGCTGCGCACCCTGGCCCGGCATGAGCACGCGTACTCATCTCGTACTCAGATCGGACCGGACGTTGGCGGTACGGGGCAGACGGGCCGAACGGCACGCTGTCCGGCCGGAGCAGACGGGATCGGGTGTACTGCCGGGCGACGTGTGTTCCAGACGCGGGTCACGCAGGTCCCTCATGCGTGTGCCGGAGGCAGGTACCGGACCGTGAACCGCGGCGCTGCACGGCCGCCGTCGGCAGACTGGAGCCCATGCACTGGTGCCGTTATCGCTTCCGCAGCGTATGGGATCTGCCCGTGCCGCCCGCGGCCGTGTACGCCGTACTGGAGCACGCCGAGGAGTACCCCAGGTGGTGGCGCCAAGTCCGCGAGGTCACGCCGCTCGACGAGCACACCGGCACCGTGCGCTTTCGCTCCCTGCTCCCGTACGACCTCGTCGTCACCGTCCGCGAGGTGCGACACGAACCGGACATCGGCGTCCTGGAGATCTCGATGACCGGCGACCTGAACGGCTGGGCCTGCTGGACCGTACGCGCGGCACCCGGCGGCAAGGGCACCATCGCCCTCTACGAGCAGGAGGTCGACGTCGCCAAGCCGCTCATGCGGCGCCTGGCGGTGCCCTGTCGCCCGGCGTTCCTCCTCAACCACGCGCTGATGATGCGCAGCGGGCGGCGCGGACTGCTGGCGCACCTGGAATCGGTTTGAAGGAAAGGCGCCCGGACCTGTAAGGTTCACAGCGTTCTCGGGCGATTAGCTCAGTGGAAGAGCGCTTCGTTCACACCGAAGAGGTCACTGGTTCGAACCCAGTATCGCCCACATGAACGCGAAGGTGACATGAGTCCGCCAGTGGCGTGGACCGTGTCACCTTCGCTGTTTCCAGGAAACTCCGCCCCGCGCCCCCGTGGTACTGCCCGACGCTCCTTCGCCACCCGCACCCCCTGCGGTGATGACCATGGACGTCGATTCAAGCGGCGGTGGGCAGGTCCGGGCGCAGGGGCCAGGCTGTATCGACGACTTCGGGTGAGCCGCTGTGGGCGAACCACGCCTGGAGCCCACGGGCCTGCGCCGCGTGCCAGACCGTCTGCAGTGCGTGCAGTTCCGCGGGCGTGAGCCGCTCAAGACGGGCCGCGAAACGGGCGCCCACGGCCCGCACGACCTCCAGCGCGGCGAGTGCGTCGGCCCCCGCGTCATGCGCGCCCGACAGCTCCACGTCGTACTGCGCACAGAGATCCGTGAGCGTGCGACGCCCCTTGCGGTAGCGGTCCAGATGCTTGTCGAGCACTCGGGGATCGAGCACGTGCAACGAGGCATGGGAGACGTACCTGTCCAGGGACGACGCGCGATGACGGCGCAGCTCGCGGTCCAGGAGCGTCAGGTCGAACGGGGCGTTCATCACCACCAAGGGCCGGTCCGCGGCGCCGTGTGCGGCCAGCTCCTTCGCTATCTCGTCCACTACCGGCGCGGGCCAGCGGCCGTGCCGCTCCACGTGGTCCTGCGTCAGCCCGTGCACCGCCGTGGCCTGCTCCGGCACCGGGACGCCCGGGTTCACCAGCCAGCGCGTCACGCGCGGTCTGGACCCCGGTGCGTCCTGGACGACGATCGCGGCCGACACGATGCGGTCGGTCTCGACGTCCACGCCCGTCGTCTCGGTGTCGAACGCGGCCAGAGGTCCCTCGTACCAGTACGCCATACGTCTCCAACTCCTCCCTGACCCCAAGGCAGTTGACGCACCGTCGCTGCCCTGTTTGGTGATACCCGCACTGTTTGCCCGCTACGCCGTTTGCAGCGGATGACACGCGGAGACAACACAGGTGCGGGGCCCGGGAATACACGGCCCTGACGGGCAGTCACCAGTTTCGAGAGGCCTGTGGGTCATGACGCTCGCGCAGCCCGAACAGGGCGGTCTTTCCCCTGCCGGCGGACACAGCTTTGATGCCGAGCCGCCCGCACCGGCACGCGGCACCCTCGCCACCACCGCCTGCATGGAGACGCTGCAGGTGGGCTATCTGCACGCGGTCGCGGCGGCAGCGGGCTGCTCGCTGTCGCAGCCCTTTCCTGACAACGGCATCGACTGGCACGTCAGCCACAGCGCGCCCGGACACACGGTCGACGACGAAGTCACCATAAAGGTGCAGCTCAAGTGCACTTACCAGATACCGCCGCGCTCCCCGGGCCTGGCTTTCTCTTCTTTCCCGTTTTTCTCGTTCACGCTCGACAACGGCCATCTGGCGAAGCTCGCCCGCACCCCCGTCTCGGTGCACAAGATCCTCGTCGTGATGCTCGTACCGCGTTCGCAGGACGACTGGCTGCGCGCCGACCACGACCGGCTCGACCTGCGGCACTGCTGTTACTGGATGAACCTCGCCGGGCACCCTCTGACCGGCCGGCACAAGACCACCGTGCGCATACCGACCTCACGCATCTTCGACGACCGTGCGCTCTGCGAGATCATGGCGCGGGTCGGGACGGGAGGCAGACCGTGACATACCGGCCCATCGACAAGCCGTCGCGCGCCCTGCCCGGGGCAAGTCCTCCCGGGGACCTGACGACGGCGGGCAGAGCGCACCCCGACGACCTCTCAGAACCCTGGCCCCCGCTGCCGGAGCCCGCCCGTGTCGACCCCGCGGTGCTGAGCGCGCTGCTCGACCGGCACGGCTGGCAGCGCCGCGGCGGCCAGCCGGGACGCTACGGCCGCTGGACGCCGCCCGGCTCAGGACCGGCCACCGGCCGGGGCGCCACCAGCCTGCTGGTGCCCGAGGAGCGCGCCTGCCCCGACAGCGTGGACCTGCTCGACGAGGCCCTCACCGCACTGATCCGCATCGGCACCCCGTCCGCCCACGAGGTGCTGGTCGCGCTCGCCGTGCCCAGCGACGAGATCCGCTGGCGGCGCGATGTGCCCGCGAGCCCGGGAGGCACCTCGCACGACGTCGGAGCAGCGGGGGAGGGCGCCGCGGTCTGGCGGGTCGAGGAGAAGCTGCGGACCGCGGCCCGCCGGATGCTGCTCGCCGGAGCGCTCGCCGCGCGGGCCCACGCCGGGTACTTCGGGGCGCGGCACCGCGGTCCCGCCGCCGCGTCCCTGCGCGACGTCCTCGTCGGCCCTTCGCCGGGCGGCGGCCGGCTGACCGCGTTCGTGCCGCTTGCCACCGCGCGTCCGCTCGCGGTCCGGCTGCACCACGCACTCTTCGCCGCCCGCGAAGCCGTCGACTACCAGCGCGCCACCGGCGGCATGGACGCCTTCGACGGCGCCGTGGTGGCCGGCGTCAGCCATGAACTGACCGAGTCGCTGATCGCGCTGGTGCGCGGCACGCAGGGCGCCCGCATCGCAGTGGCGTGGTCGCCCGCGGCGGGCGCGCCCGAGGGTTGTGCGGCCACCACGGAACCCGTCGAGTTCTCGCCGGGCGACCTGCCCGCCCTGCGTGAGGCGAGCGCGCGCTATCTGCGCACCGAGCCCTCCGTGCCGGTCCGCATCACCGGCTCGGTCGTGCGGATGCGCAGATCGGGGCCGCGCGGTGAGGGCGCGGTACGGCTGCGGGTGCTGGCGGGCGCCGACGTCGCGCAGGTGCGGCTGACCCTTGACGAGGAGGCGTACCGCATCGCCGGGCACGCCCACCTGGTGGGCCTGCCGATCCGGGTGCACGGCAGGCTGCTCAGCCGCGGCGGGTTTCGCAGGCTCACCGACGCCCGCCAAGTCGTCCCCGTCGAAGTGGACGAGGCGGAGCGGGACCGCCTGCTGAAATCGCTCCAGGAGAACCTGGACTTCTTCGAGGAGGCATGCGGCGGGGACGGAGACTGAACCGGCGCCGCCCGTGTGCCTGGCGGCCCGCACGAAAAGGACGCGGGTGACTGCGCGGCAGACCTCGCGTGACCCGTATGTCGCCACATCCGCCGCCTCGCATCCGCCGCCCCGTATCCATGCCCGATCCATGCCCGGTTTGCGCCACTGCCCCGAGAGGTGCCATCACTCCAAGAGGCGGCCATCGCCCCGCGTAGGGTCGTTTCTGCCGCGTCCGGAGCTATCGGCCGGTCAGAGGCTGTGGGCGTGGTTTTCCGGGCCCTCGACAGGTGCTCGCGACGTCCCGGGCGCACGCGGGTACCGGCCCAGCGAATAACCGTTTAGCGATTGGGCCGCCCCGCTCGGTACGATCGGTCTTCCGGCGCAGGCGAGCGACCGCGCGCGCCGCAGTCACCTTCAGGCAGGAGAGACCGGTGTCCGATGTCCGTGTGATCATCCAACGCGATTCCGAGCGGGAAGAGCGCGTGGTGACGACGGGCACTACGGCCGCCGAGCTCTTTGCCGGCGAGCGCACCGTCGTCGCGGCCCGCATCGGCGGCGAGCTGAAGGACCTCGCGTACGAGATCAACGACGGCGAGCAGGTCGAGCCCGTCGAGATCTCCTCCCAGGACGGGCTGAACATCCTGCGGCACTCCGCCGCGCACGTCATGGCGCAGGCCGTGCAGGAGATCTTCCCCGAGGCGAAGCTGGGCATCGGCCCGCCCATCAAGGACGGCTTCTACTACGACTTCGACGTCAAGGAGCCCTTCACCCCCGAAGATCTCAAGCGCGTCGAGAAGAAGATGCAGGAGATCCAGAAGCGCGGGCAGCGCTTCTCCCGCCGTGTCACCACCGACGAGGACGCCCGCGTCGAGCTCGCCGACGAGCCGTACAAGCTGGAGCTCATCGGACTCAAGGGCCCGGGTGCGGCGGATGCCGCTGAGGGCGCGGAGGCCGAGGTCGGCGCCGGCGAGCTGACCATCTACGACAACCTCGACGCGAAGACCGGCGAGCTGTGCTGGAAGGACCTGTGCCGCGGCCCGCACCTGCCCAGCACCCGGCTGATCCCCGCGTTCAAGCTGATGCGCTCCGCCGCCGCCTACTGGCGCGGCAGTGAGAAGAACCCGCAGCTGCAGCGCATCTACGGCACCGCCTGGCCCTCCAAGGACGAGCTCAAGGCGTACCTCGAATTCCTCATCGAGGCCGAGAAGCGCGACCACCGCAAGCTCGGCACCGAGCTCGACCTGTTCTCCTTCCCCGATGAGCTCGGCCCCGGCCTGGCGGTCTTCCACCCCAAGGGCGGCGTGGTCCGCAAGGAGATGGAGAGCTACTCGCGCAAACAGCACGAGGCCGCGGGCTACGAGTTCGTCAACACCCCGCACATCTCGAAGGAGCACCTCTTCGAGACGTCCGGGCACCTGCCGCACTACGCGGAAGGCATGTTCCCGCCCATCGAGTTCGACGGGCAGAACTACCGCCTCAAGGCGATGAACTGCCCGATGCACAACCTGATCTTCCGGTCGCGCGGGCGCTCCTACCGTGAGCTGCCGCTGCGCCTCTTCGAGTTCGGCACGGTCTACCGGTACGAGAAGTCCGGTGTGGTGCACGGTCTGACCCGCTCCCGCGGATTCACCCAGGACGACGCGCACATCTACTGCACCAAGGAGCAGATGGCCGGCGAGCTGGACGCGCTCCTGACCTTCGTCTTGAACCTGCTGCGCGACTACGGACTGACCGAGTTCGAGCTGGAGTTGTCGACCCGCGACGAGACGTCCGACAAGTTCATCGGCTCGGACGAGGACTGGGCCGAGGCCACCGAAGCACTGCGCCAGGCCGCGGAGAAGCAGGGCCTGCCGCTGGTGCCCGACCCGGGTGGCGCCGCCTACTACGGCCCGAAGATCTCCGTGCAGGCCCGGGACGCGATCGGCCGGTCCTGGCAGATGTCGACCCTCCAGGTGGACTTCAACCAGCCCAAGCGGTTCGGTCTGGAGTACACCGCGGCGGACGGCGCCCGGCAGACGCCCGTCATGCTGCACCGCGCGCTGTTCGGGAGCATCGAGCGGTTCTTCGGAGTGCTCCTGGAGCACTACGCGGGCGCGTTCCCGGCCTGGCTCGCGCCGGTGCAGGCGGTGGGCATCCCGGTCGGTGACGGCCATGTGCCGTACTTGGCGGAGTTCGCCAAGGAGGCCAAGGCCAGGGGACTGCGGGTCGAGGTGGACGCGTCGTCGGACCGGATGCAGAAGAAGATCAGGAACGCCCAGAAGCAGAAGGTCCCGTTCATGGTCATCGTGGGCGACGACGACATGAACGCCGGCACGGTGTCGTTCCGCTACCGCGACGGCTCACAGGAGAACGGCATCCCGCGCGACGAGGCGATCGCCAAGATCGTCGACGTGGTGGAGCGCCGGGTCCAGGTGTGATCCAGCGCATGCCGGTGCGGTGATCGGCATTCGACGGGGCTCACCAGGCACCGCGTTGATCCCGCGCCGGCACTTCGGTCCACAGGGCGGTACCCGGCCGGGTACCGCCCTCGACCGGGTCCGTGCAGCGCATATGCTGGCTCGCATGACGAGTGAGCCGGAGCAGCAGATCGGGGTGGGAACGCCGGACGCGTTCCAGCGGCTGTGGACGCCCCATCGGATGGCCTACATCCAAGGTGAGAACAAGCCGACCGGCCCGGGCGCGGGCGACGGCTGTCCCTTCTGTGCGATTCCGGCCAAGTCCGACGAAGACGGGCTGATCATCAAGCGCGGTGAGCAGGTCTACGCCGTACTCAACCTGTACCCGTACAACGGCGGCCATCTGATGGTCGTCCCCTTCCGGCACGTCGCCGACTACACGGAGCTCACCCTCCAGGAGACCGCCGAGCTCGCCGAACTCACCAAGCAGGCGATGACAGCCCTGCGAACCGCCTCCGGGGCCCATGGATTCAACATCGGGATCAACCAGGGCGCGACGGCGGGCGCGGGCATCGCCGCCCATCTGCACCAGCACGTCGTACCGCGCTGGGGCGGCGACACGAACTTCATGCCGGTAGTGGGTCACACCAAGGTGCTGCCCCAGCTGCTCGCCGACACCCGCGGCATGCTCGCCGAGGCCTGGCCGGCGAGCTAAGGCCTCTCGTCTGGGTCAGGCGAAAAACGCTGGGGCCGCCCGTTTGCATCATGCGGGGCTGGCGGGGTCTGGCACGCGCCCGCTGCCTGATCCAGCTTGATCCCGACAAAAGACCTTGCGTCGCGACGGGCCACGTTCGCCCCGTCGTGACGCCCGGCACGCTCCCCCAAGTTCTCGACTCCTCCCCCATTCTCAGCTTCGTTCGAGCGGGGGGACCTCCATGAACAGGGGGCACCCCCATCGCCGCACCAGGCCGGAGCCCGCGAACCTCCAGGACCCCGCAAAGGTCAGGCCCGGCGGCGCCTACGCGTCGTACACGTCCGCCTTCCCGGGCGACGGGTCCTGGATCGCGCCGCTGAGGGCGCCGGAGCGGCTGCCGAACTTCTCCGTGTTGACGCCGTGTTCCTCAAGGACCTTGATCGCCGCCGAGTGCACCACACGAAGTATGGGAGTGGCGGCGCGCAGGGCGTCGTCAGCCATGAAGCGGTGCCGCCACGGCTTGTCGGCCCAGGCATGCCGCAGGCCGAACGGCTCGGGCAGCTTCAGACTGCCGCCGAGGAAGTCGAGCAGCGGGGGATAGTAGGTGAACGGGGCCCGCACAGCGAGCCGCACCACCTCGTTCGGGTTGACGATCGGCAGGGTGATCTTCCTGGTCTCCCAGAACCTGACGGACTTGGCGACCGTCTTCGTCTCGGGCGAGGGACCGGACGTGAACAGGGAGTGGACGGGGCCCAGCGCATGTCCGGTGATCTCGATGCGCAGAGTCTCGTGCAGCACCGTCACGGTGATCAGCATGGTGATCACCAACTGGCCATCCCACAAGGTGAACTGGACGCCCAAATAGTGCCGGTTACCGCTGCCGAACTGCTGTTCGTTGCAGATGCGCTGGATCTCGTGCGGCTTGATCTGGAAGGCCTCGACGTCGGTGCCGCTCGGCCGGGAGACCTTGTCCGCCTTCTCCCCGATGGGGGTGACGATCCAGTGCCTTACCGACGGTTTGGGGAAGCCGCCCGTGTGCACCGGCTTCCGCTCCAGCATGCGCAGCTGGTCGTGGATGGCGCGTATCACATCCCAGCTGCGGAAGGGGTGGATCTCCTTGCCGGGCTCGCGCGACACCAGGTCCTCCGCGAGCTGCCAGCTGCCCCAGCGGGTGCCCATGCCGAGGATGCCCTTGGGGCCCGCGTAGAAGACCGAATTGGACTGCTGCTCGGCAGTCAGCCTGGCCAGGCCCTGGCGCAGCTGCTCGGCGGCGGTCTCATTGGGATGGGTGGGCACTGCCTCGGGAATCTTGGGGCCGATACCGCCGCCGGACAGCAGGCCGGACCACTGGTCGCGCAGGAGCTGCGCGGTGCGCTCGCAGATCTGCCGGGCCCAGTACCAGCCGATGACGGGCGCCACCACGGACAGGCGCGCGTACCAGCCCCAGAATCCGCTGATCGGCAGCTCGATCAGGAAGACCACGGCCACCAGGGCGAAGGCCAACAGGAGCGCGGTGGCCAGCGAGGAGGCGCGCTTGTTGGTGCTCTTGTCGATCATCTGGCGGGCCTGGAAGACCAGGAGCCAGGCCACCAGGCCCGGCAGGAAGATCAGACCGCACAGCGCCATCACGGCGGTGAGCCAGCTGTCGCGCTTGCGCCGGATATTGCTCGCGGCAAGGCAGTGCTCGACGATGACCTGCGGTTCGGTGCCGAAGGACTGGATCAGCGGAGCGCGCCCGCCGCCCAGCATCCGCACCTGTACGGCCCGCGAGAAGGCCTCACCGAGATTGGGCTTGAACAGCGCGATCTTGCCCGCGTTGACCTTGGACTCGTGCCAGTCGCTGTTGGCGTCGAGGATCTTCTCGACGGCGCTGTCCCGGTACGCGGCCGATGCCAGCGCGTAGGTGGCCGCGGTCTGGCCCGGCGCACCGGCGAGCGGTACCTGCGCCCCTGGTCTGAAATCGAATACGTCGTCCGCCACTGCCGCCCCCATCGCCGCCCGGCCCGTGCTCTTGCGGGCCTTTCCCGACTTCCCTGCCCGACACACCTGTTGGCCGGGTCATCGACTCGATCAGGTCATCAGCGTATCCGGGACGAGCGGCCTCCGTGCGGGCCTGTGGAAAACCACCGCGCCCGCCGGACGGCGCGTGCCCGCCCGGCGCCAAGTCCGGTGCGCCGCCCGGCCTGCAGTGCCGCGGCCGCGCGCCCGGAGCCCTGCGCCAACGACTGTGCAGGGCTCCGGGAAGGCCACCTGTGGCTGCGCGCACGCGGTGCCCTGTCCACGGCACGGGCGCGCGCACCGAACTCCTGTGTCACCTCATGTCACGTCGTGTATCCGGCCATGCGGTGTCTTCCCGGGGCAGCCGCGGATCATGCCGCGTGCCCGGCCTGTGCACGGATCTGCTCGGCGAGTTGCGGTGGCATCGGCTCGTGCCGGGCGTACGTACGGCTGAACCGTGCGGTGCCGTGCGACAGCGAGCGCAGGTCCACGGCGTAGCGGCCGATCTCGAACTCGGGGACCTCGGCCCGCACCAAAGTGCGTCCGCCCGGTGCCTGCTCGGTGCCGACGACATGGCCCCGCCGCCCCGACAGATCACTCATCACCGCGCCCACGTCCGCGTCGTCCACCAGCACCCGCACCTCGGCGACCGGTTCCAGCAGATGGATCCTGGCGTCCGCCGCGGCCTGGCGCAGCGCGAGCGCACCCGCCGTCTGGAACGCGGCGTCGGAGGAGTCCACCGAGTGCGCCTTGCCGTCGAGCAGGGTGACCCGGATGTCGATCAGCGGATGGCCGCTCGTCACGCCCTTCGCCGCCTGGCTGCGGATGCCCTTCTCCACGGAGGGAATGAACTGCCGCGGCACGGCGCCGCCCACGACCTTGTCGACGAACTCGATGCCGCTGCCGCCGGGCAGCGGCTCCACCTCGATCTCACAGATCGCGAACTGCCCGTGCCCGCCGGACTGTTTCACGTGCCGGCCGCGGCCCGACGACGTGCCGGCGAAGGTCTCCCGCAGGGACACCTTGTGCGGCACCTGGTCGACCTGCACCCCGTAACGGCTGCGTAGCCGCTCCAGGGCGACGTCCGCGTGGGCCTCGCCCAGGCACCACAGGACGACCTGGTGGGTGTCCTGGTTCTGTTCGAGACGCATCGTCGGATCCTCGGCCACCAGCCGGGCCAGCCCCTGGGACAGTTTGTCGTCGTCGGCCTTGCTGTGCGCCTCGATGGCGAGCGGCAGCAGCGGGTCCGGCATGTCCCACGGCTCCATCACGAGCGGCGCGTCCTTGGCCGAAAGGGTGTCCCCGGTCTCGGCGTGGCTCAGCTTGGCGACGCAGGCCAGATCGCCCGCGACGCACTCCGCGAGCGGCCGCTGCTGCTTGCCGAAGGGCGCCGACAAGGCCCCCAGACGCTCGTCCGCCTCGTGCAGCGCGCCGTTCCCCGAGCCGTTCCCGAGGCTCAGGGCGCCCGCGCCGTGCCCCACGACATGCACCGTCTCGTCCGGGCGCAGGGTGCCGGAGAAGACCCGCACCAGGGAGACGCGTCCCACATACGGATCGGATGCGGTCTTCACGACCTCGGCGACCAGCGGCCCCTGGGGATCGCAGACCGGCGCGGGCCTGGACATGCCCTCGGGCGTGGTCACCGCGGGCGCCGGATGCTCCAGCGGGGTCGGGAAGCCACCCGTGATCAGTTCGAGCAGTTCCACGGTGCCGAGCCCGGCCTGCCCGCCCGCCGGAGCGGGAGCCGCGGCCAGCACGGGGTGGAAGACTCCTCGGGCCACCGCCTTCTCCAGGTCCGCCACCAGCGTCTCGACGTCGATCGGGGCACCGCCGAGATAGCGGTCCATGAGGGTCTCGTCCTCGCTCTCGGCGATGATGCCCTCGATGAGGCGGTTGCGGGCCTCGGTGATTAGCGGCAGCCGTCCCGCGTCCGGCTCGCTCTCCTTGCGCGCGCCCGACGCGTAGTCGTACAGGCGCTGCGACAGCAGTCCGATCAGGCCCGTCACGGGCGCGTGCCCGTCCGGTGCCGGAGCGCCGTGCAGCGGCAGGTACAGCGGCAGTACGGCATCCGGATCGTCTGCGCCGAAGGCCTCGGCGCAGGCCCGTGCCATCTCCTCGAAGCCGGCCCTGGCCGCCTCCAGGTGCGTGATCACGATGGCCCGGGGCATGCCGACCGCCGCGCACTCCTCCCACACCGCGCGGGGTCCGCCCGCGATCCCCTCCACGCCCTCCGCGGCCGAGACAACGAAAAGGGCCGCGTCCGCCGCCCGCAGACCGGCCCTGAGCTCCCCGACGAAATCGACGTACCCGGGGGTGTCCAGAACGTTTATCTTGCAGCCGCCCCATTCGAGGGGGACCAGGGAGAGCTGCACCGAGCGATGCTGGCGGTGCTCGATCTCGTCGTAGTCGGATAGCGCCGTGCCGTCTTCGACGCGGCCCGCGCGGTTCACCGCCCCCGCGGTCAGTGCGAGGGCTTCCACCAGGGTTGTCTTGCCTGCTCCGCTGTGGCCGACCAGCACCACATTCCGTACCGAAGCGGGGTGGTCGGCCGTCGCTGCCCTGCCGGCGGCCCCGGGGTATGTACGCGCCTTGTCGCCCATGCTGTGCCTCCCGGTTTGTTGCTCGGTGAGGTCCTGCCTGGCGCGGGCGTGCTCGGGGGCCGCGGCCGGTGGCGGCTCCTGTGACGCCCGCGGTTGTCTTTCGAGCTTTCCACTCCCGCCCTGGTGCGTCCATACGTCGTACCGCATCCCGGCGGGCACGGGTGCCCGTCGGCCACCCCCGCAGCGGCGTGGCTACGATGGGCCATCCGGCGGCCAGCAGGGGTCGCCCGTCCCACGGACCCTCGGGAAAACCATGCTGAACAAGTACGCGCGTGCGTTCTTCACGCGTGTCCTCACCCCGTTCGCCGCCTTCCTCATCCGTCGCGGGGTCAGCCCCGACACGGTCACGCTCCTCGGTACGGCCGGGGTGGTGGCGGGTGCGCTGGTCTTCTTCCCGCGGGGCGAGTTCTTCTGGGGCACCGTCGTCATCACCCTGTTCGTCTTCTCCGACCTGGTCGACGGCAACATGGCGCGCCAGCTCGGCCGCTCCAGCAGGTGGGGCGCCTTCCTCGACTCGACCCTGGACCGGGTCGCCGACGGTGCCATTTTCAGCGGCCTCGCGCTCTGGTACGCGGGCGGCGGTAACGACAGCGTCCTGTGTGCCGTCACCCTGTTCTGCCTGGTCAGCGGCCAGGTGGTGTCGTACACCAAGGCGCGCGGCGAGGCGATCGGGCTGCCGGTCGCGGTGAACGGCCTGGTGGAGCGCGCGGAGCGGCTGGTGATCTCTCTGGTCGCGGCCGGGCTCGCGGGCCTGCACACGTTCGGCGTCCCGGGCATCCAGGTGCTGCTGCCGATCGCCCTGTGGGTGGTGGCCGTCGGCAGCCTGGTCACCCTCGTCCAGCGCGTGGTCACCGTACGCAGGGAAGCCGCGGAGGCGGACGCCGCCACCGCGGCCCAGAGCAACAGCGGGGCCTCGTCATGAGCACCCCGGACGGCAACGGCACGACCGGTGCGAGAAAAGCCGCCGGCGCGACCGCCAGCACCCGCGAGGCGGGCTCCAGGAGCCTCGCACAGCGAGCCGAGGAGCAGCTGAGCGACACGCTCTACGGGCTCGGCTGGGGCACGGTCAAGCGGCTTCCGGAGCCCGTCGCCGCCCAGCTCGGCCGCAGCATCGCCGACCTCGCCTGGAAGAAGCGCGGCACGGGCGTGCGGCAGCTGGAGAGCAATCTGGCGCGCGTGGTGCCCGACGCCGGGCCCGACAGGCTCGCCGCGCTCTCCAAGGCGGGCATGCGTTCCTACATGCGGTACTGGATGGAGTCCTTCCGGCTGCCGGTGTGGAGCCCGGAGCGGGTCAGGAACGGCTTCGTACCCGAGGACATACACCATCTGACGGAGGGACTCGCCTCCGATCGCGGCGTCATCCTAGCCCTGCCGCACCTCGCTAACTGGGACCTGGCGGGTGCCTGGGTCACCACCGAACTGCAGACCCCGTTCACCACCGTCATGCAGCGACTCAAGCCCGAATCGCTCTTCGACCGGTTCGTCGCCTACCGCGCGGGCCTCGGTATGGAGGTGCTGCCGCACACCGGTGGCTCCGCCTTCGGCACCCTGGCGCGCCGGCTGCGCGACGGCGGCCTGGTCTGCCTGGTCGCCGACCGGGACCTGTCGGCCTCCGGGGTCGAGGTGACGTTCTTTGGAGAGCGCACCCGGATGCCCGCCGGCCCCGCCCTCCTCGCACAGCAGACAGGCGCGCTGCTGCTACCGGTCACCCTGTGGTACGACGAGTCGTCCGTCATGCGGGGCCGGGTGCATCCACCCCTTGAAGTCCCGCAGTCAGGCAACCGTCTCGAAAAGGCGTCGGTGATGACACAGGCGCTCGCCGACGCGTTCGCCACGGGAATCGCCAACCATCCGGAAGACTGGCACATGCTGCAACGTCTCTGGCTCGCCGACCTCGACCCGGCCGGACGGCCTGGTACCGAACGCCCCACGGAGTCGCCGTGAAGATCGGCATCGTCTGCCCGTACTCCTGGGACGTGCCCGGCGGGGTGCAGTTCCACATCCGCGATCTGGCCGAGCACCTGATCGGGGCGGGACACCAGGTGTCCGTGCTGGCGCCCGCCGACGAGGACACGCCGCTGCCGCCGTACGTGGTCTCCGCGGGGCGCGCGGTGCCCGTTCCGTACAACGGCTCGGTCGCCCGCCTCAACTTCGGCTTCCTGTCGGCGGCCCGGGTGCGCCGCTGGTTGCACGACGGTTCCTTCGACGTCATCCACATCCACGAACCCAGCAGCCCGTCCTTGGGCCTGCTCACCTGTTGGGCCGCGCAGGGGCCGATGGTGGCCACCTTCCACACCTCCAATCCGCGCTCCAAGGCGATGATCGCCGCGTACGCCCTGCTCCAGCACGCCCTGGAGAAGATCAGCGCGCGCATCGCGGTCAGCGAGTACGCCCGGCGCACCCTCGTCGAGCACCTGGGCGGTGACGCGGTCGTCATCCCCAATGGCGTCGACGTCGGTTTCTTCGCCAAGGCGGAGCCGCGCCCCCAGTGGCAGTCGGCGCCGGCCAGGCGCGGGCGGCCGAAGGGCGGCACGATCGGCTTCATCGGGCGCATCGACGAGCCGCGCAAGGGCCTTCCCGTGCTCATGCGGGCGCTGCCGAAGATCCTTGCCGAGCGGCCCGGGGCCCGGCTGCTGGTCGCCGGGCGCGGCGACCAGCAGGAAGCCGTCCAGAACCTGCCCCGCGAGATGCACGCCAACGTGGAGTTCCTGGGCATGATCAGCGACGCGGACAAGGCGCGCCTGCTGCGCAGCGTCGACCTCTATGTGGCGCCCAACACCGGCGGCGAGAGCTTCGGGATCATCCTGGTGGAGGCGATGTCCGCCGGGGCACCCGTCCTCGCCTCCGATCTGGACGCCTTCGCCCAGGTCCTCGACCAGGGCGCGGCAGGCGAACTGTTCGCCAACGAGGACGCCGACGCCCTGGCCGCCGCCGCGGTGCGGCTGCTCGGCGACGACGTGCGCCGCGCGGAGCTGCGAAAGCACGGCAGCGCGCACGTGCGGCGCTTCGACTGGGCGGTGGTCGGCGCGGACATCCTGGCCGTCTACGAGACCGTCACGGACGGCACGGCGTCGGTGGCCGCGGACGACCGGGCGACCGGTCTGCGTGCCCGGCTCGGTCTCGTCAGGGACTGAAGCCGGGCCAGGTCACGCGCCGATATCCCGGTAACCTGCGCCCGTGACCTCCACATTGATCTGGATCGCGGTCGTCCTGGTCGCGATCGGCCTCTACTTGAGCTGGACGGCGGGACGACTCGACCGGCTGCACGCCAGGATCGACGCCACCCGTGCCGCCCTCGACGCCCAACTGCTGCGCCGTGCCTCGGTCGCCCAGGAGCTGGCCACTTCGGGGGTGCTCGACCCCGCCGCCTCCATCGTGCTCTACGAGGCGGCGCACGCCGCGCGCCAGGCGGCCGAGGAACAGCGCGAGGTCGCCGAGAGCGAGCTCAGCCAGGCGCTGCGAGCGGTCTTCTCCGACGCCGGACAGGTCGACGGGGTCCGTGTGGCCGTCGGCGGTGAGGCGGCCGCTGAGGAGCTCAGTGAGGCGGTACGGCGGGTGCCCATGGCGCGGCGCTTCCACAACGACGCCGTGGGCGCCGCTCGCGCGCTGCGACGGCACCGCAAGGTGCGCTGGTTCCGGCTCGCCGGGCATGCTCCGTTCCCCATGGGCTTCGAAATGGACGACGAGCCCCCGGCGGCGCTGGTGGACCGCTCCCTGGCGTAGCCACGCTGCCGTCCGGCACCGGCACCCGCGCGCCGCACGCCCGGTGTACGCGCGGTCCCGGGCGCGCCGGGTGTCGGGCAAAAACGATCCACCGGGTCACCATTGGCCCTTGTAGTGGCCTGCGTGCGCCCCGCACTCTCATGGTGCAGAAATCGCCTTCACCGCGCTCAGCGCGTTCATCGAGTGAGGATGCCCGTGTCCAGCACGCTCCCCAGCACCACCCCTGAGACCCCTGCGACCGGTACCGCCCGCGTCAAGCGCGGCATGGCCGAAATGCTCAAGGGTGGCGTGATCATGGATGTTGTCACCCCGGACCAGGCGAAGATCGCCGAGGACGCGGGTGCTGTCGCCGTCATGGCCCTGGAGCGCGTTCCGGCCGACATCCGCAAGGACGGCGGTGTGGCCCGGATGTCCGACCCGGACATGATCGAGGGCATCATCAGCGCCGTCTCCATCCCGGTCATGGCCAAGTCCCGCATCGGCCACTTCGTCGAGGCCCAGGTCCTGCAGGCGCTCGGGGTGGACTACATCGACGAGTCCGAGGTCCTCACCCCCGCCGACGAGGTCAACCACTCCGACAAGTGGTCGTTCACCACGCCCTTCGTCTGCGGTGCCACCAGCCTCGGCGAGGCGCTGCGCCGTATCGCGGAGGGCGCGGCGATGATCCGGTCCAAGGGCGAGGCCGGCACCGGCAACGTCGTGGAGGCCGTTCGCCACCTGCGCCAGATCAAGAACGAGATCGGCAGACTGCGCGCCCTCGACAATCACGAGCTGTACGCGGCGGCCAAGGAGCTGCGCGCCCCGTACGAGCTCGTCAAGGAGGTCGCCGAGCTCGGCAAGCTGCCCGTGGTGCTCTTCTCGGCGGGCGGCGTCGCGACCCCCGCGGATGCCGCCCTGATGCGCCAGCTCGGCGCCGAGGGTGTCTTCGTCGGCTCCGGCATCTTCAAGTCCGGTGACCCGGCCCGGCGTGCCGCCGCCATCGTGAAGGCCACCACGTTCTACGACGACCCCAAGGTCATCGCGGATGCGTCGCGGGACCTGGGCGAGGCCATGGTCGGCATCAACTGCGACACCCTCCCCGAGACCGAGCGTTACGCCAACCGCGGCTGGTGAACCAGGGCACGCCATGACGCACCACGGTCACCACGGCGGCGGCACCGGCACGACGGTGCCCGCCGCGGTGGCCGTCAAGCGTTGCACCCTGGTCATGAAGGCACCGCACACCCAGTGATGAGGCACAGGTCACCCCACCGATGAGCACCGCACCCGTCATAGGCATCCTGGCCCTCCAGGGCGACACCCGGGAACACCAGGTCGCCCTGACCGCGGCTGGCGCCGTGCCCCGGACCGTGCGCCGCCCCGGCGAACTCGCCGAAGTCGACGCACTCGTCATCCCCGGCGGCGAATCCACCACCATCTCCAAGCTCGCCGTACTGTTCGGCCTGCTGGAGCCGCTGCGCGCGCACATCCGCGCAGGACTGCCGGTCTACGGCACCTGCGCGGGAATGATCATGCTCGCCGACAAACTCCTCGACCCTCGCTCCGGCCAGGAGACCATCGGCGGCATCGACATGATCGTGCGCCGCAACGCCTTCGGACGGCAGAACGAGTCCTTCGAGGCCGCGGTCGACGTCACCGGTGTCGAGGGACCTCCCGTGGAGGGCGTCTTCATCCGCGCCCCCTGGGTGGAGTCGGTCGGCGCGGCGGCAGAAGTGCTCGCCGAGCATGAGGGGCACATCGTCGCCGTGCGGCAGGGCCAGGCACTCGCCACGTCCTTCCACCCCGAACTGACCGGCGATCACCGGATGCACGCACTCTTCGTCGACATGGTGCGTGGCCACGGGCCCATGCGGTCCTTGTAGGATCTCCGGGGATACGCCCCCGCTGCCGCAAGGCGTGGGAGGTGCCCCCCACTCGGGCTCTGGTATCGCTTGGGGGAGTTCGTACGGAGATGGGTTAAGCGAAGGAGACAGGCAGATGTCCGGCCACTCTAAATGGGCCACGACGAAGCACAAGAAGGCCGTGATCGACGCCAAGCGCGGCAAGCTCTTCGCGAAGCTCATCAAGAACATCGAGGTCGCGGCGCGCATGGGGGGAGCCGACCTGGAGGGCAACCCGACGCTCTACGACGCCGTTCAGAAGGCGAAGAAGCAGTCGGTCCCGAACAAGAACATCGACTCCGCGGTCAAGCGCGGCGCGGGCCTTGAGGCCGGCGGCGCCGACTACGAGACGATCATGTACGAGGGATACGGCCCCAACGGTGTCGCGGTGCTCATCGAGTGCCTCACCGACAACCGCAACCGCGCGGCGTCCGACGTCCGTGTCGCGATGACCCGCAACGGCGGCTCGATGGCCGACCCCGGCTCCGTCTCGTACCTCTTCAACCGCAAGGGCGTCGTGATCGTCCCCAAGGGAGAGCTCTCCGAGGACGACATCCTCGGTGCCGTGCTCGACGCGGGCGCCGAGGAGGTCAATGACCTGGGTGAGTCCTACGAGGTCGTCTCCGAGGCCACCGACCTGGTCGCGGTCCGCACCGCCCTCCAGGGCGCCGGTATCGACTACGACTCGGCCGAGGCTAACTTCGTCCCGACCATGCAGGTCGAGCTCGACGAGGAAGGCGCCAAGAAGATCTTCAAGCTGATCGACGCGGTGGAGGACAGCGACGACGTGCAGAACGTCTTCGCCAACTTCGACGTCTCTGACGAGATCATGGAGAAGGTCGACGCCTGAGCCGTCGAGGCGCCCCTGACCGGGGCGCGGGGAACGACGCGCGCGGTCACCGCGGCGTCGCGTCGCCGCTGGCGCACGCAGTTCCCCGCACCCCCTACGGAGGCGCACCGCCCCCGTAGGGGCGCTCGCCCGAGTGCGCCTTCACCGTCACCCGGTCGCGCGGCATTGTCAGTGCCGCCCGATACCGTTCGAGGCGAGTGTGCAAAGTCACGGGCAGACGGTGGGGCGAGCGAGGGGAGTGCCGATGCGGGTACTGGGCGTGGACCCGGGATTGACACGCTGCGGTGTCGGCGTAGTCGACGGCGTCGCGGGACGGCAGCTCACCATGGTCGGCGTCGGTGTCATCCGCACCCCGGCCGACGCGGAGATGGGCGACCGGCTCGTCGCCATAGAGGAGGGCATCGAGCACTGGCTCGATGCGCACCGGCCGGACTGCGTCGCCGTCGAGCGCGTCTTCAGCCAGCACAATGTCCGCACCGTCATGGGCACCGCCCAGGCCAGCGCCGTGGCCGTGCTCTGTGCCGCCCGCCGCAGACTGCCCGTGGCGCTGCACACTCCCAGCGAGGTCAAAGCCGCCGTCACCGGCAGTGGACGCGCCGACAAGGCCCAGGTCACCGCCATGGTGACCCGCCTGCTGCGGCTCGCCGAGCCGCCCAAGCCCGCCGACGCGGCCGACGCCCTCGCCCTCGCCATCTGCCATATCTGGCGCGCCCCGGCCATCAGCCGCCTGCAGCAGGCCCAGGCACGCGCCGCCCGCCCGCCCGCAACCGGCCCGCGAACCGCCGCCACCCGAATCCAGGCGGCTCAGGACAAGCGCCCCGCCACCCCCGTGGCCAGGACTTCACCGGCGGCCAGGACCTCACGAAAGGCCTCAGAATGATCGCCTTCGTCAGCGGCCCCGTCGCCGCGCTCGCCCCCGACGCCGCGGTGGTGGAGGTCGGCGGCATCGGCATCGCCGTCCAGTGCACCCCGGACACTCTCTCCGCGCTCCGCGTCGGCAGCCACACCCAGCTCGCCACCTCCCTCGTCGTACGCGAGGACTCGCTGACCCTGTATGGCTTCGCCGACGACGACGAGCGGCAGACCTTCGAGCTGCTGCAGACCGCGAGCGGGGTCGGCCCGCGCCTGGCACAGGCGATGCTCGCCGTGCACCGGCCCGACGCACTGCGCAGGGCCGTCGCGACCGGCGACGAGAAGACCCTCACCGCCGTGCCCGGCATCGGCAAGAAAGGCGCGCAGAAGCTCCTGCTGGAGCTGAAGGACCGGCTCGGCGCGCCTGTCGGCCGTGCCGCGGGCGCCGTCGCGCCCGCCGCCACCGGCTGGCGCGACCAGCTGCACACCGCCCTGGTCGGCCTGGGCTACGCCCCCCGCGAGGCCGAAGAGGCGGTGGCCGCCGTCACTCCCCAGGCTGAGGCCGCCGGCGGCACCCCCCAGGTGGGCCCGCTCCTGAAGGCCGCACTCCAGACCCTGAACCGCACCCGATGACCCGCCTTGTGAAGTTCCCCTCGCCGGCCGGCCAAGCGGCCCGGACCCGGATCCGGCCCGCTTCGGCCCGGTGCCCCCTGGCGACCCCCGCCGCCGACCCGCACGACACCGCGAGGCACACCGCATGAACTGGGACGACACGACCAGCGGCACGCCGGACGCTCCCGGTGCGCCCGCCGCACCCGACGCCGATGAGCGGCTGGTCGGCGCGCTGGCCGACCACGAGGACCAGGCCGTCGAGGCGGCACTGCGTCCTAAGGACCTCGGTGAGTTCATCGGCCAGGAGCGGGTCCGCGAGCAGCTCGACCTGGTGCTGCGCGCCGCCCGCGCGCGCGGTGCCACCGCCGACCACGTCCTGCTCTCCGGCGCCCCCGGACTCGGCAAGACGACCCTCTCGATGATCATCGCCGCGGAGATGGGCGCCCCCATCCGGATCACCAGCGGCCCCGCCATCCAGCACGCTGGAGACCTCGCCGCGATCCTCTCCTCGCTCCAGGACGGCGAAGTGCTCTTCCTGGACGAGATCCACCGGATGTCACGGCCCGCCGAGGAAATGCTCTACATGGCCATGGAGGACTTCCGTGTCGACGTCATCGTCGGCAAGGGCCCGGGTGCCACCGCCATCCCGCTCGACCTGCCGCCGTTCACCCTGGTCGGCGCCACCACCCGCGCGGGCCTGCTGCCGCCTCCGCTGCGTGACCGCTTCGGCTTCACCGCCCACATGGAGTTCTACGAGCCCGCCGAGCTCGAACGCGTCATCCGCCGCTCCGCACACCTCCTGGACGTGGACATCGAGGCCGACGGCGCCGCCGAGATCGCCGGCCGGTCCCGCGGCACGCCCCGCATCGCCAACCGGCTGCTGCGCCGGGTGCGCGACTACGCCCAGGTCAAGGCCGACGGCCTGATCACTCAGGAGATCGCCACCGCGGCCCTCGCCGTGTACGAGGTCGACGCGCGCGGTCTCGACCGTCTGGACCGGGCCGTCCTGAAGGCGCTGCTCGGGCTCTTCGGCGGCGGTCCGGTCGGCCTGTCCACGCTCTCCGTCGCGGTAGGGGAGGAGCGTGAGACAGTGGAGGAAGTAGCCGAGCCGTTCCTCGTCCGAGAGGGCCTGCTCGCGCGCACACCCCGTGGCCGGATCGCCACGCCCGCCGCCTGGGCGCACCTGGGTCTGACCCCGCCCGCGGCACAGGGCGGTAGCCCCGGCACAGGCGGACAGCAGCGCTTGTTCGGGACGTGACGGCGCGGACGGTCGCGGGGGCAGGAACTGCGGTGCCATGCTGAGCGTTGTTCCATCCGTGCGGACTCGCTTAGACTCCGCCGATGCCGCCCTTACAAGCGGCATGACCACCCCCAACCAGGCCGCCGAGACCGTGTGGCCGCATGAAGGAAGTTCCGACCCGTGAGTCTCGTGACCCTCCTCCCGTTCGTCGTGCTCATCGGGGCCATGTTCCTGATGACTAGGTCCGCCAAGCGCAAGCAGCAGCAGGCAGGCCAAATGCGTGACCAGCTGCAGCCCGGATCCGGCGTCCGCACGATCGGTGGCATGTACGCCACCGTCAAGGAGGTCCAGGACGAGACGGTCCTTCTGGAGGTGGCTCCCGGCACTCACGCGATCTACGCGAAGAACGCCATCGGCGCCGTCCTCGACGACGACGAGTACAACCGCATCGTGCACGGCTCCTCCGACGCCCTCGACCTGGACACTTCGATAGTGCCGGACGACGCGTCCTCCCTCACCGAGACCGACGACACCGAGGAGACCGCCGCCACTTCTGACGACTCGCGCATCGACCTCGGCAAGAAGGACGCGACTGAGGACGCCGACAAGGCGACCACGTCCGGCGACGCCATCCAAGGCAAAGGTCGCTGCCGCGGTCGACGCCGCAGAAGCCGATGACGCCGCCGAGGCTGACGGAGCGAAGCCGAAGAAGACCGACGGCGAGTCCGACGCGAAGTAGCCACGACCGGGGACCGCGGAGCAGCCGCTCACGCACCGCCGTCCCAGGAGCGTGTGGATTCGCGCGGTATCTCGACACCATTCATGGCTGCCCGTGCGCCGCCGTGCGCCCGGGTGGTCAGAGAGGGAGAACGAGAAGGTGGCAGCACCCACAAGGGGCCGGCGGACGAGTGCCCCGAGCAAGCCGGGCCGCTCCCTGGTCCTCATCCTGGTGGCGCTCGTCGCGCTGACCGGGGGAATGTTCCTGTCCGGGAACACTACTCCGCGCCTGGGTATCGACCTCGCCGGCGGTACGAGCATCACGCTTGAGGCGAAGAACATCCCCGGCCAGAAGAACGCGGTCAACAAGACCAATATGGACACGGCCGTCAGTATCATCGAGCGCCGTGTCAACGGCCTCGGGGTCTCGGAAGCCGAAGTCCAGACGCAGGGCAGTGACAACATCATTGTCAACATCCCTCGCGGCACAAACTCCGAGCAGGCCCGCAAGCAGGTCGGCACCACCGCGCAGCTCTTCTTCCGCCCCGTCCTGACCCTGGCAGCCGGCGCGCCTACCCCGAAGCAGTCCGCCAGCCCCTCGGGAAGTGCCAGCCCCTCCGCGAGCGCGAGCCCCAGCGCGAGCAAGAGCCCGGCTGCGAGCGGGTCCGAGAAGGCGACCTCGTCGGGCAGCCCCAGCGCAAGCAGCAGCCCGTCCCCCCAGGGTCGTGCCGTCTCGCAGGCGCTGAAGGCCGACCCCACGCCGGCCGCTTCGGCCAAGGCCAGCGCGCCCAGCGCCTCGGCCAGCCCGTCTCCCAGCCCCTCCTCCAGTGACGGCGTCAGCGAGGCCCAGGCCGCCGAGCTCCAGTCGCAGTTCGAGAAGCTGAACTGCGAGAGCTCCGGGGTACGCGCCAATACCGCGCTGGCTGCCGCCGTGCCCGACAACCCGACCGTGGCTTGCGGCAAGGACTCTCAGGGCGCCTGGCAGAAGTACATCCTCGGCCCGGCGGCCGTGGCGGGCACCGATGTGAGCAAGGCCCAGGCGCGCTACGACACCCAGGGCGCATCGGGCTGGCAGGTTCTGATGTCGTTCACCGGCAAGGGCAGCAAGAAGTTCGCCGCCATCACCGGTGACCTCGCGAAGAAGCAGTCGCCGCAGAACCAGTTCGCGATCGTGCTGGACGGCGAGGTCGTCTCCGACCCGTACGTCAAGGAGGCGCTGACCGGCGGAAACGCCGAGATCTCCGGCAGCTTCAAGCAGCAGGAGGCCCAGGACCTGGCCAACATGCTCTCCTACGGCGCGCTGCCGCTGTCGTTCAAGGAGCAGAACGTCACCACGGTCACCGCGGCCCTGGGTGGCGACCAGCTGCACGCCGGTCTGATCGCCGGAGCCATCGGTCTCGGCCTGGTCATCCTGTACCTGGTGTTCTACTACCGCGGTCTGTCCGCGATCGCCATCGCCTCGCTGGTGGTCTCCGCGGCGCTGACGTACACGATCATGGCTCTGCTCGGCCCGACCATCGGCTTCGCGCTGAACCTGCCGGCGGTCTGCGGTGCGATCGTCGCGATCGGCATCACGGCAGACTCGTTCATCGTGTTCTTCGAACGCATCCGTGACGGGATCAGGGAGGGTCGCTCGCTGCGCCCTGCCGTCGAGCGCGCCTGGCCGCGCGCGCGGCGCACCATCCTGGTCTCCGACTTCGTGTCGTTCCTCGCCGCCGCGGTGCTCTTCATCGTCACCGTCGGCAAGGTGCAGGGCTTCGCGTTCACGCTCGGCCTGACCACGGTGCTCGACGTGGTCGTCGTGTTCCTCTTCACCAAACCGCTGATGACCCTCCTGGCCCGCAGGAAGTTCTTCGCGAGCGGACACCCCTGGTCGGGCCTCGACCCGAGTCGGCTCGGCGTCAGGCCTCCCCTGCGCCGCTCGGGCCGCATGAGCGCCCCCATCGACCCGAAGGAGGCGTGAGATGTCCCGACTCGGCAACCTCGGCGCGAGGCTCCACCGCGGCGAGATCGGCTACGACTTCATCACCAAGCGCAAGATCTGGTACAGCGTCTCGATCCTGATCACCATCACGGCCTTCGTCGGCCTGGTGGTGCGCGGGCTGAACATGAGCATCGATTTCGAGGGCGGTGCCGTCTTCACCACCCCGAAGACGAGCGTGTCGGTGGCCACCGCGGAGCACTCCGCGGCGCAGGCCTCCGGCAAGGATGTGGTGGTCCAGAAGCTGGGCACCGGTGTCCTGCGCATCCAGATCAGCGGGGTCGACACCGGCAAGTCCGACCAGATCAAGAATCAGCTGGCCAAGGATCTGAAGGTCAAGCCGGACGCCATCAACGCCGACCTGGTCGGGCCCAGCTGGGGCCAGACCATCGCCAACAAGGCGTGGACGGGCCTCGGCGTCTTCATGGTCCTTGTCGTGATCTACCTGGCGATCGCCTTCGAGTGGCGCATGGCGTTCGCCGCACTGGTCGCCCTGATCCACGACATCACCATCACAGTCGGGGTCTATGCCCTCGTCGGCTTCGAGGTGTCGCCCGGTACGGTCATCGGTCTGCTGACCATCCTCGGTTACTCCCTGTATGACACGGTCGTCGTCTTCGACGGTCTCAGGGAGAGCTCGAAGGACATCCTCAAGCAGAACCGTTGGACCTACAGCGAGATCGCCAACCGCTCGATCAACGGCACCCTGGTGCGGTCCATCAACACCACGGTCGTGGCGCTGCTGCCGGTCGCCGGGCTGCTGTTCATCGGCGGTGGTCTGCTCGGCGCAGGCATGCTGAACGACATCTCCCTGTCGCTCTTCGTCGGCCTCGCCGCCGGTGCCTACTCCTCGATCTTCATCGCCACGCCGCTCGTCACCGACCTCAAGGAGCGCGAGCCGTCGTTGCAGGCTCTGCGGCGGCGTGTCCTGGCCAAGCGTGCCTCGGCCGCCACCAAGGGCGGGTCGGATGCGGACGAGTCGGAGGGCAGCCCGGAATACGACAGCGCCGTAGAGGACGAGGAGCTGGAGGACGCCGCCCCCGCGGTCGTCGGCCCGCGGGTGCAGCCCGCCTCCCGTAACCGCGGGCGTGGCCGCCCCTCCGGAAAGCGGCGGTGACAGGGACACGATGACAAGGACCAGCGAGACAGCCATGACCGATGTGCAGGAACTCCTGCTCAGCCGCATACGGGACGTGCCGGACTACCCTGAGCCGGGTGTGATGTTCAAGGACATCACACCGCTGCTCGCCGATCCCGCGGCCTTCACCGCCCTCACGGACGCGCTCGCGGAGCTCACGGAGCGACACGGCGCCACCAAGGTCGTCGGTCTTGAGGCACGCGGCTTCATCCTGGCCGCGCCCGTCGCCATCCGTGCGGGCCTCGGTTTCGTACCGGTCCGCAAGGCGGGCAAGCTGCCCGGCGCCACGCTCAGCCAGGCCTACGACCTGGAGTACGGCTCCGCGGAGATCGAGGTGCACGCCGAGGATCTGTCGGCGGGCGACCGCGTCATGGTCATCGACGACGTTCTCGCCACCGGCGGAACTGCCGAAGCGTCACTGCAGCTCATCCGTCGCGCCGGCGCCGATGTCGCAGGTGTCGCGGTGCTCATGGAGCTCGGTTTCCTCGGCGGCAGGGAGCGTCTTGTGCCCGCGCTCGCGGGTGCCCCGCTGGAGGCCCTGATCACGCTCTGACGCCCTCCTGGAGGCGCCTGTGCGGCACCTCTGGGGGTGCCGCGGGGCGCGGCCAGAAGCACTACAGGCGGGCGCGGTGGAATTCCGCGCCCGCCTACAGTGTTTTTCAGCCATAGTGCTGTCCCGATGGTCGAAGACGAGCCAAACGCGTGGGATGGCTACCATGGGCTATCCGGGGCACGACCGGTGGGCCCGGACAGCGCGCACAAGGAGCGCCCTTGCCAGACGAGGTCCAGCCACTTGCCGCCCAGCCCGATCAGCACGCTGACCGGGCAGCGGCCTCGCCATCCGCCCCCGTCCGCCACGCGTCAAGCGCGCCGCACGGGCAGTCCGCGCAGCACACGCCGGGCGACAGGGCGGCAGAGGAGGCGCGTCCGGCGCACTCCGCCGACGAGCCCGAACGCCCCGCGTCAGGCACGGCGAGCAGCGTGTCAGGACCGGCGAGCAGCGCCCCCGCGACCCGTCCGGGCGCTGTCGCGCCCGCGGCGCGCCCCTCGGCCGCCACTCCTGCCGTGCGCCCCGCTACCGGCCAGCCGCCGTCCCGCGCCGGTTCATCCAACCGCGTGCGCGCCCGGCTCGCGCGCCTGGGCGTGCAGCGGTCCAACCCGTACAACCCGGTCCTGGAGCCACTGCTGCGGATAGTGCGCGGCAACGACTCCAAGATCGAGACCGCTACGCTCCGCCAGGTCGAGCGGGCCTACCAGGTCGCCGAGCGCTGGCACCGCGGCCAAAAACGCAAGAGCGGCGACCCGTACATCACCCATCCGCTCGCCGTCACCACCATCCTCGCCGAGCTCGGCATGGACCCGGCCACTCTGATGGCGGGTCTGCTGCACGACACTGTCGAGGACACCGAGTACGGCCTTGACACGCTCCGCCGCGACTTCGGCGATCAGGTCGCGTTGCTGGTGGACGGCGTCACCAAGCTGGACAAGGTCAAGTTCGGCGAGGCCGCGCAGGCGGAGACCGTGCGCAAGATGGTCGTCGCCATGGCCAAGGACCCTCGCGTCCTGGTCATCAAGCTCGCCGACCGCCTGCACAACATGCGCACCATGCGCTACCTCAAGCGCGAAAAGCAGGAGAAGAAGGCCCGCGAGACCCTGGAGATCTACGCTCCGCTCGCGCATCGGCTGGGCATGAACACCATCAAATGGGAGCTGGAGGATCTCGCCTTCGCGATCCTCTACCCCAAGATGTACGACGAGATCGTCCGGCTCGTCGCCGAGCGTGCTCCCAAGCGCGACGAATACCTCGCCATCGTCACCGACGAGGTCCAGGCCGATCTGCGCGCCGCCCGGATCAAGGCCACCGTCACCGGCCGCCCCAAGCACTACTACAGCGTCTACCAGAAGATGATCGTCCGCGGCCGTGACTTCGCGGAGATCTACGACTTGGTGGGCATCCGTGTCCTCGTCGACACGGTCCGCGACTGCTACGCGGCGCTCGGCACCGTGCACGCGCGATGGAACCCGGTCCCCGGCCGGTTCAAGGACTACATCGCGATGCCGAAGTTCAACATGTACCAGTCCCTGCACACCACGGTCATCGGCCCCAGCGGCAAGCCCGTGGAGCTGCAGATCCGCACCTTCGACATGCACCGCCGCGCCGAATACGGCATCGCCGCGCACTGGAAGTACAAGCAGGAGGCCGTGGCGGGCGCCTCCAAGGTGCGCACCGACGCGCCGAAGAGCGCAGGGCGCACGGGCCGCTCCGGACGCGATGCCGACGCCGTCAACGACATGGCGTGGCTGCGCCAGCTGCTCGACTGGCAGAAGGAGACCGAGGACCCCAGCGAGTTCCTGGAGTCCCTGCGCTTCGACCTGTCGCGCAACGAGGTCTTCGTCTTCACTCCCAAGGGCGACGTCATAGCGCTGCCCGCGGGCGCCACCCCTGTCGACTTCGCCTACGCCGTGCACACCGAGGTCGGCGACCGCACCATAGGGGCGCGGGTCAACGGCCGTCTGGTGCCTCTCGAATCCACTCTGGACAACGGCGACCTGGTGGAGGTCTTCACCTCCAAGGCCGCGGGCGCGGGCCCGTCCCGCGACTGGCTGAGCTTCGTCAAGTCACCGCGGGCCAGGAACAAGATCCGTGCCTGGTTCTCCAAGGAGCGCCGCGAGGAGGCCATCGAGCAGGGCAAGGACGCCATCGCCCGCGCGATGCGCAAGCAGAACCTCCCGATCCAGCGCATCCTCACCGGCGACTCCCTGGTCACCCTCGCGCACGAGATGCGCTATCCGGACATCTCCGCGCTCTACGCGGCGATCGGCGAGGGCCATGTCGCCGCGCAGAACGTGGTGCACAAGCTCGTCCAGGCCGTCGGCGGCGAGGACGCGGCCAATGAGGACATCGCCGAGAGCGCGCCCCCGGCCCGCGGCCGTTCCCGCAAGCGCCGCTCGAACGACCCCGGTGTGATCGTCAAGGGTGTCGAGGACGTCTGGGTCAAGCTGGCCCGCTGCTGTACGCCGGTACCGGGCGATCCGATCATCGGTTTCGTGACCCGCGGCAGCGGCGTCTCGGTGCACCGCGCGGACTGCGTGAACGTGGAATCGCTCTCCAAGCAGCCCGAGCGGATCCTCGACGTCGAGTGGGCCCCCACCCAGTCGTCGGTGTTCCTGGTGGCCATCCAGGTGGAGGCCCTGGACCGTTCCCGGCTGCTCTCGGACGTCACCCGTGTGCTGTCCGACCAGCATGTGAACATCCTCTCCGCGGCCGTCCAGACCTCCCGCGACCGCGTGGCCACCTCCCGCTTCACCTTCGAGATGGGCGACCCCAAACACCTGGGACACGTCCTCAAGGCGGTACGGGGCGTGGAGGGTGTGTATGACGTGTACCGGGTGACGTCGGCACGGCGGCCGTAGCGGGCCGTCGGCACCAGGGGCCGTGAAACGGGCCTACCCGGAGGGAACGGGAGAGCGGGGGAAGAATGGGGCAGGATCAGAATGCGGCCTTTGGGGAGCAGATCGCCGGGCGATACCGGCTCTTACGGGTGCTGGGCCGCGGGGGCATGGGCGTGGTGTACGAGGCGGTGGACGTCCGGCTCGACCGGCGTGTCGCCGTCAAGCTGCTCACCGCGGTAGAGGGTCTCACCGAGGACAACGACTCCCTGAACCGCTTCCTTCGCGAGGTACGCGCCCTCGCGCGCATCGACCACCCCGGTGTGGTGACTCTGCATGACGGAGGGGTGTACAACGGCGTTCCCTACCTGGTCATGCAGGTGATCGACGGGGTGAACCTCGCGCGCCTTGTGGCGGACGGGGGGCCGTTGCCGGCGGCCGGGCTGGCGCATGTGGCGCTCGGCGTGCTGGGCGCCCTGAGTGCCGCGCACGAGGCCGGCGTGCTGCACCGGGACATCAAGCCTTCGAACATCAGCATCACCCGGGACGGCCGGGTGGTTCTCCAGGACTTCGGCCTCGCGCGGCTGGCCGGCGAGGTGGCCATCACCCGCACCGGGGCCCTGGTGGGCACCCCGCAGTTCATGGCACCCGAGGTGATCCGCGGCGGGCTGCCGGGACCGGCCGCCGATGTCTACGGTCTGGGCGCCTGCATGTACTTCATGGTCACCGGAAAGCTTCCTTTCGGCGAGACGCGGGACGTCGGGGCCGTGGTCGAGCACGCACTCGGGCACGGTATCCCGCGTCTGAACGGCATGGGTGTCGACTGTCCCCAGACGCTGGTCCAGCTGATCGACCGGCTGTGCGATCAGGAGCCCGAGCAGCGGCAGGACATCGCCGCAGCCATGCGCGTGCTCGGTCCGTCAGCCCGGGGCGGCGCTGACGAGGTGGCCGAAACGATCGCTGACATCCTGCGTTCCGAGGTCGTCGAAAGCGTGATCGACGAACGCTCCGGAGCCCCGGTCGCTGCGTCTGCGTCCGAGCGCGGCGAGCCGCACCCTCCGCTGCCGTCGAGCCTCTCGCAGGTCGGTCTGCCCGAGTACCGGTGGGACTCGCTGACCGTCAGCGAAGCGGGGCGGGCATCAGCGATACCGTCCCCCACCTCCCGCGACATGGTGGACCTTCCTTCGCTGACGAACCGCACCCGCCATCTCGCGCTCAGCGCGATGACCGCCGAGAGTGCCCTCTCCCGGCAGCGCGAGGCCGTCAATCTCGTTCTGCGCGGGGCACTCCGGGAAGCCGCCGAGATGTTCTCGGTGATCGTCCCGGTGTGTCTGTCCGCGCTAGGGCCCGGCCACCCCACCACTCTCACCGGCCAGTACTGGCAGGGCGTCTGCCTCGCCAGGCTCGGCGCGGGAGCCGAGGCGGTGGAACTCTTCTCCCGGGTGAACCGGCAGGTGGACCAGGAAAGGGGTCCCGGACATGACTGAGATCGTGGTCCGTATCAAGGGCGCGACTTCGGACGACGACACGGAGGACGAACTGCGTTCACTTCTGAGGTGGGTTCGCGAGGACGAGTGCGTGGGGGACGACTTACGCGGCCGTCTCGCCTCGTCGGGATCTCCGGTCGCCGGCAGCATGGGCGCCGGATTCGACATTCTGCAATTCGCGGTTGGCAGCGGTCTCTCCTTGTCCGCGCTCGTCGTCTCCGTCCTCCAGTGGCGCGACGGACGGCGTAGGGCGCCCGAGGTCACGCTGCGTCGTGGCGACGTGGAGATCCGCCTCCCGGCCGACCTGGCCCGAGACGAGGCCGCACTCGCCCGGTTCGTCGCCGTGCTCGACCGGCCGGCTACGTTCGTCGGCCGCCAAGCGGTGGCCACTGCCGGCGACCACGAGGCGGCACCCGTCCTCGGGCAGTCGGCCGCCCGCGCCCAGCGCGTTCTGCCCGCCGCCCCGGGAACTCCGCCGCTGCCCCTGCAACGCCCCGCCGTCCCGCCCGCAGAAGGTGCAGGCGATGGCGGCGCTGCCTGAACCCGACCGCTCCCGGGCCGTCCTCATCGGCACCGCCTCGTACCGGTATCTGCCGCAGATCCCCGCTGTCGAGGCCAACGTCGTGGACCTGGCCTCCGAGCTCTGCGACGCGACCGTCTGGGGCCTGCCCGTACAGCACTGCGCCGTGGTGACCGATCCGCAGAGCGCGTCGGCGATGCTCGACCCGGTCCACCAGGCGGGGGAGGAGGCCACCGACACACTCATCGTCTACTACGCGGGACACGGCATGCGGGATCACGACTCCGCCGACCTGTACCTCGCCCTCGGCGGCTCGCGTGACAATGTCGGCTACACCGCCGTGGCCTACCAGCACCTCAGGAACGCACTGCGCACCGCACGAGCGCGCCGCAAGATCGTCGTACTGGACTGCTGTTTCAGCGGCCGGGCGGCCAAAACCCTCGCCGGTGCCGACGGTGTGCTCGCGACCCAGGCGGCGGTCGACGGAGCTTATGTGCTCACGGCCTCACCGCGCGATCGCGTGGCGCTGGCGCCGGACGGTGAGCGGCACACGGCATTCACCGGCGAACTGCTGAACATCCTGCGGCACGGCGTCCACGACGCCCCCGAGCTGATCGACCTCGACACCCTCTACCGCGTGTTGCACGAACGGCTGCGGGCCAAGAACCGGCCGGCTCCGCAGCGTTCGGAGGAGAACGGCGTGGGTCGGCTCGCCGTCGCCCGCAACAAGGCGCGGGCCGACCGGCGCGCGCCCGCGGGGCCGGTGCTCGCCACCGAGGTGCGCGCGGCCATGGTGGCCACCGGGCTCAACATCGCCCGGCTGCTGCGCGGTCAGGGCAACACCCGGGACGCGCTGCCGGTGCTTCGCCTCGCTCTGCGCGAGCAGGTTCCCGGCGGTCAGGGCAGCCTGCTCGCCGTGCAGCTGGAGCTCTCCGAGGTGCTGGCGGACACCGGGCAGGTCCGCGAGGCCATCGAGGTGCTGGAGCTGGCATTCCAGCATGTGCACAAGGTGTACGGCCCGGAAGCACTACTGGTGTGCCGCAGACTCGCCGACCTGCTCCAGGAGTCCGGCAACCACATCCAGGCCTGCGAAGTGCTCAAACACGCGCTGCATCTGGCCGAGAACGACCTGCGCACGAGGCCGTGAGCGTCCGGTCCGCCCGACGCCCGGCCTGAGCAGCCCGGTCGTGCACATGGGTCCGCCCTCTGCCTGCGTCGCAGAGGGCGGACCCATGTGCATCGGGGCGCGGCCGGGGCCGCGCAGGGAAGGGCCGTCAGCCCCCGAACTCCTGCAACCCCTTGAGTGCCTGGTCCAGCAGCGCCTGGCGGCCGTCAAGCTCCTGCTGGAGCTTGTCGGCCCTGGCGGTGTTGCCCGCGGCACGGGCCGTGTCGATCTGGCCGCGCAGCTTGTCCACGGCGGCCTGTAGCTGACCGGTCAGACCGGCGGCACGGGCACGTGCCTCCGGGTTGGTCCGGCGCCACTCGGTCTCCTCGGACTCTTGGAGGGCCCGCTCCACGGCGTGCATCCGGCCCTCCACCTTCGGGCGGGCGTCACGCGGGACGTGACCGATGGCCTCCCAGCGCTCGTTGAGCGAGCGGAAGGCCGCACGGGCCGCCTTCAGCTCGGTGACCGGGAGGAGCTTCTCGGCCTCCTCGGCGAGTTCCTCCTTGAGCTTGAGGTTCTCGGTCTGCTCGGCGTCGCGCTCCGCGAAGACCGAGCTGCGTGCCGCGAAGAACACGTCCTGGGCGCCGCGGAAGCGGTTCCACAGATCGTCCTCGCGCTCCCGCTGGGCGCGGCCCGCCGCCTTCCAGTCCGCCATCAGCTCGCGGTAACGGGCCGCCGTGGTGCCCCAGTCGGTCGAGCTGGAGAGCGACTCGGCCTCCACGACCAGACGTTCCTTGACCTTGCGCGCGTCCTCGCGCTGCGCGTCGAGTGACGCGAAGTGCGCCTTGCGGCGCTTGGAGAACGCCGACCTGGCATGCGAGAAGCGGTGCCACAGCTCGTCGTCGGACTTCCGGTCGAGCCGCGGCAGGCCCTTCCAGGTGTCCACCAGGGAGCGCAGCCGCTCGCCGGCCGTCCGCCACTGCTCGCTCTGCGCCAGTTCCTCGGCCTCGGTGACCAGTGTCTCCTTGGCCTGCCGCGCTTCGCCGGACTGCTTCGCTCGCTGCGCCTTGCGCTCCTCGCGGCGCGCGTCGACCACCTCGACCAGCTTGTCCAGGCGGGTACGGAGCGCCTCCAGATCACCGACGGCGTGATGCGCGTCGATCTGGTCCCGTAGATGGCCGATGGCCGTCTGGGCATCCTTGGCGGCTAGGTCGGTGGTCTTCACCCGACGTTCGAGGAGGCCGATCTCGACGACCAAGCCCTCGTACTTGCGCTCGAAATAGGCCAGCGCCTCGTCAGGGGAGCCTGCCTGCCACGAACCGACGACCTTCTCGCCATCGGCCGTACGCACGTACACGGTCCCCGTCTCGTCGACGCGGCCCCACGGGTCGCTGCTCACAGCGCCTCCTCCACATGATGCCCGCCAAGGTCCCAACGGCCCCCCGGCATCGTCCACAATTTCGTCACGGCCAATCTAGGCGAACGGCAGGGCGGCTGTCCGCATCCAGCGCGAGCGAAATTTCGCAGACGATGGTCAGGATTTCTGGATGGTCGCCTTGTTGATGACCACCGTGGCATTGGGTGCGCCATCGCCTTGGCCCGTGTTCTCACCGGCTTTGGCGATTTTCGTCAGAACCTTCATGCCGTCCTTGGAAAGCTTTCCGAACGGTGTGTAGTACGGCGGCAACTGACTGTCCTGGAAGACCAGGAAGAACTGGCTGCCGCCGGAGTTCTTGCCCTGCTTCGTCTGCGGGTTGTACTGGTTGGCCATGGCGACGGTGCCCGTCGGGTACACGTTCCCCTTCAGGCTCTTGTCCTTGAGGTCCTCGTCGGGGATCTTGTAGCCCGGGCCGCCCGTGCCATTGCCCTTCGGGTCACCGCACTGCAGGACGTAGATACCCTTTGTGGTGAGCCGGTGACACTTGGTGTGGTCGAAGAAGCCCTTCTTCACGAGGAAGTCGAAGGAATTGACCGTGTGCGGCGCCTTCGACGCGTCCATGCTGATCGGGATGTCACCGCAAGTCGTCTTCAGATCCATCGCGTAAGTGGCCGACTTGTCGACGGTGAGCGCCGGCTCCTTCTTGAAGCTGAGGTTCGCCACCTTGCCCTTGGCGGGCTTGTCGCACGGATCCGGGGCCTTGCTGGTGGGCGCGGCACTGGGCTGTTTGCTCGCGTCGGTCTTCGACGTGCTGGAGTCGAAGCCGCCGGCCGCCCAGGCACCCGCCCCGCTGCCGATGAGCACGACCAGCGCAGCCGCGATCCACGCGGTGCGCGTACGTGCCTTGTGCCGCGTGGCTTCCCGTCGCTGCTGCTGCCGCAAGAACTTCTCCCGGGCGAGCTGCCGCCGCCGCTGATCGCTGCTGACCACCGGTGTGTCCTGCCTTTCACGTGTTCTCGTATTGGCTGACCGTGTGCGTGTTGCCCCGTACCGTATATGGGTTCGCTGTGGAAACGGCAGCGCCGGTAGGCTCTGATCCACCACAGCTTCGGCTCGCCGGCCCCGGCCGGGGCGAGGCGCGCACCGCAGTCTCCCGCAGGACGGGACAGGACGAGAAGCGAAGGACCATCGTGCTCATTGCCGGATTCCCCGCCGGAGCCTGGGGCACCAACTGCTATCTGGTCGCTCCGGCCGCGGGCGAGGAGTGCGTGATCATCGACCCGGGGCACGAGGCCGCCGAGGGCGTCTCTGCGGCTCTGGAGAAGCACCGGCTCAAGCCCGTCGCAGTCATCCTCACGCACGGCCACATCGACCATGTCGCCTCGGTCGTCCCGGTGTGCGGGGCCCATGATGTGCCCGCCTGGATCCACCCCGAGGACCGCTACATGATGAGCGACCCCGAGAAGGCGCTCGGCCGTTCCATCGGCATGCCGCTGATGGGCGAGCTGACCGTGGGCGAGCCGGACGACCTGCGGGAGCTGAGCGACGGTACGCGGCTTGAGCTCGCCGGTCTCGACTTCGGCGTCGCGCATGCGCCCGGCCATACCAAGGGGTCGGTGACCTTCCGGATGCCCGAGGCCGCGGACGTGCCGTCCGTGTTCTTCTCGGGCGACTTGCTGTTCGCCGGCTCCATCGGACGCACCGACTTGCCCGGCGGCAGCCATGCCGAGATCATCGAGTCCCTGGCCCGCGTGGTCCTCCCGCTCGACGACTCGACCGTGGTGCTGTCGGGGCACGGATCCCAGACGACCATCGGCCAGGAGCGCGCCACCAATCCGTACCTGCGGCAGGTGGCCGCCGCCCAGGGAGCCGGGACGAGCCCCGCTCCCCGACGAGGAATGTGACGACGTAACTCCCGTGAGCACCTTCAAGGCCCCCAAGGGCACCTACGACCTCCTTCCGCCGGACTCGGCCGCCTACCTGGCCGTCCGCGAAGCCATCGCCGCGCCCCTGCGGAACTCCGGCTACGGCTACATCGAGACGCCCGGCTTCGAGAACGTCGAGCTGTTCGCGCGCGGTGTCGGTGAGTCCACCGACATCGTCACCAAGGAGATGTACGCCTTCGAGACCAAGGGCGGCGACCGCCTCGCATTGCGGCCCGAGGGCACCGCGTCCGTGCTGCGCGCGGCACTTGAGGGGAACCTCCACAAGGCGGGCAACCTGCCCGTCAAACTCTGGTACTCCGGCTCCTACTACCGCTACGAGCGCCCGCAGAAGGGCCGCTACCGCCACTTCTCGCAGGTCGGCGCCGAGGCCATCGGCGCCGAGGATCCCGCGATCGACGCCGAGCTGATCATCCTCGCCGACCAGGCGTACCGCTCGCTCGGCCTCAGCAATTTCAGGATCCTGCTGAACTCCCTGGGCGACGGAGAGTGCCGGCCCGTCTACCGCGCCGCCCTCCAGGACTTCCTGCGCGGCCTCGACCTGGACGAGGACACCCGCCGCCGGATCGACATCAACCCGCTGCGGGTCCTCGACGACAAGCGCCCCCAGGTGCAGGACCAGCTCGCCGGGGTGCCGCTGCTGCGTGACTACCTGTGCGACGCCTGCAAGGCCTACCACGAGCAGGTACGGGAGTTGATCACGGCCGCGGGCGTCGGCTACGAGGACGATCCCAAGCTGGTCCGCGGGCTCGACTACTACACCCGCACCACCTTCGAGTTCGTGCACGACGGACTCGGCTCGCAGTCCGCGGTCGGCGGCGGCGGGCGCTACGACGGCCTGTCCGAGATGCTCGGCGGCCCCGCGCTGCCGTCCGTCGGCTGGGCGCTCGGCGTCGACCGCACGGTGCTCGCGCTCCAGGCGGAGGGCGTCGCGCTCGATCTTCCGGCCGCCACCAGCGTCTTCGCGGTACCGCTCGGCGACGAGGCACGACGGGTGCTGTTCGCCACTGTCACCGAACTGCGCAGGAAGGGCATCGCGGCCGACTTCGCCTTCGGCGGCCGGGGCCTGAAGGGCGCGATGAAGTCCGCGAACAGGTCCGGCGCGCGCTACACCCTCGTCGCAGGCGAGCGTGATCTCGCCGACGGTGCGGTGCAGCTGAAGGACATGGACTCGGGCGAACAGCGTGCGATCGCTCTGGACCAGGTCGTGACCGAGCTGACGCGCCTGCTGGGCTGACCTGCGCTTCCCGCGCCGTCCGGCCGAAAAACCCGGCAGGGGTGCCGACAGGGGACAAAGGCGCTGGATACGGTCCGTGTCCGGCGCCTTCCTGTGAGTGTGCCGGCACTTATCCACAACCAACGGTGCAGAGATGCGCTCCTGGGGCACAATGGCTGCGGCCGGGCCTTCGGGTCCGTCAGGCCGGGCCCAGCCCCCACTCCCTAGCGACGGAACGGCGTGATGAGCAAGACGACCTCAGTCAGGGATGAAGTCCCCGCTGCCCGAGACCGTGCCGAAGAGTCTCGTAGCCTCGGCGGCAGCCGGGCGTTCGGTGTGCTCCTGGTGCTCACCGGTGCCGCCGGACTGCTCGCGGCCTGGGTCATCACGCTGGACAAGTTCAAGATCCTGGAAGCCAAGGTCGCGGGCAGCAGCTTCACACCCAGCTGCAGCCTCAACCCGGTCGTCTCCTGCGGCAGCGTGATGGAGAGCAAGCAGGCCGCGGCCTTCGGCTTTCCGAATCCGATGCTCGGCCTCGCCGCCTACGCGGTCGTGATATGCGTCGGCATGAGCCTGCTCGCCGGCGCCCGCTTCCCGCGCTGGTACTGGCTGGTCTTCAATGCCGGCACGCTGTTCGGCGTCGGCTTCTGCACCTGGCTGCAGTTCCAGTCCCTGTACCGGATCAACGCCCTGTGCCTGTGGTGCTCGCTGGCCTGGGTCGCCACGATCATCATGTTCTGGTACGTGACCTCGTTCAACGTACGCGCCGGCTTCCTGCGCGCGCCCGGCTGGCTGCGCGGCTTCTTCGGCGAGTTCACCTGGGTGCTGCCGGTGCTGCACGTCGGCATCATCGGCATGCTGGTCCTCACACGCTGGTGGGACTTCTGGACCAGCTGACGCCGCCCTGGGCGACGGCCCGGCCCGGGTGCGTGCCCGGCGCCGGCGCACACCGGACCCGCTGGCATCGGAGTGGTCCGCGCCTGACATAGGCTGCACAGCGTGGAGCCCGATCTATTCACCGCCGCCGCAGAGGACCGTCAGGAGAAGGACCCGGCAAGCAGCCCCCTGGCCGTGCGAATGCGCCCGCGCATCCTCGACGAGGTCGTAGGCCAGCAGCATCTGCTGAAGCCGGGGTCCCCGCTGCGGCGACTGGTCGGCGACGGCGACCGGGAGCGCGGCGGAGCCGGTCCCGCGGGCCCCACCTCCGTGATCCTCTGGGGCCCGCCAGGCACCGGCAAGACCACCCTCGCCTACGTCGTCTCGCGCGCCACGAACAAGCGCTTCGTCGAGCTCTCCGCGATCACCGCGGGCGTCAAGGAAGTGCGGGCCGTCATCGACGGCGCCCGCCGCGCCATCGGCGGCTTCGGAAAAGAAACCGTCCTCTTCCTCGACGAGATCCACCGCTTCAGCAAGGCCCAGCAGGACTCCCTGCTGCCCGCCGTCGAGAACCGCTGGGTCACGCTCATCGCCGCCACCACCGAGAACCCGTACTTCTCGGTGATCTCCCCGCTGCTCTCCCGGTCCCTGCTGCTCACCCTCGAATCGCTCACCGACGATGACATCGGCAGCCTGGTGCAGCGCGCGCTCGCCGAGGAGCGCGGCCTCGGCGGCGCACTCGGCCTGCCCGAGGACGCCCGCGCCCATCTGCTGCGCATCGCGGGCGGAGACGCCCGCCGCGCCCTCACCGCCCTGGAAGCCGGCGCCGGTGCCGCCCTCGCCAAGGGCGAGCTGGCGATCACACTCCAGACCCTGGAGGAGTCCGTCGACCGCGCCGCGGTCGCCTACGATCGTGACGGCGACCAGCACTACGACGTCGCCAGCGCCCTGATCAAGTCCATCCGCGGCTCGGACGTGGACGCGGCCCTGCACTACCTGGCCCGGATGATCGTGGCCGGGGAGGACCCGCGGTTCATCGCCCGGCGGCTGATGATCTCCGCCAGCGAGGACATCGGCCTCGCCGATCCCACCGCCCTGCCCACCGCGGTGGCCGCCGCCCAGGCCGTCGCGATGATCGGCTTCCCCGAGGCGGCGCTCACCCTCAGCCACGCCACCATCGCCCTGGCGCTGGCCCCCAAGTCCAATGCCGCCACCACGGCCATCGGCGCGGCCATGGAGGACGTCCGCAAGGGCCTCACGGGCCCCGTCCCCCGGCATCTGCGCGACGGCCACTACAAGGGCGCGGCCAAGCTCGGCCACGCCGAGGGCTACCTCTACCCGCACGATGTGCCCGGCGCCATCGCCGCCCAGCAGTACGCCCCCGACGCCCTCAGCGACAAGCGCTACTACCACCCGACGCGTTACGGGGCCGAGGCCCGGTACGCGGACGTCGTCGAGCGGGTCCGCGCCCGCCTGGCCGGGGAGCAGCAGAGGCCGTCGGGCCCAGCAGGCAATGCGAACAAGTCGGACGAACCAAATAAAGCGGACGGCTGACCGCGCCGGGCGCACCCATGGTCCGGCGCATGCCCGCAACCCGGTAGACTGCGCTGAAGTGCTGCGTCCCGTGTCCGGCCTCGGTCGGTTCACCAGAACGGGACAGTCAGCCGGAACCCGCACCCCGGTGCGGAGTTCCAGGAGCGTCGCGCACCGCCGAACGGTGTCGCGGGCAGCCCACCACCCCGTAACAGGCGGTCGGTGGGCCACTCGCGTGCTGCACGTATGTGCCCAGACCAGGGAAGCGGCTGCCTGCGCGGACCGGTGATCACCGGATCCCGTGGGATTCCCAGGCTGCGGATGCGACCTCCCCTAACCCTGGTGAAGCCGATATCACTGAAGACAAGAGAGGTTGGTTCGTGGCGAACCAGTCCCGTCCCAAGGTCAAGAAGTCGCGTGCCCTCGGCATTGCGCTGACCCCGAAGGCCGTCAAGTACTTCGAGGCCCGCCCCTACCCGCCGGGTGAGCACGGCCGCGGCCGCAAGCAGAACTCGGACTACAAGGTCCGACTCCTGGAGAAGCAGCGGCTGCGCGCGCAGTACGACGTCTCCGAGCGTCAGCTGGTCCGCGCCTACGAGCGCGCCAGCAAGGTCCAGGGCAAGACCGGCGAGGCCCTGATCATCGAGCTGGAGCGTCGTCTCGACGCCCTGGTGCTGCGCTCCGGCCTCGCCCGGACCATCTACCAGGCCCGTCAGATGGTCGTCCACGGCCACATCGAGGTCAACGGCAAGAAGGTCGACAAGCCGTCCTTCCGCGTTCGCCCGGACGATGTCGTCATGGTCCGTGAGCGCTCGCGCGAGAAGTCGCTCTTCCAGGTCTCCCGCGAGGGCGGCTTCGCACTCGATGGTGAGACCCCGCGCTACCTCCAGGTCAACCTGAAGGCCCTCGCCTTCCGTCTGGACCGCGACCCGAACCGCAAGGAAATCCCGGTGATCTGCGACGAGCAGCTCGTCGTCGAGTACTACGCCCGCTGACCCGGACGCAGGGATCTCCACCGCACCACGGCGGTACAGCCCGTCGCCCTCTGCCGCATCGCGGCGGAAGGCGGCGGGCTTTCGCTTCTCGGTGAGCCGCCCAGGGCCGCCGCGCCCGGGCCGCGCCCGCCCCGTAATCCGGTACGGAGCGCCCACAGGGGCGCGATAGGCTCGGGAGGCGACCTGCGAGGCAGGTCCGCAGGTTCCCGATGGTTGCGCGATATTTCAGGGAAGCGGTGCGCTGTGTCCGGTGGAGAGGTGGCGGGGATCCTCGTGGCCGTCTTCTGGGCGATCCTGGTGTCCTTTCTCGCCGTGGCGCTGGCGAGGCTGGCCCAGACGCTCAAAGCGACCACCAAGCTCGTCGCGGACGTGACCGAGCAGGCCGTTCCGCTGCTGGCCGACGCCTCCGCCGCGGTGCGCTCCGCACAGACCCAGCTCGACCGGGTGGACGCCATCGCCACCGACGTCCAAGAAGTCACGTCGAACGCGTCGGCGCTCTCCACGACCGTCGCCTCCACCTTCGGCGGCCCGCTCGTCAAGGTCGCCGCCTTCGGCTACGGAGTGCGCCGCGCACTCGGCCGCAAGACGCCGCAGCCGCCGGCGCCCGTTCCTGCCGCGCCCGCCCGGTCCGCCGTGATCGTGGGCCGCACCCTGGCGTCCAAGCGACGAGGCAAGCGGGCGAACCGGGAAAATCTGGGAAAGTCGACGAAGGACTGACGCTGCGATGTTCCGCCGTACGTTCTGGTTCACCGCGGGCGCCGCGGCCGGCGTGTGGGCCACCACCAAGGTCAACCGCAAAATCCGGCAGCTGACCCCCGAGAGCCTCGCCGCGCAGGCCGCGCACAAAGCGATCGGCGCGGGCCACCGCCTCAAGGACTTCGCTCTGGACGTCCGCGACGGCATGGCCCAGCGCGAGGCGGAGCTGGGCGAAGCGCTCGGCCTAACCGGTCACCCGGCCCCCGTGCGTGGCCCGGCGCTGGTGGCCCCGCCCCGCCGCCCCGCCCTCGCCGCACCTCCGGAAGGTCCCGAGGGGACCCGCGACGACGCACTGGCCGCCGGTGACGACTCGCACCACACGACCGCTCGCTGCGCCGACAGCCCTTCCGGTGACCCGTACCACCCTCGCCCGAACGCGCAGGCCGCGGCGGGCAGCCCCAATACACCGAGCGCACCGCGTTGCGCGCATGACAGGACGACCAGAAACGAGGACCACTGATGGAGTCGGCTGAAATCCGTCACCGCTGGCTGCGCTTCTTCGAAGAGCGCGGGCACACCGTCGTGCCGTCGGCGTCGTTGATCGCGGACGATCCGACGCTGCTCCTCGTCCCGGCGGGCATGGTCCCCTTCAAGCCGTACTTCCTCGGCGAGGTCAAGCCGCCGCACGCCCGCGTCACCAGCGTCCAGAAGTGCGTGCGCACGCCCGACATCGAAGAGGTCGGCAAGACCACCCGGCACGGCACGTTCTTCCAGATGTGCGGCAACTTCTCCTTCGGCGACTACTTCAAGGAAGACGCCATCACCTTCGCCTGGGAGCTGCTGACCAGCTCTCAGGACAAGGGCGGCTACGGCCTGGACCCCGAGAAGCTGTGGGTCACCGTCTACCTGGACGACGATGAGGCCGAGCGCATCTGGCGCGAGACCGTCGGCGTCCCCGCCGAGCGCATCCAGCGGCTCGGCAAGAAGGACAACTACTGGTCCATGGGCGTCCCGGGACCCTGCGGTCCCTGCTCCGAGATCTACTACGACCGCGGCCCCGAGCTCGGCGTCGAAGGCGGCCCCGCTGTCAACGACGAGCGGTACGTGGAGATCTGGAACCTCGTCTTCATGCAGTACGCGCGCGGCGAGGGCACCGGCAAGGACGACTTCGAGATCCTGGGCGACCTGCCCAGCAAGAACATCGACACCGGTCTCGGCCTGGAACGCCTTGCGATGGTGTTGCAGGGCGTGCAGAACATGTACGAGATCGACACCTCCCGTGCCGTGATCGACAAGGCCACCGAGCTCACCGGCCGCGCCTACGGTGCCGCCCACGACAGCGATGTGTCCTTGCGCGTCGTCTCCGACCACATGCGCACCTCCGTCATGCTCATCGGCGACGGCGTCGCCCCGGGCAACGAGGGCCGCGGCTATGTGCTGCGCCGCATCATGCGCCGCGCCATCCGCAACATGCGCCTGCTCGGCGCCACCGGGCCGGTCGTCGGCAAGCTCGTCGACATCGTGATCCAAACGATGGGCGAGCAGTACCCCGAGTTGCTCACCGAGCGCAAGCGGATCGAGACCGTCGCCCTCGCCGAGGAAGCCGCCTTCCTCAAGACGCTGAAGTCCGGCACCAACATCCTGGACACCGCCGTCTCCGAGACCAAGGCCACCGGCTCCGCCGTGCTCGCGGGCGACAAGGCCTTCCTGCTCCACGACACCTGGGGCTTCCCCATCGACCTCACCCTGGAGATGGCCGCCGAACAGGGCCTGAGCGTGGACGAGGAGGGCTTCAGGCGCCTGATGCGGGAACAGCGGGAGCGCGCCAAGGCCGACGCCCGTGCCAAGAAGACCGGCCACGCCGACCTCGGTGCCTACCGCACCATCGTGGACTCCTCGGGCACCACCGACTTCACCGGCTACAACGGATACGAGAGCGAGGCCACCATCGTCGGCCTGCTCACCAACGGCGTGGCCGCTCCTGCCGCCGTCGAGGGCGACGAGGTCGAGGTCGTCCTGGACCGCACCCCGTTCTACGCCGAGGGCGGTGGCCAGATCGGCGACAGCGGTCGCATCCGGCTGGAAAGCGGCGCCGTCGTCCAGGTGCACGATGTCCAAAAGCCGGTGCCGGGCGTGCACGTCCACAAGGGCGTCGTCCAGGTCGGCGAGATCACCGTCGGAGCCCAGGTCTGGGCCACCATCGACGTGAACCGCCGCCGCGCCATCGCCCGCGCCCACTCCGCCACCCACCTCACCCACCAGGCCCTGCGCGACTCACTCGGCCCGACGGCCGCCCAGGCCGGTTCGGAGAACCAGCCGGGCCGTTTCCGCTTCGACTTCGGTTCGCCGTCCGCCGTCCCCCAGACGGTCATGACCGACGTCGAGCAGAAGATCAACGAGGTGCTGGCCCGCGACCTGGACGTGATGGCCGAGGTCATGGGCATCGAAGAGGCCAAGAAGCAGGGCGCCATCGCCGAGTTCGGCGAGAAGTACGGCGAGCGGGTCCGGGTGGTGACCATCGGCGACTTCTCCAAGGAGCTGTGCGGCGGCACTCATGTGCACAACACGGCCCAGCTCGGACTGGTGAAGCTGCTCGGCGAGTCGTCCATCGGCTCCGGCGTGCGGCGCATCGAGGCCCTGGTGGGTGTGGACGCCTACAACTTCCTCGCCCGGGAGCACACCGTCGTCGCCCAGCTCCAGGAGCTTGTCAAGGGCCGGCCCGAAGAGCTGCCGGAGAAGATCTCCGGAATGCTCGCCAAGCTCAAGGACGCCGAGAAGGAGATCGAGAAGTTCCGCGCGGAGAAGGTCCTCCAGGCCGCCGGCGGACTCGCCAAGAGCGCCAAGGACGTCCGCGGCACCGCCCTGGTCTGCGCTCAGGTCCCCGACGGCACCGGCGCCGACGACCTGCGCAGGCTCGTCCTGGACGTGCGCGGCCGGCTGCATCAATTGTCGGGGGCCGGCGACCGCCCGGCCGTCGTCGCCCTCTTCACGGTCACGAACGGCCGCCCGCTGACCGTGATCGCCACCAACGAGGCCGCCCGTGAGCGCGGGCTCAAGGCCGGTGACCTGGTCCGCACCGCCGCCAAGACCCTCGGCGGCGGAGGCGGCGGCAAGCCCGACGTCGCCCAGGGCGGCGGCCAGAACCCGGCCGCCATCGCCGACGCCGTGGCCGCCGTGGAACGCCTCGTCGGCGAGACGGCATGACGTCGACGGCGGTGGCGTGATGAGCGCCCCTCACCAGTCCGGCCAGCCCGGTATACGGCGCGGACGGCGGCTCGCCGTCGATGTCGGGGATGCCAGGATCGGGGTCGCCTCGTGTGACCCCGACGGCATCCTCGCCACTCCGGTGGAGACCGTGCCGGGGCGCGACGTCCCGGCCGCCTACCGCAGGCTCGGCCAGCTGGTGGCGGAGTACGAGCCGATCGAGGTCGTCGTCGGCCTGCCGCGCTCCCTCAAGGGCGGTGAGGGCCCCGCCGCGGTCAAGGTCCGCGGCTTCGCCCAGCAGCTCGCCAGGAACATCGCCCCGGTGCCGGTGCGGCTCGTGGACGAGCGGATGACTACCGTCACAGCGGGGCAGCGGCTGCGTGCCTCGGGCGTAACATCCAAAAAGGGCCGGTCCGTCATCGATCAGGCAGCGGCTGTCGTGATCCTGCAGAACGCCCTGGAGACCGAGCGGGCATCGGGCCGTGCTCCGGGTGAGGACGTCGAAGTGGTTGTCTGATCGCGATACGGTAACGTTCCGCGCGATGTGCCGGTGTTCGAACACCGGACGCCCAGCAGAAGAGGCGGATCGGTGCCGTGCCGCGAGCGCCCGGCAACGGGACACCTCGCGGCTCTAGGGGATCGATGACTGAGTATGGCCGGGGTCCAGGCTCCGAACCGTGGCATCCGGAGGACCCGTTGTTCGGGGACTACGGATACGCCGGGCAGCAGGCCCCTGAGGGAGCGGATCCCTACGCCGGCCAGCAGACGCCGCCCGGCCAGTCCCCGTATGACGGTCAGACCCCGTACGAAGGTCAGTCGCCGTACTACCCGCAGCAGCAGGCGCCCCAGCAGCCGCAGCCCCAGCCCCAGCCCCAGGAGTACGACCCCTGGGGCACCGGCCAGCAGCCGCTCCCGGCGGATCAGCAGTACGGCCGGACCGGGCCTGGGCAGCCGTATTCCGGCCACCCGGGGCAGGGCTACCCCGGTCAAGCGGGCCAGCCCGGTCAGCAGCCGTACGCCGGCCAGCCGCCGCAAGGCGGCCGGCCGGGGCAGGACGGCGGACCGTTCCAGGGCACGCCGGGCCAGCCCCCGTACGGCCAGCAGCCGCCGCAGGCGGCGTACCCGGACCAGCAGGACCCCTACGGTCAGTCGTACGGCGGCTGGGACACCGGACAGCACGGACAGATGCCGTACGGGCCCGGCGCCGGTGACCCGTACGGACAGCAGCCGCGCGCTCACCACAGCGAGGAGCCCGGCTACGGCGGCGGTCCTGGCGTTCCCGGAGCTCCCGGCGTACCCGTGCCCGGCGCGCCAGGAGCCCCCGGCGGCTACCCGCGGCCAGGACAGCCCGCCGCGCGCCGCCGTCCCCAGCCGGAGCCGGAACCCGAGCCGCCCATCGACTGGGATCCGGGCCCGGACCAGGGAGAGCACGCCTTCTTCGCGGGTGACGACGGCGATGATGGTGATGATGGTGATGACGGCGATTCCGACGGCCGCGGTTCACGGGGTGGCCGCCGGGGCAGGGGCGAGCGCCGGGGCCGTGGCGGCACGGGCAAGAAGCGCCGTGGCGGCTGCGCCTGTCTGGTGATGTCCCTAGTCCTGGTCAGCGCGGTGGGCGGAGTCGGCTATTTCGGTTACCAGTTCTACGAGGATCACTTCGGGCCGGCACCGGATTACAGCGGCGAAGCAATCGGGCAGGCCGTGACGGTCGAGGTCCCGAAGGGTTCGAGCGGCTACGCCATCGGGCAGCTGCTCAAGGACAAGGGCGTCGTCAAGAGCGTCGACGCCTTCGTCGCCGCCCAGCAGCAGAATCCCAAGGGTCAGACGATCCAGGACGGCGTGTACACCCTCCACGAGCAGATGTCGGCCCAGAGCGTCGTCACACTCATGCTCGACCCGAAGAGCCGTAACAACCTCATCATCGCCGAGGGTCGGCGGAATGTCTGGGTGTACGAACAGATCGACCAGCGGCTCGGCCTCAAGAAGGGCACGACGCAATCCGCAGCCACGAAGGACTGGAAGAAACTCGGCCTGCCCGACTGGGCGATGAACCATAAGCACGTCAAGGATCCGCTGGAAGGATTCCTCTATCCGTCCAGCTATCCGGTGGCCAAGGGCATGAAGCCTGAGGACGTCCTCAGGAAGATGGTCGCCGCGGCCAACCGGGAATACGATTCGCTCAACCTCCAGGAACAGGCCGACCAGCTCCACGTCGACGGGCCGTGGCAGGTGATAACCATCGCCAGCCTGGTCCAGGCGGAAGGCAAGACGCACGACGACTTCCGCAAGATGTCCGAGGTCATCTACAACCGCCTCAAGCCGAGCAATACGCAGACCAACCAGCTGCTGCAGTTCGACTCGACCTTCAATTACCTGAAGCGGCAGAGCAAAATCGACATCAGCGAGTCGGAGATCAACAGCAACCAGGACCCATACAACACCTACACCCAGCGGGGGCTCACGCCAGGGCCCATCGGGAATCCGGGTGCCGAGGCGCTTGCGGCGGCCATACATCCCACCCACGATGGCTGGCTCTATTTCGTGGCGACCGACGGGATGAACAAGACGGAATTCGCCAAGACCTATGCGGAATTCCAGAAACTCAAGGGAAAGTTCAATGACTCGGGTCACCGCTGACCCCCGCAAGGCGGCCGTTCTCGGCTCGCCGATCGCCCACTCCCTCTCCCCGGTGCTGCACCGCGCCGCCTACGCGGAACTGGGCCTCGGCGACTGGACGTACGACCGCTTCGAGATCGACGAGGCGGCACTGCCCGGATTCCTCGCGGGCCTCGGATCCGAGTGGGCAGGGCTCTCGCTCACCATGCCGCTCAAACGCGCGGTCATCCCCCTGCTCCATGACATCAGCGACACCGCCGCCTCGGTGGAGGCCGTCAACACGGTCGTCTTCACCGCCGACGGACGGCGACGCGGCGATAACACGGATATTCCCGGCATGGTCGCCGCGCTGCGCGAGCGCGGCATCGAGAAGGTCGAGACGGCCGCCGTCCTCGGAGCCGGAGCCACCGCGTCGTCCGCGCTGGCCGCTCTGGCGTGCGTCTGCTCCGGCGAGGTGGTCGCCTATGTCCGCAGCGCGGGCCGGGCGGCCGAGATGCGGCAGTGGGGCGAACGCCTCGGCGTGCAGGTGCGCACCGCGCCCTGGACGGACGCGGCCGAGGCGCTGCGCGCACCCCTGGTGATCGCGACCACACCGGCCGGCACCACCGACCCTCTGGCCCAGGCCGTGCCCGAGCAGGCCGGCACCCTCTTCGACGTGCTGTACGAGCCCTGGCCCACCCCGCTCGCGGCCCGCTGGTCGGCGCACGGCGGAGCCGTGGTCTCCGGCCTCGACCTGCTGGTCCACCAGGCCGTCCTCCAGGTGGAACAGATGACGGGACGCAGCCCCGCACCGCTGGCCGTGATGCGCGAGGCGGGGGAGCGCGCACTCGCCGGACGGTGACAGGAGCGGGCGAGCGGGCGACTGACACGCCGGGAAAGCCTGTTTTGGACGTACCGCAGGACCGTCCGGTTGGTGGACCGCCGACGGTCCGCCCACCGGGACATGGCAGGATCGAAGATGGCGGGCAGCGGTGTACATACCAGGCCGCACCGCCGCAGTTCAGGGCGCGAGGATGAGGAGCATCGTTGAGCAGGTTGCGCTGGCTGACCGCGGGGGAGTCCCACGGACCCGCACTGGTCGCGACGCTGGAAGGGCTGCCCGCCGGGGTTCCGGTCACCACGGAGATGGTGGCCGACCATCTGGCGCGTAGGCGGCTGGGGTACGGCCGCGGGGCGCGGATGAAGTTCGAGCAGGACGAGGTCACGTTCCTGGGCGGAGTGCGGCACGGCCTGACCCTGGGTTCTCCGGTTGCGGTGATGGTGGGCAACACGGAGTGGCCGAAGTGGGAGAAGGTGATGGCTGCCGACCCCGTGGATCCCGCAGAGCTGGCGGAGTTGGCGCGCAGTGCGCCGTTGACACGTCCGCGGCCGGGGCACGCAGATCTCGCGGGGATGCAGAAGTACGGTTTCGACGAGGCGCGTCCGGTGCTGGAGCGCGCGTCGGCGCGGGAGACCGCGGCGCGGGTCGCGCTGGGTGCGGTGGCCAGGTCGTATCTGAAGGAGACGGCCGGGATCGAGATCGTCTCGCATGTCGTCGAACTGGCCGGGGCGAAGGCTCCGTACGGTGTCTACCCGACCCCCGCGGACGTGGCACGGCTCGACGCCGACCCGGTGCGCTGCCTTGACGCGGATGCCTCGGAGGCGATGGTCGCCGAGATCGATCAGGCACACAAGGACGGCGACACCCTGGGCGGTGTGGTCGAGGTGCTGGTGTACGGCGCGCCCGTCGGCCTCGGTTCGCATGTGCACTGGGACCGGCGGCTCGACGCCCGCCTTGCGGCGGCGCTGATGGGCATCCAGGCGATCAAGGGCGTGGAGGTCGGGGACGGATTCGGCCTGGCACGGGTGCCGGGTTCGCAGGCCCACGACGAGATCGTGCGCGGCGATGACGGCATCCGGCGGGCCAGTGGCCGTTCCGGCGGCACCGAGGGCGGGCTGAGCACCGGCGAGCTGCTGCGGGTGCGGGCCGCGATGAAGCCGATCGCGACGGTGCCGCGTGCGCTGGCCACCATCGATGTGGTCACCGGTGAGGCGACCAAGGCGCACCACCAGCGCTCCGACGTGTGCGCGGTCCCCGCGGCCGGCATCGTCGCCGAGGCGATGGTGGCGCTGGTGATCGCGGACGCGGTGGCCGAGAAGTTCGGCGGCGACAGTGTGGCCGAGACCAGCCGGAACGTCCGTTCCTACCTAGAGAACCTCCGGATCCGGTGAACGGGGAGCCAGCAGTGCAACGGTCACAGCAGACGCCCGGTGCCGAGCCGGGCGGGGGACCGGCCATCGTTCTGGTCGGCCCCATGGGCGTGGGCAAGTCCACGGTCGGCGTGCTGCTCGCGGAGCGCATCGGCCGCGGCTTCAGGGACACCGACGACGACATCGTGGCCGCCGAGGGCCGGCCGATCTCCGATATCTTCGTGGACGAGGGCGAGCCGTACTTCCGCGAGGTCGAACAGCAGGCGGTGCGCACGGCGCTCGCGGAGCATGACGGTGTGCTTGCGCTCGGCGGCGGCGCCGTCCTGGACGAGTCCGTCAGGGCCCTGCTCGCCGGCCATCCGGTCGTGTACCTCTCCATGGACGTCGACGAAGCGGTCAAGCGCACCGGCCTGAACGTCGCCCGGCCGCTGCTCGCCGTCAATCCGCGCCGCCAGTGGCGCGAACTCATGGAGCAGCGCCGCCACCTGTACACCGAGGTCGCACACGCCGTCGTCGCCACCGACAACCGACCGCCCGAGGAGGTCGCGCAAGCGGTCCTCGACGCACTGGAGTTGAAGCAGGCATGAGCCACGAGGCGCACCGCGCGGCACCGGCAGCGACCCGCATCCACATCGGCGGCACGGGAGCGGACCCGTACGAGGTGCTGGTTGGGCGGCAGCTGCAGGCGCAACTCGGCCCGCTGATCGGCGAGCAGGCCAAGCGGGTCGCGGTCATCCACCCCGAAGCCCTCGCCGAGACCGGTGAGCGCACCCGTGCGGACCTGGCAGCACAGGGCTACGAGGCCATCGCCCTGGCCGTGCCCGACGCCGAGCGGGCCAAGACCGCCGAGGTCGCCGCCTCGTGCTGGCAGGCGCTCGGCCGGGCCGGGTTCACCCGCACCGATGTCATCGTCGGCGTCGGCGGCGGCGCCTGCACCGACCTGGCCGGGTTCGTGGCGGCGACCTGGCTGCGCGGGGTGCGCTGGGTCGCCGTACCCACCACCGTGCTCGGCATGGTCGACGCGGCCGTCGGCGGTAAGACCGGTATCAACACCGCCGAGGGCAAGAACCTGGTGGGCTCCTTCCACCCGCCCGTGGGCGTGCTGTGTGACTTGGCCGCCCTGGCGTCGCTGCCCACCGCCGACTACGTGTCGGGCCTCGCCGAGATCATCAAGGCCGGATTCATCGCCGACCCGGTCATCCTCGACCTCATCGAAGCCGACCCCGAGGCCGCCCGCGGCCCCGGCGGACCGCACACCGCGGAGCTCGTCGAGCGCTCCATCCGGGTCAAGGCAGAGGTCGTCTCCACCGACCTCAAGGAGGCCGGCCGCCGGGAGTTCCTCAACTACGGGCACACCCTCGGGCACGCCATCGAGAAGAACGAGCGGTACACCTGGCGGCACGGCGAAGCGGTCTCTGTCGGCATGCACTTCGCCGCCGAACTCGGCCGCCGCACGGGCCGGCTCGACGATGCCACCGCCGATCGGCACCGCGCCGTCCTGGAGTCGGTCGGACTGCCGTTGAGCTATCGGCAGGACCAGTGGCCGCAGCTGCTGCAGAACATGAAAGTCGACAAGAAGTCCCGCGGTGACCTGCTGCGCTTCATCGTTCTCGACGGTCTGGCCCAGCCCGTCGTGCTGGAGGGACCCGACCCGGCCGTGCTGCTCGCCGCCTATGGTGAGGTAGCCGGCTAGCCAGACGTGGCCCGGCCCGCGGCCGAAAGTCCGCGGGCCTGTGGGCACTTGCGGCCCGGCCGGCCGTTCCACATGGGGACGGCCGGGGATGGACTCCTCTCACAGAAGCTGGGTAGTACCGTTCAGTAACCACGGCCCGAGCCTCCGCCCGGGCCATCGCCTGTACGAGACGGAGTGCCACCGGATGCAGCACGCAGTGGGATTTCCGCTGCCACCGCCCCCGAACCAGGGGCAGGGCCCGGCCGGCAGCCCACCCCCGCCCAGCGGCCACCCCGGCCCGACGGGGGATCCAGCGACCCTTCCCATGACGGCGCACCTGGTGCGCGCCTATGCGGCTGCGCACGCCGGCTCCGCCGCCATGGCCGCCGGCCCCGCGCCCTGCGCCGCCCACGCCGGCAGTGACCCCCATCCCCACCTGACGCACGCGTCACCGGGCAGTCCCATGCCCCCGCCGCCCGGCCTCGTGGCACCGCCCACCGGCGCCGCCGTGCCCGGCCCGCCACCGGGCCAACTGCCGCTCGGCCAGCACCCCGGCCAGGCCCCGCCCCCACCGGCTGTCGCCCCGCCCCAGGCGGGCCCCGCCGCACCGCCCCCGCCGATGCCGCCGAGCCCCGAGACGACCGGCCATATCCAACTGCCGCCCGGCGGCCCGGTCGCCTTGCCGAGCCCGCCGCTCGCCGCCGGCCACCCCGATTCCACCACCGCCACGCTCGCCGTCCTGCTGATCGGCCCCGCGGGCGCGGGCAAGACCAGCGTGGCCAAGTACTGGGCCGAGCGCCGCCGCGTGCCCACCGCGCACATCAGCCTTGACGACGTACGCGAATGGGTCCGCTCGGGCTTCGCCGACCCGCAGTCCGGGTGGAACGAGAACTCGGAGGCGCAGTACCGCCTGGCCCGCCGCACCTGCGGCTTCGCCGCACGCAATTTCCTGGCCAACGGGATCTCCTGCATCCTCGACGACGCGGTCTTCCCCGACCGCCCGGTGATCGGCCTCGGCGGCTGGAAGCGGCACGTCGGCCCCGGCCTGCTGCCTGTGGTGCTCCTGCCCGGTCTGGAGATCGTCCTGGAGCGCAACGCCGAGCGCCGCGGCAACCGCCGTCTCAGCGACGAGGAGGTGGCCCGCATCCACGGCCGGATGGCGGGCTGGTACGGCTCCGGGCTGCCGATCATCGACAATTCCCAGCTCGACATCGCCGAGACGGCCCGAGTCCTGGACGACGTCCTGGCCAGAGCCATCGCGAGCCCACCGCAGTGGTGACCATGGCGTCCCGGTAGCGGCCCGGGAGGGCGGGGCCGGCTGCGGCGGGGCCGCGTCAGGCACTGGCAGCGTCCCCAAGGGGCCCCTCCTGCCGTGTGCCGGCCTCTGGCCTATGCGTACCGACCGGCTGTGGGCCGCGTTTTCGCCGCGCGCCAAGGGCGGATCGTGAGCCGGGAGACGGCCAGCGCCCGGGGTGCCGGGGCCGCCCGGCCAACTCGGTCGGACGCGCACAACCGGCGCCGCACCCCGCGTCCCTCATACGCTCGGCTCATGTCAGAGGTGTACGCGGCCCGCCGGGATCGGCTCCGGGAGCGCTGTGCGGCGAGCGGCAGCGCCGCCGCGCTGGTCTCCCGGCCCGCCAACGTGCGCTACCTCGCGGGCGCGGCGCCCCAGGGCGCCGTACTCCTGCTCGGCACGGATACCGACGTGCTGCTGTGCGCGGCCTCGCCCACCGGCCGCTCCGACGAGCAGACGGCCGACGAGGCCCTGCACGCCCAGGTGCTGCCCGCGGGCGGCGACCCGGCCGTCGCAGCCGCCGGTGTCGCCGCGGGCGACGGGGCCGAATCGCTCGCCCTCGAAGAACACGACCTGACCGTGGCCCGGCACCGCGCCATGCGCTCGGTGGCGCCCCGGCTGCGCCTCGCGGACCTCGGCGGCGCCGTCGAGCAGCTGAGGTTCGTCAAGGACGAGGAAGAGATCTCCTGCCTGCGGATCGCCGCCGAGATCGCCGACCAGGCCCTCGGTGAACTCCTCGAATCGATCCTCGTCGGCCGTACCGAGCGCCATCTCGCACTGGAACTGGAGCGCAGGCTCGTCGACCACGGCGCCGAAGGACCGGCTTTCGCGACCAGCGTGGGCACCGGACCGAACGCCGGACGGCCCGCGCACGGCCCCACCGACCGCCGTGTCGAAGAGGGCGATTTCCTCTCCGTCTGCCTGGGCGCCGCCTACCACGGCTACCGCTGCGAGGTCGGCCGCACCTTCGTCATCGGAACCTCGCCCGCGGACTGGCAGATCGAACTCTACGACTGCGTCTTCGCCGCCCAGCGGGCCGGGCGGCAGGCCCTGGCACCCGGCACACCCTGCCGTGATGTGGACCGCGCGGCCCGCCAGGTGCTCGACTCCGCGGGGTACGCCCAAGGCCTGACACTGCTCACCGGACACGGCGTGGGACTCGAAATCGACGAGGACCCGCAGCTCGCTCCCGCCGCCATGGGTAAACTGGACGCTTGCGTGCCGGTCACCGTCGAACCGGGGGTCCACCTCCCCGGCCGGGGCGGGGTCCGGATCGATGACACGCTCGTCGTGCGCCCCGAGGCGGACGGCGGACCCGAGCTACTCACCATCACGACCAAGGAACTGCTCGCGCTGTAGTTTCAGCCGCCGCTGAGTCGTCAGTGCGCACTCCGGGTCGTCCACCCGCGTTAGTCCAGGAGATTCCGCAACCGTGGCTTCCACGAACGACCTCAAGAACGGATTGGTGCTCAAGCTCGACAGCGGCCAGCTCTGGTCCGTCGTCGAGTTCCAGCACGTCAAGCCCGGCAAGGGCCCGGCATTCGTGCGCACCAAGCTCAAGAACGTGCTCTCCGGCAAGGTCGTCGACAAGACCTTCAACGCCGGCGTCAAGGTCGAGACGGCCACTGTCGACAAGCGCGGCATGCAGTTCTCGTACATGGACGGCGACTACTTCGTCTTCATGGACATGGACACCTATGACCAGCTGCATGTCGACCGCAAGGCCGTCGGCGACGCCGCCAACTTCCTGATCGAGGGCTTCGAGGCGGTCGTCGCCCAGCACGAGGGCGAGGTGCTCTACGTCGAGCTGCCCGCCGCCGTCGAGCTCACGGTCAAGGAGACGGAGCCCGGCGTCCAGGGCGACCGCTCCACCGGTGGCACCAAGCCCGCCACGCTGGAGACCGGCCACCAGATCCAGGTGCCGCTCTTCATCACCACCGGCGAGAAGATCAAGGTCGACACCCGTACCAGCGACTACCTCGGCCGGGTGAACGGCTAACCGTGGCTGCCCGTAACACGGCCCGCAAGCGTGCCTTCCAGATCCTGTTCGAGGGCGACCACCGCGACGCGGACGTCCTCACGGTCCTCGCGGACTGGATCCGGCACGCGCGGACCGACAACCGGCAGCCGCCGGTGAGCGAATACACCATGCAGCTCGTCGAGGGGTACGCGACATACGCGGACCGCATCGACGAGCTGCTCGCGCAGTACTCGGTGGGCTGGACGCTCGACCGGATGCCGGTCGTGGACCGCAACATCCTGCGCCTCGGTGCGTACGAACTCATCTGGGTCGACGAGACGCCGGACGCCGTCGTACTCGACGAGGCCGTCCAGCTCGCCAAGGAGTTCTCCACGGACGAGTCCCCGGCCTTCGTGAACGGCCTCCTGGGCCGGCTGAAGGACCTCAAGCCGAGCCTGCGGCGAGAGGGGCTGAGCTGACCCGACGGGTGTCCGGGCGCCAAGCGCGTCCGGGCGCCCGAGCGGCCCGCCGGGAGCCCCCGAGAGGACGTCTCCAAGAGTTCTGAGGGGACATTCGGAGCCGAAGCCGTCACAGGCCCCGGATCCGGTGTGTGCGAGGCGGCGGGCGGGTCGAGGAACTGCCGAGGGCGGACCCATGGATCATGGGCCCGCCCTTCGACGTGACGTTTCTCCCTGTGCCGCGCTGCGCTCAGGCGTCCTCGTGGGCCACGGCGCGGCGCGCGTCCGCGTCGAGAACGCCCCAGTTGATCAACTGCTCGGTCAGGACCGAGGGCGACTGGTCATAGATGACCGCGAGGGTGCGCAGGTCGTCCTGGCGGATCGAAAGCACTTTGCCGTTGTAATCGCCGCGCTGCGACTGGATGGTCGCGGCATAGCGCTGCAAAGGGCCCGCCTTCTCGACGGGGACGTGGGCAAGGCGCTCCAGATCCAGGACGAGCTTCGGCGGCGGCTCGGCGGCTCCGCCGGGCGTGGTGCCCGGCAGCAGCTCCTGGACCGGCACGCCGTAGAAGTCCGCCAGCTCGGCCAGACGCTGCACGGTCACGGCACGGTCGCCGCGCTCGTACGACCCGACCACGACCGCCTTCCAACGTCCCTGGGACTTCTCCTCGACCCCGTGGAGGGAGAGGCCCTGCTGGGTACGGATGGCTCGGAGCTTGGCTCCGAGCTGTTTGGCGTATTCGCTGGACATATGGCTCCCCGGACGCTGTATCGACGTGCGGCTCCGCCGCGCGGCTCGCGCGGCTGGTGACTCACTGTGAGGTTACGCAGCGTTACGGGGCTCCGTCAAGCCGGGGCGGTATGGGCCGAAGATATGCCCGGCCTTGTGCTGCGCCACGGCCGTCGAGGACCGGGTTGCGCCGCCTCGCGCAGCGCGCCCGGGCTCGTCGAGCAGCGATCGAGCACCGGTCGGACAGGAGGAGGTAGAACGTCCTCCTGCCGCGGCTGGACACCCTGCCAGGTGCCGCCCTGGCCGGCCACGGCTCACCGCGACGACCTTGATGACCTGCGGGAATGTTGACCTGTGCCGGGGGTGGGGGCAGGGCGCGGGGGAGACGGCTGCTAGGCTGAGGAACGCAAGAATGACGTCCTTTAACGTCCGTCCAGTGAGGCGGAGAAGGAGGTCCGTTTCGTATGGACACAAACACAAGCGGTGCCGCCCGGCCCGTTCTGGAAGGCCCCGACATCGCACGGGCCCTGACCCGCATCGCCCACGAGATCGTCGAGCGTGCCAAGGGCGCCGATGACGTGGTGCTGCTCGGCATTCCGACCCGCGGCGTCTTCCTCGCCCAGCGGCTCGGCGCCAAGCTGGAGGAGATCACCCGCCGCAAGACGCCGGTCGGCTCCCTGGACATCACCATGTACCGCGACGACCTGCGGATGCGCCCGCCGCGTGCGCTGGCCCGCACCGACATCCCCGCTGACGGGATCGACGGCCGCCTGGTGGTCCTGGTCGACGATGTGCTCTTCTCCGGCCGCACCATTCGTGCCGCACTCGACGCGCTGAACGACATCGGCAGGCCGCGTGCGGTCCAGCTCGGCGTCCTCGTCGACCGGGGCCACCGGGAGCTGCCGATCCGCGCCGACTACGTCGGCAAGAACCTCCCCACCTCGCTGCGGGAGACGGTCAGAGTCCAGCTTGCGGAGGAGGACGGCCGGGACGCCGTGCTGCTCGGAGCCGGTGGCGCACAACCGTCCGCCCACGCGGGCCCGCAGTAGCCCGCACCCACCACCCCGGCGCTCGCGGCTGCCCCGCGTGCCCACCCGCCGCCCACCGCACGGTGCCGGGCATCCGCTTGCCCGAAAACCGCACCACACCACAGCCGACCGCCACCACTACCCCAACCGAGAGCGCCACGCGCTCGCACTGCCCCGCACGGAGCACTACGGAGCCTGAACGATGCAGCGTCATCTCATCTCGGCCGCCGACCTCACCCGCGACGACGCCGTCCTCGTCCTCGACACCGCCGAGGAGATGGCCCGGGTCGCGAGCCGCCCGATCAAGAAGTTGCCGACTCTGCGCGGTCGCACGGTCGTCAACCTCTTCTTCGAGGACTCGACCCGCACCCGGATCTCCTTCGAGGCCGCGGAGAAGCGACTCTCCGCGGACGTCATCAACTTCACCGCCAAGGGATCCTCGGTCTCCAAGGGCGAGTCGCTGAAGGACACCGCCCAGACGCTGGAGGCGATGGGTGTCGATGCCGTCGTCATCCGGCACAGCGCCTCCGGCGCCCCGCACCGGCTCGCCACCTCGGGCTGGATCGACGCCGCCGTGATCAACGCCGGAGACGGCACCCACCAGCACCCCACCCAGGCACTGCTGGACGCGTTCACCATGCGCCGCCGCCTCGTCGGCAACGCCGACGGCATAAGCGACGTCCGAGGCCGGGATCTCGCGGGCAAGCGGATCACCATCGTCGGCGACGTCCTGCACAGCCGGGTCGCCCGTTCCAACGTCGACCTGCTGCACACCCTCGGCGCCGATGTCGTCCTCGTCGCGCCGCCCACCCTGCTGCCGGTCGGCGCCGGGAGCTGGCCCTGCGAGATCTCGTACGACCTGGACAGCGTCCTGTCGAAGTCCGACGCCGTGATGATGCTCCGGGTGCAGCGCGAGCGCATGACCGCCGCCTTCTTCCCGACCGAACGCGAATACGCGCGCCGCTACGGTCTGGACGGCAACCGGATGGCGAAAATGCCGGAGCACGCCGTCGTCATGCACCCGGGCCCCATGGTCCGCGGCATGGAGATCACCGCCGAGGTCGCCGACTCGGACCGCTGCACCGTGGTCGAGCAGGTGGCCAACGGCGTCTCCATCCGCATGGCGGTCCTCTACCTGCTGCTCGGCGGCAACGAGCCGCCCCGTCCGTCGTCCACCACCCTCACCACGGAGCTCCCCGCGAGCTCCCCCACCGCGCCCGCCCCGTTTGACCCGCACCGTCCCAGCGAGCACTCCGCGCCCACCGACGCGGCCGAGGAGAAATGACCAGATGAGCAAGATCCTGATCCGTGGTGCGAAGGTACTCGGCGGCGCGCCGCAGGACGTGCTGATCGACGGCGAGACCATTGAAGCGGTCGGCCCCGACCTCACCGCCGAGGCAGCTGGCCTGGCCGGAGCGTCCGAGGTGATCCGCGTCGAGGCCGCCGGGAAGGTCCTGCTGCCCGGCCTGGTCGACCTGCACACGCATCTGCGCGAGCCGGGCCGCGAGGACTCCGAGACCGTGCTCACCGGCACCAGGGCCGCCGCCACCGGCGGCTACACGGCCGTCCACGCCATGGCCAACACATTCCCCGTCGCCGACACGGCAGGCGTCGTCGAGCAGGTCTGGCGGCTCGGCAAGGAGCACGGCTACTGCGACGTTCAGCCGGTGGGCGCGGTCACCGTCGGCCTCGAAGGCAGCAAGCTCGCCGAGCTGGGCGCCATGCACGAGTCGGCGGCCGGGGTCACGGTCTTCTCCGACGACGGCAAGTGCGTCGACGACGCCGTGATCATGCGTCGGGCCCTGGAGTATGTGAAGGCCTTCGGCGGCGTCGTCGCCCAGCACGCCCAGGAGCCGCGGCTCACCGAGGGCGCCCAGATGAACGAGGGCTTCGTCTCCGCGGACCTCGGCCTCGCCGGCTGGCCCGCCGTCGCCGAGGAGTCGATCATCGCCCGCGATGTGCTGCTGGCCGCGCACGTCGGCTCCCGCGTGCACATTTGCCACCTGTCCACCGCGGGCTCGGTCGAGATCGTGCGCTGGGCCAAGTCCAAGGGCTGGAACGTCACTGCCGAGGTTACGCCGCACCACCTGCTCCTCACCGACGAGCTGGTGCGCAGCTACAACCCGGTCTACAAGGTCAACCCCCCGCTGCGTACCCAGTCCGATGTCATAGCGCTGCGCGAAGCCCTCGCCGACGGCACCATCGACTGTGTGGCCACCGACCACGCCCCGCATCCGCACGAGGACAAGGACTGCGAGTGGGCCGCCGCCGCCATGGGCATGGTAGGCCTGGAGACGGCGCTCTCCGTGGTCCAGAAGACCATGGTCGACTCCGGGCTGCTCGACTGGGCGCAGGTGGCCGACCGGATGTCGTTGCGGCCCGCCGCGATCGGCCGGCTGCACGGCCACGGCAGGCCCATCGCGGCGGGCGAGCCGGCCAACCTCACCCTGGTCGATCCGGCCTACCGTGGACGCGTGGACCCCAAGGGCTTCGCCTCCCGCAGCCGCAACACGCCCTACGAGGGCCTGGAGCTGCCGGGCCGGGTCACGCACACCTGGCTGCGCGGCCGGGCCACCCTCGCCGAGGGGGAGCTCACGTGAGCGCCCACCTCGCGCTCGGCGTCCTTGCCGCACCGGTCGGCCAGGCCGCTCAGCAGCGGTCCGCGCAGGTGACCGACCTGACCGCCCGGACGGCTGCGCTCGCCGGACTCGTCCTGGTCGTCGCGCTCGTCTTTAGGCTGCTGCGTACGGGCTGGCACCGGCGCGCCGCCGGGCAGGCCGACCTGCCCGCACTGCCGACGGCGCCGCACGATCCAGGCGCCCCCAGGCTGGCCATGACCGGCCGCTACCACGGCTCGACCACCGCAGGGCAGTGGCTCGACCGGATCGTGGCGCACGGCCTCGGCGCCCGCAGCCGGGCCGAACTGACCCTCTTCGACACGGGCCTGAGCGTCGTACGCCCCGGGGCGAGCGACTTCTTCGTCCCGGCCGGTCGGCTGCGCGGCGCCCGGCTCGATCGCGCCATCGCAGGCAAGGTCCTCAACCGTGACGGACTGCTCGTCGTCACCTGGGAACACGGCGACCGGCTCATCGACTCCGGATTCCGCAGCGCACGCGCCGCCGAGCACCCCGCCTGGGCCGACGCCCTCACTGCCCTGAACCACCCGCACCCCAGCACGGAAGGCGCGCTCCGATGACCACCACGCCGACCCCCTCCCAGCGCCTGAAGGCCCCGGGAGACACCCCCGCCGATGCCCGGCGCCCCGCCCGCTCGGACCTGCCGCCCGCCGTGCTCGTCCTGGAGGACGGCCGGATCTTCCGCGGCCGGGCCTACGGAGCGGTGGGGGAGACGTTCGGCGAAGCGGTGTTCTCCACCGGTATGACCGGCTACCAGGAGACCCTGACCGATCCCTCGTACCACCGCCAGGTCGTGGTGATGACCGCCCCGCACGTCGGCAACACCGGCGTCAATGACGAAGACCCCGAATCGGCCCGCATCTGGGTCGCCGGATACGTCGTGCGCGACCCCGCGCGCACCCCGTCCAACTGGCGCTCCCGGCGCTCCCTGGACGAGGAGCTGATCGCCCAGGGCGTCGTCGGCATCCAGGGCATCGACACCCGCGCCCTCACCCGCCACCTGCGCGAACGCGGCGCCATGCGGGTCGGCATCTTCTCCGGCAACGCACTGTCCGACGAGGGCACCATGCTCGCCGAGGTGCGCCAGGCCCCCGAGATGACGGGCGCCAGCCTCTACGAGGAGGCGGCCACCGACGAGGCGTACGTGGTCCCGGCCCTCGGCCCAAACGGCGCGGCCGTCCCGGTCGGCACCGCGCGGTTCACCGTCGCCGCGGTCGACCTCGGCATCAAGGGCATGACCCCGCACCGCCTCGCCGAGCGCGGTGTGGAGGTGCACGTACTGCCGGCCACCGCGACCGCCGAGGACGTCTACGCCGTCAACCCGGACGGTGTGTTCTTCTCCAATGGACCCGGTGACCCGCAGCAGGCCGACCAGCCGGTCGCCCTGATGCGCGAGGTCCTGACCAGGAAGACGCCGCTGTTCGGCATCTGCTTCGGCAACCAGATCCTCGGTCGCGCCCTCGGCTTCGGCACCTTCAAGCTCAAGTACGGACACCGGGGCATCAACCAGCCCGTGCAGGACCGCACCACCGGAAAGGTGGAGGTCACCGCGCACAACCACGGCTTCGCCGTCGACGCCCCGCTCGACCGCGTCAGCGACACCCCCTACGGGCGCGCCGAGGTCTCCCACGTCTGCCTGAACGACCAGGTCGTCGAGGGGCTCAGGCTCCTGGATCGGCCCGCGTTCAGCGTCCAGTACCACCCCGAAGCAGCAGCGGGGCCACACGACGCCGCCTACCTCTTCGACCGCTTCGTATCCCTGATGGCAGCAGAAGGAGCCCAGCGTGCCTAAGCGCACCGATATCCAGTCCGTCCTGGTCATCGGTTCCGGACCGATCGTCATCGGCCAGGCCGCGGAGTTCGACTACTCGGGCACCCAGGCGTGCCGTGTCCTGAAGGCCGAGGGGCTGCGGGTCATCCTGGTCAACTCCAACCCGGCGACGATCATGACCGACCCGGAGATCGCGGACGCCACCTACGTCGAGCCGATCACCCCTGCCTTCGTCGAGAAGATCATCGCCAAGGAGCGCCCCGACGCGCTGCTGCCCACCTTGGGCGGCCAGACCGCGCTGAACACCGCGATCGCACTGCATGCGGCGGGCACCCTGGACGAGTACGGCGTCGAACTGATCGGCGCCAATGTCGAGGCGATCAACAAGGGCGAGGACCGCGACCTCTTCAAGGGAGTCGTCGAGGCCGTCCGCGAGAAGACCGGCTACGGCGAGTCGGCCCACTCGGTGATCTGCCACTCCATGGACGACGTCCTGGCGGGCGTCGACACGCTCGGCGGCTACCCCGTGGTCGTGCGGCCGTCGTTCACCATGGGCGGCGCGGGCTCCGGCTTCGCGCACGACGAGGACGAGCTGCGCCGCATCGCCGGACAGGGCCTCACCTTGTCGCCGACCACCGAAGTGCTCCTGGAGGAGTCCATCCTCGGCTGGAAGGAGTACGAGCTGGAGCTGATGCGCGACAAGCACGACAACGTCGTGGTCGTCTGCTCCATCGAGAACTTCGACCCGATGGGCGTGCACACCGGCGACTCGATCACCGTCGCCCCGGCGATGACGCTCACCGACCGCGAGTACCAGGTGCTGCGGAACATCGGTATCGCGATCATCCGTGAGGTCGGCGTCGACACCGGTGGCTGCAACATCCAGTTCGCGGTCAACCCCGAGGACGGGCGGGTCATCGTCATCGAGATGAACCCGCGCGTGTCGCGGTCCTCGGCGCTCGCCTCCAAGGCCACCGGCTTCCCCATCGCCAAGATCGCCGCGAAGCTCGCCGTCGGCTACAGCCTCGACGAGATCCCGAACGACATCACCGAGAAGACCCCGGCGTCCTTCGAGCCCACCTTGGACTACGTGGTCGTCAAGGCCCCGCGGTTCGCCTTCGAGAAGTTCCCGGCCGCCGACTCCACCCTCACCACCACCATGAAGTCGGTCGGCGAGGCCATGGCCATCGGCCGCAACTTCACCGAAGCCCTCCAGAAGGCGCTGCGCTCGCTGGAGAAGCGCGGCAGCCAGTTCACCTTCACGGGGGACCCTGGCGCCAAGGAGGCGCTGCTGCGCGAGGGCGGACGCCCGACCGACGGCCGGATCAACACCGTCATGCAGGCCATCCGCGCAGGTGCCTCTCCCGAGGAGGTCTTCGAGGCCACCAGGATCGACCCGTGGTTCGTGGACCAGCTCTTCCTGATCAAGGAGATCGCCGACGCTCTCGCCGCCGCGGCGGAGCTGACCCCCGCGCTGCTCGCCGAGGCCAAGCGGCACGGCTTCTCCGACGTCCAGATCGGCGACATCCGCGGCCTGCGCGAGGAGACCGTCCGCGAGCTGCGCCACTCGCTCGGCCTGCGCCCGGTCTACAAGACCGTCGACACCTGCGCCGCCGAGTTCGCCGCGAAGACCCCGTACTTCTACTCGTCCTACGACGAGGAGACCGAGGTCGCGCCCCGTGAGAAGCCCGCGGTGATCATCCTGGGCTCCGGACCCAACCGCATCGGCCAGGGCATCGAGTTCGACTACTCCTGCGTGCACGCCTCGTTCGCGCTGAGCGACGCGGGCTACGAGACCGTGATGGTCAACTGCAACCCGGAGACCGTCTCCACCGACTACGACACCTCCGACCGGCTCTACTTCGAGCCGCTCACCCTGGAGGACGTCCTGGAGATCGTCTACGCCGAGTCCCAGGCGGGCCCCGTCGCGGGCGTGCTGGTGCAGCTCGGCGGGCAGACCCCGCTCGGCCTGTCGCAGGCACTCAAGGACAACGGTGTGCCCATCGTCGGCACCTCCCCGGAGGCCATCCACGCCGCCGAGGACCGCGGCGCCTTCGGCCAGGTGCTCGCCGAGGCGGGACTGCCCGCGCCCAAGCACGGCACCGCCACCACCTTCGCCGAGGCCAAGGCCATCGCCGACGAGATCGGCTACCCGGTCCTGGTACGCCCGTCGTACGTCCTGGGCGGGCGCGGCATGGAGATCGTCTACGAGGAGGCACGGCTCGCCTCCTACATCGCCGAGTCGACCGAGATCAGCCCGTCCCGTCCGGTCCTCGTCGACCGGTTCCTCGACGACGCCATCGAGATCGACGTCGACGCGCTCTACGACGGCGAGGAGCTGTACCTCGGCGGTGTGATGGAGCACATCGAGGAGGCCGGCATCCACTCCGGCGACTCCGCCTGCGCGCTGCCGCCGATCACGCTGGGCGGCTATGACATCAAGCGGCTGCGGGTCTCCACCGAGGCGATCGCCCGCGGGGTCGGCGTGCGCGGCCTGATCAACATCCAGTTCGCGCTGGCCGGCGACATCCTGTACGTCCTGGAGGCCAACCCGCGCGCGTCCCGCACCGTCCCCTTCACCTCGAAGGCGACCGCGGTGCCCCTCGCGAAGGCCGCCGCGCGCATCTCGCTCGGCGCCACCGTGGCGCAGCTGCGTGCCGAGGGATTGCTCCCGGCCGACGGCGACGGCGGCACCCTGCCGCTGGATGCGCCGATCTCCGTCAAGGAGGCGGTGCTGCCCTGGTCCCGCTTCCGCGACATCCACGGCCGCGGCGTCGACACCGTGCTCGGCCCGGAGATGCGCTCCACCGGCGAGGTCATGGGCATCGACTCGGTCTTCGGCACCGCGTACGCCAAGTCGCAGGCCGCCTCGTACGGGCCGCTGCCCACCAAGGGCCGCGCCTTCATCTCGGTCGCCAACCGCGACAAGCGCTCGATGATCTTCCCGGCGCGCGAGCTGGTCCAGCACGGTTTCGAGCTGCTGGCCACCTCCGGCACCGCCGAGGTCCTCAAGCGCAACGGGATCAACGCCACCGTCGTCCGTAAGCAGTCGGAAGGCGAGGGCCCGGACGGCGAGAAGACCATCGTGCAGCTCATCCACGAGGGCGAGGTCGACCTGATCGTCAACACCCCGTTCGGCACCGGGGGTCGCCTGGACGGCTACGACATCCGCACCGCCTCGGTGGCCCGCGGCATCCCCTGCCTGACGACGGTGCAGGCGCTCGCCGCCGCCGTCCAGGGCATCGACGCGCTGGGCCACGGCGAGGTCGGGGTGCGCTCGCTCCAGGAACACGCCCGCCATCTGACCGCAGCCCGCGGCTAGTGCCGCGTGCGGGGGACGCCGGACTCCGGCGTCCCCCGGCACGCGTTTCCCAGCGGACCTCACCCTACGGACACCGTCATGTACCAGCTGTTCTTCCGTCTGATCTTCCGACGCATGGACCCCGAACGCGCCCACCACCTGGCCTTCGCCTGGATCAGGTGCGCGGCCCGCGTCCCGGGACTGCGGGCCCTGATCGCCGCCGTCCTCGCGCCCCGCCGTCCGCGACTGCGCACCGAGGCCTTCGGCCGCTCCATGGACGGTCCCTTCGGGCTCGCCGCGGGCTTCGACAAGAACGCGGCCGGTATCGACGGCATGGCGATGCTCGGCTTCGACCACGTCGAGATCGGCACGGTGACCGGCGAACCGCAGCCGGGCAATCCGCCCGCCCGTCTCTTCCGGCTGGTCACCGACCGCGCCCTGATCAACCGCATGGGCTTCAACAACGAGGGCTCAGCGGCCGTCGCCGCCCGGCTCGCGGCCCGCAGAGCCGTCTTCGGGACCGCGGTCGGCGTCAACATCGGCAAGACCAAGGTCGTCCCCGAGGAGGCGGCGGAGAGCGACTATGTGAAGTCGACCGAGCGCCTGGCCCGGTACGCGGACTACCTGGTGGTGAACGTCTCGTCGCCGAACACTCCGGGACTGCGCTCGCTGCAGGCCACGGACCGGCTGCGCCCGCTGCTCACCGCGGTTCGCGAGGCCGCCGACCGTAGCGTGCCCGACCGCCGCGTCCCGCTGCTCGTCAAGATCGCTCCTGATCTGGCCGACGACGACATCGACGCCGTCGCCGACCTCGCCGTCGAGCTCCGTCTGGACGGCATCATCGCCAACAACACCACCATCACCCGCGAGGGCCTGAGCCCTACCGCGGACCCGGCGCTCGTCCAGGAGACCGGCGGCCTCTCGGGCGCCCCGCTCAAAGCACGCTCCCTGGAGGTGCTGCGCCGCCTGTACGCACGGGTGGGCGACCGGATCACCTTGGTCGGCGTGGGCGGCGTCGAGACCGCCGAGGATGCCTGGCAGCGCATCCTGGCGGGCGCCACGCTCGTCCAGGGCTACAGCGCGTTCATCTACCGGGGCCCCTTCTGGGTCCGCGCCGTCCACCGCGGCCTCGACGCCCGGCTGCGCGCCTCTCCGTACGCCACGCTCGCGGAGGCGGTCGGCGCCCAGGCGCGGGAGAGAGCCTGAGCGGGCTTGTGACCGGGTGCCGGGCCCCGGTAGCCCGGTCCTTCACGTGCGGCCCGCCCGCGCCCCGCAGAAGCCGCCAGGAGCCGCCCGCAGGGCCGCTTCCCGGCCCCTCTGCCCGGCCGGGGCCGTACGACCGCCCGATCTGCCGCTACGGCCATGTGACCACTGCCAGTACGACGCCCTGTCCACCTTCGGTACGACGACCTGACGAATCCCGTACGCCCCACCCATCCCGTACGACCGACGTGAGGAGCTCCCATGAGCCCGAAATCCTTCGGTGCCCGGCTGCGCCGCGCCATGGACGAGCGCGGCCCGCTGTGCGTCGGCATCGACCCGCACGCCGCCCTGCTCGGCGACTGGGGGCTCGGCGACGATGTCGCGGGCCTGGAGCGCTTCAGCAGGACCGTGGTGGACGCACTGGCCGACCGGGTCGCTGTGCTGAAACCGCAGAGCGCCTTCTTCGAGCGGTTCGGCGCGCGCGGCATCGCCGTCCTGGAGAAGACCGTCGCGGACGCCAGGGACGCCGGCGCGCTCGTCGTCATGGACGCCAAGCGCGGCGACATCGGCTCCACCATGAGCGCCTACGCGGAGACCTTCCTGCACAAGGAGGCCCCGCTATTCGCCGACGCGCTGACCGTCTCGCCCTACCTCGGCTACGGGTCCCTGCGCCCGGCCGTCGACCTGGCGCGGGCCGGCGGCTGCGGCCTCTTCGTGCTCGCTCTCACCTCCAACCCGGAGGGCGCCGAGGTCCAGCGGGCAGTGCGGGACGACGGGCGCACCGTCGCCGCCACCGTGCTCGCCCACCTCGCCGCGGAGAACGCGGGCGCGACGCCGCTCGGCTCCTTCGGTGCGGTCGTCGGAGCCACCCTGGGCGATCTCACGGACACCTTGCGGGATCACCTGGCGATCAACGGACCGCTGCTCGCCCCCGGCATCGGAGCCCAGGGCGCCACGCCCCGCGATCTTCCCCGGGTCTTCGGCCCGGCGCTGCGCAACGTCGTTCCGAGCGTCAGCCGCGGAGTGCTGCGCGCCGGACCCGACGCGGCCGGACTGAGGGCTGCCGCGGGGCAGTTCGCCGACGAGGTACGGGCCGCGGTGGCCGCCGCCGAGCACCTCTCGGGCTCGCCGAATTCGAGCGAATGACGTCTTCGCTGGTCGCGTCGTCGGCAGATTGAAAGAAAAACCGGGGTTATTTGCGCATTATGTCCGGCTCGGTAAAGGCTGACCAGGTCTTTTCGACTGTTCTCGCTGACTCCAGCGGACTTGGCCGCTAGTCTCCGTCGAGTGGGGGTACCTCCCACGTCTTAAGGCAGTGGGGGAGCGCGGGCAAACGCGTTGCTCGTTGCTCCCTAGGTGTGGGGCGACTAGGTTCCTCACCGGTCCGTATCCGATAGATCGACATCCGAGGTGACGTAGGCGTGGCTCTTCCGCCCCTTACCCCTGAACAGCGCGCAGCCGCGCTCGAAAAGGCCGCCGCGGCTCGCCGGGAGCGGGCCGAGGTCAAGAATCGACTCAAGCACTCCGGCGCCTCCCTTCACGAGGTCATCAAGCAGGGCCAGGAGAATGACGTCATCGGCAAGATGAAGGTCTCCGCTCTTCTTGAGTCCCTGCCGGGCGTGGGCAAGGTCCGCGCCAAGCAGATCATGGAGCGACTCGGGATTTCCGAGAGCCGCCGGGTGCGTGGTCTCGGCTCCAACCAGATCGCGTCCCTGGAGCGGGAGTTCGGCGGCAACCCCGCCTGACGTTCCCGGTCCGGGTCGCGAACCTGGATAATCGCTTCATGGCTGCAACATCCCCGGGGACACCCCCCGTACCCCCGGACGCACGTCCGCGGCTGACCGTGCTCTCCGGCCCCTCAGGGGTCGGTAAGAGCACGGTCGTCGCTCATCTGCGCAAGGAACACTCCGAGGTCTGGCTCTCGGTCTCGGCCACCACCCGAAGGCCGCGCCCCGGCGAGAAAGACGGAGTCCAGTATTTCTTCGTCTCGGACGACGAATTCGACAAGCTGATCGCCAACGGCGAACTGCTGGAATGGGCCGAGTTCGCCGGACAACCGCTACGGCACCCCGCGCGGGGCCGTGCTCGAAAGGCTGGAGGCGGGTGAGCCCGTCCTGCTGGAGATCGATCTCCAAGGGGCCCGTCTCGTCCGCCAGGCCATGCCGGACGCGCGACTGGTCTTCCTCGCCCCGCCCTCCTGGGACGAGCTGGTGCGCCGGCTCACCGGACGGGGCACGGAGCCTCCCGACGTCATCGACCGCCGTCTTGCGGCGGCCAGGATCGAGCTCGCTGCCGAGTCCGAGTTCGATGTCACTCTCGTCAACACCGCCGTCGGGGATGTCGTCAATGAGCTGCTAGCCTTGTTGGACGTTACGTGATCGATGTCCACTCTGTCGTGTCTGTCGTGTCGGTGTCACCACTGTCGGTGACGTCGCCTCCAGCGGCCGGGTTGGCAGAGGTTTCGGCCTCTCGTGGCTTTGTGCCGCGTCCGGCATCGACATTCGATCATCACCCATCTTTCGGAAGGTAGAGCGTGTCCTCTTCCACCACCGCGCCCGAGGGCATCATCAACCCCCCGATCGACGAGCTCCTTGAGGCCACCGACTCGAAGTACAGCCTCGTGATCTATGCGGCCAAGCGTGCCCGCCAGATCAACGCGTACTACTCGCAGCTCGGTGAGGGTCTCCTTGAGTACGTCGGTCCCCTCGTCGACACCCATGTCCACGAGAAGCCGCTTTCGATCGCACTCCGCGAGATCAACGCGGGTCTGCTGACGTCCGAGGCCGTGGAGGGCCCGGCGCAGTAACGCCTTGCGGGGCGCCTAGGCGTCCGGCACCCCGGGCGGTCCCGTGTACGAGGCGCCACGGGTCGTCTTGGTCCTCGGATCGTCCGATCGTTCAGGGGTTGCAGTCTTCGTCTCGGCGTCGGCGGGTGCCTGCCCGGCGCGCCGCAGACGGCGAATCGTGACAACACCAGGCCCGGCAGCGCGACTGCCGGGCCTGTGGTGTGTCATGGGGGTGTGTCATGGAGCCCTCATCCGGCCAGGACGTCGCCTGCCGCGCCCGCGGCCTATCGTCGGCGCAGACCGTCCCGACCGGTCCTGCCAGGCCCCCGGGAGACCCCTGGGACGCCCGGAGAGGGCTCCCAGGAGTCGAGTGCGGGGAGAAAGAACCACGGTGAGCAGGCCGAAGGTCGTTCTGGGGGTCAGCGGCGGTATCGCCGCCTACAAGGCGTGCGAGCTGCTGCGCCGGCTGACCGAGTCGGGCCACGACGTGCGCGTCGTGCCGACCGACTCCGCGCTGCACTTCGTCGGCGCCGCCACCTGGTCCGCCCTCTCGGGCCACCCGGTCGCCACCGAGGTCTGGTCCGACGTCCACGAGGTGCCCCACGTGCGCATCGGCCAGGGCGCCGACCTGGTCATCGTCGCCCCCGCCACCGCCGACCTGCTCGCCAAAGCGGCCCACGGCCTCGCTGACGACCTGCTGACGAACACACTGCTGACCGCGCGCTGTCCCGTGGTCTTCGCCCCCGCCATGCACACCGAGATGTGGGAGCACCCCGCCACTCAGGAGAACGTCGCCACCCTGCGCCGCAGGGGAGCCGTCGTCATCGAGCCGGCCGTCGGCCGCCTCACCGGCGTGGACACCGGAAAGGGCCGCTTCCCCGACCCCGCGGAAATCTTCGAGCTCTGCCGCAGGACCCTGGCCCGCGGCGTCCAGGACGCCGACCTCGCCGGCCGGCACGTCGTCGTCAGCGCAGGCGGCACCCGCGAGCCCCTCGACCCGGTGCGCTTCCTCGGCAACCGCTCCTCCGGCAAGCAGGGCTACGCGCTCGCCCGTACCGCCGCCGCCCGCGGCGCCCGGGTCACGCTGCTGGCCGCCAACATCGACCTGCCCGACCCCGCCGGAGTCGACGTCGTCGCTGTCGGTACCACGGTCCAGCTGCGGGAAGCGGTGCTCAAGGCCGCCGCGGACGCCGACGCGGTGGTGATGGCCGCCGCCGTCGCCGACTTCCGCCCGGCCGTCTACGCCACCGGAAAGATCAAGAAACAGGAGGGCCTGGACCCGCAGCCGGTCGCCCTCGTGCGCAATCCCGACATCCTCGCCGAGCTCTCCGCCGACCGTCTCCGGCCCGGCCAGATCGTCGTCGGATTCGCCGCCGAGACCGACAATGTGCTCGACAACGGCCGCACCAAGCTCCGCCGCAAGCGGTGTGACCTGCTCGTCGTCAATGAGGTCGGCGAACGCAAGACGTTCGGTGCCGAGGAGAACGAGGCCGTGGTGCTCGGTGCCGACGGCAGCGAGACACTGGTACCGCAAGGACCCAAGGAAGCCCTGGCCGACGTGGTGTGGGACCTGGTGCACGCGCGTCTGCGCTGACAGCGAAGCCGCCGGAACCGGAGCGGCCGGGCACGCGTCGGGCGTGTCCGGCGATGCGCCGGAGACGCACAGTGGGGAAAACCCGCAGAATATCTGGTGAACTCACGCGGAAACCCAGTGCTACCACGGGTGGGAACGTGTCGCATCCACCCGGAAATGAGATTGTCCCATCGTCCTCCGAGAGCCTTTGCAATCGCCCAAAGAGCGAGACACAGGGGCCAGGGACCATTCCGCCCGATAAACTGTTCGCGGACGGTGCCGGGCGCAGCCTCCAGCCCGTCCACCAATGATCAGCCAGCAGCCGCTGCAACCCCAGGGAGCGATGTGTCCCGCCGTCTCTTCACCTCGGAGTCCGTGACCGAGGGTCACCCTGACAAGATCGCTGACCAGATCAGCGACACTATCCTCGACGCCCTCCTGCAGGAGGACCCGGCATCCCGGGTCGCCGTGGAGACTCTTATCACCACCGGCCAGGTCCATGTGGCCGGCGAGGTCACCACCAAGGCCTACGCGCCGATCGCACAGCTGGTGCGCGACAAGATCCTCGAGATCGGTTACGACTCCTCGAAGAAGGGCTTCGACGGCGCCTCCTGCGGCGTGTCGGTGTCCATCGGCTCCCAGTCCCCGGACATCGCCCAGGGCGTCGACACGGCTTACGAGGCCCGCGTCGAGAGCGCAGCTTCGGAAGAGCTCGACGAACTGGACCGGCAGGGCGCCGGTGACCAGGGCCTCATGTTCGGCTACGCGTGCGACGAGACGCCCGAGCTGATGCCGCTGCCGATCCGCCTGGCCCACCGCCTCTCCCAGCGGCTGTCCGACGTCCGCAAGAACGGCACCATCCCCTACCTGCGGCCGGACGGTAAGACCCAGGTCACCATCGAATACGACGGCGACAAGGCGGTCCGGCTCGACACCGTCGTGGTCTCCTCGCAGCACGCCAGCGACATCGACCTTGAGTCGCTGCTCGCACCCGACATCCGCGAGTTCGTCGTCGAGCCCGAGCTGAGGGCCCTGGTCGACGACGGCATCAAGATCGACACCGAGGGCTACCGCTTGCTGGTGAACCCGACCGGCCGCTTCGAGATCGGCGGCCCGATGGGTGACGCCGGCCTGACCGGCCGCAAGATCATCATCGACACCTACGGCGGCATACGCCCGGCACGGCGGCGGCGCCTTCTCCGGCAAGGACCCGTCCAAGGTCGACCGCTCCGCCGCCTACGCGATGCGCTGGGTCGCCAAGAACGTCGTCGCCGCGGGCCTCGCCACCCGCTGCGAGGTCCAGGTCGCCTACGCGATCGGCAAGGCCGAGCCGGTCGGCCTCTTCGTCGAGACCTTCGGTACCGAGCACGGTGGACACCGAGAAGATCGAGGAGGCCATCAGCGAGGTCTTCGACCTGCGCCCCGCCGCGATCATCCGCGACCTCGACCTGCTCCGGCCGATCTACGCCCTGACCGCCGCCTACGGCCACTTCGGCCGTGAGCTGCCCGAATTCACCTGGGAGCGCACGGACCGCGTGGACGCGCTGCGTGCGGCGGCCGGCCTGCTGACGTCCGTCGCCCGGCACCAGCGTGCCGGTCCGCCGTGACACCGGACGGGCCCGGGCGCCGCTCGCCGGTGTCCTGTGGCGACGGTCCGTCTGGCGGGGCTGCCAGCGGCTGTCGGCGGCGTCTGGTAGGAATGCTGTGTGAGCAGCGCGGACGGGCACGGGCCGGTGCGGCACGGGAGCCGTGCCGGGCGGAGCAGCTCGCGCTGATCCGGGAGACCGTGCGCAGGGGCCAAGGCGCCGCGCGCCAAGCCGCGCACCTGGCGGGGTGCCGAGCTCGCCGACCGGCTGCCGGTGGCGCGGGTGGTGGTCGACAAGGGCGTGCTGCACCTCGACCGGTACTTCGACTACGCGGTCCCCGCAGAGCTCGACGCGGAGGCGCAGCCCGGGGTGCGGGTCCGCGTGCGGTTCGGGGCGGGGCGGGGCCAGGTGCGCGCGGGCGGCGGGAGGGCGGCTGTCTCGTCGGCGGGTTCCTCGTCGAGCGGCTCGCCGAGTCCGACTACGGCGGGCCGCTGGCCGCGCTCGCCCAGGTCGTCTCGCCCGAGCCGGTGCTCAGCCCGGAGCTGCTGGCCCTCGCCCGTGCCGTGGCGGACCGTTATGCCGGCAGCCTCGCCGACGTGCTCCAGCTCGCCGTCCCGCCCCGCAGCGCACGCGCGGAGGCGGAGCCGCTCACCCGAGCCGCTGCCCCGCCCCAGGCGCCGGAGCCCGGCACCTGGACGCGCTACCGGCGGGCCCCGCCTTCCTCGGACGCCCTCGCCACCAGGCGGCGCCCCGCGCGCCGTGTGGCCGGCGCTGCCGGGCCCGAGTGGGCCGATGCGCTGGCCCGCGCCGTGGCGGCCGACGCTCGCCTCGGGCCGCGGCGCGCTGGTCGTGGTCCCGGACGGCCGCGCCGTGGCGCGGGTCGACGCGGCCCTGACGGCGCTGCTCGGCGCGGGGCGGCACGCGCGTGCTGACCGCCGAGGCGGGCCCCGAGAAGCGGTACGGCCAGTGGCTCGCCGTGCGGCGCGGGTCGGTGCGCGCGGCGGTGGGTACCCGGGCGGCCATGTTCGCGCCCGTCCGCGACCTGGGACTCGTCGCCATCTGGGACGACGGCGACGGCAGCCACAGCGAGCCGCACGCACCCCAGCCGCACGCCCGCGAGGTGCTGCTGCCACGGGCCGCCCAGGGCGGCTGCGGATTCCTGCTCGGCGCCTGGGGCTGCACGGTCGAGGCGGCTCAGCTCGTCGAGAGCGGCTGGGCGCTGCCGCTGGTGGCCGACCGGGAGCAGGTGCGCCGTGCGCCCCGCTGGTGCGCACCGTCCAGGACACCGACCTGGCCCGGGACGAGGCGGCCCGTGCCGCCCGGCTGCCGACTCTCGCCTGGCGGATCGCACGCGAGGGACTGACGCGCGGCCCGGTGCTGGTGCAGGTGCCGCGCCGCGGATATGTACCGCGGCTGGCCTGCGAGCGCTGCCGTGCCCCGGCCCGCTGCCGGCGCTGCGCCGGGCCCTTGCAGGCGCCGGGCGACGGGCCGGGGCGCTCAGGTGCGGCTGGTGCGGGCAGGGCGAGGGCGCGTGGCACTGCCCGGAGTGCGGAGGCATGCGGCTGCGGGCGCAGGTCGTCGGCGCCCGGCGCACGGCCGAGGAGCTGGGGCGGGCGTTCCCCGCGTGCCGGTGCGCACCTCGGGTCGTGAGCAGGTGCTGGACACGGTGCCAGGCACGCCCGCGCTGGTGGTCAGCACACCCGGTGCGGAGCCTGTCGCCGACGGCGGCTACGCGGCGGCCCTGCTGCTGGACGGTTGGGCCATGCTCGGCCGTCCTGACCTGCGGGCGGGCGAGGAGGCGCTGCGCCGCTGGATCGTCGCCGCCGCGCTGGTGCGCGGTCAGGAGGCAGACGGCACCGTGGTCATCGTCGCCGAGGCCACCGCGCAACCCGTCCAGGCCCTGGTGCGCTGGGACCCGGTGGGCTACGCGGTGCGGGAGCGTGCGGAGCGTGCGGAGCTGGGTTTCCTCCGGTGTCACGGATGGCGTCGGTGGCGGGCCCGATGGGCGCGGCCGCCGACTTCCTCGCCGAGGCCCGGCTGCCGGGTGACGCGCAGGTCCTCGGTCCTGTACTGCTGCCGGTCGGCGAGCCGGGCAGGCCCGCGGCGCACGGGTGCGCCGCCACCAGGGGAGCAGTGGGAGCGCGCTCTGATCAGGGTCCCGCAGGGCAGCGGCGCCGCGCTCGCCGCCGCGCTCAAGGCGGCGCAGGCGGCCCGGCTGGCGAAGACGAACCGCGCCGGGACGGGAGCGGATGCGGTGCGGATCCGGATCGACCCGGCGGACATCGGATGACGTCGGTCGTCCGCTGACCTTCCGGTCGTCCGCATGCCTTCCGCGGGGCCGCCGCGCCCGGCGTGCCGGATCGGTCCCGCTGGCTTTGTTCACGAGTCACGTCGTCAGTTGTTCAGAGGTTTGGGAGGCGTCCGGATCCACGGCCGGGTGGTGTTCAGGAGTTTCGAAGTCACTGGGCCAGTTGACACTGGAGCATCGAGGTGTTTGCCGCTCTGGAGAGCGCGTTCAGTCTCTTCCCGCTTGGTTCAGGACGTCCTCGGCTTGCCGGCGAGGTGGAGACAAGATCGGCTGCCGGTGGCAGATCGGTGATGAGATCGACTGCCTCGCCGGCCCATACCGGCAGCGGGGGGACTTCGCCTCGTGCCACGTCTTCCTGGTAGTCACGCTGAGCCTGGGGGTCAGCAGCGAGTTCCGCTTCCCGGCCCCGCCATTGGTCGAGATAGCGGATGTCCCAGGGTCCGAGCGGTGTACTGGGAGGGCCAGCGGGAACCGCGGGCGATGTCCAGGACGCGGTTAAGCTCGGTGTCCTGCCCGCGTCCCTCAACGATCGCGGTTGCGATCGAGGGGTGGACCAGGGCTTCGGCGGTGGCCTGGAAGCGGGTGCCGATCAGCGCGCCGGTGGCGCCCAGGGCAAGGGCGGCTGCCAATCCGCGGCCGTCGGCGATCCCGCCGGCCGCCAGCACCGGAACCGGGGCCGCCAGGTCCACTACCGCTGGCACGAACGGCAAGGTCGACCGTCCGTGCCGGGCTCCGTGCCCACCGCTCTCGGTGCCCTGCGCCACGATGACGTCGGCGCCCAGCTCCACCGCCTGCTGGCCTCCTCCATGTCGGTGACCTGGATGATCAGTGTCGCGCCGGCCTCGGCGGATGCGTTCGGTGAACGGGCTCGGGTCCCCAAAGGACAACATCACTGCACTGGGCTGGTAGTCCAGCGCTCGTTCGATGGCATCCGACATCGATTGCCCAGGTCAAGAAGCCGATTCCCCATGGCTTGTCCGTGTTCTGCTTGACCATGGGTATCTCGCGAGCCAGCCAGTCCGGATCCCCGGCCCCAGCCCCAAGCAACCCGAGCCCACCGCCACGTGAGACAGCTGCCGCCAGGGCACCCCCAGCAGACCCGCCCATGGGTGCCAGCGCGATCGGATGCCGCACACCGCACAACTTCGTGAACGCCGTTGACAACGTCATGGCCGACATCATCGCTCCGGTCGGAAGCAAGGCGCCATCCTCCTCATGCAGATCACTCATGAACGGCCGGCCCTAACACTGCTGCTACCTCTCGTGAACATCCAGGCACCTCAAGATCACGAAATGCTGTCCAAACTGGGCTTGAAGTGAACGAAGCCATTCCCGCTCTGGACGGGCACAGGGCCGGTGCGGCGCGTCCGGTGCGGTGCCACGGTGTGTGATCTTCTGCTCCTACGGTGCCTCCGCCGCTGCTTGCACCTCATGCGCCTCTTGCGCCGCTGCTGCCACCTCGGCCTCAGCGCCCGTCTTTCCGCTTCCGCTTCCGTTTCCGCGATGCGTGCGGTCCGCGGTGCGTTTTCCGTGGCCGCGGTGGAGCCGGGACCGGCGTCTACGAGGAGGGCGATCACCCGCTTCATCTGTTCGCGAGGATCCGGCGCGGTGGCCCAGCTGGTCATCAGCAGATGGTGAACGGTTCCGACGAGCGCGAGCGCGATCGAGACGCTGTCAGTGCCGTCCGGGAGGCGTCCGAGCCGCTGTTCGGCGTCCAGATACGCGCAGAACGCGTCCTGGACCGCCGTGAAGCTCGGTGCGCCGGCCTCCAGCGCCTGACGGATCCGCAGGGCGGCGGCGGGGCGGGTCATGGCCAGGCCGATGACGGTGGGGTCCAGGGAGTTCAGGAGTGCGAACGTGGCCGTGGCGAGGTTGTCGGCCACGGTGGCGTGCCCCGCCTGCCCGGGCAGCTCCCCGACCTGGTGTGCGGTGCGCGCGAACCGGTTCAGGACCAGCTCGGCGACGAATTCGTCAAGACCGTCGAAGTGGGCGTGCAGCAGCCCCTTGGCGCAGCCCGCCTCGGCGGTGATCGCCCTGCTGGTCAGCGCGGCCGGGCCCTCGCGGGCCAGCACCTGCTCCGCGGCGCCGAAGAGCCGCTCGCGAAGGTCGGGGATCGCCACTCCACGCGGTGCCATGGGGCCTCTTTTCGGTGTGAGCCGCGGTGCGCCGGACCGCGGCGCGGTTGCAAGTATGGGCGTATGCCCATACTGTTTGGGCATACGCCCATTCTAGTCTCAGTCGGTCTCGGCAAGCGCCGCGTCACGCAGGAGGTCCCGAGTGCAGCACATCGTCAACGTCGATCAGGCGCAGGCGTGGAACGGTCACGAGGGCAGGCACTGGGCCCAAAACCGGGACCGCTGGGACGCGGTGAACGCAGGTTTCAACGAACCGCTGCTGGCCGCCGCCGCGATCGGGCCGTGCGACCGGGTCGTGGACATCGGCTGCGGAGCCGGGGCCACGACCAGGCTGGCCGCCCGTCGGGCCGTCGGCGGCCGTGCCTTGGGCCTGGACCTGTCGGCGCCGATGCTGGCGCGCGCCCGCGAGGCCGCCCGCCGCGAGGACATCGGCAATGTGCAGTTCGTGCAGGGCGATGCACAGGTCCACGGATTCGAGCCGGGCAGGTTCGACGTCGTGATCAGCCGCTTCGGGGTGATGTTCTTCGCCGACCCGGTCGCTGCCTTTGCCAATATCGGACGCGCCCTGCGTCCCGGTGGCCGCCTGGCGTTCCTCTGTGCCGCGGGAGCCGAACGCAACGAGTGGCTCCAGGTCCTCGCGACACTGCGCGACGTTTTGCCCATGACGGGTTTCGGTGCGCCGGGCAGCCCGGGCATGTTCTCGCTGGCGGACCCGGACCGCACCCGTGACGTGCTGTCCGCGGCCGGGTTCGAGCAGGTCGACGCGGTGCCTGTCGAGGCGTTCGGGACCTGGGGGCAGGACGCCGACGACGTGGCCGCTTTCCTGCTGGACTCCGGTCCGGGCCGGCATCTGCTGAGCCAGGTCACAGAAGAGGTCGCGGACCGTGCCCGCCGGGTGCTCACGGACGCCCTACGCACCCGCGAAGGACATGATGGGCTGCGCATGGGCAACGCCGCCTGGCTGGTCACCGCCGTCCGCCCGGAGTAGTCCACGGCGCACGGGTCCTGTCGCGCGGCCACCGGCCGCGGCCCACGGGCCGGCCGGATGGGCTCTGCGGACCACGGGGCGCGCACTGTGTACGCAGGCGCTGCCCCGCGGCTCCCGTCGCAGGCCGCCCGCCAGGCTGTGCCGCCGCGGCCGTCCCGCGGGTTCGAGCCTGCCCGCGGGTTCAGCCTGGCGCGCGACCTGGTGGATCAGCCGTTCCGCGGCCCCGGAAAGACTCCCGGCCTGGCTTCGTCGCGCAGGCCGGGGCCGCTCATTCCCGGCTGGGGCTGCCTGGATCGGGCCGCGGGGACCGAGGGGAGGCCGCCGCCCAGGGGGAGCGGGTGCGGCGCGGTGGTCTGCGGCTCGGTGTCGTGCTCGGTGTCCGCGGCGGCCTGGGTGGTGGCCCGGCGGGCGCCGTAGCGGCGGTGCACCGCCTGCTTGGTCACGCCGAGCGCCGAGCCCACCGCGTCCCAGGAGAAACCGAGCGAACGGTCGAAGTCCACGGCGGCCGTGACCAGGGTCTCCACGCTGTCGCGCAGTTCCTGGGCGAGCCGGACGGTCGGGGCGGGCGCCCTTCCGTAGACGACGAATCCGGTGGCGGGGCCCGGGCGCCGAGGACGGTAGACGTTGCCCAGCTGGGCGGTGAGCGTGCGCAGAGCGTCCACCTGGCGGCGGACCCGCTCGATGTCCCGCACCAGCAGATGAAGGCTGGCCCGGGCCTGGGCGTCGTGAGTTGCGTGGTCGGCCATGAACAAGCCTCTCGAACCGGCGATGACGAACAGTGACAACAGTGAACTGCGACAAGTAGCAACTAGTGATGACTAGTGGTGACTAGCAACGACTAGCGCTGACTAGTAATGACGAACGATCATGAACGATGGCAAATCTGGCGGACGATGGAAACCATGGGTGAGAGCGATGACAGGGAGTAAGCCGTCGTGGTGGCCCCTGCGGTCAACTCCCTCTTGACCAACGCGCCACCCCGTGTGTGGTCACGGTGCCCGCCTGCACGGGCAGATGTGCCCAGGTCAGCGGCGGTGTCGCTGACACCGCCCGTGATCTGCCGGCACGCCCGGTGACGGTGCCTCATAGACTGGTGCGCCGTGCCGGTGTACGCCACGGGCGCTCCGCGCGCCGACCTGGCCGCCCGTGTCCCGCCCGGCCACCACCTGCCGCCCGACCGCCCGAGACCGTCCGACCATTCCGCCCGAGAGGCCCACAGCCACCGATGAAGCTCGTCTTCGCAGGCACCCCCGAGGTCGCCGTTCCCGCTCTGGACGCCCTGATCGCCTCCGAACAGCACGAGGTGGCCGCCGTCGTCACACGCCCCGACGCACCGGCCGGACGCGGTCGCCGGCTGATCGCGAGCCCGGTCGCCGAGCGGGCGCAGGAGGCCGGGATCGAGGTGTTGAAGCCGCGCAAGCCGCGGGACGAGGACTTCCTCGCACGGCTGCGGGAGATCGCGCCCGACTGCTGCCCGGTCGTCGCCTACGGCGCGCTGCTGCCCCGCGTCGCGCTGGACGTCCCCGCGCGCGGCTGGGTCAATCTGCACTTCTCGCTGCTGCCCGCCTGGCGCGGTGCCGCACCCGTGCAGCACGCGATCATGGCGGGCGACGAGATCACCGGCGCCGCCACCTTCCTGATCGAGGAGGGCCTGGACTCGGGCCCGGTGTACGGCACGCTCACCGAGACGGTCAGGCCCACGGACACCAGCGGTGACCTGCTCACCCGGCTGTCGCTGGCCGGCGCGGGACTGCTCGTGGCGACGATGGACGGCATCGCGGACGGCAGCCTCAAGGCCGTCGTCCAGCCGGACGAGGGCATCACCGTCGCCCCCAAGGTCACCGTCGAGAACGCGCGGGTGGACTGGAGCGCGCCGGCGCTGCGCGTCGACCGCGTGGTGCGCGGGTGCACGCCCGCGCCCGGCGCGTGGACCGTCTTCCGCGGTGAGCGGCTCAAGCTCGTCCAGGCCGCCCAGGCCGCGGACCGCACCGACCTCGCCCCCGGCGAGCTCGCGGCCGGCAAGAACCACGTGCACGTGGGCACCGGCTCGTACGCCGTCGAGTTGCTGTGGGTGCAGCCGCAGGGCAAGAAGCCGATGCACGCCGCCGACTGGGCGCGCGGTGTGCGCATCGCCCCGGGCGAACGGCTCGGCGGCGGCGACGTAGGCTGAGTTGCAGACCGGGGCGGGTCCCCGGCCGCAGACCAGCACCGGAGCACCTTTGACCGACCAGCCGCACCGGCGTCCCCGCAGCACGGGCGCGCCCGCGAAGCCATACCGCCGTCCGAAGAAGGACCCCGTGCGGATCCTCGCCTTCGAGGCGTTGCGGGCCGTCGACGAGCGGGACGCGTACGCCAACCTCGTCCTGCCGCCCCTGCTGCGCAAGGCTCGCGAGAAGGGCGAGCTCGACGGGCGGGACGCGGCCCTCGCGACGGAGCTGGTCTACGGCACACTGCGCAGGCAGGGCACCTACGACGCGATCATCGCGGACTGCGTCGACCGGCCGCTGCGCGAGGTCGACCCGCCGGTGCTCGACGTGCTCACCCTCGGCGCGCACCAGCTGCTGGGCACCCGTATCCCGACGCACGCGGCCGTGTCCGCGTCCGTGGAGCTCGCCCGCGTCGTCCTCGGTGACGGGCGCGCCAGGTTCGTCAACGCGGTGCTGCGCAAGATCGCCCAGTACGACCTCGGGGGCTGGCTGGAGCGCGTCGCGCCGCCGTACGAGGACGACCCCGAGGACCATCTCGCCGTGGTGCACGCGCATCCGCGCTGGATCGTCTCCGCCCTGTGGGATGCGCTCGGCGGCGACCGGGCCGGCATCGAGGACCTGCTCGAAGCCGACAACGAACGGCCCGAGGTGACCCTCGTGGCCCGCCCGGGACGCGCCACCGCGGCAGAACTGCTCGACGGGCTCGGCGAGCCGGCCGCGCTGCCGGGCCGCTGGTCGCCGTATGCCGCCCGGCTCGCCGAGGGCGGTGACCCCGGGGCGCTCGACGCGGTGCGCGAGGGACGCGCCGGTGTGCAGGACGAGGGCAGCCAGCTGGTGGCGCTCGCGCTGGCCGCGGCGCCGTTGGAGGGACCGGACAAACGCTGGCTGGACGGCTGCGCCGGGCCCGGCGGCAAGGCGGCGCTGCTCGCCGGTATCGCCGCGCAGCGCGGTGCCGCACTTCTCGCCGGGGAGAAGCAGCCGCACCGCGCGGGCCTGGTCGCGAAGGCGCTGGCCGGCACCCCGGGCCCGTACCAGGTGATCGTCGCCGACGGCCTCCGTCCGCCGTGGCGGCCCGGCAGCTTCGACCGGGTCCTGATGGATGTGCCGTGCACCGGCCTGGGCGCGCTGCGCCGTCGCCCCGAGGCCCGCTGGCGCCGCCGTCCCGAGGACCTGGCCGGCTTCGCCACGCTCCAGCGCGAATTGCTGCGTACCGCACTGGAGTCGGTGCGCACCGGCGGTGTCGTCGCCTATGTCACCTGCTCTCCGCACCTGGCTGAGACACGGGCCGTCGTCGATGACATCCTGAGCGGCCGGGGCGGCGCGGAACTCATCGATGCCCGGCCGCTGCTGCCCGGGGTGCCCGCGCTGGGCGAGGGGCCCGACGTCCAGCTGTGGCCGCATTTGCACGGCACGGACGCGATGTACCTGGCGATGCTGCGCAGGACCGACTGAGCGCGTCCCGTCGGGCGCACGGAGCCGTGCCACGGTGCGGCTCCACCGCTCGGGCGCGACCAGCGGCGATCAGTCATGCGGTGCCTCGTGTCCTCGGAGGCCGGGACCGGGCCCGGCACCCGGCGTGGCCGTTCCACATGGCAGGCTGGGGGCATGGCCGCGCCGCAGATCAACCCCAGCATCCTGTCCGCCGATTTCTCCCGCCTCGCCGACGAGGCCAGGGCGGTGGAGGGCGCTGACTGGCTCCATGTCGACGTTATGGACAACCACTTCGTCCCGAACCTCACCCTCGGTGTCCCCGTGGTGGAGTCCCTGGCCCGTGCCACGGACACGCCCCTGGACTGCCATCTGATGATCGCGGACGTCGACCGTTGGGCACCGCAGTACGTTGAGGCGGGCGCCGGGTCGGTGACGTTCCATGTGGAGGCCGCCGCCGCCCCGGTGCGTCTGGCCCGCGAGATCCGCGCCAAGGGAGCCCGCGCGGCCATGGCCCTCAAGCCCGCCACTCCTATCGAACCGTACGAGGACCTGCTTCCCGAACTGGACATGCTGCTGATCATGACCGTCGAGCCGGGCTTCGGTGGCCAGGCCTTCCTCGACATCATGCTGCCGAAGATCCGCCGCACCCGTGAGCTGATCAAGAAGCACGGGCTCGAACTGTGGCTCCAGGTGGACGGCGGTGTCTCCAAGTCGACCGTCGAACGGTGCGCGGAGGCGGGCGCCGACGTCTTCGTCGCGGGATCCGCCGTCTACGGCGCGGACGACCCGGCTCAGGCGGTCAGGGAGCTGCGCACGCAGGCCGGCGCCGCGCTGGCAGCCGCACCTTGGGCCTGCGGCCACTGAGGCGGCTGTGCGCGGTCGGCGTCTTGTGATGCGGCGGCCGGGACAAGGGAACATGAACGGCGTCCGTCAGGGCTGATCGCTCGCTTCGGATCTGCAAGGATGAACGGCGAATCCAGAGTGTGAAGACGTGAGAAGTTGTGAGCAGTAAGGAGAACGCCGTGTCCGGCATGACGGCGGGGCGGCCCGCTCTGCGGATGGGACCCGCGGAGTTGGTTCAGGCGGCGGCGATGGCTCGCCGTTTCTATCTGGAGGGCAAGTCCAAGATCCAGATCGCCGAGGAGTTCGGCGTGAGCCGCTTCAAGGTGGCCAGGGTCCTGGAGACCGCTCTCGAACGAGACCTCGTACGGATCGAGATCAGGGTGCCCGCGGAACTCGACGCGGAACGCTCGGACGCGCTGCGTGCCCGCTACGGCCTGCGGCACGCGGTCGTCGTGGAGTCGCCAGCGGAGACGGATGAGTCGCCCGACCCGGAGAACCTGGGCGAGGTCGCCGCCGATCTGCTGGTCGAGCTGGTCACCGAGGGCGATGTGCTGGGTCTTGCCTGGGGGCGTTCGACCATCCACATGGCCGCGGCCCTCGACCGGCTGCCTCCGTGCACGGTCGTGCAGCTCACGGGCGTGTACGACGCGGGAACCGCGGAACGCGGCTCCGTCGAGGCCGTCCGGCGCGCCGCGCAGGTCTCCGGTGGCGAGGCGCACCCCATCTACGCGCCGATGCTGCTGCCCGACCCGGCCACCGCCGACGCGCTGCGGCACCAGACCGGTATCGCCCGCGCCTTCGAGTACTTCGACAAGGTGACGGTGGCCTGTGTGTCGATCGGCTCCTGGGAGCCGGGCATCTCCACCGTGCACGACATGCTCAGCGCGGACGAGCGCGCCCACTACGCCTCTCTCGGGGTCGCCGCGGAGATGTCCGCGCACCTCTTCGACGTACAGGGCCGCCGGGTCGGCCGGGACCTGGGCGAGCGGTGCATCACGGTGGAGGCGGACCGGCTGCGGCGCATTCCCGAGGTCGTCGCGATCGCGGGCGGGCAGCGCAAGGGGGCCGCCATCGACGCGGTGCTCCGCTCCGGCCTCGTCACCAGCCTGGTCACGGACACCATGGCGGCGGATTTCCTGATGGCTACGGGCCCCGTTCCGCACCAGGCCCTGGACCGTATGGATCCGGACAGCGACGCCGCCGCCTGATCTTTGGACCACTCGCCCGGGATGCCTGAGGGCCTGACGCGCTCGCGATCGGCCGGTACGGAGCCGGGACGCACGGGACGGACATCATGGACCGGTGGCCCGCAGCACATGGCCCGGGTGGACAACTCGGCGCAGGGCCGCAGCCCGGGCAGCGCGCCGGCCACCGGACGGTGTGCGCCAGCCCGGGCAGCATGGAGGCATGCCCGGGCGGCACGAGAAGGTGCGAGGTGGTTGTGAGGTGGGCCAGAAATGACCGATAAAACGTTCGCCCCGGTCCTGGAGGCCGTCCGTGCCACCGGCTGGACCAGCAGCGTCCTGGATCTCACCGGGGTCACCGACAAGGCCGCTCTCCTCGACCGCTGCACCCGCGCCCTGGACCTGCCCGCGTGGTTCGGCGGCAACTGGGACGCTCTCGCCGACTGCCTGAAGGACCTGTCCTGGCTTCCGGTGGCCCGCGGACGGCTGCTGCTGGTCCTGGGCTGGCAGGCGTACGCAAAGGCGCGGCCCGAGGAGTGGGCCGTCGTTCAGGAGGTGTTCTCGGAGGCCGAGGCGCACTGGAACACTCGCGCCGAGGGTTTCGCCGTCCTGCTCGCGGTCGGCGGCGGCCGGTAGGCCTGTACGGCAGCCCGATCGCCGCGTCCGCTCGCTCACGCGTCCGCCAGTCTCGCCTCTTCCAGGTCGAGCGAGCGCTGCAGGCGGCGCCGGGTGGTGTCGCTGATGCGGTGTTCGTCGTACAGGCGGCGCAGCTCCACCGCCTCCACGGCGATCAGGTCGCGGCGCAGCTGGCGGTAGACGAGGTCGGCGGACTCGGGCCTGGCGCCGTTGCCCTCGGTGTCGGCGAGGCGGTCGCGGGCATGGTCGAGGCGGGAGGCGAAGCCACGGCGGAGCCGGTCGACGACCACATCGGGGACGGCCTCAAGATCCGAGATCTCCTCCAGGCGGTTCAGCCCCGCACTGGCCAGGCTGAGCCGTGCGTTGGCCTCCTCGCGCTCGGTGTGGTCGGGCTCCAGCGCGATCCCCGAACGGCGCACGAGCGGGGCGAGCGTGAAGCCCTGGACGACGAGTGTGACGACCACGATCGAGGTGGTCAGGACCAGTACCAGCGGGCGTTCGGCGAGAGCGGTGTCGCCGTCCGTGGCCACCGGCACCGAAAGGGCCGCGGCCAGCGGCACCACCCCCCGGGTGCCCGCCCAGGTCAGGACCACCGGCAGCCGCCAGCCCAGCCGCTTCATGCCGCTCCCGCGCTGCATCAGCGCGGACATCGGCGCCAGCCACAGCAGCCGTACCGCGACGAGCGTGACGGCCAGGACGAATGCGTACCAGGGCCAGGCGCGGTCGCCGTCGGACAGGCCCCGCACCTGGGCGGGCAGCGCGAGACCGATGAGGCTGAAGACGACGCTCTCCAGCAGGAACACCACGGTGCCGTACACCGCGTGCAGCTGGAGCCGGATGCGGGCGTTGGTGAGCCGGTCGCCGCTCCCGCCCAGCACGATCCCCGCCACCACGACGGAGGTCACCCCCGAGGCACCGGTCGCCTCCGCCAGGACGTAGGCCGCATACGGGGTGACCAGCGCGATCACCGTCTCCAGGACCGGGTCCTCGGTGCGCCGCCTGATCAGCGTCACCACGGTGGCCAGCACTCCGCCGACGGCCGTGCCGCCGCCCGCCAGCAGCAGGAATTCGCCTCCCGCGGCCGTCCAGTCGGCGGCAGCCGCCGCCACCGCGACGCCCACCGCGACCCGGAAGAGCACCAGCGAGGTCGCGTCGTTGAACAGGCTCTCCGCCTGCACGAGGACCTGGACCCTGGGCGGCAGGGCGAGCCGTCGGCCGAGTGCGGTGACGGCCACCGGGTCGGTGCTGGCGAGCACCGCGCCCAGCACGAACGCCATCCGCCAGGACAGCGGTGTGACCAGGACCGCGACCGCCGCGACCGCCGCCGCGGAGGCCAGCACCAGGCCGATGGAGAGCACTCCGACCGGCTTCCACACCGCGCGCAGCTCGCGCCACGGTATGTCCTGGGCGCTCGCGTACAGCAGCGGCGGCAGGACGACCAGGCCGATGATGCCGGGGCTGATCTCGATCCGCGGGGTGCCCGGCAGCAGTGCCACCGCAAGCCCCGCGACCACCAGTAGGGACGGGGCGGGGATGCGTCTGCGGTGGGCGAAGGCCGCGACCACCGTGGCGAGTACCACAAGAGCAAGAACCGTTCCCACGCTGCGCATGCCGTCCCCCTGGGCGTAGGGAGAGCCGACGAGGCCCTCCGCCGACCAGACTTCCCGGCACACCGCCTTCACCTTATCCGGTGGCCATGCCTCGTCAAGGCGGTGTCAACGTCCACGTGAGCGGCGCCAAAGACGCGTCAAGGCCCATGGCGTGCGCCCCGCAAAGCGGGTTCGGTAGGAGCGTCAAACCCCTCCCTCAGGGGAGCTGAACGCAGTGAGGAGAGCCGTCGGCCGCGATGAGTGACGTACGGTCCGGACGACTGAAGGTCTACCTCGGAGCCGCCCCTGGGGTCGGCAAGACCTACCGCATGCTCGACGAAGGCCGGCGCCGGGCGGCCCGCGGCGCCGATGTGGTCGTGGGCTTCGTGGAGTGCCACGGCCGCCCGCGCACGCAGGACATGCTCGACGGCCTGACCGTGCTGCCGCGGGCCAGGTGCGAGTACCGGGGCGGCGCGTTCACGGAGCTGGACCTCGACGCCGTGCTCACCCGGCGCCCGGGGACCGTCCTGGTCGACGAGCTCGCGCACACCAACGTGCCGGGCGGCGGGCGCAACACCAAGCGCTGGCAGGACGTCGAAGCGCTGCTCGCGGCCGGGATCGACGTCATCACCGCCGTCAACATCCAGCACCTGGAGTCCCTCAACGACGTCGTCGAGAAGATCACCAAGGTGCCGCAGCACGAGACGGTGCCCGACGAGATGGTGCGCCGCGCCGATCAGATCGAACTCGTCGACATCCCGCCCGAGGGACTGCGCCGCCGGATGGCGCACGGCAACATCTACGCCCCGGAGAAAGTCGACGCGGCCCTCGCCAACTACTTCCGGCCTGGCAATCTGACCGCGCTGCGCCAGCTCGCCCTGCTGTGGGTCGCCGACCGGGTCGACGAGGCCCTGCGCCTGTACCGCAGTGAACACGGCATAGGCGGGGTGTGGGAGACCCGGGAGCGTGTCGTCGTCGCGCTGACCGGCGGCCCCGAGGGAGACACGCTGATCCGGCGCGCCGCGCGGATCGCCGACCGCGCCCGGGCGCTGAACGCTGCGAGAGGGCGGCACCCCATCGTCGGCGGTGATCTGCTCGCCGTGCACGTGGCCCGCAGCGACGGTCTCGCCGCCGGGGTCTCGCACGCCTCGCTCGCCCGGCAGCGCCGCCTCGTCGAAGACCTCGGCGGCAGCTACCACTCGGTGGTCGGCGACGACGTGCCCACCGCTCTGGTGGAGTTCGCCCGGGCCGAGAACGCCACGCAGCTCGTGCTCGGCTCCAGCCGCCGCGGTCGCCTGGAGCGGTTCCTCGCCGGCCGGGGCACGGGGGAGACCGTCATCGCGCTCTCCGGCGACATCGACGTCCACATGGTCACACACGAACGCGCCGGACACGGCACGCTGCTGCCGTCCCGGCGCCGCACCCTGCCGACCTCCCGCCTGATCGCGGGCCCGGTGGCCGGTCTGGTCCTGCCCGCCCTGCTCACCGCGGTCCTGGCCCAGGTGCGCGGGGATGCTCAACCTCACCAGCGAGGCGCTGCTGTTCCTGCTGACCGTGGTCGGGGTGGCCTGCATCGGCGGGAGTGGTGTCGGCGCTGATCGCCGTCGGTCACTGCGTCCCTGCTGCTCAACTACTGGTTCATCCCGCCGATCGGCGGTTCACCCTGGGCGATCCGAACGCCATGCTGGCGCTGGTGGTCTTCGCGGTGGTCGCCGCCATCGTGGCGGCCGTCGTCGACCGGTCCCTGCGGCTGTCCCGGCGCGCGGCACGGGCCACCGCGGAGGCGGAGACCATGTCCTCGCTGGCGGGCAGCATCGTGCGCGGCGGCCAGACCATCCCGGCGCTCCTGGAACGCACCAGGGAGACCTTCGGGATGGACTTCGGCGGAACTCGTGGAGGAGCCTCCCGACGCCGACGCGGCCGTTGTGGGGCGGGTCGGCGGCCGGGCGGCCGAGGCCGATGGCGTGGTCACCGTTCCCGCCGGACCCGGCTCGTACCTGGTGCTGCGCGGCCGTACGCTGCCCGCCTCCGAGCGGCGGGTACTGGCCGCCTTCGCCGCGCATGTGGGCTCCGCCGTGGAACGGGCCCGGCTCGCCGAGGCCGCCGCCGAGGTCGAGCCGGTCAAGGCCGCCGACCGGATGCGTACGGCACTGCTGAGGGCGGTCGGCCACGACCTGCGCACCCCGCTCGCCGCGGGCTGGGCCGCCGTCACGTCGCTGCGCAGCCGCGATGTGGACTTCTCGGCGCAGGACCGGGACGAACTCCTCGCCACCGCCGACGCGTCCATGGCGCGGCTGAACCGCCTCGTGGAGAACCTCCTCGACCTGAGCCGGCTGCAGGCGGGCGTGCTCACCCTGAACCTGCGCGCCACCACGCTGGAGGAGGTCCTCCCGGCCGCACTGGACGCGTTGCCCGTCGACGCCGCCGAGGTCGACGTCCGCGACTTCACGGAGATCCCCGAGGTGCTGGCCGACCCGCCGCTGCTGGAGCGGGTGATCGCGAACCTCGTCGGCAACGCCGCCCGGCACACCCCGGCCGGGGCCAAGGTGCTGGTGACGGCCAGACGTATGCCGGCCGGGTGGAGCTGCGCGTCGTCGACCGGGGTCCTGGCCTGCCGCCCGCAGAGGTGTCCTTGGCGTCGCACGGGCAGGGGCGCGGCTCGGCACGGGAGCGGATCTTCGAGCCCTTCCAGCGCCTCGGCGACACCGACAACTCCACCGGTCTCGGCCTCGGTCTGGCGCTCTCCCGTGGTCTGGCCGAGGCGATGGACGGCACTCTCGTCCCGGAGGACACTCCGGGCGGCGGTCTGACCATGGTGCTGTCCCTGCCTTTCGCGGGGCAGCGCGAGCGGTCCCTCAGCACCCAGCGGGTGGCGGGCGGCGCATGAGCCCCGGCAGCGCCGAGAAGTCGTAGGTAAAGAGACAGAGAGACAAAGCGTCACAAGGGCTGAGTAGCGGCTTGGTGAAGCCCTGTCCTCGTGCCCTCCAGTGCTAACCGGAGCCGAATCAGGAGTCAGAGCCGGAGCCGCAGTCAGAGCCGGTTACCGGAATCGGCGTCAGGGCCCGGGCCCAGCCCCGCGTCGGCCGGCGCCTCGCTTCGTTCCAGACCGGAGACCTGGAACACGGCCCGGGCCGTCTCGCGGTCGATCCGTTCCGACAGGCGGTGCAGTATGTCCTCGGGGCATGCCGGTGATCCGTGGGCTCCTGGGCCGCGGGCGGTGAGGCCGTCGGTGTCTTCGGCCAGGCGGTGCCACAGTTCGGGATTGGCCGCCAGGACGCGCGGACTGATCTCGACGCGCCCGCCGAGAGCGTCACGCAGCACAAGACGCTGTCCGACACCCCCGATCCAGCGCACCGACACCAGCAGGTCGGTGCGCACCCGCCGCTGACGCAGCAGTCCCCGCGATGCCAGCCAGCCCCTGCCCGCCGACACCCGCGACGGGTACAGCACCCAGAACAGCAGCGCCGCGAGCGCCAGCCAGAGCGCGCCGCGCCAGGGCGTCAGACTGCCGGAGCACCAGTCGACGAGGAGCAGCAGGCCCCAGAGCGCGGCCGAGCAGCGGATGGAGCTGCGTACCTCCCCGGCCCAGTGGCGGTCGTGCGCTGCTTCACCCGGGAGTTCCACCGCGGAGGTGTGCGCGTGCTTGCGGCGTGCCATGAGGCCGACGGTAAGCACCGGCGGAGCTGGAACCGCGCACCTTGATGCGGCTATGACGAACGCCCTGGTGATCTTGACGCCATTCCAGCGTCCGCGCCGCACGAACCTCCTGCAGCCACGCCTTTCAGCCACCACCTGCCACCGGACCCGTCCGTGCCGCTGTGGTGCGAAGGGTGAGCTCCGCCCACCGGCCGTCCCGTCGTTTCGCGCTCCGTGCCACCGCGGCCCGCCCGCGAAGGGCGCTGTTCACCCGTGCCGCGGCGGGTGGCCGTAAGAGTCGCGTCAAGGGCGTACGGGCCGCCGTATGGGAGCCGTCAACGGCGCTGGAATCCGGCCACGCAGGCGGTTTCCTCAACCCGTCCCGTTCATCCGTCCGTGCAAACCGAACTTCCTTCTAGGAGCTCACGATGGCCGACCTGGCCTTCGTCGTCACCACGATCGCGGTCTTCGCGCTGGTGGCACTCGTCGCCAAGGGGGTGACGAAGCTGTGACCGCCGAGAACATCGTCGGCCTGATCGTGGCCGTCGCCCTGCTGGGCTATCTCGTCCTCGCCCTGGTGTTCCCGGAGAGGTTCTGAGTCCCGATATGAGCCCCGTCCTCGCCGGTGTGCTCCAGCTGCTCGCGCTGATGGCGGCGCTCGCCCTGGCCTACCGTCCCCTCGGCGACTACATGGCCCGGCGTCTACTCCTCCGAGCAGGCACCTGCGGGTCGAGAAGTGGATCTACAAGGGCATCGGCGCCAACCCCGACACGCGAGATGCGCTGGCCGGCCTATCTGCGCGGTGTGCTGGCCTTCTCCGCGGTCAGCGTGCTCTTCCTGTATCTGCTGCAGCGGCTCCAGGGCAGCCTGCCCGGCTCGCTCGGCTTCGCGCCGATCGACCCGGACCAGGCGTTCAACACCGCCGCGTCGTTCGTGTCGAACACCAACTGGCAGTCGTACTACGGCGAACAGGCCATGGGCCACGTCGTGCAGACCGCCGGCCTCGCCGTGCAGAACTTCGTCTCCGCGGCCGTCGGCATCGCCGTCGCGGTGGCCCTGGTGCGCGGCTTCGCCCGCTCCCGCACCGGTGAGCTCGGCAACTTCTGGTCCGACCTGGTGCGCGGCACCGTCCGCATCCTGCTGCCGATCTCGGTGGTCGGCGCGATCGTCCTGGTCGCCTGCGGCGCCATCCAGAACTTCGCCGGCATCCACGAGGTCGGCCAGTTCATCGGCGGCTCGCAGCAGTGGAACGGCGGCGCGGTCGCCTCGCAGGAGGCCATCAAGGAGCTGGGCACGAACGGCGGCGGTTACTTCAACGCCAACTCGCGCCCACCCCTTCGAGAACCCCACCGCCTTCACCAACCTCTTCGAGATCTTCCTGATCCTGGTGATCCCGTTCTCGCTGACCCGCACCTTCGGCCGGATGGTCGGCTCGCTCAGGCAGGGCTACGCGATCCTCGCCACGATGGCCACCATCTGGATCGGCTTCACCGCCCTGATGATGTGGACCGAGTTCGCCCACCACGGCCCGGCGTTCGACCTCGCGGGCGGTGCGATGGAGGGCAAGGAGACCCGCTTCGGCATCGGCGGCCTCGTCGATCTTCGCGGTGTCCACCACGCTGACCTCGACCGGTGCGGTGGACTCCTTCCACTCCTCGTTCACCGGCCTCGGCGGCGGCATCACGATGCTGGGCATGCAGCTCGGCGAGATCGCGCCCGGCGGTACCGGCTCCGGCCTCTACGGCATGCTGATCATGGCGATCATCGCGGTGTTCATCGCCGGCCTGATGGTCGGCCGCACGCCCGAGTACCTGGGCAAGAAGATCGGCACCCGCGAGATCAAGTTCGCGGCCTGCTACATCCTCATCACCCCGGCGCTGGTGCTGGTCTTCACCGCGGTGGCGATGGCCCTGCCCACCCCGGCCGAACTCGATGACCAACTCCGGCGCGCACGGCTTCTCCGAGATCCTCTACGCCTACACCTCCGGGCGCCAACAACAACGGCTCGGCCTTCGCGGGCCTGAACGCGGACACGCAGTGGTTCAACACCACGATCGGTCTCGCGATGCTGCTCGGCCGGTTCCTGCCGATGGTGTTCGTCCTGGCGCTGGCCGGCTCGCTCGCCGAGCAGAAGCCGGTCCCCGCCACCGCGGGCACCCTGCGCACCGAGAAGCCGCTGTTCACCGGTCTGCTGGTCGGCACGATCCTCGATCATCACCGGTCTGACCTACTTCCCGGCCCTCGCGCTGGGCCCGCTGGCCGAGGGGCTGGCGTCATGACCACCACGAAGACCCGTACGGAAGAGGACGCCATGTCCACAGCCACCCCGACCCGGGCGCCGCACAGCGACGTGCCCACCGGCCACAAGCCGGCGAGGGACGGGTCGGCGCGGGCCTGTTCGACCCGAAGCAGCTGCTGAAGTCGCTGCCCGGACGCCGTCCGCAAGCTCGACCCGCGGGTGATGGTCAAGTCCCCCGTGATGTTCGTGGTCCTGGTCGGCTCGGTCCTGACGACCGTGTTCTCCTTCAAGGACCCGGGCGACTGGTTCGGCTGGGCGATCAGCGCCTGGCTGTGGCTGACCGTCGATCTTCGCCAACCTGGCGGAGGCGGTCGCCGAGGGCCGCGGCAAGGCGCAGGCCGACACCCTGCGCAAGGCCAAGACCGACACCGTCGCGCGCCGGCTGGCGCGGCGGGCGTCGAGGAGCAGGTGCCCGGCACCGAGCTGCGCATCGGCGACCTGGTGGTCTGCGAGGCGGGCGACATCATCCCCGGCGACGGTGACGTCGTCGAGGGCGTCGCCTAGCGTCGACGAGTCGGCCATCACCGGCGAGTCCGCCCCGGTCATCCGCGAGTCCGGCGGCGACCGCTCGGCCGTCACCGGCGGCACGAAGGTCCTCTCCGACCGCATCGTCATCAAGATCACGACGAAGCCCGGCGAGACCTTCATCGACCGGATGATCAGCCTGGTCGAGGGCGCGGCCCGGCAGAAGACGCCCAACGAGATCGCGCTGAACATCCTGCTCGCCTCGCTCACCATCGTCTTCCTGCTCGCGGTCGCCACGCTGCCGCCGTTCGCCGACTACGCGGGCACGCACCTGACCGATGGTCGTGCTGGTGGCCCTGCTGGTCTGCCTGATCCCGACCACGATCGGCGCGCTGCTGTCCGCGATCGGCATCGCCGGCATGGACCGGCTGGTCCAGCGCAACGTGCTGGCCATGTCCGGACGGGCGGTCGAGGCCGCCGGCGACGTCTCCACGCTGCTGCTCGACAAGACCGGCACCATCACGCTCGGCAACCGCCAGGCCGCCGAGTTCGTGCCGGTGCGCGGCACCACCGAGGCCGAGGTCGCCGACGCCGCCCAGCTCTCCTCGCTGGCCGACGAGACGCCCGAGGGCCGCTCCATCGTCGTCCTGGCCAAGGAGAAGTACGGGCTGCGCGAGCGCCACCAGGGCGAGCTGGCCGGCGCCGAGTGGGTCGCCGTTCACCGCCCAGACCCGGATGTCGGGCGTGGACGTGGACGGCCGCAAGGTCCGCAAGGGCGCCGCCGGTTCGGTCATCGCCTGGGTGCGAGGAGCAGCGGCGGCACCGGTCGCCGAGGACGCCGACACCCTCGCCGACGCGGATCTCCGAGGCGGGCGGCACCCCGCTGCTGGTCGCCGTCGAGGACGAGCGAGGGCGCCCGCGTCCTGGGCGTCATCCACCTCAAGGACGTCGTCAAGGAGGGCATGCGGGAGCGGTTCGACGAGCTGCGCCGCATGGGCATCAAGACCGTCATGATCACGGGCGACAACCCGCTGACCGCCAAGGCGATCGCCGACGAGGCGGGCGTCGACGACTTCCTCGCGGAGGCCACTCCCGAGGACAAGATGGCGCTCATCAAGCGGGAGCAGGCGGGCGGCAAGCTCGTCGCGATGACCGGCGACGGCACCAACGACGCCCCCGCGCTCGCGCAGGCGGACGTCGGCGTGGCGATGAACACCGGTACGTCGGCCGCCAAGGAGGCCGGCAACATGGTCGACCTCGACTCCAACCCGACCAAGCTCATCGAGATCGTCGAGATCGGCAAGCAACTGCTGATCACCCGCGGCGCGCTGACGACGTTCTCCATCGCCAACGACGTCGCGAAGTACTTCGCGATCATCCCGGCGCTGTTCGCGGCGGTCTACCCGGGCCTGGACAAGCTCAACATCATGCACCTGTCCTCGCCCGACTCCGCGATCCTGTCCGCGGTCATCTTCAACGCGCTGATCATCATCGCGCTGGTGCCGCTCGCCCTGAGGGGCGTGCGGTACCGGCCGGTCAGCGCCGACAGGATGCTGCGGCGCAACCTCGGGATCTACGGCCTGGGCGGGCTGATCGCCCCGTTCATCGGCATCAAGATCATCGACCTGCTCATCTCCCTCATCCCCGGAATCGGCTGATCGACCATGAACAACTCCGTAACGAACACCGCCCGGCTGCTCGTGGGCGGGCCTGCGCGCCCTGCTCGTCCTGACCGTGTCTGACGGCGTCCTCTACCCGCTGGCCGTCACCGGCGTCGCCCAGGGCGCTCTTCCACGACAAGGCCAACGGCTCCGAGATCAAGGCCGACGGCAAGGTCGTCGGCTCCGCGCTCATCGGCCAGGCGCTACAACCTGCCGCTGAAGAAGGGCCAGGAGACCCCGGCGCCGGACCTGAAGTGGTTCCAGGGCCGCCCGTCCGAACGGCCTGGGCACCAACAGCGTCAACACCCAGTACAAGCTGATCCTGTCCGGCGCCACCAACCGGTCCGGCGACAACACGGACCTGATCCAGTGGGTCAAGGACGCCAAGGCCGCGGTCGTCAAGGACAACTCGACCGCGGACTACCAGGTCAGGCCGTCCGACGTGCCCGCCGACGCGGTCACCTCCTCCGGCTCCGGCCTCGACCCGGACATCTCCCCGGAGTACGCCGACCTCCAGGTCCACCGCGTCGCGGAGCAGCAACGGCCTCACCGTCGGCCGCAGGTGCGAGAAGCTGGTCGAGGACGCACACCGACGGCCGGACGCTCGGCTTCATCGGCGAGCCCCGCGTGAACGTCCTCGAACTCAACATCGCGCTGAAGGAACTCGCCGCGAAGGGCTGATGGCCGTGCACGCACCGCGTGGGAGCCGGCGGTCAGGGAGACCCCGGGCCGCCGGCTCCCGCGGCCGTGACCCGACGCCGCAGGCATCACCCGTCCGGCACGCTACAACAGGAAGGCGCACACCGATGACCCGGGTGCTGGTGGTGGAGGACGACCCGCAGCTCGTACGGGCCCTCGTGATCAACCTGCAGGCCCGCACGTACGGGGTGGACGCGGCGCCCGACGGCGCCACCGCCCTGCGGCTCGCCGCCGCCCGCCAGCCCGACGTCGGTCGTGCTCGACCTCGGACTGCCCGACATGGACGGCATCGACGTCATCAAGGCCCTGCGCGGCTGGACCCGCGTGCCGATCCTGGTGCTCTCCGCCCGCCAGGCCTCCGACGAGAAGGTCGCCGCGCTCGACGCGGGCGCCGACGACTACATCACCAAGCCGTTCAGCATGGACGAACTGCTGGCCCGGCTGCGGGCCGCCGTCCGCCGCACCGAGACCGTGCCGCTCGCCCCGGCGACCACCGTGGTCACCACCGACGACTTCACCATCGACCTGCTCGCCAAGAAGGTCAGCCGCGACGGCCGCGACGTCCGTCTCACCCCGACCGAATGGCATCTGCTGGAGATCCTGGTCCGCAACCCCGGGCCGGCTCATCACCCAGCAGCAGCTGCTCCAGGAGGTCTGGGGCGCCTCCCAGAGCAACAAGACCAACTACCTTCGGGTCTACATGGCCCAGCTGCGGCGCAAACTGGAAGCGGACCCCGCCCACCCCCGGTACCTCATCACCGAGCCCGGCATGGGCTACCGCTTCGAGAGCTGACCGAGCTTTCGGACCGGCCCCAGCACCGACGGCCTCCGACCAGCAGACGACGCAAGAGACGAGAACCATGGCACGCGGCAAGCTCCGGATCTACCTCGGCGCGGCACCGGGCGTCGGCAAGACGTACGCGATGCTCTCCGAGGCGCACCGCCGCGTCGAGCGCGGCACCGACTGCGTGGTCGCCTTCGTGGAGCACCACGACCGGCCGCGCACCGAGGTGATGCTGCACGGCCTGGAGCAGGTGCCGCGCCAGGAGCTCGACTACCGGGGCGCGGTCTTCACCGAGATGGACGTGGACGCGGTCCTGGCCCGGCGCCCGCAGGTGGCCCTGGTCGACGAGCTGCGCGCACACCAACATCCCCGGCTCGCGCAACACCAAGCGCTGGCAGGACGTCGAGGAACTGCTCGCGGCCGGCATCGACGTCGATCTCCACGGTCAACATCCAGCACCTGGAGTCGCTCGGCGACGTCGTCGAGTCGATCACCGGTATCCGGCAGCAGGAGACCGTGCCCGACGAGGTGGTGCGCCGGGCCGACCAGATCGAGCTGGTCGACATGTCGCCGCAGGCGCTGCGCCGCCGGATGGCGCACGGCAACATCTACAAGCCGGACAAGGTCGACGCGGCCCTGTCGAACTACTTCCGCCCCGGCAACCTGACCGCGCTGCGCGAGCTGGCGCTGCTGTGGGTGGCCGACCGGGTCGACGAGTACCTCCAGGAGTACCGCAGCGAGCACCAGGTCTCGAAGATCTGGGGCTCGCGCGAGCGGATCGTCGTCGGCCTGACCGGCGGCCCCGAGGGCCGTACGCTGATCCGCCGCGCCGCCCGGCTCGCGGAGAAGGGCGCGGGCGGCGAGGTGCTGGCCGTCTACATCGCCCGCAGCGACGGCCTGACCTCCGCCTCGCCCAAGGAACTCGCCGTCCAGCGCACCCTCGTCGAGGACCTGGGCGGCACCTTCCACCATGTCGTCGGGCGACGACGTTCCCGCCGCGCTGCTGGACTTCGCGCGCGGGGTCAACGCCACCCAGATCGTCCTCGGCGTCTCCCGCCGCAAGGGCTGGCAGTACGTCTTCGGGCCCGGCGTCGGCGCCACGGTCGCCCGCGACTCGGGGCCCGACCTCGACGTCCACCTGATCACGCACGACGAGGCGGGCAAGGGGCGCGGACTGCCCGTCGCCCGGGGCGCGCGGCTCGGCCGGTCCCGGATCATCTGGGGCTGGCTGGCCGGTCGTCGCCGGGCCCGCGCTGCTGACCCTGCTGCTCGCCGGCGTCGACGCCCGACGTCGGCCTCGCCAACGACATGCTGCTGTTCCTGGCGCTGACGGTGGCCGCGGCGCTGCTGGGCGGACTGCTGCCCGGCGCTGGCCTCCGCGGCGGTCGGCTCGCTGCTGCTGAACTGGTACTTCACCCCGCCCGTGCACACCCTGACCATCGCCGATCCCGAAGAACATCGTCGCCATCGCGGTCTTCGTCGGGGTGGCGGTGTCGGTGGCCTCCGTCGTGGACCTCGCCGCCCGGCGCACCCACCAGGCGGCCCGGCTGCGCGCCGAGTCGGAGATCCTCTCCTTCCTCGCGGGCAGTGTGCTGCGCGGCGAGACCAGCCTGGAGGCGCTGCTGGAGCGGGTGCGGGAGACCTTCGGCATGGAGTCCGTGGCCCTGCTGGAGCGGGAGAGCGACGTCGCCCCGTGGACCTGCGCGGGCAGCGTCGGGACCAGGCCCGGCGGTGCAGCGCCCGGAGGACGCGGACGTGGACATGCCGGTCGGCGACCACATGGCGCTCGCGCTGTCCGGCCGGGTGCTGCCCGCCGAGGACCGCCGGGTGCTGGCCGCCTTCGCCGCCCAGGCCGCCGTGGTCCTGGACCGTCAGCGGCTGCAGTCCGAGGCCGACCAGGCCAGCGAGCTGGCCGAGGGCAACCGCATCCGCACCGCCCTGCTCGCCGCCGTCAGCCACGACCTGCGCACCCCGCTCGCCGGCATCAAGGCCGCCGTCACCTCGCTGCGCTCCGACGACGTCGAGTGGTCCGAGGAGGACCAGGCGGAACTGCTGGAGGCATCGAGGAGGGCGCCGACCGCCTCGACCACCTGGTGGGCAACCTGCTGGACATGTCCCGGCTGCAGACCGGCACCGTCACCCCGCTGATCCGCGAGATCGACCTCGACGAGGTGGTGCCCATGGCGCTCGGCGGCGTCCCCGAGGGCAGCGTCGACCTCGACATCCCCGAGACCCTGCCGATGGTCGCCGTCGACCCGGGGCTGCTGGAGCGCGCGGTCGCCAACATCGTCGAGAACGCGGTGAAGTACAGCCCCGCCGGCGAGCCCGGTCCTGGTGTCGGCCAGCGCCATCGCCGACCGGGTGGAGGTGCGGGTGGTCGACCGCGGCCCCGGCGTCCCCGACGAGGCCAAGGACCGCATCTTCGCGCCCTTCCAGCGCTACGGCGACGCCCCGCGCGGCGCCGGCGTCGGCCTCGGCCTCGCGGTCGCCCGCGGCTTCGCCGAGGCCATGGGCGGCACCCTCAACGCCGAGGACACCCCCGGCGGCGGCCTCACCATGGTGCTCACCCTGCGGGCAGTGCACTCATCACCGCAGCCGCCCCACTCCCCGGCCGTCGCCGCACCGCTCACCCGCGAGGCCGGCCACCGATAATCCGAAGGCTGTGGATACGTCCGGTCTGCTCCTCGGCGCCGTCGCAACGCTCACCGGCGTCAGCAGTGTGTCGGGCGCACCTGCGGCCGGCGGGCTCGGAGCGAGGGCGGTCCTGGCCTGCCGACCGTCCGGCAGCGAGTGCCGCCACGCGTGCGCGGCAGCGCTGACCTCGCTGACCTTGGGTAAACTTCGTCAGCGAGGCAGATGCATTGCCTGGAGCACCCCCGCATCTCGTAGGAGGCCAAGACGGACGCGGGGGTTTTTCGCGTGAGCAGATCCGCGCTGTTTCCTATGGAGAAGTGGTTTTATGCGTTTCCTTGAGCCCGGCAGCGGTCGGTTCGTATCGCGTCCCTCAGTGCCCTACGACCTGACGTACGACGACGTCTTCATGGTCCCGAGCCGTTCCGCCGTCGTCTCGCGTCAGGCCGTCGACCTGGCGTCGCCGGACGGCAGCGGTACCACGATTCCGCTGGTCGTCGCCAATATGACCGCGATAGCGGGCCGCCGGATGGCCGAGACCGTCGCCCGCCGTGGCGGCCTCGTCGTCATTCCGCAGGACATCCCGATCGAGGTGGTGGCCGACGTCACCGCCTGGGTCAAGGAGCGCCACCTGGTCCTGGACACTCCCATCGTGCTCACCGCGACACAGACCGTCGCCGACGCCCTGGCCCTGCTGCCCAAGCGCGCCCATGACGCCGGTGTCGTCGTCGACGAGGACCAGCGGCCCATCGGCGTCGTCACGGACGCCGACCTCAACGGCGTCGACCGCTTCACCCAGCTGTCCGAGGTGATGTCCCGCGACCTGCTGCTCGTCGCGGCCGACGTCGATCCCCGCGCCGCCTTCAACAAGCTGGACACGGCCAATCGCCGCTACGCGCCCGCCGTCGACGCGGACGGCCGCCTCGCGGGCATCCTCACCCGAAAGGGCGCCCTGCGCGCGACGCTCTACACGCCCGCCACCGACGCCCGTGGCCGGCTGCGGATCGCCGCGGCCGTCGGCATCAACGGCGACGTCGCGGGCAAGGCCGAGCAACTGCTCGACGCGGGTGTCGACACCCTCGTCGTGGACACCGCACACGGCCACCAGGAATCCATGCTCACCGCGCTCAAGGCGGTGCGCGCGCTGGATCCGCGGGTGCCGCTCGTCGCCGGCAACGTGGTCGCCGCCGACGGTGTCCGGGACCTCATCGAGGCCGGTGCGGACATCGTCAAGGTGGGCGTCGGGCCGGGCGCCATGTGCACCACCCGGATGATGACGGGTGTGGGCCGCCCGCAGTTCTCCGCGGTCCTGGAGTGCGCGGCCGAGGCGAAGAAGCACGGCAAGCACGTGTGGGCCGACGGCGGAGTGCGGCACCCGCGCGATGTCGCCATGGCGCTGGCCGCCGGAGCCTCGAATGTCATGATCGGCTCTTGGTTCGCCGGCACGTACGAGTCGCCCGGCGATCTCCAGCAGGCCTCCGACGGCCGCCTCTACAAGGAGTCCTTCGGCATGGCGTCAGCCCGCGCGGTGCGCAACCGCACGTCGGAGGAGTCGGCGTTCGACCGTGCCCGCAAGGGCCTGTTCGAGGAGGGCATCTCCACCTCGCGGATGTATCTCGACCCGGCCCGCCCCGGCGTGGAGGACCTGGTCGACTCGATCATCGCGGGCGTCCGTTCGGCCTGCACCTACGCGGGCGCCGCCTCGCTGGAGGAGTTCACCGAGCAGGCCCTCGTCGGCATCCAGAGCGCGGCCGGCTACGCGGAGGGCAAGCCGCTGCACGCCAGCTGGAACTGAGCCGCCACCGCTGCGCAGGCCTAGGCCTGCGCAGCGGAGAACGGCACGTATGGTGCCCGGTGGGGGAGTGGGAGCGGGGTCAGCAGCAGGTGGCCGACCACGCCTACCGCCGCGTCGAGGCGCTGGGCGAACTCGTCGGCTAGAGCGGGCTGTTCGCGCAGCGCCCACAGGGCCTTGGCCGCCGACCAGGCGCCGTCGCGGGCCCGCTCCAGGCTCCAGCAGCCGACCAGATGGGTCAGTGGATCGACGACCTGGAGCAGGTCGGGCCCTGGCATGACCTCTTCGCGGATGCGTTCCTCCAGCGCGACGGCGAGTTCGCCGACGCGGTCGAACTCGTCCTCCAGGTCCTGTGGCGCGCAGTCGAGCGCACGGCAGGCGTCCACGACGGCCAGGGCGAGGTCGTGCCCGATATGGGCGTTGATCCCGGCGAGTGCGAACTGCAGCGGCAGGACCCCCGGATGCCGGCGGTAGCGGAACAGCGGTCGCCAGCACGCGGGCGTCCTGTGGTCGACTGCCACCGCTTCGAGGGCCGCGAGATAGCGCGCGGCCAGGCGAAGGTCCAAGGTGGCGGCGCTCGCCGCGTCGCCGAGCCGACCGCGGCGGGTGCTCCGGCCGGCCGTTTCGGTGACGGCCAGATAGACATGGTGGAAGACCGCTGCCCCGTCCGCCGGGGGCCAGCCGGCCGCCAGCGCGCCCATCCGCGTGAGCACCTCGTCGATGCTCCGCACGGAGAGCACCTCGCCGGTGTCTCCCACGGGAACCGTCCCGCCGGTGCCCCGCAGGGGGGCCGTGAAGTGCTCCGAGTACGCCATGCGGGCAGCGTCCCAGTAACGGCGCACCGTGGTGTGGGTGAATCGCGGACTTCGCTGAAACGGGGGACGCAGGCGGCCCCAGGACCGGCGCCGGCCCGCACCTCCGACGGACGCTGGCCCCGCTTCAGGGCTGCAGGTCAGGGGCCGCCGCCTCGTGCGCGGTGACCGGTGGGGTCGTGCCGCGGCCGGGGCGCAGCACTCCTGCGCCCACGATGAGGCCGCAGGCGAGCAGCGTGACCAGGCCGAAGGAGAACACCAGGCTGGTCGCCTGGGCGATGCTGCCGACCGCGGAGGGGGCGACAAGACCCGAGGTGTACATGATCGTGGCCACGCCCGCGATGGCCTGGCTGGGACGCGGACCGCTCCGGCCCGCCGCGGCGAACGCCAGCGGGACCACCACTGCGATGCCGAGCCCCACCAGTGCGAACCCGCCCAGCGCGACGGCCGGATACGGCGCCGTCACCACCAGCAGGCCGCCGGCCGTGGCGAGCACTCCGCCGGCCCGTACGGTGCGCACCGGACCGATGCGGTTCACCATCCAGTCGCCCGTGATCCGCGCCACCGTCATGGTCAGTGCGAAGCCGGTGGTCGACGCGGCGGCGAGGCCTGCGGAGGTGTTCAGCACATTGTGCAGATAGACCGCGGACCAGTCCATGCTCGCGCCCTCCGCGAACACCGCGCAGAAGCCGACCGCACCGATCACCAGCGCGGCACGGGGCGGCAGCGTGAAACGCGGCGGCGGCTCCTCCTCCTGCTCGGGGCGGAGGTCGAGCACCCACCGGCAGGTGGTGAGACCGATCACGGTCAGCGCCGCGGCGACCAGCAGGTGGTGCAGCCGGGCGTCGGTGCCCAGGTGGGCGGCGAGGGTGCCGCCCGCGGAGCCGAGCAGCGCCCCCGCGCTCCACATGCCGTGCAGCCCCGACATGATCGAGGTTTCGAGTCGGTTCTCGATCTCCACGCCGACCGCGTTCATCACCACATCGGCCATGCCCGCCGTCGCCCCGAACACGAACAGCGCGACGCACAAGGTGATCAGGTTCGGCGCCAGCGAGGGCAGGACGAGCGCCAGGGTCCACAGCGCGAGCAGGCCGCGCAGGGCGGCCCGGGTGCCGAAGCGGTGGCTCACCCGGCCGGCCAGCGGCATGGTCAGCGAGGCGCCGATCGCCGGAAAGGCCAGGGCCAGGCCCAGCTGCCCCGGGCTCGCCGACGTATGGTCTTGGATCCACGGCACCCGCGTCGCGAAGGACCCGGTCACCGTGCCGTGCACACAGAACACCGCGGCCACGGCATACCGGGCGCGCCGCAGCGTGCGCCGATCCTGGCCCGCGAGTGTGCCCCCGTCGCTCATGTCCCGCCCTCTCCGGCAGGCCGCCCGGTGCTGCCGGACGGTGCCTTGTGCTTTCGCGTGTGGTGCGCTGACGTGCCTGGTCAGGCTGGTTGCATGTGATCGCGAGATCGCGGGGCCGCCGCCCGGCGGTGCGTCCGCCCCTGGCGTATGCCGTTCCCCCGCTACCGCGTACCTCCCGTAAATTATCAGGAACCCTGCCTGATAAATAGACGCCAACCGCCGCTCGCGCGCATCTGAAAGGATCCCGGCATGCCCGCATCACCGAGCACGGCCCGGGCGATCAACGACCGCCTGGCGCTGCGTCTGCTGCAGAGCGAGGGGCCGTTGACGGCGGGTCGGCTGAAGGAGCTGACCGGACTCTCCCGGCCCAGCGTCGCCGATCTGGTGGAACGCCTCCAGGACGCCGGGCTGATCACCGTCGTCGGCGAGGCGGGTGCACGGCGGCGCGGCCCGAACGCCCGGCTGTACGGGATCGTGGCCGACCGCGCGCATCTCGCCGCACTCGACGTGCGCACCCACAGCGTCACCGTCGTCGTGAGCGATCTGCTCGGTGTGCAACTGGCCGAGGCGTCGCTGCCCGTGCACGGCGGCACCGGCACCGCGTCCGCCGTCGCCCGGGCCGTGCGGCTCGTCGAGCGCACCGCCGTCGAAGCGGGCGGCCGGCCGCTGCACTGCGTGGGCATCGGAGCCCCCGGCCTCATCGATCCCGCGAATGGCGGGCTGCGCAGCACCACAGGCCTGCCCGAGTGGCACCGCAGGCTGGTCGCGGCGCTCCAGGACCGGCTGCCCGCGCGCGTCCTCGTGGAGAACGAGACCAATCTCGCCGCCCTCGCCGAGCAGCGCGACGGCGCCGCCCGCGACCGTGACACGTTCGTGCTGCTCTGGCTCGCCCACGGCGTGGGCGCCGCCGTCGTGCTCGACGGCGCGCTGCGGCGGGGGGCGTTCGGCGGTGCGGGCGAGATCGGCTTCCTGCCCGTGCCGTGCACCGCGCAACTGCCGTCCAGCACAGGGTGCGACGGCGGCTTCCACTCCCTCGTCTCGTCCGCGGCCATCAGCGAACTCGCCGCCGGGCACGGGCTGACGGCCGACGCCGTTCCGCACGAGCCGCCCGCCGCGGCCCTGGTGCGCGGCGCCATCGCCTCGGGTGCGCACCGCTTCCTCGACGAACTCGCCGAACGGCTCGCCATCGGCGTCGCGTCGGTCGCCGCCATCCTCGATCCCGGCTGCGTCGTGCTGGCCGGTGAGATCGGCCAAGCGGGCGGCCCCGAACTCGCCGCCCGCGTGGCGCACCGCCTGAGCAGTCTGTCCCCGCTGCCCACCCAGGTCCGGGCCGGTGAGCTCGGTGGCGCCGCGGTGCTGCGCGGGGCGTTGCTCACGGCGCGCGAGGCGGCCCAGGACGAACTGTTCGCACCGGCCGCCAGACCGACACCGAGGTAAGGAGGCGGGCGGCGGCACGCATGCCGGACCCGTGACGTGGCGGCCGGTCCGTGGCTGTGAGCCAGTCCACAGCCATCGCCGGTACGGCCCGCGGCTGGACATGGCAGACTGGCTCCGTACTTAGAAGCAGCGCACTCCGGGGTCGGTGAAAGTCCGAACCGGCGGTTACAGTCCGCGACCCGGCCGCATCCAGTGGCCGGTTGACCAGGTGAAATTCCTGGACCGACGGTTAAAGTCCGGATGGGAGGCAGTGCGCGCGGGCGGGCATTCGTGTATGCCGCCGACGGTCCGTGGCCCGTGTCGGGCGACGGGATCACCGTTCGGCGTCGTTCACCGGAGCCGGTTCGCATACTGGTGTCGATCGTCGACAGCACCCCGGAGTCCCAGCCCGAAGAGGCAGGAGGACCCGGTGGCCACCGCAGCCGAAGCAGCCGCGATGCGGCGCGCGATCGCACTTGCGGCGCGCGGACTCGGCGCCACACGCCCCAATCCTGTCGTCGGCTGCGTCCTGCTGGATTCCCAGGGATGCACCGTCGGCGAAGGCTTCCACCAGCGCGCGGGCGGCCCGCACGCCGAGGTGCACGCCCTGCGTGCGGCAGGAGACCTGGCCCGCGGCGCCACCGCCGTAGTCACCCTTGAACCCTGCAACCACACCGGCCGCACCGGACCCTGTGCCCAGGCCCTCATCGACGCGGGCGTCGCGCGGGTCGTGTACGCCGCCGCCGATCCCACCCCTGGCGCCACCGGCGGAGCGGCCACCCTGCGCGCCGCCGGCGTGGACGTCGAATCCGGACTGCTCGCGGCCGAGGCCGAGGCGGGCAACACCGCCTGGCTCACCTCCATGCGCCGCGGCCGGCCGCACGTCACCTACAAGTACGCCGCCACCCTCGACGGCCGTATCGCCGCCGCCGACGGCACCAGCCAGTGGATCACCTCGCAGGCGGCCCGCGCCGATGTGCACCGGCTGCGCGCCGAGAGCGACGCGGTACTGGTGGGCGCGGGCACCGCGCGCGCCGACAACCCGCACCTCGCGGCCCGTGCCTTCGGTGAGGCCCCGCAGGACGCCGTCAGCCAGCCGCTGCGCGTGGTCGTGGACAGCTCGGCGACCGCCGTCAAGCCCGGCGCCCGCGTCCTCGACGCCGCCGCGCCGACCCTGGTCGCCGTCGCCGCGGACGCCGACGCCGCACACCTGGCGGGGCTCTGCGAAGTGGTGCGGCTGCCGCGCACCCCGGCCGGACTCGACGTGCCCGCTCTGCTGGACGCCCTGCACACCCGGGGCATCCGCTCCGTACTCCTCGAAGGAGGGCCGCGGCTCGCCGGCTCCTTCGTGGCCGCGGGCGCCGTCGACCGCGTCATCGGCTATCTCGCCCCCGTCCTGCTCGGCGCCGGGCTCGCCGCGCTGGCCGGGACGGAAATCACCACCCTCACCGAAGCGTTGCGGCTCGATATGACGGAGATCGTCCGTATCGGGCCAGATCTGCGCATCACCGCCACCCTCCCCCAAGCTCTTGAGGAGCAAGGGGACCCCCAGCCGAAGGAGTCCTGAGTGTTCACCGGAATCGTTGAAGAGCTGGGCGAGATCACCGGCGTCGAGGACCTGGGCGACGCCTCGCGCTTCCGAGTGCGCGGGCCCCAGGTCACCGAGGGCGCGCGGCACGGCGACTCCATCGCCGTCAACGGCGTCTGTCTGACGGTGGTGGACCTGGCCGACGGCGAGTTCACCGCGGACGTGATGGCCGAGACCCTGAACAGGTCCAGCCTCGGTGCGCTCGTGCCCGGCTCACGGGTCAACCTGGAGCGCCCCACCGCCGTCGGCGCCCGGCTCGGCGGACACATCGTGCAGGGACACGTCGACGCCGTCGGCACCATCGCCGCACGCAAGACGTCCGACAACTGGGAGATCGTCAAGATCGCGCTGCCCGCCGGCCTCTCCCGCTACGTGGTCGAAAAGGGCTCCATCACCGTGGACGGCGTCAGCCTCACCGTGGTCGACGCCGGGCCCGACTACTTCACCCTCAGCCTCATCCCCACCACGCTCGCGCTGACCACACTCGGCATCAAGGAACCGGGCGACCCGGTCAACCTCGAAGTGGACGTCATCGCCAAGTACGTCGAGCGGCTGCTCGCCGCCGACCGGTCCGAGCAGGCCGACCGCTCCCAGCTGGCCGACGACTCCGACCAGGCCGACCAGTCCGGACCGACAGAGGAGTTCGCGAAGTGAGCGCCGTCAGCTGGCTCAACTCGGAGGCGTTCACCGCCTTCGGACAGCACATCATCTGGTCCGACATGGCGGGTAACACCATCGGTCTGATCGCCCTCGCCCTCGGCTGGCTGCGCTCGATGTGGACCTGGCCCGCGCAGCTGCTGTCCGCGGTCATCCTGGTCGCCGCCAACATCTCCGTACAGCAGGCCGGCGGCGTCGGAAAACAGCTCGTCATCATCGTGACGGCCGTATGGGGCTGGCAGCAGTGGACCAGCGGGCGCCGGAAGACCGCGGACGGTGAGCTCGCCATCCGGTTCGCCACCTGGCGCGAACGCGGCCTGCTGCTCGCCGGCGCCGCCGTCGGCACCGCCGCGGTCGGCGGCCTGTTCACCGTCTACCCGTCGCTGTCGTGGAACCCGTGGCCCGACGCGTACGTGTTCGTGGGCACTCTCATCGCGATGGTGGCGCAGGCGCGCGGCCTCGTCGAGTTCTGGTTCGCCTGGCTGCTCGTCGACATCGTCGGCGTTCCGCTCAACTTCACCAGCGGACTCGCGTTCTCCGGACTGATCTACCTCGTCTACGGCGCTCTCGTGCTGTGGGGCATGCGCGCCTGGTGGCTGCGCTCCCAGCAGACGGCGCGCCCCGCCATGGAAGGAGCCCCGGCATGACATCTCCGGTCACGATCCCGGTACGGCACCCGATGCACGCGGCAGACGACGCCGCCCGGTCAGTGCCGTCGGAACTCGACTCCATCGACCAGGCCATCGCCGACATCGCGGCAGGCCGGCCCGTCGTCGTCGTCGACGACGAGGACCGCGAAAACGAGGGCGACCTCGTCATCGCCGCAGAAATGGCGACCCCGGAGATCGTCGCCTTCATGATGTCCGAGTGCCGCGGCCTGATCTGCGCGCCGATGGAAGGCGCCGAACTCGACCGGCTCCAGCTGCCGCAGATGGTCGAGCAGAACACCGAGTCGCTGCGCACCGCCTTCACCGTCTCCGTCGACGCGGTCCCCGCGCACGGCGTCACCACCGGAATCTCCGCCGCCGACCGGGCCCGCACGCTCCAGTTGCTGACCGACCGCACGGCGGGCCCCGCCGACTTCGCGCGGCCCGGCCATATCTTCCCGCTGCGCGCCAGGCCGGGCGGCGTCCTTGCCCGCCCGGGACACACCGAGGCCGCCGTCGACCTGGCCAGGCTCGCCGGCCTGCGCCCCGCGGGCGCCATCGTCGAGATCGCCGCCGAGGACGGCACCATGCTGCGGCTCGGCGAACTGATCCCGTTCGCCCGCAAGCACGGCCTGGCGATCATCTCGATAGCGGACCTGATCACCTACCGGCGTGCCACCGAGCTCACGATGGTCGAGCAGGAAGCACCTGCGTTTGAGCCCACCGTGCACCGTGCGGCCGAGGTGCGGCTGCCCACCGCATCCGGCGACTTCACCGCCTACGGCTACCGCTCCGGCGTCGACGGCGTCGAACACGTCGCCCTGGTCCACGGCGACCTCGGCGACGGCGAGGAGATCCTGGTCCGGGTGCACTCCGAGTGCCTCACCGGCGATGTCTTCCGCTCGCTGCGCTGCGACTGCGGGCCGCAGCTTGCCGCCGCCACGGACCGCATCACCGCAGAGGGCCGCGGCGTCGTCGTCTACCTCCGCGGCCACGAAGGGCGCGGCATCGGCCTGCTGTCCAAGCTGCGCGCCTACGAACTTCAGGAACGCGGGCGCGACACGCTCGACGCCAACCTGGAACTCGGCCTGCCCGCGGACGCCCGGGACTACGGCGCGAGCGCACAGATCCTCGCCGACCTCGGCGTGCGCAGCGTCCGGCTGATGACCAACAACCCCGACAAGACTGACGCCCTCGTCGACAACGGCATCCGCGTCGTCGGGCGTGAAGCGATGCCCGTCGAGGCGGGCGAACACAATCTCCACTACCTGCGCACCAAGCGCGACCGCATGGGCCACGACCTGCCCTGGCTCGACGCCGAGGCGCTGGCCGGCTGCGGCAACCAGTGACCTGGCTGCGACCCCGCAACCAGTGACCCGGCCCCCCCCCACACCCCACACCACACCGTCATCCGACAGCACCCCGGCACCAAGGAGAACACGCACGTGAGCGGCAAGGGCGCACCCGAACTGAACGTGGCGAACAGCAGCGGCCTGCGGGTCGCCGTCGTCGCCGCCCAGTGGCACGAAAAGATCATGAACGGGCTCCTGGACGGCGCTCGGCGCGCCCTCGACGAGCTCGGCATCGACGAGCCCGCCGTGCTGCGCGTGCCCGGCAGCTTCGAGCTGCCCGTCGCCGCGCGGGCCCTCGCGGTACACGGCTACGACGCCGTGGTCGCCCTCGGCGTCGTCATCCGCGGCGGCACCCCGCACTTCGACTATGTCTGCCAGGGCGTCGCCCAGGGCCTCACCCAGGTATCGATCACCACCGGCGTGCCCATCGGCTTCGGCCTGCTGACCTGCGACACCGAGGAACAGGCTCTGGACCGCGCCGGCCTGGCCCACTCCAACGAGGACAAGGGGCACGAGGCCGTCACCGCGGCCGTCGCCACCGCCGCCACCCTGCGCAGCATCCCCGGGCTCCCGCGGTGAAGGCTCGCGTTCAAGGGCCGGGCCCGGCCGCGTAGAGTAGGCGCCATCATGTCCAAGAAGACGTTCGAGGAGCTCTTCACCGAGCTCCAGCACAAGGCCGAGCACGGCGACCCCGCCACCTCCCGCACCGCGGAGCTGGTCGGCAAGGGTGTCCATGCCATCGGCAAGAAGGTCGTCGAAGAGGCCGCCGAAGTCTGGATGGCCGCCGAGCACGAGGGCCGGGAAGCCGCCGCCGAGGAGATCTCCCAGCTGCTCTACCACGTGCAGGTGATGATGGTCGCGCGCGGCATCTCGCTCGACGACGTCTACGCCCATCTCTGAGCGGCCGGCCGACGCACCCGTATCCCGGGCGCAGAGCCATGCCCCGCACCTTCCTTTTTGACTCTTTCACTCCGTTCACCCTGCTTATTCCGTTTATCCCGTCCCGCAAAGGAATCCGACCTCATGCTGCGCATCGCCGTCCCCAACAAGGGTTCACTCTCCGGACCTGCGTCGGAGATGCTCCATGAGGCCGGATACCAGCAGCGCAGGGACTCCAAGGAACTCGTCATCGTCGACCCCGCCAACGAGGTCGAGTTCTTCTATCTGCGCCCCCGCGATATCGCGATCTACGTCTCCTCCGGCCGCCTCGACATCGGCATCACCGGGCGCGACCTGCTCGTCGACTCCGGGGCCGACGCCGAGGAGATCCTGCCGCTCGGCTTCGCGCGTTCCACCTTCCGCTTCGCCGCCCGGCCCGGCACCGTCGGCAGCATCAAGGACCTCGACGGCAAGACCATCGCCACTTCCTACGAGGGCATCGTCGCCGCATACCTCGCCGAGCAGGGCATCGACGCCTCGGTGGTCCACCTCGACGGAGCGGTGGAGACCGCCGTCGAACTCGGTGTCGCGGACGTCATCGCGGACGTCGTCGAGACCGGCACCTCACTGCGCAACGCGGGCCTGGAGGTGATGGGCGAGCCGATCATGCACTCCGAAGCCCTCGTCATCCGGCGCACCGGCGCCGACACCGACCAGCCCAAGGCCCAGCAGTTCCTGCGCCGCCTGCAGGGCGTCCTGGTCGCCAGGACGTACGTGATGATGGACTACGACTGCCGCGCCGAAGACCTGGAGCGTGCCGTCTCCCTCACGCCTGGCCTGGAATCCCCCACCGTCTCACCGCTGCACAACGAGGGCTGGGTCGCCGTACGCGCCATGGTTCCCGCCAAGGAGGCCCAGCAGATCATGGACGACCTGTACGCACTCGGGGCGCGGGCCATCCTGACCACGGCCATCCACGCCTGCCGCCTCTGAGCGCCACCCCGTCTGCCTCACCCGACACCCCCTCCCGCGGAGCACCGTGATGACGGACCGACCGATGCCGGACCCCGGCGCGCCGGGCGGCGCGCGGACCAGCACCCAACCCTCCCATCTGTCTGCACTGCCTGTGCTGCCCATCACTTTTCGGCCATCCACCACCCGGGCCGTGCTGCTGGGTGGCGCGGCCGCGCTGCTTGTGGTGGTCACCGCGGTCGCCCTGCTGCTGCCGGGGCTCGGCCCGGGAGAACGGCTCAGTTTCCTCCTCACCGCGATCCTGCTCTGTGCCGTCCCGACGCTGCTGAGCAGACCGAAAGTCGTGGCCGAGGAGACCGGCGTCACGGTCGTCAACATCATCAGCGGGCGCCGGCTCGATTGGGCGGAAATCCTGCAGGTCACCTTGCGGCCCGGTGATCCGTGGGTGTTCTTGAACCTCAGCGACGGCACCAGCCTGCCCGTACTGGGCATCCAGCCCGGTCTCGCCAGAGCGCGTGCCCTCGCCGACGCACGCGCCCTACGGGACCTCGTGGCCGCCCGCGCCCTCGCCGATGAGGAACCGAGCACCCCGAACGGCTGACCGCACAAGGTCCGCCAAAGCGCCGGGAGCTCCCTTTGCGGCCCGCCGGGAAAGATCCGGTCAGGCTCAGGGGGCGCTCGCACTGACACAGAAGGCGCTGTCTTGATTAATCTGGTGATGAAGGCGCGTTTGATGCGCCTTCGCCCCTGGCACCCCGCCGTGGTGCGCGGGGCCCCTGCTGACCAAGGAGTGACTTCCTTAGGCGATGGACGGTTCGTCCTGTAGTACCTGCGCCGCCCCCACCCGACACCGCACGGACACCGTCCGGTGCGGCTCGGAGGCGGCGGCATGATCATCCCTTTGCTGCTTCTGGCGGCTGCCTTCCTTCTGATCCTCGCCAACGGCTTCTTCGTCGCGGCCGAATTCGGCCTCGTGACCGTGGAGCGCCCCGACGCCGAACGAGCTGCGGCTGCCGGTGACCGGCGGGCCCGTACCGTCGTCGACGCCCTGAAGGAGCTGTCCTTCCAGCTCTCCGGCACCCAGCTCGGCATCACCATCACCTCGCTCGTCGTCGGCATGCTCGCCGAGCCGGCCCTCGCCGCCCTGCTCGCCGGGCCGTTCACCGCGACCGGTATGCCCGGCGGCGTCGTGCCCGGTGTGTCCGTGGTCGTCGGCATGCTGGTCGCCTCCGCGATACAGATGGTGATCGGCGAGCTCGTGCCCAAGAACTGGGCCGTCTCGCGGCCCTTGCAGGTCGCCCGCTTCGTGGTGGGCCCGCAGCACTGGTTCGCCCGGCTGCTGCGCCCCGTCATCTCCGCCCTGAACACGGTCGCCAACCGTCTGGTGCGCGCCCTCGGCGTCGAGCCCGCCGCCGAACTGGCCTCCGCCCGCACCCCCGACGAACTCGTCTCGCTGGCCCGCCACTCGGCACAGGCCGGCACCCTGGAGCAGGACACCGCCGACCTGTTCGTGCGCACCCTCTCCCTCGGCGAGCTGACCGCCCAGCATGTGATGACCCCGCGTGTGAAGGTCAGCGCCCTGCAGACCTCCGCCACCGCGGAGGACGTCGTCAACCTCACCCGCGCGACGGGCCTGTCCCGTTTCCCCGTCTACCGGGAGCGCATCGACGAGGTGGTCGGCATGGTCCACCTCAAGGACGCGCTCGCGATACCGGTGCACAGCCGGCTGCGCACCCCTGTGGAGCGCATCGCACGGCCACCGTTGATGGTCCCCGAGACACTGCCCGTGCAGCCGCTGCTGGCCCGGCTGCGCAGCGAACAGCCCATCGCGGTCGTCGTCGACGAGTACGGCGGCACCGCGGGCGTCGTCACCCTGGAAGACATCGTCGAAGAGCTCGTCGGCGAGGTCCGCGACGAGCACGACGACGTGCTCAACGAACTGCCCGAACTGGCCGCCGCACCTCCCGAGGACGGGCGGTCCACCTGGGAGGCCGACGGCAGCTGCCGGGTCGACGCCCTCCGCCGCATCGGCCTCGACGTTCCCGACGGCCCGTACGAGACCGTGGCGGGCCTGGTCGCCGACCTGCTCGGCCGCATCCCCGCTCCCGGCGACCGGGCCGAGCTGCCCGGCTGGCGGCTGGTGGTGCGGCAGGTGGGGCACTACCGGGCGGAGCGGGTACGGCTGGTCACCATGTCCGACCTGCCCGCTGCGGCCGCCGGCCGGGCCACCGGCACGGCGGGCGCGGCCAAAGCCGCGGGTGCGGCACACAAGGCGGTGCTATGACGATGCCGAGTCTGATGTCACTGCTCCAGTTGCTGTTCGCCGCCCTGCTGGTGCTCGCCAACGGCTTCTTCGTCGGTGCCGAGTTCGCCATGGTCTCGGTGCGCCGCAGCCAGATCGAACCTCCACCGGTGCCCGAAGCGCCCGGGTGGGGCCATCCACACGCCCTGGAGTCGGCGGGGGAGTACCACCAGACCGCGCGCGTCCGCCAGGTGCTGTACGGCCTTGAGCACCTGCCGCAGATGATGGCCGCCGCGCAGTTCGGCATCACCGTCTGCTCCCTGACCCTCGGTGCCGTCGCGGAGCCGACCGTCGCGCACCTGGTGGAGCCGGTGTTCGCCGCTGTCCGGCTGCCCAGTGGTCTGGTCCACCCGTTGGGTTACGCCATCGCGCTGGTCCTCGTCGTGTTCCTGCATCTCGTCATCGGCGAGATGGTGCCGAAGAACGTGGCGATGGCCGCCCCGGAGAAGGCCGCGCTGTGGCTCGGCCCGGGACTGGTCGCCTTCGCCCGGCTGTGCCGGCCGGTCACCGTGGCACTCGGCGCCTGCGCCCGCGGTGTGCTGATGCTCTTCGGTGTGGAGCCGAAGGACGAGGTGGCCGCCGTCTTCACCAGTGAGCAGCTCAACCGCATGGTGGCGGATTCGGGAGCGGCGGGGCTGCTCGACCCCGAGGAGCGGGAGCGCCTGGGGGACGCCCTGGAACTGGGCTCCCGCAAGGTCACGGACGTCCTGCTCGACCCGGCGTCCCTGGTGACCGTGAACCCCACCGTGACACCGGGGAAGGTCGTGGCGCTCACCGCGCGCACCGGCTACTCCCGCTTCCCGGTGAGCACCGACGGCGGCGCCTTCATGGGCTATCTGCATGTGAAGGACGTTCTCGACCTGGAGGACAGCGACCGTGCCGTGCCGCAGCAGATCTGGCGGCCGATGACGACGCTCAGCGCGGAACTTCCTCTGGACGACGCCCTGACGGTGATGCGCCGTGCAGCCACCCACCTCGCCCAGGTCGCCGACGCGACGGGTCGTGTGGTGGGCCTGGTGGCCCTGGAGGACGTGCTGGAGCTGCTGGTGGGCGAGGTCCGCGATCCGGCCCACCGGGACCTGGCCCCGGCCCCGCAGGTGGCGGAGCCCCGCAGCGAGGCACCGAGCGAGGCACCGGAGGGGGTGATGGCGCGCTGACGCCCGCATCCTCGCGGCGGCGGCCCTTTACGTGGCCGTCGTGCCGCCCGGCCCCCGGCCCGACAGGACCTCGCCGTATGCCTGCATCAGGTCCGGCAGCCTGAGTGTCGCGAGGTCGGCGCGGTCCAGGGTGCCGAGGTAGCCGGTCAGCCGCAGGTCGCGGTAGGCGCAGCTCTTCTCGTAGAGGGTGCGCAGAAAGCGGCCGTTGCCGAGTTCGTCGAGCCAGCCCTGGTCGACCACGTGCCCGCTGATGGCACGCAGCTCGTCCAGGGCCTCCTCGTCCCACGCGTCGCCGTTCTCCGCGGCCAGCACCTCGCCGATCGCGGTGAGTTCGAGGGGGCGGTAGGAGGGGAAGTCGACGCGCGTCGTGAAGCGTGACGAGAGCCCCGGGTTGGCGGCGAGCAGCCGGTCCATGCCCTCGGGGTAGCCGGCGAGGATCACGACCAGGTGGTCGCGGTTGTCCTCGGCGCGCTTGAGCAGCACTTGGAGGGCCTCGTCGCCGTAGGCGTCGCCCTTGCCGTAGCCCGTGTTCGACAGGGCGTACGCCTCGTCGACGAAGAGGACACCGCCGATGGCCGAGTCGATGAGCTCGTTGGCCTTGACCGCGGTCTGGCCGAGGTATTCGCCGACCAGGTCGGCGCGCTGGGCTTCGACCAGGTGGTCGCCGCCGAGCAGCCCCAGCGCGTAGAAGACCCGGCCGAGGATGCGGGCGACGGTGGTCTTGCCGGTGCCGGAGGGCCCGGAGAAGACGAAGTGCCGCTTCGGGGGCTGCACGGGCAGGCCCTGACCGGCCCGCAGCCGGGCCATGTTGAGCTGTGCGGAGAGGGCCTTGACCTGCCGCTTCACCGGTTCCAGACCGACCATGCACTCCAGCTCCGCGAGGGCTTGCGCGAGCAGGGTCGGGTCGGCGGGGCCGGTCGGCAGCTGCGGTGGTCCGGCCGGTACGGGGAGTACCGCCTTCTCGCGGACGGCGGCCGTGTCGGCCGGCACCTGGGCGCTCGGCGGCAGCTCCGGCTCGCCGAGCCGCACATCCCGGCCCTCGACGCCGTACAGCGGGTCGGCGCCGTCCACGGTGTCCTGGCCGACACCGGCGAGCGCGATGGCGGCGATGTCGGCCGACTCGTCGTAGCCGTCGCTCTCGGCTATGGCGGCAAGCCGGGCGGAAGTGTCCATGAAGGCCGGGTCGACCCGGTGCACCGCGCGGTACAGCGGGAGCGCGGCGGCGCTGCGTCCGGTGCCCTCGTGGGCGCGGGCCAGCCAGTAGCGCAGCTCCTTGCGCTGCGGCTGCTCGCTGCGACAGCGCATCAGCGCCGCGGACAGCAGCGGCTCGGCGTGCCCGTACATGTCGAGCCGGACACGGGCCATACCGCCGAACAGGCCCGCCTCGATGCCGAGCATCGGGTCGTCGATCAGCGGGTCGGTGTGCCGGACCAACTGCTCCCAGTCCTTGGCGAGATAGGAGCGGCAGGCGTGCAGGAACCGCACCTGTCCGTCGGTGTCCACCGGCGGCAGCCCGGCGAGCGCTCGGTCGAGCTCGGGGACGTGGCGGCCGTCGAGCCAGTGGGAGGCGTGGGCCAGCAGCAGGTCGCGCGGCGACTCAAGGACGGGCTGCACCCACCAGCCCAGCCAGTACCAGGAGTTGAGGGTTCTGCGGTGGCGGGCACGCTGCTCGCCGAAGCGTTCCCGGTGTTGGTACATGCGCACCAGGGCGGCCGTCGTGTCGACGCGCAGCGCATGCAGCCCCAGCCAGCCGTCGGCCATGCCCGGATCGAGCCGTACCGAGGTCCGGAACTCCTCCTCGGCCTGTGGATATGCGCCCATCGTGTAGGCATCGACCCCCCGGAGCCAGGCAAGGTCGGCCGGGGCGGGTGAGCCCTGCGTGCCGAAGTCCATCACGTCCCCCACAAACCGTGCCCCCGTGGTGTGCCGTCGGGTTGGTGCCCGCCGACTCCTTCGCCGAACCGTTGTGCCGTGGACGGGAATTGACTCCGTGCGCCGAGCTGCCGTCCTGGTGAAGTCCACCAAAAGGCATCGTACCTGCGCGGCCTTGGCGTGCCGAAGGGCGGCGCACTGTGGGATGGGCCGCGTTTGAAGCCATTCTTGGCGCGTTCCAGCCGTGTGCTGGGGCGCCTTGGACGGGCAGCCGTACGCCGGTGCCATCCGGCTGCGGAGGCGGGGCGGTGGAACGGTGGGGAGGCGGCCGTGCGGGCGGACGACCGGGTGATGGTGACCGAGCGTGAAAGGAAGTGTGAGGATCTTTTCGGAGAAAGAGGGTGCAAGGGGCAGAACGAAGCCCCCGATCACGGGGGAACAATCGGGGGCTTCGCGTCTGAGGGGCCGCGAAAGGGCCGCACTGAGAACGTAAGACCTGTAAGGCCCGTGGTCAAGCGGAGTTGAGGTACTTATGGAAGTCGTTTTCCGTGCGCTTAGTTCACGACGGGCAGTCATTACTTTGCGTGAGGCTCTTGGTCGGCCTCGCGGTCGCCATGCTCGTGTCCAAGCCGCCCGCCAGGCCCCGGCAGCACCTCGTATGCCGCGTATGCCGACGGTGTGCCCGCGCGCTCGGCGCCCTCCCGGCGCGGCTGCTCCGCCGCCTCGCCGGTCCTCAAGATGGCCGGATGCTCGCTCTGGCGTACGAGACAGTGGGCGAAGGGCCGGGACGGGTCGGCGGCGAAATGGCGGCGCTCGGCCGCGGTCCAGCCGTCCCAGAACGTCTCCAGCGCAGGTCCGTCACGCCGCCGTCCGCGCCGCCAGGACTCCTCGCGCGGCAACTCCATCCACAGCAGGCAGGCCAGCCACGGGCGTAGCGCGGCCCGGCCGGAACCGACCCCCTCGACCAGCACCACGGGCGCGGGCGGCAGGGTCCGCGGCGGGCCGAACGTACGGGTGTCCCAGTCGTATGGGACGTAGCGTGCCGGTGCACCACGACGCAGCGGTTCGATCACCTGCTGCCGCATCCGCCCGGTCCACTCGAACGGCTCCTCGTGCGTGGCGAGCGAGTCGAGCGGCAGTACGGGAGCGTGCCCGAGGGCCAGCGACAGCCGTGCGGCGAAGGTCGACTTCCCCGATCCGGCGTGCCCGTCGACGGCGACCAGACGGCTCGGGCCGCAGGACGGGGCCAGCCGCCGCAGCGCGGCGGCGAGGTGGGGAAGCGGGTCGGGGTCGGTCACCCGGTCCAGCGTACGTCGAGTGCAGGTGGGAGGTGGCGTCGCAGGTCATGCCAGTGGTTCACACCAATATTGGTTCTCCGGGGGTGTCTCGGACGCTGGCAGAGGGTGGTGTCCAGCGTCCATAGTGGCCACACACCGTCCACAGTGGCCCACCGCCGCGTATGACCTGTCCTCAGGGACCGAGTTGATGGGGGTTCCTCGTCCATGACCAGAGCATCCGACACGCCCAACAGTCAAGCCGGTACGCCGGGTGACGCGCCCGCCGCTGCGCAGGGTGCGCCCGGCGCGTCCCGCCGCACTCTGCTGGCCGCCGCCGCATCCGTGGCCGTAGCCGCCGGCGCGGTCGTCGCCGCACCGGCCGTCGCCGCGACCCGCTCGGCCCCGGAAGGCCGCCGCCACACGGGTGCCGGGCCGAAGCATCACCAGGGGGCGGCCAGCGCCCTCGTGGACTATCACGCCTGGACCTCGTGCAGCGACTGGCGCAGTGGCACGGCGGAGGGCACGCAGACCGTCTCCAGTGGCCGTGCCGGCCTGACCATCGCCGCCCCGCTGGGCACCACGGATTACACCGACCCGCACACCGGCACCACCGCGACCTGGGAGTACGCCCGCTGGACGTCGCCCGTGCACGAGCTCTCGGTGCCGGCGACGGAGGCCATCGCCTCCTGGAACGCCCAGACCCCCGCGGGCACCTGGCTTCAGATCGAGCTGCAGGGCAGCTACTCCGACGGCACCGCCACGCCCTGGTATGTGATGGGCCGCTGGGCCGCGGGTGACGCGGACATCAGGCGCACCTCGGTCGACGACCAGTCCGACGGGCTCAGCAGCATCTGGACGGACACCTTCGCCATCGACGATGCGTCCACCGGTCTGCGTCTGGCCTCCGCCCGGCTGCGTCTGACGCTCTACCGCACGCCGGGCAGCACGGTCTCGCCCGTGGTGTGGCGGATCGGCGTGATGGGCTCCGACGTTCCTGACCGCTTCGACGTGCCCGCCTCGACGCCGGGGCTCGTCAAGGAACTGGCCGTGCCGCCCTTCTCGCAGAACATCCACTCGGGGCAGTACCCGCAGTACGACGGCGGCGGCGAGGCCTGGTGCAGCGCCACCTCCTCGGCGATGGTCATCAAGTACTGGGGCCATGAGCCCACCCAGGAGGCGATGGCCTGGATCGACCCCTCGTACGAGGACCCGGAGGTCGACCAGTCGGCCCGCTATGTGTACGACTACCAGTACGAGGGCTGCGGCAACTGGCCCTTCAACGCCGCTTACGCCGCCACCTACCCCGACATGCAGGGTGTGGTCACCCGGCTCGGCTCGCTGGGCGACCTGGAGACGCTGTTCGCCGCGGGCATTCCGGTCATAACGTCCCAGTCATTCCTGGCGTCGGAGCTGACCGGCGCAGGGTACGGCACGTCGGGGCACCTGATGGCGATCGTCGGGTTCACAGCGGATGGCGATGTCATCGCCAACGACCCGGCTTCGTCGTCCGACGCCGTGGTCCGCAATATCTACCTCCGGCGCGAGTGGGAGAACATCTGGCTGCGCACCAAGCGCTACGACGCAAAAGGCAAGGTCGCGAGCGGTACGGGCGGGGTGTGCTACGTGTACTTCCCGGCTGATCCGACTGCGGCTCAGCTCCAGGCTCTGCAGGCCGTCGGGATTCGCTGACCTGCTAGCGGATGCGGTCCACGTACACCTCACCCACTATCTGGCGGCAGCGCTCGCGACCGTCCTGGGTGAGGTGTACGTACCGGTCGACCGTGACCTTGATCGAACGGTGTCCCAGCCACCGGGACACCTCGTGAATGGAAACGCCGTTCGTCAAGGCTACGGTGGCCTACTTGGGGCGGAGGCCGGGGGGAGTGTAGGGCTGCATACCGAGCCGCTTGACCGCCCGGTTCCAGGACTTCCGGACCAGGTCTGGGTAATTCATGGTCCCGGCCCTGTTGAGAATTGGAAAACACGGAGCGAGTGCGTATACGGGAGCGGGAAGCGGCACATCTCGCCATTCCCCTTCTTTGCGGTGCTTGAGCGGTGCATAGCGGGGTACGTAGCGAGAACCCCGCGCGTTTGTACGCACAATCTGACGGCGCAATCGGAGGGATTCGGTACCGAAATCTTCCTCGAAAAGCCCGAGGGCTTCGCCAATCCGTAGGCCGCATGAGGCCATCATCCAGACGGCCGGTTCCAACCGTGGGCCGATTTCCGCACCGATGGCACTTATCTCGTCCAGACTGGGGAGCGCGCGCTCGTCGACCGGAACAATGTGATGCTCTGGTGCCTGAGCCTCCTTAACCGGGTTGATGGATATGCGCCTGTGGCGGACGGCGTAGGTGAAAGCGGCCGAAAGCGCGATGCGGCGGGACTCGACGGTGTTGAGTGCCGCTCCCTGGGTGCGCCACAGGTGGTAGAGCCGTTCTATGTCGGATGCGGTCACGTGGGAGAGGAGCTTGCGGCCCAGCTCCGGCAGTGTATGGAGCCGCCAGATGCGCTCGTAGCTCTCCCAGGTTCCGTCCGACACACTGATGTTGTCGAGCCACTGGCTGATGAATACGCGCAGGCTCACCTTTCCTGCATCGGGATCGATGTACGACGTGGTGCGCTTGTCGTGCTCCACCCTGGTGGCGAAATCAACCGCATCGCGCTTCCGGTCGAAGGATTTCTCGCGCTGCCGAGCGCTTGGTCCACCAGGTTCTCGGTACCGAACGACCCAGCGCTTTCCGCTGAACTCGCTGCCGTTGTCGATGATCTTCGCCAAGCTGTGCACCTGCCCTGGAAGCGTTCTGTCTCGCCCGACGGTGTCGAGCAGGTGCTGTTGTAGCTCGGGAATCCGGCTTGGCCAAATCGGATTGCTGAGGATCGCAGTTTCGACTGTGCGTGCCAAGCGTACTTTCCCGGACAAGTCGCGCAGTAGTGTCAGGGGGACGACCTGTGACTATGAAGTGCAGGGAGTTCCTAGTTTTGAACCGGCTCAAGGTCTCGACGCATACCGGGGCGAGCTCCTTGCCCTTGGCCGCTTCGCTAAAGCGCGTTGATGTCGAACCGCGGTGTCCCCAGTCGCGAAGCCGCCCAGTCGGTCAGCACATCAGCTGACCCGATGCCGTATATCCAGGGGAGCGTGGGCTTCAAGCCGCTGGTGGACGCAGACGAGTGCTGTGCTGCTGATGCGTGGTGGCGAGGACGAACCGGCGGCAGCGCGACGTGGTGGCGACCTCCACTACCCCGTGGGCCCCACGGATTAGGAGGATCCCACCCAGGATCTCGTAGCGCAGTCGGGGGGCGGCGGGCAGGATCAAGACATGAAGATTCTTGTGCTTGGCGGGGCGTGGTTTCTGGGGCGAGCCGTTGCGCAGGCGGCCCTTGATCGCGGATGGTCGGTGTCAGCCTTCAACAGGGGAAGGTCCGGTGTCGCACCGCAGGGAACACGTGAGATTCACTGAGACCGCACGGTAGAAGAAGACCTGGTGAGGCTCGCGCAGCAGGGGCCATGGGATGCCGTGATCGACACATCGGCCTCCGAACTTGGGCCCCGTGACGTGCTTGCCGGAGCCAAGAGTCTGGAGCCCGTAGCCGGTAAGTATGTGTACGTCTCCACGGTCAATGCATACCGCGGGTGGCCGAGCGAGCCGTTGACAGAGTCCTCGGAGATTCTCGATGGACCTGCTGATGCTGATGCTGACTACGGTCGTCTCCCTGCGAACTGGGACGGTCCGGACTGGTACTACGGGCGGCAGAAAGCAGGAGCCGAGCGGGCATCGGTGGCTGCCTTCAGTTCAGCGCGCGTGTCGATTCTCCGTCCAGGTGTGATCTTGGGGCCTGGAGAGTATGTGGGTCGTCTTCCGTGGCGCGGAGAAGGGTGGCCGGATTCTTGCGCCGGGCGACCCGGACAAGACGATCCAGCCCGTCGATGTTCGGGACGTGGCGGCATTCGCGCTCGACCAAGCAGCGTCTTCCACCGGGGGCGCCTTCAATGTGACGGCGCCCATCGGTCACGAGACGATGAGCGGGTTCCTCACGGCCTGCCTGAAAGTGACGGGGACGGCTGCCCGCCTTGTTTGGGCACCTGACGACCTTCTGGTCGAGCACGGTGTAGAGCAGTGGACCGAGTTGCCTCTGTGGCGCACCCATGCCGGCGTGTGGAGGATCGACTCGACGGGAGCGCAAGCAGCCGGGCTGCGGTGCCGCCCCTTGGCGGAGACGGTTGCTGCTACCTGGGAGTGGTTGCAGTCCGGGGGCACGCCGGTTGCGCATCCCCGTTCGGCCGAGCACGGCATCTCGATGGAGAGGGAAACGGAGATCCTGGCGAAGCTGGGCGGCTGAGAGTCAGCTCTCGATGGCCAACGGTGCAGTGGCTCCGAGCTTGTGCGCCGCTGCTGCCGCACTGAACTCTTCAATGCGCTCACCGAGCGTGCTTGCCTCGGTCGCACCACTGAAGTCGGGATTGCAGAGCCCGACCCGCACCGCAGCCAGGCGTTCCAGCGTCCCGGCAACTCGCCATTCGGTAGGCACGTCGAAGACAGGCTCCAGGGCAGCGTGGACGCCGTCGAGTTCGCTGCGCAGCAGCCGGGCGCGGGCGAGATCCACGGAAGCCTGGGTCGAGATGAGCAAGGGCCGCTGCTCCTCTGGTTTTGTGCCGATGAGACGAAGGGCGCTGCTTGCCGCTGCCTCGGCGCCTTCGGCGTCGCGTAGCAGCAGGTAGGTCGTGGCGTTGCTCATGGCCACTCGGTCGCTCGGGAACCCGAACTCGCCACCGATGTCGTCGTGAAGATCGTCTCGTGTTCCGGTACTCAGCTCAAGAGCGTTGCGCACGGCACGCTCCGCTGCGGGCCGGTTTCCCAGGTGCCCGTACGCACGCCCCTCGATGACGGACAGGCGTGTACGGGCGGTATCGCCGAGTCCTCCGAACTGTTGTGCTGTGTGGACGAGTCGTACGGCCTCTGAAGGACGGCCGCCCCAATACGCCAGGAAGGCGAGTGCGCCGTGGGCGTATGCCTGGAGCGGACCGTGTTCGATGACCCGTCCGTAGAGTGCCGCAGTCCGTGACAGTGACACGGCTGCGGGGAGGGAACCCAGATCAAAGCAATCTCAGCAAGGGAGAGGGCAAGGACGACGGATGTCGGAGTGGATCTGGGAGTACAAGGGCTATGACCCCGCTGCCGAGCGGTTGCGTGAATCGCTGTGCACGCTCGGCAACGGTTACTTCGCCACCCGTGGCGCGGTGCCCGAGAGTAGGGCGGGCCTGGTGCACTACCCGGCCACCTACGCAGCCGGGTGCTACAACCGCCTGGAGTCGACCGTGGCGGGGCGACGGGTGGTCAACGAGGACTTGGTGAACCTCCCGAACTGGCTGCTCCTGCGGTTCCGGCTGCGTCCCGCCGACGGCTCTGCGGGTCCGTGGTTCACTCCCGACGCGCGGCAGCTGTTCGACTACCGGCAGACTCTGGATCTGCGCCGTGGCACGCTGACGCGCTCGTTTCGGTATCGGGACGAGGTGGCAGGCATGCTGACCGTGACGCAGATCCGCCTGGTGCACATGGCCGATCCGCACCTGGCCGCGCTGCGGACCGTTGTCACGGCCGAGGAGTGGTCCGGTGAGCTCGAAGTCGAGTCCGCCCTCGACGGCGACGTGATCAACGACAACGTGCACCGCTACCGGGCCCTGAACCGTAAACACCTGGCCCATGTGCACACCGGAGCCGAGGAACCCGGCACGACATGGTTGCGGTGCCGCACCAGCACTTCCGACATCGGCATCGGTATGGCGGCCCGCACCGTCGTCGCCGGGCAGCCGCCGACTTCGTCGGAGCTTCGTCCGTCCCGCCACCGTGCCGTTCACCGACTGGTGATACCGATAGCCCCAGACCGACCCGTCATCGTGGAGAAAACTGTTGCCCTGCACACCGCACGGGACCGGGCGATCAGTGACCCGCTGGGGGCCGCAGTCGACCGGGCGAGCTGCGGCTGCGGACTTCTCGGTGCTCCTGGACTCCCACGTCGCCGCGTGGGCGCGGTTGTGGCGGCGCGCGGACATCCAGGTGCCCGGGGAGGCGGGCCGCATCCTGCGCCTGCATCTGTTCCATGTCCTGCAGACGCTGTCGCCGCACACCACGGAGCTGGATGTGGGTGTGCCCGCCCGCGGACTGCACGGTGAGGCATACAGGGGTCATGTCTTCTGGGACGAGCTGTTCGTGCTGCCGTACCTGAACCTGCATTTTCCGGAGGTCTCACGGGCGCTGCTGGACTACCGCTACCGCCGACTGCCGCAGGCCTGCCGGGCGGCCGGCGAGGCGGGCCGGGCCGGGGCGATGTACCCGTGGCAGAGCGGCAGCGACGGCCGCGAGGAGACCCAGCAGCTGCACCTGAACCCCCGTTCGGGCCGCTGGCTGCCGGACAACTCCCACCTTCAGCACCATGTCGGCTCCGCGATCGCCTACAACGTGTGGCAGTACTGCGAAGCGAGCGGCGACACCGAGTACCTGCACACCAAAGGCGCGGAGATGCTGCTGCAGGTCGCCCGCTTCTGGGCGGACACGGCAACCTTCGACTCCTGAACTCGGCCGCTACCGCATCCGCGGCGTGCTCGGCCCCGACGAGTACCACGACAGCTACCCGGACGCCGACGGGCCGGGCCTGGACGACAACACGTACACCAACGTCACCGCCGCCTGGGTCCTCAGCCGCGCCCTGGACCTCGTGCGGCGACTGCCCGCATGGCGTCGGCAGGAACTGTTCGAGCGCATCGAACTGGACAGTGGCGAACTCTCGAAGTGGGAGGATGTCTCCCGGAGGTTGCGGGTGCCGTTCCACCAGGGTGTCATCAGCCAGTTCGACGGTTACGGCGACCTCGCCGAGCTGGACTGGGACGCCTACCGCGCACGCTACGACAGCATCCGGCGCCTTGACCGGATCCTTGAGTCCGAGGGCGACACGGTCAACCGCTACCAGGCCTCCAAGCAAGCGGATGTCCTCATGCTCGGCTACCTCTTCTCTCCCGCCGAGCTGCAGGACCTGTTCCACCGCCTCGGGTACGTCATGGATGACGAGATATGGCGCAGGACCGTCGACTACTACCTGAAGCGCACCAGCCATGGCTCCACCCTCAGCGGTCTCGTGCACGGCTGGGTCCTCGCACGGGTCAGGCAGGCTGAGGCATGGACGTACGTGAAGGAAGCCCTGGCGGCCGATATCGCTGATATCCAGGGCGGCACGACCGGCGAAGGCATCCACCTCGGCGCCATGGCCGGCACCCTCGACCTGGTGCAGCGCGGCCTGACCGGCCTTCAGACCCGGCAAGATGCCCTATGGCTGGACCCGGTACCGCTTCCGGCGCTGTCCGCGTACGGATTCTCGCTGCGCTACCGCGGTCACTGGGGCGTCAGCGTGCGCGTGCAGAGCGGACAGCTGCGCATCGGTGTGCCCGACTCGGAGGAGTCACCGATCCGCGTGGTCCTGACTGACCGGGCCGTCACCGTCGCACCGGGAGACACCTGCACGCTCATGCTGGCGCCCGGCTGACCGTCCGCTGCTCTCCCGGGCAGGGGTGCAGCGGTTCTCGTCGGCCGCCCGCTCCGCCAGCAGCAGTGCCGTACGGCTGGCCCGATCGGGGCCATAGAGGTTCCGGAGCGACCAGGCGTGGACCATCCGTTCGGTACTGCCGCGCTGTTGGGCCGTTCGCCTTCGACGCCGCGTGCCCCACCAGGGGGGACCAGCGCCGCGTCGCCGACGGCTCCTGGAGCGTCACACTGTCGTCACCAGTGAGTGGCGGTTGTCGGGGCTGGCGCGCGGGTCTCCCAGGTGCTTCCGTCGGGGCGGACGGCCAGGCTCCGCACTCCCGGCTGCCGGGCGAGCCAGGAGCGGGCCGCGGCGCCCATCGCGTACGCGGCGGTCGCCCACGCGTCCGCGTCGGTGAGGTGTGCGCTGAGCACGGTGAGCGAGGCGAGGCCGTCCGGCACCGGGGCGCCGGTGTGAGGGTCGACGATATGGCAGCCGCGTTCGGCGGGCCCTGAGGTGGCTATGGCGAGCGGGCCCGTCTGGTGTGCCACGACGGCCACGAGCCGGCCGGGGCACAGCGGGTCGGTGATACCCACCCGCCAGGGCCCGCCGTGCAGCTGGATGTCGCCGCCGCCGTTCACACAGACGTCCCGTGCGCCGCCGGCCAGCAGCAGCCCTGCCGCGTGTTCCACCGCCCAGCCCTTGACCAGCCCGGTCGGGTCGAACCTGCCGGAGTAGCGGGTGCTGAACCAGCCCTCGGTCTGCGCCTCGGCCCGTGCGCAGTGCTCCAGGACCTCGGTCACCTCGGGCGGGCAGGCGTCTGCCGTGAGCTCGCCGCGGGTCAGCCGCGAGACCACGCTGTGCGGCCGGTATGTGGAGAAGGTGGCGTCGACGTGGTGCAGCCAGGCCTCGGCCGCGTCGAGCGCCGCCGGGTCGACTGCGCCGCCGCGCGCCGTGAGGGAGAAGACAGTGCCCATGGTGTGCACGGTGCGGTGCAGGACGGTGCCGTCAGCCACGGGCCTTGTCCAGTGCGCTCTGCAGCGAGGAAGCATAGCCCTGGCTGGTGTAGGAGGCGCCGGAGACCGTGTCGATCTGCGCGCTCTGGACGTCAAGTGTCTCGTGGACGAGGACGGGTACGGAGTACGACGCGATCTCGCGGCTGCGCGGGTCGCCGTCCGGGGTCTGCACGGCTCGGGCTGCGGTGATCTTCGAACCGGTGAGGGTGATCTCGACCTGGACCGGTCCGTAACGGGTCTGGACCGTGTCACCGGTGAGGGTCCGCTTGCCCCCGGCCGACGTGCCCCCGCCCGCGGTGGCACCGGACGCGCCCGGCCGAGGAGCGGGCAGGGCCGGGGCGGACGCCGGCCGGGTATGCGGCTTGAGCGACAGGGCCAGCACACCGACGGTGACGGTCGCCACGCACGTCAGCACGGTGCGGCGGAGGGGATGGGGACGCATCGGCCGTCCGTTCCTTTCTGCTGGCGTTCCTACAGTGCGAAGGACTCGTGGTGGATCCGGTGCGCCGGCACCTTCGCCGTGCGCAGCGCGTCGTACACGGCCTGAGCGAAGCCGGGCGGCCCGCACAGGTACACGTCGTGCGTGGTGATATCCGGCAGGAGCCGTACCAGCGCCTCGGCGGTGATCACCGTACGGCGGCCGTCGGGGGTGTTGAGCACGTAGTGCAGCTGGGCCCCGCGGGCCCGCGCTATCTGTTCGAGTTCGCCGTGCAGCGCCAGCTCGGTGGGGGTGCGGGCACGGTAGAGCAGGGTGAGGTCGCCGGGGGCCGCGGGCAGCGCCTCGAAGAGCGTGCGCAGCGGCGTGATCCCGGTGCCGCCGGCGATCAGCAGCACTTTGCGGCGGCGCCGCTTGGCCGGGGTGAGCGCCCCGTACGGGCCTTCCGCCCAGATCCTGGTGCCGCGCGGCAGCAGGGCGAGTGCCGCGCTGTGGTCGCCGAGCGCCTTGACGGTGATGCGCAGCAGGCCGTGTCCTGGAGGTGCCGAGAGCGAGTAGGGATGCGCGGCCCACCACATGCCCGGGGCCAGGAACCGCCAGCGCAGGAACTGTCCCGGCTCGGCGGTCAGCTTGTCCATCCGGCGCCCGCTCATCCACACCGAGGTCACGCCCGGTGCCTCGTGCACCATCGTCTCGACGCGCAACTGGTGCCGGAGGTTGAGGCGGATGGGGGTGAGCACCCGGAACCACAGCACCAGTGCTGCCGCGCCCAGGTACAGCACGTACCAGGCGGCTTGTGCGCTCGGGTGAACGGAGAGGTCGGCGCCGAGCACCAGCTGGTGGCCGAAGGCGAGGAAGACCGCGGCGTAGGTGAGAACGTGCAGGTAGTACCAGATCTCGTAGCGCATCCGGCGCCGTACGGCACGTGCCGAGACCACGCCCACCGCAATCAGCACCACGGCCCCCGCTGTGCCCTTGAGCATCTCCGGGTAGTGCAGCACGATCGTGCCGAGTTCGGTGAGCGGGGCGGCACCGCTCTGGGCCGCGTACCCGAGGGTGATCAGCACGATGTGGGCGATGAGCAGGCAGATGGTCCAGCGGCCCGCCGAGGCGTGCCAGCGTGCGACGCGGTCGCTGCCCACGCCTCGTTCGAGGAGGGGCACACGGGCCATGAGGGCGACCAGCAGGGCGCACACATACCCGCACAGGAGTCCGGCGATCCGGCCGGCGCCGATCAGCCAGCCGGCTGTGCCGATCACTGCGTTGGTGTCCTGCCACCACAGACCGAGTACGGCGAGGCCGCCGGCCCAGGCCGCGACCAGCAAGGGGAGGGCCGGGTCTCGGCGGTGCGCGGGGCGGGCGGCGCGGTGGCGGACGGGGGGCGGGCTCTGGGTGAGGATCACGATGGCGGGAGTCTCCTGGTCTCGCGCGGGTCGGTCCCACTGTGGGGGGCGAAGTTCTGAGCGGGCTCTGAAGAGGTCCTTGGAAGCCGGGGACCAACCTCCCGAGGGGCGCAGCTGCGGCCCCTGCGAGGTGGCGCGCTGTCCGGTGGAGCGGTGGCGGTTCTTTCAGATCGCCTGCCGAATGGGGGATATGCGCAGTTTCCCGTGCTTGTGTGTGGCTTACCGGTGGTTCATAAAACTGGTGGTTCAGAAGAAACGCACAGCAAACAGAGAGAACCTGGTTCTGTGAAACCGGCGTCCGGGAGGCAGTCTGGACGCCGCACCCCGCCCTGTGGGCCGCCCCCGAGCAGCCCGCGACCGTACCCGCACCACGAGGTCTGCCAGATGTCCCAGCGATCCACCCTGACCCGGCCCGATGGGAGCCCGGTGCGTGTGCTTGTCGTCGAGGACGAGCCTGATCTGGCCGAGGTCGTCGGTGGTGTGCTGCGGTACGAGGGGTGGCAGGTGCGGACCGTGGCGACCTGTCGTGCGGCCGTCGAAGCGGGGCGGGAGTTCGGGCCCGATGTGGTCGTTCTCGATGTGATGCTGCCTGACGGGGACGGTCTTACGGTGCTGCGCGAACTGCGTGCCGGTCAGCCGGAGGTATGTGTGCTCTTTCTCACCGCCCGCGACACCGTCGAGGACCGTATTGCCGGGATCACCGCGGGCGGCGACGACTACGTCACCAAGCCGTTCAGCCTGGAGGAACTGGTGGCGCGGCTGCGCGGGCTGCTGCGCCGGTCCGGTATGACCAGGGAGCGGGCCGAGCGGGCACTGCTGACCGTCGGGGATCTGGAGATGGACGAGGACGCCCATGAGGTCAGCCGGGGTGGCATCGGTATCGATCTGTCGCCCACCGAGTTCGAGCTGCTGCGCTGTCTGATGCGGCATCCGCGCCGGGTGCTCAGCAAGGCACAGCTCCTCGATCTCGTCTGGTCCTACGACTTCGGGGGCCGGGCCCATGTCGTGGAGCTCTACATTTCCTATCTGCGCAAGAAGATCGACGCCGGACGGGAACCCATGATCCATACGGTGCGGGGCGCGGGGTACGTCCTGAAACCGGCCGCGCGATGAGGTGGCCCGGTTGGCTCAGCCGGTCCGTACGGCTCGCCCGCCCGCCCGCACCGACTACCTGGCCCCGGTTGCACAGCCTGCGGGCCCGGCTCACCGCGGGGCTCGTGGTGCTGCTCGCGGTCAGCTGCGCGGCCGTCGGGGTGGCGGCCGTGCTGGAACTCGACGGGTTCCTCACCGGGCGGCTCGACCAGCAGCTCGCGCAGACCGGCACCGGCTTCCCGGCCAGTCTCGAACACCACGGCAGGCGCGACGACCACGACGGCGACGAGTACGCCGACACCCGGCACCAGGCCCCCGGGACCCTCGGCGTCCGCCTTGTCGGACGGGCACGTCACGAACGCCGCGGTCGGTGCGCTCCGGCTCCCATCCGAAGGTGACGCTGAGCCGGGCCGACCAGTCCACGCTCGCTGGCGTGCCGGTCGACGGCCGTCCGCACACCGTCGACCTGGCGACCTCGTCCCTCGACGACTACCGGGTGGCGGCCTCCCCGGGGCGCGACGGTGATGTGCTGATCACGGGCCTTCCGCTGGAGTCCGTCGAGGCGGCCGTGCGCCACCTCGAAGCCGTCGCGGCCGGTGTCTTCGGCGCGGCCCTCGCGGTCACGGGAGTCGCGGGTGCCCTGTGGGTGCGCTGGTCGCTGCGCCCGCTGAGCCGTATGGCGGCCACTGCGCGGCAGGTCAGCGGCCTCCCACTGGCCAGCGGTGAGGTGACCCTGCCGCCGCGCGCCCCGGAGATCCGACCCACGCGGTGAGGTGGGCCAGCTCACGGCCGCGTTCAACCGGATGCTCGGCCACGTCGAGGACGCCCTCACCGAGCGGCACGCCAGTCAGGAGCGGCTGCGCAGCTTCTCCGCCGACGCCAGCCACGAGCTGCGCACCCCAGTCGCCTCGGTGCGCGGCCATGCCGAGCTGGCCCTGCTCCACCCGGGCCCGGTGCCCTATGAGGTACGGCACGCCCTGGAACGCATCAAGGCCGAATCCGCCCGGATGGGCGCCATGGTCGACGAACTCCTGCTGCTCGCCCGCCTCGACGCGGGCCGGCCCCTGGCACGTCAGCCGGTCGACCTCACCCGGCTCGTCCTGGACGCGGTGGCCGACGCACGCGTGGCGGGCCCCGGTCACCACTGGTCTCTGGAGCTGCCCGAGGAGCCGGTCACCGTGCCGGGCGACGGCCACCGCCTCCACCAGCTCCTGGCCAACCTGCTGCTCAACGCCCGTCTGCACACCCCCGACGGAACCACTGTCACCGTCCGCCTCACCGTACTGGACGACACGGTGCAGCTCACGGTCCTGGACGACGGCCCCGGCATCCCTGAAGAGCTGCGCCCCGCCGTCTTCGACCGCTTCGCCCACGGCGGGGGCCGCCGCTCCAACGGCGCAGGCGGCGGCACCGGACTCGGCCTGTCCATCGTCGCCGCAGTGGCCGAGGCACACGGTGGCACGGCCACCCTGGAGAGCCGACCGGGTCGGACGGCGTTCACGGTAGGGCTGCCGCGGTGAGGGTTCCGGGACCGCGACGGGCACCGGCCAGGGTGCGCCCAAGCCGCGGCAGAAGACGCTCACACCACGCGATCACTTCCCTGCGGCTCTCCTGCCGCCGGGGTGACGTATCCGAGGTGGGCGAAAGTGATCAGTGCGCGTGGTCGTTGCCCGCGACAGGTCGGTGGGTCCGGGTGACACCTGCGATGCTGAAGTTGTCATGGGCCGGACGGCCGACCACACGACACGGTCTGCGAGGTGTCGTAGGGTCGGGTCGCTGCGTTGACCCGCCATCAGCCCGGTATCCCTGCTTCCGCTGCCGGACGTCTTCCTGATGCTGTCGCCACTCTGGTCACCAGCACGTGGAGTGCCGCAGTGCCTCCGTGTGACGGCCCTCGATCCAGTGTCTGCACGGGACGAATGACGGCAGAGATGAAGAGCCGGCCATGGGTCCCGGCCGGACGACGGAGTGAGTCCGCTGTCAGCCACGCCGACGGCCTGGGTGATGTAACGACGCGAGCGACGCGATGGCTGCCTGCAGCGCACGGACGCGCCTTCCGTCGACTGCCTTACTGTCAGCCGTCCTTCCTGCGGCGGCCTGCGACCTGGTACGGCCGCATCATCTCGTTGTCTTCGTGCTCGACGATGTGGCAGTGCCATACATAGCGGCCGGGCAGGTCGAACAGGGCTTTCACCCTCGTGATTTCGCCCGGATAGGCGATCACGGTGTCCTTGAAGCCACGCTCCCAGCTCTCCGGCGGTACTGGCGACCCGCCGAAGGGCTGCCGGTCTACCACCTCGACCGCGACCTCGTGGATATGGATGGGGTGGGCATCCGGGCTGAAATTGTGCAGTTCCAGATTTCGGTGGCGCCCAGCTTGGGGTTTTCCGTGATCGGGTCGGCCCAGCCGCGTACCACGGGATTTCCGGCGGCGTCGACGGTGCCCAGCGACGGCTGGATCGGCGTGCCCGGCGGTACGGGGGGAGTGAACGTGGAGGTCACTTCGTTGAGGGAGAGCTGGCGGGTGACGCTCGCCGAGCCGAGTGGGGAGATCTTGGGGAGGGTGAGCTGATCTGGCGGGACGCTGGTGCCATTGCTGCTCAGTGGACCGATCACGAATTTCATCACCTGCCCGGTGGTGGCCGGATCCGCCACGGGGAAGTCCACACCTGGTTCGCCTCGGCCGAACGGCGCGTCCGCGCCCTCGTTGACGAGGTACAACTCAGTGCCTTCCGGGATGCCGGTGAAGTCGACGATGACGTCGGCCCGTTCCGCGTTGGCCAGCAGTAGCCGTTCCAGTCGCACCGGCCGGGGCAGGAGTCCGCCTTCGTTGCCGATCTGCCAGAACGGCAGGGCCGCCGTGGCCGGCCGGGTGACGGGACTGTTCGTGATCTTCAGGATCAGGTACCGGGCATTGCATCCATTGAGGAAACGAAGTCTGTAGCGACGCGGTTCGACCTTAAGCGCAGGCCACGTACGGCCGTTGACCACCATGGTGTTGGCGAAGAACTCAGGGTTCCAGATGGGAGGAACGTCGGTGGTGGGAATATACGGACCGGTGTATCCGTCGAAGAACGCCCGGCTCGTGGGATAGAAGAGCGAACCGTCAGCGTTGAACGAACGGTCCTGGACGGCGAGGGGGATCTCGTAGTACCGGGTGCCGGGCGGATCGCCTAGGGCGGGCGCAGGTCCGGGCAGCACCCCGGCGGGCAGATCGGACTCGCCGCCGCGCAGCAGATAGAAGCCTGCGGGCCCGGCGTAGACGTTGAGCCGAGTGAGACCCAGGGTGTGATCGTGGAACCACATGGTCGACGCCCGCTGGTGGTTGGCGTACTGGAAGGTTGCGGTACCCGGCTTCCATTGCAGGCCGTGCACTTCGGCGAATTTCTCCCGGAAATCGCGGTAGAAAGACCCTTCCGTGGCGAATCCACGAGGCACGTTCTTTGCGCGCGGAAGATACCACGCTTCGGTATAGCCGTCGCTCTCCTCCGTAGTGTGTCCGCCATGCAGGTGAGTGACGATCGGCACGGGCCCGGTGTACGGACCCGGTGTCGAAGTGAAACTCGGCCGAGAATCGCGCCCGGACGTACCGCCCGGCGGATTCGCCCAGTGCAGGGTGGGATCAACCGCCAGCAGGTGCGGCAGGAAATTACCCTGCTTGTCGACGAGATCATTCACCCAGGTGACCCGAACAGGCTGCGCAAACTTGGCCTCGATGGTGAACGACGGGTAGTTGAACGTACCCTTGTGCGCGAGCGAGCCGTATCCCCACACAAGGGTGGACGGCAGAGCGGGGGGCAGGATCTGCTGGCTGAACTGCCGGACGCCGATGACGTAGGTGTCGCTGCCGTTCCGCGACGCTACCTTCGGCATCGCTGGTGGGATCACCAGGTTGGTGACGTATTTCGGGATGGTCCTGGGATCCAGCATGGGGGTGGTGCCGGCCGTCCAGGCCGCCGGGGCTGCGCTCTGGAATGGCATTGCCCCGCAACGGCCCGGAAGGGCCATCGCCGCCCCGCCAAAGGATCCGGCTACGAGTAGTCCTCTTCGCGCAATCCTGTCTCCGGCTTTCTGCCGTCCAGGGCTGCCTCGGCAATTTTTCGCCGAATGCTACGATTTTTGCGCGAGGAATAGTGGAATGGTGGCTGGCGTGTCACACCACAACTCAAAACGAGTTGTCTGGGGCGTTCTGCCCATTGCCGCCCCGTGACAGTGAACCGCCCCGGGTTCGGCAGAGATCTCAGGCACCGACCGCGTCTGATTCCGCATCACCGGCTCCCGGGCCCGCCCCAGCCATCGCCCACTTCGGCCTCTACCACCGACCGGCCGGCTCCAACTCCAGCGGCGCGATCACCTCCGCCGCATCCGGCAGGTGCGTCGACGTCAATGCCGGCACCACGGCCCATGGTACCCAACTCCAGGTGTGGGACTGCAACGGTCAGGCCAACCAGCAAGGGAACGCCAACTCCGACGGCACCCTCACCAACGCGCAGTCCGGACTGTGCCTGGACGCCTACGGCGCCGGAACCGCGAATGGCACGAAGATCGACCTGTGGACCTGCAATGCTGGCTCCAACCAGCGGTGGACCATGAACTGACCGGCAACTCGCCATCCACGTTACGCCCCGAGCGGCACGACCACCACGCCCCCGGCGGGAGCCGGGGGGCGTGGTGACCAACCCTGGGAGAGACTGCTCAGATGCCGATGTACGACAATCCAGTGATCAGTGGTTTCTATCCCGACCCGAGCGTGTGCCGGGTCGGCGGTGATTACTACGCAGTGAGTTCGAGCTTCGAGTATTTCCCCGGAGTGCCCCTTTTCCACAGCCGCGACCTGGTGCACTGGCGGCAGATCGGCAACGTCCTGGACCGGCCCGGGCAACTGGGCTTGACGGACGACATACCGTCTTCCCGCGGTATCTACGCGCCGACGATCCGGCATCACGACGGCCTGTTCTACGTGATCACTTCCCGGGTGGGTGCCGGCGGAGTCCCCGCCGGGCATCTGATCGTCACCAGCGAGCGGCCGGAGGGTCCGTGGTCCGATCCCGTCCACGTCGATCTGCCGGGCGTGGACCCCGACCTGGCCTGGGACGACGACGGCGCGTGCTGGTGCAGCACCTCCGGCGTCCGTATGGCGCGCGTCGACCCGTCGACAGGGGCGGTGCTGGAGGGCCCGTGGCGGACATGGTCGGGATCCGGTGGGCAGTATCCGGAGGCGCCGCATCTTCATCGCATCGACGGCTGGTGGTATCTGCTGGTCTCCGAGGGCGGTACGGGCGACGGGCATGCTGTCTCCATCGCGCGCAGCCGCTCCCCTCGCGGGCCGTTCGAGCCGTGCCCTTCGAATCCGTTCCTGAGCCATCGCAGCACCGACCTGCCAGTCCAGAGCACCGGACACGCCGATCTCGTCCAGGCCGCCGACGGCACGTGGTGGCTGGTCCTGCTCGGCACCCGGCCCCGCGGAGCCTTCCCCCGATTCCATGTCATGGGGCGGGAGATGTTCCTGGCGCCGGTGCGGTGGGAGGACGGCTGGCCGGTCGTCGGCCCGGTCCAGCCCCAGCACCCGGCCCCCGCGGCATGGCACCCGTGGGCGCCCGAACCCGGCCGGGACGACTTCGACAGCGCAGCGCTGTCACCAGGCTGGATCTCCCCCCGCAGCCTGCCGGATGCGTCATGGTCGCTGGACGACCGGCCCGGGTGGCTGGCGCTCCGTGCGGCCGGCCCGAGCCTCGACCGCCCCGGGTACACCTTCGTCGGACGCCGCCAGCAGCACCTGGACTGCCGGGTCTCCGCCCGTATCGATCCGGGCTCGGGACGCGGCGGACTGTGCGTACGCATGGACGAGGCACACCACTACGAACTCGAAGTCAGCGGCGGAGAGGCGAGTGTGGTCGCCCGGATCGGCCCGCTGCGGCAGACCGTGGCCCGGCGCCCGGTACCGCCGGGACCACTCACCTTGGCCATCGAGACCCGAACGACCGGCGTGCTGCCGCCCTCCGTCACCTCCGCCGGCGAACTGGAGCAGGGGCCGCTGGGCACGGAAGCCGCAGGGCCGGACACGCTTGCCTTCTCGGTCGTCGGCACCGACACGGCACTGCTGGCGGAACTCGACGGGCGTTACCTCTCGACCCAGCTCAGCACCGGCTTCACCGGCCGTGTGATCGGCATGTACGCCATCGAGGGCAGCGTCGCCTTCGACTGGTTCGACTACACGCCTGCGACGCCCCGCAGCGAACGCGGCGGAACGGACAGCGCCTGACACAGGGCGGGCGGGTCCGGAGCGCGGTTCTCGTGTGCGTTCGCGCGGGAGGCGGGGTCACATCACCGGAACCGGTGCGTCGCACGTCGATGACGTTGACGAGGAGGCCACCGCGGGCGATCTCCTCGTACGGGGTGACATGCCGGCGACCACCAGGGCTGCCGGCACGGGGACGGGCTGCCTGGCGCGCCAGATCGGCCGCGGACCCGACCGGTGTAGACGGTTCGGCATTGTCGAAGAGCAACACATGCTCCTCGTCTGAGGGAACCGTCCACCGTGGCGATGGGTGAGCAAGCAGTTGGGCGGGGTTCTCGCTCTGGCAACGGGCCTCTCGTTGAGGGCTGGGGGAGCGCGAGGGGAACGCATTCGGACAGAGGGTGCGCAGCAGGCCGGTCCGGGGAGCACGAGGCGCCGGCGGAGCTGGGCTCCTCGGGTGGTGCGGTTCGTTCCACGGTGGGGGCTCTCAGCTGGTGTTCCCGGGCGGCCCGGGGCGAGAAGTCGACGACGGCAGAGCGGAGAGCGGCCTACCGGCCCGTTTTGTAGCAGGGCAACAAACACAGCCCGTAGGCTGGGCGGGTGCCGGATATCCAGCAAAGTGTGGGTTTCAAGGGCCTGGTGGCGCAGACGAGTGCGGTACTGCTGACCCGGGGCGCGGAGGTGGAGCCCGTCGCGGTGCGCGATGTGGTGGCTCTATTGGTCTCCTCGGTGGCCGAGCGGACTGGGATGGAGCCGGAGGAGGCCGTGCACCTGGTGACGCCGGAAACGGTGGCCGAGGCCATCGTCGCTGCCGCGGATCCGGAGCGTGAGGGAGCCCAGGGCGTACACGCGGTCCGCCCGGTGCGTGTTGACGCTCGCAGCGTCGGGGTTCCGGTGGCAGTCGTGGGCCGTCTGGTGATGGCGGCGGCTCAGGCGGGCAAGTACGCGGCACTCAACGGCGACGGCCGCACTGCCTCGCACGCGATGGACCTGGCCACCGAGGCGGGCGCCGCGCTGACCAGCTTTGAGACCGACGGTGAGGCTTCCGTGCCGGTCGGGGTGCTGGCTGAGATCGCGGCCATCGCCGAGCAGGTCGCCGACCGTCTCGAGGGTGAGGGGTGGAGCATCTGCCCCTGCGGCAAGGAGCACGACCAGGAAGAAGTGGATGCGGGGATGCCCGCGCATCTGCGGGCCGATGCCATCCTTGCGCGGCGCTGGGGCAGTTGATGACGCGCATCGCCCCGGCCCGCTGGCTGGAGGCGGACCGGGGCGACGTCGGGATGAGCTGATCAGGCTGTCTGGTCGGTGTCGGCGCTGGTGACGGGGGGCTTGGGCGGTGCCATGCCGGGAAGGCGGCGGGGCTGTTGCCGGGCGGAGGTGGGGTTCTTGCCGGTGCGGGAGCGAGGCACCAGTTTGATGACGGCCTCAGCTGCGGCGCGGGCGAGGTCGTCCAGGACGGCCTGGTAGATGTCCCGGGTGATGCGGGTGTCTGAGTGGCCGAGTGTGTCGGAGACGACCTTGACGTCGACTCCGGCCGCGAGCATGAGGGTGGCGGCGCCGTGCCGAAGGTCATGGAGGCGTACTGGGGGCAGGCCGGCAGCGGTCACGAGGCGTTCGAAGAGGTCGGAGACTTTGCCGGGGTGGAGCCAGGAGCCGTCTTCCTGGGTGAAGATACGCCCGGTCAGCTTCCATGCGGTCCCCCACTGGGCGCGCTCGCGGTCCTGGCATTTCTTGTGTGCGCGCAGGTAGGCAGTGGACTCCGCATCCAGGGCGACGGTGCGCACGCCGGAGTTCGTCTTGGGGGCGCCTTCGATGATCTCCCAGCCGTCCTGAACGAGCTGGGTGCCACGGCGAGCGAACTGTCTGACCAGTTCAGGTCCATCCACCGCAGTCCACAGGCTTCGCCACGGCGTAGGCCGCGGAAGGCGATGAGGTGCCACAGGCTGTAGAGGCGATCTTCGGCGATGAAGTCGAGGAAGCGTCCGGTCTGCTCCGGTGTCCAGACCATTACTGGCGAGGGTTTCACGTGAGTGGTCTGCCAGTGGGCGACGCGCTCGTCGGTCCACACCAGCGCTTTGGGCTTGGCGCCGGGTTCCACCTCGACGTGTTCGGCAGGGTTGAAGGGCGGCATGACCTGTTGGGCGATGGCGACGTTCAGCGCGGCTCGCAGGGTCGCTTTGATGTGCTGCTGCGTGCTTGCTCCGGCGGAAGGGCGGCATCGCCTGGATCGATCCCTGGAGTGCCGCGCGCATGGCCCGGTTGTCCGCGCCCTTGCGCGGTGTCTGCCGGAGCAACCGCTCCCCGAATACGACGAGATACGCCGTCGCTTCACCACCGGCCAGCCTTCGCGGTACCCAGGCCGTAGCGGCGGAACTCGCGGCGGGTGCCGTCCTGCCGGGCGGGCAGTTCGTGGCGCACGGCCGTCCAGCGCATCAGTACGTGGGCCGACGGTATGAGGCACCGAGGGTTGCTGCGGGACATTCAGTTCGCCAGCACCTATCCGGAGACGGGCCGCTGGGGGGACGGAACGGCATTGGACGCGGCCGAGGAGGTATTCGCCGCTGACTCCTCAGCGTTGGTTGCCCAGTTCGCGGCACCTGGCCCACAGCACCCGCAGGTCTTGGCCGCCGTCCACTTCGTGTCGATCGCCTGCGACTTCGCCGGCAGCACTGAGGCCGGCATGACCTGGCTGCTCGAACACGCCCGACTCGACTCCTCTCCTCCTGCGCACCGTGCCCTGCTCAAGGCCGCGGTGCGTCTGGCCGACCCTGCGAACAGCTGGGCGGCACTGAAGGCGGAGCCGGGGGGCCTGGACATCACCACGCCGTGGGAGAGGCGCAGCCGGGCCCTGACCAGGTACCGCAACGAGTTGATCCGTACGTGGGACGTCAGCCTGGATACGGTCCTCGACTCGCTTCTTCACGCCCACCACATCCGGGCCCTCGGCATTGACCCGGACAGTGAGCGAGCCTGCCGCCACCTGGCCCGTGCCGCCGCGCTGTCCTGGCGAGCCCGTAACGAGGGAGCGATCCGCAACAAAGGAGAGAAGGGGTGACCGTGGACCGGGAAACAGCTGCACAGTTCGCCACCGCCGTCGCCGACCGGTTGGCCTCGCCCACGGATGCCCAGCGGCTCGGCCTTCCGCAAGGCTGGCACCCGCAGTCTCTCGCCTACGGGGCAGCGGGCATCGCACTGCTGCATGTCGAACGCGCCCGCGCTGGGCTGGGGCCATGGCAGCGGGCCCACGACTGGCTCGCCTGCGCCGCCGCCGGACAGATCGAGTCCCGGGAGAACAAGAACCACCTCCACTACGGAGTCCCTGCGGTCGCCTTCGCGCTGCACGCCGCAGCCGACCGTCCCGGCCGGTACGCCCGCGCCCTGAGCACCCTCGACCGCAGCATCAACAAGACGACGCGGCAACGTCTGGAGCGCGCTCACCGCCGGATGGACAACGGCACGGAGCGTCCGGCTCTGGAGGAGTTCGACAGCATCCGGGGCCTGGCCGGAATCGGCGCCTACCTGCTGCGACGCGCACCGCACGGTGACCTCCTCCGCGATGTGCTCGCTTACCTGGTGCGCCTGACCGAGCCCGTGAAGGACGGCGCCGACCTGCTGCCGGGCTGGTGGAGCGACCAGGCCCCTTCCGGTAAACCCTCCCCGGACTACCCCGGAGGGCATTCCAACAGGGATAGGGCTTGAACGTGTTCACGTTCAGTTCCCATGTGCTGCCGAGCCCGTCCACCAGCAGCTCGGGCCGTGTCTCGTCGGCGAGCACGTCCAGGAAGCCGCCCGGACCGTCCAGGGCCGCCGAAGGACCGCGCTCGCCCTGCACGGTGAGCAGGGCGGCGAGTATGCCGTTGGCCGCGCCTTGCCCGGGTGGAATGCCTTGGTCATCGAGCCGAACGCCTGCCGGTGGCCGAGGGTGGTCAGGGTGGCGAGGCCGACGGCGCTCTCCAGGCCCGCCGCGTCCAGCCCGTACAGCACGCCCGCCGTGACGGCCGCCCCCACGGCGCCGCAGGTGCCGGTGATGTGCCAGCCGAGGTCGTAGTGGCTCGGCGAGACGGCGTTGCCGAGGCGCAGCTGGATCTCGCAGCCGAGCGCGAAGGCACGCAGTGCGGCACCGCCGTCGAGCCCCTCGCCCGCGGCCACCGGAAGTGCCGCGGCGAGCGACGCTGCGGCCGGGTGGATGACCGTGGCCAGATGGGTGTCGTCGAAGTCGTCCACATGCGCGGCGACCCCGGTGGCCAGTGCCGCCTGGAGCACATCAAGACGTTCCGGGCGGCCGGGAACCGGGCAGTGCCCCGGCCGCCGTGGCCGGTGGCCTCGCGGACGACGATGCCGGTGGCCGCGCTGCGGCTGGCACCGACGGCCGTACCGACGACGTTCAGGAAGCTGCGCCGGGCCGCGGTGGCGACCTCCGCGGGCAAGGGGTGGGCGGCGAGTGCCGCCACCTTTTCGCACACAAGGGTGGTGAGACTGGGCATGCGGCTCAGTCAAGGGCAGCAGCGGCGCCGGATCGACGCCACGCACACGTCACATCGTTACGTCTGGTGCAACGTTTCCCGGCGGGTCACATACCGCTGCGCCGAGGTGCTCAGCGCCCGCAGTGCCTCGTCGCGCACCGCCCCCCGGGCGGTAGGCCAGGCTGACGGTGCGCCGGGTGGGGACCTCTTCCGCCAGCGGCAGCAGGGCAAGTCCCGGATGGTGGTAGTCGGTCATCCGGGCAGGCAGCACGGACACCCCGACCCCGGCGGCCACCAGGCCCGCGACGGAGAACAGATCGTCGGTGTCGACCACCACCCGTGGGCTGAACCCCGCGCGGGCGCACGCCACCCTCAGGAAACCGCGGCTGTTGGCGCCGTCCCGCATCGCGACGAACGGACGCTCGCGCACCGTGCGCAGCGCGACCGGCCGCCCGCCGTGGTCGGGGGCCTCATGGGCCGGCACGGCCAGCAGCGCCGCCTCCTGGAACAGCGGGACGACGCGGATGTCGGGCTCCACGGGTGAGATCGAGGTGAACGCCGCGTCGATCTCACCGGACAGCAGTGAGGAGACCATCGTGGTGGCCGGGCCCTGGCGGAGCACCACCCGCATGGCGGCGCTGCCGCGTACGAACCGGGCGACGATCTCCGGAACGGTGCACACCCCCAGGGAGAAGGTGTGCCCGATGCGCAGCGGCACCTCGTTCGCCGAGCCGACGGCGCGCACCGTGTCCACGGCGTCCGGCCGGGACCGCAGCACCCGCGCCGCCTGTTCGGCCAGCACCCAGCCGGCGTGCCGCAGCCGCAGCCGCCGCCCGTCCCGCTCGACCAGCACCACACCCAGCTTGGCCTCCATCGACCTGAGGGCCCGCTGGATGCTGGCGGCGCTGCACTCCAGCTGGTCCGCGGTTCTGCCCAGATGCTCGGTCGAGGAGAAGGCCAGCAGCACCTCCAGATCGCGGAAGGTCAGCTCGCCCGGCAGCGGCTCTTCGTACCGTGACCAGGGCATGCGGCACACCTCCATCGGGCCGGTCCGCTCGGCACGACCGGATGGCCCACGGTACGCCCGCGCTGTCCGGCGGCCCGGGCCCCGTACGGGACGCCGGGCAGCCGGGCCGTCGGTGCACGCCTGCATCCACCGCCGTACGCACCCACCGCATCCCGCTCCCACTGCATCCCGCACCCCGGCCCGGACGGCCGGGCCGCGGGGCGGGATGCGGGATGGTCAGTCGAAGAGGTCCGGCTCCTTGCGGGCGATGTACTCGAACAGCGGCTGGAACTGGACCCAGCCCGCCGCGTCCATCCCGGACTGGTCGTACGTGAGCTTCGCGTATTCCTCGCTGATCGGCACGGCGGTGCCGGCCGCCTTGGCCATCAGCTGCGCCTGGGCGGAACGTTCCGCGGCGATGAAGAAGTACGCGGCGGCGTCCACCGAGTTGCCGGCCGTCAGCAGGCCGTGGTTGCGCAGGATCATCGCCTTGTGCGGGCCCAGCTTCTCGGCCAGCCGCCGGCCTTCCTCCAGGTCGTTCACCAGCCCGGTGTACTCCTCGAAGACCGCGGTGTCGTGGTAGAAGACGCACGCGTCCTGGGTGAGGGGTTCGATCGTCTGGTCGGTGGCGGAGAGCGCCTTGCCGTACATCGAGTGCGCGTGGGCGACTCCGACGACCTCCGGGCGGGCCCGGTGGATGCACGAGTGGATGACGAAGGCGGCCTTGTTGACCAGGTAGTCGCCCTTGACGACGTTGCCCTCCTCGTCCACCAGCAGCAGATGGCTGACCGTGATGTGCGAGAACGGAACGGCGAACGGGTTGACCCAGAAGTAGTCCGGGAATTCCGGGTCACGCGCACTGATGTGACCCGCGACGCCCTCGTCGAAGCCGAAGTGACCGAACAGCCTGAGTGCCGCGGCGAGGCGTTCCTTGCGGTAGCGGCGCTCCTCGGCGGGGTCCTGGTATCCCTGCGGCGTGACCGGCCGATACTTGGAGACGAGGTCCTTCTCCGGGATCGGCTTCAGATGCTCGACCGTCAGTTCTTCCCGTGCGGTCACGACCTGGCCTTGCTCGTCTTCGCCTTGGCCTTCTTCGGCGCGCTCGCCGCTGCGGCCTCGGGCTCCGCCGCTGCGGCCTCGGGCTCCGCCGCTGCGGCCTCGGGCTCCGCCGCCTGCGCCTCGGGCAGGGGCTCGTCCTTGGGGCCGGCGGGCTGGGCGGGCACGCTGAGGCCGGGGATCTCCAGCTCCGGCACCTTCTTGACCGCCTCCATCCCGGCCTCGATGGCTTCGGCGAGAGTCGGCGAGACCGTGTCGTCGAAATCTATTCTGGTGACCGGTACCGAAGAATCCGTCGGCAGAGTGTCGCTACCGAAAGAGGCATTCCCGCAGGATACTTCCTTCAACTTCACTGTTTCCTGCTCGGTCACTTCACGGTTGAGAACAAGCGAGAACTTGTACCCCACTGACCGTCACCCCTCGTCTAGTGCTTCGGAATGTGCTTCATGCAACTCGGGCATTGAGGAATTCTTTATGGATTTTAGCCGTTCCAGTCGAGGTTAGCAGGCCGGATTTGATCGTTCAACCGGCCAACGACGCAGTTGAACAGGCATTATGACGGCCTGCCTGCTGCCCTTTTCGTGCCCTGTCCGCCCGCTTGCGGCGGTCTCGATCGATAGCGATTCCTCTGCGGAAAATGGCCCGTCCGGCATGTGTCCAACTATGGCACTGCGGCATTTGAACGGCAGGCGAAAAGAGCTGCCGGATCGTAGTAGCCTCCGGCCGATGCGGTGGTAGAGATCCGCTGCTGCGCAGTATTCGGAACCAATCCATGGGTGTTGACGGCCGAGTTCCGGTGATCTTGGGATGGTAGGGATATGGCGGACGAAGAGAAGTTGCGCGACTATCTCAAGACGGTGACCGCCAATCTGCGCACGACCCGCAAGCAACTGCGGGAACTCTCCGAGCGCAGGTATGAGCCCATCGCCATCGTCGGTATCGGGTGCCGCTATCCCGGTGGCATCACCGGGCCCGATGAGCTGTGGGAGCTGGTGGCCGGCGGCCGTGACGCGATCTCCGCGTTTCCCGTCGACCGCGGCTGGGACGCCGACCGCCTCGACGACCCCGGCCTGCCCTCTCCCGCCACCCGCCAGGGCGGATTCCTCTACGGCGCCCCGGACTTCGATGCCGACTTCTTCGGCATCAGCCCGCGCGAGGCGCTGGCGATGGACCCGCAGCAGCGGCTGCTGCTGGAGACCGCCTGGGAGGCCCTGGAGCGGGCCGGTATCGACCCCGCCGCGCTGCGCGGCTCGCGCACCGGCGTGTTCGCCGGCCTGTACTCCTCGTCCGCGGGATACGCCACCGGCGCGCACATGGACTTCGAGGAGGCCACCGGCCACCTGCTGACCGGCACCGCCAACAGCGTGCTGTCCGGCCGGATCTCCTTCTCCCTCGGACTTGAGGGCCCCTCGCTCTCCGTCGACACCGCCTGCTCCTCGTCCCTGGTGGCGCTGCACCTGGCGGCGCAGGCGCTGCGCGCCGAGGAGTGCTCGCTGGCCCTGGCCGGCGGTGTCACCGTGATGTCCACCCCCGTGCTGTTCCAGGAGTTCTCCCGGCAGCAGGGCCTGGCAGCAGACGGCCGCTGCAAGCCGTTCTCCGACGCGGCCGACGGCACCGGCTGGGGCGAAGGCGCCGGCATGCTGGTGCTGGAACGGCTTTCCGACGCCCGCCGCAACGGACACCGGGTACTGGCGGTGATCAGCGGCAGCGCGGTCAACCAGGACGGCGCCTCCAACGGTCTCACCGCTCCCAACGGTCCCTCGCAGCGCCGCGTCATCGAAGCCGCGCTGGCCCATGCCCGGCTCGCACCCGCCGACGTGGACGCGGTGGAGGCACACGGCACCGGCACCACCCTGGGCGACCCCATCGAGGCACAGGCATTGCTGGCGGCCTACGGCCAGGACCGTCCCGGGGACCGGCCGCTGTGGCTGGGCTCGGTCAAGTCGAACATCGGACACACCCAGGCAGCCGCCGGTGTCGCCGGTGTCATCAAGATGGTGATGGCGCTGCGCCACGGCACACTGCCGCGCACGCTGCACGCCGAGCAGCCGTCCGCACGCGTGGACTGGACGGCTGGGAACGTGCGGCTGCTCCAGGAGCCGGTGCAGTGGCCGGGCGGGGAACGTCCGCGCCGGGCCGCCGTCTCCGCCTTCGGTATCAGCGGCACCAACGTGCACATGGTGGTGGAGGAGGCGCCCGCACCGGAAGCGGACCCCGGACAGCCGGATGCGCAGCCCGCACCCCAGGCGGTGGCACCCGTGCTGCCGGGCGCGCCGGCCTGGCTCTTCTCCGCACGCTCCACGACGGCGCTGGCCGCGCAGGCACAACGGCTGCGTGCGCATGTGCTGGCCCGGCCGGAGCAGGCACCTGCGGATGTGGCCTGGTCACTGGCGACCACCCGGTCGGCGTTCGAGCACCGCGCGGTGGTGGTGGGACCCGAACCGCTGGACGGCCTCACGGCACTCGTCGACGGGCTGCCCGCGCCAGGACTTGTGACGGGCGGGACACGCCCCGGAGGCGTCGGCCGCACGGTGTTCGTCTTCCCGGGGCAGGGGAGTCAGTGGGTGGGGATGGGGCGTGAGCTGGCGGAGGTGTCGCCGGTGTTTGCGGCTCGTCTTGCCGAGTGTGGTCGGGCTCTTGCTCCGTTTGTGGAGTGGGAGCTGGATGATGTTCTTGCTGGTCGGCATGGTTTTGAGGCTGCTGATGTGGTGCAGCCTGCGTTGTGGGCGGTGATGGTGTCGCTTGCGGCGGTGTGGCAGGCGGCGGGTGTGGTGCCGGATGCGGTCGTCGGGCATTCGCAGGGCGAGATTGCTGCCGCGGCAGTCGCCGGGAGCCTCTCGCTGGAGGATGCGGCGAAGGTCGTCGCGCTGCGCAGCAGGACCCTCACCGCCCTCGCGGGCCGGGGCGGGATGCTGGCGGTGGAGCAGGATGCCGTCACGGTGCGGGAGTGGATCGCGCCGTTCGGGGAGCGGCTGTCGGTCGCTGCGGTGAACGGTCCGCGTTCCACGGTGCTGTCGGGTGAGCCCGAGGCGCTGCGGGAGCTGGCCCGGTCGTGCCCGGAGTCGGTGCGTACCCGGATCCTGCCCGTCGACTACGCCTCGCACAGTGCGCACGTCGACGAACTGCGCGAGGAGATCCTCGCCGTCCTCGGTGGCATCACACCGCAGGCGGCGCAGCTGCCGATGATCTCCGCGATGAGCGGGGAACTGCTCGCAGGACCCGAACTCGACGCCGCCTACTGGTACGCCAGCCTCCGCGAGACCGTCGAGTTCGACCGGGCCATCCGCACCCTCGGCGAGCAGGGCCACGGAGTGTTCGTCGAGGCGTCTCCGCACCCGGTGCTCACCATGGCCATCGGCGACAGCCTGGCGGACCAGGACCCGGTCACGGTCGGCACGCTGCGCCGCGACGACGGCGGTCCGCACCGGCTGCTGGAGTCCTTCGCCGAGGCCCACACCCAGGGTGTGCCCCTCGACTGGACCGCCGTGCTCGGCCGGGGCCGCACCGTCGACCTGCCGACCTACGCCTTCCAGCGCCGCCGCTACTGGCCGCGCCGCGCCGAGCCGGTGGCCACCGTGCCCGCCTCTTCCGACGAGACCTGGCGCTACCGCATCGCCTGGGAGCCGCTCACCGCCCCGACGGCCGCCCTCACCGGCACCTGGCTGATCGTCACCGGCACGGCCGACCCCGGCGACTGTGTGCGCGCGCTGGCCGCGCACGGCGCCGGCACCGTCGTGCTGCACACCGACTCCGCCGACCGCCGCACCCTCGCCGCCGCACTCGCCGCCGCACCGGCCGGCGACGGCGCTCCCGCAGGGGTCCTCTCGCTGCTCGCACTCGACGAGGGCCGGCTGTCCGGGGCCGGGGCCGGGGCCGTGCCGCGCCCGGTCGCCGCGACGATGGCCCTGGTACAGGCGCTCGGCGACACCGGGATCGACACCCCGCTGTGGGCCGTCACCCGGGGCGCGGTCTCCACCGGCCCCGGCGACCCTCCGGCCGATCCCGTCCAGGCGCAGGTCTGGGGCCTGGGCCGGGTGGCGGGCCTGGAACACCCGGATCGCTGGGGCGGCCTTGTCGACCTGCCCGCGGAGTTCGACGCACAGACCGCCGCCCGGCTTGCCGCCGTGCTCGCCGACGGCGCGGAGGACCAGGTCGCCCTGCGTGTCACCGGACTCCTCGGCCGCCGTCTGGAACGCGCCCCGCGCCGCCCGGCCGCCCCGACGGACACATCGCCCTGGTCGCCGCGCGGCACGGTGCTCGTCACCGGCGGCACCGGCTCCATCGGCCTGCACCTCAGCCCCTGGCTGGCCGGCCGCGGCGCCCGGCGGCTCGTGCTGCCCACCCGTTCGGGGCCGACGCCCGCGCTGGCCGCCCATGCCGCGGACCTCGCCGCCGCCGGCACCGCCGTCGACGTCGTCGCCTGCGACATCGCCGAGCGCTCCGCCCTGGCCGGGCTGCTGACGCGGATCGACGCCACCGGACCCGCGCTGAGCACGGTCATCCACGCCGCCAACGTCTTCCACCTCACCCGCATCGACGACACAGACCTGGACGGCCTGGCCACCGCCCTCGCCGCCAAGGCCGAAGGCGCCGACCACCTCGACGAACTCGCCGGGGACATCGACGACTTCGTGCTGTTCTCCTCGATCGCCGCCGCCTGGGGCAGCAACGAGCACGGGGTGTACGCCGCCGCCAACGCCCACCTCGACGCCCTCGCCGAACAGCGCCGCGCCCGCGGCCGGTCCGCGCTCTCCCTCGGCTGGGGCATCTGGAACACCCGCGACTGGGACGCCGTCGACGCCGCCGCGTCACACGCCCCCGGCACCGTCACCCCGTCCTCCCTGCGCGCCGGGGGCACCCGCTTCCTGCAGGCAGGACCGGCCCTGGACGCCATGGGCCGGATCCTCGACGAGGGTGACGCCGTCGGCGCCTACCTCGCTGTCGCCGACATGGACTGGTCGCGCTTCGCGCCGGTGTTCAGCGCGGCCCGCTCCCGCACCCTGCTGGAACGCATCCCCGAGGCCCGCCAGACGCCCGACGAGGCAGCGCCTGCGCCGCAGTCCGGCGGCGGCCCGGCCGGTGAACTGGTCCGCAGCCTCGCCGCCGCGGCCCCGGCCGAACGGGACCGGATCGCCGCCGAGCTGGTCCGCAGCCACGCGGCGGCCACTCTCGGGCACCGCGGCGCCGAGGACGTGCCCGCCACCCGAGCCTTCCGCGACCTGGGCTTCGACTCGCTGACCGCCGTGGAGCTGAGCAAACGGCTTGCCGCCGCCACCGGTCTGAAGCTGCGCTCCTCCATCGTCTTCGACCATCCGACCCCGGCCGCCCTCGGCGGATACCTGGCCGCCACCCTGCTCGGCACCGACACCGCCGCCCCCGCCGCCGCCCTGCCGGTGGCCGCGGCCGACCCCGGCGAGCCGATCGCCATCGTCGGCATCGGCTGCCGCTTCCCCGGCGGCGTCGTCACCCCCGACCAGTACTGGGACCTGCTCGCCTCCGGCGCCGATGTGATCGCCGGCTTCCCCGCCGAACGCGGCTGGGACCCCGACCTGTACGACCCCGACCCCGACCACCCGGGCAAGTCCCTCACCCGTTCCGGCGGATTCCTCTACGACGCCGCCGACTTCGACGCGGGCTTCTTCGGCATCAACCCGCGTGAGGCGGTCGCCATCGACCCGCAGCAGCGGCTGCTGCTGGAGACCGGCTGGGAGGCGCTGGAACGCGCCGGTATCGACCCCGAAACGCTGCGCGGCTCCGCCACCGGCGTGTTCGCCGGCGCCGCGCTCACCGGCTACGGGGCCGGCCGGGACGAGGACGACGGTGCCGCCGAGGGCTATCTCGTCACCGGCTCCGCCAGCAGCATCATCTCCGGCCGGGTCGCCTACACCCTCGGGCTTGAGGGCCCGGCCGTCACCATCGACACCGCCTGCTCCTCCTCCCTGGTCGCCCTGAACCTGGCAGGACAGGCGCTGCGCTCGGGCGAATGCCAACTGGCCCTGGTCGGCGGTGTGATGGTGATGGCCACGCCGTCCCAGTTCGTCGGCTTCTCCCGGCAGCGCGGCCTGTCCCCGGACGGCCGGTGCAAGGCGTTCGGTGCCACGGCCGACGGCATGGGCCTGGCCGAGGGGGCCGCGACCATCGTCGTCGAGCGGCTGTCGGACGCCGTGCGCAACGGCCACCCGGTGCTCGCGGTGGTGCGGGGCACCGCCGTCAACCAGGACGGTGCCTCCAACGGTCTGACCGCCCCCAACGGCCTGTCCCAGCAGCGTGTCATCCGTGCCGCGCTGGCCGCCGCGGGACTCGCCCCGGCCGAGGTGGACGCGGTCGAGGCGCACGGCACCGGCACCACCCTCGGCGACCCCGTCGAGGCCCACGCACTGCTCGCCACCTACGGCCGGGAGCGGCCCGAGGGACGGCCCCTGTGGCTGGGCTCCGCCAAGTCCAACATCGGGCACACCCAGACCGCCGCCGGACTCGCCGGTCTGATCAAGATGGTGCTGGCGATGCGGCACGGTGTGCTGCCGCGCACCCTGCATGCCGAGGAGCCGTCCCCGCATATCGAGTGGGACACGGGGGAGGTGCGACTGCTGACCCGGGAACGGCCGTGGACGACGGTGGACGGCGCCCCGCGCCGCGCCGGTGTCTCCGCGTTCGGGATGAGCGGCACCAACGTCCACGTCATCCTGGAGGAGTCCCCGGCACCGCAGGCCGGGGAGAGTGCCGCCGCGCAGGACGATGTGCCGCTGCTGTCCGCCGCCGCTCAGGTGACGGCCTGGCCGGTGTCCGCCCGCAGCCCCGAGGTGCTGGCCGCGCAGGCAGGCCGGCTGCGTGAGTTCGCCCTCACCGACGACGCACCCGCAGCAACCGACGTCGCCTGGTCGCTGGCCGCCACTCGCACCCGGTTCGAGCACCGTGCCGTGGTCCTCGGCGCCGACCGCGCCGAGCTGACCGGTGCCCTGGCCGCCGTGATGACCGGCCGGCCCGCCCACAACGCCGTCACCGGCGCCGCACGCGACGGCCGTACCGTCTTCGTCTTCCCTGGTCAGGGGAGTCAGTGGGTGGGAATGGGGCGTGAGCTGCTGGAGGAGTCGCCGCTGTTCGCGGAGCGCTTCGCGGCCTGTGTGGAGGCACTGGCGCCGTATGTGGCGTTCGATCCGCGTGCGGTGCTGTGGGGCACCGAGGGTGCTCCGGGCCTGGAGTCGGCCGATGTGATGCAGCCGGTGCTGTGGGCCGTGATGGTGTCGCTGGCCGAGGTGTGGCAGGCGGCCGGTGTGGTGCCGGATGCGGTGGTGGGTCACTCGCAGGGGGAGATCGCTGCCGCTGCGGTCGCCGGCATCCTGTCGCTTGAGGACGCGGCGCGGGTGGTGGCGCTGCGGTCCCGGGCGCTGACGGGGCTGGGCGCCGAGGGCGGGATGCTGTCGGTGGTGATGCCCGCGGACGAGGTGCGGGTGCTGCTGGAGCCGTGGGGCGAGCGGCTGTCGGTTGCCGCCGTGAACGGTCCCGCGGCCACCGTGGTGTCGGGCGAACCCGCGGCCCTGGTCGAGTTCGAGCGCGCCCTGCGGAAACGCAAGGTGATGCGGTGGCGTGTTCCGGCGACCGACTTCGTGGCGCACTCGGTGCTGTGCGAGCCGCTGGCGACCACCCTGCCCGGGCAGTTGGCGGGGATCCGGCCGCGCCCGGGCGCGGTGCCGTTCTTCTCCACCGTGCTGGGGGACTGGCTGGACGGCGCACAGCTGGGGCCCGACTACTGGTACGCGAATGTGCGCAGCACGGTCCGCTTCGCCGACGCCGTGGTGGCCCTCAGCGCGGCAGGACACCGCAACTTCATCGAAGTCTCCGCCCATCCGGTGCTCACCGCGGCCGTCCTGGAGACCGCCGAAGGCGCCGACCTGCCCGCCCCGCTCGCCATCGGCACCCTCGAACGCGACCAGGGCGGCGCCCGCCGCCTGCTGACCGCACTCGCCGGGGCACACGTGAGCGGCCTGCCCGTGGACTGGACCGCGGTGCTGCCCCAGGGCGGCCCCGTCGAACTGCCCACCTACGCCTTCCAGCGCACCCGCTACTGGCTGGAGCAGGCCACGGCACCCGCCGTACCCGCGCCGGCCGCCGCCCCCGCCCCCGACGCCGAAGCGGCCGTGCACAGCTGGCGGTTCGTCATCGACTGGGCGTGGGGCGCCGAACCGTCCCCCGCCGCCCTCACCGGCCGCTGGCTGGTGCTCACCCCCGCCGGTCACCCCGTGCACCCGTGTGTCCGCGCGCTCGCCGACCGCGGCGCCGAGACCGTCGTCCTCGACGTCGACACCGCCGCCCCGGACCGCACCGCACTCGCCGCCCGCATCGGCGCCGCGGGCGAGCGCGGCGCCGAACCCGCCGGGGTGCTGTCGCTGCTGGCCCTCGACACCGCACCACTGCCCGGCCACCCGGCCGTCGCCGCCGGGATCGCCGCCACCCTCGCCGCCGTCCAGGCCCTCGGCGACACCCGCACCGACGCCCCGCTGTGGGTGCTCACCCGCGGCGCCGTCGCCACCGGCCCCGACGAGCCGCCCGCAGTACCGGAACAGGCCCAGACCTGGGCTCTGGGCCGCACCATGGCCGCCGAACACCCCGGCCGCTGGGGCGGCCTCGTCGACCTGCCCGAGCACTTCGACGCACGCGCCGCCGCCCGTCTTACCGCCGTGCTCGCCGCCCACGACGAGAACGAGATCGCCCTCCGGCCGGCCGGAATCCGCCTGCGCCGCCTGGCCCACGCCCCGAAACCGGCCGCCGACCGCCCCCGCTTCACCACCCGCGGTACCGTCCTGATCACCGGCGGCACCGGCCACATCGGCGGCCATGCCGCCCGCTGGACGACCGGGCGCGGTGCCCGCAGGCTGGTGCTCACCAGCCGCTCCGGGCCTGCCGCCGAAGGTGTCGCCCAGCTCGCCGCCGAGCTCGCCGCCGCCGGCACACCGGTCGACGTGGTCGCCTGCGACACCGCCCGGCGCCCCGCCCTGGCCGCTCTGCTGGACCGCATTGCCGCCACCGGACCGCAGCTGTCCGCCGTGGTGCACGCCGCCGGGGCCCTCGACGACGGTGTCCTGGACCGCCTCGACCCGGCGCGCCTGGAGAACACCCTGGCGGGCAAGGCCGCCGGGGCCGCCGCCCTGGACGAGCTGACGGCCCACCTCGACCTGGACGCGTTCGTGCTCTGCTCGTCCATCTCGGCCACCTTCGGCAGCGGCGGCCAGGGCAACTACGCCGCGGCCAACGCCTACCTCGACGCCCTCGCCGAGCAGCGCCGCGCCCGCGGCCGGACCGCCACCTCGCTCGCCTGGGGCCCCTGGGCCGGCGGCGGCGTCGGACAGGCCAGCGAGGGGGCCCGCCAGCGGCTGGCCCGCAACAAGTGGGAAATCCTGATGGAGCCCCAGGACGCCGTCCGCGCCATGGCCCAGGCCATCGAGGACGCCCGGCATCCCGCGCTCTCCCTGATGGCTGTCGACTTCGCCGCCATGGCCACCGCCCGCGGCCCCGAGCAACTGCGCCGCGCCCCGCTGATGCGGGACCTGCCGGAGATCCGGGCCGCGGCCCGCGACCTCGCCACCGCCGCGGTGGCCGCCGCACAGGACAGCGAGCAGGACCTCACCCGCCGCCTGTCGGGCCTGGCCCGCACCGAGCAGGAACGCACCCTTGACGAGCTGATCCGCACCGAGGCCGCCACCGTGATGGGCTACGCCTCCGCGGACGCCGTCGAGCCGGGCCGGGCGTTCAGCGAGATCGGCCTGGACTCCCTGACGTCGGTGGAGCTCCGCAACCGGCTCGCCACCCTCACCGGCCTGAAGCTGCCCACCACCCTGCTGTTCGACCACCCGGACCCGGTCGCGCTCGCCGCCCACCTGTGCACGCAGCTGACCGGCGCGGACCAGACCGCCGCGGCCCGCCCCGCCGCTCCGGGCCGGGCCGCCGACGGCGAACCGCTGGCCATCGTCGCCATGGGCTGCCGGCTGCCCGGCGGCATCCACAGCCCCGACGAGCTGTGGCGGCTCCTCGCGGACGGCGGCGACGCCGTCTCGGGACTGCCCACCGACCGCGGCTGGGACCTGGCCGCCCTCTACGACCCCGACCCCGACCGGCCCGGCACCCTCTACGTCCGCGGCGGCGGATTCCTCCACGAGGCCCCCGACTTCGACGCCGGCTTCTTCGGTATCAGCCCGCGTGAGGCCCAGGCCATGGACCCGCAGCAGCGGCTGCTGCTGGAGACCTGCTGGGAGGCCCTGGAACAGGGCGGCATCGACCCGACCACACTGCGCGGCACCCGCACCGGAGTGTTCGTCGGCGGCTTCGGCTCCGGCTACGACCGGCTGGAGGACGGCGTCGGCACCGCTGCCGACAACGGCCTGGAGAGCCAGCTGATGATCGGCAACGCCACCAGTGTGCTGTCCGGCCGGGTCTCCTACCTCCTCGGTCTTGAGGGTCCCGCCCTCACCGTCGACACTGCCTGCTCCTCCTCGCTGGTCGCCCTGCACACGGCCTGCGAGGCACTGCGCGGCGCCGAGTGCGAACTGGCCCTGGTCGGCGGGGTCACCGTGATGCCGACCCCGCGCGACCTGATCGGCTTCTCCCGGCAGCGCGGTCTTGCCGCCGACGGCCGCTGCAAGCCTTTCGGGGCCGGTGCGGACGGCATGGGCATGGCCGAAGGCGTCGGGGTACTGGCCGTCGAACGGCTCGGTGACGCCCGCCGCAACGGCCACCGCATCCTGGCCGTGGTCCGCGGTAGCGCCGTCAACCAGGACGGCGCCTCCAACGGTCTGACCGCCCCCAACGGCCCCTCCCAGCAGCGCGTCATCCGCGCCGCACTGGCCGCCGCCGGACTGACCACGAGCGACGTCGACGCCGTCGAGGCGCATGGCACCGGCACCGAGCTGGGTGACCCGATCGAGGCGCAGGCCCTGCTGGCCACCTACGGGCAGGACCGCCCCGGGGACCGGCCGCTGTGGCTGGGCTCGGTGAAGTCCAACATCGGCCACACCCAGGCCGCCGCGGGCGTCGCGGGTGTGATCAAGACAATTCTTGCGATGCAGCACGGCCTGCTGCCCAGGACCCTGCACGCCGACCGGCCCTCCCCGCACATCGACTGGTCGGCCGGGCAGGTACGGCTGCTTCAGGAGCCGGTGGCCTGGCCGAAGGGGGACCGGCCGCGCCGCACGGGAATCTCCGGGTTCGGCGTCAGCGGCACCAACGCGCACGTGATCATCGAGGAAGCACCCGCCGCGGAGCGCCCGCCCGGGGCGGCCACGACGCAGGCGGAGCCGCCCGCCCCGGCCGTGCTGGACTCCGGCGCGGTGGCCTGGCCGGTCGCCGGCCGCTCCGCCACCGCTCTTGCCGCCCAGGCCGGACGGCTGCGTGAACACGTGCTGGCCCGGCCGGAGCTGGACCCGGCGGACGTGGCCTGGTCGCTGGCCACCACACGGTCCGCGTTCGGGCACCGCGCGGTGGTGCTCGGCGAGGCACGTGAGGAACTGGCGGCGGGGCTCGCGGCGGTGGCCACCGACCAGCCGGCCGACACCACGGTCACCGGCTCCGTGCCCGCCAGCGGACCGGGCAGGACGGTGTTCGTCTTCCCGGGCCAGGGCAGTCAGTGGGTCGGCATGGGGCGTGAGCTGGCGGAGGTGTCGCCGGTGTTTGCGGCTCGTCTTGCCGCGTGTGGTCGGGCTCTTGCTCCGCACGTGGAGTGGGAGTTGGATGATGTTCTTGCTGGTCGGCATGGGTTTGAGGCTGCTGATGTGGTGCAGCCTGCGTTGTGGGCGGTGATGGTGTCGTTGGCGGCGGTGTGGCAGGCGGCGGGTGTGGTGCCGGATGCGGTGGTGGGTCATTCGCAGGGTGAGATTGCTGCCGCTGCTGTCGCCGGGATTCTGTCGCTGGAGGATGCGGCGAAGGTTGTTGCGCTGCGCAGCCGCACGTTGAAGGCGCTTGCGGGACGGGGCGGGATGCTGTCGGTCGCGGAGTCGGCTGATGGGGTGCGGGAGCGGATTGCTTCGTTCGGTGAGCGGCTGGCCATCGCGGCGGTGAACGGCCCCGGCGCGACGGTGGTGTCCGGTGAACCGGGAGCACTGCGCGAGCTGGCCGAGTCCTGCCCCCAGACGGTGCGCACCCGCCTGATCCCCGTCGACTACGCCTCGCACAGTGCGCACGTAGACGACCTGCGCGAGGACATCCTGGCCGTACTCGGCGGCATCACACCGCAGGCGGCACAGGTGCCGATGATCTCCGCGATGAGCGGGGAGATGCTCGCAGGACCCGAACTCGACGCCGCCTACTGGTACGCCAGCCTCCGCAGGACCGTCGAGTTCGACCGAGCTGTCCGCACCCTCGGCGAGCTGGGCCACCGGATCTTCGTCGAGGTGTCGCCGCACCCGGTGCTGGCCGGCCCGATCGGCGACGCCCTGGCCGAGCGCAACCCCGCCGTGTGCGGCACCCTGCGCCGCGACGACGGCGGCGCCGGGCGGCTGCTCGCCGCGCTGGCCGCGGCCCATGTGTCCGGCGCCGCCGTCGACTGGACCGCGGTGCTGCGCCCGGCCGCCACCGTCCCGCTGCCGACCTACGCCTTCCAGCACCGCCGCTACTGGCCCGAGGGGGCCGCCGCGACGGCCGCAGCCGGGCACACCGGAGCCGATGCCGCGTTCTGGACCGCGGTGGAGAGCGGCGACGCCCGCTCCCTCGCCGAACTCCTCGACCTCGACGCCGGCACCGACGACGCCTCCGTGGGCGGTCTGCTGCCGGCCCTGGCCGCCCTCTCGGAATACCGCCGCCGCGAACGTGACGGCTCGGCCCTCGCCGACCTGCGCTACCGGATCACCTTCTCCCGCGTCGCCGACCCGGCGTCCCCCGCCGGACTGACCGGAAAGTGGCTGCTCGTCGGCGCCGCCGCCGACCCGGACACCGCCCACCTGGTCGCGGGCGCCCTCACCGGGCACGGCGCCGAAGTCGTCGTCGAGGACGGTGTCGACCGTGCCGCCCTCGCCCGGCACACCGGTCTGGCCGGCGTCGTCTCCCTGCTGGCCCTCGACGAATCCCCCGACGACCCGGCCGCCGGACACCCTGCGATGAGCCGCGGCCTGGCCGGCACCCTCGGCCTGATCCAGAGTCTCGGCACCGCCGGCATCGACGCACCGCTGTGGGTGCTCACCCAGGGCGCGGTGGCCACCGGACCCGGCGAGGCGGGCAGCCCGCCGCAGGCCCAGGTCTGGGGCCTCGGCCGGGTCGCAGGGCTGGAGCACCCCGACCGCTGGGGCGGCCTCGTCGACCTGCCGCCCGTCTGGGACGGGCGCACCGCAACCCGGCTTGCCGCCCTGCTCGCCGGCACCGGCGAGGACCAGCTCGCCCTGCGCCCGCAGGGCATCCTGGCCCGGCGCCTGGTGCGAGCCGGGCGCCCCAGGACCGCGGCAGGCGGCTGGAGTCCGAGCGGCACCGTCCTGGTCACCGGCGGCACCGGCGCCATCGGCAGCGCAGTCGGCCGCTGGCTGGCCGGGCGCGGCGCCGACCGGGTCCTGCTCGCCTCCGGCCTGCCGCTCACCGACGACACCGCCGCACTCGCCGCCCTCGCCGCCGACGTGGCCGCCGCAGGCAGCAGCGTCACCGTGGCCGCCTGCGACAGTGCCCGGCGCGCCGAACTCGACGGTCTGCTGGGGCGGATAGCCGAAGAAGGACCCGTCCTGCGCGGTGTCGTGCACGCCGCCGGAATCGGCCAGGCCACCCCCCTCGCGGACACCACCACCGAGGAACTGGCCACCGTCGCGGGGGCCCGCGCCGCAGGCGCACAGTGGCTCGACGAACTCACCGCCGGTCTGGATCTCGACGCCTTCGTGCTGTTCTCCTCCGTCGCCGCCACCTGGGGCAGCGCCCTGGTCCCCGGCTACGCAGCGGGCAATGCCTACGTGGACGCGCTCGCCGAACGGCGCCGCGCCCGCGGGCAGGTGGTCACCTCGGTGGCATGGGGGCCGTGGGACGACGGCGCCAGGGGCCAGTCGGTGCGGCACGGGCTGCGCGTGCTGGACCCGCAGGTGGCGCTCCGCGCACTCGGCCAGGCGATGGACGGCGGTGACACCCTGGTGACCGTCGCCGACGTCGACTGGCGGTCCTTCGCCCCCGCGTTCACCCTGTACCGTCCCAGCCCGCTCCTCGCCGACCTGCCCGAGGCCGCCGCCGAGGACCAGGCCCCGGCCGCGGGCGGTGACGGTGACGAACCCGGCACCGACCTGGCCCGGCGGCTGGCCGAGCTGCCGCCCGCACGGCGCGCCACGGCCCTGGTCGACCTGGTCCGCACCGAGGCGGCCCGGGTGCTCGACCACACCGGCGCCGACGACATCGAACCCGAACGGGCCTTCCGGGACCTCGGCTTCGACTCCCTGACCGCGATCGAGCTGCGCAACCGGCTGGCCGCCGCCACCGGTACGGCGCTGCCCTCCACCGTGGTCTTCGAGCACCCGACCGCGCTCGCCCTCGCGGGGCACCTGCTGCACACCCTCGCGGGCCCGGCGGCCGACGGCGACGCGGCCACCGGCCCCGCGCCGGTCCTCGCCGAACTCGACCGCCTTGAGGCCATGCTGATCGAGCTGACGACACGTCAGGACGGATCGGGGGCCGGAGCCGGGGCCGACGAGGACGCCGCCCGCATCACCGCCCGCCTGGACGCGGTCGCGGCGACCTGGCAGCGGCTGCGGGAGGGGACGGGCGACGGGCCCGGCGTCGCCGAGCAGCTGGAAGCGGCGGGCGACGACGAGGTCTTCGACTTCATCGGCAAGGAATTCGGCATCCAATGACTCCTGCGACGAGGTGGAGCGAGTGAGCGAGGACAAGCTCCGGTACTTCCTGAAGCGGGTCACGGCGAACCTGCACGAGACCCGGGAGCGCCTGCGGGAGCTGGAGGCGGTGAACGGCGAACCCATCGCCGTCGTCGGCATGGGCTGCCGCTACCCCGGCGGAGTGCGCAGCCCCGAGGACCTGTGGGAGCTGGTGGCCTCGGGCACGGACGCCGTCGGCGGATTCCCCGCCGACCGCGGCTGGGACCCGGGCGAGGCCCGCGCCACCGGATACGAGCGGCAGGGCGGATTCGTCCATGACGCCGCCGAGTTCGACGCCGCGTTCTTCGGCATCTCGCCGCGTGAGGCGCTGGCCATGGACCCGCAGCAGCGGGTCCTGCTCGAAGTGGGCTGGGAAACCCTGGAACGGGCCGGGTTCGACCCGGCCGGGCTGCGCGGCTCCCGCACCGGGGTGTTCGTCGGGGCCACCGCCTCCGGCTACGACTGGCTCTCCCGCGAGCACGGCGGCGCCGAGGGACACCTGGTCTCCGGCAATGCCATCAGCGTCCTGTCCGGCCGGCTCTCCTACACCCTCGGCCTCAACGGTCCCGCGGTGACGGTGGACACGGCCTGCTCGTCCGCGCTGGTCTCCATCCATCTCGCGGCCCGGTCGCTGCGGGCCGGCGAGTGCACGCTCGCCCTGGCGGGCGGCGTGATGGTGATGGCCACCCCCCTCATGTTCGCCGACTTCGCCCGGCAGCAGGGACTCGCCTCGGACGGCCGCTGCAAGGCGTTCTCCGCCACCGCCGACGGCACCGGGTGGGCGGAGGGCGCAGGCCTTGTCCTGCTGGAACGTCTCTCGGACGCGCAGCGCAACGGACACCGGGTGCTGGCCGTGATCCGCGGCGGCGCCATGAACCAGGACGGCGCGTCGAACGGCCTGACGGCGCCGAGCGGCCCCGCGCAGCGCCGGGTGATCCGCGCCGCGCTCGCCGACGCCCACCTGACCGCGGCGGACGTGGACGTGGTGGAGGCGCACGGCACGGGCACCGAGCTGGGTGACCCGATCGAGGCGCAGGCCCTGCTGGCGACCTATGGGCAGGACCGTCCCGGGGACCGGCCGCTGTGGCTGGGCTCGGTGAAGTCCAACATTGGCCACACGCAGACAGCGGCGGGTGCCGTCGGCGTGATCAAGATGGTGCTTGCGCTCCAGCACGGGCTGCTGCCGAAGACGCTGCACTCCGAGCAGCCGTCACCGCACGTGGACTGGTCGGCCGGGAACGTACGGCTGCTCCAGGAGCCCGTTCCGTGGCCGGCCGACGGTGAGCGGCCACGACGGGCCGGTGTGTCCGCGTTCGGCGCGAGCGGCACCAACGTCCACGTGGTCCTGGAGGAGGCACCCGCCCCGCAGGACCCGTCGGCCGGCACCGGCGAGGACCGGGCCCCCGAGGACCTGGCACCCGGCCGGGAAGAGCCCGCGGCCGGGGAACAGCCCGGCGAGCGGCCCGGGACACGTGTGCCGTTGCTGGATCGTCCGGTGTGGTTGGTGTCGGGTCGTTCTGCTGAGGGTTTGGTGGGGCAGGCGGGTCGGTTGGGTGAGTTTGTGGGGGCTCGGCCTGGGTTGGATCCGGTGGATGTGGGGTGGTCGTTGGCGGTGTCGCGTTCGGTGTTTGAGCATCGGGCGGTGGTGTGGGGTGGTGGTCGTGGTGAGTTGTTGTCGGGGTTGGAGGGTTTGGCGTGTGGTGAGGTGGGTTCGGGGGTTGTTTCGGGTGTGGTGCGTGGTCCGGTGCGGGTGGGGTTTGTGTTTGCGGGTCAGGGTGCGCAGTGGGCTGGGATGGGGCGTGAGTTGTATGGGTTGAGTGGGGTGTTTGCGGCTGCTTTTGATGAGGCGTGTGGGTTGGTTGAGGCGGAGTTGGGTGTGTCGGTGCGTGGGGTGGTTCTGGGTGAGGGTGTGGGTGTGGGTGAGGGGGGTGGGGGTTTGGCTGATCGGACGTTGTTTGCGCAGGTGGGGTTGTTTGCTTTTGAGGTTGGTCTGGTTTCGTTGTTGGGGTCGTTGGGGGTGCGGCCGGATGGTGTGGTGGGTCATTCGGTGGGTGAGGTTGCTGCGGCGTGGGCTGCGGGGGTGTTGTCGTTGGGGGATGCGGCGCGGTTGGTGGCGGCTCGTGCGCGGTTGATGGAGGGGTTGCCTGAGGGTGGGGCGATGGCTGCGTTGGAGGCGGGTGAGGGTGAGGTTGTGGAGTCGTTGGTGGGTGTGGTGGGGGTGGGGTTGGCTGCGGTGAATGGGCCGCGGTCGGTTGTGGTGTCGGGTGATGTGGCGGGTGTTGAGGGGTTGGTGGAGTTGTGGCGGTCGCGGGGTCGTCGGGTGCGGCGGCTTCGGGTGTCGCATGCGTTTCATTCGGGGTGGATGGATCCGGTGTTGGGGGAGTTGGGTCGGGTTGCGGGTGGGTTGGAGTTTGGTCGTCCTGGGGTGTTGTGGGCGGGGGCGTTGTCGGGTGGGTTGGTGGAGGAGCCTGGGGCGGGGTATTGGCCGGCTCAGGCGCGGGGTGTGGTGCGTTTTGCGGATGCGGTGGGGGCGTTGGCTGCTGAGGGTGTGTCGGTGTTCATTGAGGTGGGGCCTGATGGGTCGTTGTCTTCGGTGGGTGGGCAGGTGGTGCCGGGTGGGGTGTTTGTTCCGGTGTTGCGTCGGGGTGGTTCGGCGTCTGATGGTTTGCTGGGGGCGTTGGCGCGGGCGCATGTCAGTGGTGTGCCGGTGGACTGGTCGCAGGTGTTGGCGGGTGAGCCGGTGGAGTTGCCCACCTACGCCTTCCAGCGCACCCGCTACTGGCCCGACACCACAGCGGCCCCCGCTCTGTCCGCGCAGGAACCCGACCTGCCCTGGCGCTACCGCACCGCCTGGAACCCGGTCGGCGAACTCCCGGCCGCCCGGCTCTTCGGCACCTGGCTGCTCGTCGGCGAGTGCCCGGCATCCCCGCAGGTGGCCGCGGCCCTGGCCGGACACGGCGCCGACGTCATCACCCTGCCCACCGCCGGCACGGACCGCGCGGCACTCGCCGCCGCACTGCCCCACGACATCGAGAACCTCACCGGAATCGTCTCCGTCCTGGCGTTCGACGAGACCGAGGACCCCGCCCATCCGGCCCTGCCGCACGGCATCTCCCGCACCCTGACCCTCGTCCAGGCCCTCGGCGACGCCGGACTCGACGCCCCGCTGTGGCTGCTGACCTCCGGGGCGGTGGCCACCGGCCCCGCCGAACCGGTCCGGCACCCCACCCAGGCGCAGGCCTGGGGCCTCGGCCGCGTCATCGGCCTGGAGCACCCCGAACGCTGGGGCGGCCTCATCGACCTGCCCGGCACCTGGGACGCCCGCACCGGCCCCCGCCTCGCCGCCGTCCTGGCCCAGGCCGGCCAGGAAGCGGCACCCCAGCAGCACCGCACGAGCGGCACGAGCCGCCCGCACGGCCACGAGGACCAGGTGGCGCTGCGGCCCTCCGGCATCGCCGCCCGCCGCCTGGAACGCGCCCCCGAACCCGCATCCGCGCCACCGGCCACCCCCTGGACCCCGCGCGGCACCGTCCTGGTCACCGGCGGCACCGGCGCCCTCGCCGGCCACGTCGCCCACTGGCTCACCGGACGCGGCGCCCCGCACCTCGTCCTGGCCGGCCGCACCGGACCGGCCGCCCCCGGCGTCCCGGCCCTGGTCGCCAAGCTGGCCGCCCGGGGCACCGCCGTGGACGTCATCGCCTGCGACATCGCCCGGCGCGAGCAGGCCGCCACCCTCGTCGGCACCCTCGACGACCTGTCCGCCGTCGTGCACACCGCGGGCATCGGCCAGTCGGCCCCCGCCGCCGACATCACCCTCGCCGAACAGGCCGAGGTCCTGCGCGCCAAGACCCTGGGCGCCCGCTGGCTGGACGAGCTGACCGCCGACCGCGACCTCGACGCCTTCGTGCTGTTCTCCTCCATCGCCGCCACCTGGGGCAGCGCCGGCCAGTCCGGCTACGCCGCAGCCAACGCCTACGCCGACGCACTGTGCGACCACCGGCGCGCCCGCGGCCTCGCCGCCACCAGCATCGCCTGGGGCCTGTGGGGCGGCGCAGGCCTCGGCTCCGGCGCGGACGGCGAGCAGGTCCAGCGCCGCGGCATACGGCCCATGGACCCCACCACCGCCCTGCGCGCACTGGCCCGCGCCGTCGACTCCGGCGAAGGCACCCTCACCGTCGCCGACATCGACTGGGAGATCTTCGCCCCGACTTTCACCCTGCGCCGCCCGAGCCCGCTCCTCACCGGACTGCCCGACGCCGTCACCGCACTCACCGACCACCGCGCCGAGGCGGCCACCACTGTCCCGCACACGGACAACGCCCTGGCCGCCAGGCTCACCCGGACCGCACGCCCGGAACAGGAACGGCTGCTCGTCGAACTGGTCCGCGCCCGGACCGCCACCGTGCTCGGTCACGCCTCCGCCACCGACATCCCGCCCGAACGGACCTTCAAGGACCTCGGGTTCGACTCGCTGACCGCCATGGAACTGCGCGACCGGCTCTCCGAGGCCACCGGCCTGAGCCTGCCCGCCACCCTCGTCTTCGACCACCCGACCCCCACCGCCCTCGCAGAGCTGCTCCGCGGCTCCCTGCTCGGCGGCGACGACGACGGTGACGGCGACACGGACCAGGACAGCGCGGCACGCACCACGGCACACGGGGCGCCGGGCGGCCGCGCCGACGGCGAACCCATCGCCGTCGTCGGCCTCGGTCTGCGGATGCCCGGCGGGGCCGGCACCCCGGAGCAACTGTGGGAGCTGCTCGCATCCGGCACCGACACCATCGGCGCCTTCCCCACCGACCGCGGCTGGCGCCCGCCCGCCGGCGACTACACCCAGTCCGGCGGATTCCTGCGCGATGCCACCGAGTTCGACCCGGCCTTCTTCGGCATCAGCCCGCGCGAAGCGCTCGCGATGGACCCGCAGCAGCGGCTGCTCCTGGAAATCTCCTGGGAGGCCCTGGAACGGGCGGGCCTCGACCCGACCAGCCTCAAGGGCTCACGGACCGGGGTGTTCGCGGGTGCCGCCGCCTCCGGCTACGGCACGGGCACGGCCCTCGCCACCGAATCGGACGGCCACCTGATGACGGGGGCCTCCACCAGCGTGCTGTCCGGCCGCGTCTCCTACGTTCTCGGACTTGAGGGGCCCGCGGTGACGGTGGACACCGCATGTTCGTCGGCACTGGTGGCGTTGCACCTGGCGGTGCAGTCGCTGCGCACCGAAGAGTGCGACCTGGCACTGGCCGGCGGTGTGACGGTGATGTCCAGCCCGGATGTGTTCGCCGAGTTCGCCAAGCAGCGGGTACTCGCGGCGGACGGCCGGTGCAAGGCGTTCTCGGCCGGCGCAGACGGCACCGCCTGGGCCGAGGGCGCCGGTGTGATCGCCGTGGAGCGGCTGTCCGACGCCCAGCGGCACGGGCACCCGGTGCTCGCGGTGATCCGCGGCACGGCAGCGAACCAGGACGGCGCGTCGAACGGTCTCACGGCGCCGAGCGGCCCCGCGCAGCGCCGGGTGATCCGCGCCGCGCTCGCCAACGCCCGCCTGACCGCGGCGGACGTGGACGCGGTGGAGGCGCACGGCACCGGCACCGAGCTGGGTGACCCCATCGAGGCGCAGGCCCTGCAGGCCACCTACGGCAAGGACCGTCCCGGGAACCGGCCGCTGTGGCTGGGCTCGGTCAAGTCCAACATCGGCCACAGCCAGCAGGCCGCCGGCATCGCGGGTGTGATCAAGATGGTGCTCGCGCTGCGGCAGGGCATGCTGCCGAAGACCTTGCATGCCCAGGAGCCGTCCCCGCACGTGGACTGGTCGGCGGGCAGCGTGCAACTCCTCCAGGAACCGGTGGCCTGGCCACCGCAGGAGGAACGTCCGCGGCGGGCCGGCGTATCCGCGTTCGGCATCAGCGGTACCAACGTCCACGTCATCCTGGAAGAAGCCCCCCACACGCCCCGGGCACCGGAGCCGGCACAGCCGCGGCCACGGCCCGCAGTGCTGCCGCACGGCACGGGCATCCTGCCGTGGATGGTGTCGGGCCCGGACCCGACAGGGCTTGCGGCGCAGGCGGGTCGGTTGCGTGAGCATGTGCTGGGCCGTCCTGAGCTGGATCCGGTGGATGTGGCGTGGTCGCTGGTGACGACGCGTTCGGTGTTCGAGCAGCGTGCGGTGGTGTTGGGTGCGGGGCGTGAGGAGCTGACTGCGGGTCTTGCGGCGGTGGCGACGGGTCAGCCTGCGGGCCGCGTCGTCACGGGTGAGGTGGCGCCCGACGGGCTGGGCAGGACGGTGTTTGTGTTCCCGGGGCAGGGGAGTCAGTGGGTGGGGATGGGGCGTGAGCTGGCGGAGGTGTCGCCGGTGTTTGCGGCTCGTCTTGCCGAGTGTGGTCGGGCTCTTGCTCCGTTTGTGGAGTGGGAGTTGGATGATGTTCTTGCTGGTCGGCATGGTTTTGAGGCTGCTGATGTGGTGCAGCCTGCGTTGTGGGCGGTGATGGTGTCGTTGGCGGCGGTGTGGCAGGCGGCGGGTGTGGTGCCGGATGCGGTCGTCGGGCATTCGCAGGGTGAGATTGCTGCCGCGGCAGTCGCCGGGAGCCTCTCGCTGGAGGATGCGGCGAAGGTCGTCGCGCTGCGCAGCAGGACCCTCACCGCCCTCGCGGGCCGGGGCGGGATGCTGGCGGTGGAGCAGGATGCCGTCACGGTGCGGGAGTGGATCGCGCCGTTCGGGGAGCGGCTGTCGGTCGCTGCGGTGAACGGTCCGCGTTCCACGGTGCTGTCGGGTGAGCCCGAGGCGCTGCGGGAGCTGGCCCGGTCGTGCCCGGAGTCGGTGCGTACCCGGATCCTGCCCGTCGACTACGCCTCGCACAGTGCGCACGTCGACGAACTGCGCGAGGAGATCCTCGCCGTCCTCGGTGGCATCACACCGCAGGCGGCGCAGCTGCCGATGATCTCCGCGATGAGCGGGGAACTGCTCGCAGGACCCGAACTCGACGCCGCCTACTGGTACGCCAGCCTCCGCGAGACCGTCGAGTTCGACCGGGCCATCCGCACCCTCGGCGAGCAGGGCCACGGAGTGTTCGTCGAGGCGTCTCCGCACCCGGTACTGACCGGCGCGATCGCCGACGCGCTGGCCGACCACACCCCCATGGTGGTCGGCACGCTGCGCCGCGACGACGGCGGCGCCGAACGGCTGCTGACCTCCTTCGGCGACGCCTGGGTGCACGGTGTCCCCGTCGACTGGCCTGCAGTCCTCGGCACGGGCAGCACCGTCGAACTGCCCACCTACGCCTTCCGGCGCGAACGCTACTGGCCCGAACCGGCCGACCCCGCGCCCGCGGCGACCACCGGTGCCGAGGCCGGGTTCTGGGCCGCCGTGGAACGCGGCGACGCCGCCGGACTCGCCGGCATCCTGGACGTCGACACCGCCGACGCCCCCTTCGGCGACCTGCTGTCCGCGCTGACCTCCTGGCGGCGCCGCGAGCGCGCCGACTCGTCCGTCGCCGACTGGCGCTACCGGATCACGTGGACCCCGGTCGGGGACACCGGCGCGCCCCTGTCCGGCACCTGGCTGCTCGTCGGCTCGTCCGACGGGGGCGCGGAGGGCGCGGAGGGCGCGGAGGGCGCGGAGGGCGCGGAGATCACGGAGGTCGCGGAGGCGCTGACCGCGCACGGCGCCCACGTTGTCACCGTCGACGCCGAGACCATCGACAGCACGGACCGGTCCGCGCTGGCCGGAGCGGTGCGCACCGCCCTCGCCCGCCACTTCGGACCCGGCACCCCCTCCGGCCTTTCCGGTGTCGTCTCCCTGCTCGCCCTCGGCGACGACACCCCGGACCCCGCCTTCCCGATCGTCCCGCGCGGCCTGTCGGCCACCCTCGCCCTCGTCCAGGCGCTCGGCGACACGGACACCACCGCCCCGCTGTGGGTACTCACCCGCGGCGCCGTCGCCACCGGACCCGACGACGAGGCACCATCCGGCACCGCACAGGCCCAGACCTGGGCCCTGGGCCGGGTGGTCGCACTGGAGCACCCGGACCGCTGGGGCGGCCTGATCGACCTGCCGCCGGTCCTCGACGAGCGGGGCGCCACCCGGCTGGCCGCCCTCTTCGCCGGAACCAGTGACACCCCGCACGAGGACCGGACACCGTACGAAGACCAGGTGGCACTGCGCCGGAACGGGGCGCTCGCCCGCCGCCTGACCCGTGCCCCGCACACCGGCCGCACCACCACCTGGACCCCGCACGGCACCGTCCTCGTCACCGGCGGCACCGGCGCCGTCGGCGGCCACGTCGGCCGCTGGCTGGCCGGCCGCGCCACCGCACGCACCGTCCTGACCAGCCGCACCGGCCCCACCGCCACCGGCACCGTGGTCCTCGCAGCCGAACTGGCCGCCGCCGGAACCGCCGTGGACGTCCTCGCCTGCGACATCACCGACCACGACGCGGTCGCCGCCCTGCTGCGCCGCATCGACGCCACCGGGCCCGCGCTCTCCTCCGTCGTGCACGCCGCCGGGATCGGCCAGGGCGGCTCGGTGGACGACACCACGGCCGCCGGCCTGGCGGACGTGTTCGCCGCCAAGGTCGCCGGCGCCCGGTGGCTCGACGAGCTGACCGCCGACCGGGACCTGGACGCCTTCGTCCTGTTCTCCTCCGGCGCAGCCACCTGGGGCAGCAGCCTCCAGCCCGGCTACGCCGCAGCCAACGCCTACCTCGACGCCCTGGCAGCCGAACGCCGCGCCCTCGGCCGCCCGGCGACGGCCGTGGCATGGGGCCTGTGGGGCGGCGGCGGCATGGGCACGGGCCAGGCGGGCGAGCAGCTCAGCCGCTACGGCCTGCGGGCAATGGACCCCGAACGGGCCGTCCGCGCCCTGGGCCAGGCGCTCGACGCCGACGAGGACGCCCTCACGGTCGCCGACATCGACTGGGACGTCTTCGCCCCCGCCTTCACCCTGCGACGCGCCAGCCCGCTGCTCGCCGCCCTGCCGGAGGCGGGGCGGGCCCTTGCCGCGGCCGCCGCGGCAGCGGACGCGGCGGCCGCCGCGGGCGCCGGCGGCGGCGCGGGCGCCGGACCCGGATGGGCCGAGCGGCTGGCCGGACTGCCCCGCGCCGAGCAGCAACGTCTGCTGACCGAGCTGGTACGCGGCGAGGCCGCCGCCGTCCTCGGCCACGCCTCCGCCACCGGGCTGCCTCCGGGCCGGGCGTTCCGCAAGCTCGGGTTCGACTCCGTGATGGCGGTCGACCTGCGCAACCGGCTGTCCGCCGGCACCGGTCTACGGCTGCCCGCCACCCTCGTCTTCGACCATCCGAACCCGGCCGCGCTCGCCGACCACCTGCGCGGCGAACTCGTCGGCGACGAGGACGGCACGGACGAGACGGACCCCGTGCTGGCCGGTCTGGACCAGCTGGAAGCCGCGCTCGCGGCCGTCTCCGGCGGCAGCGGAGCCCGCAAGGACATCACCGCGCGACTGCGGGCCGTGCTGTCGCACTGGCTGGGAGACGGCGGCACCGACGCACCGAGTGCCGAGCAGCAGGAGGCCGTGGCCGGACGGCTGGAGGACGCCTCCGCCGGCGAGGTCCTGGACTTCATCAACAAGGAATTGGGGCTGTCGTGATGACCAGTGGTGCGCAGGCCGGGGACAGCGCGCAGGCCGGTGACAAGCAGCTGCTCGGCACCCTGAAGAAGCTGGCCGCCGACCTTTACCGGACGCGGGAACGAGTCAGGCAGCTCGAAGCCGGGGAGCGGGAGCCCATTGCTGTCGTGGGAATGGGGTGCCGTTACGCGGGTGGGGCCACCGGGCCCGAGCAGTTCTGGGACCTGCTGACAGCGGGTACGGATGCCGTGTCCGCTTTCCCCGCCGATCGCGGCTGGGAGGAGTACGAGCGGGCCATCGGCGGCGACGAAGCCGTGTCCGGGCGGGCGTATGCCCGGCAGGGTGCCTTTGTGTATGACGCGGCGGAGTTCGATGCGGGGTTCTTCGGGATCTCGCCGCGTGAGGCGTTGGCGATGGATCCGCAGCAGCGGGTGCTGCTTGAGGTGGTGTGGGAGGCGGTCGAGCGGGCCGGGTTCGACCCTCTGTCGTTGAAGGGTTCGGACACGGGCGTGTTCGTGGGCGCCACCGGCTCCGGCTATGGCACGGGGACGGCGGGCTCCGAGCGCAGCTCGGACGGGTACATGATGACCGGCGGTCTGACGGCCGTGATCTCCGGCCGCATCTCCTACACCCTCGGCCTCGAAGGCCCGGCCGTGACCGTGGACACGGCGTGCTCCTCCTCACTGGTGGCACTGCACCAGGCAGTACAGGCGCTACGGGCCGGGGAGTGCGCACTGGCGCTCGCCGGCGGCGTCGGCGTACTGGTCACCCCCGACGCCTTCATGGAGTTCTCCCAGCAGGGCGGGATGGCCGCGGACGGCCGCAGCAAGGCGTTCTCTGCGGATGCCGACGGTATCGGGTGGGGTGAGGGTGCGGGTGTGCTGGTGCTGGAGCGGCTGTCGGATGCGCGCCGTAACGGTCACCGGGTGCTTGCTGTGGTCCGGGGCAGCGCGGTCAACCAGGACGGTGCATCCAACGGCCTGACCGCCCCGAACGGCCCCTCCCAGCGGCGGGTGATCCACGCAGCTCTGGCCAACGCCGGTCTGTCCGCAGGTGATGTGGACGCGGTGGAGGCGCATGGCACGGGTACGACGTTGGGTGACCCGATCGAGGCGCAGGCGCTGCTGGCGACGTACGGGCAGGAGCGTGCCGAGGACCGGCCGCTGTGGCTGGGGTCGTCGAAGTCGAACATCGGGCACACCGGATGCGCGGCCGGTGTGGCGGGTGTGATCAAAATGGTGCTGGCGATGCGGCAGGGCCTGTTGCCGAAGACCTTGCATGCCGATGAGCCGTCGCCGCACGTGGACTGGTCGGCGGGGAGTGTGCGGCTGCTCCAGGAGCCGGTGGCCTGGCCTGCGGATGATGGACGCCCGCGGCGGGCCGGTGTGTCGGCGTTCGGCGTGAGCGGCACCAATGTGCACGTGATCCTTGAGGAGGCACCGGAGTCCCCGGCCGGGACAGAGGCGTCGGCTGACGGGGCGCCTGCTGACGGATCGGCGGATTCGTCGGACGAGGCGCCGGTTCCGGTACTGGCGTCGCGGGTTCCGGTGTGGGTGCTTTCCGGCCGCAGCGTGTCCGGCCTTGCGGCGCAGGCGGGTCGGTTGCGTGAGCATGTGCTGGGCCGTCCTGAGCTGGATCCGGTGGATGTGGCGTGGTCGCTGGTGACGACGCGTTCGGCGCTTGAGCAGCGTGCGGTGATGATGGGTGCGGGGCGTGAGGAGCTGACGGCGGGTCTTGCGGCGGTGGCGACGGGGCAGCCTGCGGGCCGCGTCGTCACGGGTGAGGTGGCGCCCGACGGGCTGGGCAGGACGGTGTTTGTCTTCCCGGGGCAGGGGAGTCAGTGGGTGGGGATGGGGCGTGAGCTGGCGGAGGTGTCGCCGGTGTTTGCGGCTCGTCTTGCCGAGTGTGGTCGGGCTCTTGCTCCGCACGTGGAGTGGGAGTTGGACGATGTTCTTGCTGGTCGGCATGGTTTTGAGGCTGCTGATGTGGTGCAGCCTGCGTTGTGGGCGGTGATGGTGTCGTTGGCGGCGGTGTGGCAGGCGGCGGGTGTGGTGCCGGATGCGGTCGTCGGGCACTCGCAGGGTGAGATTGCTGCCGCGGCAGTCGCCGGGATTCTGTCGCTGGAGGATGCGGCGAAGGTCGTTGCGCTGCGCAGCCGCACGCTGAAGGCGCTTGCGGGCCGGGGCGGGATGTTGTCGGTTGCGGAGCCGGCCGATGCGGTGCGGGAGCGGATCGCCCCGTTCGGGGAACGGCTGTCGGTCGCTGCCGTGAACGGTCCCCGGTCCACCGTGGTGTCGGGTGAGCCGGACGTGCTGCGCGAGCTGGCCGAGTCCTGCCCGGAGTCGGTGCGCACCCGCCTGATCCCGGTGGATTACGCCTCGCACAGTGCTCACGTGGATGAGCTGCGTGAGGAGATTCTCGCCGTCCTCGATGGGATTACGCCGCAGGCGGCACGGGTGCCGATGATCTCTGCGATGAGTGGGGAGATGCTGGCGGGGCCTGAGCTGGATGCCGCCTATTGGTACGCCAGTCTGCGGGAGACGGTCGAGTTCGAGCGTGCGGTGCGCACGTTGGGTGAGGCTGGGCACAGTACGTTTGTCGAGGTGTCGCCGCATCCGGTGCTGGCCGGTGCGATTGCTGACACCGTGGACGATGACGGTGCCGTGGTGGTCGGCACGCTGCGCCGAGACGACGGCGGCGTCGAGCGGCTGCTGACGTCCTTCGGTGAGGCCTACACCCGGGGCGTGCCCGTTGCCTGGACCACGATTCTCGCCGGCGGCACCCCTGTCGACCTGCCGACGTATGCCTTCCAGCGGCGTCGTTATTGGCTGGAGTCCGGCGCGGTGGCGGCGGAGTCGGTGACGGATCCCGTCGATGCCGAGTTCTGGGCTGCGGTGGAGAGTGGTGACCTGGGTGGTCTTGCCGAGACCCTGGATGTGGATGGCGGGAGTCTGGGTGAGGTGGTGCCTGCGCTGGCGGCGTGGCGTCGCCGGGAGCGGGCCGACTCGTCGGTGGCGGACTGGCGTTATCGGGTGGTGTGGCAGCCCGCCGGAGAGAAGGCAGCGCGGTCCTTTCGGGGAAGTGGCTGATCGTCGGTGGCGGGGATGAGGCTGCGGTGGTCGGGCGGTCGCTGTCCGAGCGTGGTGCTGAGGTGGTCGCCGTTGATCCTGCGCGTCTCGGTGAGATTGCTGCCGAGGGTGTCGGTGGTGTGGTGTCGTTGCTGGCGTTGGATGAGTCGTTGGTGCCGGGTGGTGGGTGGGTGCCGCGGGGTACGGCTGCGACGTTGGAGTTGGTGCAGGAGTTGGGTCGTGCTGGTGTTGCGGCGCCGTTGTGGGTGGTGACGCGGGGTGCGGTGCAGACGGGTGGTGGTGAGGTGACCACGAGTCCGGTGCAGGCGCAGGTGTGGGGTCTGGGCCGGGCGGTCGGTCTTGAGCATCCGGACCGGTGGGGCGGGTTGATCGACCTGCCCCCGACCGTGGATGAGCGGGTGGGTGCGCGGTTGGCGGCTGTGGTGGCCGATGGTGGTGAGGATCAGGTTGCGCTGCGTCCGTCGGGTGTTCTGGTGCGGCGTCTGGTGCGGGCGGAGCGTCGTAGGGCGAGTGCCGGTACCTGGTCGCCGAAAGGCGCCGTGCTGCTGACGGGTGGTACAGGCTCGATCGGTATCTGCGTGGCCGAGTGGCTTGCGGAGCATCGTGCGCCGCGGGTGGTGCTGACCAGCCGTTCCGGACCTTCCGCACCAGGGGTGGCGCAGCTCGCCGCGAAGGTGGCCGAGGGTGGCTCGGCGGTGGAGGTGATGTGCTGTGACACGGGTGTGCGTGAGCAGGTGGTGGGCCTGGTCGAGGGCATTCAGCGCTCCGGGACCGGTCTGTCGACGGTGCTGCACTCCGCGAATACCCCGTACCTCTCCCGTGTGGAAGGTACGGATCTTGACGGGCTTGCGCTGGCGCTGAGTGCGAAGGCGGCGGGTGCGCTGTATCTGGACGAGGCGACGGCCGGTCTCGACTTGGATGAGTTTGTGATGTTCTCGTCGATTTCGGCGACGTGGGGCAGTAACGACCATGCTGCTTATGCGGCGGGGAATTCGTATCTGGATGCGCTGGCGGAGGATCGTCGGGCGCGTGGTCTGGTGGGGACGTCCATTGCGTGGGGTGTGTGGGACACGCGGGACTGGGATGCGGTGGATGCCCAGATGGATCACAGTCCGGGGCGGGTCACTCCGCACCGTCTGCTGCGGCAAGGGTTGAATTTCCTGGACACCGATCGTGCCCTGACAGCGCTGGGTCAGGTGCTTGAGGACGATGAGACGTTCATCGCGGTGGCGAATGTGGAGTGGGAGAAGTTCGCGCCGGTGTTCTGCGCGGCCCGTCCCCGGCCACTGCTCGACACGATCCCCGAGGCCCAGGAGCCGCAGGACGACACCTCACAGCGAGCAGCCACCACGGAGCAGGGTGAGCTGGCGCAGCGGCTGACCGTCGTACTTCCCACCGAGCGTTTGCGTGTGGTGGTGGAGCTGGTGCGGTCGCATGCGGCGGCGGTGCTCGGCCATGACTCGGTGGAGGAGATCGCGGCGACGCGGGCGTTCCGGGACATGGGCTTCGATTCGCTGACCGCGGTGGAGTTGCGTAATCGTCTGAACGCGGCTTCCGGAGTGCGGCTGCCCTCGACTGTCGTCTTCGACTATCCGAATCCGACGGCGCTGGCGAAGCAGATCATCGAGGGTCTGTTCGGTGTCGAAGAAGCTGTGGTGCCGGTCGCGGGTGCGGTGGCGCCGGCAGGTGTGTCGAGTGAGCCGATCGCGATCGTCGGGATGGCGTGCCGTTATCCGGGTGGGGTGCGCAGCCCGGAGGAGTTGTGGGATCTGCTGGCTTCGGGTGGGGATGCGATTTCCGGGTTCCCGGCGGATCGTGGCTGGGATGTGGAGTTCGATCCGGATCCGGATGCGCATGGTTCGACGTATGTGGTCGAGGGTGGCTTTCTGAGTGGTGCGGCGGACTTCGATGCCGGCTTCTTCGGGATCTCACCGCGGGAAGCGCTGGCCATGGACCCGCAGCAGCGGATCCTGCTGGAAATCTGCTGGGAAGCGATTGAGCGGGCCGGGATCGACCCCGATGTACTACGTGGCTCGGCCACGGGCGTCTTCGCGGGTGCGGCGCCGTCAGGCTATCTCGTGTCGGGTGGTGATCTGTCGGGTTCCGAGGCGCATCTGATCACGGGCAATGCCCTGAGTGTGCTGTCGGGACGGGTCTCCTATGCGCTCGGTCTTGAGGGGCCTGCCGTCTCTGTCGACACTGCCTGTTCTTCGTCGTTGATGGCGATTCATCTTGCGGGTCAGGCGTTGCGGTCTGGTGAGTGTGGGCTGGCGTTGGCGGGTGGTGTGATGGTGATGGCTGATCCGGGGGAGTTTGTTGGGTTCTCGCGGTTGCGGGCGTTGTCGGCGAGTGGCCGGTGCAAGGCGTTCGGTGCTGGTGCCGATGGGATGGGCATTGGTGAGGGTGCTGGTGTGCTGGTGCTGGAGCGTCTGTCGGAGGCGCGTCGTAAGGGTCATCGTGTGCTGGCGACGATTGCTGGTAGTGCGGTGAATCAGGATGGTGCGTCGAATGGGTTGTCGGCGCCGAATGGTCCGGCGCAGCAGCGGGTGATTCGGGCTGCTCTGGCTCAGGGGCGGTTGTCGGCTGCGGATGTGGATGTGGTGGAGGCGCACGGTACGGGCACCGAGTTGGGTGATCCGATCGAGGCGCAGGCGTTGCTGGCGACGTATGGGCAGGAGCGGCCTGAGGACCGGCCGTTGTGGCTGGGGTCGGTGAAGTCGAATATCGGGCATGCGCAGCAGGCGGCAGGCGTCGCAGGTGTGATCAAGATGGTGATGGCGCTCCAGAAGGGGCTGTTGCCGAAGACCCTGCATGCGGAGGAGCCGTCGCCGCACGTGGACTGGTCGGCCGGGAACGTGGAACTGCTTCGGGAGCCGGTGGCGTGGCCGGAGGGTGGTGAGCGTCCGCGGCGGGCCGGTGTGTCGGCTTTCGGCATCAGCGGCACCAACGTCCACGTCATCGTTGAGGAGGTCCGGCGGTCGAGGTGTCATGTGAGCCGGGGACGGACGCCGGGACGGAGCCGGGTGGAGTTCTGCGTTCCGTGTGTGGCTGCGTTGGGTGGTGGGTTGTGGTGTTGGCCGGGGCTTGGGTTGTGCCGTTGCGGGTGGCGGGTCGTAGTGGTGGGGCGCTGGTGGAGCAGGCGGGTCGGTTGCGTGAGCATGTGCTGGGCCGGCCGGGGTTGGATCCGGTGGATGTGGCGTGGTCGTTGGCGGCGACGCGTTCGGTGTTCGAGCAGCGTGCGGTGGTGTTGGGTGCGGGGCGTGAGGAGCTGACGGCGGGTCTTGCCGCGGTGGCGACGGGTCAGCCGGCCGGGAATGTGGTGACCGGGTCGGTGGCTGCGGGTGGGATCGGGCGGACGGTGTTTGTGTTCCCTGGTCAGGGGAGTCAGTGGGTGGGGATGGGGCGTGAGCTGGCGGAGGTGTCGCCGGTGTTTGCGGCTCGTCTTGCCGCGTGTGGTCGGGCTCTTGCTCCGCACGTGGAGTGGGAGTTGGATGATGTTCTTGCTGGTCGGCATGGGTTTGAGGCTGCTGATGTGGTGCAGCCTGCGTTGTGGGCGGTGATGGTGTCGTTGGCGGCGGTGTGGCAGGCGGCGGGTGTGGTGCCGGATGCGGTGGTGGGTCATTCGCAGGGTGAGATTGCGGCTGCTGTGGTGGCGGGGATTCTGTCGCTTGAGGATGCGGCGAGGGTTGTTGCGCTGCGCAGCCGCACGTTGAAGGCGCTTGCGGGTCGTGGCGGGATGCTGTCGGTCGCGGAGTCGGCTGATGGGGTGCGGGAGCGGATTGCTTCGTTCGGTGAGCGGTTGGCGGTTGCGGCGGTGAACGGTCCGGGGTCGACGGTGGTGTCGGGTGAGCCGGATGCGTTGCGTGAGCTGGCGGAGTCCTGCCCGGAGTCGGTGCGCACCCGTCTGATCCCGGTCGACTATGCCTCGCACAGTGCTCACGTGGATGAGCTGCGTGAGGAGATCCTTTCGGTCCTGGCGGGGATCAGCCCGCAGGCGGCACGGGTGCCGATGATCTCTGCGATGAGTGGGGAGATGCTGGCAGGCCCTGAGCTGGATGCCGCGTATTGGTACGCCTCCCTTCGGGAGACGGTCGAGTTCGAGCGGGGTATTCGCACCTTGGGCGGCAACGGTCACGGGGTGTTCGTCGAGGTGTCGCCGCATCCGGTGCTGGCTGGTGCGATTGGTGACACGGTGGACGACGATGCGGCTGTGGTGGTGGGCACCCTGCGGCGTGATGAGGGTGGTGCCGGCCGACTGCTGGCCTCGCTGGCTGAGGCGTTTGTGCGGGGTGTGCCGGTGGAGTGGGCCGCTGTGGTCGAGCGTGGTCAGACCGTCGAACTGCCCACGTATGCCTTCCAGCACCGTCGGTACTGGCCCGGGGCGAACGTGCCCGGTGGGGCCGGGGAGGCTGTTGGCGGCCGAGACTCTGGTGCTGATGCCGAGTTCTGGGCTGCGGTGGAGAGTGGTGACCTGAGCGGGCTCGCCGGAACCTTGGAGTATGCAGACAGCCGCCTGGCCGAGGTCCTCCCTGTCCTTGCCGACTACCGGCGCCGCAGCCTTGTCGACTCGGAGGTAGCGGACTGGCGTTACCGCATCGACTGGGTTCCTGTCGAGGTGCCCGGGGTTGTCACCCTGACTGGTACGTGGCTGTTGGTTGTTGGTGATGCTGCTGGTGCTGATGCTGGTGTGGTTGCGAGGGCGTTGTCGGAGCGGGGTGCTGAGGTGGTCACTGTTGATCCTGCCCGTCTGGGGGAGGTTTCGGCTGAGGGTGTGGTTGGTGTGGTCTCGTTGCTGGCGTTGGATGAGGCGCCGTTGGGTGGTTTTGCTGGGGTGTCTGTTGGTGTGGCGGGGACGTTGGGGTTGGTGCAGGGGTTGGGTGAGGTGGGGGTTGTTGCTCCGTTGTGGGTGTTGACGCGTGGTGCTGTTGGTACTGGGCCGGGGGAGGGTGTGTGTAGTCCGGTGCAGGCGCAGGTGTGGGGGCTTGGTCGGGTGGCTGGTCTTGAGCTGCCGGAGCGGTGGGGTGGTCTGGTTGATCTTCCGGAAGTGTTTGATGAGCGTGCTGCTGGTCGGTTGGCTGGGGTGTTGGCTGGTGTGGGTGGTGAGGATCAGGTGGCGTTGCGGGTGCGGGGTGTTTTGGGTCGGCGTCTGGTGCGTGCGGGTCGTGTGAGGCGTGGTGGTGGGTGGGTGCCGCGGGGGACGGTGTTGGTGACGGGTGGTACGGGTGGTATTGGGGGGTATACGGCGTCGTGGTTGGCGGGGCGTGGTGCGCGGCGTGTGGTGCTGACGAGTCGTTCGGGTCCGGCTGCGGGGGGTGTGGCTGCCCTGGCGGCGGGGGTGGCTGGTGCGGGTTCGGCGGTGGATGTGGTGGCTTGCGATATTGCTGATCGTGGGCAGGTGGCGTGTTTGTTGGGGCGTATTGATGCGGGTGGTCCGGGGTTGTCGTCGGTGGTGCATGCGGCGGGTGTGGGGTGTAAGCGGCCGGTGGGTGAGTTGTCGGTGGGTGAGTTGGCGGGGGCGTTTGGGGGGAAGGTTGGTGGGGCTGTGGTGTTGGATGAGTTGACTGCTGGTTGTGATCTGGATGCGTTTGTGATGTTTTCTTCTGGTGCTGGTGTGTGGGGGAGTGGGGGGCTGTCGGGTTATGCGGCGGGGAATGCGTTTTTGGATGCGTTGTGTGAGCAGCGGCGGGCTCGGGGGTTGGTGGGGTCGTCGGTGGCGTGGGGTTTGTGGGCTGGTGTGGGGATGGCTGATGGTGCTGAGGGTGAGCGGTTGCGTGAGTTTGGTATGCGGGTGATTGATGCGGAGCGGGGGATGCGGGCGTTGGGGCAGGTGTTGGATGGGGGTGAGGGTGTTGTTGCGGTGGCGGGGATCGACTGGGAGCGGTTCGCTCCGACGTTTACGCTGCGCCGGTCGAGTCCGTTGATCGCGTCACTGCCCGAAGTCCGGCAACTATCCGCAGCAGAGCGAGCTGAGGCGCGGACGAGGCGTCCGAGCTGACAGGCGAGTTGGCTGGGCGGCTGGCCGGAATGCCGGTGGGGCGTCAGCGTCGGATGCTGACGGATCTGGTGGTGCGGCATGCGGCTGCGGTGCTGGGTTATGAGTCGGCGGATGCGGTGGAGGCGCAGCGGGCCTTCAAGGACCTTGGTTTTGATTCGCCGGGTGCGGTGGAGCTGCGTAACCGGCTGGTTTCAGCGGTCGGGGTGAAGTTGCCCTCGACGATGATCTTCGACTATCCGAACGCGGCAGCTCTGGCCGAGTTCGTACGGGAGCAACTGGTCGGGAGCGAGGACGGGGCGACGGATGAGGAGCCGTTGCTGGCCGATCTCGACCGGCTGGAGGCCTCGCTAGGCGGCGCATCGGTGGACGGTGAGCTTCAGCGAGAGATCACCACACATTGGTGTTTTGCATGGCCGGTCCAGCCTTTTTGAGCGGTCACATCTTGCTCATTCGCCATCCGTGGCTGATTTCGGTCTCGTTGCCGAGCGGTTCGGTCGAGTCCGCCTTGGGGCGTCTGGGAGCACGTGGGATCGGTTGGAATTTTTGCGGCCCACGTTCCTGCTACTGAAGACGGCTCCGCAGCAGTTTCTGTCTATTCAATTTACACGATATGAGCGGAAAATGTTCACTCTTTTTTAGAATTTCTCTAACTTTTCCCTTGCCCCCAGTATGCCCGACCGGCACACGGCGTCGTCGGGCCCAGGCAAGAGAATAATTCAATAAACATATTAAAAACAGGCAATTAAGGGAAAATACGGTGTCTGGAATGAGGTATTGGGTCGACGGTTGGATGAGCGAATATCTGGTATTTCGTATCAAAAGTTTGCTATTGACGGTATTGCGAACTTGACTTAGGATCATGGGTCGGTCAGGGATACGGCCAACGGTCAGGGCTAGATTGGATGCCGTAGAGTTGTTGGGCGAAACACCTGAATCGGTGGTATTTTGCCGGCAATCTGAAACTTTCACGACGTTACATGAGATCAATAGATCAGGAGATGGACATGGCCTTCACGCTCCCCGAATTACCTTACGGATTTGACGCGCTCGAACCGGCGATTGACGCCCGGACGATGGAAATCCATCACGGCAAGCACCACAACGGGTATGTAACCAACCTCAACAAGGCAATTGAGGGTACGGATCTGGCGTCGAAGTCGCTTGAAGAGATTATCGGCAACCTGCCGGAGGTTCCCGAAAAGATTCGCACGGCGGTGCGCAACAACGGCGGCGGACACTACAACCACAGCCTGTTCTGGAAGGTGATGACCGGGCCGGGCAAGGGCGGCAAGCCGTCGGGCACGCTGGGTCGGGCGATCGATGGGGATTTGGGCGGACTCGATAGTTTCAAGGAGAAGTTCGCCAGCGCCGCGGCCACTCGATTCGGCTCGGGCTGGGCGTGGCTGTGCGTGGACGGCGCGGGCAAGCTGTGCGTGTGTTCGACGCCGAATCAGGACAACCCGCTGATGAAGGGCGTGGCGGAATGCCCGGGCACGCCGATTCTGGGGTTGGACGTGTGGGAACATGCCTA
>CAVXIJ010000032.1:0-75742 GCA_963761765.1 uncultured Actinomycetota bacterium
GAACACCGAGAACGCTGAAGGCACCGAGAACACAGCGCGGCCGGACGCAACGGACCAGGACGCACCGCCACAGGACCCAGGCGCGACCCCGGCCCCACACCAAACCCAGCCCCCATCCTCGCCGCCGCCCGGCCCCGAGCGCGGCGCCGCGCTCTCGCTGTGCGGGGCCACCCTCGGCCGCGGCGGTCACTCCGTGATCGAGGACATCAGCCTCGACGTGGCGCCCGGCGAGATCCTCTCCGTGGTCGGCCCCTCCGGCTGCGGCAAGTCGACGCTGCTGCGTACCCTCGCCGGGCTGCTGCCCCCGCTCGCCGGGCGGTCACCCAGGACGGACACTGATCGCCGGGCCCGCCGCCGACCGCGCGCTGGTCTTCCAGGAGGACGCCCTGCTGCCGTGGCGCAGCCTGCGCGCCAACGTCGAACTCCCCCTCGCCATCAGGGGTTGCCGCGCGGAAGAGCGCAGGGAGCAGGCCGACGGCTGGCTGGAGCGTGTCGGACTGGCCGAGCACGCCCGGAAGTTGCCGCACAGGGTCTCCGGCGGCCAGCGGCAGCGCGTCCAGCTGGCCCGCGCCCTCGCCGGGCAGCCTCGCGCCGTCCTCATGGACGAGCCGTTCGGCGCCCTCGACGCCGCAGACCCGCGCCGGCATGCAGGACCTGCTCGTGGACGTGCTGCGCGGCACGGGCGCGACCGTCGTCTTCGTCACCCATGACGTGGACGAGGCGCTGTTCCTCGGCGACCGTGTGGCCCTGCTCGGTGCGGGCCTGATCGCGGTCCGGACGGTCCTGACCCCCGCGACCGGCAGCGCACGACCCCGGCGCGCGTGGCACTGCGGCGTGACGTCCTCCCTCCCTCGTACCTGATGCCTCACGTACCTGCAAGCATCCTGGTGGCACACCCCCGGACACCCCCACGCCGGCGCCCCCGATACCCACGGCCGCGCCCGCGGACAGCCCCCCTGGCGATCCCCGCCCTCTCCGACGCCGACGGAACTGGCCTGCGACGTCCTCGTCATCGGCGGCGGCACCGCCGGCACCATGGCCGCCCTGACCGCCGCCGAGCACGGCGCGAACGTGCTGCTGCTGGAGAAGGCGCACGTACGGCACTCCGGCGCACTGGCCATGGGCATGGACGGCGTCAACAACGCGGTCATCCCGGGCAGGGCCGAGCCCGGAGGACTACGTCGCCGAGATCACCCTCGCCAACGACGGCATCGTCAACCAGTCGCACCGTCTGCCAGACCGCGACCCGCGGCTTCGCGCATGGTGCAGCGCCTGGAGCGCTACGGCGTCAAGTTCGAGAAGGACGAGCACGGCGAGTACGCGGTGCGCAAGGTGCACCGCTCCGGCTCGCTACGTGCTGCCGATGCCGGAGGGCAAGCGACGTCAAGAAGGTGCTGTACCGCACGCTGCGGCGCCGCGAGATGCGCGAGCGGATCACGCATCGAGAACCGGGTGATGCCGGTGCGGGTGCTCACCGTGGACGGCCGGGCGGTGGGCGCGGCCGGATTCGACACCCGCACGGGGGAGTTCGTCACCGTATCGGCGCGGGCGCGGTGATCCTGGCCACCGGGGCCTGCGGCCGCCTCGGCCTGCCCGCGTCAGCGGCTATCTGTACGGCACGTACGAGAACCCGACCAACGCCGGCGACGGCTACGCCATGGCCTACCACGCGGGCGCCGAGCTCTCCGGCATCGAGTGCTTCCAGATCAACCCGCTGATCAAGGACTACAACGGGCCGGCCTGCGCCTACGTCGCCAACCCGTTCGGCGGCTACCAGGTCAACGCGGCACGGCGAGCGGTTCGTCGACTCGCGACTACTGGTCCGGGCAGATGATGGCCGAGGTCAAGCGGCGAGCTCGACTGCGACCGCGGCCCCGATCTACCTCAAGCTGAGCCATCTGCCGGAGGAGACCGATCACGCCAGATCGAGGGCATCCTGCACACCACCGAGCGGCCCACCCGCGGCACCTTCCACGCCGGCCGCGGCCACGACTACCGCACCCACGACATCGAGATGCACATCTCCGAGATCGGTCTGTGCAGCGGCCACTCCGCTTCGGGCGTCTGGGTCGACGAACACGCCGCGCACCACCGTGCCCGGTCTGTACGCGGCCGGCGACATGGCCTGCGTACCGCACAACTACATGATCGGCGCGTTCGTCTTCGGCGACCTCGCGGGCGCGCGACGCCGCCCGGTTCCGCCGCCGCACGCAGGGCGAGTTGCCCGAGGATCAGATCGACGGCCGCGCACGAGCTGATCTACCGGCCGCTGGCCAATCCGGACGGCCCGCCGCAGCCGCAGGTCGAGTACAAGCTGCGCCGCTTCGTCAACGACTACCTGCAGCCGCCGAAGACCGGAGCGCTAGCTGTCCCTGGCCCTGGAGGCGTTCGAGCGGATGCGCGGCGAGATCGCCGGGATGGGCGCCCGCACCCCGCACGAGCTGATGCGTTGCGCCGAGGTCACGTTCATCCGGGACTGCGCGGAGATGGCGGCGCGCGCCTCGCTGGCCCGCACCGAGTGCCGCTGGGGCCTGTACCACGAGCGTCTCGACCACCCGAGCGCGACGACGCGCGTGGTTCCACCACCTCGACCTGTACAAGTCCGCGTCTGGGGACGATGGAGTTCACCGCCCGTCCCGTGGCGCCCTATCTGGTGCCGGTGGACGGCTTCACGCCGGTGGGCGGCCTGTCCCGGCACGCTCGGCGAGGTACTGCCCGAGCAGGTGGCCGTCGCGGGCACGCGGGAGGCTGCCCCGGCGGCCAGGATCGGCCCCGGCCGAGCTGGCGGCGCCCCGGACGGGACGGCGACCGGCGAAGCCACGGCGGGTGCCGCGGGAGCGGCCCACGAGGAGGCCGGGCGAGGGGCCGAGAGGGATACCGCGCGAGAGGCCCAGGACAGCCCGGACGCCTCGGTCCGGCTGCTCGCACTCCTCACCCTCGCCGAACAGGAACCGGAACTTCCGCAGCTCAGGACCTACCTGGCCGATCCCGATCCGGCCATCCGGCGTGCCGCGGTCGTCACGCTCACCGAGACCGCGCCCCAGGGCACCGGGCCCGCGCTGGCCGGCGCACTCACCGACCCGGACGCCGGGGTGCGCGCCGCCGCAGCTGCCTCGCTGCGCGAACTCGTCGAGACACTGCCACCCGAACCCGCGCTGTACACCTCGCTGGTGGGCGCTCTCAGCGCTGCCGACGCGCTGGTGCGTGCCACCGCCCTGGATGTGCTGCGGGCGCTGCGGCTGGGCGATGCGGACCTCTTCGCCCGCGCCTTCGACGACCCGGACACCACGGTCCGTATCGCGGCCGTACGGGCGCTGGTCTCGGTCGATGCCGCCGATCAGATCGCTCATGCCGCCACCGATCCTTCCCGTGAAGTCCGTGTCACCGCGGCGAAAGCCCTCGCCTCGATCGCTTCTTCCGCCGCGGTGACGGATGCGCCGCGGCCTGGTACGGCCGCTCTCGGACGGCTGGTCGAGGACCCGGACGCGCTGGTCCGCGGCGCCGCCTTCGAGGCCCTGGCCGCGGTCGACTGCCCGCCGCACCTCGCGGCCGCAGCCGTGCACGCACTGGCGGACCAGGCCTGGCAGGTACGGTCGGGCGCGGCCAAGGCACTGGGCGCGGCGGACCCGGAGCTCGCGGTGCCCGCACTGGCCAGCGCGCTCGACGACACCAACGCGGACGTCCGCAAAGCCGCCGTACTGGCCCTCCTGCGGCACGCCGCCCACAGCGACGACGACGCCGCCGGCACAGCCGCTGAAGCGCACAGAACCGGCACGACGGATGGGCGGGGAATGGCTGACGGGACGAGCACGGCCGCCGGAACCGGCACGATCCGCCGCACCGGCCGGGCCGCACAAGCCGCTCGCACCGCCCTCGCGGCAGCCGTCACCGACCCCGACGCGGATGTCCGCGCCTTCGCGGCCAGAGCGAGGGCCTGACGCACCCGGCCACCAGCGCGGCGACACCAGGAACCCCGCGGCACGACACGGCGCGGCGCGGCATGTCGTGCCGACAGCACCACGGCTCATCCGGCTGCCAGGTCCGCCTCCACTCGCCCGCCGAGCCGCGAGGCGGACCGCGTCAGCCTTCGCCTATCCCCTCGTCGAACGCCTCATCGAAGCCCTCATCCGGCGGCGGCTCCTCGGGCCACTCGGAACCGGACCACTCCGGCTCCGAGTGCCCCCGCTCCCCGCCCCAGAGGCGCTGCCTCCGGTCGCGGGCTCGGCCCCGGGCGCCGCCGTGCCCGACTCCTGGGCGACCACGCCGAGCACGCCCTCCCCGTACGTCACCAGCTTCTTCTCGCCGACTCCGCTGATGCCGCCGAGCTCCGCCACCGAGCCGGGCCGCACCGCCGCGATCTCGCGCAGGGTGGCGTCGTGGAAGATCACGTACGCCGGTACGCCCTGCTCCCGCGCCTGCTCGGCCCGCCAGGCGCGCAACGCCTCGAAGAGCGGGCATGGCGGTCCTCGGGCAGGTCGCGGCCGCCGCGGCCCCTTGGCCTTGCTCTCGCCGCGCTCCGGACGCGCCGACCGCGACCGCGGCCGCTTCTTCGGCTCCTTGCGCAGCGGCACCTCCCGCTCGCGCCGCAGCACGGTGCCGCTGTCCTCGGTCAGCACCAGCGTGCCGTACTCGCCCTCGACCGCCAGCAGGCCCTGGGCCAGCAGCTGCCGTACGACACCTCGCCATTCGGCCTCGCCGAGCTCCTCGCCGATGCCGAAGACGGAGAGCTGGTCGTGGTCGAACTGGATGACCTTGGCGGTGCGCTTGCCCCAGCAGGATGTCGATGATCTGGCCGGCGCCGAACTTCTGCCTGCGCTCGCGCTGCAGCCGCACCACCGTGGACAGCACCTTCTGCGCGGCGACGGTGCCGTCCCAGGTCTCGGGCGGGGTGAGGCAGGTGTCGCAGTTGCCGCAGCCCGCGGACTGCTGCGGGTCCTGGCCGAAGTAGGTGAGCAGTTGGCCGCGGCGGCACTCGGACCGTCTCGCACAGAGCGAGCATCGAGTCGAGGTGGGCGGCCGCGCGGCGCCGGAACGCCTCGTCGCCCTCGCCGGACTGGATCAGTTTGCGCTGCTGGACGACGTCCTGGAGGCCGTAGGCCATCCATGCCGTGGACGGCAGCCCGTCACGGCCGGCGCGGCCGGTCTCCTGGTAGTAGCCCTCGACCGACTTGGGCAGGTCGAGGTGGGCGACGAAGCGTACGTCCGGCTTGTCGATGCCCATGCCGAAGGCGATGGTGGCGACCACGACCAGGCCTTCCTCGCGCAGGAAGCGGGACTGGTGGGCGGCGCGCGTGCCCGGCGTCCAAGCCCGCGTGGTAGGGGACGGCCTCGATGCCGTTGCGGGACAGGAACTCGGCGGTCTTCTCCACGCGACTTGCGCGAGAGGCAGTACACGATGCCCGCGTCGCCCGGCGTGCTCCGCGCGCAGGAAGGCCAGCAGCTGCTTCTTCGGGTCGGCCTTCGGCACGATCCGGTACTGGATGTTGGGCCGGTCGAAGCTCGCCACGAAGTGCCGGGCGGCCGGCATGTCCGAGCCGCTGGGTGATCTCCTGGTGGGTGGCGTGGGTGGCGGTCGCCGTGAGCGCGATGCGCGGCACGTCGGGCCAGCGCTCGCCGAGCAGTGACAGGGCCAGGTAGTCGGGGCGGAAGTCGTGGCCCCACTGGGACGACGCAGTGCGCCTCGTCGATCGCGAAGACGGAGATCTTGCCGCGCGAGAGCAGATCGCAGCGTGGAGTCCAGGCGCAGCCGCTCCGGGGCGAGGTACAGCAGGTCGAGCTCGCCGGCGATGAACTCGGCCTCGACGACGCGCCGCTCGTCGAAGTCCTGCGTGGAGTTGACGAACCCGGCGCGCACACCGAGGGCCCGCAGGGCGTCGACCTGGTCCTGCATCAGCGCGATCAGCGGCGAGACGACGATGCCCGTACCCGGTCTGACCAGGGCCGGGATCTGGTAGCACAGGGACTTGCCGCCGCCGGTCGGCATGAGCACGACGGCGTCGCCGCCGGCCACCACATGCTCGATGACCGCTTCCTGCTCGCCGCGGAAGGCGCTCGTACCCGAAGACCCGGTGCAGCGTGCCGCCGGCGTCGGTCTCGCTCACGCCCAGCCCTGGGCCGCGACCGTGCCGTCCCCGGGACGACTGCCGTCCGCTCCGCCGCTACCGCTCCGCCGACCTCGGTGTCCGTGGCATCTCGCTGATCCCGCCCGTCCCACTCATCGCCCTGCCCCCGTACGTCGTCCCTCGACCACGCCTCCACGATAGGGGTCGGGACCGACAGCGCCCCGAGTTATCCACAGGCCCGGGACATACGGCCCAGCGCTGCGCCCCCAGCGTACGAAGCACCAGGCCCGGCGCACTTATCCGCCCTCGCGCGCCGCAGGAGCGCGGTCCGAAACGTGGCACGCATCACCAAGGCTCTGCGACCCCGCCCCGCCGGACGCCGGCGCGCGTCATCGGAGACCGTCAGACCGTCCCGTGAGCGCCGCGCACCCGGGCCGCCCACGACAGCAGTGCGCCCGGTTCAGCCGCCCTTGATCAACAAGGGCGGCGAGCCTGGGCCACCGCCGTTCTCAATGTGAGCGGCATGCGGCGCCCGCCGGCGAAACGGCGTAGCCGCACTCAGCGCACGAACACTCCCGCCTGGTCTCGCCAGGTCCAGGAAGTACTGCGGGGCGACGCCGAGCACCAGCGTGACGTGACGCCGACGGCGATCGCCGTCTGGTCAGCGGGGACGGCACGGCGACCGTCGGGCCATCCGGCCTGGGCTCGCTGAAGAACATCAGCACGATCACCCGGATGTAGAAGAACGCCGCGATCGCCGAGGAGATCACACCGATGACGACCAGCGGGGCCGCCCCGCCCTCCGCCGCGGCCTTGAACACGGCGAACTTCCCGGCGAAGCCGGAGGTCAGCGGGATGCCGGCGAAGGCCAGCAGGAACACCGCGAAGACCGCCGCCACCAGCGGCGAACGCCGCCCGAGCCCGGCCCACTTGGACAGGTGCGTGGCCTCACCGCCCGCGTCGCGCACCAGGGTGACGACGGCGAACGCGCCGAGCGTCACGAAGGAGTACGCGGCCAGGTAGAAGAGCACGGACGAGACGCCGTCGGGAGTCATCGCGATCGACACCGGCGAGGATGAAGCCCGCGTGTGCGATGGACGAGTACGCGAGCAGCCGCTTGATGTCGGTCTGGGTGATCGCGACGATCGCGCCGCCCAGCATCGTGACGATCGCGACGGCCCACATGACCGGGCGCCAGTCCCAGCGCAGCCCCGGCAGCACCACGTACAGCAGCCGCAGCAGCGCGCCGAAGGCCGCGACCTTGGTGGCCGCCGCCATGAAGCCGGTGACGGGCGTGGGCGCACCCTGGTAGACGTCCGGGGTCCACATGTGGAACGGGACCGCGCCGACCTTGAACAGCAGGCCCATCACGACCAGCGCGCCGCCGATCAGCAACAGGGCGTCGTTGCCCATGGTGTTGGCGAGCGCCGGATCGACGGTCTTGACGCTGCCGTCGATGACCTGGGAGATCGTCGCGTACGACACCGAGCCCGCGTATCCGTAGAGCAGCGCGATGCCGAACAGGGTGAACGCGGAGGCGAAGGCGCCGAGCAGGAAGTACTTGACGGCGGCCTCCTGCGACACGATCCGCTTGCGGCGGGCCAGTGCGCAGAGCAGGTAGAGCGGGAGGGAGAAGACCTCCAGGGCGACGAAGAGCGTCAGCAGGTCGTTCGCCGAGGTGAAGACCAGCATGCCGCCGACCGCGAAGAGCACCAGCGGGAAGACCTCGGTGGTGGTGAACCCGGCCTTGACGGCGGCTTTCTCACTCTCACTGCCCGGCACGGAAGCGGCCTGCGCGGCGAACGAGTCGACGCGGTTGCCGTGTGCCTCGGGATCCAGGCGGCGTTCGGCGAAGGTGAAGGCCGCGATCAGCCCTACCAGCAGGATGACGCCCTGTAGGAAGAGCGCGGGTCCGTCGACCGCGATCGCGCCCATCGCCGCGATGCGGCCCTTCGAGGTGCCGTAGCCGTCCGCCGCGAGGCCGATCACCGCGGCGAACGCCGCCGCGAGAGCGACCACGGTGACGAACAACTGCGCGTAGTAGCGCGACCTGCGCGGCACGAACGCCTCGACGAGCACGCCGATGAGCGCCGCGCCGATGACAATCAGGGTGGGCGACAGCTGCCCGTATTCGATCTTCGGCGCCGGGATCTTCGTGATCGGGTCGGCAGCCGTTGTCCACAGGCTGTGGACGACTGTGGGGCTCACTGGGCCGCCTCCACCTCAGGATTGGGGTCCTTCTTCTGGACGTCGGACATGGTGTGGTGCACGGCCGGGTTGACCACATCGGTGAGCGGCTTCGGGTAGACGCCCAGGAAGATCAGCAGAGCGATCAGCGGGGCGACCACGACGAGTTCGCGCGCCTTCAGGTCGGCCATCGCGGAAACCTCCGCCTTGACCGGACCCGTCATCGTGCGCTGGTAGAGGACGAGCGTGTACAGGGCCGCGAGCACGATGCCCAGGGTGGCGATGATGCCGATCACCGGATACCGCGAGAACGTCCCGACCAGGACCAGGAATTCACTGATGAACGGGGCGAGACCGGGTAGCGACAGCGTGGCGAGAGAGCCGATCAGGAAGGTGCCCGCGAGCACCGGGGCGACCTTTTGCACACCGCCGAAGTCCGCGATGAGCCGCGAACCGCGCCGCGAGATCAGGAAGCCCGCCACCAGCATCAACGCGGCCGTGGAGATGCCGTGGTTGACCATGTAGAGCGTCGCGCCGGACTGCCCCTGGCTGGTCATCGCGAAGATGCCCAGGATGATGAAGCCGAAGTGCGAGATGGACGCGTACGCCACCAGGCGCTTGATGTCCCGCTGGCCGACCGCGAGCAGCGCCCCGTAGACGATGCTGATCAGCGCCAGTACCAGGATCACCGGAGTGGCCCACTTGCTCGCCCCTGGGAAGAGCTGGAGGCAGAAGCGGAGCATCGCGAAGGTGCCCACCTTGTCGACGACCGCCGTGATCAGCACGGCCACCGGAGCGGTCGCCTCACCCATCGCGTTCGGCAGCCAGGTGTGCAGCGGCCACAGGGGCGCCTTCACCGCGAAGGCGAAGAAGAAGCCGAGGAACAGCCAGCGCTCGGTGCTGGTCGCCATGTGCAGCGAACCACTGGCGCGTGCCTGGACGATCTCCGTCAGGGAGAAGTTCCCCGCCACCACGTAGAGCCCGATCACCGCGGCCAGCATGATCAGCCCGCCGACCAGGTTGTACAGCAGGAACTTCACCGCGGCGTAGGAGCGCTGGGCGGCGGCGTTCTCGTCGCTGCCGGCGTGGGCACGGTCTCCGAAGCCGCCGATGAGGAAGTACATCGGGATGAGCATGGCTTCGAAGAGGATGTAGAAGAGGAAGACGTCGGTGGCCTCGAAGGAGAGGATCACCATCGCCTCGACGGCCAGGATCAGGGCGAAGAATCCCTGGGTCGGCCGCCACCGTGAACTGTGCGTCTCCAGGGGGTCGGCATCGTGCCAGCCCGCGAGGATCACGAACGGGATCAGCAGCGCGGTCAGCGCGAGCAGCGCCACCCCGATGCCGTCTACACCGAGTTCGTAGCGCACTCCGAAGGCCTTGATCCAGGAGTGCGACTCGGTGAGCTGGTACCGGTCGCCACCGGGGTCGAAGTCGACCAGCACGGCGGCGGCCAGCGCGAGGGTGGCGAGCGAGAAGACCAGCGCGACCCACTTGGCGGTGGTCCGCCTGGCGGCCGGTACGGCGGCCGTGACCACCGCCCCGACGGCCGGGAGGGCCGCCGTCGCTGTCAGCAGAGGAAAGGACATCGGTATCAGACCGCCCTCATCAGCAGGGTCGCGGCAACGATGAGTGCCGCGCCGCCGAACATCGAGACCGCGTAACTGCGGGCGTAGCCGTTCTGCAGGCGGCGCAGCCGGCCGGAGAGACCGCCGAACGAGGCAGCAGTGCCGTTGACGACGCCATCGACCAGGGTGTGGTCGAGGTAGACCAGGGAGCGCGTGAGGTGTTCGCCACCGCGCACCAGGACCACGTGGTTGAAGTCGTCCTGGAGGAGGTCGCGGCGGGCCGCCCTGGTGAGCAGCGAGCCGCGCGGAGCGACGGCGGGAACCGGACGCCGCCCGTACTGGAGGTAGGCGACACCCGCGCCGACCACCAGCAGCACCATGGTGGCGATGGTAACGCTCCCGGCGCTGACCGGGGAGTTGCCCTCCTGGTGCCCGGTGACGGGCTCCAACCAGTTCAGGAAGCGGTCGCCGATGCTGAAGAACCCGCCCGCGAAGACCGACCCGAAGGCGAGCACGATCATCGGGATCGTCATGGACTTCGGCGACTCGTGCGGGTGCGGCTCGTGGCCTTCGGCATTCTTCTCCCAGCGCTTCTCACCGAAGAACGTCATGATCATCACGCGGGTCATGTAGTACGCGGTGATGGCCGCGCCCAGCAGCGCCGCGCCGCCCAGGATCCAGCCCTCCGTGCCGCCCTTGGCAAAGGCCGCCTCGATGATCTTGTCCTTGGAGAAGAAGCCGGACAGACCGGGGAAGCCGATGATGGCGAGGTAGCCGAGTCCGAAGGTGACGAAGGTGACCGGCATGTGCCGCCACAGACCGCCGTACTTGCGCATGTCGACCTCGTCGTCCATGCCGTGCATGACCGAGCCCGCACCCAGGAAGAGCCCGGCCTTGAAGAAGCCGTGCGTCACCAGGTGCATGATCGCGAAGACATAGCCGATCGGGCCGAGTCCGGCCGCAAGGATCATGTAGCCGATCTGCGACATGGTCGAGCCGGCCAACGCCTTCTTGATGTCGTCCTTGGCGCAACCGACGATCGCACCGAACAGCAGTGTGACGGCGCCGACGACGGTGACGGCCAGTTGGGCGTCCGGTGCATGGTTGAAGATCGCTCCGGAGCGGGTGATCAGGTAGACGCCGGCGGTCACCATGGTGGCGGCGTGGATCAGGGCCGAGACAGGTGTCGGGCCCTCCATCGCGTCGCCGAGCCAGGACTGCAGCGGCACCTGGGCCGACTTGCCGCACGCCGCGAGCAGCAGCATCAGGCCGATCGCCGTCAGCTTGCCCTCGCTCGCGCCACCGACCGAGTGCAGCACCGGACCGAACGCGAAGGTGCCGAAGGTGGTGAACATCAGCATGATCGCGATGGACAGGCCCATGTCGCCGACGCGGTTGACCAGGAAGGCCTTCTTCGCGGCGGTGGCGGCGCTCGGCTTGTGCTGCCAGAAGCCGATCAGCAGGTACGAGGCGAGGCCCACGCCCTCCCAGCCGACATACAGCAGCAGGTAGTTGTCGGCCAGCACCAGCAGCAGCATGGCCGCGAGGAACAGGTTCAGGTAGCCGAAGAAGCGGCGGCGCCGCTCGTCGTGCTCCATGTAGCCGATCGAGTAGATGTGGATCAAAGTGCCCACACCGGAGATCAGCAGGACGAACGTCATCGACAGCTGGTCGAGCTGGAAGGCGACATCCGCGTGGAAGCCGCCCACCGGAACCCAGCTGAACAGGTGCTGGTGGAGAGTGCGGTGGTGCGCGCCCTTGCCCAGCAGACCGGCGAAGAGCACCACACCGATGACGAATGAGGCGGCGGACAGCAGGGTGCCGATCAGATGACCGGACCTGTCCAGCCTCCGGCCGCCGCACAGCAGTACGGCAGCCCCCAGCAATGGCGCCGCGACGAGCAGCGCAATCAAGTTCTGCACGATTCAGCGACCCCTTACAACTTCATCAGGCTGGCGTCGTCGACCGAAGCCGAGTGCCTGGAACGGAACAGCGACACGATGATCGCGAGCCCGACGACGACCTCCGCGGCGGCCACCACCATCGTGAAGAAGGCGATGATCTGGCCGTCGAGATTGCCGTGCATGCGGGAGAAGACGACAAAGGTGAGGTTGCAGGCATTGAGCATGAGCTCGATGCACATGAACACCACGATCGCGTTCCGCCTGACGAGGACGCCGGTGGCGCCGATCGTGAACAGCAGGGCCGCCAGGTACAGGTAGTAAACCGGATTCACTTGGACGCCTCCTCGGTCCGCTTCCGCTCCAGGCGGTCGGCGGAACGCTCCTCCAGCGCCTTCAGATCGTTCAGCGCCTCGGTGGACACGTCCCGGATCTGGCCGCGGGCCCGCAGCGTCCTGTTGACGGTGAGCTCGGACGGGGTGCCGTCCGGGAGCAGGCCGGCGATGTCCACCGCGTTGTGGCGGGCGTAGACACCGGGGGCGGGCAGCGGAGGCAGGTGAGAGCTACGGATGCGCTGCTCGGACAGCTCGCGCTGGGTCTTGGGCCGCTCGGTGCGCTCGCGGTGGGTGAGCACCATCGCACCGACGGCCGCCGTGATCAGCAGCGCACCGGTGATCTCGAAGGCGAAGACGTACTTGGTGAAGATCAGTGTGGCGAGGCCTTCGACGTTGCCGCTCGCGTTGGCCTTGCCGACGCCGTCGAAGGCCTTGAGGGAGGCGTTGGCGATACCGGCGATCAGCAGGACGCCGAAGCCGATGCCGCACAGGGCGGCGAGCCAACGCTGGCCCTTGATGGTCTCCTTCAGCGAGTCCGCGGCGGTCACGCCGACGAGCATCACCACGAAGAGGAACAGCATCATGATCGCGCCGGTGTAGACGACGATCTGCACGATGCCGAGGAAGTAGGCGCCGTTGGCGAGGTAGAAGACCGCCAGGACGATCATGGTCCCGGCCAGGCACAACGCACTGTGCACGGTCTTGCGCATCAAAACGGTGCCCAGGGCGCCGAGCACCGCGACGATCCCGAGGACCCAGAACTGGAAGGCCTCACCGGTCGACGTGGCGTAGGCGGCGAGATTCATCATCGGCCGATCACCTTCCCGGACGCCGGCTCGCCGGGGCCGAAGTCCGCCGCGGCCTCCTGCGGGGCCTCGCCCTTGGAGAGGGCGACCTGCTGTTCGGTGCCGGACGCGGCGTGCGTCACCAGGCCCCGGTAGTAGTCCTGCTCGTCGGTGCCCGGGTACATCTCGTGCGGGCTGTCGACCATGCCCTCTTCGAGACCGGCGAGCAGTTGTTCCTTGGTGTAGATCAGGTTCTCGCGGCTGCTGTCGGCCAGCTCGAACTGGTTCGTCATCGTGAGCGCCCGGGTGGGGCACGCTTCGATGCACAGGCCGCAGAAGATGCAGCGGGTGTAGTTGATCTGGTAGACGCGGCCGTAGCGCTCGCCCGGGGAGTAGCGCTCCTGGGCTGTGTTGTCCGCGCCTTCCACGTAGATCGCGTCCGCGGGGCAGGCCCAGGCGCACAGCTCGCAGCCGACGCACTTCTCCAGGCCGTCCGGATGGCGGTTGAGCTGGTGCCGACCGTGGAACCGCGGGGCGGTGACCTTCTCCTGCTCCGGGTACTGCTCGGTCAGCCGCTTCTTGAACATGGCCTTGAAGGTCACGCCGAAGCCCGCCACCGGGTTCTGGAACCCCTCCGTGGGCTCCTTTGATCCGCCGGGCTCGCCCGGCTTGCCGGATCGCTCAGCCATCGGACGCCTCCTTTCCGTCAGTGGCATCGGTGGTCAGAGAGTGTCCCCCGGCATCAGCACTGCCCGGGCCACCACTGACGATCAGCTCGCGCTCATGGCGAGGTTGCCGCCGCGGCACGGGCGGCAGGGCCTGTCCGGGCAGCGGTGGTACGGGATATCCGCCGGCCATCGGGTCGAAGGGCACGGGCTCTGCCTCGGCCTCTTCCTCGTCCCGGTTGCGGAAGGTGTCGGCGACGAAGGAGAGCAGCAGTACGACGAGAACGGCACCCGCGACATAGAGCACGACATGGGCGAAGTTGTAGTTCTCGTTGCGCAGCGTGCGCACCGTGGCGACCAGCATCAGCCAGACCACGGAGACCGGGATGAGGACCTTCCAGCCGAGTTTCATCAGCTGGTCGTAGCGGACCCGAGGCAGCGTGCCGCGCAGCCAGATGAAGAAGAACAGCAGCAGCTGCACCTTGATGACGAACCAGAGGATCGGCCACCAGCCGTGGTTGGCGCCCGCCCAGAAGGTGCTGATCGGCCAGGGTGCCCGCCAGCCGCCCAGGAAGAGCGTCGTCGCCACCGCGGAGACTGTGACCATGTTGACGTACTCGGCAAGCATGAACATGGCGAACTTGATCGACGAGTACTCGGTGTTGAAGCCGCCCACCAGGTCGCCTTCGGACTCCGGCATGTCGAAGGGGGCGCGGTTGGTCTCGCCGATCATGGTCACGATGTAGATCAGGAACGAGACCGGCAGCAGCAGGATGTACCAGCGGTCGTGCTGCTGCTCGACGATCTTCGAGGTCGACATCGAACCCGAGTACAGGAACACCGAGGCGAACGCGGCGCCCATGGCGATCTCGTACGAGATCATCTGCGCGCAGGACCGCAGCCCGCCGAGGAGCGGATACGTCGACCCCGAGGACCAGCCCGCGAGGACGATCCCGTAGATGCCGACGGAAGCGACCGCCAGGATGTACAGCATCGCGATCGGCAGGTCGGTGAGCTGCATCGCGGTGCGGTGGCCGAAGACCGTGACCTCGTTGGAAGGACCGAACGGGATCACGGCGATCGCCATGAAGGCGGGGATGGCCGCGATGATGGGCGCGAGGACGTAGACCACCTTGTCCGCGCGCTTGACGATCACGTCTTCCTTGAGCATCAGCTTCACGCCGTCGGCGAGCGACTGGAGCATGCCCCAGGGGCCGTGCCGGTTGGGGCCGATGCGCAGCTGCATCCAGGCGACGACCTTGCGCTCCCATACGATGGAGAAGAGCACGGTCACCATCAGGAAGGCGAAGCAGAAGACCGCCTTGATGACGACCAGCCACCAGGGATCGTGGCCGAACATCGACAGGTCTTCCAGGGCGAGCGGCGTCAGCGGCCGGAGCGCAGGGGCGGGCGTCATGACGTCACCTCCGTGACCTCCGGGGACACCGGCACCACCGCCGGGCCGATACGGACGAGTTGACCGGGGTGCGCGCCGGTGTCGGCGGCGACGCCCAACCCGGCGGAGTTCAGCGGGAGCCACACCACGCGGTCGGGCATCTCGGTGATCAGCAGGGGCAGTTCGATGGCACCGGCCGGCCCGGTGACGGCGAGCACATCGCCGTTCTTGACGCCGGCCTCCGCCGCGGTGGCCGCAGAGAGCCGGGCCACAGCGGCGTGCCGGGTGCCCGCGAGGGCCTCGTCGCCGTCCTGGAGGCGGCCCTGGTCGAGCAGCAGACGGTGCCCTGCGAGCAGGGCCTCTCCGGCGGCGGGACGCGGCAGGACGGTCGCGGTCTGCAGCGCTTCGCCGGCCCGCGGCCCGTCCCAGACGCCGAGCCGGTCCAGCTCGGCCCGCGCGGTGCGCAGGTCGGGCAGGCCCAGGTGGACGTCCATGGCGTCGGCCAGCATGTGCAGGACGCGCAGGTCCGTGGGAGGCAGCGCGTGGGTCATCTGGTCGGGCTTGAGCGCCGCCTCGAAAGACCGTGCGCGGCCTTCCCAGTTGAGGAAGGTGCCCGCCTTCTCGACGACCGCCGCCACCGGGAAGACCACGTCGGCCCGCTCGGTGACGTCACTGGGCCGCAGTTCGAACGAGACCAGGAAACCCACCGCGTCGAGAGCGGCGCGGGCGGCGGCCGGGTCCGGCAGGTCGTCCACGCCGACACCGGCGACGACCAGGGCACCGAGCGCGCCGCCGGTGGCGGCCTCGATGATCCGGTCGGTGTCGCGGCCGTAGTGGTGCGGGAGTTCGGCGACGCCCCAGGCCGCGGCGACCTCTTCGCGGGCGCGCGGGTCGGTCGCGGGCCGGCCGCCGGGCAGCAGCGAAGGCACCGCGCCCACTTCGATGGCGCCCCGTTCGCCCGCCCGGCGCGGCATCCACACCAGCCGGGCGCCGGTCGCGGTGGCGGCCCGTACGGCGGCGGTGAGCCCGCCCTGGACGGCGGCGAGCCGCTCGCCCACGACGATGACGGCGCCGTCCGCGCGCAGCGCGTCCGCGGCCTGCTCACCGTCGTCCTTGAGGCCGACCCGGCCGGCGAGCGCGTCGAGCCATTCGGTCTCGGTGCCGGGGGCGGCGGGCAGCAGGGTGCCGCCCGCTTTCTCAAGGCCCCGGGAGGCGTACGTGGCGAGCGCGAAGGTGCGCTGGCCGTGCTTGTGCCAGGCCTTGCGCAGCCGCAGGAAGACCCCGGGAGCCTCCTCCTCGGCCTCCAGGCCGACGAGCAGCACCGCGGGAGCCTTCTCCAGCAGCGTGTACGTCACGCCCGTGCCGTCGAGATCCCGACCGCGTCCCGCGACTCGGGCGGCCAGGAAGTCGGCCTCCTCCTCGCTGTGCACGCGTGCGCGGAAGTCGATGTCGTTGGTGCCGAGTGCCACGCGCGCGAACTTGCTGTACGCGTAGGCGTCCTCCACGGGCAGCCGGCCACCGGTCAGCACGCCCGTGCGGCCGTGCGCGGCGGCCAGGCCCTCGGCCGCCGCGGCGAGCGCCTGGGGCCAGCTGGCAGCCTCAAGCTCACCGGTGTCGGCGTTGCGCACCATCGGCTGGGCCAGCCGGTCGTGGCGCTGTGCGTAGCGGAACGCGAAGCGGCCCTTGTCGCACAGCCATTCCTCGTTGACCTCGGGGTCGTTGGCGGCCATGCGGCGCATGACCTTGCCGCGGCGGTGGTCGGTGCGGGTCGCGCAGCCGCCCGCGCAGTGCTCGCACACGCTCGGCGAGGACACCAGGTCGAACGGGCGGGAGCGGAAGCGGTACGCGGCCGAGGTGAGCGCGCCGACCGGGCAGATCTGGATGGTGTTCCCGGAGAAATACGACTCGAAGGGGTCACCCTCGCCGGTGCCGACCTGCTGGAGGGCGCCGCGCTCAAGCAGCTCGATCATCGGGTCGCCGGCGATCTGGTTGGAGAACCGGGTGCACCGGGCGCACAGCACGCACCGCTCGCGGTCGAGCAGCACCTGGGTGGAGATCGGTACCGGCTTCTCGAAGGTGCGCTTGGTGCCCTCGAAGCGGGAGGTGGCGTCGCCGACCGACATCGACTGGTTCTGCAGCGGGCACTCGCCGCCCTTGTCACAGACCGGGCAGTCCAGCGGGTGGTTGATGAGCAGCAGCTCCATCACACCGCGCTGGGCCTTCTCCGCGACCGGCGAGGTGACCTGCGTCTTGACGACCATGCCCGGCGTGCACGTGATGGTGCAGGACGCCATGGGCTTGCGCTGGCCCTCCACCTCGACGATGCACTGGCGGCAGGCGCCGGCCGGGTCGAGCAGCGGGTGGTCGCAGAACCTCGGGATCTCGATGCCGAGCATTTCCGCGGCCCGGATGACCAGCGTGCCCTTGGGGACGCTGATCTCGATGCCGTCGACGGTCAGCGAGACGAGATCTTCGGGTGGGGTGGCAGCCGCCGAGCCCCCGGAGGGAGCGCCAGTGGTTACCGTCATGCGTTCACCTCCGTGGTGTCGGTGGAACCGTCCGCCCAGACAGTCGACCTGGCCGGGTCGAACGGGCAGCTCCTGCCGGTGATGTGCTCCTCGTACTCGTCGCGGAAGTACTGCAGCGAGGAGAAGATCGGCGAGGCGGCACCGTCACCGAGGGCGCAGAAGGACTTGCCGTTTATGTTGTCCGCGATGTCCGCGAGCTTGTCGAGGTCGCTCATCGCGCCCTTGCCGGCCTCGATGTCGCGCAGCAACTGCACCAGCCAGTAGGTGCCTTCACGGCAGGGCGTGCACTTGCCGCAGGACTCGTGGGCGTAGAACTCGGTCCAGCGGGTGACGGCACGCACCACGCAGGTGGTCTCGTCGAAGCACTGCAGGGCCTTAGTGCCGAGCATGGAGCCCGCGGCGCCTACGCCCTCGTAGTCCAGCGGTACGTCGAGGTGGTCCGCGGTGAGCAGCGGGGTGGAGGAGCCGCCGGGCGTCCAGAACTTCAGCCGGTGGCCCGGGCGCATGCCGCCGCTCATGTCGAGCAGCTGCCGCAGCGTGATGCCGAGCGGGCCCTCGTACTGGCCGGGGCTCGCGACGTGGCCGCTGAGCGAGTAGAGCGTGAAGCCCGGGGACTTCTCGCTGCCCATCGACCTGAACCATTCCTTGCCTTTGTGCAGGATCGCGGGAACCGACGCGATGGACTCCACGTTATTGACAACAGTGGGGCACGCGTACAGACCGGCGACGGCAGGGAAGGGGGGGCGCAGTCGCGGCTGGCCGCGGCGGCCTTCGAGGGAGTCCAGCAGCGCGGTCTCCTCACCGCAGATGTACGCGCCCGCACCCGCGTGCACGGTGAGTTCGAGGTCGAGTCCGCTGTCCAGGATGTTCTTGCCGAGGTAGCCCGCCGCGTACGCCTCGCGCACGGCCTCGTGCAGCCGCCGCAGTACGGGGACGACCTCACCGCGCAGGTAGATGAAGGCGTGCTGCGACCTGATCGCATGGCACGCGATCACGATCCCCTCGATGAGGGAATGCGGGTTCGCGAAGAGGAGCGGGATGTCCTTGCAGGTCCCGGGCTCCGACTCGTCGGCGTTGACAACTAGATAGTGCGGCTTTCCGTCGCCCTGCGGGATGAACTGCCACTTCATGCCCGTGGGGAAGCCTGCGCCGCCACGGCCGCGCAGGCCCGAGTCCTTGACGTAGGCGATGACGTCGTCCGGCTGCATGGCGAGGGCCTTGCGCAGCCCCTTGTAGCCGTCGTGCTGCTGGTAGACATCGAGCGTCCAGGCCTTGTCCGCGTCCCAGAAGGACGTCAGCACCGGCGCCAGCAGCTTCTCGGCGCTGACGTCCGCGTGGGGGCCGGGCCTGGCGGTGGCTCCGTTCCCGGGATTCCCAGCTGTCACAGTCATCACTCCCCCTCCTCGGTGACCGGTCCTGCGGGGTGCTCGGGGTCGGATGCCGAGGTGTGCAACGGTGCGTCATGGGAGCTGAGGTGGCCGGCACCGGGCTGCGGCGCCTGCCGCGGTGTCCCGCCGCGCGGGTGCACGACCCGGGCGGCTGCCGGGCTCTCGCCCCGGGCCAGACGCAGGCCGATCAGCGACGCGGGCCCCGCGCCGCCGGTTGCCTCGACGGCTCCCGGTCGCTCGTCGGGGAAGCCCGCGAGGATCCTGGAGGTCTCCTTGTACGTGCACAGAGGGGCGCCGCGGGTCGGTTCGACCTGCATGCCGGCCCGCAGGTCGTCCACGATCCGCTTGGCCGACTCGATGGTCTGGTTGTCGAAGAACTCCCAGTTCACCATCAGTACGGGCGCGAAGTCGCAGGCCGCGTTGCACTCGATGTGCTCCAGGGAGACCTTGCCGTCCTCGGTGGTGCCGCCGTTGCCGACGCCCAGGTGCTCCTGGAGGGCGGAGAAGATCGCGTCACCGCCCATCACCGCGCACAGGGTGTTGGTGCAGACGCCGACCTGGTACTCACCGCCGGGCGTGCGCCGGTACATGCTGTAGAAGGTGGCGACCGCGGTCACCTCGGCGGTGGTCAGGCCGAGCAGGTCGGCGCAGAACCGCATGCCGGTGCGCGAGATATGGCCCTCTTCGGACTGCACCAGGTGCAGCAGCGGCAGCAGCGCGGAGCGGGAGTCCGGATAGCGGGCGATGATCTCCTTGCCGTCCGCTTCGAGCCGGGCGCGCACGTCGGCCGGGTAGTCGGGCGCGGGCAGCTGGGGCATGCCCAGGCTGACGCCGTGTTCGTCAGTGGTGGTCACCGGTCGACGCCTCCCATCACGGGGTCGATGGACGCCACGGCGACGATGACGTCGGCGACCTGGCCGCCCTCGCACATCGCCGCCATGGACTGCAGGTTGGTGAAGGACGGGTCGCGGAAGTGGACCCGGAAAGGGCGGGTGCCGCCGTCGGAGACGGCGTGTACGCCGAGCTCGCCCTTGGGTGACTCGACGGCCGCGTACACCTGCCCGGCCGGGACCCTGAAGCCCTCGGTCACCAGCTTGAAGTGGTGGATCAGGGCCTCCATGGAGCTGCCCATGATCTTCTTGATGTGGTCCAGGGAGTTGCCGAGTCCGTCCGGGCCCAAGGCGAGCTGGGCGGGCCAGGCGATCTTCTTGTCTCCGACCATCACCGGGCCGGGCTCCAGGCGGTCGAGGCACTGCTCGACGATCCGGAGCGACTGGCGCATCTCCTCCAGGCGGATCAAGAAGCGACCGTAGGAGTCGCAGGTGTCGGCCGTGGGGACCTCGAAGTCGTAGTTCTCGTAGCCGCAGTACGGCTGTGACTTGCGCAGGTCGTGCGGCAGGCCAGCGGAGCGCAGTATCGGCCCGGTCACGCCCAGGGCCATGCAGCCGGTCAGGTCCAGATAGCCGACGTCCTGCATACGGGCCTTGAAGACGGGGTTCCCGGTGGCGAGCTTGTCGTACTCCGGGAGATTCTTGCGCATCGTCTTCACGAAGGCGCGGATCTGGTCGACCGCGCCCGGGGGCAGGTCCTGAGCGAGGCCGCCGGGCCGGATGTACGCGTGGTTCATCCGCAGGCCGGTGATCAGCTCGTAGAGGTCGAGAATGAGTTCACGATCACGAAAGCCGTAGATCATGATCGTGGTGGCGCCGAGTTCCATGCCGCCGGTGGCGATCGCGACCAGGTGCGAGGAGAGGCGGTTGAGCTCCATGAGCAGCACGCGGATCGCGGTCGCCCGGTCCGGGATGGCGTCCTCGATGCCGAGCAGCTTCTCGACCGCCAGGCAGTACGCCGTCTCGTTGAAGAACGGCGTGAGGTAGTCCATGCGCGTCACAAAGGTCGAGCCCTGTGTCCACGTGCGGAATTCGAGGTTCTTCTCGATGCCGGTGTGCAGGTAGCCGATGCCGCAGCGGGCCTCGGTGACCGTCTCGCCGTCGATCTCCAGGATGAGCCGGAGCACGCCGTGCGTGGACGGGTGTTGCGGGCCCATGTTGACGACGAGGCGCTCGTCATCGGCCTTGGCCGCGCTCTCGACGACCTCGTCCCAGTCACCACCGGTGACGGTGTAGACCGGGCCTTCCGTGGTCTCGCGGGCTGCCGCTGACTGCGTGCTCATGAGTACGACCTCCGCTGGTCGGGAGCCGGGATCTGGGCACCCTTGTACTCGACGGGGATGCCGCCGAGGGGGTAGTCCTTGCGCTGCGGGAAGCCCTGCCAGTCGTCCGGCATCATGATCCGGGTCAGCGCCGGGTGACCGTCGAAGATCAGGCCGAAGAAGTCGTACGTCTCGCGCTCGTGCCAGTCGTTCGTCGGATAGACGGAGACCAGCGAGGGGACGTGCGGGTCTGCGTCGGGAGCGCTGACTTCGAGGCGGATCAGCCGGTTGTGCGTGATCGAGCGCAGGTGGTAAACGGCGTGCAGTTCGCGGCCCTTGTCGCCCGGGTAGTGCACGCCGCTGACGCCGGTGCACAGCTCGAAGCGGAGCGCCGGGTCGTCGCGCAGGGTCGTCGCGACGCGCAGCAGGTGCTCGCGGGCGATGTGGAAGGTGACCTCACCGCGGTCGACGACCGTCTTCTCGATCGCGTTCTCCGCGAGGAGGCCCTGCTCCTCAAGAGCGCCTTCGAGTTCGTCGGCAACCTCGTCGAACCATCCGCCGTAGGGGCGGGCGGAGGCGCCCGGCAGCCTTATCGAACGCACCAGGCCGCCGTAGCCGGTGGTGTCACCGCCGTTGTTGGCGCCGAACATGCCGCGCTGGACGCGGATCTCCTCGCCGTGTTCGCCGCGCCGTCCGGGCAGGTTCTGGGCGTTGAGGTCCTGCTCCGGATTTGTCTCGTTCTGCCCGCTCACCGCAGGAGCCCCTTCATCTCGATCATGGGGACCGCCTTCAGAGCCGCTTCCTCAGCCTCGCGGGCCGCCTCCTCGGCGTTCACACCGAGCTTCGAGCTCTGGATCTTCTGATGGAGCTTGAGAATGCTGTCCATCAGCATCTCCGGCCGCGGCGGGCACCCCGGGAGGTAGATGTCCACGGGCACCACGTGGTCGACGCCCTGCACGATCGCGTAGTTGTTGAACATGCCACCGGAGGACGCGCAGACGCCCATCGAGATGACCCACTTCGGATTCGGCATCTGGTCGTAGACCTGCCGCAGCACCGGCGCCATCTTCTGGCTGACCCGGCCGGCCACGATCATCAGGTCCGCCTGCCGCGGTGAGCCGCGGAAGACCTCCATACCGAAGCGCGCCAGGTCATAGCGTCCCGCACCCGTCGTCATCATTTCGATGGCGCAGCAGGCCAGGCCGAACGTCGCGGGGAAGACGGAGGACTTCCGCACCCAGCCCGCGGCCTGCTCGACGGTGGTCAGCAGAAAACCACTCGGCAGTTTCTCTTCGAGTCCCATAGGCCCCTCAGACCCCTCTTATCCCTCGCTGGTCTCGCTGGTCTCGCTGATATCTCGTGGTTCGCGGACTTCAGTCCCACTCCAGGCCGCCGCGCCGCCACACATACGCATAGGCGACGAAGACGGTGAGCACGAAGAGCAGCATCTCGACCAGCCCGAAGACCCCTAGAGCGTCGAAGGTGACCGCCCAGGGGTAGAGGAAGACGACCTCGATGTCGAAGACGATGAAGAGCATCGCCGTGAGGTAGTACTTGATCGGGAAGCGTCCCCCGCCGGCCGGGGTCGGCGTTGGCTCGATACCGCATTCGTAGGCTTCGAGCTTGGCCCGGTTGTAGCGCTTGGGGCCGACAAGTGCGGCCGTCACTACGGAGACGATCGCAAAACCTGCTCCGAGGGCTCCCAGTACGAGGATGGGCGCATACGCGTTCACCGCTCCTCGCTCCTCTCAGTCGGCGCTGACTCCTAGGCGGTCGGGCACGCACCTGTGTGGAGGCACCTCGGCCACCGGTCCCGGTCGATCCTTCTTGCGATCGACCTGCAGATCCGGCGATCCGGGACCCCCACCACTCCTTCGCGGAAACCGTGAAGATCGTGTTCATGTGAAGCAGGTCACAAGCCCGACTGACTGGCATCTTATGCCTGCCGGTCTGTGATCTGCGACACGGGGTCACGCATAGTTCTTGTGATCTCCACCACCTGACGAACGATCATGAAGCCGGATTAGCGGTGATCTTCATACGCAAAGCGGCCGACCGGTCACCAGAGGTGACATCTTTGCACGTTTCCCCTGGTCGAAGGCGTGCTCGCCTATCAAGAGGCATCGACTTTGCGCAAATTCGCACCGAGCCGCCCTGTCTGGTAAAAGACCCATTCCTCCATAGAGCAGCCGAGACGGGAGGAAGAAAGAGGAGAAAATCTGAGAGGCGGTTGGACATACCGGAAAAGAATGAGAAAAGACGAGAGAAGCCAACAGAAGGCGACAGCACACGAGAGAGCCGGGAGGACCCGGGACGGGCGAGGTGGCAGGGAAAGAACCGTGTGCCCGAGTGTGAGCCTGTGCCTCCGTTCACGAGGAGAATGCGTCATGTACACGTAACATGATCATGTTATGAGCGCGACCGCGCACGGGGCTCGACGCGACACCCCTCAGAGGGTTTCCACAGAGGTGACGATTTCGTGAGGCTCGCCACACCCGAGCCGGCCGCGACACCAGAGGGCTTGGCCGAGAGCCGGACGGATGGTAGGCCTCAGATCAATTCGGGCATATTGCGGAAACACCGTGATCACAGCGCTGATCGCAAGTGTCCGCATTGACCGGTACGGCGCCAATAAAAGGCGACACGCCCGGCATTCGGGCCGCTGTGCGGCAACTGTGTCGCACTCCACGTTTCTTGAAGGTTGCGGGCGGGCCCTGATAGCGGTTGTCCACATGTCCCACACAGCACACATACCCAGCCACCGCAGGCCCCGCCGTCGGGCGTCGACCCTCGCGCTGCGTGCCGGAGTCGCCGGCGGCGTCCTCGGCACCCTGGCGGTGGCCGGTGCTGGGACGGCGAGCGCCGCCGAGCCCGTGACCGAGACCATCGAGCTGCCCACGATCACGGACGGCCTGGCCTCCCAGGTCGCCGCGTCCGCGGACGCCACCCAGCAGGCCGCCGACGCATACGCCACAAAGGCTTTGCAGAACGAGGTCATCGCGAAGGCCGCCAAGGAGGCCAAGAAGGCCCAGGCCGCCGCCGAGCGCAAGGTCGAGGCCAAGAAGAAGGCCGCCGCCGAGGCCGCGCACCGGGCCGCCGAGACCGCCGCCTCGCGCTCCGCCGCGCGCACCACGCTCAGCGCCTCCTCCCACGTCTCCCTCCCGAGCGGCAGCGCCGGCACGGTGCTCGCCTTCCTCAGGGCGCAGGTCGGCGACGCCTACGTCATGGGCGGCACGGGACCGAACTCCTGGGACTGCTCCGGCCTCGTACAGGCCGCCTACCGGCAGGTCGGCGTGGATCTGCCGCGGACCTCGCAGGAGCAGTCGACCGCGGGCACCCAGGTGCCGGTGTCCAGCGCGCAGCCCGGCGACATCCTCTACTGGGGCGGCGCCGGGTCGGCGTTCCACGTCGGGGTCTACATCGGTAACGGTCAGTACCTGGACGCCGCCAATCCGTCGAAGGGCGTCCTAGTGCAGGACCTCTCCGGCTACCCGGCCAGCGGTGCGGTGCGGGTGCTCTGACCTGACAGGCCCGCCCCTGACGGTGCGCTTTGAACGCCGCGGTGCCCACCCGCGGGGCCACGTCCGTGCGCGCCGGCTCGCCCTGTCCCGTCCTTTCGGCCCGGCTCTCAGCCCAGGTCGAACGTGTTGGGCAGGCCGAGCCGGTAGCGGACCTCGTCGATGCGCTTGAGGGGTTCCAGCTCTGGCGGGCGGTACAGCTCCCGGATCTGACAGCGGGCGGCGCTGGAACCGTCCCGGTCCAGCAGTGCGTTGACGGCTCGCCGCGCCGACTCGTTGGCGCCCTCCATGGTGGCCAGGTCCACGTCCGTACGGACGTAGTCGCCCGCGAGGAAGAAGTTGGGGACGGCGGTACCTGCCGAGGGGCGGTTGTACAGGGTGCCGGCGGGGTGGACGAGAAGCTGCTCGCGGTTTTGCGGATTCGGGCCGCCGAGCCCGGTCACCGCCGGGTCCATGAACCACCCGAGCCGGTCGTCGTCGGTGAGCGTGGTCTTCCCGGCGTCGTTGACGCCGTCCTTCAGCTGGGCCCAGCACTCGGCCACGATCTCGTCCTTGGTGCACTCCCGGGCCGTCTTGCCGTACAGGATCCCCGGCCGGTCCCACTCCGAGATGATCGCGGAGAGGCAGTCATGGGCCGTCCCGTCGCCATAATCGCGCGAGAAGTCCCGTATGTCCCAGAACTGTGCCTGGCCGATTCCGGTCACCGACCACGGTGAGTCGAGACAGTTGATGTGCCCGTGCACGACGGGGGTCGGGGTACGCAGATAGAACTGCACACCGACCATCCAGTCCGTCTTCAGCGCGTCACAGCGGGCGAGCTGCGGGTCGGCGGCGCGCAGGGCGGGACCCCAGGTGGCGCGGGCGTGCTCGACGGGCATGGCCGACACATAGTGATCGGCAGTGACGGTGCGCTCCTGGCCGCCGTCGCGCGGCGACACGCGGACGCCGCTGACCCGGCCGTCCTCGTACAGCACCTCCTGGACCTGGGTGCCGAACACGAACTCGACGCCCAGCGAGCGCAGATGTGCCTCCCAGGGGTTGATCCAGGCCTCGCTGGTCGGGGCGTTGAGGACACGGTCGACGTCGGCGTCGGGACCGTCCAGGCCTAAGCCGAGGATGCCCCACAGGATCAACGCCTCCATGATCACGCGCCCCACGGTGCGGGTGGGACGCCTCCTGGGCGCGGGTGGCGACGAGGTTACGGGTCTGCCCGATACCGAGGAGCATCTGGTACTCCTCGCTCATCTCCCCGGCCCGGATGAAGTCCCACCAGGCGACCTTCTCCCACTGGCCCTCGCGGCGCGCGTCGCAGCTGGTGAGGTGGACCAGCAGGCGGTCGGCGAAGTACGCGACCTCGTGGGCGGGCAGCCGGGCCACGAGGTCGAGGGCGGAGAGCACCTGGTCGCGGATCCAGCCGGTGGTGAGGTCGCCGGGAGCGGGCAGGGTGGTGGCGCGGCGCAGCGGGAAGTGCAGGTCGGGGCGGCCGCCCTCGCGGGCGAAGAGTTCTTCGGTGCCGTTGCGGAGGTTGTCATGGACGCCGTTCGCGTTGCAGGCGAAGGGGATGCGGCGCAGGGTGTCGGGGAGGTTGCGGTAGAAGCCGGGGAAGAAGCGGAAGCCGTGTTCCCCCGGCAGTGGCTTCCGGCCACCCGCCGCCGTGCCCGGGACGTCCATGGAGCGGGCCTTGCCGCCGAGCACGTCGTAGTACTCGTACACCGTGACCGCGTATCCCCGGTCGGCCAGCTCATGCGCGGCGCTCAGGCCGGAGACGCCGCCGCCCAGGACGGCCACGCGTGCGCCCGCGGCACGCGGGGTGCGCGGTGCGGTGCGGGAGGCCGCGGCGGCGGGAGCGGCGGGGCCCAGGGTGCCGGCCGCGGCGGCTGCGGCGGTGCCTGTGGCGGTGGTCAGAAAGCGTCTGCGGGTGCGGCGCGGGGCCTGTCCGGTGCCCGGGGCCGGTTCGGATGTCATGGATCGGGAGAGTAGGGGCGGGTACGGGGGCCGGGAAGGCGGGCGGGGCCGGGGCCACAGGTCTCTCACATAACATTCGGCGCCGGGCCCCGGCTAAGGAGATCGACCGGCGGTGCGCCCGCGCGGCACGCCGTCCCGTGGTGCCCGTCCTCCCCTGGTGTCCCACGGCCACCGGCTGCACCACGGCCGGCCGCGATAGGCGCCGGCCTCGGTGGGCCGCCGCCACGCCTTCGCGGCAGGGGGCAAGGGCCGGGACAGACGGAGTCCGCCCCTGCCGCGCGGAGCATCCGCTCACCACGGGTGTGCGGGCGACGGAGTTACGCCTTAGGAGCGATCTTGGTGAGGCCGTTGATGATGCGGTCCATCGCGTCGCCGCCCGTCGGGTCGGTCAGGTTGGCGAGCATCTTGAGGGTGAAGCGCATCAGGAGCGGGTGGGTGAGGCCGCGCTGGGTGCCGACCTTCATCACCTTCGGGTTGCCGATCAGCTTCACGAAGGCGCGGCCCAGCGTGTAGTAACCGCCGTAGGTGTCCTTGAGGATTGCGGGTAGTTGCTGCAGGGCCAGTTCGCGCTGGGCGGGGGTGCTGCGGGCGTGGGCCTGCACGATGACGTCGGCGGCGATCTGGCCGGATTCCATCGCGTAGGCGATGCCCTCGCCGTTGAACGGGTTGACGAGGCCGCCCGCGTCGCCGACGAGCAGCAGGCCCTTGGTGTAGTGCGGCTGGCGGTTGAAGGCCATCGGGAGCGCGGCGCCGCGGATCGGGCCGCGTCATGTTCTCCGGGCGTGTAGCCCCAGTCCTCGGGCATCGAGGCGCACCACGTCTTGAGGACCTCGCGCCAGTCCAGCTCCCGGAAGGCCTCCGAGGAGTTGAGGATGCCGAGGCCGACGTTGGACGTGCCGTCGCCCATGCCGAAGATCCAGCCGTAGCCGGGCAGCAGCCGGTCCTGCGGCGCCGCGCCGGTCCCACAGCTCCAGCCAGGACTCCAGGTAGTCGTCGTCGTGCCGGGGCGAGGTGAAGTACGTACGGACCGCGACGCCCATCGGGCGGTCCTCGCGGCGGTGCAGGCCCATGGCGAGCGAGAGCCGCGTGGAGTTGCCGTCGGCGGCCACCACCAGCGGCGCGTGGAAGGTGACCGGGGTCTTCTCCTCGCCGAGCTTGGCCTCGACGCCGGTGATCCGGCCGGTGCGCTCGTCGGTGATCGGGCGCGCCGACGTTGCACCGCTCGTAGAGCCGCGCGCCGGCCTTCTGCGCCTGGTGGGCGAGCAGCTCGTCGAAGTCCTCGCGCTTGCGGACGAGGCCGTAGTCCGGGTACGAGGCCAGATCCGGCCAGTCGAGCTGGAGCCGTACGCCGCCGCCGATGATGCGCAGGCCCTTGTTCCGCAGCCAGCCCGCCTCCTCGCGAGATGTCGATGCCCATGGCGACGAGCTGCTTGGTGGCGCGCGGCGTGAGCCCGTCGCCGCAGACCTTCTCGCGCGGGAACGCGGTCTTCTCCAGCAGCAGGACGTCGAGTCCGGCTTTGGCCAGGTAGTACGCGGTCGTCGAACCGGCGGGCCCGGCGCCGACGACGATCACATCGGCGGTGTGCTCGGACAGGGCGGTGTCGGTCACGGCGGTTCTCCCCAGGACTTTCAAGACGTCGTATTCCATGTGCCGGACGGCATCGGACATGGGCAGTCTATGCAGGAGGATTGATCAGTCCGCGCAGGAGTACTGATCAGCAAGCTGAAGGGCCGCCCGTGACCAATCACAAAGACCTGCCCGCCGTACGACTGCGCGTCCCCACACACGAGGACGCCCACGCATGGCACCAGGTCTTCGACGATGCCGAGGTGATGAAGTTCCTCGGCGGCCCCACGTCCGAACGGTCCGTCTACGAGGAGATGACCGCCAGGCAGCGCAAGCACGACGCCGAGTTCGGGTTCTGCCTCTGGACACTGCTCGACGCGGAACGCCCGGATGCCGAAGTGATGGGCTTCACGGGCGCGCAGCCCTGGCCTCGGCCCTGGGGCCCGGCGGGCGAGATAGAGATCGGCTGGCGGCTCGGGCGTGCGCACTGGGGCCGGGGCTACGCGACGGCCGCCGCCCTCGCCACCGTGGAACGGGTACGGGCCGCCGGCCTCAGCGAGGTGGTGGCCGTGATCGACGCGGAGAACGCACGCTCCGCCGCAGTGGCCCTGCGGATCGGTATGGAACAGGGCGAACGGTTCGTCAACCCGGTCTTGCAGCGGGAGGCCTGCTGCTTCCGGCTGCGGTTGTGAGGGCCGTGCCGGCGGCGCTGATGCGACGGTTCCTTCCCGGCTGCGGGCCGGGAAGGCCGTTCGTGTTCCGGTCGTGTTCCGGTGGCGGGCCGTGACGGCTTCGCTTGCGGTGGCCGGTTCTTGATGTTTCGTTCGGCGGATGCGAGCGGTCAGGACCCGTCGGTGAGCCGCCACGACGCCAAGGCCTCGTCGAACGTGTCCGACAGGCCGCTCTGCCAGTCGTCGTCGTGGCTGGCGAGCTGGATCGCGTACTCGGTGCCGTCGGCGGCAACGTAGCCCTGGTCCTTGCAGTGGATGGTCTGCCCCGCCTCGTCGGTGTACGTGTACTCCCAGAGGGCTCCGGCACGGTTTTGGAAGGTGGCGTGCTCCAGGGTGATCCGCTGGTAGCCGTCCTTCTTACGGGCGCGTTTCTCCATGGTCGTGAAGTTGTCGTACGAGGTGTAGCCGGCGTTAGGGATGACACCGACCAGGAAGTGCTCCAGGCCGGTCGCGCCCGCATAGGTGATCTGGCTGCCGTTCGTCACGCCCTGCCGCGTCCATCCGTCCGGGACGGCGAACGAGAAGCCTTTGTCGTCGGTGACCCGCTGGTATCCGGTCGGCACGGCGGACGCGTCCGCCGGAGGCCCTGAGCTGCCCGGGCCCTGGGTCGGGTCGCTGCTCTGGGGCGGGGTCTGGTCCGGGGGCTGGTTCGGGGTCGCGGGGGGCCGTGAGGTGCCTGCCGTGGGCGCGGACTGTCCCTTGCCAGGGCTGTCGGCATCCTTGGTGTGGTCCTGCCAGAGCAGAACGCCCGCTGTGGCGCCGCCGCCGATGAGGAACGCCGCCGCGAGCGTGGCCACCCAGATAACGGCAGGGCTGCGGTGCGGGACGGGGCGGGCGTGCGGTGCCGACGGGTCCAGCGGGGCCGGGCCGCCCGCCAACACCGGCCACGCGTCGCTGGTCGGCGACCACGCATCGTGCGGCGCCGCGGGCCCGGGCAGCGCCGGATATCCGGCGAGTCCGTCTCCCGCGCCCGCGGCAGGAGCAGCAGTGCCTGCGCCCGCACCGGGTCCTGCCCCTGTCCTCAGCCTCAGCCTCAGATAAGGCGCGACGAACGCCGCCCCGAAGACCCACAGCAGGCCGAAGAGCAGGACGTCCGGCACGTTCAGGCCGGCCTCGACGCTGCCGTTGCCTCCGGCGTCGACAGCCGTGGCGGCGCCCTGCGCCTCGATGCCGAATCCGCCGACCGCGGCCAGCAGCAGGAAGAAGCCGAAGAAGATGCCCGCGGCCAGCAGTTGTTCGGCGCGGCCCGCGCTGCGCCGTGCGGCCAGCACACCAACCACCAGCGCGCACACCAGCCCCACGGCCAGCGCACCCACGACCGCCCCGGAGCCCGCCGCGTCGGCCAGTTCAAAGAGGCCGAACTTATGGCTCTCGTACCCGCCGCCGTACGACGAACTGCCGCCCGCGGTCGCCTCAAGCGGCGCGCCCCAGCCGAGGCCGAGCGCCGCGGCACCCAGGTTCGGCAGCACCAACAGGGCCAGCACCAGCGGTGACACACCGCTGACCTTGAAGTTGAGCGCCTCGTCCAGATCGTCGATCCGGGTGAGTGCGATGAACGCGGCGATCGAGGAGAGCACCAGCACGATGGCGAGCGCGCGCAGCGCGGTCCCCAAGGCGCGCAGCAGCATGCGCGCGCCCGGCCGGCTGCTCAGCCACCGGGCCGCCTCGTCGCGGTGCAGGACCGCGCTGGCGACGGCCAGGCTGAGCAGCAGCGCGCCGAGCGCGCTCAGCACCGGCGACGAGGAGATGTCGATGCCCATCACGGTCGGCTGCGCGATGAGCGCCAGGACGAGCACGGCCGCCGTGACCACGACCGAGACCCGCACGGCAGCCTCAAGCCCGGCTGTCGCCGACGCACCGGTCGCCGCCGCCGGTCCACCGGGCCACCGCCCCGTCGCCGCCCACGCACCCGCGGACCCCGGTCCCTGCTGTCCCGGCACCCGCCCCGGGAAGCCAGCCCCACTCGTGGGCCCGTGCAAAACGGCTCCCGTACGCACCGCCATACGCGTGCGCAGCCGTCGCAGGCCCACGTAGAGAGCCGCGAGCCACAGCACGGTGACGGTCAGCGGGATGAGCGAGAACGTGCTGCCGCCGTCGATGCCGGCGGCGCCCAGGTCCGTGCTGTCGCCGGCGTGCACCGCGAAGCCGCCACCGATGCTCTTGAGCAGCAGCGCGAGGGCGATGCGCAGCCGGTCGCCGAACTCGACGACGACCTCGTCCGGCGGCTGCCCGTACCGTGGGATGGCCAGCCCCACGGCCGCCACCAGCAGTAACGCGACGGGCCACAGGGCCGCTTGGCACGGCCCCGCCCACTCACCACGAAACGCCCGGCCGAAAAACGCACCGAGCGGCGAGGGCGGCCCGGACCGCACCGGAAACGGCCCGGCCGCCGGCTGCCCGGCCGCCGGAAACTGCCCCTGCCCCGGCGGTCCTGCGGGCGGAGCGACGGGCGCGTGCCTGGGCGGCGGGAGAGGCGCGGGCCTCGAAGGGACGACGGGTGCGTGACTCGGCGGCGGGATCAACCCGGGCATGGGCGGCGTCGCGGGTGCCGCACCGGGCGATGGCGCCCCGGCGGACGGCCCTTTCGCCTCCCCGACCTCCCGCCCGCACTTCATACAGAAGCGCGCCTCGGGAGGAGCCTCGATTCCGCAGTGCGGGCAGTTCGACGCCATCAGAACGCTCCGTCGTCCAGGTGTACGGGAAGGTGAAAGGCGGGAACAGCTCAGGATTGCAGTAGCACAGAACTACGGGAGACATAGAAATTCAGAAACACAGAAGCATAGAAATGCAGAACGAAGGACGGACGGAAAGACGGGATGGAGGAGCGGAGGAGCGGAGGAACAAAGGAAGCGGATGAATTGCGGCGCCAGACGAACCCGCGCCGTGTGGGCCCCGTCACCGACAAGGGACATGCCTTCCCCACCAGCCGGTTCCCGACAACAGACAAGTCCAGCCAAGATGTTGCATACCTCAACAGCCCCAGGCCCCAGGCCCCGGAAGACCGGACAGACCCGGCAACCGGCAACCGGCAACCGGCAACCGGCAGAGAATCAGTGGCCCCTGGTCCGCGGGCGCGCCCGCCGCCGCACCGGCACAGGCAGCGCCCGCTCTGATCGCCGTCGTCGCACTCGGCCGGACCTCACTCGCCACCGCACTGCGCGGGCCCGGACCGCCCGCACGCTCCCCGTCCGGTACGGCCGTCGCACGCGCGCGCCCTGAGCGACCGCGGCACACGCGCCGTCCGCCAACCCGGTCCGCCCTTCGCGGGCGACCGCCTCACTCCTGCTTGAATCCCCGGTGCAGTGCCACGATCCCGCCCGTCAGGTTCCGCCAGGCGACGCGCGACCAGCCGGCCTTGGCGAGGCGTTCGGCCAGGGCGGGCTGGTTCGGCCAGGCGCGGATGGACTCGGCCAGGTACACATACGCGTCGGGGTTGGACGAGACGCCGCGCGCCACCGGCGGCAGGGCGCGCATCAGGTACTCGGTGTAGACGGTGCGCAAGGGCGCCCAGGTGGGATGCGAGAACTCGCAGATCACGACCCGTCCGCCCGGCTTGGTCACGCGGTACAGCTCGTTCAGTGCCGCGTCGGTGTCCTGGACGTTCCGCAGTCCGAACGAGATCGTCACCGCGTCGAAGACATCGTCACGGAACGGCAGCCGTGTGGCGTCGCCGGCCGTGAGCGGCAGCCAGGAGTGCCGCCGCTTGCCGACCTGGAGCATGCCCAGCGAGAAGTCACAGGGCACGACATAGGCACCGGTGCGGGTGAAGGGCAGCGAGGAAGTGGCCGTTCCGGCGGCGAGGTCGAGCACCTTCTGCGCGGGTCTGGCGTCGACGGCCTTGGCGACCTCCTTGCGCCACAGCCGGGCCTGCCCCAGGGACAGCACGTCATTGGTGAGGTCGTAGCGTTCCGCCACGCCGTCGAACATCGAGGCGACTTCATGCGGCTGCTTGTCCAGGGATGCGCGGGTCACCGCCCCAGCATACGTACCGCCGCACCGCACCCTGCCGCCCGGCACACCACCGCCTGGGACCGGTCCGTCACCGGCCGGGAAACAGGCCGCCGACCGCACGGCCGGGGCCCGCACCACACCCCGGCCCGCGCACCGTCCCCCCAGGTCGTTACCGCGCGTCGACCAACTTCAGTTCGGGATGTGCGGTGCCTCCCTCGATCGCCGTCGACGACAGGTGCGAGACCACGCGGTCGTCGACCGGATCGTTCGCGGGATCGTCGTGCACGACGATGTGCTCGTACGTCGTCGACCGCTGCGCGGGCACCCGGCCCGCTTTGCGGATGAGGTCGATGATCTCCATCCGGTTGGAGCGGTGCTTGGCGCCGGCCGAGGAGACGACGTTCTCCTCCAGCATGATCGAGCCGAGGTCGTCAGCGCCGTAGTGCAAGGAGAGCTGGCCGGCCTCCTTGCCGGTGGTCAGCCAGGAGCCCTGGATATGGGCCACGTTGTCGAGGAAGATCCGCGCGATGGCGATCATGCGCAGATACTCGAAGAGAGTGGCCTGCGTGCGGCCCTTCAGGTGGTTGTTCTCTGGCTGGTAGGTGTACGGGATGAAGGCCCGGAAGCCGCCCGTGCGGTCCTGTACGTCGCGGATCATGCGCAGGTGCTCGATGCGTTCGGCGTTGGTCTCGCCGGTGCCCATGAGCATCGTGGAAGTGGATTCGACACCGATCCTGTGGGCGGTCTCCATGATCTCCAGCCACCGCTCGCCGGACTCCTTCAGCGGGGCGATTGCGGTGCGCGGGCGGGCCGGCAGCAGTTCGGCGCCGGCGCCCGCGAACGAGTCGAGTCCGGCGGCGTGGATGCGCGTGATCGCCTCGTCGACGGTGACCTTGGAGATCCGGGCCATGTGCTCGACCTCGGACGCGCCGAGGGAGTGGATGACCAGCTGCGGGAATTCCTTCTTGATGGCGGAGAAGTGCTTCTCGTAGTACTCGACGCCGTAGTCCGGATGGTGGCCGCCCTGGAACATGATCTGGGTGCCGCCGAGCTGCACGGTCTCGGCGCAGCGCCGCAGGATGTCGTCGAGATCGCGGGCCCAGCCCTTGGCGGTGTCCTTGGGCGCGGCGTAGAAGGCGCAGAACTTGCAGGCCGTCACGCAGACGTTCGTGTAGTTGATGTTCCGCTCGATGATGTACGTCGCGATGTGCTCGGTACCCGCGTAGCGGCGCCTGCGGAGGGTGTCGGCGGTGGCGCCGAGGGCGTGCAACGGAGCGTCGCGGTAGAGGACGACGGCTTCCTCGGGGGTGATGCGACCGCCCGCGGCGGCGCGCTCAAGGACGGCGGGCACATCGACACGGGCGTCGTCGGGAGCGTCGGCCGCGGTACCTGCCGGGACCCCTGTGACACCTGCGGAAGCGAAGTCGGCCTGCTCGGTCACCGGGCGTCCCTTTCGTAAGGATGGCAATGGGCTGAGGCGCGCGTCGCGCCTCGAACCGGGGGTGGTGGTGAGACGGGTGGGAGGACCGATCCAGCGTACGCCAGCTGCTGAGGGCGGGAACGGGACCCCGCACGGCCCGTTAGGCGAGTGGCCCACGCCCCGCGTCTGGACCGCTCCGTCGCGCATCGCGGCACGAGCGCGAACGTCACTCCTATGGACCCGAACTTAACTTCTGACTTAACCATTTAAGCAACACCGAAGAGAAGCAGCTCACCGCACCCTGCTGCCGTATTCGATCTCCAAGTCATCCAAGCCAGCGCATTTGAGCAGGAAAAATGATCTCATCCAAGCCATCGAAAGAAACGGGATACGGGACCTGGAATTCCGAATTCACGTTGTCACATGTATTGACCGCTGAACCGGATCAGTGCTTCGATCGTCAACGCGCGCAGGCCCCTCGGGACAGCGGCACGCGTGCCCCCTTGGATCTTGCCTGCCGTTCCTCCTGAGTCGGCACGCTGACAACGTTGTCCAACGCTCCCTGCACGCCTGGACATGCCGTCCGCCCGACCGGCTCATCTCCCGCACAGGAAGGATTGCGACATCGTGAAACATGTCATGACCATGGCAATCGGAACGTTGACCGCCCTGACCGTTGGCTCCCTTCTCAGCGCACCAGCAGCCAACGCCGGGACCTCGGGCAGCGAACGGGCCGCTCTGACGTGTCCCGCGAACGCGTCGTCGTGCGGTTCGTACGACGTCAGCGGGCTCGGCAGCCGGAAACAACAGGTCCTCGGGGCGGGCGCCGATGTGCTCGACCTGGCGGTCGCCATGCTGGAGACCGAGGACATGACCACGAACTACGCGTACGGCGACAACAAGACGAACGACTCGGCGAACTTCGGCATCTTCAAGCAGAACTGGCTGATGCTGCGTTCGGCGTGCAGCCAGTTCTCGGGCCAGAGCACTTCCCAGTGGAACAACGGCGCCGCACTGAACAGCAACCTCAGCCAGGACGTCTCCTGCCTGAACCAGAGCCAGAGCCACTACGGCATCGACACGTGGTTCGCCGGGCACCGAAACGGCCAGAGCGGCCTGAACAATCCGAACACACAGGACATCGCCAACTACAAGAACGCGGTGTACTGGATCCGTGACCAGCTGAACAGCAGCTCGGCCAACCTGTCGAACAACACCCGCTTCTGGGTGGACGTGCCGGCGATCTGACCGGCGCCCCGACCGGTCTGACCGGCACCCGCCGGTCGGGCCGGTACCGGGCCGACCGGCGGGTGCCGGTACCGCGCCGACCCTGCTGACCGGCCGCTGTGTCCCGGCCCGTTCTCAGTCCGTCTTCGACAGGCGGGCTTCGGGATTGCCCGCGGCCGGGTCGTCCGAGGTGTACTTCAGGTCGTCGCCGACCGGTTTCAGGTAGATGGTGTGCGCGGCCTGCGAGCAGTGCGCGGCGTTGGACTTGTCGCCCCTGCCGGTGGCCACGATCCGATCGCCGTCGGCTTTCTTGAGGGTCAACACGTCCTTGCAGACGCCGCCGAGTACATCGGTCTGCGTCAGCGTCGCAAACCGCGCGCCGGGCTTCGCCTGCCGCACGACTAGTTCGAACGTGCCGTCCGGGATGCCCGTGGCGGTGGCGTCGCCCTGCCAGCTGCCGAGGTAGCCGGACGGGACCGAGCCGCCGTGCGGATTCGAGGGCTGATGGCTGGTGGGCGGCGTGTCGGTCCCCGTCGGCCCCTTGCCGCTCACGTCCCCGCCCGAGCCGGGCAGCAGGTCGAAGACGAAGACCGAGCCGACAGTCACCGCCGCCAGCGCACCCGCGACCGCCAGCGCAACGGTGCAGCTCAGCCTGCGGCTCTTGCTGTCCGCCGAGGGCACGGCCGTCGCCGTGACGCTGACGGAGAGTCTGCCTGCGGCGCGAGAGGCCGCATCGGGCTTCTGCGGCTCGGTCGGGTCAGGATCGGCCGGGCGGCCGTCCTGCGGCGCACGCTCTTTGGCGTCGCTGGGGCTTCCGGAGCTCTGGGAGGCTCCTTCGCGGGGCGGGTACGGGTCGTTGTTCTGGAGGTACGAGGGGTCCGGCGGGCCGAAGACCCCGAGGGCGGGTTCGGCAGACGGGTTCCCGAGGTCGGAAGGCGTCGCTTTCCGTTCGTCGGCGTGCGGTGTCCCGTACCCGCCACCGGTCTGCGGCGTCCCGTGACCGTCAGTCGGCCGCGACCTCAGTGCCATCGTGGCCTCTTGGGGGCCCGGCGCCACCTCTAGGTCGAGCAGCCGGATCGCGCTGCGGCCCACCTCCGCCACGAGCGGCCCCGGCAGCCAGCCCGCGGCGACCGAGCGGGCGGCGCCTTGAGGGGCCAGGCGGTGGGCGACTTCCTGAGGGGTGGGGCGGACGGCCGGGGTCTTGCTGAGGCAGCGGGTGACCACGTCGAGCAGTTCGCCGCCGAGGCCGTCGAGTTCGGGCTCCTCGTAGACGACCCGGTAGAGCAGCGCGGCCGACGAGTCACCCGGGAACGGAGGGCGTCCGCTCGCCCCGTACGCGAGGACCGCGCCCAGCGAGAAGACGTCGGCCGCGCCCGTGACGCCCTGGCCGAGGATCTGCTCCGGGGCCATATAGCCGGGCGAGCCGATCGAGGCACCGGTCGACGTGAGCGAGGCGGTGCCGTCCGTCGCCCGTGCGATGCCGAAGTCAATGAGACGGGGGCCGTCCATGGTGAGCAGCACGTTGGAGGGTTTCACGTCCCGGTGTACGAGGCCGAGGGCGTGCACATGCGCGAGTGCCTCGGCGAGTGAGGCGCCCAGGACGCACACCGTGGACTCCGGGAGCGGGTTGCCCGCGGCGGGCCCCGGGTCGTCGGCCATGGTCAGCGTGCCGGGCGCAGGGCTCACCACCTCGGCGAGCGAGGGACCCGCCACATATCCCGTCGCCACCCAGGGCACGGGCGCTTCGGGGTCGGCGTCCAGGACGGGTGCTGTCCAGTCGCCGCCGACTCTGCGGGCCGCCGCGACCTCGCGCTTGAACCTGGCCCTGAACTCCGCGTCGAGCGCGAACTGCGGATGCACACTCTTGACCGCGACCGTTCGACCGCCGGCGCTGCGCCCGAGGTAGACCCGGCCCATACCGCCCGAGCCGAGTCGGCCGAGCAGCCGGTAGGGGCCTATGACGGTGGGCTCCCCCGCTTCGAGCGGCTGCATGCCGAACAACCCCTCCCCTGACAACTCTCCCCGTACCGGCCCGCGCACCCGTCTGCCCGCCGGTTCGGTTCCGACGGCGTCTGGGTGCTGCTGGTGAAGCCGGTCCTGCCGGCCTTGAGAGTAGACCGCCGCTCCGAGCGTAGTCCGCGATCTCGATCCGCCGCAGGGCATCACCCGGCCACCGGCCGCAAGTGACCCGGGCGGCAGCAGCCGTTGAACGGCGACGGGCCAGCGTGCGTCATGGCGGCGCGGACCCGGCAGAGACCACGCGTCCACACCACGCCCAACCGCCCGACGATGCCCGGAAATGTCTCATACCGAGGTGTTGAACCCACGATTACCAAAAAGCACACCGTTTTCCGCGGCTCTCGAACAATGCGCGGAAATTCCACAGGAACACCGCCGAAATGCCGTACAGAATTAACCAAAGGGGTCGCCCTTACACGCAGGACGACCTCTTGGCGACATATTGCCGGAATTTCTCGCTTTCGCAGCGAGACGGCTACGGCTACGGCTTCAACAGCTCCACGTGTACGTCCGCCGGGAAGCCGGTCGTCGGACCGACCCGGCGGGCGAACTCGGTGACACCTTCCAGCTGCGCCTGACCGAAGCGGAAGTCGAGCGTCGTGAAGTAGCGCGCCAGCACGTCCGCGTTGAAGGTCTCCCAGCGGGCGGCCTGCTCGGCGGCCTTGTCGACCTCCTGCAACGACAGGTCACGGGAGTCGAGGAAGGCCGCGTGCACCTGGCGCACGAGGAGGGGTTCGCGTTCCAGGTAGTCGCGGCGGGCGGCCCAGACGGCGAAGACGAACGGCAGCCCCGTCCACTCCTTCCACATCGAGCCGAGGTCGTACACGTCGAGGCCGAGCCGTGGCGCCTCGTGGAGGTTGGCGCGCAGCGCGGCGTCGCCGATCAGCACCGCCGCCTCCGCCTCCTGCATCATCAGCCCGAGGTCGGGCGGGCAGCGGAAGTACTCGGGCTGCACGCCGTAACGCTCGGCGAGCAGCAGCTGGGCGAGCCGCACGGAGGTGCGAGACGTGGAGCCCAGCGCGACCCGGGCGCCGTCGAGCCGGTCGAGCGGCACCTGCGAGACGATCACGCAGGACATGACGGGGCCGTCGCAGCCGACCGCGAGGTCGGGGAACGCGACCAGTTCGTCGGCGTTCCTCAGGAACTCGACGAGTGTGATGGGCGCGATGTCGAGGTCGCCGCGCACCAGCTGCTCGCTGAGCTTCTCCGGCGTGTCCTTCGAGAGTTCGAGATCGAGAAGTGTTCCGGTCCGCGCGAGCCCCCAGTAGAGGGGGAGGCAGTTCAGGAACTGGATATGACCGACGCGCGGCCGGGTGCGCTGCTGGCCGGGGTGCTGGTCGCCGCCCAGGCCTGTTACTGAGTCCGCGGGAGAATTGTCCACATCGCGAGACTAAACCCCTAGTGCGACGTCGCCGCGGCCAGGGCCCGACGACGCGCCACGGTCACCCTGAGACATTCACCGATCACCCCGGCTACGTGATCGTTAAACACTCGATGACTCGTCCGCTGCCAACCGCACACCGTCGTACACCGAACCCTCATCGCGTGTTCATCCAACGTCATCCAACGCTTGGAGAACGGTGCGCGAGCGCCCCAAGAGCCGTCCTGACAAGCCTTGGTGAGTGTCCTGTCCGGCCTGTTGTCAATGCGTTCGCACGGGGTTCCGACATCCGAGTGAAGTGATCTTTCCCTCTATCGCTTTCCGTGGACCCCATGCTAGGCTCGCCCGCAAGTTGCAGTTTGGTTTCCCTTGCAGTACAGAGCCTGCGGAGCATGTAACCCGCAGGCTTTTGTCGTTTTCAGACTTATGCAGTTGCTTACAACAGCAGGTTCTGGAGCAGGGCAACCCTTTGGCCCAAGGAGGGCTTATGGCTACCGGAACCGTTAAGTGGTTCAACGCCGAAAAGGGCTTTGGCTTTATTGCCCAGGAAGGCGGCGGTCCCGACGTCTTTGTCCACTACTCCGCGATCAATGCGACCGGCTTCCGTTCCCTTGAGGAGAACCAGGCCGTGAGCTTCGACGTCACCCAGGGTCCGAAGGGCCCGCAGGCGGAGAACGTTACCCCGATCTGATCGGGGTCCCGGGGTCACTCGGGACTGATCAACCCACATACATTCCAGAACTGAAGCACCACCCAAGGAGCCCCGCCCACCGTCGCCACCGCGACACGGACGGGGCTCCTGCCTTTGCCGACCGCTCCGAGCCGCGCGGAGCCGTTCCGAGCCGTCCGAAGCTGTTCCGCATTCGGAGCCGTTCGGAACTGCTTCAGACCGTCAGACCCGCTCCAGGATCGCCGTCACTCCCTGGCCGCCCGCCGCGCAGATCGAGATCAGTCCGCGGCCGGAACCGCCGCGCTCCGCCAGGAGTTCGGCGAGGGTGGCCACGATCCGCGCGCCGGTCGCGGCGAACGGATGGCCCGTCGCCAGCGAGGAGCCCGCGACGTTGAGCCTGGCCCGGTCGAGCGGCGCGAGGCCCTGCTTCTCCCAGGCCGCCAGCGTCGCCAGCACCTGCGAGGCGAACGCCTCGTGGATCTCGACGAAGTCGAAGTCCTCGATGCCGAGCCCGAACCGTTCCAGCATCCGCGGCACCGCGTACGCGGGCGCCATCAACAGCCCGTCCGCGCCGCCCGCCACGTCCCCGCCGACGAAGTCGACGGCGGCACTCTCGTACGCGCTCACATAGGCGAGGGGCTCAAGGCCGCGCGCCTGGGCCCACTCCTCACTGGCCAGCAGCACGGTCGCCGCGCCGTCGGTGAGCGGTGTCGAGTTCCCGGCCGTCATGGTCGCCGCCGGCTCTCCGGTACCGAACACCGGCTTCAGCGCGGCCAGTTTCTCCACCGTGGAGCCCGGCCGCAGATTCTGATCGCGCCCGACACCCCGGAACGGCACCACCAGGTCCCGCAGGAAACCCCGTTCGTACGCCGCCGCGAGCCGCTGGTGACTGGTGGCCGCAAGATCGTCCTGGGCCTGGCGCGAGATGCCCCAGGCCCGGGCCGTCACCGCGGCGTGCTCACCCATCGAAAGCCGGGTGCGGGGCTCCGCGTTGCGCGGGATGTCCGGGACGAGGTGGCGCGGCCGGATGCGGGACAGCGCTGCGATGCGGGCGCCCGCCGACTTCGCGCGGCGCGCGGCGAGCAGGATGCGGCGCAGCTCGTCGTTGACGCCGAGCGGTGCGTCGCTCGCCGTGTCGGCGCCGCCCGCGATCGCGGACTCGGTCTGCCCGAGCATGATCTTGTTGGCGGCGGCGATCACGGCCTGGAGTCCGGTGCCGCACGCCTGCTGGATGTCGTAGGCCGGGGTACGCGGATCGAGCCGCGAGCCAAGGACGGTCTCACGGGCGAGATTGAAGTCACGACTGTGCTTGAGGACGGCCCCGGCGACGAACTCGCCGACCGGCAGCCCGCCGTGCCCGTCGCCAGGACCGTCGAGCCCGAAGCGTTCCACCAGGCCGTCCAGGGCCGCGGTCAGCATCTCCTGGTTCGACGCGGTGGCATACGGGCCATCAGAGCGGGCGAACGGGATGCGGCAGCCGCCCATGACCGCCACCCGGCGGGTACGGGGCGGTGTGGCCCGCGGCGGATTCGGCGTGGCGCCCGTGGAGTTCCGGGAGTTCGACTGCGGTTCGTCGGCGGGACTCATCTCGACCTGCTCCTGACTCTTGAGTAACCTTACTCAAAGGTAAACTTACGACCGAGGTGGGAGTTCGGACAATGGCCGACCGCTATCTGACGTTCTCGGGCACGGCGCCCGGCCGGTTCCTGACCCGCCGGCTAGGCCTGCCGCAGCCCGCCGCACTGCGCCGTTTCAGCGCCGGACACCCCACTCTCGAAGGCCCGTTGCTGCACCTGGCAGCGGGCGCAGGGGCCGGGGCCAGCGCCGGCGGCACGCTCGCCGCGGTACTGGCCCGCACCGACCTGGCGGTGCGCGACGCCCTCAGCGGACCCGGCGACGGCGAACGTCTGGCCGCGGCCGTCCTGGACGCCCGGGGCGTTACCGACGTCGCCGCACTCACCGAGGTGCACACGGCACTGCACCCCGTGGTGCGGTCCCTCGCCGACAGCGGGCGCCTGGTAGTGCTCGGCGCACCGCTGAGCGCCTGCGACCACCACCAGTGCGCCGCTCAGCAGGCTCTCGAAGGGTTCGTACGGTCTCTCGGCAAGGAGATCGGCCGTGGCCGTACGGTCACGCTGGTGCGGGTGGCGGGCGCGGTGGAGGCCGCCGAGTCGACGCTGCGGTTCCTGCTCTCGCCGAAGTCCGCCTACGTCAGCGGACAGGTCATCGAGGTCGCGGACACCGCGCAACAGGACACGACGCCGCTGGACGGCGAGCGGCACGACGGTGATCCGCTGCAGCCGCTCGCGGGCCGTACCGCGCTGGTCACCGGCGCCGCGCGGGGCATCGGCGAGGCGGTCGCGGCCACCCTCGCACGCGACGGCGCGAAGGTCGTCTGCCTGGACGTGCCCGCCGCGCGGACCGACCTGGAGGCGGTGGCGCGGCGCCTCGGCGGCAGCGCGCTGCCGCTCGACATCACCGCGGACGACGCGGGCGAGCGGATGGCCGCGGCGGTCCCGGGCGGCGGCCTGGACATCCTCGTCCACAACGCGGGCATCACCCGTGACCGCAGGCTCGCCAACATGCCCGCGGACCGCTGGGCGTCCGTCCTCGACGTCAACCTGGCAAGTGTGCTGCGCACCACGGATACGCTGCTGGCCTCCGGTGCGCTGCCGCGCGGCGGCCGGATCGTCGCCACCGCCTCCATCGCGGGGATCGCGGGCAACACCGGACAGACCAACTACGCGGCCAGCAAGGCGGGCATCATCGGCCTGGTACGTGGCCTTGCCGCCCGCGCCCAGGACGTGCACGGAGTGACCGTCAACGCGGTGGCGCCCGGGTTCATCGAGACCCGGATGACGGCGGCGGTGCCGTTCTTCATCCGCGAGGCCGGGCGGCGGATGAACTCGCTGGGCCAGGGCGGGCTTCCGGTGGACGTCGCCGAGACCACCGCCTGGCTGGCGCAGCCCGGGTCCTGGGCGGTGAACGGGCAGGTGGTCCGGGTCTGCGGCCAGAGCCTGCTGGGCGCGTAGGGCTTACGACCTGGGGCCCAGGTTTCACAACGGAGCACAGGAAGGTGTCGTTCATGCTTGTCCCCCATCTGATCAGGGGTGCGGCGCTGTCGCCGTTCCGACGGCCCGGGCCGAACCGGAAGCTGCCCGCGGCACGGGCGGTGGTGCCCGGGGTGCGCGTCGACGAGCGGCGTCTTGCGGCGTACACGCAGGTGTGCGGGTTCGCCCGGTCCGACGGCGGTGCACTGCCGGTGACCTATCCGCATGTGCTCGGGTTTCCGCTGGCCATGCGGCTGATGTCCGGCTGGGACTTCCCGCTGCCGCTGCTCGGGCTCGTGCACACCTCGATCGTGATCCGGCGGCTGCGCGAGCTGCCTTCGGACACCGCGTACGAGCTCACCGTGTACGCGGCACAACTGACACCACACCGCCGCGGCACCGAAGCCCACCTGGTGACCGAGGTGCGGGACGGGGGCGAGCTGGTGTGGGAGTCGCGCAGTACGTATCTGGCGCGGCACGCCACGGCGGCGGACGGCTCGGACTCTTCGGCCGCCGCCTCGAACGGTTCCGGCTACCCGGCCGCCGACGGCTCTGCGGTCCCGGACGAGGTCGCGCGGGAGCTGCCGGTAGCTGCCGAGTGGCGGCTCGGCGGTGATCTGGGGCGGCGGTACGGGGCCGCGTCCAAGGACCGCAACCCGATCCATCTGCACCCGCTGACCGCCCGTGCCTTCGGCTTTCCGCGGGCCATCGCGCACGGCATGTGGAGCGTGGCGCGCTGCCTCGCGGAGTACGGCGCGCCGGAGCCCGTGGCGGTGCGGGCCGAGTTCAAAAAGCCGGTACTGCTGCCCGCGACGGTGCGTTACGCGGCCCAGGGCGAGAGTTTCGCGCTGCGCGGCGGCGCGGACGGGACGCGGGTGCACCTCGTCGGCACGGTCAACGCACTGACGGCGGCCGACGGGGCGTGACCTCGTCGGCCGACCGGCCCGGGTGAGGCGCGCTGCCGGCTGCGAGGTGCCTTACACGCCCGGTGCCTGCTGGGCGCTCTGGGCGCGGGCGGCGTCGTCGGCCTCGTCCTCCTGGCTGCGGCTGCGCTCGTAACCGGCCCTGGCGCGGTCCACGCGCTGCACGACGTGCGCCGAGGCCCGGTCGCGCTCCTTGCGCAGGACGACGAAGCTGATGGGCGCCGAGATCACCAGGGCGAGCAGGGCGACCCACAGGTGGTTGGAACCGCCCAGACCGCGCGGCACCGCGCCGATGGCGACCAGGCCCCAGACGACGAGGAGACAGCCCACGAAGATCCCTAGGCGCATCAGCGTGTAGCGGAGCATGTCAATCCGACTTCCGTTCCGAGTGTCCCGTTCCGATCCCGCGCGTCCGGTACGCACTCTCCGTACCGTCGGCGCCATCCGTTATGTCCAGAATCGGGCAATGCCAGGGGATTGGGCACTGCCCATCCAGTGAAGCACGCCGGGCGCCCTCCTCTGGAGGCGGGTGCGGCGCTCGCCGCCGGCCAGCGGCCGATCTCACACCCGCATCGGCTGCGGCACGTCCCGCCGTCCGGGGTCCGCCGCCTCGTACGCGCGGACACTCTCGTAGCGGGTGTTCCGCTCGACCGGGCAAAAGCCGGCGTCGCGGATGAGGTCGACGAGGTCCTCACGGGTGAGTTCGTCCGGCGTCCCGAAGCCGTCCGCGTCATGCGTGACCTTGTACTCGACGACCGAGCCGCCGATGTCGTCCGCGCCGTGCGCCAGGGCCAGCTGTGCGGTCCGTACGCCGTGCGTCACCCAGAAGACCTTGACGTGCGGAACGTTGTCGAAGAGCAGCCGGGAGACCGCGAAGGTCTTCAGGGCCTCGGCGCCGGTGGCCATGGTGGTGCCGGCCTGGAGGCGGTTGCGGATCTTGCCGTCCTTCATGTCCACGAAGTCGTGCTGGTAGCGCAGCGGGGCGAAGACCTGGAAGCCGCCGGTCTCGTCCTGGAGTTCACGCAGCCGCAGCACGTGGTCGACGCGGTGGCGCGGCTCCTCGATGTGGCCGTAGAGCATGGTGCAGGGCGTCTTGAGGCCCTTGCCGTGCGCCAGGCGGTGGATGCGCGAGAAGTCTTCCCAGTGGGTGTCGTGGTCGACGATGTGCTGCCGGACCTCCCAGTCGAAGATCTCGGCGCCGCCTCCGGTGAGGGATTCCAGGCCCGCGTCGATGAGCTCGTCGAGGATGTCGGAGGCGGGCCGCCCGGAGATCTTCTCGAAGTGGTGGATCTCGGTGGCCGTGAACGCCTTCAGACAGACCTGCGGCAGCGCCTCCTTGAGCGCCCGCAGAGCGCGCGGGTACTCGGCCCACGGGAGGGTGGGGTGCAGGCCGCCTTCGATGTGCAGTTCGGTGAGCCGGTCGGCCTCCACCGTCCGCGCGAGCAAGACGGCCTCTTCGACGGGCATGGTGTACGCGCCCTGCTCGCCCGGTTTGCGCTGGAAGGAGCAGTGGGCGCAGGACGCCGTGCAGACGTTGGTCAGGTTGAGGTGGCGGTTGACGTTGAAGTACACGACGTCGCCGTTTTTGCGGGTGCGCACCTCGTGGGCCAGGCCGCCGAGCCAGGCCAGGTCGTCCGACGCGTAGAGCGCGATGCCGTCCTCACGGGTCAGCCGCTCGCCGCCGCGGACCTTCTCTTCCAGTGCGCGCTTCAGCCCCGCGTCCATACGCCGACCGCCTTCCCTGTGCCTGTCCGTCTGCCGTGGGCCCCGGGCCGGGGGCGCGGGCTCCGATTACCGTACGCCAGGGTCCGCGTCGCACCTGCGACGGCCCGGCAAGCCTCCGACGCGGCTAGGAGTGTGCTGAAGATCTATGCCGGGCTCCCGGCGTCCGGCACGCACATCTGCCGCGTTGGCCGAATCCGCCGATAGGAAACCACTATCGGCGAATCCGTCCGCCTTGCAGCTGCACGCACCAGACACCGCTCGCTGATCCGACCTAGATCTTCAGCACACTCCTACACCTCGTCGGGAAGTTCGCCGACCCGGTTCTCCCACTTGGTGGAGAGCACGATCGTGGTCCGGGTCCGTGACACGCCCTTGATGACGGAGAGCCGTCTGATGGTCCGCTCCAGTCCGTCGACGTCACCGGCCCGCACCTTGAGCATGTACGAGTCGTCGCCCGCGATGAACCAGCAGTCCTCGATCTCGCCGAGGTCCTTGAGCCGGTGGGCCACGTCCTCGTGGTCGGTCGCGTCCGACAGGGAGATACCGATGAGGGCGGTGACGCCGAGGCCGAGGGAGGCGGCGTCGACGGTGGCGCGGTAGCCGGTGATGACGCCCGCCGCCTCCAGGCGGTTGATTCGGTCCGTCACGCTGGGTCCGGAGAGACCGACGAGCCGCCCGAGTTCGGCGTAAGAGGCCCTGCCGTTCTCGCGCAGGGCCTGGATGAGCTGCCTATCCACGGCGTCCATAGGTCCATTGCCTTTCATCGTTCTGCGGTCTCGCCAGAAGTTTTACGTCTAGAAGCTAAGGCATACCGGAGCGACAGCCTGCGAACCCTCGACTTCCGTCCGGCTCCCCCGTGGGGATGGCCTGGAGGTACGACGGGTGGTACACCGGCGTGCGCCAGGGTGCGCAGGACCTGGGCGAGGGCGCGCCGCACCGCACCGCGGCGGTGTCCGCGCCGGCCCGTGCCACGGTCTTCGGCCCGGCATCAGCCCTGCTGGCCGCCACCTCCGAGCGCCCCCTCCCACCTGCGGTAAAGATGGTGCGACACGTGGGCCGCGTCGAGTGTGCGGCCGGCGACGAAGTCGACCAGGTCCTGGATGTGGGTGGCACCCGCGTAGAACGCCGGCGAGGCGGGCAGTACGACGGCGCCTGCCGTGTCGAGGGTTACCAGGTGGCGCAGTGTCTGACCGTTCAGCGGTGTTTCGCGGACGGCGACGACCAGGGGACGGGCTTCTTTGAGGGTCACGCTTGCGGCGCGCTGCAGGAGGTCTTTCGACAGGCCGAGCGCCACTCCGGCCACGCACGCCGTCGACGCGGGCACGATCAGCATGCCCTTGGTGGGATACGAGCCCGAGGAGGGACCCGCGGCCAGGTCGCCGGCCGTCCAGTACCGCACCCGCCCGGTGTCGGCCCTGGCGAAGGCGTCCGGTTTACCGTCCGCGCCGCGCGCCAGCCACTCCCCCAGGTCGGCGCGCCAGTGCGCGTCACGGAACGCGATGCCCGTCTCGTCCAGCAGGGTCAGCCGCGACGACCGCGACACGATCAGGTCGACGTCCTCGCCCGCGTCCAACAGTCCGCGCAGCACCGCGGCGGCGTAGGGCGTACCGGAGGCCCCGGACACGCCCACGACCCAGGGCGCCCGCTTTTGCGGTTCCCCGGCCCCCGCGCCGGGCACGTTCTCGTCCTCCACAGGGTCGAGCCTAGCGGCGGGCTCCGTTCCGGATTCGCTCAGGTGTGCCGGTCAGGTGTGGTGGGGGTCGACGGGGAGGCCTTCGGTCTCGAAGGTGAGGGTTCCGAGAGGGGATGTGACGGTGACAGGAGTGCCGTAAGGAATGCGGTCGCGGCCCTGGTAGCCGTCCTTGGCCGGATTCCACAGGGTGGTGCAGTGCGCCTGGTATGGGTCGAAGATCAGGTAGTTCTGGATGCCGGCGGCGGCGTAGGCGCGGTCCTTGACCTGGTAGTCGTTGCGGACGCTGCTGGGGGAGACGATCTCGATGACCAGCTCGATGAGGTCTGGGGGGTATTGACCGAAGTTCTGGTCGACTTCGTTCTTCGGGATCACTGCGAGGTCGGGACAGAGCATGTGGGCGTCGTCGAAGGGGAAGGCCACATCGCTGGTGAGGCCCCACTCCTTCGACAGTTGCTTCTTCAGGGCACTCATCACCTGCCAAATCGTCTCGGCATGGTGCGGCCTGAGCGGACTCATCACGATGTTGCCCTCAATCATCTCGACCCGGTGTCCGGGGACCGCGTCCCCGGCCCGGCAGAGCTGTTCGTACAGGCGGTCCTGCTCAGAGAACTCCGAGACGGTCACGTCAACCTCCAGAACGGTCACGTCAACCTCCCCTTCCTGCACCCGACGGTAGAGGGCAGCCTAAGCACTCGATCAGCCGACAAAACAGCAGATCAAACCTCTGTCACACGAAAGGGGCAACATGGGCGAACAGTGAATGTGTCACACCGCCGTCACACCGTAAGCCCCCGCACCGCCAGGTCCAGCAGCGCACACACGAACAGGGCGATTCCGATGAATCCGTTGACGGTGAAGAAGGCCCGGTTCAGCCGGGACAGGTCGTGCGGCCGCACGATCGTGTGCTCGTACAGGAACGCGCCCGCGACCACCACCAGGCCGGCCCAGAAGAACGCGCCCGCGTCGGTGGCCAGGGCGTACCAGACGAGCAGGGCCATGGTGACGGCGTGGCAGGCGCGGGCGCCGTGCAGGGCGGCGGGGATGCCGAAGCGGGCGGGGACCGACCTCACGCCGTGCGCCCGGTCCGCCTTGACGTCCTGGCAGCCGAAGATCAGGTCGAAGCCGCCGATCCAGATGCCGACCGCGAGTCCGAGGAGCACCGGGGGCCAGGACCACTCGCCGGTGACGGCGAGCCAGGCGCCGATCGGGCCCATGGCCTGGGCGATGCCGAGGATGGCGTGCGGGAAGTTCGTGAACCGCTTGCCGTACGGGTACACCACCATCGGGACGACGGCGATCGGCGCGAGGGCCAGGCAGAGCGGGTTCAGCAGGGCCGCGGCGCCCAGGAAGACCACCACAGCGATCAGCGCGCCGGTCCACGCCGAGCGGACGGTGACCGCGCCGGTGACGAGTTCGCGGCCCACGGTGCGCGGGTTACGGGCGTCGATCTCGCGGTCGATGATGCGGTTGCAGGCCATCGCGAAGGTCCGCAGGCCCACCATCGCCACGGTGACCAGCAGCAGCCGGCCCCAGTGGATGTTCTGGTCCTGGCGGAACATCGCGGTCAGCGAGGCGATGTACGCGAAAGGCAGCGCGAAGACCGAGTGCTCGATCATGACCAGGCGCAGGAAGGCCCTGACCCTGCCGTGCGGCTGGGCGGGATTGGGCCCGCCGATGATTCCTTCGGCCGTACTCACAGTCCGTACTCCGTACTCACAGTCCGCTCTGGCGTACTCATAGTCCGTACTCCCTCCAGCGGCGGTCGACCTGCTCCGCCGTCCGGGGGTCGGACAGGACCATGTCCGGCCAGCCCCCCTCGCGGGTGTAGCCCTCCTCGGGCATTTTCCTGGTGGCGTCGATACCCGCCTTGCCTCCCCAGAACTGCTGGTAGGAGGCGTGGTCGAGATGGTCGACGGGGCCTTCGACGACGGTCAGGTCACGGGAGTAGTCCGTGTTGCCGAGCGCGCGCCAGGCGACTTCGTGCAGGTCGTGCACATCGCAGTCGGCGTCGACGACCACGATCAGCTTGGTCAGCGACATCATGTGCGCGCCCCACACGGCGTGCATGACCTTCTGTGCGTGCTTCGGGTACTTCTTGTCGATCGAGACGATCGCGCAGTTGTGGAAGCCGCCCGCCTCGGGCAGGTGGTAGTCCACGATGTCCGGCACGATGATCTTCAGCAGCGGCATGAAGAAGCGTTCCGTGGCGCGGCCCAGCGGACCGTCCTCCATGGGCGGGCGGCCCACCACGGTCGACTGGAGCAGCGGGCGTTTGCGCATCGTGACGCAGTCGATGGTGAGCGCCGGGAAGGGCTCCTGCGGGGTGTAGAAGCCGGTGTGGTCGCCGAACGGGCCCTCGGGGAGCAGCGTGCCGGGCTCAAGCCAGCCCTCCAGGACGACTTCGGCCTGCGCGGGCACCTGGAGCGGCACGGTCTTGCAGTCGACCATCTCGACGCGCTTGCCCTGTACGAACCCGGCGAGGAGGTACTCGTCGATGTCTCCGGGCAGCGGCGCCGTCGCCGCGTAGGTGACCGCGGGCGGGCAGCCGAAGGCGATCGCCACGGGCAGCTTCTCGCCGCGCCGGGCAGCCGTCTGGTAGTGGTTGCGGCTGTCCTTGTGGATCTGCCAGTGCATACCGATGGTGCGCGCGTCGTGCCGCTGGAGGCGGTAGAGGCCCAGGTTGCGGACGCCGGTGTCGGGGTCCTTGGTGTGCGTCAGGCCCAGGTTGAAGAAGGAGCCGCCGTCCTTGGGCCAGGTGAAGAGCGCGGGCAGTCGGTTGAGGTCGACCTCGTCGCCGTGCAGCACCACTTCCTGGACGGGTGCGTCGAACTGCTTCACCTTCTTCGGCGGCACGTGCGCCATCGCGCCGAGCTTGCCGAAGGCCTCCCGCACGCCGGTGAAGCCGTGCGGCAGCTCGGGCTTGAGCAGGCCGCCGATCTTCTCGCCGATCTCGTCGTACGACGTCAGACCGAGGGCTTTGAGCAGGCGGCGGTCGGTGCCGTAGACGTTCATGGCCAGCGGCATGGCCGAGCCCTTTACGTTCTCGAAGAGCAGGGCGGGCCCCTTGGCCTTCTGCACCCGGTCGACGATCTCCCCGACTTCCAGGTACGGGTCCACCTCTGCCTTGATGCGCTTGAGGTCGCCCTCGCGCTCCAGCGCTCTCAGCAGCGAGCGAAGATCGTCGTAAGCCATGAGGTCCAGTATCTCCGAGGGGGGTGCGGGGGCTGCGGTCGGGCCGTGGGTGGGTGTGGTGGGCGGCGCGGTACGGGTTTCGGCGGGGCGCACCCGGCACCGGGACGTGCACTGAGCACCGTTAACCTGTCTGCCGCATCAGGGCCGCGTCAGGCCTGCCGTCGTCTGCTGGGGGGAACGGCCAACCATGTTCAGATATCTGCCCTACATGCTGGTCCTTGCGTTGTGGGTCTACGCGTTCATCGACTGCCTGACCACGCCGGAAGAAGAGGTGCGGCACCTTCCCAAGGTGGTGTGGATCATCATCGTGCTGCTCTTCGGCGAGGTGCTGATCGGGCCGATAGCGTGGCTCGCCGCAGGCAAGTGGCGCGGCGAGGCGAGGCGGGGCGCCACTCCCTCGGAGTGGCATCGCAACCACCGCATGGAGTGGGTGGCTCCTGACGACAATCCCGCGTTCCTGACGTCCCTGCGTGCGGAGAACAAGAAGGACGAGGCGCTGCTCAAGGACTGGGAAGCGGACCTGCGGCGCCGCGAGGAGGAGCTGCGGCGCCGGGAGCAGGGGGACGGGGCGGGGTGAGCGGGCACTTCGGGGTTCGTCCCCGGGGTGTGTCCCCGGGGACGGTTTCTTCCTCAGAAACCCTTATAGGAGTGCTTGCCCGCCACGAAGATGTTGACGCCGTAGTAGTTGAAGAGCCAGCAGCCGAAGGCGATCAGGGCCAGGTAGGCGGCCTTGCGGCCCTTCCAGCCCGCGGTCGCCCTGGCGTGCAGGTAGCACGCGTAGGCCACCCAGGTGATGAATGACCAGGTCTCCTTGGGGTCCCACTCCCAGTAGTGGCCCCAGGCGTCCCCGGCCCAGATGGCGCCCGCGATGATCGTGAAGGTCCACAGCGGGAAGACGGCCGCGTTCACGCGGTAGGAGAGCTTGTCGAGCGAGGCCGCCGCGGGCAGCCGCTCCATGACCGACGTCGCGAAGCTGCCGGGCTGCCCGCCGGTCGCCAGCTTGTCCTCGTAGGCGTCGCGGAACAGGTAGAGCAGGGTCGCGACGGCGCCGACGTAGAAGCAGGCGCCACAGAAGATGGCGGTGGAGACGTGGATCCACAGCCAGTACGAGTGCAGCGCGGGCACCAGCTGGTCGCTCGCGGTGTACAGCACGGTGACCGCCAGGCCCAGGTCCAGCAGGACCGTGGTGACCAGCGGCAGGCCGATCCAGCGCACGTTCTTCTTCAGCGCGAGCAGCCCGAGGTACACGGCGACGGCGACCGAGGAGAAGGTGAGGTTGAACTCGTACATGTTGCCCCACGGCGCACGCTGCACCGACAGGGCGCGGGTGAGTACGCCGCCCGCCTCCACGAGGAAGCCGAGCACCGTGAAGGAGACCGCCATCCGGCCGTAGAGGTCGCCCTGCACGTCACCGCCGTGCGCACCGGGCCCGTCGGGCACGTCCCTGGCGCCGGACGCCGAGCGGGTGATGACCTTCGGAGCGCCGGTACGGGCCGGACGCGCCAGCACGGCGGTGCCGCCGCCCTGCTGCCTGACCTGCACCTGCGGCGCGGAGCCGGCCGCCGCGGCACGACCGGCGGTGGGCTGTGCGGTGAGCGCGGCGGCCGTACGGCCCACCTTGCTGCGGCTGCCGAGCAGCCATTCGGCCGTATGCGCGAAGAAGGCCAGCATGTAGACGGCCATCGACGAGTAGATCAGCACATTGCTGGTGTGCGCCAGGTTCTCGTTGGTGGTGGCGGCGAGATTCACTTCTCAGCCCCTTCGGCAGATACGGCGTGGGGGTGGGGGTGGCGTTCTTCGAGGTCGTCGGGGTGCGTGGCGTCGTCGGTGTCCTGGGCGATACCGGGAACGCGGTCGTGGACGAGTGCGGCCACCTCGCCCAGTTCCTCCGGCAGCTTGGCCCAGTCGCTGCGGCCCAGGCCCGCCATCTCGACGACGGTGACGCCGTCGCCGTCCATGCCGGCCCGCACCCACACCCGGCGGCGCTGGATGAAGAGCGACCCGGCGAGGCCCGCGATGGCGGTCAGCGCGCCGCCCAGTGCCCAGCGGCTGCCGGGCTGCTGGGCGATCTGGAAGCTGGCCCACTGCTTGATGTTCTTGTCGAACGTGATCGAGCCCGCGCCGTTCGGCAGCCGCATCGTCTGGCCGGGCAGCAGCCGCTGCTTGAGCAGCGCGCCCTTGGCGTCCTTGAACTTGGTCAGGTGCGCGGTGTCGAGCTGGTACACGTTCTGCGGCAGTCCGGAGTCCACGCCGAGGCTGCCGTGGTACGCGGAGATGGCCAGCACCGGGTTGTCGATGCCGGGGAACGTGGAGAACATCTGGCCCTTGCCCGCGCCCGCGAAACTCGGCACGAAGAAGGCGTTGAAGCCGAGCTGTTCCGTCTTGCCCGCGGCGTCGCGGTACCCGTCCAGGACCTTGATCGCGCCGGACGAGGTCTCGTTGCCGTCGATCGGCAGCAGGGGCACGGCGTCCTGGTAGACGACCTTGCCGCGGCCGTCGCGGACGGTCACGGTGGGCGCGTAGCCGTGGCTGACCAGGTAGACCTTGGTGCCGCCGACCTCCAGCGGCTTGTTGACCTCGATGGCGGCCTTCTTCGGCGCGCCGTCGACGCCCGCGCTGTAGGTGACCTGGGCCCGGTAGACGCGCGGGGTGCCGCGGTTGGGCCCGGAGCGCTCGTAGGTGCCGATGAACTTGTCGAGGTCGAAGCTGAACGGCGGCAGGTCGTCGGTGGAGAAGAGGTTGCCGGAGGTGAAGTCGTCGTACTGGGTGAGCGTGTTGGCGAACCCGTCACCCTCCACGATCAGCTTGCTGCCCTCGGACTTGAACAGCTGGCCGGAGGCGAAGGAGACCAGCAGCACGATCAGGGCGATATGGAAGGCCAGGTTGCCGGCCTCGCGCAGATAGCCCTTCTCGGCGGCGACCGCGCCGGTGGCCCCGTTCGTCCGCTGGGCCGCGGCCGACGGCACCGCGTGCGTGCGGTAGCGGCGGCGGCGCAGCACGGCGAGCGCGGCCTCGTGCACCTGATCGGGCGTGGCCGCGGTGCGCCAGGTCGTGTACGCGGGCAGCCGGTCGAGCCGTCGGGGCGCGCCCGGCGGACGGCTACGCAGCTGGCCCGTGAACTGCCAGGTACGCGGCACGATGCAGCCGATGAGGGAGATGAACAGCAGGATGTAGATCGCCGAGAACCACACCGAGCTGTAGACGTGGAAGAGCCCGAGGCGGTCGTAGAGCGGCCCGAGCGAGGTGTGCGCGTCCTTGAACGCCTGGACCTTGAGCTCGTTGCTGGCCTGCGGGATCAGCGAGCCGGGGATCGCGGCCAGCGACAGCAGCAGGAGCAGGATCAGCGCCACCCGCATGGAGGTCAGCTGCCGCCAAAACCAGCGGCACCAGCCGATGACGCCGAGCGAGGGCAGGTTCGGTCCGGTGTCCTCGCGCGGCGCGGTGGACAGCTGCGCACCGGCGGCACCGAGCTCGTCCTGATCCGGTCCGAAAGCCGCGTCGCCGCGGGCCGGCCCGGGGCCGTCCTCGGGTGCGCGCGCCCCTTCGGGGGTGCTGCCGTTGCGGGTGCTGGTCTCGCTCATCGTTCAGATCCCCACCGTGAAGCCTTCGGACCAGACCTGCATCTGCTGCACGATGCTGTCCCACGCACCTGTGAGCAGCAGTAGGCCGGTCACGATCATCATGCCGCCGCCGATACGCATCACCCACGCGTAGTGGCGCTTGATCCAGCCGAACGCGCCCAGCGCCTTGCGGAAGGCGACCGCCGCGAGGACGAACGGCACACCGAGTCCGAGGCAGTACGCGACGGTCAGCAGAGCGCCGCGTGCGGCGCTCGCCTGGTCGAGTGCGAGCAGGTTCACGGACGTGAGAGTGGGGCCAAGGCACGGCGTCCAGCCGATGCCGAAGAGGGCCCCGAGCAGCGGCGCGCCCGCCGAGCCCGGTCACCGGCCGGGTGTGGAAACGGAATTCGCGCTGGGTGAGCCAGGGCATCAGACCCATGAAGAAGATCCCCAAAAGGATCATCAGCACGCCGAGGATCTTCGACGAGATGTCCTGGTAGCCCTGCAGCGTCGCGCCGAAGTAGCCGAACAGCGCGCCGCCGGAGACGAAGACGGCCGTGAAGCCGAGCACGAAGAGCGCGGCGCCGGCGGCCATCCGGCCCCGCCTCGCCTGGGCCAGATCGGTGCCGCTGACTCCGGTGACATACGACAGGTAGCCGGGCACCAGCGGCAGCACGCACGGCGAGAAGAACGAGACCAGACCGCCGAGTACCGCGACCGGCAGGGCGAGCAGCAGGGCCCCGCTGTAGACGGTCTGGTTCATGAGGTCGCCCCCGTGCCGATACCGGACGCACCCGTACGGGCCGTACCTGATGTACGGGGCGTCGTACCGGTGGCCTTGCGGCGGCGGGACGCGGCGGTGGCCGGTGCGCTCACGCGATCACTTCTCCGCGATCAGCGGGTCGAGCATGGTGTGCAGGTCGTGCACGCTGAGCGCCTTCAGCGAGCGGGCGGCGACCCTGCCCTTGCGGTCGAGGACCACCGTGGAGGGGATGGTCTGCGGGTGCAGCGTGCCCTTGGGGAAGCGCAGCATCAGCTTGCCCGTCGGGTCGTACAGGCTCGGGTAGGGCATCTTGAAGTTCCGCTCGAAGGCCTTCGCAGGGCCGGTGCTGTTGTCGCGGGTGTTGATGCCGACGAACTGCACGCCGCGGGCCGCGGTTTCCTTGGCGACCGAGGCGAAGTTCGGAGCCTCCTCGCGGCATGGCGGGCACCAGGAGCCCCAGATGTTGAGGACGACGATCTTGCCGCGGTAGGAGCTGACGTCGAGCTCCTTGCCCTCCAGGGTCGTGCCGCCGAGCTTGGGGCCAGCGGTGCGGTCGGCCGCCTTGACGGTGGCGATGCCTCCGGCGTCCGTGACGAAACCGGTCTGTCCCGAGCCGCCGCTGACGCCGCCGGAACCACATCCCGTCAGCGCCGTCAGCGCCAGCGCCGCGGCCAGGGCGCCGGCCGTGAACAGAGCGGCGCGACGTCGTGCGGGGCCGCTGCGGGGTGCGCTGGGCACGGAGGCAGGGCGGTGCGGAAGGCTGGGCACGGCACACATGTGAAAAGTTTCCCATGTCCGTTTCGGGGATCTTCCGCACCCCCCTTTTCCCGGCTTTTCGCATGGAAACCGCACGTCAGACGGCACCGCGAGCGCCCTGAGAAGAACGCGGAGAGGTGCGCCGCCGGCGCGCCGGGCCGGCGGCCGACGGCGGCCTGTCCGCGCCCGCGCCACGGCACGTCACGCCCCGAACGCCTTGTCCTTGCCCTTCACCGGCTTGGCTCCGGCCCGCAGATGGGCGGGGACGAGCTCATGGGCCGGTTCGGCGTAGGCGACGGAGACCAGCGTGTCGCCGTGGTACGTGAAGCTGGTCAGGGACGCCAGCGTGCACTGACGGCGGCGCGGGTCGTGCCACAGGCGCCGCCGCTCGACGAAGCTGCGCAGGATCCAGATCGGCAGCTGGTGGCTGACGCAGACCGCCTCGTGACCGCGCGCGGCGTCCCGCGCGGCACCGAGCGCGGCCAGCATCCGGGCGGCCAGCTCGGCGTACGGCTCGCCCCAGGACGGTTTGAAGGGGTTGACGAGGTACTTCCAGTTGGCGGGCCTGCGCAGGGCGCCGTCTCCGACGCCGAAGGCCTTGCCCTCGAAGATGTTCTCCGCCTCGATCAGCCGGTCGTCGGCGGCCACGTCCAGGCCGTGTGCCTTGGCGATCGGCGCGGCGGTCTCCTGGGCGCGCTCCAGGCGGGAGGCGACGACGTGGCGCACATCGCGGGGTGCGAGGTGTTCGGCGACCCGGTCGGCCATCTGCCGTCCGAGGTCGGACAGGTGGTAGCCGGGCAGCCGCCCGTACAGGAGCCCGTCCGGGTTGTGCACCTCGCCGTGCCGCAGCACGTGGACGACGGTGCGTTCCACATCGCCGTCGTCGGGCATCAGGCTCGGCACATGCGGGGCGTGCGCCGCGCGCTCGGCCTCGTCCTGTACGGCGCTCTCGTCGCGCACCGCGACCTCCTCGTCTGCTCTGTCGTGGTCCGCGCTGCCGTCGTTCGGGGTGGCGGGGCTCATGCCGTCGCCTCCGCTGCCGCGCGGGCGGCGGCGGGCAGTGCGGCGGCGATGCGTTCGACGGCCCGTTCGTCGTGGGCGGTCGACAGGAACCAGCACTCGAAGGCGGACGGCGGCAGGTACACGCCCTGCGCCAGCATCGCGTGGAAGAAGGCGGTGTAGCGGAAGGACTCCTGCGCCTTGGCGTCCTCGTAGTCGCGAACCTCCCGGCCGGCGTCGCCGGTGTCGCCGGTGAAGAAGACCGAGAACATGTTGGAGGCGTTCTGCACGCGGTGGGCGACGCCCTCCTTGGTGAGGGCCTGCGCGGCAAGGCCACGCACCTCCTCGGAGACGCGGTTCAGCGTGTCGTACGCGGCGTCGTCCAGCAGCCGCAACTGTGCGAGGCCCGCGGCGGTGGCGACCGGATTCCCGGACAGCGTGCCCGCCTGGTACACCGGCCCGGCGGGAGCGAGCCGCTCCATCACGTCGGCCCGGCCGCCGAACGCCGCGGCCGGGAAGCCGCCGCCCATCACCTTGCCGAAGGTCATCAGGTCGGGCCGCACTCCGTCGATGCCGTACCAGCCGGACTTCGAGGTACGGAAACCGGTCATGACCTCGTCGGAGATGTACAGCGCGCCGTGCTCGCGGCAGAGCGCGGCGAGCGCGGCGTTGAAGCCGTCCCGCGGCGGCACGCAGCCCATGTTGCCGGGCGACGCCTCGGTGATCACGCAGGCGATCTCGCCGGGGTGCGCGGCGAAGGCGGCGCGCACCGCGTCCGCGTCGTTGTACGGCAGCACGACGGTGTCGCCCGCCTGGGCGCCGGTGACGCCCGGGGTGTCCGGCAGCGCGAAGGTCGCGAGGCCGGAGCCCGCCGCGGCCAGCAGCGCGTCGACGTGGCCGTGGTAGCACCCGGCGAACTTGATCACCTTGCTGCGCCCGGTGAACCCGCGGGCGAGCCGGATCGCCGACATGGTCGCCTCGGTGCCCGACGACACCAGGCGCACCTGTTCGACCGGCTCGATACGGGCCACGATCTCCTCGGCGAGCGCCACCTCGCCCTCGCCCGGCGTGCCGAAGGAGGTGCCGCGCCGGGCGGCCTCCTGTACGGCGTCCAGCACGGCCGGATGCGCGTGCCCGAGGATCATCGGCCCCCACGAGCCCACCAGGTCGACGTACTCGCGGCCGTCCGCGTCGGTCAGGTACGGTCCCGTGCCGGACACCATAAAACGGGGCGTACCGCCCACGGCGCCGAAGGCCCGCACCGGAGAGTTGACACCGCCGGGCGTCACCTGGGCCGCACGGTCGAAAAGCCGCTGCGAGACCGGCGCTTCATAGGGATAAGGGGGTTTGCTCATGACCTGCGGCTTCCCGGAATCTCCGACGGACTGACGGGCCCCAGCCTAGGCCAGCGTGCCCGGCCGCCCGCACGTGCCATGACGCGGCGGCCTCGTGCGCCGTTTCCGCTGCTTTCTCGCCGCTCTCCCACTACTTTCCCGCCGTTTCCAACCAGCGCGCGGCCCGGCCCCGGAGCCTTTCCGCCGTGCTCCCACCGGCCCCGCCGACCAGCCCGCTCGCCCGTCCAAGCCCGCTGGCGGGCCCTGCATATCGATTCCACTCGTTTTCCACAGAACACGCACGTGAGGTGGACAGCGCCGTAGACTACGCGAACTACATGCAGTCGCTCCTACCACAGCTCACAGGTCAGTGGCGTCAGGGTTCCTCCCGTCCTTCCCCTTCTCCGGGAGACGTGTTTCAGCGCACGTTTTCGCCGGGCGGTCGCTGGGGAGGTCACTGACACGATGATCGGGTGTGGGTACCACCCAGGCCGTTGAGGCACTGGGGGGAGTGGCGGGCATGCGCGCCTTCGAATTACCAGTCGGGTGGAGATATGCAGCGCGGTGGCGGACTGGGCGAGGGGACCGATGATCTGGGTCCCCAGCGCAGGCTTCCCCCTGCCGCTGGCCAGGGGCGGGGCAGGCACCGACGGGAGCACCAGCGCTCCGAGACCGGACCGGTGGATGGTACTGGCGCCGACCCGACGTCCTCCGGTGCCCAGCTGCGGGGAGCCGCGCGCGGCGAGGAGCAGTGGCGGACGGGAGGCGGGAGTGGCCGGGTGGGGGTGACCTACAAGTACTTCGGCGCTCCGGACGGCGCCACGGCAGCCCGCGTACCCATCTCCATGCGCCCCGAGGAGCTCGGTGGTGACGAGCTCGGCATGGGCGGCATGTTCACCAAGATCAAGCCGGAGACCATGGCCGCCATGGTCCTCACCGGCATCCAAGGCATACCCCTGCACAAGGTCCCGCCGCTCGAACTCGTTGTGCTGCACCCCGACTACGCGGTGGTCAAGCTCCCCATGACGGTCGTCGACCCGCTGCGCGGCATCGGCGAGGAAGCGGTCGGCGCGGCGGCGTTCATCTGGTCCACGGTCCCCGACCGCGGCGGCCCCCGCGACGCGTTCTACGTCTACCAGCTCCTCCACGAGTGGCAGGACTTCAGCCACCGCCTGCATGAGGCGGGGCACCAGCCGTACTGCCTGGTGTGGCCCTGATCCGATCCCGGCCCCGGCAGTAGGCTCCGAGCCAGCCGCCGACCGCACACGGTCAACGCATCACCCTTCGCCGCACCCTCAAGAGTGGTCTTCCCGCGCGCTTTGCGCCGGGCACCGAGAGTCGCGCCACGGTATGCGGGACTCTGCACCCCTATGAAGATCGTGTTCCTGCTGCACAACGCGTACGCGATCGGCGGCACCGTACGCACCACCCTCAATCTCGCCGCGGCGCTCGCCGGGCGGCATGACGTCGAGATCGTGTCGATGACGCGGCACCGCGACAGGCCGCGGTTCGCCGTCGATCCGCGCGTCGTCCTCGTTCCGCTGGTGGACACCCGTGAGCGCAGCTCCGATCGGCGGCTGGCCGACTTCACGGCACCGGCGCGGGACTTCCCCGTCGAGGACAAGCGGCATCCGCAGTACAGCAGGCTTGTCGACCTGCGCGTACGGGAGTACCTGACGGGCCGGGGCCGGGACGCGGACGTGGTGATCGGGACGCGGCCCGGCATCAACGTGTACCTTGCGCGCTTCGCGCCGCGCCGGGCGCTGCGCATCGCGCAGGAGCACCTGCGGTTCGAGGCGCACGACAGGGCGCTGCGCCGGGTGCTGGCGCGGCACTACCGCACGCTGGACGCGGTGGTCACCACGACCCGGGCGGACGCCGCCGTCTACCAGGCACGGCTGCCGCTGCCCGGCGTGCGGATCACGTCCGTGCCGAACATCGTGCCCGCGCCCGCCTGCCCGCCGTCCGACGGCACCGCACCGGTGATCGCCGCGGCCGGGCGGCTGGCCCCCGGCAAGCGTTTCGACCTGCTGTTGGAGGCGTTCTCGCTGGTCTCCGGGAAGGAACCCGACTGGCGGCTGCGGATCTACGGCGGCGGCGCACAGCACGACCGCCTCCAGACGATGATCGACGAACTCGGGCTCACCGGACGGGCCGCGCTGATGGGGTCGCGCTCTCCGATCGAGCCGGAGTTCGCGAAGGCTTCGGTGGTGGTCAGCGCCTCGGACGCGGAGTCGTTCGGGATGACGCTGGTGGAGGCGATGCGCTGCGGAGTGCCCGTGGTCAGCACCGACTGCCCGCTCGGGCCCGCCGAGATCGTGCGCAACGGAGTGGACGGCCGCCTGGTGCCGGTCGGCGACGCGCGGGCGCTGGCCGACGCTCTGCTGGACGTCATCAATGACGCGCCCGGACGGCGCGCGATGGGGCGCGCCGCGCTGGAGAGCGCCCGCCGCTTCGACCCGGGCCCGGTCGTCGCCCGCTACGAACTCCTCTTCGCCGAACTGCGCTCCAACCGCTGCCGCCGCGCCTGGGACCGCGCCACCGCCCGGCTGATCGTCTCGGCCCGCCGCCGCGCCCGGGGGGTGCGGCGGCGGGTGCGGGGACGCGGGTGAGCGGGCCGCCGGTTCAGGTCGCCGCGGTCCACTGCGGGTCACGGCCCGTCTGGGCGAGCAGGCGGTCGAGCTCAGCCGCGTCACGGCCGTCGTCCGGCAGCGGTACGGCCTCGGCGAAGACGCCCATCGTGCGGGCGGTCGGCGCCAGGTCGGCGACGGCGTCGCGGAGCACGAAGAGCATGTTGACGGCCTTCGGGTCGGCCGCGAAGTCCTGTCCTGTGGCGCGGGCCAGATCCCAGGCGTGCACGGTCAGATCGAGCAGCGCCATACAGCCGACGGTCCTGGCCGGCATGTTCATCGCACCCGTGGTGCCGTTCTCGGCGCCCGGCTCGGACCAGGCCGCCACCAGCCGCCCGGCCTCAGCGGCGAAACGCTCCCGCCAGTCGGCGCCCTGGCCCACGTAGTCGGGCGGAGTGCCGAACTCGGAGTTCTGCTTGCGGGCCAGGCCCTGGAACTGGACGAGTACGTGGTACAGGTGGTTTACCAGCGTGCGCACGTCGTACTCGCTGCACGGGGTGGGTGCCGTCAGCAGCTCGTCCGGGATCGCGGAGATCACGGGCACGGCCTGATCCTTGGCCAGCTGGAGCAGCTCCCCCATCGGCTGTCCCGCGTCGGCCGCGGCACTCATGTCACGTTCGGATTGCGCCAAGTCGTTCATACGGCCACCGTAGGACGACGGCACGGGCCCCGCTTGAACAAACGCGACAGGACCCGATCACCGCCCGGCGCCTACGCTTTGCCCATGACCGCTCCACGCCGGGACACCCGGGGCATCGTCGACGCCTCCGGCCTCTTCGCGCGGGTGCGCTTCCGCCGCCGTGCGCCCGCCCCGGCGCTGCGCCCCTACCTGGAGCACTACTGGCTGATCGACTGGGACCTGCCCGAGCCGTATGCCTCGCATGTCGTCCCGCACCCGTCGGTGAACGTCGTCTTCCAGCAGTACTTCCAGCAGCACACCAACGACGAGCCGTTCGGCGAGGTCGCGGGCGTCGGGCTCGATCTGTTCAGCAAGAAGCTCCAGGGGCGGGGCCGGGTGTCCGGGGTGCAGTTCAGGCCGGGCGGCTTTGCGCCCTTCGTGCCCGGCTCGCCGGTGTCGCGGTGGACCGGGCGGCAACTGCCGCTGACCGACGTCTTCCCGGGACAACAGGGTGCGGCCCGGGATGTCCTGCCGGCCGAGGACTTCGGAGACGATGACGCGCGGGTGGTGGCGCTCGACGCGTTCCTGCTGGCCCTAGGTCCCGAGCCGGACCCGGCCGCCGATCTTGCGATGTCCCTCGCCGACCGCATCCGCACCGACCGTACGGTGCGCCGCGTCGGCACGCTGGCGAGCGAGCAGGGCATGTCGGTACGGGCACTTCAGCGGCTCTTCGCCGCGTACGTGGGCGTGGGCCCGAAGTGGATCATCCTCCGGTACCGGATTCACGAGGCCCTGGAGCGCGCGGAGACCGCGGAGACCGTTGACTGGGCCGCCCTCGCCGCCGACCTCGGCTACGCGGACCAGGCTCACCTGGTCCGCGATTTCACGGCCACGGTGGGAGTGCCGCCGACGGCTTACGCGCGGCGTTGAGCACGGCGGCCGGCGCGGAGTGCGACCCGCGTGGAGTGCGGCGCGAGCGCACCGTGCCAAGCTGCCGCCATGCTCGTAGCCCGCTCCATCGTCCTCTTCGTCGTCGCCGCGCTCTTCGAAATCGGCGGGGCCTGGCTGATCTGGCAGGGCGTGCGCGAACACCGCGGTCTCGCGTGGGTGGGCGCGGGTGTGGTGGCCCTCGGCGTCTACGGCTTCGTCGCCACGCTGCAGCCCGACGCGCACTTCGGCCGGATCCTCGCCGCGTACGGCGGGGTCTTCGTGGCGGGCTCGCTGGCGTGGGGCGTGGTCGCCGACGGCTACCGGCCCGATCGCTGGGACATCACCGGCGCGCTGATCTGCCTCGCCGGCATGGCCGTGATCATGTACGTGCCCCGTGGCGGACGCTGACCGCCTCGGCCGGGCGGCCCCGTGCCGCGTTCCGCGCCCCGTTTATCCTGATGGCAGGCCGCGGCCGAAGACGCCCTGGTGACCGACCGCCGCGGCACGCACTTCCCCGCCTGCCCGCAGCACAGCCAAGGAGCACCTCATGACCGCCGCCGCGCCTGCCCCAGCCGTTCGCACCGCCGTCATCACCGGCGCGAGCAGTGGCATCGGCGCTGCCACCGCACGGCAGCTGGCGGCGGCCGGCTACCACGTGGTCCTCACCGCGCGCCGCAAGGACCGCATCGAGGCGCTGGCCGAGAAGCTGACCGCGGCGGGCCACCAGGCCACCGCGCAGGTGCTCGACGTCACCGACCGGGACGCCGTCGACGCCTTCGCGCGCACCCTGGACCGCTGCGAAGTGCTGGTCAACAACGCGGGCGGCGCGCTCGGCGCCGACCCCGTGGCCGCCGGCGACCCCGACGACTGGCGCGCGGATGTACGAGGCAACGTCCTGGGCACCCTCCACGTCACCCAGGCCCTGCTGCCCGCGCTCACCGCCAGCGGCGACGGCACCGTCGTCGGCTTGACTCCACCGCCGGGCCACGCCACGTACGAGGGCGGCGCGGGCTATGTCGCCGCCAAGCACGCCCAGCACGTCATCGCCGAGACGCTGCGCCTGGAGATCGTCGGCACTCCGGTGCGGGTCATCGAGGTGGCGCCCGGCATGGTCAGGACCGACGAGTTCGCCGTGACCCGTTTCCACGGCGACACCGAGCAAGGCCGCGAAGGTCTACGCGGGCGTCGCCGAGCCGCTCACCGCCGACGACGTCGCCGACACCATCACCTGGGCCATCACCCGCCCCGCCCACGTCAACATCGACCTACTGGTCGTCCGCCCCCGCGCCCAGGCCTCCAACTCGAAGGTGCACCGAGTGCTGTGACCACACCAGAGCCTCCCCCGGACCAGCAGCGCACCCTGGCCGACCGCCGCGCGGACGCGGCGGAGAAGCGCACCGAGCGCCAGATGTGGTGGTACCTGGCGTACTTCCTCTTCGGCATCCATCTGGTGGCCCTCGTCATGATCTTCGCGGTGCGGCACGCGCACTGAGGGTGTCCGGCGCTGTGGTTGCCCGCGAGCGCTCGCGCGATCGTTTCCGGCGCGGAGGGCGGCTTCACGGTCTTGCGGTAGCACTCGCCGAATGTCGATTGACACCTCTTATACAAGATCGAGACCGTCAATCGCTTGTTTATAGGAAGCTTGTTTACTCCTTGTCGGAGCTGCGAAAATAGCGCAACTTCAAGTGTCCGGGGCGGGCTACGGGGGCGTGGTGGCGGCGAAAAAGAGAAGATTCGTCAGGAGAACCAGGAACGGGACAGCCGGGGGGCCGGGCATACCTGTTCCGAACGTGACGGTCGCGAAGACGAACCACCTGCGGAGGATGACCCTGTTCCTCGTGCTGTTTGTCGTCATGGTGGCCATCCGCGTGATGATCCATCAGGGAGACCCGCGCCAGACATGGCACACGGCCACCGAAGCCGACCTGGTCACCGGACCCCTTGGCCCCTTCCCGGCAGCTTTCGCCGATGAGCCCCCGAGTGCGCCTGCACACGTCATAGACCGGTTGCTGAATGACGGGGTTTCATTTCAGTGGGACTCGGCTCTCGCGCACGGCCTGTCCATAGAACGAATGGACGCCGGAGATCGGACGGTTGCCGGAGCGCGGAAGGATGCCGGCGTGAAGGCGGTGAACCTGCGCACGGGAAAGGATTACTGGCGCTACGCACGCGGGAACAAAGACGCGTCCATGATGGAGCTCACGGTGTCGGAGCGCACCGTGGTGATCGGATATTCGGACCAGGAGCTGGTCGGCGTCGACTTGCGTACGGGCAAGCCTCTGTGGCGCGCGAAAGTCTGGCACAAAGAGGGTTCAGAGATCATGAACCTCACCGGCGGCCAGGTCATCGCCCGGACATCGTCAGGCACGCTGGGCGCCTTCGACGAGCGTGACGGCCGGAGACTGTGGACGGCGAAAGTGGCTGGTTCCTGTCCTCACCCGCACGTCGATACCGTGTACGTGCTGCCGGACCATCTCCGTGCCGTCCATCTGTCCTGTGACGCGGGCAGCGGCGAGAAGAGCGGTCTGCTGCTCGGAATCGACGACCGCACGGGCAAAGTCCTCTGGCACCAGCACACCATGGGCCCCGAGTCGATGGTCAGAGGCGGCGAGCAGACGCTGATCGCCCCTGACCCGGACCACCCGTCGACCGTCCGCCTGCTCGACGTCGACCGCCGAGGAATCGTCCCGCGCGCCACGCTCCCCACGGACACGTGGGCTCCGATCGCCTCGGGAAGCGGCATCGCGGTGTCAGCCGCCGCTCCCAGGGGCCGGGACCAGGAATACGAGCAGACTGCTCTCCTGCGCGCCTACGACACGCGAGACGGACACCTCGTCTGGCACCTGTCGGCGCCGCACGGCCAGGTGTACGGGCTGCCCAAGATCACCGACGGCCGTGTGTACGTCGTACGCCAGCCGCACTCCGCACACGCCCAGGACCGGGTCCAGGCCCACCTGCTCGTCCTGGACGCGAAGACCGGGCACCTGCTGCACACCTTGACCCTGCGGCTGTCGGCCCTGACCTCGCTGGACGGCGGCGACCTCATGGTCAACAGCGTCGCCGACGGCGCGGTCGACATCAGCTGGCGATATCGCGAGCTGCTGATCGCCACGGACTGATCCTCCCGCTCGTTCGGTCGCGCCACGGCGGCAAAGGCCAGTGGGCGGCTCCCGGTGCACCCGGAGCCGCCCACTGGGTCTCGCCGAAGGTCAGACGGAGAACTCGTCGCGCCTGACCGCTGATACGAACGTCTCCCAGCAGCCCGCCGGGAAAACGAGAGCCGGGCCCGCCGCGACCTTGGAATCGCGGACGGGGACCACGCCGGATATGGCGGCGGTCTTCGGGGCCCACTCGACGCAATCGCCGCCGTCCGTGTTGCTGTAACTGGACTTGGCCCACTCCGCGGCGGAGAGGTCAGGGGTGGTGTTCATGAGCGGAGCTCATCGCGCTTGACGGCGGAGATGAACGACGACCAGGTCTCTGCTGGGAAAACCAGCGCCGGACCTATCGGGGCCTTGGAATCCCGGACCGGGACCACGCCGGATATCGCCGAGACCGTCGGCGCCCACTCGACGCAATCGCCACCGCCCGTGTTGCTGTAGCTCGACTTGACCCACTCCGCGGCGAAGAGGTCAGGGATGGTGTTCATGCAGGCAGTTCCTCCATGACTTTTCGGATGAACGATGCCGTCTCGTTCGGCGGCAGGGCGTGTGACCTCAGCAAATCGTATCGGCGCTTGCGGTTGCGGACGGTCTTCGGATCTTCCAGAAGCGTCCCGGTATCGATGCTCTCCTCCCAGGCAACCATGGCGCCGTCCTCCAGGGTCATCAGCTTCAGTGTGCCCCCGAGCAAGGAGTGCTCCCCACGCTGGAATGGGATGAGCTGGACAACCGAGGTGCGCGTGTCCACCCACTCCAGCAGCGCTGCCAGTTGCCCCCGCATCACCGCAGGTCCGCCCACAGGACGCCGTAACGCCGCCTCGTCCAGGATGACGGAGAGATGGGGTGGCGAGTCGGATCGCAGACGCTCCTGTCGGCCCAGGCGAGCCGCCACCTTGACCTCGATCTCCTCGTCGCTCGCCTCCGGGAAACCGATGCGGAGCAATGCCCGTACGTACTCCTTCGTCTGAAGCAGCCCGGGGACGAACTGCCCGCTGTACACCTCGATCAGTTGCGCCCGTGCCTCCATCTGCATGCTCAACTGGTACTGCTCCGGATGGATTTCGGGACTCCGCCGCACCAGTTCATACAGCCGGTCAAAGATCCCGTCCGTCTCGAACAGCTGGTCCAGCGCCTTGGATAGGCCAGGCGGCGGCAGCATCTCCGCTGTCTCCACGCGGTGGAGCTGGCTGCGGCTGAACGGAATCTTCGCGGCTAAGCCGTCGAATGACAGCTCGGCCTTGACCCGGTAGCGGCGCATTTCGGAACCATAGAAATGCCGATTCGAACGATAGGGCGTCAGTTCACGCGCCGGACGCGCCATGGGAAACCCCCGATCTCTCAGGTGAGTGGCGGGACGCCGATGTGCTTCCGATCCTACGCACGGAGGGCAATGCTGGGATTACGACCAGTAGTTGTCACCCGAAAGAGGCACGCAGAGAATGGCAGAGATGGGCGCGACCGAAAAGCGGCAGACCGCAGTCGAAAAGATCAAAGAAGCCGAAGACGTACGGGACGAGTTGTGCGCGGCGCTGTACGGCGCCGGAATCGTGCTGCCGTCGCTGCGTCTTGACCCCATCGGATGCGCGGACGAGAATCCGCGGCTGCTCGTGGAGCTCGGCCGCTGCAACCTGCGGACCGCGCGCGAGCTGGCCGCGGCCCTGCGCGGCGAGGGCCGGGCGTCATGCGTGTGACGGGCCCGGTGAGCGCGGCCCGGGTCGGCTCCGGCCTGGGCCTGGAGCCCGTCCCCGTAACGGGCTGCGACATCTGCGCGGCCCTGGCCGCCCAGCGCGAAGCGGCCCGAGCCGAGGGCCGTATGGACAACGTCCGCACCTGCAACCGGGAAATGCTCAGCCATCCCCGCGGAAAGGCGGACTCCTGGTGAAACCACCCAGGCCCAAGCCGGAATCCGAACCCAAGCCAGAGGTACAGCGCGCAGAAAATCCACGCACGCCAGGCGCCGTAAAGACACCTTATTCCATGCGTTCACGCGAAACGAAAAATCGCCCGCAGTATTTTCCCGGCACCACTGTGGAAATAAAGCCAGGCACCGCCGTCTACGACCGCGCCTACGAAATGCCGGCCCGGGTGCGCCGCGTCTACGCCATCCTCGTGGAAGTCGAACGTCCCACCGGAATGACCTGGCGCGTTCTGCCGCGCCGGCTGCGCCCGGCCACCGCCCACGAAATAGGCCAGCTGACCGCACTCAGCCGGCTCCACCGCCAGCGCCTGCGCGGGCTCGCACCCGACGGGAACCGGAGTCGCCGCCGCTGAGCGGCACGGTCCAGCGCACCGCACCCCGGCGGCCGGACCGCCGAAGACGGCTCCTCACCCCTTCACGCACACCACCTGCTTCAGCTGCGCGACCACCTCGACGAGATCCTCCTGCTGCCGCATGACCTGCTCGATCGGCTTGTACGCGCTGGGGATCTCGTCGACCACGCCCGAGTCCTTGCGGCACTCGACGCCACGCGTCTGGTCCTCCAGGTCCTTCGTCGTGAAGCGCCGCTTCGCCGCGTTGCGGCTCATGCGGCGTCCCGCGCCGTGCGACGCGGAGTTGAAGGCGCGCTCGTTGCCGAGGCCGCGGACGATGTACGAGCCGGTGCCCATCGAACCGGGGATGATGCCCAGGTCGCCGCTGCCCGCGCGGATCGCGCCCTTGCGGGTGACCAGCAGGTCCATGTCCTCATAGCGCTCCTCGGCCACATAGTTGTGGTGGCAGCTGATCTCCGGCTCGAAGGTGACCTTCGCCTTCTTGAACTCCTTGCGCACCGCGTCCTTCAGCAGGCCCATCATGATCGCGCGGTTGTACTTCGCGTACTCCTGCGCCCAGAAGAGGTCGTTGCGGTACGCCGCCATCTGCGGGGTGTCGGAGACGAAGACCGCGAGGTCACGGTCGACCAGGTCCTGGTTGTGCGGGAGCTGCTGGGCGATGCCTATGTGGTGCTCGGCGAGCTCCTTGCCGATGTTGCGCGAGCCGGAGTGCAGCATCAGCCAGACGGCGCCGGTGGTGTCCGTGCAGACCTCGACGAAGTGGTTGCCCGAGCCGAGAGTGCCGATCTGCTTGGCGGCGCGCTCCTCGCGGTAGTGGACCGCCTCGGCCACCTGGCCGAAACGCGCCCAGAAGTCGTCCCAGCCGGACGTCGGGAAGCCGTTCAGCTGCTCCGGGTGCACCGGGGAGTCATGCATGCCGCGGCCCACCGGAATGGCCTGCTCGATCTTGGTGCGCAGCCGCGAGAGGTCACCGGGGAGATCGTTCGCCGTGAGCGAGGTGCGCACCGCGGACATGCCGCAGCCGATGTCCACGCCGACCGCCGCCGGGCAGACGGCGTCCCGCATCGCGATCACGGAGCCGACCGTGGCGCCCTTGCCGTAGTGCACGTCGGGCATCACGGCGAGCCCCTTGATCCAGGGCAGTGTGGCCACGTTCTTCAGCTGCTGGAGCGCGGCGTCCTCGACCGACGCGGGATCGGCCCACATGCGGATGGGCACCTGCGCGCCCGGCACCTCTACGTACGACATCCTTGCCTCATTCCCCCGGAGTTCCCCCGTACCGGCCTGACATGCACCATCTTCACCAGCGACATACCAGGTGAAAACCACATCAATGATTGATCGCGGAAATACCGCAGATATGGGATGCATGGTGCTTAAAGCGCCGCCTGACCGGCGTGCACGGGGCGGTGTGCGGTAGACATTGTCTCCAGTGGTGGCCCACTCGCGGCAACCACATTTCCCCGCCTCCCGACCAGCAAGGAGCCATCAGGGTGCAGCGGAAGGCGTATGTCACGAGCGCCGCGGCACTGCTCGCCGCCCTGCTCGCCGGATGTACCGGGTGCTCTCCGGACACGGGCACCGGCGCGTCACCGGACGACTCGAAGCAGTACGACGCCGGGGCCTCGGCCGCTCCCGCGCCTCCCGGCAAGTACCGCACCCTGCCCGAGGCGTGCAGCCAGGTCGACCAGAGCACGCTGGACAGCATGCTGCCCGGCATCAAGACCATCACGGACGAGAAGCAGCGCGAGCGGGCCTACGAGGGCACCGCCAGCCTCACCTACGAGACAGACCGGCGCGTCGGCTGCCGCTGGACCGGTGAGTCGCCGTACGCCACCGACCATCTGGTGATCGACTTCGAGCGGGTCGTGTCGTACGACACCACCGTCAGCGACGACAACCGCGCCCAGCAGGTCTTCTTCTCGAAGGAGGCGGACGCGCACATCGACGACCCCGCCGCCTCGACCGCGGCCGCCACACCAGGCGAAACACAGAAGGCCGACGGCGGCGAGGGGCTCTCCGCGGACTCCACCACGGCCGACGAGGACACGACGGGCACTCCAAGCGACGCGTGCGGAGGGCCCTCCGCCGGCGACAGCGGCTCGGACGGCACCACCGCAGACACCGACGGAACCGATGGAACGGACGGGTCGGACGATTCAGACGGGTCGAACGGATCGGACGCCACGTCGGGGTCCGGGCCCGAGGCGGCCGACGGCCTGCGGTCCCGCACGCTGGACGGCCTCGGCGACGCCGCCTTCCTGGACGACACCTGCGCGGCCCCGTCGTCAGCCGCCCGGCACCGCACCGTCACTGTGGTATTCCGCACGTCGAACGTGATCGTCACCGTCGAGTACGACGAGCAGCCGAGCCGCCCCGACGACGTCCCGGACAGCAAAAAAATGCAGGACACGGCGCAGGAGCTGGCCCATACGCTGGCCGGGAAGCTCAGCGGCTGACGACGGACCGGTGCGTCTCGCCACCGCCTGCCGCCCGCGAGGAGGCCGCACGGCCACCGGCCGCTTCGGCGTACGGTGACTCCCCGGACCTGTAAAGACCCCGCCGGGTCCCGGGGCCGCGCCACGCCGGCCGGGCCCGGGACACACCGTACGAGCGTCACGAGTGAAGGAACCATGCACCGACCAGCACAGCGAATCACCCGCATACTCGCCTGCGCGGCCGTCGTCCCGGCAATCCTCGTCGCCTCCGGGTGCTCGCTCCTGTCCGGTTCCGACGACAACGACGGTGGCAGTGACGGAGCCGGTGCGAACCCGTCGTCGGCCCCGTCGTCGGCCGGCCCCGCCCACCAGGCGGCCTTCTCGAAGCTGCCGGACCCGTGCAAGACGGTGACCAGCGGGACGCTCGGTGATCTGGTGCCCGAGGCGCATTCCGGGACGCTCGGCAAGTCGGAGGACACGTCGCTGCGCGGCTCCTGCTCCTGGAGCAGCCTCGACAACAACGGCGTGAAGGGCTCGCAGTTCCGCTGGCTGAACGTGTCCCTCGCGCGCTTCGAGTCCGACTCGACCCGCGGCAGCGGCGACAAGCTCGCCGGCGACTACTACGCCAAGCAGATCGCCGCCGCCAAGGCCACCGAGGGCGCCACCAACGCCCACACCTCGCCGGTCGCGGACACCGGTGACCAGGCGAGTGCCGTGCGCTACGACCTGAAGAAGAAGGAAGGCGCCTTCAAACAGCAGACGGTCATCGTGCGCACCAAGAACGTCGTCGTGAGCATCGACTTCGACGGCGCCGGGCTCGCCGGCGAGAAGACCCCCGACGCGAACGCCCTCATGCAGGACGCGCAGCGCGCCGCGAAGGAGACCGTCAACGAGGTCGCGGCGGCCAACGGGTCGGGCACGCCGCACGGTTCGTCCACTCCCGCGAGCCATGCACCCGCTTCGCACAGCTCCTCCGCACACCACGCGAAGTCGTCCTCATCGCCGTCGTCCTCATCGCCGTCGTCCTCTCCATCGCCCTCGTCGTCGTCCTCTGCGTCGCCCTCGCCGTCCGCGAAGAAGGCGTCCAGCACGCCCAAGTCCAGCTGAGAAGCGGCCCGCGAACCGGCCGAAGACCGGCTGATCAGCGCCTGATCAGCACCTGATCACCGGCCGAAGGGCAGCCGCCGAGCGGGTCGCCGGACGGTCAACCCGGCCGCCTCGCAAGGCCCTTGACGGCAGCCGCGATCCGCCCCGCACGGCGCGTCCCTGGTATACCGGCCCCTTGCGCCCCGCACACGTGTGCCAGGCTGGGGGTGCCACGCACGGCCCTGAAGAGCAGTGGGGGAGGGTGCGCAGCAACCCGCATGGGGCGACAGGGAGGGGAGCAGCGGTGGCCGGGCCACTCAAGCTGACACGGACGCACCGGATACTCGTCGGGCTGGTCGTCGCCGGCGCGGTGATCATCGCCGGGATCGGTTTCTCGGGGTCGTACGCGGCCGTGCGCGCGCTTGCCGAGCGCAAGGGGTTCGGCCAGTTCTCGGCGGTCTTCCCGATCGGCATCGACGCGGGCATCTGCGTCCTGCTCGCCCTCGACCTGCTGCTGACCTGGATTAGGATCCCGTTCCCGCTGCTGCGCCAGACGGCATGGCTGCTGACCGCCGCCACCATCGCCTTCAACGGCGCCGCGGCCTGGCCGGACCCGCTGGGCACCGGCATGCACGCGGTGATCCCGGTGCTCTTCGTCGTCGCGGTGGAGGCGGCGCGGCACGCGGTGGGCCGGATCGCCGACATCACCGCCGACAAGCACATGGAGGGCGTGCGGATCACCCGGTGGCTGCTCTCGCCGCTGCCGACCTTCCTGCTCTGGCGCCGGATGAAACTCTGGGAGCTGCGCTCCTACGAGCAGACCATCCGGCTTGAGCAAGAGCGCCTGATCTACCAGGCCCGGCTGCGCTCCCGCTTCGGCCGCGCCTGGCGCCGCAAGGCACCCATCGAGTCCCTGATGCCGCTGCGCCTGGCCCGCTACGGCGTCCCGCTCGCCGAAACCGCCCCGGCAGGCCTGGCCGCCGCAGGAATCGACCCGGCCCTCCTGCCGCCCGCCCCCACCGCCACCCAGGCAGAGCTCGAACCGGCCGCGAACGCCCGCGCCAGGTCCACGGCCACGAACGGCCCGGCCACCTCCGTCGCAGTCGGCAACACCCCCGCCGCCGCGGGCACCCGTCCCGCAGGACGCCCGGGACTCCCGCGCCCTGGCCAGGCCGAGGCGGCAGGAGAGCGGGCACCACAGCAGGTCAACGGCACCGGAACAGCTCCGCAGGCCCAGCAAGGCAGCCCCGACGGCAGCCCCTGGTTCGTCCCCCACCACGCCGGCTACGACGGCTACGACCCCTCGTACGACCCGGACAAGCAGTACGAGCAGTGGTACGCCGAACAGCAGCAACAGTTCACGGCACAGCAGCAGCTCACGAACCAGCAGCAGCAGTTCGCCAACCCGCAAGGCTTCGCGGACCAGCAGCAGTACGCGAATCAGCAGCAGTTCGGCAACCCTCAGCAGTTCGCGAACCCGCAGCACGGCGACCCGCAGCAGTACGCGGACCAGCAGCTCGCCGCGAAGCAGAACGGCGCACCGCAGGACGAGCTGGCGCACCCCGACGGCAATCCGTTCCGCGTCCCCTCGGGCCCCGGGCGCACCCGCCCGCTGGGCAGCAACGGCGTCCCTCTCGGCGCAGGCAGCGTCCCCATCCCGGCCCCCCGCCCCGAGTTCCAGCCCGCGCAGCAGCCCGCGCAGCAGTCCCACGGTGACCCGTTCGCCGCGCTCGACCCGTCGGAACTCTCCGAGGCCGAGGAGCCGCACCCGTCCTCACAGCTCCCCGACGACCTCACCCGCGAAGAGGCCTACTTCAATGGCTTTCGCAAGTACGTCAGCGAGCACATGGACTTCCCGAACGCCCGCCAGTTCGGCATCTACCTCCAGGACCTGTACGGCGTGATGGGCCAGTCCGGCGGCCCGCTGACGGAGAGCACCCTGCGCCCGTACCTGCGCGATTTCCGCACCCGCTACCAGCGCGACCTCGACGCCGAAAGCGCCGAGAGCGCCGAGAGCTCCGATTACATCGCGTGACGCTTCGCCGTCACACCTGACGCTTACGCACCACGACCGCCGGCCCCGACCCCGATGAGGGGCCGAGGCCGGCGGTCGTGGTGCGGGGCCGTCCGGTGCTACGCCCCCAGTAGCTTGCGCACCCGGTCCGCGCCCACCGCGAGCAGCAGGGTGGGCAGCCGCGGGGCCGGTGTCGCGGCCGACCAGCAGGCGGTAGAGCAGCGCGAAGAACGACCGCTGGGCGACCTTCAGCTCGGGCGTCGGCTTGGCGTCGTGGTCAGGCCGGCCTGGACCTTCGGCACGCCGTAGACGAGGGTCGTCAGCCCGTCCAGCGACCAGTGCGTCGTCCAGCCCGTCGAGCAGCAGCCGCAGCGGCCTCGCGGTCGGCTGTCGTCGAGGGCGGCCAGCAGTTCGGTGTCGGGCTCGTCGCGGACGACGGTGCGCTGCTCGGCCGGCGACCTGGGTGGTGATCCACTCCTCGGCCTGGTCGAGCCGCGGCCGCGCCTCGTCGAGCGACGGCGAGCGGGTGCTGCCGGGTCGAGCTCGCCGAGGATGCGCAGCGTCTGCTCGTCGTCGCCCGCGGTGATGTCGGCGACGGAGGCGAGCGTGCGGTACGGCAGCGGGCGCGGGGTGCGGGGCAGCTCACCGGCGGCGGTGCCGATCGGCGCGGGCGTACGCGGCGAGCGTCGGCCGGCAGCGCGGTGCCGTCGGCGACCTTGCGCTCCAGCGCGTCCCACTCGTCGTAGAGCCGCTGGATCTCCTGGTCGAAGGCGATCTTGAAGGACTGGTTGGGCCGGCGGCGGGCGTAGAGCCAGCGCAGCAGCTGCGGCTCCATGATCCGCAGCGCGTCGGCCGGCGTCGGCACGCCGCCCTTGCGAGGACGACATCTTCGCCATGCCGGTGATGCCGACGAAGGCGTACATCGGCCCGATCGGCTGCTCGCCGCCGAAGATCTCGGCCGACGATCTGGCCGCCGACCGGAACGACGAGCCCGGCGACGAGTGGTCGACGCCGGACGGCTCGAAGATCACGCCCTCGTAGGCCCAGCGCATCGGCCAGTCGACCTTCCACACCAGCTTGCCGCGGTTGAACTCGCGCAGCCGCACCGTCTCGGCGTGCCCGCAGCGCGCAGGTGTACGTCAGCTCGGTGGTCTCGTCGTCGTAGGCGGTGACGGTGGTGAGGTCCTTCCCGCAGCTCTGCGCAGTACGGCTTGTACGGGAAGTAGCCGTGCGCCCGTGCCGCCGCTGCCGTCGTCCTCCGCGGCCGCGCCGGAGCCCTCGGCGGCCTCCAGCTCCGCCTCGTCCACCGGCTTCTGCTGCTGCTTGGCCGGCTTGGCGGCTTCTTCGTGCGGTACTGGTCGAGGATCGCGTCGATGTCGGCGCGGTGCGCGCATCGCGTGCAGGATCTGCTCGCGGTAGGCGCCCGAGGTGTACTGCGCGGTCTGGCTGATGCCGTCGAACTCGACGCCGAGTTCGGCGAGCGAGTCCGCCATCGGCGCCTTGAAGTGCTCGGCCCAGTTCGGGTGCGCGAGCCGGCCGGGGCCGGGCACCGAGGTGAGCGGCTTGCCGATGTGCTCGGCCCAGGACGGGTCGACGCCGGGCACGCCGGCCGGGACCTTGCGGAACCGGTCGTAGTCGTCCCAGGAGATGCAGGTGGCGCACCTCGTAGGCCGCGGCGGCGGATCTCGTCGGCGACCAGGTGCGGGGTCATGACCTCGCGCAGGTTGCCCAGGTGGATCGGCCCGGACGGGGAGAGCCCGGACGCGACGGTGATCACGCGGGCCGGAACGGGGTCCGGGCCCGAACCGGGGACGGGTCCTGACCGGCCGTACCGGAGGTTTGCCGCGGAGCGCGGCGCTCCGACTCGGCGATGACCTCGTCCGCGAAACGGGAGACCCAGTCGTGGTCTCGGTGCTCTGAGCCACGATCGGCACGTCCTCTTCTTTCCCTGCGCCCTTGGCGTCTTGTCTGCGCCGGCCGGCGCCCTGTGTCCGGCCCGCGTCCCGCAGGTCGCCCCGTGTGCGTACCGCCGTACGCCCGCACGAGGCGGGCGCGGCCCGCTCACCCGGGCGGGTGAGGCCGCTCCCCACGTCTGTACGGCCATTCTCCCAGCTCGCACCGTAACTGCGAAAACCGCTTTTCAAGGCGTGGGATACTGGGGCCGTTCACCATTCCCGTACACCGTCTTTCTTCGCTTTCCCTGATCTTCGGGCCTTCGGGCCTTCGGGCCTATGGGGTCTTCGGGCCGCGGGCCGCGGTGTTCGGCCTTCGGTGTTCAGGTCTCGGTCTTCGGGCCTTGGCCTTTGGTCTTCGGGCTTCGGTTTCTTCAGATTCTTCAGATCCGCATCGTCTAGGAGAACGGCACTCCTTCCATGGCTCCGGTCACTTCGCTCACCGCCTCTGTCCACCAGCGTCTCGCGGACGCCCTCTCGGCCGCGTTGCCGGAGATCGCCGCCGCCGACCCGCTGCTGCGACGGAGCGACCGTGCCGACTTCCAGGCCAACGGGATGCTGGCGCTCGCGAAGCGGACGAAGTCGCAAGCCGAGGGAGCTGGCCGAGAAGGTCACCGGCGCGCTCGCCGCCCAGGACGCCGAGAGCGGCGCCGAGGACACCGCAAGGACCTGCTGGCAAGCATCGAGATCTCGGGCCCCGGCTTCCTCAACATCACCGTCACCGACCGGGCCATCACACGAAACCTCGCGGCCCGCGCCGCGGACCCGAGGGCCGGCTCGGCGCGCCCTGCGCCGACCACCCCGGCACCACCGTCATCGACTACGCCCAGCCGAACGTGGCCAAGGAGATGCACGTCGGCCATCTGCGGTCCGCGGTGATCGGTGACGCGCTGGTGCGGATCCTGGAGTTCACCGGCGAGAGCGTCGTCAGGCGGCACCACATCGGCGACTGGGGCACGCAGTTCGGCATGCTCATCCAGCACCTCATCGAGCACCCGCACGAGCTGGACCGCAAGACTCCCGAGTCGGCCGGCGAGGAAGCCTCCGGCGAAGAGGCGATGTCGAACCTGAACCGCCTCTACAAGGCAGCGCGGGTGGTCTTCGACACCGACGACGAGTTCAAGGCGCGGGCCCGGCGCAGGGTCGTCGACCTCCAGGCGGGCGACCCCGAGACGCTGGCCCTGTGGCAGAAGTTCGTCGACAACTCCAAGATCTACTTCAATGCGGTCT
>CAVXIJ010000033.1:0-62040 GCA_963761765.1 uncultured Actinomycetota bacterium
TACTGATTCTAAATGGCAAGTAGCGACCGCATGACGCCCGTAGATCCCCTCCAGGAAGCCGCGCGGGCCCGCGCCGTGGCCGAGCGGTACTACCACGAGTTCGTGGATCTGCGCGAAGTGCGCATCGACCACGACCTGTTCACCTCGATCCCGGTGGACCTGATGTTCCGCTACAATTTCGTGCCCATCGAAGGCCACAACGGAACGCTCGAGATCGCCCTGGCCGACCCGCGCAACCTCAGCCTGATCGACGAGCTGGCCGTGCTGCTGGGCAAGAAGCTGCGGGTCAAGGTCGCGACTCTTTCGCAGATCTCCGATCTGCTCAAGAAGACGGAACAGAGCCAGCGCGTGCTGGACGAAGTCACCGAGGGCTTTACGCTCGATGTGGTCGGCGACGAAGAGAATCCCGACGAAACGCTTTCCATCGACCGTCTGGCTGCCGGCGATTCGGATATCGCGCCGGTGATCAAGCTGGTGGACACCACCATCTTTAACGCCCTGGAGCGGCGGGCCAGCGATATCCACATCGAAACCCGGGATCAGGAAGTGGCCATCAAGTACCGCATCGATGGCGTCCTGCACTATGCCATGCCGCCCATCGCCAAGGACTGGCACTCGACCATTATTTCGCGCATCAAGGTGATGTCGGAGCTGGATATCGCCGAGCGGCGCATTCCCCAGGACGGACGTTTTCGCGTACGTTACAAGACACGCTTGATCGATTTCCGCGTCTCCATCATGCCGACCATCTACGGCGAGGACGCGGTGCTGCGCGTGCTCGACAAGGAATCGATGAGCGAGAAGTTCGCGAATCTATCGCTGGACGTGGTCGGATTTTCGGCGGTCGAGCTGGCCAAGTTCCGGCGCTATATCAAGGAGCCGTACGGCATGGTGCTGGTCACCGGACCCACCGGCTCGGGCAAAACCACCACCCTGTACGCGGCGCTGAGCGAGATCAAGAACGACGAAGACAAGATCATCACCATCGAAGATCCGGTGGAATACCAGATCCGCGGCATCACCCAGATTCCGGTGAACGAGAAGAAGGGGCTGACGTTCGCGCGCGGACTGCGGTCGATCCTGCGCCACGATCCCGACAAGATCCTGGTGGGCGAAATCCGCGATAACGAGACCGCGCAGATCGCCATCAACGCCGCGCTCACCGGACACCTGGTGTTCACCACGGTGCACGCCAACAACGTGCTGGATGTGCTGGGCCGGTTCCTGAACATGGGCGTGGAGCTCTACAATTTCGTGTCCGCGCTGAACTGCATCCTGGCGCAGCGGCTGGTGCGCATGATCTGCCCGCACTGCAAGAAGCAGGTCACCTATCCGATTCGTACCTGGTCGAGAGCGGCCTCGATCCCGGCGAGTGGCGCGATGTTCCGTTCTACGAGGGCGCGGGATGCTTCGAATGCGGCGGAACGGGATTCCGCGGGCGCAGCGCCATTTCCGAACTGCTGGATTTGAGCGACAACATCCGCGACCTGATCCTCAACCGGCGGCCCAGCACGGAAGTCCGCCGCAAAGCACGCGAAGAAGGGATGACCTTCCTGCGCGAATCGGCCGTGGAGAAGGCGCGCGAGGGAATCACCACGCTCAAGGAGATCAACAAGGTCACCTTCATCGAAAGCTAGAGCCTCCCTCCCTATGGCCTTGTGGAAACAAATCACGCATCTGGTGAAGGATCCTCCGCCGGAGCACATCTTCGAACTGTCCGAGGCGGGCATCGCCTACGCGCGGCACGGGGAAACCGGCTTCGAGCCCTTCGAGCCCGGAGTGCTGGCGGTATCGCCGCTGGCCGACAACATCCTCCGGGCCGACGCGGTGACATCGGCACTGGCGCGCATCGCGCCGCCCAACGGAGCCAAGCGGCGTCCGGCGGCCGTGATCCTGCCGGACTACGCCGCGCGCGTCAGTCTGCTCGATTTCGATTCCTTCCCTTCGGCGCCCGAGGAACAACTGCCGCTGGTGCGGTTCCGGGTGAAGAAGACCATTCCGTTCGATATCGATTCGGCCGCCGTGAGTTACTGGGCCCAGCCGCCCCGAGCAAGCTGGGCGCCAAGAAAGTCGACGTGGTCGCGGTCACCGTTTCGCTCGAGATTCTGGCCCGTTACGAAGCGGTTTTCCGGGCCGCGAACCTCTATCCCGGCCAGATCACCACATCCGGACTGGCCGCGCTGAATCTATATCCGGCGAGCGACGTGGCGGTGATTGCCAAGCTGACCGGCAACGTACTCACGGTGATGGCCGTCGCCGGCGGCGCTTGAAACTGTTCCGGTGCCTGACCATCGAAGGCGGAAGCGACGAAGAGGGCAACAATGATGAGATTCTCGCGGTGCTCCATCCGACCTTCGCGTACATCGAAGACGAATTGGGCCAGAAACCCGAAAAGCTGCTGCTGTGCGGATTCGCCAAGCTGCCCGAGGGATTGCAACTGGAAATGGAACCGTTGAGGAGCCGTCTGGGCGCGCCCACCGCGTATAACGCGGGACTGCTCGGGTATCTGGAGGCGGCCGGCTGAGTATGCACGTACAGATCAATCTCGCCAGCGAGCCCTTCCGCCGCGACCGGCCCATGCTGGTGGCCTCCTCGGCTTGCGCCGTGGCGCTGGTGGCGCTGCTGGGCGGACTGGTTTTTCTCATCCTGAGCGAGCGGGGCCGGCAGACCGACACCCGCACGGCGGTGGCCAAGCTCAATGCCGACCTGCGCGCGATCTCCGCGGAGCAGACCACGCTGGACAGCACGCTGCACCAGCCCATGAACGCCGAGGTGCTGGAGCGCAGCCTGCTGCTCAACTCCCTGATCGAGCGCAAGTCGATCAGCTGGACCAGACTGTACGCCGATATCGCGAGCGTGCAGCCGAACAACATTCGCCTGATCCAAGTGCGTCTCCCGCAGGTCAACACCCGCAACGAGGTGACGCTCGACATGGAAGTCGGCGCCCAGAATCCCGCGCAGATGATCGAGTTTCTGAAGCGACTGGGGGATTCTCCTTTGTTCGGGCCGACGAACACTTCGCGTATTTCCCCGCCGACGCCGAACGAGCCCTTGTGGCATTACCGGGTGATGGTGAGCTATGCCCAGAAACTCTAGGGGCCAGGGGCCGGCGGCCAGGGGCCAGGCGGACAATCTGAAGCGGAAGGTCCGTATCGTTCTAGGAGCTCTGCTGGGGCTCAACCTGATCGCGCGCGGGACTGCTGGTGTTTCCGCCCGGCGGGTCGGCCGACGATCTGGAGCGCGAGCTCGCCACGCTGCAAACGCAAGTGGCGCAGAAGCGCGCGCTGCTGGAGCGCACGCCGGCTCAACGTCGCCGCCATCGAAAAAGCGCGCGAAGAAGGCAACCAGTTTCTGGACTCAGTACTTCCTGACCCGCCGGACCGCGGATTCCGATTTGCTTGCCGAGCTGACCGAGGCCGCCAACAAGGCCCAGATCAAAGAGCGCGACCGCGCCCAGACCACCGAGTTCATCGAAGGTTCGGATTCGCTCAGCATGATGACCATCACGGCCAACTATGAGGGGACCTACCGCAATCTGCTGAACTTCATCGGCGAGCTGGACCGGTCCGACCGGTTACTGATCATCGAATCGATGAGCGCCGCCCCGCAGCAAGGCTCGAACATTCTGACCGTGAGCATGAAGATCGACGCGTTTCTCCGCGACGAATCGCGCGGCGCCGGCCGGCGAGACGGCCCAGGCGGCGCTGGAGGGAGCGCGATGAAACTGGCTCCTTCGGGCGTCGGCGCGGAGCCGAAGAAACTCGCCATTCTGGGTGTATTGCTGGTGGCGGCGGGTGGGGCTTACTACTGGAGAGCCGGCCCGAGATACCCGCCGGCGCAAACACGTCCCCGCGGCCGCGGTGAAGGCGCCGCCCGCCGCAGCGCCGGCCGCACGCGTTTCGCCGCCACACGGCCCGCCACGTCTTCCTACGGGCCAAGAGTGGCGGTGCGAGGCGGGCGCGGTTCCGCTTCCGGCGACGATTTCCGGCCCACGCTGAAACTGCCCGAGGGCATGGACATCAGCCGCATCGATCCGACCTTGAAACTGGATCTGCTGGCCAAAGTACGCCGGGTCTCGGTCGAAGGCGGATCGCGCAGTTTGTTCGAGTTCTATACGCCGCCTCCGCCGCCCGTGCCGCAAACCGAAGCCCGATCGTGCCAAAGCCGGTGCAAGGTTGCGGAGGCAAAGCCGGCCGATCAGCAGAAAGGGCCGGCGCCCCCGCCGCCCCCGCCGCCCATTCCGCTAAAGTTCTACGGCTATTCCGGAGCCTTGCGCTCCGCGGCGCGGAAGGCCTTCTTCCTGGACGGGGAAGACATCGTTCAGGCGGGAGAAAACGAGACGATCCGGAACCGGTACAAGATCCTCCGCATCGGAGTAAACTCGGCAGTAGTGGAGGACACCGTCGCCAAGAATCAGCAGACGCTGCCGCTGGCCGCGGAGGCTCCATGATGAGACGAAGCTCCATGAAGCTCGAAGAACGCGCGCCGGGAGTCGCAGGGCGGCTATGCCCTGCTGATGGTGTTCCTGATGGCCGCCATCATCGCGCTGATGCTCTATCAGCAGTTCCCGCGCGTGGCCTTTGAAACCGAGCGGGACAAAGAGCAGCTCCTGATCGACCGCGGCGAGCAATATATCCGCGCCATCCAGCTTTATTACGTTGCCAACAACCGGCAATACCCCACCAGCCTCGACGATCTGGAGAAGCGCGAAAAACGCTTCCTGCGGCGGCGCTACAAGGATCCCTACACGGGCAAAGACGAGTGGCGGATCATTCACACCAACGGCGGATTTCTCACCGATTCCCTGGTGCAGAAGCCTCCCACGGCCGGCGACAGCCAGAGCCAATCGGCCTCGAATTCAACAGCACGACCAGCGACACGACCCCGGCCGATCAGCAGCCGCAGGTAAACGCCGCCGTGTTGCAACGTCCCAGCGATCGCCCGCTCACGCCGGCTGGCGGGTTCGCGCCGCCCTTTGCGCAGCAAAACCCCAACGCGCAATCGACAGCCGGAACAACGGACCGCTTCCTCCCATCACGCTTCAGCCGCAGCAAGGGCCAGGCGCTCTTCCACCCATCACGCTGCAACCCGGCGGAGTCAATCAGCCGGGAGGGCTTCCTCCGATTACGCTGGTGCCCACGGGAGCGCAGGGCGGTCAGCAGGGCACAGGAGCAAAACCCGGGACAAAACCCAGGACAAAACCTAGGACAACCCGGGCAGCTTCGTCCTCCGCAGTTAGTTCCCGGACAGAATCCGGTTTCCCCGTTCCCCGGGCAGCCCAGCCCCGGAGGACTGCCGGGCGGAGTCCAGACCGGTGTGCCGCCGGGATTCCGGATTGATCCGAGCGGACAACTCGTGCCGGCGCCACCGGTTCCGGGGCAAACCCCGGGCCAGGGCATCCCCGGGCAGCCGCAAGGGTTTCCGGGCCAGCCGTTCTCTCCGCAACCTGGAGCACCTCAAATCCAGAATCAGCAGACCATTCAGAACCCCCAATTCAGCATTTCCAAATCAACAATTCCAGAACCAACCGGGCGGGACCCCGGGCTCCCCAACGCCGCGCTGGGCCTCATCAATCAGCTCCTGACCAGTCCGCGACAGACTCCCTCGACCCCTATAGCAACCGGCAGCAATCAGGTCGGCGGGATTGCCGGCGTCGCCAGCACCTACACGGGACCCAGCATCAAAATCTATAAGGACCAGGATCAGTACCAGCTGTGGGAGTTCGTGTTCAGTCCCACGGCGAGCACCGTGCCCGGCGCGGGAACCCCCGGAACCGGCATACCCGGAAACGGACAAGGGCGAGGCGGCGGGTCGAATCAGACCGGCGGACAAGGCGGTTCGAACACCTTCGCCCCTAGCGGTACATTTGGTGGCGGCGGCGGGCAGTCGACTTTCGGACCCCGCGTGGTACCCGCGGGCTCCGCGGGCGCCAGTACGTCCGGCAGCGCCACCGGGTGCCCGAGCGCCAGCTCCACCAGATCGGGGCGGTACGCACCGCTCGCCGCCGACCAGTAGCCGGTGCCGGACGCCGCGCCCCGGTCGGTGGTGCGCCGCGCGGGACGCCCGAGCAACTGCCACACCAGCCAGTCGTGGGCGCCCAGGACGCAGGCGGTGCGCTGGGCCGCTTCGGGTTCCGCCTGGGCCAGCCAGCGCAGCTTCGTCACCGGCTGTGCGGCCTGCGGCACGCATCCGACGGCCTCGGCCCAGGCTCCTCGCCCGCCGAGCCGGTCGATCAGTTCTGCCGCGGCGGCCTGGGCCCGCTTGTCTCCGCCGACCAGCGCGGGACGTACCGCGCCGCCCTGCGCGTCGAGCGGGACGAGCGCGTTCTGCTGGGCCGACACGCCGATCGCGCGAACGCCTTCGAGTAGTCCGCCGCCGGCCGCGTCGCCCAGCGAGAGTAGCCAGGCCTGCGGGTCGACGTCACAGGGCCGCCCTTCGCCGCCTTCGGCCGGATGTGGCGCGTAGCCCTGCCTGAGCACGGCCCCGGTGTCCGTGTCACAGACGACGATGCGCGTGGCGTCGGGTGAACTGTCAAGACCGGCGACTATCCCCATACCCGAATAATGCCGCACCCGGGACCCTGCCCCGTACCCGCGTCGCCTCAAGTGTTGCTGGTGCCCCAGTCGTCCTCGGCACCGGACTTGCCGTTGGACCTGGCCCGCACCGCCCGCATCCGCTCGGCCACCGAGTCCGGCACCCGGTCGACGAACCTCTCGCTCACCGAGTGGTAGGCCCGGCCCGCCAGTTCACGGCTCTGCTGGGCGGCGGACTCGGCGGTGTTGCGGACAGCGGGGTTCTGGGCGAAGTCCTGCGCGGACTTCTTGAGCTTCTCGTAGTGCTCGCGCCCCGCACGCGTCCCCAGTACGTAGCCGAGGGCGAGTCCAGCGGCGAATGTGAGCCGGTAGCGCATGGCGGCCACCCTTCCCTTGAGTCCCCACGCCGGAGACCGTCGCGATACTGATTGGCGGAGCACCCCCCTGCTTGCGCTAATGTATGCGGTGCAGAGAGCGCGCGCTGCCTGGGCAGCTACCCCGGGAGCCGCATTCGATGCAGCGAGGCAATCCTCCGTAGCTCAATTGGCAGAGCAGCCGGCTGTTAACCGGCAGGTTACTGGTTCGAGTCCAGTCGGGGGAGCTCGATCCTCCGTAGCTCAATTGGCAGAGCAGCCGGCTGTTAACCGGCAGGTTACTGGTTCGAGTCCAGTCGGGGGAGCAGCCGAGAAGGACCCCTCAGGGGTCCTTTTTTGTGCCTGGTGGAACCGCCTCGGTCAAGGGACAAGTCCTCATGGTCGTGCGATGCCAACCAGCCGAGGCAGCAGATCGTATGAGCAGCTATGCTGCGGCAGACGGCGCGCACATGTGCGCGACGCGCCGTAATGGGGCGGTAGCTCAGCCGGTTAGAGCAGCGGACTCATAATCCGTCGGCCGTGGGTTCGAGTCCCACCCGCCCCACCATGCGTGGCCCCTACGACACCCTTTCTATCTGCGCAAACGCGGGAGGGAGGGAACCGCTCCAAGGCAGAGATCTTCGTTCACTCGTCTGGATCAAGATCCAGTGGCATGCAGGGCACAAGCGGCCGGTTCGGGGGGACCGAGGGGTTCGGTCGGGGACGCCGGCCAGGGAATTCCACCTTTCGCAAACGGTCCGGTGACGGATGGTCGCCGGCATCGGTGCGCCATCCGGCCGGATGACGTCCCGCGGATCGACGCCGTGGCAGCATGATTCTCCCGGGGTCACGCGGGTGGACGAGGCGCGGGCTACGGGACCTGTGGCGCGACGACCTGCGGGCCGACGATCCAGTCGGCGATGATCCGGCAGGCCGCCGGGTCCCACGTCAGGCCGGCGCCGGTGGACCACAGGAAGTAGTCGACGACGCGGACCAGGGCCCAGCCCCGGGCCAGCTCGGTATCGAGGTCGCCGAGGTCGGTGAAGCGGGCGAACCGTTCGGGAACCTCCTCGGGACCGACGAACCTGTTCCACAGCAGCGGCGCCAGCGCGAACTCCGCGTCGCCCAGCACACCGCGCGGATCGATCGCCAGCCACGGCTCCCGCTCGCCCGCGAGCACGTTGCGGAAGTGCAGGTCGTGGTCGACCAGCGCCCGGCCGGACAGCGGGCCGAGCGCCCGACAGCGCTCGGCGGCGGCGTCCAGTAGTCGGCGCGGCAGCGGGCGGTCGAGCTTCTGCCACGTCATCAGCCAGCGCTCCGGCCAGTCGGCGACGTGGTCGTCCAGGGTGGGCAGCGGTGCGCCGGCGGCAGGGACCGCGAGCCGGCGCAGCAGGCGTGCGGCCGTGTCGACGGCCTCGCCGAGATCGATGTCGTCCAGCGAGCGACGATGGTCCAGGCGTTCCAGCAGCAGCGCGCCCGCCGCCGGGTCGGCCTCGGCCATCCGCACCATGCCCTGTCCGTCCCACACGGTGAGCGACGTGACCTGGTTGTGGACCTCCTCCGAGGGCTGGCCCACTTTCAGCGCGTACCGTTCGGCGCCGCGCCGTACCGGCACCACCACCCCGAGGAATCCGTGCATGACCTCGGCGTCCGGTTCGGGGGTCAGGTCCCAGCGCCGCATCAGCGCCTCGGTCAGCGAGGGCAGTTCAGCCAGCCAGGCCGCGCCGCGCTCCTTGGTGTGCTGGACGACGCCTGCGGCGAATGCATCGGGCACGGTCAGGTGCCAGCCCGGTGCGGCGATCGTCTCGCTGTGGTTGCTCACAGTGACCTCTGGGTGTGGGGGCGTCGGCGCTCGACGCGACGCCCGGTGGGTGGTCGGCGTACGCCTGGGTGTACAGCCGGTACGCTCCGCATAATGGCCGCTCTGGGCGAGCAGCGTGTCGTGGTCGCCCGTCTCGATCAGCCGGCCCTCGTGGAGGACGAGGATCAGATCGGCGTCCACCACGGTCGAGAACCGGTGCGAGACCATGATGGTGAGGGCGCCGCGGCGCCGTGCGCATGCAGCCGCGGCCGAGGGCGACCTTCTGCCACTGTCCCTCGGACAGGTCCGTGCCGCCGAAGGACGTGCCCAGCACGGTGTCGAGTCCGTCCGGAAGCCGATCCAGCACCGGCTGCAGGCCGGCCTCGCCGACTGCCCGGTCGACCCCAGCCGCGCCATCCACTCGGGTCGGCCCCCCGAGGCGTGTCTGGTAGCGCCCGAAGTCCTGGAAGACCACCGTGAGGCGGGTGCGCCAGCCGGCGATGCCGCCGGCCGCCGGGTCGTCGATCGGGTTGCCGTCCGCGGTGATGCGCCCCGTGGCCGGCTCGTACAGGCCGGCCAGCAGCTTGGTCAGGGTGGACTTGCCGGCGCTGTTGGCGCCGACCACGGCGAGCAGTTCGCCCGGCCGGATCTCCAGGTCGAGCCCGTCCAGCACCGGTCGGGCTGCGCCAAGGTAGGTGAAGCGGACCTTCTCGAAGGTGATCGACGGCGGCCCGCCGGGGTCGGGTGTGGGGCCGCCGGCGCCGCCCACCACGGCCACGTGCACCTCGTCCTGGGGCACCCCGGCTTCCGGCGCCGGCCGCGTCCCGGGCCGGGGCGCCAGGGGCGCGTCGAGCAGCCGGCGCAGTTCGTGGCGGGCCCTGATCACCGGCAGGGCGCCCTCGATGGCGTAGCCGCCGGACATGGGGGTGAACCGGGACCGCAATGCGCAGCGGTTCGCGGTCCGGTACGGGACGGGTCCCGTACCGGACCGCGAGTGCGCCGCGAGTGTGGTGCGTCGTTCAGAAGACAGGGCGTGCCGGCCGACGGCCCGGGTCCGGGCAGGGCGCCCTGGCGTCAGGGTGTCTGGACGTCAGCCGACGTCCGGGCAGGTCAGTTGACGAACACGGGCTGGCCGACGTTCACATCCGTGATGGGCGAGTAGGCGACCGAGAGGTAGGCAGTGGAGGGACAGTTCGGGTTCGAACCGGACACCACGTCGAACTTCTGGTCGGTGAAGGTGATCTTGCTGACGGAACTGTCCGCGGTCCCCACCATGCTCGCCGCGCCGTAGGCGCAGTTCACGTCGCCCAGCAGGCTGGTGAGCACCGCAGTGGCGCTGAGCGGGCCGTGGAGGGTGACGACGCCAGCCGAGCTCACGTCGGTGGGAAGCGGCAGTCCGTTGGCGGTGACGCTCTTCACGCCGGTCAGCCCGGGGATGTTGACGGTGCAGGTGCCGCCGAAGTTTAACGAGTTGAGGGTCTCTGTGGCGGTGCCGGACGCCGCCGGGTTGCTGTTGACGGTGGCGCTGAAGTCCGAGTGGTCGCAGGTGATGCCGGTGGAGCCGCCGGGTGCTGTCGTCACAGTCACTAGACTGCTGGCCCCGGTGAGCACGTCACCGACGCTCACGGCGGTACCGCCCTTGCCGGGGTAAGTGAGCACGTTGCCCGCCGTGGCGGTGGCGGACGCGGTGCCGACGGTGAGCAGCGTCGCCGCCGCGAGGAGTCCGGTGGCGGTGAGGATGGAGCGTGTGGTGGCCATGGTGGTTCCTTTCACAGGAATGTGGAAAGACAGGGAAGCGCGCAACGATGAGTGGACGCGCGTAGAAATTTGAGCCGTGGGGGTACCTTCCGCCGCGGCGCGGACCTGTGGCATGGGTGGGGCGCGCAGGCCGCCCTTCGTGCGGCCACCCCGGGCGGGACCGTTCGGTCGCCGGGGTTTACTGCGGTGCGTGGGTCGCCCGGATCTGCCGGACACATCGTCGTTCATGGGGCACGTTCTCCTCACTGGTGGGGCGGGAGAATGGCGCGCAGAGACGGTGCAGAGTGTCGTGCGGCTCATGCCGTGGCGGGACGCCCGTGAACGGGCTGCGGCACGAACATCGGGCAGGAACGGAAACTGGAAGCGCTGCAATCTATCTACGGATGAGATGTACGCGTCAAGAATTTCTCGGAAAATCCAGCCACCGGCGTTACTGGCGGTACTCAAAGGTCAGAGGCTTCGCCCTGGGCCGTTGCCAGAAGCATGCAGAGGTGAGCGGGGCCTCGGTACAGTTGTGAGTTGTCCGGTTCGTGATGCCTCTTGTGCCTACTCGGCTGGCCTGGGGGCGCAGCAGGCGCGGCAGTCCCACAGCCCTCAGGTCCCACGGCCCCGCGAGGCGCGGTCCTCGGTGTGGGCATGCGGATTCGATGCCTGCGTGATCACCGAAACGGTGCCTGCATCGGCATCCGGCCCTGTATCAACGCGACATGACGGGTCGTCACCGGACGATCCCATCCGTCTGGCTACCTCGCGAAGTTCCTGCCGTGTCACCACTGAACGTGTGTCAGGGGCGTTGATTTTTTGGGGGTGCTTCGCTTCACTACTCAGCAGTAGCCAAGCAACGATCAGAAATGTTGGGGAGTCCTCTTGAGATCCGTAGGGAAAACGAGGCCCACGAGAAGCAAGTTACGAATGACGGTGGCCAGTGCGGCGGTGGCCGGTGTCACTGTCATGATGTCGGGCGGTGTGGCATCGGCTGACACACTGCCCGGTGGATGGGCACCGTTCTCGCGATGTCCGGTAGACGATCCGACCCTGCTGACCACAGATGGTGTGACGGCCGTGCCGCTGTGCCTCACAGCCAGCTCGCCCAGCGGGTCCATCAAACTCGGGAACACCACCGCAACCACCGGCAGGAGTGACCTGCAGCTTGGTCTGGCCTCCGTGGGGGGAGGAACCACCTTCACCGTGGCCGCTCCCTCTGGCGGGGCCATCGTTGCGGACGCGGCCCAGGTGCCAGGCGGACTGCTCGGCCTGATGTGCCCGAGCAAGATTCTGTTGGTTTCACAGGTCTGCCGGCAGGCAACCGACAACGCGCTGAACAACGTGAGCGCCACGGTCGAGTCGGCCGGTACACCACGGGACTTCAGTCTGGTGGCAGGACTCGGCGTCGGACAGCCCATCCTCACGCTGCCGGTCAAGATCCACCTGGAGAACCCGCTGCTCGGCTCCACCTGCTACATCGGGTCCAACTCCCACCCGATTCTGCTGCACCCTAAGAATCTGGCGGCGCCGGCTCAGGGCGCCACCACGTTCGATGTGCAAGGCGCGACCAACCCGGCCGGCCCCATGCTGGCGGTCGGACTGTCTGGTACGGCTCTGGGCGATGATTCCTTCGCCGTCCCCGGAGCTACCGGCTGCGGTCTGCTCGGCCTGCTCAACCCTGCGATCAACCTCAAATCCGGACTGCCCTCGGCAGCCGGAAACAACAGCCTCGTACTGAACGACGCAGCGACTTCCCTGGGCGGACTGGCCGCCGCCAGCACATACGCTCCGAACGCCGGCCGACAACTGTCGGATTTCTGGCACCAGGCAGCCCAAAGCCCGTCGTTGTAGCGAGGTCGTCCGGATGATCTGATCCGAGGTGATGGTTCTGGCTGGCCCCCGCCGCACGGGATGCGAGGGACAGCCGGAAGGGGGCTGCCGAGTTCATGACGTAGGTCGCGTAGGTCGCGTAGGTCGTGCAGGCGGACCGGCGGTAGGCCGGACAGTTCAACGAGGCGGGTGAAGCGCGGCGGGAGATCCGGTCGGGGTGTAGCGCCTCGCCGTTCTCGTGTGTCCGTTGCTGTGGCGGCTTCTAGGTCTGGGCCCTGGGTCTGGGCTTGGGTCTAGGCCTGGCACGGGCAGTGCGGAGGTGGCGGGGTCCGGGTGGCGCCGGTATGGGCGGCGCTGCTGTTGTGCCGCGGATGGCCGAATCGTGCCAGGCAGTGCCAGACCTTCTTGAGGTCCTGCGGGTCGTGGCGGCCGGTCCGGGCGGCGTCTCCGATGATCTTGGGATCGAGCCGGCCGTCGACTGCGATCTCCACTCCCAGATCGACGTACCGCTGTCCGCGGTACTCCGGGTGGCGCTTGAGGTGGTCGATGCCGAGCAGGAAGCCGGGATGCCATTCGATCGGGCAGCGGAGTGCGCGGGCCGCGTCCGCCACGGCCGTGCCGCGGTAGCTGGAATCGAGAACCAGCGCCTCCACGTCGCGATCGAGCCTGACCGGCCCGTGCACCTGCGCCTCGATGTGGCCGTCCAGGTAATCGCAGTCGTCGGCCTCGGCCTTTTCAAGGAGCGCGAAGCGGGTCGCGACGCCGAAGTCAAAGGGTCCTGTGGAACTGTCCGGATAGCAGAACGTGGTTCTGGTGAGGGCGTCGGCGGTGAGTCTGAAGTACGAGGAGCCGAATCGCGCTGCTCCGCCGGCCGCATCGTCGCGGAAGTTCAGCGCACCGTAGACGGGACGCTCGGCAGCGGCGGCGTGGTCGTAGGCGCCCGCGAACATACGGCTCTCCCAGTGCCACCGGTCGCCGCCCGGGTGCGCCGTCAGACCGCCGTTGCTGGTGCCCGTCACGAACTGTGATCGGTAGACGCCGTCTTCCGCCATGCCGAGCAGGATCGGGCGCCCGCCGGCCGCGCGGTCGGGATGAAAGTTCATGGTCAGCCGGAGCCGAGAGTCCAGAGGGCCTCCCGAGGACAGGGCCGCAACGTGCCGCAGCGCCCTCTGCTGCGGTGACCAGACCATGTCAGTCTCCATGCGGGAAGTGTGCACGGAGGCCGTCCGCCGCCGCCTCTCCATTTCCGTTCGGGCAGGGGTCCTCGGCTCAGAGGCGAGGACGTTCGGCCTACGGCAAGGCCCGCGGCGCCCGTGGCCTGCGAAGCGTCGGCATGCTCTACGCCGACGAGAGCGACACACCGGCCCGGCAGGTGCTCACCGGGCGTGGTTGCACGGCCTTCCGCACTCCAACGCATCGATCCTCGACGTCCCCCGGGCCTTCCCCCGCGAAAGTGGACACCTTTTCGTGTTGTTATGCGGCAAATGTGATGGTAGCTGATGCGTGTTCGTAGTCGATGGGTGACATCTGCCCGGCTGCCGAGTGCCGCCGTGTGGTGTTGTATCTGGTGACCCAGCGGAAGACCGCCAGCCGGCAGGCCCGGGCGCCGTCGTAGCGGCGGGCGCCTTGCAGCGTCTCCCGTTTCAGGCTGGCGTTGAACGACTCGGCGGCGGCGTTGTCCGCGCTCGCGCCCACCGCTCCCATGGACTGGGTCACGCCCAACTCGCTGCACAGGTCGGCAAATTCACGACTGGTGTACTGCGCGCCGTGGTCGGTGTGGAAGACGGCGCCGGCCAGGCTGCCGCGGGTGGCCGCGGCAGCCTTCAGCGCGTCGGCGACCAGCTCTGTGCGCATGTGATCGGCGATGGACCACCCGGCCAGGCGGCGCGAGAAGCAGTCCACGACCGTCGCCAAATACAGGAACTCCCCGTCGCCGAAAGGCAGATACGTGATATCACCCACGTACTTGGTGTTCGGCGCCGACGCGGTGAAGTCCCGTCTGAACAGATCCGGCACCGGCGTGTCGGAGGGCTCACTGACCGTGGTGACCTGCCGCTTGCGCAGCCGCAGGCCCACGATCCCGTTCTCGCGCATGATCCGTGCCACCCACTTGCGGTTGACCAACAGCCTGTCGCCCAGGCGTAGTTCGGCAGTGATCCGCGGGGCGCCGTAAGTGCCGGTGTGCTCGGTGTGGATCTCCTTGATTCGCTCGGCGAGAGCGCCGTCGGCCGCCGCGCGTTCAGTGCGGGCCGGAGCTGACTCCCGCCATTTGTAGAAGCTGGAGCGGTTGACCTCCAGCACGTGGCACAGCCGCTTGACCGGGTAGGTCTCGCAGTGGTCCTCAATGAGCTGGAAGCGGCTTACCAGTGCATCTCCGAGGCGAAAACTTCGTCGCCTTGCGCAGGATGTCCCTCTCGGTGGCCAGCGTCGCGTTCTCCTTGCGCGCGGCCTTCAGCTCCGCGCGCAACGCTTCGTTCTCTGCCTCCAGGTCCTCCTTGGTCGGCTCGCTCACCCGGTCATCCTTCGTGCTCTTCCTCGCCGTCGTGCCACTGTGGGCCCCGGCGGCATCGATCCACCGACGCAGTGTGTCGCGCCGAATCCCCAGGTCACGGGCCACCTGGGCGAGCGTGAGGTCCGGGTCCGAGTGGTACAAGGCCACAGCATCGACCTTGAACTCGGGCGAATACACCCTCATCACCATAAGAGACTCCTCCTACCCAGCCTCCACCGGGGCCGGGAACAGAGGTGTCCACCACTCAGGGGGAAGATCCCCCTGGTGATCTCGACATATACGTGCGCGGCCTGCCGCGGCTAAACATGGTGCGGGCCGATCCGGCCAAGCTGGAGAAGGCCGCCGTGCGCTACGAGGTGCACCCTCTCAGCCGCGGCGCGAGGTTCAGGACAGACGTTCAGCCAGCAACGCAAGAGTTTCGTCGGCGGTTTTGGTCAGGACGCACGAGTGGGGTCAACGAGCAGGTCGGGACGGTGCACCTGGACCCACTGCCCGATCCGCCCGATCCGCCAGTTCTTGTCATACGCAGTGAGCACGATCGCTGTGAGTCGGCCGCCGGTTCGCGGATCGAAGTCGCGCGCACCCTGATTCCGGGCGATCTGTCCTCGGACCAACTTCGAAGCCGCGGGACTCACCGTCAGACGCCCCTTACCGATCAGTGCGTCCTGCCCGCGTCGTCGCGATCGTGGCCATGAACAGTAGGCCGGCTATGAGGCCGGCCCGTCCACCTATCATCAGCGGTTTGGGGCCGTTGTTGATGAGGTCTGCCTTGCCAAGAGAGTGAACCTGGTCCCACGGCAACTCCAGCCGGCAATGCCGTTCTAGAACCACCTCCCCATCCGACGAAAGTTGCAATGTGGCTGTACCCCATGTTTCGTCGAACTGGCGTTTCTTTACTTTCCATACCATAATCCCCAAGGCCGCCGTCGGAACGAGCGCCAATGGCCAAGTCAGCGGACCAGCTCCCAGCAGGGCGAGCGGCAGGGCGAGAACGAACAGTATGGGCATCATCCCCGAGAGTAACTGCGGAAGGAATCGCCGTACCCACGCGCCGATGGTCACCGTGCAGGGAAATGTCTCCGCTGACGCGAAGCCGTCTGGGGCTGAGGTCACGTCCCATACTCCTGTTCTTCAGTCACTGGCTTCTTCACATTCGTATTGAGTTTCGGGTGGTCGGTTCCGAGCCATTGCGGCGGCCCGATCACGCGTCGAACCCCGCGGTGAGTAGTGCGGCCACCGCGGCCCACTGGCGCGCGCCGGTCACAGACGGCCCTCCTCGCGCCAGGCCTTCGAAGCGAGTTGGCGCAGCTGCGCCGGTGGGACGTGGACATGCCGGCCTTCGCTACGGTTGAACGCCAGGGAGAGCAGAGCGGCGGCAACGGCGAAGCCGGCTATGAGGTAACACAAGTTCGCCTCCTTCGGACGGTGAGCAGCGGTCAGGGCGCGTCCGCGGTGGGTTCGGGAGCGCGAAGCGGGTCGGGCACGGCGAGCGTCGCGTTGTCGTGGCGGGCCTGCTCGGCCGCCCACACGACGCGGTGGCTGGCAAGGGTTTCGCGCGGGCCGGAGCGGATGTGACTGGTGTCGCCGGTCGCGACGGCGGTGAGGAACGCGGCGATCGCGGCACGGTCGCCGTCGCCGTGGTCGGCGATGCCGTGCGCGGTGCGCGCCGGCACGTCGATGGTGGTCGCTGCGACCGCCGGGTGGCCGCGGAAGTCGTGCACCAGGACCTGCTTGCCGTCGCACTCGATGCTGCCGTGCGTGCCGAAGATCCGCGTCCTGCGGTGGCCCATCTCGGTGAACGCGGTGACGGTGTGGGTCGCGGTGACGCCGTTGTCGTAGTCCAGGGCGACGACCTGGTGGTCGACGACGTCGTTGTCGCAGGCGTAGACGCAGCGCCCGTACGGTCCGGTCGCGAGCGCCTCGCGCAACGCACTCTCAGTCAGGGTCGGGGTGACCACGCTCAACGGCCAGTACTCGCGGTCGCGGTCGCCGAAACACGACCGGTACAGCCGCGGCGCGGAGAACGGGCAGCCGGGCTCGATCGCGCAGTCGAGGCAGCGGTCGGCCGCGCCCGCCGGCCGATTGTCCCTGGTGAAGTGGCGCAGCCCGCCGAAGGAGGCGACGCGCACCGGCTGCGCCTCGATCAGGTAGGACAGCCAGTCGATGTCGTGGCAGCACTTGGCCATGAGCAGTGAACTGGACTCCTCCTCGCGCCGCCAGTTGCCGCGCACGTAGGAATGCGCGAAGTGCCACGCGCCAACGGGTTCGAGGTGCTCGACGTTGACGATCTCGCCGATGCGGCCGTCACGGATGAGGTCCTTGACGACGTCGGTGTAGGGCATATACCGCAGCGGGTGCAGCACGGCGAAGACAACGCCCGCGCGTTCGACCGCGGCGATCATTTTGGCCGCATCGGGTTCGGTCGGCGCCATCGGTTTCTCGCACAGGATGTGCCGGCCGAGTTCGGCAAAGCGCACACACGGGTCGGCGTGGTCGTTGTCCTGGGTGGTGATGAGCACGGCGTCGGCCCGGTCCGCCGCGTGTTCGGCGAGGTCACGCCAGTCGCGGAAACAGGCCTCGGGCGGCAAACCGTGCTCGGCGGCGAGACGTTCGCGCCGTAAGTCGTCGGGTTCGGCAACGGCCGTGATCAGCCCGCCGCTGCTGCGGATGCGCCTGCTGTGGTCCCTGCCGCGCACTCCCGCGCCGAGCACGGCGACGCGAACGGGGTTCACCGGAGGGGCGTTGTCGGTTGTCATGACCGTCTCCTAGGCATTGCGTTGGGCAACTGCGGCCTGGCGTCGTCGAGCAGGTGGTCGAACGACTGCCGGCGGGCGCGTTCGGCCGCGCCGAGCAGCACGGAGCGGCGGCCGAGCGTGGACAACCGCAACTCCGGCTCGAACATGCTCTGGCAGGCGAGCTTGAACCGGTCCGCGAGCGGGCGGAGGATCGCCTCCCCGGCAAGGGAGAGCGCGCCACCGAGCACGATCAGCTCGGGGTCGATGGTGTGCACGATCTCGGCCAAGGCCATGCCAAGCAGGTCGACGAACTCGGCGACGTCCTCGACCGCGGCCGGGTCGCCCGCGTCGGCCGCCGCGAACAGCCGCGCCGCCTCGGCCTGCCGGCCGTAGAGCCAACTGCTCGCGCGCCCCCACCAGGAGTCGCGGATGTTCGCGGCCTCACCGGCCTGGTGGTGCGCGCCGCGGTGCAACCGTCCACCGTGGACGATGCCGAAGCCGACGCGACGACCGGCGAGCACGACGACGACATCCTCCGTGCTGCCCGCGACGCCGAAGCGCTGCTCGGCGAGCACGGCGAGGTTGGCGTCGTTGTCGATGGATACCTGGGCCGATGAGAACCGCTCACCCACCCAGGTGCGCAACCCGTCGCCGTCCCAGTCGCGGGAGCGGATGACCGCCGACCGCGCGATCCTGCCGTCCGCCCCGACGATGCCGGGGACGGCGACGGCGACTGCGCGCACCTGGTCACGGCCGATGCCCGCGCCGGTCAGCGCCGCCTCGCTCGCGCGCGCCACCGCCTCGAACCGGACCGGCGCCGGGTCGAACGGGTCGACCTCGATCGACTCCGGCTCGGCGGGACCGGCATCCAGTCCGGGCTCGGGGCCCGCGAGATCGTCGACCCTGGCGCGGACGGTGTTCGCGCCGACGTCGATCGCGAGCAGGTGACCGAACTCGGGATGCAACCGGTAGAGCACGGCGGGACGGCCGCTGGCCAGCGCGACCGGCTCGGACCCACCGACGACGCCCAGGCCGACGAGCAGGTCGAGTGCTCGCTCCACAGTGGACCGAGAAAGGCCGCTCGCCGAGGCGAGTTCGGCGTTGGTGCGCGGCTCGCGGTCGTAGAGGCAGTCGAGGACGGCCTCGGCATTCCACCGGCCGAGGTCGGTGGTGTTGGTCATCCGACGGCGTCCTGCGGTCACCACAACTCCCTTGATGTAGCTCAGACTTACGATAGGTCTGCGCATAAGTCGTGTCAACCTCGGGGCTTCGCGAGGGCGGGTGTCCGATATTTGATTCAGGCGAAGACGAGATCGGGCTGTGCCCGTGTGCCCGTGTTGAGGGTGGCGGTCGGGGGTGGTTTTGCCGGCTGGGGTCGTGCAGTTGGTGGAAACGGTTTGCACGACCGGGCTGGACCAGGAGGTATCGGCGTCGGTGGCTGTCGTACTCGGTCGGTATGACCGTCACCGACGCCGTTCGCCAAGCGGTGTTGAAGGTTCCGGCCTCCGCCTGGGCCGCCCCCGTGGTCGAGCCGGACGGGCAGATCCGGAACGGCGCGTGGGCCGCCGAGCCGGCCGGCGACCCGCTCAAGGGTTGGCCGGCGGGCATGAGGCTGAAGGTCCGCAAGGAGTGGCGGCGCCCCGGTGCCCAGGGTGCGGTTCACCGGCGCCGACGGCATGCGGCTGACCTTCGCCACCGACACCACCGGCCGGGTCGTCGCCGCCCTGGACCTGCGGCACCGCCAGCGGGCCCGGGCTGAGGACAGCATCCGAGCAGCCTGCGCCACCGGCCTGCGGAACCAGCCCCTGCACGACACCGCCCAGAACCAGGTCTGGCTCGTGCGCGGAGGGTGTCCTCCCTCGGTGGGCGCTGCCCCGTCGCCATCGGGCTAAGGCCAGGTCCCAGTGCCGGTTGTCGGCCCCGATGTCCGGCCCCGGCCCCGCACGGGCATAGGCGCGGGCACAGGCGCAGACATGGGCACAGGCATGGGCATGGCACGGGCCGGGCAAACCGGTGTGGCAGGCGTTTGGCCAGCGCCTCGCGGGTCACTCGGCCCGTCGGAGGCGGTGCCCTGCGGAAGGCCGCTGACAAGGACGGGGCAGCCGCGCAGACGCTGAGGAGTGAGCGGACGTGAGCACATACGTCTATGGCATCGCCGACCGCTCCCACCCCGCACTGCCGCACGGCACGACCGGCGTGGGCGAGCCCGCGCGGACCGTGCGCTCCGTCGTCGAGGACGACCTCGCCGCCGTCGTCAGCGACGCACCCGAGGGTCTGCGGCCCCTGCGTCGCGAACTGATGGCTCATCAGCAGGTGCTGCGCCGGGCGGAGAGCGATGGATTCGTGCTGCCGATGAGGTTCGGCAGCGTCGCGCCCGACGACGCCTCGGTGCGGGGCGTGCTCGCGGCGCGCGGCGGACACTTCCGCGAACGGCTGCGCTCTCTGACGGGCAAGGCCGAGTACAACGTGAAGGCCGTCCATGACGAAGCCGCCGTGCTGCGCCGCGTCATAGCGGAGCACCCGGAGATCAGGGCCCTCAGCGACGCGAACAACGCGTCCGGCGGTGGCAGCTACCGCCAGCGGTTGCGCCTTGGCGAACTGGTCGTGGCCGCCGTACACGCCGTGGAGGCCGAGGACGCCCGGGCGGTGTACGAGGCGCTGGAGCCCGCCACCGCCGGGGTGCAGGCCGGACCCGAGTCCGGCGACGGGCTGGTGAACGCCTCGTTCCTGGTGGAGCAGGCGTCCGCCGATGCCTTCGACGATGCCGTCGCGCGGGTGCGCGCCGAGCGTCCGCAGCTGCACTTGCGGATCAACGGTCCGCTGCCTCCGTACAGCTTTGTCGAACCGGGGCCCGCTCAGTCCGCCGTGCCGGGCGGCCCGCTGGTGCCGCGGGGCGCGGACGCGCGGGGGATGCGCACGGCGGCCGTGCGTCTCATGGAGTCGCGCGGTGGCCCGGGCGGTGCGGGCAGCGCGGGCGGCTCCCCAAGGCCAATTCGTGAGCGGTACACGGATCGCGACGGTCGCACGGACCACGGATGAGGACACCATGAATCGCACAGCTCTGAGCCTTGCGACGGGGGCCGTACGGCTGCTCGGGCGCACGAAGACGGTGCGGCTCGCGCTCGCCGTGGGCACCCTGGCCGAAGCCTGCGCCGACCGGTCGCACCAGCACGGCGAGGCGGCGCAGGACCGGTCGCGAAGGGCGGGGCGGGACGGGTCGCCGAGAGCGGGACGGGATAGGCGGGCGGAGGCGGCAGCCGGGGAGCCGCGGCCGGGGGCGGACGCCGGGAAGAAGCGCTCGGGTGAGCGCGAATCCGCCGGTGGGCGGGGTGGTGCGGGCGATCGCGGACCCGCCGGTGAGCAGGGCGGTGCGGGTGAGCGGGACGGCGTGCCGCAGGCCGATAGCCCGGAGTACCACGACGAGTACGAGGACGAGGCGAACGCCGGGTACGAGGAGGCGGAACCCGAGCGGGGCGCGGACTCGGTGGCCGGTACCGGCATCGGACGGCCTCAGCCACGGCCCCGCAAAGGCTGAACCCGTACCTGCTTTGATCCGGCACCGGTGGGTACTCAGCGGCGTGTCCGCCTTTTTCGGGCGAATCTTGGTCGATCTGGTCGATCTGGTCGATCTGGTCGATCTGGTCGATCTGGTCGGACTGATTGAGGCGATCAGACCGCCCGAAATCGTGCGGGAGTCCGCGAGAAGCCCGTGCAGCCCGTAGGAGCCCGTAGGAGACCGAGGGAGCCGTGAAGCCTTCGCGGCGCCGTCAGGGTTCCGCTGGAAATCGCAGGAATTCCAGGAAAGCAGCCGGAAACTCCTGGAATCACTGGAAATCCCCGGAAATCATCGAAACCACATCCCGGGCCGCCGCCACCGGCCCGCCAGCCGCCCTGTGCGTACAGCGCCACGGAGCTACCGGAATCACCGGAGTCACAGTCACCTCAGTCACGGAGGAACGATGAACGACAAGCGCGCGGCGAAGAAGGCTGCCTCCGAGAACGAGATCCCGGGCAAGCCGGCCTCCGAGTCGCCCCAGCTCGCCGAGCCCACCACGCCCCGGGAGCCGCTGCCGCCCAAGGCGGACCAGCGCGGGCCCGAGATCGTCAGTCCGACGGGCCAGTCCACCGGCGTCGACCGGTCCAAAGTCGCCCAGAGCGGCCCCTACCTCACCACCGCCCAGGGCAACCGGCTCCACGACTCGGACCACTCGCTCAAGGCCGGGAGTCGCGGCCCCGTGCTGTTGCAGGACCACCATCTGCGCGAGAAGATCACCCACTTCGACCATGAGCGCATTCCCGAGCGGGTCGTGCACGCCCGTGGCGCCGCGGCACACGGGGTGTTCCGCGGGTACGGCACGGCCGACCAGCTCAGCAAGGCCGCGTTTTTGGGCAAGGACGTGGAGACTCCGGTCTTCGTGCGGTTCTCGACGGTCCTCGGCTCCCGCGGCTCGGCCGACGTGGTGCGCGACACCCGCGGGTTCGCCACGAAGTTCTACACCACCGAGGGCGTCTTCGATCTGGTGGGGAACAACATCCCGGTTTTCTTCATTCAGGACGCGATCAAATTCCCCGACGTCATCCATGCCGGGAAACCGCAGCCGGACCGTGAGATCCCGCAGGCGGCCAGCGCGCACGACACGTTCTGGGACTTCGTGACCCTGCACACCGAGGCCACCCACCACACCATCTGGAACATGTCCGACCGTGGCCTCGCGCGCTCGTTCCGCATGATGGAAGGCTTCGGCGTCCACACCTTCCGGCTGGTGAACGCGCAGGGCGAGACCACCCTCGTCAAATTCCACTGGAAGCCGAAACTCGGCGTCCATTCGCTGGTCTGGGAGGAGGCGCAGCTCATCAACGGAATGGACCCGGACTTCCACCGCCGTGACCTCGCCGACGCCATCGAGTCCGGCGCCTATCCGCAGTGGGAATTCGGGGTGCAGACCTTTCCCGACAACGAGGAGCAGAGCTTCGGCGGAATCGACCTGCTCGATCCGACGAACATCGTTCCCGAGGAGTTGGCCCCGGTGCAGCCGATCGGCCTGCTGACTCTCGACGCCAACCCCGCGGACTTCTTCGAGGAGACCGAACAGGTCGCCTTCCATCCCGGGCACCTCGTCCCGGGTATCGACATCACCGACGATCCGCTGCTCGCCGGACGGCTCTTCTCGTACCTCGACACGCAGATCACCCGCCTAGGCGGCCCGAACTTCGCCCAGCTCCCCATCAACCGCACGCATGCCCCGGTCAACGACATGCTGCGCGACGGTATGCACCAGACCGCCGGGCACACCGGTGTTGCGCCCTACCGGCCGAACTCGCTGGACGGCGGTTGCCCCTTCTTGGCCGGCAACGACGAGGCCGCATACGTCGAGGTGCCGCTCGACCTGCCGGCCGCGAAGAAGGAGCGTGTGGCGCCGGCCTCGTTCGACGACCACTTCAGCCAGCCGCGCCGGTTCTGGCTGAGCATGACCCCGGTCGAACGTCAGCACATCATCGCGGCGTATGGCTTCGAACTGAACAAGGTGTACGAGCCCGCCATCAAGCAGCGTGCGCTTCAGGTGCTCGCCCAGATCGACCCGGAGCTATGCCAGGGCGTCGCCAAGGCCCTCGGTCTCGCCGCGCCGCACGCCGACCGCCCGCTGGCCGCCGTGGAGGCCAGCCCGGCTCTTTCCCAGCTGGGCCGTGAGTGGCCTCTCGACGGGCGGGTCATCGGCATCGTCGCCGACGAGAGCTGCGATCTGGGCCGGGTGCGGTCGGCGCGCAGGGCTGTGCTGGCCGCGGGCATGGTGCCGCTGGTGATATCCCCGGCGGGCGGCACGCTGCAGAACGGCAGCACGGAGCCGGTCGCGGTGCAGCGCACCTTCGCCACGGCGCGCTCGGTCGAGTTCGACGCGGTCCTGCTGGCCGGGGTGACCGGGCCCGGCGTGGACGTGCCCGCTCCGGCGGACGGTGCGAGCGACCCTCGGGTGCTCCTGTTGCTCAGCGAGGCGTACCGGCACGGGAAGGCGATCGGCGGCTGGGACGGTGCCGAACGCGTGGTCCAGGCGGCCGGGGTGCCCGACGGGGCCGCCGGGGTGGTCGTGGACCAGGACGCTGACGGCACGCTGCGGCAGGTCGTCGCGCTGCTGGGGTCCCACCGGGTGTGGGAGAGGTTCCCCGCGGGAGCGTGAACGAGGCGGAGCGTGAACGAGGCAGGGGGCGCCGGGACAGGCTGGGGAGACGAACGCGGGACAGGCTTGGCGCTCCGGACGATAGCCGTCCGGGGCGCCAAGCCTGTCCCGCATGGCGTTCGGCGTTCATATGTATTCATTCTTCAAGCTTCGCCTTCAAGCTTCGCCTTCAAGCTTGTGTCTTCAGCTATTGCGCTCAGGCTTTGTGCTCGAATTCCGTCATTCCTGCCGGATGCGCCGGGCCGGATGGATTTCGTGCCGCTGCTGCGCCGCTCCGCCGCGCGCCGTGTGTGCCGGGCCCGAGCGCACATAGTGCTCTGCCGCCAGGACCGCCTCGCGGGCCGTGCGGCGGCCCATGAGGATGCACAGGGTGTACGCGGTGTCCTCGAATCGCCTGCGGGCCAGGGCGTTGGACGGTGCGGTGACCAGCCGGCGCTCCCAGGTGCGATAACGGTGGAGCAGCCGGATGATCTGGGGTTTGTCAGGCAGAAGCATCACGCGGGCCCTCCGGACGACGGGCAAGACCTTGTCCTTGGCTGTGCGCCGCTGAGCCGGTGGCCCGTACGTGGCAAGGCACGGCTGCCCACGGCCGCTCACACGGAATGCGCGCTGTCGCGTGCTTCCCCCGTGGAGTCAGCATGCCCCTTTTCATGCTTTTACGCCAGTTTCCATATTTCTTTCGCTGTGAGAAAAACAAAAGAACGCGGGTGGGCCTCGACCGCAAGCCGGGTGGGCCGAACGGCGTAGCGCACGTTTGCCGACTTGCGCCTTCGGTTAGGCAATGCTCCGTCAACGCGGCATCGACGACGCCGCATCGGCAATGCGGCATCGGACGCAGCGCCGCCGTGCTGCGGGAGGCGTGCGGGAGGCGTGGTGTCGCAGGTCGACCAAGAAGAAGGGGCCAAGGAAGAGGGGGCCGGGTCGGCGCCACGGGCCGAGGCGGAACGCCGGGTCGGCACCGGAGATCGGCTGCTGAATTACCTCACCACGACCGACCACAAAGTCATCGGCAATATGTACATGGTGACCGCGTTCGGCTTCTTCCTGCTGGCCGGAGTGCTCGCCATGCTGATGCGGGCCGAACTGGCACGTCCAGGACTCCAGGTGGTGACCGCGGAACAGTACAACCAGCTGTTCACCATTCACGGCACGATCATGATGCTGCTCTTCGCTACGCCCATGTTCGCCGGATTCGCCAATGCGGTGATGCCCTTGCAGATCGGGGCGCCCGACGTGGCCTTTCCGCGGCTGAACGCGCTGACGTACTGGCTTTTCCTGTTCGGTGCGCTGATCGTGGTCTCCGGCTTTGTGGTGCCGGGCGGCGCCGCCTCGTTCGGCTGGTTCGCCTATGCGCCGCTCAACAGTGCCGTGCGTTCGCCGGGGCAGGGCGGTGATCTGTGGGCGATGGGTCTGGTGCTCGCCGGGCTCAGCACCACGCTGGGTTCCGTGAACTTCATCGCCACGATCGTGTGTCTGCGCGCTCCAGGAATGACCATGTTCCGGATGCCGATCTTCACATGGAACGTGCTCTTCACGGCGATCCTCGCGCTGCTCGCCTTTCCCGTGCTGGCCGCGGCACTGCTGGCCCTGGAGGCGGACCGGAAATTCGGGGCGCATGTCTTCGACGCGGCGAACGGCGGGGCCATTCTGTGGCAGCACCTTTTCTGGTTCTTCGGCCATCCCGAGGTGTACATCGTCGCGCTGCCGTTCTTCGGTGTGATCACGGAGATTATTCCGGTCTTCAGCCGAAAACCGATCTTCGGATATACGGGCATGGTCGGTGCGACCATCGCCATCACCATGCTCTCCGCGAGCGTCTGGGCCCACCATATGTTCGCCACCGGCATGGTCCTGCTGCCGTTCTTCTCGCTGCTCTCCTTCCTGATCGCGGTGCCGACCGGGGTGAAGTTCTTCAACTGGGTTGGCACCATGTGGCACGGCAGCCTGTCCTTCGAAACGCCGATGCTCTGGGCGACCGGTTTCCTTGTCACCTTCCTGCTCGGCGGGCTCAGCGGCATCCTCATCGCCTCGCCACCCCTGGACTTCCATGTCACCGACAGCTATTTCGTAGTGGCGCATCTGCATTACGTGCTCTTCGGCACCGTCGTCTTCGCGATGTTCGGCGGCTTCTACTTCTGGTGGCCGAAGTGGACGGGTCGGATGCTCGACGAATGGCTGGGGAAAATCCATTTCTGGACGCTCTTCACCGGATTCCAGACGACGTTCCTCGTCCAGCACTGGCTGGGCGAATCGGGCATGCCGCGGCGTTATGCGGACTATCTCGCCGCCGACCACTTCACCGTCCTCAACACCGTCTCCTCCATCGGTGCCTTCCTGTTGGGGCTGTCCACGCTGCCGTTCCTCTACAACGTCGCGAAGACGGCCCGGCACGCGCCGAAGGTCGAGCGGGACGACCCGTGGGGATACGGGCGCTCGCTGGAATGGGCGACGTCCTGCCCGCCGCCACGGCACAACTTCCACGCCCTGCCCCGTATCCGCTCCGACTCGCCCGCGTTCGACCTGCGCCACCCCGAGATCGGCCCGCCGCAGGGACCGCAGCGGGCGGCCGGGGCCCCGGCCCCGCACCGGTCGGGAGCACGCCCCGAGGGAGCACGCCGCGAGGGCGGGCGCGGATGAAGACCGAGGCGTATCTCTTCTCCGGGGTGGCGGTCTTCTTCCTCGTCACCGGCACGATCTACGCCGCGTGGGCGAGGGAGCCGGCCGGTACGGCGGCGCTCATGGTGTCGTTCCTCATGGCCTCGGTCATCGCCTTCTTCTTCGCCCGCAGTTACCAGCGCCGCGGCAGCAGGCCCGAGGACTCCGAGGTGGCCGAGGTGGCGGAGCGTGCGGGGGCGCTGGATTTCTTCCCCCCGCGGAGCAAATATCCCGTCATGACCGCCCTGGGCGCCGCCGTGATCGCCATCGGCGTCATCCACGGGCTCTGGCTCTTCCTGATCGGCATGGGCATCCTGCTGGGCGGTGTGGCCGCGCTCGTCTTCGAGTACGTGCACCGTGGCGAGTGAGCCGGCATCGCACCGTGCCGGCGGGAGCCGCGGCCGCTCACTTCTGGTGCCGGCCCGCTGACTCGCGCTCCGACTCCTCTGCCGGTGCGGCCAGGGCCTCGTCCACATGCCGGCGCTGTTCCGGGGTGACCGGGAGCTCCACGCGGTCGCGGTAGTACCAGGTGCTCAGGGCGGCGCGCAGCCGCCGGTGAGGTGGTGCGTGGCGGCCCGGGGCGGGCAGCGGCCGGGGGAGTTCGCGCACCAGGAAGCGGTAGAGGCGCCGCCCTGACGGGGCGCGGTGCTCCTCGCTGATGCCGCCGAACACGTTCTGGCTGACGTTGCCCGTCTCGACGCCCTCCGTCAGGGTCCGCCGCTCATGGGACTGGAGGGCGAGGCAGAGCCGTTTGGTGATCAGGAAGGCGAGGAGCGGGCCGATGACGAGACCGGCCCGGAAGATCCAGGTGAGCGCGTTGACGGAGAGCTGGAAGGAGTAGGCGCTGATGTCGTTTCCACCGGCCAGCAACAGCACGGCGTAGAACACCACGGCCGCGACCCCGAATCCGGTCCTGATCGGCCTGTCGCGCGGACGGTCGCAGAGATGGTGTTCCGTACGGTCTCCGGTGATCCATTTCTCGAACAGCGGATACGCGAAGAGCAGCCCGAAGAGCAGCCCCGGCAGGACCACCGCGGGCAGCAGCACGTTCCACATGAAGACATGCCCGGCGACTGTGGTCTGCCAGGGCGGCGTCAGCCGCAGGGCGCCTTCCAGGAAGCCGACGTACCAGTCGGGCTGGGATCCGGTGGCGTCCTGGTCGGCACGGTAGGGGCCGTAGGCCCAGACGGGGTTGATCTGGGCCAGCGCCGCCAGCAGCGTCAGCACTCCGAACACCATCAGGAAGAGCCCGCTGGACTTGGCGGTGAAATGCGGGAACAGGGGCTGCCCGACCGCGTTCCGGTTCGTGTGGCCGCGGGCCGCCCAGTGGGTGTGCTTCAGATAGACCACCAGAATCAGATGGACCGTGATCAGCGCGATCAGCAGCCCGGGCACGAAGAGGATGTGCACCGCGTAAAGGCGCGGGATGACGATGTGCCCGGGATACTCGCCGCCCCAGATGAAGAACCCGAGATACGTGCCCACGACGGGAATCGACGTCACGATGGTGTACGCGGTGCGCAGCCCCGTACCGGACAGCAGGTCGTCGGGGAGCGAATAGCCGGCGAAGCCTTCCAGCAGGGCGAGCAGGAAGAGCACCACGCCGATGGTCCAGTTGCCCTCTCTGGGCCTGCGGAAGGCGCCGGTAAAGAAGATCCGCAGCATGTGGACACCGATCGCGGCGAGGAAGACGAGCGCCGCCCAGTGATGGATCTGACGGATCAGCAGACCGCCGCTGACATCGAAGGAGATGTGCAGCGTGGAGGTATACGCCTGGGTCATGAGCTGCCCCCGCAGCGGCGCGTAGCTGCCCCGGTAGACGGTCTCCGTCATGCCCGGATCGAAGAACAGTGTCAGGAACGTGCCCGTCAGCAGCAGGACGACGAAGCTGTACAGCGCGAGTTCGCCGAGCAGGAAACTCCAGTGGTCGGGAAAGGCCTTGCGCAGCAGACCTCCCGCCTCTGCCGCGGGCAGCCTGCGGTCCAGCACCTCGAAGCCGGTGACCGCGGCCGTCCGAGCCCGGTCCTGCAACCGGTCCTCGCCGGACGCCGGTGCCGGTGCCGGTGCGGACACGGGCACCGGCAGTTTCCGCCCGGCCGCGGACCGGTTTTCTCCGGACGGGGACGTGGACCGGTCCTTTTGGGGCATGAGCCGGTGCTTCCGCCGCCGGATCGGCATGCGCCGGCCTCCTTTCCCGTGTTCTCGCGCACCGTGCGCGCCCCGCTGTGAGCAGAGGTGATCAGGCGCCCTCACGCGGGTACGCGTGCTCATGGTTAACCTCTGCGGCCCGGGACCAACCACCCGGTTAGGCCGACAGGCGCGTGCGGTCGGCCGGCGGCGGGCCGGGTGAGGGCGGCAGAGCGGGGCGGGCCGGGGCGGGGCGGTGTCCGGCCGACAGGTCGCCGCCCCTCAGCCCATCAGCGGATCCAGGACCCTGGGCCGGATCTTGCCCTCCATCAGCGCCCCGAGCCCCAGCACCGCGCACACGTCCGGCCGCTCCGCGATGCGCACCGGCATGCCCGTGGCATCCCGCAGGACCGTGTCGAGACCGGGTAGCAGTGCGCTGCCGCCGACCATCATCATGCCCTGTTCGCCGAGGTCCGCCACGAGGTCGGGCGGGCAGGTGCGGAGCACCGCTCCGATGCCGTCGAGCACCGCGGTCAGCGGGCTGTGGATCGCCTCGCGCACCGCGGCCGTGTCCACCTGCACCGAACGGGGCAGCCCGGTGAGCACGTCCCGCCCCTGGACCTCGGTCGACGCCAGGCCGTTCACGCCGTGCCCGGCTTCGGAGAGCGCGAGGTGCAACGGGCGCACCGACTGGGCGGTGGGCAGCAGCGCGTGCTGCTGCCGCAGATGGTGCGCGATCGCCTGGTCGATGGTCTCGCCGCCGACCTGGATCCGTTTGGCGGTGACGATCGCGCCGAGCGACAGGACCGCGATCTGGGTGGTGGCCGCGCCGCAGACCAGGATCATGGTCGCCTCGGCCCGTTCCACCGGCAGCCCGCAGCCGACGGCCGCCGCGATCAGCGTGTCCACCAGCTCCACCCGGCGCGCACCGAGCCCCAGCAGGGTCTCCTTCGCGGCGCGCCGCGCCAGCGGATCCGCCTCGTGCGGCACACATACGGCGGCCCGCAGCCGGGGCCTGCGGCGCAGTGTCCTGCGCACCTTGTCACCGAGCAGATGCCGCAGCATCCGCTGAGCCACCTCGATATCGACCACGGTGCCGTGCGCGATGGGCCGTACGACACGGATGAAGGCCGGCGTCTTCCCGGTCATCTGCTCCGCGAGCTGCCCGACCGCGATGAGCGCCCCGCTCTTGGTGTTGACGGCGGCGGCGCTCGGCTCATCGACGACGAGGCCCGCACCCTTCAGATAGACGCGGGTCCGAGCGGCACCGAGATCGACGGCGACATGGCAGCGGTGCAACTGCTCAAGACCGGCACTGATGGTCACGGCGGATCCTCCCGAGAACGAACGCCGCCTCTGTCGTGCGCGCGAGGACAGAGGCCCTGATTCGCATACTGCGCATAACGCTAAAAAGTCGCACGATGAGATGAGCCGGGTGGAGCGCCGCCACGCGGGTGTTCCTGGTTCCGATTACGCCGGACGGGGCCCGGCGGCACACGCCGCCGGGCGCGCCACTGCGGGGGCGGGAGCGGTCATGGGCGCCCGTGTGTGGTCCTGTTCTCCTGGGTGCCCAGGAGAGCAGGTCCAAGGGTGTTCCGGCGCAGTGGTTAGCATCGTCTGTGACCTGCGCAGCCCCAGAAGACAGAGACAGAGGTGACCGGCCCGACGCCGGTCCGATACCCGCCACCCCCTCAGCCGCCCCAACCCCGACCACGAACTCCCTGGTCACCGGCGCACCGACCGCACCCTCCCAGCGGCCAGGCGTACCGCCCGCCCCGGTCCCGCCGCCCCGGCGCCGGATCCTCGCCGATCTGACCCCGCTGCGCACCTCGGCCGCCTACCGCCGTCTGTGGCTGGGCGACATCGTCTCCCGCCTCGGCCAGGCGATGACCGCACTCGCCGTCTCGCTCCAGATCTACGACATCACCCGCTCCAGTTTCTCGGTCGGCCTCGTCGGCCTGTTCGCGTTCGTTCCGCTCGTCGTCTTCGGGCTGTACGGCGGCGCCATCGCGGACACTGTGGACCGCCGCAAGCTCGGCCTGTACTCGGCCTGCGGCCTGTGCGCGCTCTCGGTCGTGCTGGCCGCGGGCGCCATGGCGGGCTACGACCATGTCTGGTTCCTGTACGCGATCGTCGGTCTGCAGGCCGTCTGCGGGGCGCTGAACTCCCCGGCCAGGACATCCATGACGCCCCGGCTGCTGCCCCGCGAACAACTCCCCGCCGCCAACGCGCTCTCCTCCATGATCCAGACCTCGGGCACCATGTTCGGCCCCATGCTCGGCGGTGTCGTGGTGGGCCTGTGGGGGTACCAGGCCGTGTACCTCGTCGACGCCGTCGCCTTCACCGGGGCGCTGTACGCGATGTGGCGACTGCCGTCGATGCGGCCCGACGGTGTCCAGAGCGGCGCCCGGCGGGCGTCCGTCATCGACGGACTGCGCTATCTGGCCACCCGGCCGAACGTCCGTATGACCTTCTTCTCCGACATGTGCGCCATGATCTTCGCCAGTCCCAGGGCGCTCTTCCCCGCCATCGCCGTCCTCTGGTACGGCGGCGACGCGAAGACCACCGGGCTCCTCGTCGCCGCGCCAGCGGTGGGCGCGCTGATCGGTTCGGTGTTCTCCGGATGGCTGGGGCTGCTGCACCGGCACGGCCTGGTGATCATGATCGCGGTTGCCGGATGGGGCACCGCCGTCGCCGTGTTCGGCCTGACCAGGAGCCTGCCTCTCGGCCTTGTCTTCCTGGCGCTCGCCGGCTGCGCGGACCAGATCTCCATGGCGCTGCGCGCCACCATGCTGCAGGCCGCCACGCCCGACCGGATGCGCGGCCGGTTGCAGGGCGTCTTCCTCGTCGTCGTCGCCGGCGGCCCCCGCCTCGGTGACTTCCTCGCCGGTTCGGTGGGCGACGTCGCCACTCCGGCGGTCGCGGTCGTCGGCGGCGGAATCCTGTGTGTGGTGGCGGTGGCGGTGCTGGGATTCGTATGGCGGGGGTTCGCGCGGTACGACGCTCGGGCGCCGGAGGCGTAAGGGGCGCCGGGCGCGGCCTGTGGACGAGCGGGGTGACGGCGCCTGCCTGCCTGCTCGCGAGGTCACAGGGTCCGTACGGCGTCCAGCACGGGTACGAGGGAATCGACGGCGAGCTGGGCTCCGGCCTCCTGTAGCCGCTGTCGGCCGTCGGCCGTCCGGTGGTAGCCGATGAAGGGCAGCCCGAGTTCGTGCGCCGCGATCGCCTCCGCGACCCGGCTTCCGATCATGACGCAGTCGGACGGGGCCGAGCCCAGTGCGTGGAGGGTGCGCAGCAGGCAGTCGGCGTTGGGCATCAGCAGCTCGGAGTCGGCCGCCCGGCCGTGCACCGGTTCCGCTAGGAGGTCCGCCAGCAGGCCCTGCCTGTCCAGGAACGCCGTCATGGCGTCCGCGGAGTTGTCGGCGGCGATGGCCACGGTGCGTCCGAGACCGGTCAGCGCGGCGAGCAGATCGGCGAAGTGCGCGGTGGGGCGGGCGTCGCGCAGCGCCTCGGTCTCGATGCGGTGCAGTCGCCCGTGGAGCTCCGCTGCCCAGGAGTGGCGCCCCAGGGCCCTCAGCATCTCGACGGGGTCCAGGCGCTGGTCCAACGGCTGCACGTGTTCGTTGACGAGGGCCTCGCCCGCCAGGGCTGCGGCCGGGTGCCGGAGGTCGACGGCGAGGGACACCAGGCTGCGGACCGCCTGCCGGGCCGCGCTCTGCCTGAACACTTCGACCACGGGACCGTCGAACCCGAAGATCACCGACTGCGCACTGGCGATCCGTCGGCGGAGCCCTTCCGTCGGGGGAGACGGTCGGTGCACGGCCAGCTCCGGCTCACACCTCAGGACGGCCAGCCCCGGCATCCGCCAGGTGCGGAGCTCTTCGTCAAGGGCCTGCTGCGCCGCGACCACTTGGTCACGGGAGTGGCCACGGGTGACCTGCCGGGCCACCGGCTCCAGGTGAGTGCGTAGCAGCCCAGCCATGTCGCGTCCCGCGTTGTGGACCGCGAAGGCCAGATCAACGTGCTGCCACACCACGTGCACCGTGCAGGAGAAGCCGTCCGCCCGGTCGGCACTGGGCAGCAGCAGTGTGACCGTGCTCCGCCGCGCCGCCAGGCTGGCGATATGGCGGCGCCAGGCGGCCCGCTCGGTGGCGGATGCGGCGGTGTCAGCGGTCGATCCCTTGAGTACGACCGTGCCGTCCGGCCGTTCGTAGACGACGGCGTGGTCCGCGCTGGTGCCGCCGGCCGGTGTCCGCTCGCCGAGCAGGGCGTACCAGAGGTCCGGTTCCGCGCCGTCCGTCACCCGGAGCGGGTGGAAGGCGCGCGCCAGGTCGGGGGCCGGCGCGATGACCTGGTGTCGAAAGCGCGGCGAGACGGCGACGACCACGTCGGCGAGCAGGGCGCCGGGCCAGCGGCGCCGGGCGGAGAGCAGCGGTGCCTCGGTGCGCTCGGCGGTGCCGAGGACGCTTCGGTCCGCACCGTCGTCGATGCCGAACGTGATCTGCAACCGCGGCAGTCCGGCGTCCTCCTGGAGACCTGGCAGCAGGAGCAGCGCGGCGGTCAGCAGCGGCCCGGGGGCCACCTCGGGGCGAGTGATCACGAGGAGGCGGCTGCCGTTCACGCCTATGACGCCGGCCGGGTCGACCGCTACCGAGACGAGATCCCGGGGACCGAGCCGCGCCGCGCCGCGCAGCTGGTTCACGACCTCCTCCAGCGCGTGTCGGGTGTCCGGCGGGAGCAGGCCGTCCTGGTCCGCGAGGCCGACGGTGAGCACACCGCGGCCGGGGACGGGCGTGGACGGGTTCAGCAGGTCACTGGGCCGGCCGAGCTGTCCACCGGGCCCGCCCGCACGCTGCGTCGCGGCGGCGTCGTCCGGGCGTTCTCGGAGTGATCGGTCCGGCCGGTCCTGCTGGTCCTGCTGGTCAGGCGAACGAGTCCCGGTCGTGCCGGGCCGTTTTGCGGTCCGTGCCGAGGCCGCCACGGACCGTTTCAGACCCGCCCGCAGGGCCACCAGCGACGCGTGCAACCGGTCCAGCCTGCCACGCGCGTCCTCGGCGTCCGGGCCCGGGATGCCGGGCAGCGGAGAGCCTGTCCAGTGCGTCAGGACGGAGTTGATCACCTCAAGTGCGCCCTGCTCATCGCCTGCCGCGTGGAGTTCGCCCGCCCGCAAGGCGCTGGCCTGGTAGCGCAGGATGTCGACGTCGTCCGGTCTCAGGTGCACGCCGAACGCGTCCGGCAGCTCGGCGAGGACGCCGGGGCCGAGTGCCCTGCGGAGTTCGGACGCATAGCTGTCCAGGAGTTCTGGCGCATCGTCGGGCGGCTCCTGCCCCCACAGCGCGGTGCTCAGTTCGGCGCGGGACATGAGGCGGCCGAGGTGGCGCAGCAGCGCGCAGAGCATCGCCCGGGCGTAGCCCGAAGGGGTGCGCTGGATGCGACCCGATCGCCGGATCAGGACCGGGCCGAGGAGCGAGCACTCGACGGAGCCCGTCGATGCCGTGGCGCTGAGGAGGCGCGGGGCCAGCAGCTGTGACAGGCCCTGCCGCCGGGCCGCGCCGCTACGGGTCTGGAGGGTGGTGACCGCCGACAGGAACGGATTGCGCAGTGCTTTCGGCAAGGTGGTGACGACCTGCCGGTGGCCGGGGCGACCGGTGGCCAGCCGCAGGAGCAGGTCTCCGAACGCCCGCAGGTCCTCCTCCTGTCCCGCACCGACGGCCCGGTCGGCCTGGTCGGGCAGGTGGCTCAGGTCGAACGTACACAGCCGCGCCGCTCCCTCCGGCACCAGAACGACGCTGTGCGCGCCGAAACCGCCCACCGTCAGACCCCGCCCGTGCACCAGCGTCAGCGCCAGCGCCAGCTGGTGCGCCACGGACATCAGCAGGGAAACCGGGAGCTGGTAGCCGCCGTCGGGGCCCGCGAACGCGTCCAGCGGAATGCCGTCCGGGTCCTCCAGGACGAGATACGGCACCTCGTCCTGGATGCCGAGGTCATGGACCGCGATCACACCCGGGTGCTCGATTTCGGCCAGCGCCTGAGCCGCCTGGCTGAAGATCCCGAGCCGCTCAGGATCGCTGCCCGGCTCGTACAGCCGCACCAGCACGGACCGGTCCGCCCGGGCGTCCTCCGCGCGCCACAGCGTGCCGTCCGAGGTGAGGCGCTGCAGCAACTGGTAGCGGTCGTCGTCACCGAGCACCGGCAGGAACGGCGCGGGTCCGGGCGGCGGCGTGCCCAGCAGATGGCGGATGCTCCGGGACTGGACGGACGTGGCGGGGGCGCCGGGGCCAGGGGGCGCGAGGGGTGCGTTCTCGGAGGATGGGTCGGTGCTGGTGCTGGTGCTGGTGCTGGTGCTGGTGCTGGTGCTGGTGTCGGTGTCGCCTGGGGTCTGTACGCCGTCCGACGGGTGGCTTGTGCTGTGTGGACCGCGCAGCCGCCGGATACTCTCCGGCCGTACCGCGGCGAACGGCTCGCCGGCGAGTGAGGCCGCCCCGGCATCGGTACGCCCGCCGTCCGGGCCCTCTGTCCCCTCGCCCGTCTCCGCCACGCCGTCCGCGGCCGGCGCCGTCCCACCCGCTGCCGCCACCGCCCGGAACTGCCCCGTCGTCGCCCCGGCCCGTGCGTCGATGTGCGCTCCCACGCGGGCGAGCAGCGCCTGGGTACGATCGCGGCCGGTGCGCGGCAGGGACCGCAGCAGGAGATCGCGCACTCCGGGACGGAACGCGTACGAACCCGGTGGCCCCGGCACACCGGTCAGCATGCCGCTGAGGATCACCTCGGCCAGATGCTGCGGCCGGGGACGCGCCTCGACCGCTGCGTGGACCAACCGCATCACCGGCAGATGCGGCACCCCGAGCGCCAGGTGCCCGGCCAGCCGGAACGCCTCGGGCGAGGCCGTGGCACGGAACCGCCCCACGAGATCCGTCGCGGACAGCCGCGTCACATCGCCCTCGTCCGGCTCACCCGGCTCGTTCCGCTCGCTCCGTTCATCCCGTTCATTGCACTCGTCCCGCTCCCCGGGCCCGTCGGGCGGAACGGGAAGCGGACGGCCGGGCAGCCGCGCCACGGCGCCCGGGAACCACCCGCCACCCGGCCCCGCGATCAGCGCGGCCCAGTTGGCGAGCCAGTCCGGGGAGGGTTCGAGGACGGGGAGCGGGATCGGGCGGAGCCGGTGCGGGCGGCGGTGCGCGGGCTCGCCGCGGTGTACGGCGCCGTGGGCCCCGTTGACTTCGTCGGCTCTGTCGTGTGCCTGGGTGTCGTACGGCTGGAAGGAGAGCGCCGCGGCGGGGGCGGCCGGGGCCGGGGCGGACAGGAGGCCTGCCGTGGCGGGCAGGGCCGACTCGCGCCAGAGGCGTTCGGGCAGCGGTTGCAGTACGGCGAGCGGCATGCGGTCGGCCCAGCGGCGCAGGGTGGCGTACCAGCGGTCGGCCGCGGGTCCCGTCCGCCACTGGGGACCCATGCAGTCGCTGACGAGGAGGGTGAGCGTGCGGCCGTCGGCGATCAGTGGTGCGGGGGCGCCGAGCGGTCCGCTGACGGTGCCGTCCGTGGTCGCGCGGTGCAGCTGCACGGTGCGGAACATGCCGGACTGGGCGAGGACCGTGTGCAGTTCGCGGACCAAGGGCTGCCAGATCGGCATCGTGGGCCCGGTGTCATACACGAGCTGGAGCCGCAGCCAGCGTTCCCTGGTGGGCCGCAGCACCGGCAGCCACCAGCCGGGGCGGGCGCCGAGGCCTGCGATGCGGTCCGCCGTGGCCGCCTCGTCCAACTCCCGGCCGAGCGGCGAGTCCACCCGCCGGGCCAGCGGGCGCAACGCCCGCTGCAGCGCGAGCGGGCGGGTCAGCATCGGCGGCGCGGGAGCCAGCAGGGCGGCGGTGCCCGCACCGCCGGAACCGCCTCGGCCCGCCGGACCGGGCCCGCCGCCAGGCAGATGCAGCGGTATACGGCCGGTGGCGCCGGAATCGTCGGAGTGCGGGAGAACGGGGCGTGCGGCGGCCCGCGAGGGGATCGGGTCGCCGCCGGGCCCGTTCGGCGCGGGGCCGGAGTTGGAGTCGGCGGAGTCCTGTTCGTGGTCGGGGCGGCTGCCCGGGGCGTCGTGCTGCTCGCTGCCCGGATCTGCCCGCTCCGGCGCCGCCCGGTCCTCGGGCGCGGTCATGTACCGGGCCAGCCACAACGCCTCGGCCAGCTCGACCGAGTCGGGCGGTATGCCGCCGGCCGCCGCGGCGAGCACGTCGGCGATCCGCGCGGGACCGGGCCGCAGGGCCATGGCGTCCGCCGCGTCCGTCGGTCCGTCGCCCGTGTCCCGTTCAGAACTCATCGTCGTCCGGGCTGCGGCTCAAATAGGGCATGAGCTGCTCGGCGAGGTCGTCGCGGGTGGCCGCGTCGAGGCGTGCCGCGCCGGTCAGGTAGAGGGCGTTGAGGAGCTGGTCGGTGGCGAGTTCGCCGTCGCCCGCGCGGCTGAGGAAGCGGTCGATGACCGCGTGTGCGTTGTCGTCAAGCTCGCCCAGGTGGGCGCGGACGATCTCGGCGAGCTGGGCGCCGTCGGGCCTGCGCAGCCGCAGCAGCACACAGCGGCGCAGGAAGGCGGGCGGGAACTCACGCTCACCGTTGCTGGTCAGCACCGTGAAGGGGAAGGCGCGGCAGCGCACCCGGCCACGGGCCACCGTCACCCGCTCGTCCGTGCCGTCGACCATCACCTCGGCCTCGGGCAGCTGCCGTGCCGCGCGCACCAGCTCCGGCATCTCGTACTGGCCCTCTTCGAGGACGTTCAGCAGGTCGTTCGGGAGGTCGAGATCACTCTTGTCGATCTCGTCGATGAGCAGGACACGGGGGCGTTCGTGCGGGAGCAGGGCCGTGCCGAGCGGGCCGAGCCGCAGATGGTCCTGGAGGTCGGCCCAGAGATCGGTCCTGGCGGCGGGTCCGTCCGCGGCGTGCGGCGTCCCGGAACCGGGCGGCACGGCAGTGGGCTTCAGGGCATTGGGCTGCAGGGCAGTGGCCGCCCGTCCTGCCGCGTACAGGCGGGAGAGCGGGTCGTACTGGTAGAGGCCGTCGTGGAGGGTGGTGCGGCTGGTGATGTTCCAGCGCAGTACCGGGCCGAGGCGCAGCTCACGCGCCACCGCGTACGCCAGCGACGACTTGCCGCTGCCGGGCGGGCCCGTCACCAGCAGTGGGCGGCGCAGATAGAGCGCGGCGTTCACCAGGTCGACGCTCTCCCGGGTGGCCTGGTAGGTGCGGGCACGGTGGGTGCGGTCCGGCGAGGTGGCCGCGTCGTCACTGTGCTCCGCCGGAGTGGGCAGCACCGGGCCGCCGTTGAAGGCGCGCCAGGGCGGCGGCGGGGGCAGCCGGTCGACGCCGTCGTGCGGATCGCTCGTACCGGTGTAGACGGGCCACAGGGACATGGACTCGGGCTCTCCTCGGTGGCGGTGGCGGTGGCGGTGGCGGTGGCGGTGGCGGTGGCGGTGGCAAGAGGTTGTTGGCGGTTGGCGGTTGGCGTCGGCGGGGGCGGTGGGGTCAGGCGACCGGGGATCGGGCGAGTACGGGGGGTGGCTCCGGGAGGCATCTGGGGTCCTCCCACAGCAGGGACAGATCCCTCGCCCAGTGCTTCTCGTCCCCCGCGAGATAGACCGCCTTGCGCAACTCCCGTACCCGAAGCGGCATCTCGGCCGGAGTGAGCTGCCGTACATACGTGACGAGCGAGTCCAGGAACGCGGAACCCGCGCAGGCCTCGTCGTCCGGATGGCCGCCCGGGCAGCCGCTGCTCGGCCACAGCAGGACAGGAACGGAGCCGTTGAGACCGGCCGCGAACAGCCGCCGCATCCTGGCCGTCTTCGGCGGCGCGGTGAACCCCATCATGTGCCCGTCCTCCCAGAGCCGTACGGTGAGCCTGCCCTGGTCTTCGCTGCTGCCGCACTCCACGCGGTACAGACCGGCCGTATCCCAGGCGTCCAGCCGCTGCCACTTGCGCACCAGACCGTGCTGCAACCCGCCGCTGCTACGCCGCTCGCGGTCCATGACGACCAGTGGATACACGCAGCCCAGCGGACTCGGGTCGGCCGCGCCGCGCGGCCAGTGGGCCACCGGCTCGTTCAGCAGCTCGCGGGGGAGGACGAAGGCGAGCAGGACCTGCGGGCCGTACGGGAGTTCGCGCAACGCCTCGTCGATGCGCTGGGCCACGTACGCGCGGACGCGGGCCTTGGGCAGGGTGCGCTGGCCGATGACCCTGCGCTGTCCTTCGGGGTACGCGGACACCTCCACGAGCAACTGGCCCCGGCCCGCACCACTGCGTGCCAGTTCGATGACGATCGGGGACCAGGTGGGGGCGGGGGCGTCGGCTGGGGCGGTGGTGCGGGCTGGTGTCCGGGCTGATGCTCGGGTCGGTACTCGGTCTGAGGGGTGTTCTCTGGTCCTGGTGCGGTGGCGGGCGGCCCACTGCTGGAGTCCGTGCCGAACGGCCGTGTCGTCAACGAAGTCGGCAAGGCGCGTGGCGAACTCGGCCGGGGCCCGATCGTCGTCGACCTCCCGGAGCAGGAACCAGGCCGCCGCCCACAGCGAGGGAAACCCCTGCGGTGGCAGCGGCGGACCACTGACCGGGTCGACGGACGCCGCATACAGCCGGTCCGGGGCGCAGTCCACACCGTCGGACTCGGCCGCCACGACCAGGCGGCGCAGCATCTCCTTCTCGGCCCGGCCGACCCCGCGCGTCGGGATCAGGTCGCCGAGCAGCGGCCAGTAGCGGGCCATGACGGTGGAGGGCAGCATGCGGCCGTTGCGCACGCCCCGGGCGCCGGCCATCGAGGACACCATGCCGACGACCCGCCCGGTGTCCTCAAGGAAGGCGGCGGCACCGCTGAAACCCGGTGCCAGTGGCTGCCCGTGGCCGTTCCACGCCTCCAGCTGCACCCATTCGTCCGCGATCAGCTGGGCACCCGTGGTGCGGTACTCGGCGAGCGTGCCTTCGGCGTAGCGCCCGGGGAAGCCGTAGACGAGGAGTTTGCGGGGCGGGTCGCCGTACCCCTCGTCGGGTGGCGCGAATTCGGCGGGGGCGAGCGTCACGTCGCGGGCCAGCTCCAGAACGGCCAGATCTCCCGCACCCGCAACCGCCCCCACGACCGCCATCGCGCCTGCTCCGGCCAGCGCGCTCACCGCCGCGTCCAGCCCTGTACCGGTACCCGGCAGGGGCGGACCGCCGTTGGCGACCACGCGGGCCGGCACCTCGCCGAGGGCCGCGGCCTGCGGGAACGTCACCGTGATCCCGGCCGCGCTGTCCTGGCTGAGGACATGCGCACAGGTCAGCACATGACGCGCGGACACCAGGAATCCCGCACCGATGCCGCCTCCACAGTCGATCCGGGCGTGCCAGGAGACGCTGGCAGTCATGAAACGCCGGGGGTGGGGGTGACGGTGGTGTTGGCGGTGGAGGTGGTGGAGTGGTGTTCTGGGGTTGGTGGTTCGGCTGAGGGCTCTGAGGCCTCTGGGGGGCTTGAGGCTTCTGGGGCCGCCGAGGTTCCCGAGGCTTCTGAGGCCGCCGGGTCGGCAGAGTTGTCCGAGACTTCCCGGCGCTTCGGTGACCACGCCAGTTTCACCACGAGGTGGCCCTCTGCCGAGCCTTTGACCAGGATCGCGCCCGTCTCCGCGGTGATCTTCACGCCGAACTCGATCTCCACGGAGTCGGGTTTGAGCCGTCCGTCACGGAAGACCCGCAGCGCCGCCTCCGCTGCCGCACGGGCTCCTTCGAGCGAGGACTCGAAGGTCCGGGACGCCGGAATGAGGTCCGGGCGGCCCGGACGGGAAATAGGCCGAGCGCCGTAGGCGTTGTCGACGCTGGTGGCGACGATGATGCTCGCCCCGTCGCCACTCTCGGTTCTGAACTCCACCAGATCGTCCATCGAGTCATCCATCGCATCGTCCATGCAACCCCTCGCACCCGCTCGGTGTCACGTCTTTGCCTGTTGCCGGACGGTCGGGTTGCTGTCCGGCTCCTTTCACGGCGCCCGCTGTGCGTCCGTGGCTCATTTCCGGCCGACGGCGCCCACGGCGCCCAACGGCCCATCAGCCGCCAGGCCATCTCCCCGCATCCCGCATTCTCCGTCAGCTGTCTCATCGCCAACTGCATTTTCCCTGAGGGGGGACTTGTGGCTGCCAGCGGCATTCGTCACCGTTGCGGCGGTGGTGGCGTGGCGGTGGGTGCGCGGGTGCGCGGGTGCGTGTGGGTGGGTGGGTGGTGTGTGGGAGGGCGGTTGGGTGACGGCGGTTGGGTGACGGCGGGGGGTTAGTTCCGCTCCGAACGGAACTAACCCCCCATCACCGGTCACAGCCGTACGACACCATTCAGTTCTGTGCTGGTTGCGCTGCTTGCGAAGGTTCCTGGAGCGACCGTTTCATGATCTTGCCCATGTCGTTGCGCGGCAGGGCGTCGATGTAGCGCACCACACGCGGGCGTTTGTGTGGGGCGAGGCGGGCGCTGACGTGGTCGGCGAGTTGGTCCGCGGTGGGCGGGGCGGCGGCGTCCTCGGGCACCACCCAGGCGACGACGCGTTCGCCGAGGTCGTCGTCGGGTTCGCCGGTCACTGCCGCTTCCCGGACACCGGGGTGCTCCAGCAGCGCGTTCTCGATCTCTCCCGCGCCGATCTTGAAGCCGCCGCTCTTGATGAGGTCGGTCGCCTTGCGGCCCACGATCCGTACGGACCCATCGGCATCCCGTACTGCCATGTCACCGGTGCGGAACCAGCCGTCCGCGGTGAAGGCGGCGGCGGTGGCGTCGGGCCGGTTGAGATAGCCGGTGAAGAGGTTCGACCCGCGTACCTGGATCTCACCGACCTCTTCACTCTCTTCGGACTCGTCAACGCCGTTCTCGTCAACGCCGTTCTCTATAACGTCCTTGTCGGTGTCAGCGCCGCCGCCTGCCGCGGCGGCCTCCCGGCCGATCACGTCTCCCGCCTCGTCGACGATGCGCAGCTCGACCCCCGGCAGCGGAACGCCCACGGTGCCCGGACGCGGCGGGCCGCCCGGCAGGACGCTGGTGTTCATCAGCGTCTCCGTCATGCCGTACCGCTCGATGACGGTGCGTCCGGTCGCGGCGGTGATGCGTTCGTGGTCGTGCACCGGCAACGCGGCGGAGCCGGACACGAGCAACCGGGCGCGTCCCAGGGTCGCGGCGAGCTGCGGATCGTTCGGCAGCGCCTCGGCGATGCGGTGGTACATGGTGGGCACCCCGAAGAGCATCGTCGCCCCGTCCGCCAGCTCGCGCGCCACACCCTCGGTGCTGAACCGCCCCAGGTGCCGCACCGCCCCGCCGCGCCGCAACGGCCCCAGGATGCCGAGGATCAGTCCGTGCACATGGAACAACGGCAGCCCGTGCACCAGAACGTCGGCCTCGGTCCACTGCCAGGCCTCGGCCAGCGCGTCGAGGGTTGCGGCGACGGCTCGGCGGGGGATCAGTACGCCCTTTGGGGGGCCGGTGGTGCCGGAGGTATAGACGATGAAGGCGGTGGAGGTGGGAGTGGGGGTAGAGGTGGCGATTTGTTCCGCTCGGAAAGAAACTATTGCGTCGTCGTCGGCTTCGCCCGCAGGTGCGGCTTCTTCCGCTCCGAGAGCAATTATTTCGGCCGCAGCCTGCCCCGTCGGTACGTCCACGTCGGTGCGCGGGAGGTCGGCCAGCGCGTCCGGCAGTTTGTCGCCCGCCGCGGCGAGCAGCATGGACGGTGCGCTGTCCGACACGATGTGCCGGAGTTCACCGGCACCGGACTTCGGGTTCAACGGCACTACGGCCACCCCGGCGCACAGCGCACCCACCACGGCGACCGCGGTCTCCAGGGTGGGCGTGGCCCATACGGCGACCCGGTCCGCTCCCGCGAGCCGTGCGGCGAGGTCTGCGGCGATCGTCCGCAACGTCGCGTACGTCAGTGACCGGGATCCGAACCGAAGTGCCGGACGGCCGGGTGCGCCGTCCGCCACAGCGGGGAGGAGTGAACTCACGCGGATGCCTTGCCTTTCGGTCGTGATGCGATTCTGTTCCGTTCAATCCGTTCAATCCGTTCATTCCGTCGTGCGGAGGTCAACGTACGCGAGACGGCTTGCGCGTGAGTGTTCCGGACGCCGCTTTCACGGACGCCGCGCCTCCCGGACGCGGTGCGGGAGCCAGGTCTCGTCCGATGCGGTGGCGGCGCACCGGACGGGGACCGGTGAGACCAGGAGGACTGGTGGGACCGGAAGAGACCGGTGGGACCCTCGGGCTCGGGGTCGTCTTGGTCGTTCCGCCGGGGCGTGAAATGGCCGCATTGTGCGCGAACGCTGCCAGGACTATGTCTGGATCTCGGTATTTGCGCAGGTCAAACGGGTTACGGCGACGTGTTACCGTGCGGCCTCATGGACCGGGACGTGACAGGAAACGCCATAGCGGAACAGCACGTGTACACGGGGAACGCCACCGTCGACGGCGCAGCCGACCGCGGCTGGCTGCTCGGGCACTTCAAGCCGTTGGATGACCCACGCCACAGCGACGACGTCGAGATCAAGTGGTCCGTTCACCCGGTGGGCGACGAGCGCGCCGCATGGGTCAGGGGCGAGCGGCGCACCGCTCTGCTCGTCCTGATCAGCGGCCGTTTCCGCGTTGAACTGCCGGGCCGCTGCGTCATCCTCGCCGAGCAGGGCGACTACGTGGTTTGGGGCCCTGGAGTCGACCACTGGTGGCATGCCGAGGAGGAATCCGTGGTGATGACGGTGCGGTGGCCGTCCATTCCCGGTTACGCGATCGAAGGCGCGGGCGCGATGGGGCACACGGAGGCGGAGGCCGGCGCGGGCGGTTGAGGAGCAGCGCGCACGGTGCGTAACGACATGTACAGAACTGTCGTGGCGAACCGGGAGGCGTCGGGCTGCGCCGGCGAGGCCCGGTCCTGTCCGCCGGTTGAGCAGGGCTGTCGGGGTGATTGCGGCAATTGTTAGCCTGCGCGCACCAAGGAGCCGTTGCCAGGAGGACACCGTGACATCCGCCCGACCCGATTCAGGCGCCCGACCCAAGATTGCGCTGGTCACCTGCCGGCCGCAGCCGCGGGTCAACCTGGACCGCGATCTGCCGGGGCTGCACCGGGCACTGCTCGACGCCGGGGCCGACGCCGATGCCGTGTGCTGGGACGATCCGGACGCCGACTGGGCCGCGTACGACCTCGCCCTGATCCGTTCCACCTGGGACTACACCTGGCACACTGAAGCCTTCCTGGCCTGGGCCGAGCGGTGCGCCGCACTCACCACGCTCGCCAACCCGCCCGAGGTGGTGCGCTGGAACTCGGATAAAAGGTACCTCGGTGAGCTTGCTGAGGCCGGTGTGCCGGTCGTGCCCACCCGGTATCTAGCGCCGGGAGCCAGCGGGGCTGCCGATCTACTGGACAGCATCATGGGCATCGGCGCCACGGGCATCGGCGCCATGGACATCGGCGGTATAGGTATCGACGGTGCGGCCGAGGCGGGCGGTGCGACTGAGGCAGCCGAGGCGTGCGATGCGGCCGGTGACCGGGAGTATGTGATCAAGCCGACGCAGGGGGCGGGCGGGCGGTTCGCGGCGCGGTATCGGCTCGGGGATCCGCAGGCCGCCGAGACCGCCCGGCGGCACTTGGCGCAGATGCACGAGCAGGGCATCACGGCCATGGTGCAGCCGTACCTGCGGCGCGTCGACACCACCGGCGAGCGCGCGCTGCTCTTCTTCAACGGGCGCCTTCTGCACGCCATACGCAAGGGCGCCGTACTCGTCCCGGACACCGCCTACGACGCCCGCAAGGTCTCCCACCCCGATCCGCGCCCCTGGCAGCCCACCCTCGCGGAACTCGCCGCCGCAGACCTGGCACTGAAGGCCGTACCGGGAAGCCCCGAGCTGCTGTACGCACGCGTGGACCTGGCCGACGGCGACAACGGTCAGCCGCTCGTGATGGAACTGGAACTGGTGGAGCCGAACCTCTTCCTCTTCCTCCACCCGGACTCGCTGCCGACCGTGGTGGACGCCATCCTCGCCAGGGCAAAGGCCGTCACCCCTCGACAGTGACCTCCTGCAACAGCCCCCAGGTGAAATCGGCGACACAACGCTGCAACCGTGGCCGGGTACCACTGGAGCTCGTGCCGCTGAAGTTCGTGCCGCTGGGATCTGGCGTGCTGCTCCCGGCGGTACCGTCCTTTGCAGCAGCCGTGAACTCCAGCCGCCAGCGTGTCGGTGCCGTGCCCTCCAGCGGGCGGACGGGTGCGAAGGCGCGGGCCACCTCGTCGACCGTGCAGGACCAGGGGCGCAGATCGGCGACGGTGCGCAGCCGGGGCCCCTGCGTGTCAGGGGCTCGGATCAGCCACTCGTTCCATACCGCGCCGTTCGCGACGAGCAGCACCTCGAAACGGAGCGCGGGCCACAGCGGAACGGGCCACAGCAGGGCTTCGCACTCCAGGTCGCCGATCCGTCGCGCTCGCCGTGACTCGGGTGCGCCGAGCACCGAGCGGTAGCGTGCGGCGGCGCCCCGGGCGTGGCGCGAGCGGACCATCGCCTGCCAGCGGCGGTTGGCCTCGCGCATCTCGGCGAGTGAGACGCCGAGCTGGTGCCGGGCGTCCTCGACCAGCTCCGGGTGGAAGTCGGCCATGCGGCGCAGCAGTACCAACTGGAAGTCGACAGGGGTGAACGGCGTACCGGGCATGTGGCCATCATGCAGGGAAGCGCCCGGCAGGCCGCGACGCCCCCGGCACACGCCAGCACCTGGCATCCGGGCCGCCGGATCCGTGCCGGAGGCGGGCTTATCTCGGGCGCGCCGGCCGGTCCGGCGCCGACCGTCCAGGCGTCAACCGGAACCCGGGACCCGGGCTCCGGCCCGAGCGGATTCCCGGGGCCGTGTCCCTAGGCGCAACCGGTCGCCAACGATCCTTATTGCCCGTGCCGAGCCACTACCCCTACTCTGGCGACGGTCTGTTCGCCATTCCGGCCAGCCGTTGAAATATCGAACACAAGGGAGGGGGCCGGTCGTGGGACGCCTCGTACCCGCAGTGACCCGGGCTCTTGACATATTGGAGCTGTTTCTCGACGGTGACGGCACCCTGTCCGCCCCCGACATCGTGCGCAAGCTCCAGCTGCCCCGCACCACCGTCCACGAGCTGGTCACCACGCTCGTCGCCCGTTCGTATCTGACACCGATGCCGTCCGCACCGGGCCGCTACCGGCTGGGGGTCCGTTCCTACCAGCTCGGCAGCCGCTACGCGGAGCAGCTCGACATAGCCGCAGAGGGCCAGCATGTGGCCCGTCTCGTCGCCGAGACCTGTGACGAGACCGTGCACGTCGCCATCCTCGAAGGCACCGACGTGATCTACATCGCCAAGGTGGACTCCACGCACGCGGTCCGGATGGTCTCCGCGGCGGGCCGCCGGCTGCCCGCCCACTGCACCTCCGTCGGCAAGATGCTGCTGGCCTCGCTTCCCGAGCCGGAACTCACCGCACGGATCCCGGACGGCGCCGAGCTCACCGCGATGACCCCGAACAGCATCACCGAGCCGGCTGCCCTACGCACCGAGCTCGCCACGATCCGCGAGCGCGGTATCGCCCTCGAATGCCGCGAGTCGAACCCGGACGTGAGCTGCGTCGCCGCTCCCGTACGCAACCGCTCGGGACGGGTCGTCGCCGCACTGTCGATCTCCGTACCGATGATCCGCTGGAGCGACGAGCGCCACGCGGAACTGTCCCGCCTCGCCGCCAAGGGCGCCGCCGACCTGTCCGAACGCCTCGGCCACCGGGGAGTGTGACCACCATGGAAAGCAAGCAGACCGGTACAGGTAAGCGGACCGGTACAGGTAAGCGGACCGGTACGGATAAGCAGAGCGGTACAGGTAAGCAGAGCGGTACGGGTGGCGGGAGGCGCGGCGCGGCGAGCCGCACGGGCGGCCTGGACCTTGCCGTGCGCGCGCAGGCCATCCTGGGAGAGGGACCCACGTGGGACCCGGCTGCCCAGCGGCTGATCTGGATCGACATCCTCGGCGCCCGAGTCCACACATACGACCCGGCCTCGGGACACCGCACTGTCATGACCACCGAACAGCACGTCGGCGCCGCCAAGCCGCGCGTCGGCGGCGGCCTGGTCGTCAACCTCCGCGACGGCATCGGGCTCTACGACGCCCCGGGCGACGCCGGCGGCAAGGCCGTGCCGGGCGGCGCCTTCCGCTGGCTGCACCACGAGCCGGTGCCCGGGCGGCGCGGCAATGACGCCGCCGTCGCACCGGACGGTGCGCTGTGGGCGGGCACCATGAGCTACAGCGAGACGCCCGGCGGCGGAACCCTGACCCGGATCGCCCCCGACGGCACCACCACCCGGATCCTCGACGACGTCACCGTGAGCAACGGCACCGGCTGGAGCCCCGACGGGCGTCTCATGTACTACGTGGACACGCCCACCCGCCGTATCGACGTCTTCGACGCCGAGACCTTCCACGCGGGCAACGACGGTGAACAGGGCGGAGGACGGCGGGAGTTCGTCACGATTGAGCAGGGCGCGGGCTTCCCCGACGGGCTTACCGTCGACGCCGACGGCTTCGTCTGGGTGGCCCTCTGGGACGGCGCCGCGATCCGCCGCTACGCGCCATCCGGCGAACTCGACCTCGTCCTCGACCTGCCGGTGCGCCGCCCCACGGCCTGCGCCTTCGGCGGCCCCGACCTGACGGATCTGTACATCACCTCGGCCCGTATCGGGCTCACTGCCCCGCACCCGCTGTCCGGGTCGGTACTGGTACTGCCGGGGGCGGGACGGGGGATGGAGTCGGCGGCGTTCGGGGGGTGAATGGGTGGGGTTACTTCCGCTCGGAGCGGAAGTAACCCCACCTTCCCCGCACAGCCCGCCCGTACAGCCGGCCAGCCGGTCAGCCCGCCCACGCAGCCCGCTCCCGCACAGCGGAACGGCCGTGCGGGGCGCGGGGCTTCTCCGTTGGTGCGCCCCGTTGTTTCCTCTCGGAGCGGAAGTAATTCCCTCACTGCCCTCACCAGCCCCCGCATGCCCGGCGCCCCTCCCGTGCGGCGGCATCCGTTTCCGTCCAGCCGCCCGTTATTTCCGCTCCCAGCGGAAATAACCCGCCCAGCACAGAAAGATGGCCCGCACCAACCCTCGGTGCGGGCCACCAACCTCAAACGGTGTGCCAAGTCCCTCAGGCCAACCGGATCACATTCCACGACAACGGCTCAAGCACCGCGTGCAGAGTGCCGTCCGCCAGCGTCGTCCCGGTCACCGGATGCGGGGTGACCCGGTCCGGTGCGTCGAGGGTGTTGCAGGCTTCCGGGTCGGCGTCCGCCAGGGCGGTGTGCTCGATCACCGACGCCAACTCCAGGCCGCGCAGGGAGATGTCGAGCGGCAGCGCACGATCCTGGCTGCGATTGACCGCGAAGACCGTGACGGCGCCGGACTCCGGGTCCTGGACCGCTGTGGCGTGCAGTAGCGGCACCGTGCCGAATTTCGCGGTGTCGTACGTGGGCCCGTCCACGCGCACGTCGAGCACCCGGCCGCGGCCGTACCGGGAGGCCTGGGCGAACGGGTAGAACGTGGTCTGCCGCCAGGCCGAGCCGCCGGGCTCGGTCAGGATCGGCGCGATCACGTTGACCAACTGGGCCAGGCATGCCACCCGCACCCGGTCCGCGTGCCGCAGCAGTGCGATCAGCAGGGAGCCGAAGACCACGGCGTCGGTGACCGAGTAGCCGTTTTCCAGCAGCCGCGGCGCCTCGGGCCACTCGACAGGTGCTGCCTCGGCACCGGCCGACTGGGACTTCGACATGTACCAGACGTTCCACTCGTCGAAGGAGAGCTGGATCCGCTTCTCCGACTTCAGCCGGGCACCGACGTGGTCGCACGTGGCGACGACGCTCTCGATGAACGACTCCATGTCGACGGCCGAGGCCAGGAACGAGTCGCGGTCGCCGTCCACCTCCTCGTAGTAGGCATGCAGGGAGACGTAGTCGACGAGGTCGTACGTCTCTTCGAGGACAGTCGCCTCCCAGCTGCCGAAGGTGGGCATGCCCCGGCCGGAGCTGCCGCAGGCCACCAGCTGAACCGACGCGTCCATCTGCCGCATGGCGCGGGCCGTCTCGGCGGCCAGGCGGCCGTACTCGCGGGCGGTCTTCGCGCCGGTCTGCCAGGGCCCGTCCATCTCGTTGCCCAGACACCACAGCCGGATCCCGAACGGGTCCTTGTCGCCGTGCGACTTGCGCAGCTCGGAGAGCTCGGTGCCGCCGGGATGGTTGGCGTACTCCTGGAGCTGGAGGGCCTCGGCGACACCGCGGGTGCCGAGGTTGAGGGCGAGCATCGGCTCGGCCTGCGGGCCGATTTTCTTTGCGAAAGAAACGAATTCGCTCAGCCCGAACTGATTGGTCTCCGTCGAGCGCCAGGCCAGGTCGAGCCGGCGCGGGCGCTCCTCGGCCGGGCCCACCGAGTCCTCCCAGCGGTAGCCGGAGACGAAGTTCCCGCCCGGGTAGCGCACCGCCGTCACCCCGAGCTCGCGGATCAGCTCCAGTACGTCGCCGCGCAGCCCGGCTTCGTCGGCAGTCGGGTGGCCGGGCTCGAAGATGCCCGTGTACACACAGCGGCCAAGGTGTTCGACAAAGGAACCGAAGATCCTCGGGTCGACCTCGCCGACCGTGAAGGCGGGATCCAGCGCGAAGCTCGCGCTGGCTCCCGTGGTCCCCGGGGTGGTGACGTCATGCATGGAAGTGGTACTCCGTGGTTGATCGGTATGTCTGACCGGGGCGCAGCACCGTCGAGGGGAACGACGGCTGGTTCGGCGAGTCCGGGAAGTGCTGGGTCTCCAGGGCGAGGCCATCGCCCTGTCGGTAGATGTGGCCCCCCGTGCCGAGCAGGCTGCCGTCCATGAAGTTGCCCGAGTAGAACTGCACACCCGGCTCGGTCGTGGCGATCTGCAGCGTCCGCCCGGAGCCCGGGTCGCGCAGGGTGACGACGGGGCGTGGCGTGGCGGTGATGCCCTTGTCGAGCACCCAGTTGTGGTCGTAGCCGTGCGCCGTGAGGAGCTGGTCGTTGCCGTTGCGGATGTCGCGGCCCACCGGCTTGCCCGCGCGGAAGTCGAAGGGGGTGCCCTTGACCTGTGCGAGTTCCCCGGTCGGGATGAGACCGGCGTCGATGGGGGTGTAGCGGGCGGCGTCGAGGGTGAGCTCGTGGCCGTAGATGTCGCCGCTGCCTTCACCGGCGAGGTTGAAGTAGGTGTGGTTGGTGAGGTTCACCACGGTGGGCTTGTCGGTGGTCGCCTTGTACTCGATGCGCCAGCTGCCGTCCGAGGTGAGGGTGTACCTGACCTGGACGGTGAGGGTGCCCGGGTAGCCCATCTCACCGTCGGCGCTGACGTAGTCGAGCACCAGCCCGGTGCCCGTGCCGTCGGCGAACGGCGTCACGTCCCACACCCGCTTGTCGAAGCCCTGCGTACCGCCGTGCAGGCTGTTGTCGCCGTCGTTCTGCGGCAGCTGGTACTGCACGCCGTCCAGGGTGAAGCGGCCCTTCGCGATGCGGTTGCCGTACCGGCCGATCAGCGCGCCGAAGTAGGTGGTGCCCGCCAGATATGCCGCGAGGTTGTCGTAGCCCAGCGACACGTTCGCGTACCGGCCGGCGCGGTCGGGCAGTTCCAGTGACTGGATGGTGCCGCCGTAGCTGAGCACCTTCATCCGCGTGCCGCCGTTCTCCAGCGACCACCGGTCCACCGCGGTGCCGTCGTCGAGGGTGCCGAAGTGCTCCTTCGTGGGCAGCCGGCCCGCCGCTGCCGTGCTGTGACGGTTCGCGGCCGGTGCGGTACCGGTTCCGTGGTCCGCGGCCTGTGCAGTGCCCGTCGCCGTGGCTGCCGAAGCGACCGCGCCCGCCATCCCCGCCAGCACATTGCGTCTGCTTGTCGTCATGATGCGGTTCCTGTCTCTGTCTGCTGCACTTGCTTGCTGGGTCTGTTTTCGCTCTCTGCCAGCGGCGCGTCATACCGTCCGGTATCACGCGCCGCGTGTCGTGCCGTGGTGCCGTACGGCCCGGGTGCTGCCGTACGGCACCGCGCCGGCTACCGTCCCGCCCTGCGCTTGTTCCAGACGTCGAAGCCGACCGCGGCCAGCAGCACCAGGCCCTTGATGACCTGCTGGTAGTCGGTGCCGATGCCGACCAGGGACATGCCGTTGTTGAGCACACCGAGCACCAGTACCGCCGATGATCGCGCCGAGCACCGTGCCGACGCCGCCGCTCATCGAGGCGCCGCCGATGAACGAGGCCGCGATCGCCTCCAGTTCGAAGTTGATGCCCGCCTTCGGGAGTGCCGGCGTTGAGCCGGGCCGCGAAGACCAGACCGGCCAGCGCCGCGAGCACGCCCATGTTCACGAAGACCAGGAAGGTGACCCGCTTGTCCTTGACGCCGGACAGCTTGGCCGCCGGCTGGTTGCCGCCGATCGCGTACACATGGCGGCCGATGACCGCGTTGCGCATCACGAAGCCGAAGCCCGACCAGCAGCGCCGCCAGGATCAGCAGCACCACCGGGCGCCGTGGTAGCTGGCGAGCAGCATGGTGAAGGCGAGCACGGCGGCGACGATCGCCGCGCACTTGGCGACGAACAGCCCGGCGGGCAGGACCTCGAGCTCGTACTCCTGCTGGCCGCCGGCGGTCGCGGACTCCTGAGAGCACGACGACGGCGATCACGCCGAGCCCGATCAGCAGCGTGAGGTTGTGGTAGTTGGTGTACGGGCCGACCTCCGGCAGGAAGCCGTTGGCGATCTTCTGGAAGCCCGTCGGGGAACGGGCCGAGCGACTGGCCCTGGAGCAGGATCTGCGTCCCGCCGCGGAAGAGCAGCATGCCCGCGAGCGTCACGATGAACGACGGGATGCCGACGATAGGCGATCCAGAAGCCCTGCCACGCGCCCGCGAGCGCGCCGATGAGCAGCGCGACGACCAGCGGCCACCGGCCAGGGCACGTTGTGCTTGACCATCATCACGGCCGCGAGCGCGCCGACGAAGGCGGCGAGCGAGCCGACCGACAGGTCGATGTGGCCCGCGATGATGACGATCATCATGCCGATCGCCAGGATCAGGATGTAGCTGTTCTGCTGGACCAGGTTGGTGACGTTGCTGCGGCTGGAGCAGGATGCCGTCGGTCCAGATCTGGAACAGCACGACGATCAGCGCGAGCGCGACCAGCATGCCGTACTGGCGCATGTTGCGGCGCATGGCCGTCGCAGCAGCCGGCCCAGCCCGGCGGCCGTCCCCGGTCGGCCCCGGCGGCGGAGTGCCGGCCGGGTCTCGCCGTGGATCCCGCCTTGAGGTCCGTGCTCATCGGTCCTACCTCTTGTCCATGGTCATGTGGCGCATCAGCGCTTCCTGGGTGGCGTCGGCGCGGCCGACCTCGCCGGTGAGCCGGCCCGGCCGCCATGGTGTAGATGCGGTCGCACATCCCCAGCAGCTCGGGAAGCTCGGAGGAGATGAAGACCACCGCCTTGCCCTCGGCGGCCAGCCGGTCGATCACCGTGTAGATCTCGTACTTCGCGCCGACGTCGATACCGCGGGTGGGCTCGTCGAGGATCAGCACCTCGGGCTCGGCGAAGATCCACTTGCTGAGGACGACCTTCTGCTGGTTGCCGCCGCGAGAGCCGGCCGACCGGCTCCGCGACGTCGGGGCCTTGATGTTCATCGACGTGCGGAACGACTCGGCGACCCGGCGTCTCCTCGTGCTCGTCGACGACGCCGCGCCGCGCGACCTTGCGGAGGGCGCTCAGCGAGATGTTGCGGTTGATGGCGTCGATGAGGTTGAGGCCGTAGCTGCTTGCGGTCCTCGGTGACGTACGCGATGCCGTGTCCGACCGCCTCCGGGACGGTGCGGGTGCGGATCTCGCGGCCGTCCTTGAGGACGGTGCCGCCCGCGTACTGGCCGTAGGAGCGGCCGAAGACGCTCATCGCCAGCTCGGTGCGGCCCGCGCCCATCAGCCCGGCGATGCCGACGATCTCGCCGCGCCGCACCTTCAGGGACACGTCGTCGACGACCTTGCGCTGCTGGTCGATCGGGTGGAGCACGGTCCAGTCCCGGACCTCGAGGGCCGGAGCGCGCCCGCCTCGGCGTGGGCGGTGCGCGTCGGGGAAGCGGTGGTCGAGGTCGCGGCCGACCATGCCGCGGATGATGCGGTCCTCGGTGATCTCGGCGACGCCTTCGACGTCGAGGGTCTCGATGGTCCGGCCGTCCCGCAGGATGGTGACGGAGTCGGCGACCTGGCGATCTCGTTCAGCTTGTGCGAGATGATGATGCAGGTGATGCCCTGCTCCTTCAACTCCAGGATCAGATCGAGGAGCTTGCTGCTGTCCTCGTCGTTCAGGGCGGCCGTCGGCTCGTCGAGGATGAGCAGCTCGCACCTCCTTGGACAGCGCCTTGGCGATCTCCACGAGCTGCTGCTTGCCCACGCCGATGTCGGCGACCCGGGTCTGCGGGTGCTCGTCGCAGCCCCACCCGCCGCAGCAGCGCCGTGGCGTGCCGCAGGGTCTCGTTCCAGCTGATGACCCCGCGGGTGGCGTGCTCGTTGCCGAGGAAGATGTTCTCGGCGATGGACAGGTACGGCACCAGGGCGAGCTCCTGGTGGATGATGACGATGCCGCGCTGCTCGCTCGCCCGGATGTCCTTGAAGGCGCACGGCTCGCCCTCGGAAGAGGATCTCGCCCTCGTAACTGCCGTGCGGGTGCACCCCGCTGAGGACCTTCATCAGCGTCGACTTGCCCGCGCCGTTCTCGCCGCAGATGGCGTGGACCTCGCCCCGGCGCGACGCGTCAGGTTGACGTCCGGAGAGGGCCTTGACGCCGGGGAAGGTCTTGCCGATCGAGCGCATCTCCAGCACGGGTCCCGCCATGTCGTGCCTCTGTCCGTGGCTCAGCCCGGTACCGGGGGCGGGTCCGCGGACGCCTGGTTACTTGAGCTGTCGCTGGCCTTGATAGTAGCCGCTGTCGACGAGTTCCGTCTGGTAGTTGGACTTGTCGATGCTCACCGGCTGCAGCAGATAGGACGGCACGACCTTCTTGCCGTTGTCGTACGACTTGGTGTCGTTGACCTGCGGCTTCTTGCCGTTCAGCACGGCGTCGACCATCTGCACGGCCACCTTGGCGAGCTTGCGGGTGTCCTTGTAGACGGTCTGCGTCTGCTCGCCCGCGATGATCGACTTCACCGAGGCGAGTTCGGCGTCCTGCCCGGTCACGATCGGGAGCGGCTTGCCTTCGAGCCGTAGCCGTCGCACTTGAGCGCGGACAGGATGCCGATGGAGATGCCGTCGTACGGCGAGAGCACCGCGTCGACCTTCGCGCTGCGAGTAGGACTTGCTGAGCAGGTCGTCCATCCGCTTCTGCGCGGTGCCGCCGTCCCAGCGCAGCGTGGTGATCTGGTTGAGCTTGGTCTGGCCGGACTGCGCACGACGAGCTGCTTCTTGTCGATGTACGGGCTGCAGCACCCTCATCGCGCCGTTGAAGAAGAACTTGGTGTTGTTGTCGTCGGGCGAGCCGGCGAACAGCTCGATGTTGAACGGGCCCTTCTTCGGCCGTCCTTCAGCCCCAGCTTGTCGACGATGTAGGAGCCCTGAAGCTCGCCGACCTTCTCGTTGTCGAAGGACGCGTAGTAGTCGACGTTCTGGCGTGCCGAGGAGCAGCCGGTCGTAGGAGATCACCGGGATGTCGGCGTCCTGTGCGCGCGCTGCAGCACGTTGGTCAGCGCCGCGCCGTCGATCGGCGGCGACGACCAGCAGCTCGATGCCCCTTGGTGATCATGTTCTCGATCTGCGAGACCTGCTGGTCGACGTCGTCGTCGCCGTACTGGAGGTCGGTCTTGTAGCCCGCGGCCTTCGGAACTGCTTGGCCATGTTGCTGCCGTCGGCTATCCAGCGCTCGGAGGACTTGGTGGGCATGGCGATGCCGATGGTCAGGCCTTCCTTGGTCTTGCTCGTCCTTGCTCCGCCCGAACTGCTCTGGCCGCACGCGGTCGAGTCAGAGCCAGCGAGGCGGCACCGGCTATGGCGGCGAGTGCGGCTCGGCGATGCGCATGATGGTCATCGATCCGTGTCATTCTCGGCATGAGTGGCTGGACTGAAGGGTGGAGGTAACCTCCCGGGCCTGCAGGTACCGGGGGAGGTTAGGCCTCGGCGGGAGCTGAATCGCTGGAGCGGCCCGGGCAGCCGGGAGCCGGGCGGTGACATCCCGCCGTCCGCGCCATGCCGGGCCAGCAGATCGAGGACGAGCCGGCCGCGCCGCACCCGCTCGCGTGCGGTGGCCGAGCGTCATGCTTCGCGCAGGTGCGCGCCGTACGGGTAGATGCCGGGCGCCTTGTGAGAGCCCGAACTTCAGATAGATGGGTGCGCCGCGGCGGATCAGCTCCGCCGCGTCGTACATCCGCACGTAGCCGCCGAGGTCGTCCGGCGCCTCCACGTAGAGGTCCATCGGGCGCGCGGGCGGCCCGCCGGATCTCGGTGAGGTGCTGGAGAGTCAGGTCGGAGGGGATGTTGACGGAGTCGGCGCCCAGCCGCTCCCACACCGCGAACGAGGCCGGGTTCACCGGGCCGACAAGCGCGGAGACCTTGAACGTGGTGTCTGCGGGCAGCACCCCGCGCGCCCGCAGCCGGTGCAGCGTCCACAGCACGCCTTCGTCGGCGACCAGCAGGCAGCTCACGCCGAGTTCGGCGGCGCGCAGCGCGTCCTCCACGCAGCCGGCGAGCGCGTCGTGGCCGCGGGCGCGCAGGCCCCCGCCGCCGGACTGGCTGCGCGTCGACGGCACCGGTGTCCCAGGTGCCGCGCGGCCCGGTGAACAGGCAGAGTTCGATGTCCCGCTCGGCACACGCGCCGACCATCTCGGTGATCTCGGCGTCGGTGAGCATCCACACGCCGCTGCCCTGGCTGATGCGGTGGACGGGACGTCGAGGCGCGCGGCCTCCTTCAGCACCGACGCCCAGCGCTTCCGGCCCCTCGCACGGAGGGGATCTCGGTGCGCCAGCTGCCGCCGTCGGGGAAGGCGTGCGGCGAGGCGTCGGCGGGGTCGGACAGCGGGGGCGGTACTAGACCGAGGGCGTCGAGCGCCCGCTCACGGGGCGTCGAGATTCCGTTCGTCGGGGTGCCGCGGGGGGCGTGTCGGTCACAGGGGGTCCTTCGCGTTCGGGTGAGGGTGGGGTGGGACGTGGGCGGCGGTGGGATGTGGGTGGCGGTGGCGGTTGCAGTGGTGGGGTGTGGCGCGTGGGGCGGTGGGTGGTGGGTGGTGCGTGGGCGGGGAGGTTGTCGGGGGAGTTGGGCGGGGCGTGGGGTTATTTTCTTTCCGAGCGGAACAAACCGTGCGGAACGCCCTCGCGCGCTGCGCGGGGCCTGGTGGGGCCGGGCGCGGCGGTCCGTGTTGGTTTCTTTCCGAGCGGAACTAATCAGCCCTCTGACCTCCGACCGAATTTCCCTCCGAGCGAAACCCACCAACGCCCGTTCCGAGCGCAACGCATCAACGTCCTCTCCGAACGGAACCAACCGGATTTCTCTCCGAGCGGAACAAATCGGCCCCCCTTCGAGCGCACCCCCTTCACGGCCTGAGCAGCACCTTCCCGCCCCCGGAGTCCCCCCGCCCACCAGCTCGATGGCCCGTCCGAAGTCCCGGAGCGGCAGTTCGTGGCTGATCAGCGGAGCGGGTGTGAGCAGTCCGGCGCCGAAGGCGCGCGCGGCGTGGGCCCAGGCGGCGGGCGGCGCACCGAACACCGTCTGTACCGTCCACCTGCCGCACCACCAGGTGCATCGGGTCGAGCCCGGCCGCGCCCGGCGCGGGAATGCCCGTCAGGACGAGGCGTCCGCCGCGCCGCAGCAGTGCCGCCGACTCGCGTGCGGCCAAGGCCGATCCGGCAGTCTCGACGACGACGTCGAAACCGCCGGGAGAGGGTTCACGGGCGGCGAAGCCCGCCGCACCGCCGTCATGCAGTTCGTCACGGGTCCGGAAGTCGGTCGCGCCGAAGCGGTGCGCGAGTTCCTTGCGGTCCGAGTGGACGCCGACCACCAGCAGCTCGGCCGGCGAGGCGGCGGCGAGGAACTGTACGGCCAGCATGCCGAGCGTGCCGGTGCCGACGACGGCAACCCGTTCCCCGGGCCGGTGCGTCCGCCTTGAGCGCGGCGGCGGCGACACGGCGGCGGGTTCCAGCAGGGCCGCGGCGGACAGGTCGGCGTCGTCGGCGAGCAGATGCAGGAGCCGGGCAGGCAGGGTGAGGGTGGTCGCCATGGCGCCCGGTTGGGTGAAGCCCGTCTCCTCGTACCCGGCGGTGCACAGCGTCGTCTCGCCCGCGTGGCAGCGCGCGCACACCTGGCAGTTGCGGAACCCCTCGCCCACGGTCTTCCGCCCGGCCAGGTCCGCCGGCACTCCCGCACCGACCGCTGCGACGGTCCCGGACCACTCGTGCCCAGGCACGAGCGGATACCGCACGTATCCCGCGGGCCGGCTGCCCTGTAGGATCTCGCGGTCGCTGCCGCAGATCCCGCTCGCATGCACCCGGATCAGGACCTCACCCGGCCCGGGCGGCACCGGCTCGTGCGGCACGAGCCGGTGCCGCCCGGCCCGTCGACGACGACGGCGGCGCCGTCCGGCACGGAGACGCCCCGGACCCGGGTGGTGTTCGGTCCTCCCCGGACTGTGCCGCGGTGCTCACTGCGATCCCTCGGCGCCGCGCTCCGCCCCCTTAGGGGCCCGCTTCTCCCAGCCCTCGGCCCACAGGTCGAACCGGGCCTGCTGCTGCGGGAACTCGGCCGCCGCGTCGGTGTCGAGCTCCACGCCGAGCCCCGGCGCGGTCGGCAGCTCGAAGCAGCCGTCTCCGGGTCGACCTGCGGAGCGCCCTTGACGACCTTCTTGATCTCGGCGTCCGCGAAGTCGTTGAAGTGCTCAAGGATCTTGAAGTTCGGGGTGCAGCCCGCGAGGTGCAGGGAGGCAGCGGTGAGCACCGAGCCGCCGACGTTGTGCGGGGCGACCAGCATGTAGTGGGTCTCGGCGGTGGCCGCCAGCTTCCGCGCCTCCAGGATGCCGCCGATGTGGCCGACGTCGGGCTGGATGATGTCCGCCGCCTGCGCCTCGAAGATCTCCCGGAACTCGATGCGGTCGTGGATCCGTTCACCCGTCGCGATCGGCAGCTCCACCTTCTGGGCTACCTTCGCCAGCGCCTTCAGGTTCTCCGGCGGTACCGGCTCTTCCAGCCAGGCCGGGTGGAACGGTGCCATCTCGCGGGCCAGCCGGACCGCGGTGGCCGGCGAGAACCGGCCGTGCATCTCCAGCATCAGCTCGGTCTCTGGCCCGATCGCGTCGCGAACCGCCTCGATCAGCGACACCGCGTAGCGGGTCTCGGCGTGGTCGAGTTCGAGATGGCCGGTTCCGAACGGATCGATCTTCAGAGCACGGTAGCCGCGCTCGAACCACCGCGCTCGCGGCCTTGTGGTACGCCTCCGGCGTGCGTTCCGTCGTGTACCAGCCGTTCGCGTATGCCTTCACCCGGTCGGTGACGCGGCCGCCGAGCAGCTGCCACACCGGCACGCCCGAGGGCCTTGCCCTTGATGTCCCAGCAGGCCATCTCCACGACCGCGATGCCGGACATCACGATCTCCCCGGCCCGCCCGAAGTCGCCGTACTTCATACGGCGCACAAGGTCCTCGACCGCGAACGGGTCGGATCCGGCGATGTGGTTCGCCTCCGCCTCGTGCAGGTAGCCGAGCAGTGCGTCGGTGTGGCCCGAGCATCCGGGTCTCGCCGACCCCGATCAGGCCCTCATCTGTGTGAACCTGAACGTAGGTGAGATTCCGCCATGGCGTTCCCACGACATGCGTACTGATTCCGGTGATGCGCACGGTAACTCCCAGTGCTGCTCGCTGACGTGTCGTTGACCGTCTCCCCGCTGCCCGGGCGGCGTGGGAGGATCCTCATGCACGTTCGATATTTCGTCATACGTTCGAAATGCTGGCGTGACAGTAAGGATCCTGCCCCAAGGGTGTCAATGGGTCGCGCGACGCGCGTGACTGTTCGAGCCGTGTTCTCGCAAGATGGAGCCACCTTGTGGTGGCTTGAAAGTGTCGTAAGGTGCAGTGTGTCGTCATGGTGACGGGTGGCGGCAAGGCGGCGCGCAGAGGCGCGACGGTACGGCGGGTCTGGACGGGGTGAGAGCGGGGCGCGCAGTCGTGGCATCCGGCGCGCGGCGGCAGAGCGGGCGACGGTCGACGCGGCACGGAAGATGATCACCGCGGGAGACGGCCGCCGCGGAGACATATGGCGATGTGGGGGACGTGTCGTAGCGGACCCCAGGTCACGACGCGTGACCTGGGGCGCCCTTGCACATAATTTTCACAGCCGTGGGTATCTCCCCGTCCCTCGTCCCGCCTAGCCTGCCTTCGTCATGGACTACTGTCACCCGTGCCGCAGGCACCTCAACGGCGCCCTGGTGTGCCCGGGGTGCGGCACGCCTGCCGAATCCTGCCGTGCCTATACGGACTCCCTCGCCGTCGAAGACGCCACCGGCAGCTCCGACGAGGAATGGGACGACACCGACGACGTGACCCCCCGCCAGTCACGCAGGGGCCGCAGAGCGGCGCACCGCCGCAAGCGGCGCAGGGCGCTGTACATCGGAGTGGGTCTCGTACTTGCCTCGGGTGCGCTGAGTCTCGGCCAGATCAGCATCGAGTCGCCGTTCCACGGCTCGGACGGTGCCGCGGCCGTCGACAGCGGCGCGGACGACGGTACGCCCGCGGGGGATGACTCGACCTCGGCCGACGCCTCGTCCTCCACCGGTGACTCGGCCTCCACCGGATCATCGGCCTCGGCGGCGTCCGCCGCCCACAAAGGCACGGGCAAGCACCGCAAACCTGGAAGCGACGCCAAGGGCGGCGACGGCCGGGACGACGGCACTGAGGACCCGGCCCAGCCGAACGAGCCCGGTTCGTCGACGCCCGACCCCGGCAGCCCGCCCGCGTCGAACAACCCGCCGCCCAGTACCTCCCAGCCTCCGCCGACCACCAGCGAACCCGACCCGCAGCCGACCGAATCGTGCACCTGGGTCGTCGTCTGGTGGTGTTCCTGAGGCATCCGGCGCTGCTCCCGAGCCGGCCGGGCGGGCTCGGACGGTCCGCTCAGCGCTAGCGGGCCCGGCTGGTCCGGTCGGCTCGGCCAGGCGCAACCGGCCTCGGCTGCAGAGGCATTCGCCTCGCCATGCAGGGCAGTCCTGGCGCCGGTAGTCCCGGGCCGTCCCGCCGCGCGAGGTGCCCCGTCCTAGTCGCTCCCCTGATCCGTGCCCGGTTCCTCCTCGCCCAGCATCCGCCGCAGCAGGCTCCGCAGGACCACCTGCTCGGCGCGGGAGAGTCCGGCCAGGGGGGCGCGGGCGAAGTCCAGGGAGTCGCGCAGGCTGAGCGCGGTCCGCGCGCCCTCGTCGGTGGGCGCCGCCAGCTTCACCCGGCGGTCCGCGGGGTCGGGGCGGCGCTCCACGAGGCCGCGCGCTTCCAGGCGGTCGATGATCCCGGTCACGTTCGACGGCTCGCACTTCAGCTGGCGCGCGATGCCTCGCATGGGCAAAGGAGCCACGGCCAGCAGCGCCAGTATCCGTGCCTGCGCGCCGGTCAGCGCATGGCGCGCCGCCGCCTGCTCGTACTCCTCGTGGTAGCGCGACACCACACTGGCGATGAGGTCCACGACCTCACGGGTGAGCGGATCGCTGGGGGCGGTACCGGTGGTCATGGCTCTCAGGTTACCCGGTTGCTTGACATGCTGAAATATCGACGTGCATGGTTGTTTCAGGTACTGAAACAATTGCTGCAAGGGGCCGCGGGGCGGTCCCCAGACTGCGGTGAGGCCGCGGGCAGCAGTGGAACGTTGAACACAGGAGGCCGTCTCCCATGCCCGGCACCACCCCCCAGCCCTCTCAGCCCGCCCGGCAGTTCCCCGCCGCCAGCCCGGCATGGCACCTCGTGCGCCGCCCGCACGGCTGGCCCGTCCCGGAGGACTTCGCCCTGCGTGAGATCCCGGTGACAGCTCCGGCGGACGGCCGCATCCTGGTGCGCAACCGCCACTTCTCCGTCGACCCGTACATGCGCGGCAGGATGAACGACGTCAAGTCCTACGTGCCGCCCTTCCGGCTCGACCACCCCATGGACGGCGGTGCGGTCGGCGAGGTCGTCGCCTCCGCGGCCGACGGATTCGCCCCGGGCGACCTCGTGCTGCACTTCGTCGGCTGGCGGGAGTACGCGGACCTCGACGCGCGGCACGCCACCAAGGTCGACACCTCCCTGGCGCCGCTCTCCGCCTACCTGGGCGCGCTCGGCACCACCGGCCTGACCGCGTACGCGGGCCTGCTGGAGGTCGCCTCCCTCAAGGAGGGCGACGTGGTCTTCGTCTCCGGTGCGGCCGGTGCCGTCGGCAGCCAGGCGGGGCAGATAGCCCGGCTCAAGGGCGCCTCCCGGGTGATCGGTTCGGCCGGTTCCGATGACAAGGTCAAGCTCCTCACCGAGGAGTACGGCTTCGACGCCGCGTTCAACTACAAGAAGGGCCCCGTCGCCGACCAGCTCAAAGAGGCCGCCCCGGACGGAATCGACGTCTACTTCGACAACGTCGGCGGCGATCACCTGGAAGCCGCGATATCCCATCTCAACCTCCACGGCCGCGTCACCGTCTGCGGCATGATCGGCCAGTACAACGCGACCGAGCCGAGCCCCGCGCCCCACAATCTCGCCCTCGTCATCGGCAAGAGGCTGCGCCTGCAAGGCATGATCGTCACGGATTACGTCCATCTCCAGCCGCAGTTCGTCGAGGAAGTCTCGGCCTGGATTCGTTCGGGCGAGCTGAAGTACCACGAGACGTTCGTCGAGGGCATCGAGCATGGCGTCGACGCGTTCCTGGGCCTGCTGCGCGGTGAGAACACCGGCAAGATGATCGTCTCCCTGGACAGCTGAAGAGCGCCGGCTGACGGTCGCGTCACATCGGCCCGCACCGCGCTCACGGGCGCGGTGCGGGCCGATGTGCCCCCGGTCGGCCCGTCGGCCCCAGGAGGCCCGTCAGCACGCCCGGACGGCGGGCGCCGGGCACAGCGTGCGGGTGCGTGAACGCCCCCGTGTTCCGCCGCACGGGGGCGGGGGCCGTGGTGCGCCCTGTAACTCACCAGGATGATCAGGCAGACGCCGAAGGCGTGCGGCGTACGCCGTCACCCGTACCTCGTCTCCGGACAGCTGGAAGAAGACGCCGCCGATCAGCGCGGTGCCGACCGCGACACCGACTACCTGTGCGGTGGTCAGTACGCCGGATGCCGCCGCCGCGTGGGCCCCTTCGATGGGCGCCAGCGTCATCGACGACATCGGGCCATGACCATGCCCATTCCGAAACCGGCCACCAGCAAGGGCGCGATCAACGCGGCGACGGAGCCAGTGGTGCCCACTTCGGGAACCAGCACGGCCAGCACCCCGTGGATCTGCTCTGCGGAATCCACCGACGCTCCGCACCGGTCGTACCGACGCGTCGGCGGGGCGTTTCACGCCGCCTTCGTCACCGCCAGGTGCATCGCGCGCACCAGACCCTCGTTCTCCGGCGCAGGGCCACCGGGGAAGGCGTGCCGGCGGCGTGTGTACGCGTAGCTGAAGCCGC
>CAVXIJ010000034.1:0-62967 GCA_963761765.1 uncultured Actinomycetota bacterium
GTGTGAACGAAGCGCTCTTCCACTGAGCTAATCGCCCGAGAACGCTGTGAACCTTACAGGTCCGGGCGCCTTTCCTTCAAACCGATTCCAGGTGCGCCAGCAGTCCGCGCCGCCCGCTGCGCATCATCAGCGCGTGGTTGAGGAGGAACGCCGGGCGACAGGGCACCGCCAGGCGCCGCATGAGCGGCTTGGCGACGTCGACCTCCTGCTCGTAGAGGGCGATGGTGCCCTTGCCGCCGGGTGCCGCGCGTACGGTCCAGCAGGCCCAGCCGTTCAGGTCGCCGGTCATCGAGATCTCCAGGACGCCGATGTCCGGTTCGTGTCGCACCTCGCGGACGGTGACGACGAGGTCGTACGGGAGCAGGGAGCGAAAGCGCACGGTGCCGGTGTGCTCGTCGAGCGGCGTGACCTCGCGGACTTGGCGCCACCACCTGGGGTACTCCTCGGCGTGCTCCAGTACGGCGTACACGGCCGCGGGCGGCACGGGCAGATCCCATACGCTGCGGAAGCGATAACGGCACCAGTGCATGGGCTCCAGTCTGCCGACGGCGGCCGTGCAGCGCCGCGGTTCACGGTCCGGTACCTGCCTCCGGCACACGCATGAGGGACCTGCGTGACCCGCGTCTGGAACACACGTCGCCCGGCAGTACACCCGATCCCGTCTGCTCCGGCCGGACAGCGTGCCGTTCGGCCCGTCTGCCCCGTACCGCCAACGTCCGGTCCGATCTGAGTACGAGATGAGTACGCGTGCTCATGCCGGGCCAGGGTGCGCAGCCGCACACTCGACGAGCATGGCACACATCCCGCCCCCGGCCGAGGAACTGCGTTTCCTCGACCACCAGTTGCGTCAGCTTGAAGCACACCGGTCGGTCCTGCTGGCTCGCAGGGCCTGGCTGATCAGCATCCTCGGGACGACCGGCCGGCCGCCGGCCCAGGGATCACCTGCGCAGACCGCGCACCACACACCGGACATGGCGGACACCGGCGCTCCCGTGCCTCGGCCCGCACGCTCCGAGCCGATGGTGGCCGCGGCGCGGATGGCGTCCACGCATACCCATCCGCCGGACCTCCCTCCGCCCGCCTATCCGCACCCCGTGCAGCTCCCGTCGTCCACCGCGGCGGAGCGCGTGGACAGGCGCGCGGGCGGCCCGGGACGGCCGGACACATCGCCTCCGAAGGTGCAGAACGTGCTGCTGGTGCTGGGCGGTGTGCTCCTGGCCGTCGCCGCGCTGGCCTTCACGGTGGTGAGCTGGGGGCAGCTGGGCATCGCGGCGCGTTCGCTGGTGCTCGGGGCGCTGACGGTCGCCGCGCTGGTCGCCGTGGTGCCACTGCTGGCGCGTGGGCTGCGTTCGACGGCGGAGGCGGTGGCGGGGCTCGCTCTCGCGCTGACGGTGCTGGATGCGTACGCCCTGCACCGGACCGCTCTGGCGCAACGGACGGTGTCGGTTACGCGGCTGCCGCCAGTGCGGTGCTGGCCGCGGGGTGGGCGGCGTACGGGTACGCGTTCCCGGCGCTGCGGGTGCCGCCTGCCGCGGCGGCGGCCGTGGCGCAGCTGCCGCTGCTGCTGTGGGCCGCCGCGGCGAACGCAGGTCCGCGCACGGTCACGGCGCTGTTGCTGGTGACGGCGGGCGCCGATGCCGCGCTCGCGCTGTGGCTGCGGGCGCCGCGGCAGCGGTGGCAGCGCGGCTGGACGGTACGGCTGGTGGCCGTCGTCGGCGGGTGCGTGGCGGGCGACTGCGGGCTGCCGTACGCCGGGTGGCTCTCGTGGCGGGCCGACACGGTGTACGACGCGCTGCGGACGGGCGCGCTGCTGGCGCTCGGCGCCGCGGCCCTGCTGGTGGCCGCGTGGCGCCTGCCGCGCCGCGACCTGTCCTGGGCCGCGGCGCTCGTCGGAGGTCTCGCGGCGGTGGCGGCCGTCGGCGGTGTGCTGCGGGCCCTGCTGCCCGACGCCTGGACGGTGCCGGGGTACTTGATGTGCTCGGTGGCGGTGCTGGTGCTGGCCGGGGCGCTGCCGGACGGGTTGCCCGGTGCGGGGCGACGGGGGCTCAGCGCGGCTGGCCTGGCCGCGCAGGGCCTGTGCGTGCTGTGGGCGCTGCCGGTGGCGGTGACCGCGCTGGTGGGTCCGGCCGGTTGGGTCGACGACGCGTGGACGGGGGCACCGGCCGACGCCAGGGCCGCCGTCACCGCCGACCTGTACACATCCTCCGGTGCGTGGCTCGTGCCGCATCCGGCGATGGCCTCGCTGGTGCTCGGCGTGGCCGCGGGTGCGCTCGCCTGGGTGGCGCGTGCGCCGCGGGACAGCGGCATCGTCCGGCGGTCCGCAGCGGCCTGCTGGGCGCTCGGTCTGGCCTGCGGCGGGGTGTTGGCCCTACCGGTGGCGTTCGCGCTGCCCTACGACGTGGCGCTGGTGTTCTCCGTGCTGCTGACCGCGGCCCTGCTCGCCGTGGCCACCGGCACACACCCCTATGTTCTCGGCGCCTTGGGCGTCCCGGCTCCTGCGGTGACCACCGGCGAAGACCGAACCGCCCGCCCCTCCCCCGCCCCTGGGCACGCCGTCGCCGCCACCGCGACCGTCCTGGCCCTGCTGGTCTCGTCCAGTGCGGCCGGTCTGGCGCTGGTCTCCGAAACGGCCACGATCGTCGTACTCACCCTGCTGACCGCGCTGTTCGCCGCGGCATGCGCGCTGCCGCGGGCCGGCGCGCCAACGTACGGAGGCGGTTGTGCGGCAGGTGCGGCCGTCGCGTACGCCACCGCGCTCGCCGCCGCTTCGGGCGCCGCACTCGGCCTGGCGGCGCACCACACCGCGCTGCTCGTCCTCGTCGTTCCGGCGGCCACGGCCCTGCTCGCCGCCCGGCTGGACAGGCGGGCGCTGACCGTGCCGGTCGAGACCGGCGGAGTACTGGCCGGGGTGCTGGCGATCGGCCTCGCGGCCTGGAACGCGCCCATGCTGGCGCTGGTGCTCTCCCTCTGTGCGGTGATCGCGGCCGGCACGGCGGTCCGCGAGGAGCGGCGTCAAGTGGCCGGTGCCGTGGCGGGCGTGCTGTTCGTCCTGGCCATGTGGGTGCGGCTGGCCGCCTGGGATGTGTCCACACCCGAGGCGTACACGCTGCCGGTGACCGTTTTGGCGCTGCTCATCGGTGTGCTGCGGCGGCGGCACGACGCCACGGCGTCCTCCTGGGTCGCCTACGGCCCCGGGCTCTCGGCGCTGCTGCTGCCGAGCCTGGTCACCACCTGGGCCGACGCGCACTGGACGCGGCCTCTGCTGCTCGACCTTGCGGCCCTCCTGGTCACTCTCGTCGGTGCCCGGCTGCGCCTTCAGGCGCCGTTGGCCCTGGGCGGCGCGGTCCTCGTGGCGGACGCGCTACACGAACTCGCGCCCTTCGTGGTGCAGGTGGCCGGCGCCCTGCCCCGCTGGGTGCCGCCCGCGCTGATCGGGCTTGCGCTGCTCACGCTGGGGGCCACGTACGAGCAACGGCTCCGGGACGTGCGCCGGGCGCGCACGGCGCTCGGGAGGATGCACTAGGGAGTCGGCCCCGGCGCGCCCACCGCGGCGCCTTGGGCATGCCTGTGCGATGTTGGGGACGCTGCGCGGCGTCCGTCCGCTCCGGGGAAATTGTGCGGCAATGCATCTGACATTCGTTTCGGCTGATGCATTCTCAACGCGTCCGCTCTGCTGGCAAAGTAGGCGAGAATGTGCTCACAGAGGACGCACAGAAACGGAATGGACCGGCCGCGAAAACCCGCACCCGGCCGTCGTGGCGTTTAGCGTCAGCCCCGCACTGTTTTCTGAAGTACCGTCAGATTTGGTAGCCCGGATGACCCTCCTCCGTATCCGCCAAAAAGCGGAATACATGCCACCGGAAGAGTGCTGTCGAGTCGGCGACGATAACTCGCTCGCCAGGAGTTCTCGTCACAGCCCGCATCCGAACCCCGGCACGACGCCCGGGGAACCGGTCGGCCAGCGGCCACCGTCGAGCACGTAGCGACAGCCCGCACACGCGCCCGGCACACAGGCCTGGCGGGAAGCGGGCATCTCCCTGACCGGCACGCATCAGCAGGACACGCAGGTCACCGGGGATACGTACGCCGCGGCGAAGCCCTCGCAACACATGGCGGAGACTTCGCGGAAACGACGAAGGCTGACACGGTCCGCCTCTTCGGCGGACACAGGCCGCCTTCACAAGTGGGCGATACTGGGTTCGAACCAGTGACCTCTTCGGTGTGAACGAAGCGCTCTCCCGCTGAGCTAATCGCCCGGGCGCAGGGAGAACATTACCCCATGTCAGCGGATGCCTCGACCAGCGCGGACGGACCGCCGGACGCGGGTCCGCGCGTCACTCCGTGATGTTCCAGGGCATCTCGAAGCCGAACTTCCAGACGTAGACGCCGACGAGCACCGCCGACGATCACCAGGCCGATCGACGTCAGGATGATGTTGCGGCGGCGCACCTTGGGGTCGAGCGCGCGCTGGGTCGCCTCGCGTGACCTTGCGCTTCGTCCAGCGGAGCACCAGCTGGGCCCAGACGAACTCGGTCGCCCAGATCGCCATGCCGCCGAAGATCACCAGCCAGCCGGGGCCGGGCAGCGGCAGCATGATCACGCCCGCGACGACCACCGCGAGCCCGACGACGAAGACGCCGACCTGCCAGCTCAGGTGCAGCGCGCGGCGCGCCTTGATGAATTCCGGCGCCCGCGAGCCGAGCCCCGCTCGCTCCTTCGTCCGCCTCGTCGTCCGGCCACGGCGACCTCGCCCGACTCGTCACTCCCCGTATTCATACGACCAAACCCTACCCGACGAGAATCCAGTCACCGGAATGGCCGCTACCGGCGAACGACGCACTCGGCCGGACGAGTTACCTAAAGACACGCAAAACCCTCAGAGGGGTTTACAACGGCACCGTAGGTGGCATGTCGATTTCGCCGACGTGCGAATCCCCGAGCGCACACTGAGCGAAAGGCCCTGGCGCTTATGAACACCACGGTCAGCTGCGAGCTGCACCTGCGCCTCGTTGTGTCGAGCGAGTCCTCACTGCCTGTACCCGCAGGACTGCGGTATGACACGGCCGATCCCTACGCCGTGCACGCCACCTTCCACACCGGAGCCGAGGAGACCGTCGAGTGGGTGTTCGCCCGCGACCTCCTCGCCGAGGGCCTGCACCGGCCCACCGGTACCGGCGACGTCCGAGTCTGGCCGTCCCGCAGCCACGGCCAGGGCGTCGTCTGCATCGCCCTGAGCTCTCCGGAGGGCGAAGCCCTGCTCGAGGCCCCGGCGCGGGCCCTGGAGTCCTTCCTGAAGCGGACGGACGCCGCCGTGCCGCCCGGCACGGAACACCGGCACTTCGATCTCGACACGGAGCTCTCGCACATCCTGGCCGAAAGCTGAGCCGAGACCGCACAGAGCCGCCCGGCGCCGTCCACTCGGGGAGACGGCTCGGGCCACGAACAACCGCATAGGGCACGACACCGGCGCCGTCACCGCGGACCTCCGCGGCGGCGGCGCCGGTGCGCGCTCCGCAGTGCCCGCCGCCGCCCAGCGGTGCGCGACAGCCCCAGACGGCCCGCGGCAGCTCGGACAGGCCTCGCCGCGGGCCGGCCTCGGGAACGCGCCGGGGAGTCCGTCGGGAGCCGCAGCGGTCCGAGGCCGGCAAAGGGCACCCGAGCCTTCGGGCGCGAGCCGCTACCATCGGCCAGCATCGGCGGGCGCCGCGCCCGGCCTCCAGGCCAGGGAGCGAAACGTGCTGATCACCCACGACACCCGGTGCGCCCTCGACGCCGTGGTCGATCTGGTGAACACCGCGCCGGAGGACGAGCGACCGCCGACGGCCTGCGCGGACGTCGCGGCGCTCGCGCGACTTCGTGCGCAGCACGACATCAGCGATGTCGGGGTGCTGTCCGAGCGCGACCTGGCGGCCGTGCGCGGATCCGCGGACCGGTTCGCCGCAGGTCTTCGCGGCGCCCGACGCCCGGGCCGCCGCCGAGTCTCATCAACGAGCTGGTCGCCGCGGCGGGCACCACTCCGCGGCTCACGGACCACGACGGCTACGACTGGCATGTGCACTACTTCGCGCCGGGCGCCTCGGTCGCCGACCACCTGGCGGCCGACTGCGGGATGGCGCTGGCGTTCTTCGTGGTCGCCGGGGAGCAGGAGCGGCTGCGGCGCTGCGAGGCGCCGGACTGCCGGCGCGCCTTCGTGGACCTCTCCCGCAACCGCTCGCGCCGCTACTGCGACAGCCGCACCTGCGGCAACCGGCTGCACGTGGCCGCCTACCGGGCACGCCGCAAGGAGGCCGCCGGCTGAGCCGCGGCCAACGGCACCTCGGGCGACGCACGGTGCGCGACGGCGAGGAGCGAGCACGACGGACACCAGTGACGAGGCCTCCGGCGGTGATCGGACCGACGGTGCCCTCGACGGGTGACGCCGGGACCGCGGGTACGGCTCAGAGCAGCAGCAGGTCGTGCAGCGAAGCCATGAGCAGCAGGCAGCCGATCACCGCCAGGAAGATCATCAGCGGTGGCTGGGAAAGCGCGAAGAGGCAGCCTCGCCGTTCCTCGGTGACGGCGGCGGCGGCGTCGCTCTGTGTTGTGTCCAGCATCTCGCGGGCGATGATGACGCAGCAGCAGGTGCCGTGGCGATCAACACGACCGAAATGCGCAGGAGTTCGCTGGATTCCGTGACAGATGCCCGCCATTCTGACGGAGCGTGGCCAGGTATGTTCGAAGGCGCGGCGACCTCCTGGAGACCTCACGACGGGCTGACGCGCCGGGAACACGGCCCTCCAGCCGTCCCGTCGTGCCTCTGCCGCACTGGCTCAGAGTGAACTTCTCGCCATGGTCACCGTGCTGCGCGGCGCGTGTCGTCAGATGCCGTGCTTCTTCAGGATGGCCTCGATGTCGCTGAAGTCGTCCCCGCTGCCGTCCGCGCCACGCTTGCCCCCGGTGGGCTGCGCCTGGGTGCGGCCGGGCCGGTTCGGCGCCGAGGGAGGGGGCTGCGGCCGGCGGGTGCGACGGCGTCGCGCTGCGCGGCCCCTTGCGCCGCCCTGCGCTCCTTGCGGGTGCCGCCCCTGCGGCGCTCCACGGCGCGGGTCGTCGTGAACAGCAGCCAGGCAGCCGCCGAGCACGACCGAAGCCCGCCCAGGCGGTCGGGCTGAACGCGGTGTCGGCCAGCCACTCGACGGCTCCGGTCATGACCAGGCCGATGGGCACCAGGGAGTACGCGGCGATCCGGGTGGCCGCCAGGAAACGCTTGCGGTACGCCGTGACCGCGGCGATGCCCAGGCCGGCCACGGACACGGCGGAACAGACGGTCTCGGCAATCATCCGGTCCTCCAGGCAGGCTTCGGTCGAGCGGGCGCGCTTCGTCCCTTCCATCCTGCACCGACGCCCCCGCGCAGGCCACGCTCGGGCGCGACCTCAGGGACATCTCGGGGTACGGGTCCTCCTCAGGTCCGGCGCGGCGCCTGTCCCAGGAGCAGGCCGACTACACGGACTACACCGACTCCACAGACCGGTCACGGGACCGGCCGGGAAGCACGTGGCCGGAGCTGGAAGACTGGGGCCATGAACGACTCCGTCCCCCGGCCGCGCACCCGCCGTCCGCCCGTCCTGGACGTCTGGTGCGAGCTCCAGTGCCCCGACTGCCGCAGCGCGCTCGACGACCTGCGGACCCTGCGCGCCCGCTACGGCGACCGTCTCGACCTGCGGCTGCGGCACTTCCCGCTGGAGAAGCACCGGCACGCCTTCGCCGCGGCCCAGGCCGCCGAGGAGGCGATGGAGCAGGGCCAGGGCTGGCCGTACGTCGAGGCGGTGCTCGGCCGGGTCGCGGAGCTGGACCGCGCGGGCGAGCCCTTCCTGGTCGAGGTCGCCCGCGAACTCGGCCTGGACGCGGAGGAGTTCGACACCGCCCTGATCGACGGCCGGCACATCCTGATCGTCGACGCGGACCAGGCAGAGGGCAAGGCGATCGGCGTGACCGGCACGCCCACCTATGTCATCGACGGCGAGCGCCTGGACGGCGGCAAGAGCCAGGAGGGGCTGCGCGCCCGCATCGAGGAGATCGCGGACCGCCTGCTCGCGGGCGCGTAGCCGCGGCCCGGGCAGGGGCAGTCACACAGTGACGTGGTCACGGGGCGTCCGTCAGAGAACGTCCCGTGACCGGCACCGCCCCACGCCGCACACCCGAGCCTCCCCGCTCCCTTGATCCAGCCCGCTCCAGCCCGCTCCAGGCGCCGCTCCAGCCCGCTCCAAACGAATGTCCCTAGAGCAGCGGCTTGTACAGGTGATATCGGACGTCTGGTAGCCGAGCGACTCGTAGAGCCGCTCAGGGCCGGGGTGTTGCCCGCGAAGACGTTCAGACCTATGCGGTCGCGCCCGGCGGCCAGCGCTGCGCCCTCGGCGAGCAGCATCAGCGACCGGCCGTGGCCCTGCCCGCGGTGCTCCTCGTCGACCTCGACGTCGTAGACGAAGGCGTCCGTCTCGCGCAGCCCCACCCAGAGCGTGCCGACCGGCACGCTGTCGTGCTCCAGGACGGTCAGGAGCGCGCCCTCGGTGGCGAGGCCGTCCGGTAGAGACCGGCGTGAGTCCTGCTCGGACTTGGCGCGGGCCTCGGCCTGCGGGACGCCCCGCTCGATCCAGCTGCGCGCGTACCCCTCCTTCTGCGTGCTCCAGCCAGCCGTCGATACTCGGCCGCCGCCATGGGCCGTGCCCCTGCTGCCCGGCGGCAGCCCTGGTGCCCCGGCGGTGAGCGGCTTCTCCATGCCACGGCTGCGTTCGACGTAGCCGAGGGCCGTGGCGAGGCGCAGGGCGCGTTCGGACGCGGCCGGGCACCGCGACCTCGATCTGGGCGCAGCCCCAGCCGCGCGCCACCTCCTCGGCGGCGAGCGCGGCGACCGTGCCCGCGGCCGCGACCGCGGTCGGGCTCCTCGATCTGCAGGTCTCGGATCCGGCCGCCGTCGGGCCGAAGTCCGGGTGGGTGACGAGGTGTACCGCGCCGACAGGGCGGCTGTTCACGCACACCTGGAAGTGGCGTGCACGCGCCCCGTCGGCGGCGCGCTGAAGCGGCTCGATCGGCCGCAGAGTGGTGGTCATCACAGGGAGTTCTACCCGTGCGGAACCCCACGTCATCCTATTTGCGCGCGGCCGGAGCGTTGCGTGCGCGCCGGGCGACGGCCGCGTCACACGGGCGCTCCTCGCACCGCGTGGCGGGCTCCTCACGGGTCGAGGTCGCCCGCCGCCCGCTCGTCGAAGACGCGCATCGCCTTGGCGGTGACGGGACCTGGCGCGCCGGGCAGTTCGCGTCCGTCGACCCGGTGCACGGCCTGGACGTCGCGCAGCGTGGAGGTCAGGAAGACCTCGTCGGCCCGCTCCAGGACGTCCAGCGGCAGATCGGTCTCGCGGGCTCCGGTCCAATCGACGGCGAGCGCGCGGGTGATGCCCGCGAGGCAGCCGGAGGCGAGCGGCGGGGTGTGGATCTCGCCGTCGAGGACGACGAAGACGTTGGAGCCGGTGCCCTCGCAGAGCTGGCCCACCGTGTTGGCGAACAGCGCCTCGGAGGCGCCGTGGTCGTGGGCGCGGGCGAGCGCGACGACGTTCTCCGCGTACGAGGTCGTCTTCAGGCCGGCCAGGGCGCCGCGTTCGTTGCGCGTCCAGGGCACGGTGACCACGGCGGTGGAGTCGGGGCGAGGGGAGGTCTGCCGAGACGGCGACGACCAGGGTGGCGCCGTGGTCGCCGCGGTCCGAGCCGAGCGGCGACACACCGCCGGTGTAGGTGATGCGCAGCCGGCCCAACGGCATCGGGTTGGCGTCGAGGACGGCGACACAGGCGCGGCGCACCTCGTCGAGGTCGGGCTCGGGCAGTCCGAGGCCGCGTGCGGAGCGGGCGAGCCGGTCGAGGTGCCGGGTCAGCGCGAAGGGCCGGCCCGTCGACGGACTTCACCGTCTCGAAGATGCCGTCGCCCACGGTCAGCCCGTGGTCGAACACGGAGACGCGGGCGGACGCGACGTCCTGCAGCGCGCCGTCGAGCCAGATCTTCACGAGAGGGTCCCTTCACTCGGTCCGGTGTCTTGGGTCGGTGTGCCGGTTTCGGCGTGTCGGGTCGGTTGATGCGCCTGTTCCCAACTGTCCCGCCGTGTGCCGTCCGGACGCCACCGCGGCCGGCGGGCGGGAGGGCCGCCCCGTCAGCGGCTGCTCCACACAGGGATCGGGAACGGTCACGAACCACTCCCGGCTCAAAACGGTCACGGAACAACTCTCGCAGATCCACCCAGGTCACCGCCGACCAGGCCGGTGATCATCGCGCTTCCCGGCGTGCTCCCCGACCGCCAGACCGACCGCTGCACGCCCAGCGGCCTTGATCGCCCTCGGACACGCCGGTGCGGCCCGACCGGTGTGGGAGGAGCCCGGGCGAGGCGGTGGCGATCTCCACGCCACGCGCGGGCGCGGCCGGCGGCGCCCCGCGCGCACGAGCACACCCGGTTCGCGCCCGACCGCCCTCGACGCCCGCCTCCGCGGCCCCGAAATCCGCTGGATTCCGGGGCCGCGGAGGCGTACGCCACCTCGCACGGAGCGGTTGCCACCAGGCTCCCGAAACGTGCCGGAGGAGTGCGGCTGCCGGGTGGCGCATGCACCGGCCGTGCGTCCAAAACGGGCGGTCTGCGGCCCCCGCAGTTCACCGCGGGCCGGTCATAGCGCAGCACGCTGCGTAAACGTGTTTTTGTGCTGGCCCCGGAATCCGCTAGAGTTCACCACGTCGCCGGGAAGCGCAAGCGGACCGGAAAGGACAGGCGGACGTAGCTCAGTTGGTAGAGCGCAACCTTGCCAAGGTTGAGGTCGCCAGTTCGAGCCTCGTCGTCCGCTCGGAGGGTGAAGGGGTCCTTCGGGACCGTGACACCCCTGGTGGAGTGGCCGAGAGGCGAGGCAACGGCCTGCAAAGCCGTCTACACGGGTTCAAATCCCGTCTCCACCTCCAAGGACGATTAGCTCAGCGGGAGAGCGCTTCCCTGACACGGAAGAGGTCACTGGTTCAATCCCAGTATCGTCCACCAGGGACCACCGTCGCTGTGGTTCCCCTGCGCGATTAGCTCAGCGGGAGAGCGCTTCCCTGACACGGAAGAGGTCACTGGTTCAATCCCAGTATCGCGCACGCAACCAGGCACGGCCGGATGGTCGGCCGCTGTCCTGATGCTCCCGGACGATTAGCTCAGCGGGAGAGCGCTTCCCTGACACGGAAGAGGTCACTGGTTCAATCCCAGTATCGTCCACGAAGACAAGAGGCGAGAGGCGCCCGCGATCAGCGCGGGTGCGTCTCGCCTTCGTCGTTTTCGTCGTGGTGTGCGGTCGTGCGTGGTGCGCCGTGGCGCCGCACGCGTTGCACGGTCGCGCCGCACGTGAAGGTGCGCACGCGCCCTCCGACACGGCTGTGCGCACGTGCCCCCGGCCGCTGCTGCCGGGGGCGCGGCGAAGCGGGGTCAGGAGGAGAAGAGCAGGTGGCCGAAGCCACGGTGGTGATGGCTGTAGTGCTCGTGACCTCCGTGGTGACCTCCGTGGTGACCGCCTTGATGGCCCCACGCGGGCGCCGGCGCGGCCGGGTAGGCCTGTGGCGGCGGGGCCGGGCTGCGACCACTGCGCCTCCAGCCGGGTCAGGGCCTCCAGCTCGCCGTAGTCGAGAAAGATTCCGCGGCATCCGCTGCACTGCTCGATCTGGATGCCGTTGCGGTTGTACGTGTTCATCGGTGCGTGGCACTTGGGACAATGCATACCGGCTCAACTCCTCGCTGTTCTGCTCGGTTTCGCCGGAACGCCGCCCGGCTTTCGGTCGGTTGCACCCTACTTGGCGGTGCCCTCGCCCTCCCTCCCCAGGGACGCCGCCCGTACCGGCCCGGTTGCGAGCGGTGCCTCCTCGGCGAGCGGGACGCCCGCCATGCGGTCGCAGGCGTCGATCAGGGCCTGTTCGATCTCGTCCAGCGGGCGCCGCGCGGCCTGTGACTTGGCGATCGACAGGGCCGCCACCTGCACGCTCAGCGCTCGGGCCGGGACGTCAAGGGCGAGCCACGGGTCGTCCGCCGCGGGAACCGCGGGACCGCCGGCGGCGCGGTAGGCGTCCAGGAACCTGGTCCACTCCACAGGACCGAGCACCCCGCAGGCGAACGACGCCGCGGGCCGGGCCAGATCCCAGGCCGGGACGCCGAGACCCGCGTCGTCCACGTCGATGAGCCGCCAGGGGTCAGCGCCGGACGGGCGGCGTACCAACTGGCCGAGGTGGAAATCGCCGTGGCACAGCAACTGCCCCGGCGGCATGGCCGTCTCGGCGCGCGCCCAAGGGGGCAGCGCCGACCAGGCCCGCAGCACCGGCACGGCACCCGGGTGCGGGCCGCCGCCCTCAGTCTGGCGACGGCCCGCGCCGCCTTGGCGGGCCCGCGCATCTCGGGCAGCCGGAACGGCAGCGCTGCCGTGTCGATCCGGTGCAGCCGGGCCAGGAGCACGCCGGCCGCTTCCCAGGGGGTGTCCTCGTAAGCCTCGGGGTCCACGGGTGATCCATGCGGCCAGAGCGTGACCAGCCTGTCCTGCACGGTGGTGGCGTCCGGCTCCAGCGGAGGCAGCAGAATGCCGTCGAGCGCCGGGTGCGCGGCGAGGGCCACGCGCACGGAGAGCTGTGCAAAGTCCGTTGCGGGGGCGTGCGCCTTGGCCACCACGTCGCCGTGCCGGACGACGGTGGCGTCGCTGCGGTCGGCGAGCACGGTGCCGGGTTCCTCGCAGGCGCAGGGTGCGGCGGCCGGGTGCACGGCGCGGCGCGCTCGTGCCGTCAGCGCGGGCAGTACGTCTGCGGGCCGTACGTCTGCGGTCACCCATCCCCCTGCGATCGTACGACGAAGCTCTGCGCGGTGAGCCTACGCAGCACCACGGCGGCGCTCCATTCTTCCCGTCGGCACAGGCGCTTCGCCCGGCACGGCCACCGGCACCGCAGCGCCCCGGCCTCGCTCCCCCGCCCACGCGCGGCACCCGCGCGAGCCGGCGCCACACACCGACGTACCGTTAAAGGACAGAGGTCTGCCCGCGCAGCTCCCCAGCTGCGCGGGCAGTTGTGCCGTCCGCCGCACCCCCGTCCCCACGGGGTTTCACCAGGCTGGATGTCCCCGCCCGGGCCGCTCTCCCGGGCCTGGGGCGCCGCTCAGCGCCCCAGCATCACGCCCACGGACGACGCTTGTGTGGCCACTGCGTCCCAGCCGCCGAAGACGACCACGAGCAGGGCTGCCAGCGGAAGAACCATCGCCGTCGCCACCAGCGGGTGGCGCGTGCTGGACGGACGGGCACCGCGCGGGACTGCCTCTCCCCGTGCCTCGAAGGCCTGGGAGGTGCCGTCAGCGCTGCGTGCACGGATCATGGTCCGCGCTGCCGTGTCCGCCATGGTCCCTCTCCTGGCCGAGTTCTTGTGCAAGGTCTGCTGCGGTACTTCAGTGCCGTGGTTACGCCGGTATCGCACCGGCTCACCTGCGGCACGGCGGCGGGTGCTGACCTCGGGGGACGAGCGCTGCACCCGCCGCTTGACCTCAAATCTAGGTGCGCCGCCATCTTCGGGCGTCATGCCGTCGTACCGATTGCCGGGCCTCCCGGAGGATGACCGTCCCTGTCCGACTACTCCCCTGGGTGGAGAAGTAGTCCTACGGCTGAGGGTCTTCCCGGAGAGGACCGCAGGGCATCCGCGCCGGGGCCCGAACCACCGGACCACACACGGCGGGTCCGGGTCACGGGGCAGTGAATTCGATCACTCATTCCGCTGTTCCGCAGGCGGACCGGCCGGTGTCCCTGGCGTTGCGGGACGCGCCGGCGCGCGCGGCTCGGCACCCGGAAGTACCCCTGCCGGAAACGCCGTCCGCATCGGCATGATCCACGTCCGCCGGCCAACCCTCGTACCTTTTCGACTGGTTGACACGGCGAAGATGCAGGCGGCGCGGCGGGTGGTGAGACGGGGCGCGGGCGGCGGATGCCCTGCGGGCTCCGGCAATCGGTGCGATCACGAGGGCGCGGCCTCTGCGCGCACCAGGCCGTGGAAACGTAAGCTGTGGCTCGTCAGACGGACCGGCAGCGGGGATGAAGATGGCGATGATGCGGCTCCGGCGCGAGGACCCGCGAGTCGTCGGCTCGTTCAGGCTCCATCGGCGCCTGGGCGCGGGCGGGATGGGCGTGGTCTATCTGGGCTCCGACCGCCGTGGCCAGCGGGTCGCGCTGAAGGTGATCCGCCCCGACCTGGCAGAGGATCAGGAGTTCCGGTCGCGCTTCGCCCGCGAGGTGTCGGCGGCCCGGCGGATCCGCGGTGGCTGCACGGCCCGTCTGGTGGCCGCGGACCTGGAGGCGGACCGGCCGTGGTTCGCCACACAGTACGTACCCGGGCCCTCGCTGCACGACAAGGTGGCCGAGGACGGCCCGCTGACCGCCGTCGACGTGGCCGCCGTGGGCGCGGCACTCTCGGAGGGCCTGGTCGCCGTGCACGAGGCGGGCGTGGTGCACCGTGACCTGAAGCCCTCCAACATCCTGCTGTCCCCCAAGGGGCCGCGCATCATCGACTTCGGCATTGCCTGGGCGACCGGCGCGAGCACGCTGACGCATGTCGGCACCGCAGTCGGCTCGCCCGGCTTCCTCGCTCCCGAGCAGGTACGCGGCGCCGCCGTCACACCCGCCACAGATGTCTTCGCGCTGGGCGCCACGCTCGCCTACGCGGCCACCGCGGACTCGCCCTTCGGGCACGGGAGTTCCGAGGTGATGCTCTACCGCGTGGTGCACGAGGAGCCGCAGCTGGGGAGCGTGCCGGACACGCTGGCCCCGCTGGTCCGTGCCTGTCTCGCCAAGGATCCCGAGGAACGTCCGAGCACGCTGCAACTCTCCCTGCGGCTCAAGGAGATCGCGGCCCGCGAGGCGCAGGGCCTGACCGATGTCCGACCGCCCGCCCCGCGCGGTGACCCGAACCGGCCCACCGCGCGGCTCGCCGAGGAGTACACCGAGCAGCGCACCCAGCGCCGTCCGCATCCGCATCCGCGCCCCAAGACCGACCCCCAGGGCACACCGCCCCGCAACGGCACCCCGCGCACCATCGGCGGGCGCCCTGCCACCGGGCGTCCCGCCGCACGCCCCCAGCCGGGCCGCGACACCCGGGCAGGCGGCAAACCCACGGGCCGCAGAGTCCCCGGCCGTACCGCGCCGCCGCGGACCACGGGTTCGGGGCGGCGCCCCGCCAATCCGCGGCTGCTGCGGCAGCGACTTTTCGTGTTCGTCGTGGTGACCCTGCTGGTGGCGCTCGGCATCGCGGCGGCGCAGGGATGCCAGGGGCCGAGCCGCGGCCTCGGCGGCGCGGCCACGCCCCGGAGCGTGACCGTGTCCGGCGCCGCGGGTACGGCATCCGCGGCGCACGGGTAGCAACGCCCAAGGACTCCTCTCCCTCGGCGCACATACGATCACGAGACGCCGACGGACCCGAGGGCCGGAGAGACGGAGCGGACGCAGGGCCCGAGTGCGTGCGTCCGCTGTGGCAGCGTTGGGCCATGCCTTTCGATCACAACGACCATTACCACCGTCTGCTGTTGCGCCAGGTGCCGCAAAATTGCGGTACAGCTCTGGACGTTGGCTGCGGGACCGGCCGTTTTGCGCGACGCCTCGCCGGCCTGGGTATCGAGGTTGATGCCATCGATCCCTCAGCGGAGGTCATCGGACGGGCGCGGGCCGATTCGGAGCGGACGCAAGGCGCTCCGAGCCCGCGTTTCCGGCAGGTGCATATCACCGATGTCGACCTTCCCAAGGAGCACTACGGCTTCATCTCCTGCCTGGCGAGCGTCCATCACATGCCCTTCGGCACAGTCGCCACTCTGCGCGACGCACTCGCGCCGGGAGGAGTACTGGTGATCTTGGGGTGCTATCCGGAGAAGAGCCGCCTTGACTGGGGGTGGAGCCTGGCCGCCGTGCCGGTCAACGCCGCCGCCAGGCTCGCCGTTGCCGCGATGGACAAGCTCCGCCCCGCCGCGTCGGCCGACAGAGCGCAGGTCAAGGCGCCGGTGTTGCCGCCGCACATGCCTCTACGGGAGATCCGCCGGGAGGCCGCCGTGCTACTGCCTGGATGCAGCATCCGCAGGCTGCTGTTCTGGCGCTATCTGCTCGCCTTCCGCAGCAGCGTTTGACAGGAACACGACTGCCGTCTCCGTCTCTACCGTTACCGCCGAATGGCCGAAAGAGATGGCCTGCCAGCCCGCCATCGTCTCCAGCGTGCGCCGGCCGTCGACAGCGCCCCGAGTCCACGCGAAGACACCTGAAGATTCGCGCGCGGCGCACTTGGCCGTGGAATAACGGCGGAGTTGGCCGCATCCGAGAGCGGCGCAGGAGGCCTGCCGATCCTCGCTCGGCGCGGCCACGGAGGACGGCGCGGCACATTAGGCGTGTTGGCGAGCGCGTCTGAATACCGTCGAACACCTGGATAAACCTCGCACGAGCAACATCATCGTATCGAGTTAATGTCAACGGATTCTCAGGGCCGACTGGGTGAACCGAACGTTACTGTTCCGCAGGGATCTGGACTGATTCCCTGACGTTTGCCCCTCTTTTCCTTTTTTCCCGGTGACGGGCGCGTACGCCGGCCACCGCCCTTACGAAGGAGAGCTCGCCCGATGACTGTTGATACCAGCCCGGAAGAGCAGCTGGAGTCACCTCGGCAGTCCAGCCTGAGCACGGCGGCTGCCCGCAACCTGGCCACGACGACCAAGTCCGCCCCGCAGATGCAGGAGATCACCTCTCGCTGGCTGCTGCGGACGCTTCCCTGGGTGGAGACCAAGGGCGGCACCTACCGGGTGAACCGGCGGCTGAGCTACACCGTCGGCGACGGGCGCGTGGAGTTCGTGCAGGACGGTGCCGACGTCCGGGTGATCCCCCGCGAGCTCGGCGAACTGGCCCTGCTGCACGGCTTCGAGGACGAGGAGGTGCTGACCGCGATCGCCGGCCGGTGCGTCCAGCGCGACTTCCGTGCCGGCGAGTCGCTGGTCGAGCGCGGTGCGCCCGCCGAGCAGCTGCACCTGATCGCCCACGGCCGCATCAGCCAGGCCTCCGTCGGCAAGTACGGCGACGAGGTCACCGTCGCCGCGCTCGCCGACGGCGACCGGTTCGGCGAGAACGCCCTGCTGGACGCCGACGCCCGGTGGGAGTACACCGCCACCGCCGAGACCGCCGGCACCCTGCTCACCCTGTCCCGCGCCGACTTCGCCGCCGTACTGTCCGCGGCGCCGAACCTCCAGGCCCACATCCAGCAGTTCAGCTCACTTCCGGGCCAGCGGCAAAACCGTCACGGCGAGGCCGAGATCGCCATGTCGTCCGGCCACACCGGCGAGGCCGAGCTGCCCGGCGCGTTCGTCGACTACGAACTGAAACCGCGCGAGTACGAACTCTCCGTCGCGCAGACCATTCTGCGGGTCCACACCAGGGTCGCCGACCTCTACAACGGGCCGATGAACCAGACCGAGGAACAGCTCAGGCTCACCATCGAGGCGCTGCGCGAGCGCCAGGAGCACGAGCTGATCAACAACCGGGAGTTCGGTCTGCTCCACAACGCCGACTTCAAGCAGCGCATCCAGACCCACTCGGGACCGCCCACCCCGGACGACCTCGACGAGCTGCTCTGCCGCCGCCGCGGCTCCAAGTTCTTCCTCGCCCACCCCAGGACGATCGCGGCGATCGGGCGCGAGTTCAACTCCCGCGGGCTCTATCCGAACCACGTGGACCTCGGCGGACAGCAGGTACCGGCCTGGCGCGGAGTCCCGATCCTGCCGTGCAACAAGATCCCCATCACCAAGGAGAACACCAGCTCGATCCTCGTCATGCGTACCGGCGAGGACAACCAGGGCGTCATCGGTCTGCATCAGACCGGCCTGCCGGAGGAGTACGAACCGGGCCTTTCGGTGCGTTTCATGGGCATCGACGAAAAATCGATCATCTCCTACCTCGTCACCACTTACTACTCCGCCGCCATCCTGGTACCGGACGCCCTCGGTGTGTTGGAGAACGTGCAGATCGCCCGCAGGCACGACTAGAAGACCGCTGAAGATCTCGCCCTGACCACCCGGTTCACCCCGGATTGCCAGCGCATGTCCATCGGAGTGAACCGGGGCAGGTCAGGCGTGCTTTCAAGATCTTCAGGACACTTCTAGCTAGGCCTGTCCCGCCCTGCCCTGTCCCGCCCTGTCCTGCCCGGCCGCGACGACAGCCCGGACCCGGACCTCCGGGCCGGCCGAGCAGACCCAGAGGCTCCGGGACAGCCCTCCACCTCACCAAGGAGTCATGGATGCCCGCCTCTGAGTTCTCCCCTCCGCAGCCGAGCCTGCCGGCGGCGGCTTCCCACCTCGGGGCGCACGTCCTCGCCGACGCCGCCCGCGCCTGCGACATCAAGGCCGCCACCGGCGCCCTGCCCTCTGTACCTTCCTTGCCCGCCCTGCCGCACATCGACATGCCTGCCGCCGAGGTGCGCACCCCCAGCGCCGGCCTGGAGCGGATCCTGCGTGGCCCCAGCGGCCTGGGCACGGCGAGCCTGCACCTGGCCCGGCGCGAGGAACCGCCGACGCTGCCGGAGCCGGCCGAGGCGCCAACGGAAGGCATTCCGATCCCGGGCCTCTACTACCACCCGGTGCCGGAGCCCGACCCCGTCCGGGTGGAGGAGGTCAGCCGCAGGATCAAAAGCTGGGCGTTGGACGAGGTCGACCTGTATCCCGAGGACTGGGAGGACCAGTTCGACGGCTTCTCCGTGGGCCGCTACATGGTCGCCTGCCACCCGGACGCTCCCACAGTCGACCACGTGATGCTGGCCACGCGTCTGATGGTCGCCGAGAACGCGGTGGACGACTGCTACTGCGAGGACCACGGAGGCTCGCCCATCGGCCTCGGTTCACGCCTGCTGCTGGCGCACAGCGCCCTCGATCCGCTGCACACGACAAAGGAATACGAGCCGCAGTGGGCCGAGTCGCTCCAATCGGACGCGCCTCGACGTGCCTACCGCTCCGCCATGGAGTACCTCCTCCAGGTGGCGAGCCCCTCCCAGGCCGACCGGTTCCGGCACGACATGGCCCGTCTGCACATGGGGTACCTCGCCGAGGCCGCCTGGTCCCAGACGGACCACGTTCCTGAGGTGTGGGAGTACCTGGCGATGCGCCAGTTCAACAACTTCCGCCCCTGCCCCACCATCACCGACACCGTCGGCGGCTACGAACTGCCCGCGGACCTGCACGCGCAGCCCGCCATGCAGCGAGTCATCGCGCTCGCCGGGAACGCCACCACCGTCATGAACGATCTGTACTCGTACACCAAGGAACTCTCCAGCCCCGGCCGGCACCTGAACCTGCCCGTGGTGATCGCCGAACGTGAGGGCGTCGGCGATCGCGAGGCCTACCTGAAGGCGGTCGAGGTCCACAACGACCTCATGCACGACTTCGAGGCCGAAGCCGCAGCCCTGGCCGCCGTCTGCCCCGTTCCGAGCGTGCAGCGTTTTCTGCGGGGCGTGGCCGCGTGGGTCGACGGCAACCACTACTGGCACCAGACCAACACCTACCGCTACAGCCTGCCCGACTTCTGGTAAGAAGAATGGACTTATCTGTGACCAGCACCGAGCTGACCAGCGCCGCCAACTCCACCGGCACCTCCGTGTTCATCCCCGCGCCGGTGACGCCCTACCAGGGAGACATCGCCCGCTACTGGGATCACGAAGCCAGGCCTGTGAACCTGCGTCTGGGCGATGTCGACGGCCTCTACCACCACCACTACGGCATCGGCGACGTCGACCACGCCGCCCTCGGCGACACCGACGACACCGCATACGAGAAGAAGCTGATCGCCGAGCTCCACCGCCTGGAGTCGGCGCAGGCCGAACTCCTCCTGGACCACCTCGGCCCCCTGGAGCGCGACGACACGCTCGTGGACGCCGGCTGCGGCCGGGGCGGCTCCATGGTCATGGCCCACCAGCGCTTCGGATGCAAGGTCGAAGGCGTCACCCTGTCGGCCAAGCAGGCCGACTTCGCCAATCAGCGTGCCCGCGAACTCGGCATCGAGGACCACGTCCGCGCCCGCGTCTGCAACATGCTCGGTACGCCCTTGGAGACCGGGCAGGCCGCGGCCTCGTGGAACAACGAGTCGAGCATGTACGTCGACCTGCACGACCTCTTCGCCGAGCACTCCCGGGTCCTCGCGGTCGGTGGCCGCTATGTGACCATCACCGGCTGCTGGAACCCGCGTTACGGCCAGCCCTCGAAGTGGGTCTCCCAGATCAACGCGCACTTCGAGTGCAACATTCACTCGCGCCGGGAGTACATGCGGGCCATGGCCGACAATCGCCTCGTGCCGCAGACCGTCCTCGACCTCACTCCCGCGACCCTGCCCTACTGGGAGCTGCGAGCCACGTCCTCGCTGGTCACCGGCATTGAGGAAGCGTTCATCAACTCCTACAAGGACGGTTCCTTCCAGTACCTTTTGATCGCAGCCGACCGCATCTGACCGCCTCTCGGCTGAAAGGGCCGGGCCCGGCCCTTTCAGCCAAGGACCTCAGAGCGGCCGTGACGCAGTTCCTGTGGGCTGTCAGCGCCCAGGAGTCTCGCACGATATTCATTCGCCGCCGCCGGAATGGTCAGCTAGGGTCTGGGCCGGTGTTGAGCGATAAGCAGATCAACGAGTTCGCCGAGCGCGGCTACATCGTGGTCCCGCAGGTGGTGCCAGGCACCGTCCTGGAAAAGGCAACCCAGCGAATCGACCAGGTCACCGCGGCCGACCCGCCCGCCGGGGACAAGCGCGGGTCACATTTCTATTTCCTCGAAACCAAGGACGAGCCGGCTCTGATCGCACCTTTGACCAGCAGCCCGGCTTTCGGCTTCGCCGAGGACCTGGCCGGCCGCGGCACACTGGAAATCCCCTGGCAAGTCCAGATAGCGCTGAACATCCCGCCGTACTCACACCGCCCCGGCGGACCTCACCTCGACGCTGCGAACGCCGAGCCGACCGACAGCCCGAACCGCAGCACATTCACCCTGCTGGCCGGCATCCTGATGTCAGATCAACTCACTGAGAACTCCGGCAACCTGTGGGTCTGGCCGGGCACGCATCTGATCCACGCCGCGTACTTCCGCGAGCACGGCCCACAGATGTTCTGCGCCTATCCTCCGATCGACCTGCCAATGCCTCAGCAGGTCACCGGACGCGCTGGTGACCTGCTGCTGGCCCACTATCTTCTCGGCCATAACATCGGCGGCAATTACGCATCCGAGAAGACACGGCGAGCACTGTACTTCCGGATCAGCAATGCCGACCACGCATCCCACCGGAATGAGTTCCTCCAGGACACCTGGCTGGATTACGAGCCGATCAGGTCCCAGTCAGCGACTGCCTGAACATCGCACCGCCCGCGATATCGGCGCGCGGTCAGGCGGTGGACACTGTGGCGCTGCCGCCGAAGTTGCTCTTGACGGTGATGCTCAGCGGGTTGTCCAGCCATTGGTGTTGGGCCTGGTACTTACCGCCGCCGGCATTGGTCAGGCCGAACATGAACGAGTCCGAGGAGGTGAGATACACCTCCATGATCGCGTTCGGGTTGCTGCTGGTGGCCTCGATCCGCAGGATGCCGCGGTCCCACTGCGCGCGCGTGATGCTGACCTGATCGGTGGTCGGCGGCGTCGTGGCGGGGACGATGGTCAGCGTGCCGGAGGCACTGGTCCCGTCCACCGTGGCGGTGACCGTCACGGTGGACGGCGCGGTGACCTGCTCGGTGGTCACCGGAAATGCCACGGTGCTCTGCCCGGACACCGGCACCACACTCGCCGGGACACCCAGTACCGCCGGGTCGCTGCTCGACAACGCCACCAGCGAGGTGTTCCCGTCGGCCTTGGCCGACAGCGTCACGGTCCCGGTGGCCGGGCTTCCGCCGCTGACGCTGGCCGGGCTGAAGGTCACCGCGGTCGCCTCCGGCCCGCCCAGCGGCGAAGGGTTCACATTCAGGCACGGAGTGCGGGTCACACCTCCTGCTGTGGCGTTGACGCAGGCGAACTCGCCCGGCCCGGAGAAGACGAACGTCGTGACCACGAAGGACGCGGTCGTCGTGCCGGCCGGCACCGTCACCGAGGCCGGCACCGTCAGCACCGACGTGTCGGTACTGCCCAGAGCGACCGCAGTGTCCACGTCCACCGGCGCATCCAGGGCCACCGTGCCCTGGGCCGCTGTCCCTCCCACCACCAGGCCGGGAACGATCTGCGCATCCGCGAGGATCCCGCCACCGTCCGCCACCGCCGACGCCGATGGCGCCATCGCCACGATCAGCGCGGCAGCCACCGCACCGGCGGCAAAAGCCGCACGCCGTAAAACACCGACGCCCTCGGCGCCTCTTCGAGAACCAAGCATCGAGACCGTCCCCAATCTTCCGCCGCGTCCCGCGGCATCCAAGTCCACCCTGCGGTGGTCCACCGCCGATGGATACGGACACGACCACCACCGTGCTCAACCCGACCGCACCCGGTGCGACACGCTCTGCACGACGGCACCGCCGACCCCGCCCGCCGACCCCTGGTCCACCGCATCGAGATCCTCGGCCGTTCCAGAAACGAAGCAGCTACCGGCGGCGGCAGCGGAACGCACCGTGCGTCGGTGTGCGGGACACACGCGCGACGATGTCGAAGCCGGCCCGTTCCAGCATGCCTTCCAGGATCCAGGCGTATGTGGAGAACTCCTCCCGGACATGGGCCTGGAAGTCCGCCCGGGTGAAGCCGCGGCCCTCGGGTTGTCCTGCGGTGTCGATCCACCGCTGCAGATGCTCTGCGGCCTCGGCGGGCTCGAAACTGAAGATGACGTCCCACAGGTAGAAGGTGCCGCCCGGCCGCAGCATGCCGGCCGCGTTGAGGAGCGCCTGCTGCTTCCAGAAGTCCGGGAGTTGGTGCAGGGCCGACTTGGTGGTCACCACGTCGGCTGGCCCCGCGCGGTGGGCATAGTCCAAAAACCCGGCCCGGTGCCAGTGGGCGTCGGCACCGGCCCGTTCCGCCCTGGCCTGGGCGAAGGCGAGCATCTCCGCCGAGACGTCGACGCCGTGCGCCTCGGCCCCGCGTCGTGCCGCCTGGACCACCAGCGAGCCGGTGCCGCAGGCCAGGTCGATCAGGCGGGTGCCCGCGATGACGCCGAGGTCGTCAAGCAGTGCGTCGTCGGCGTCCGGATCGGTGCCCTGGTTGCGGTCGTAGGCGGCCACCGCGGCCGGACTACCCAGGTCGATACCGACGGGCTCGTACTCGCGGAAGAACCATGCGAGGCGTGGACGGATGGTGTCGCTTCGTGGCATGAACCGTTTGTAGGGTCCAGGCAGGTTCAGCGGCAACAGCAACATCCGCAGCACAGCGTTCCGGAAGGTGAAAGATGCAGGACCACGACCATTACCAGCTCTTCCTCCATCTCGTTTCCACGCTGAGCTTCACCCGAACCGCGGCGGACTGCCACGTCAGCCCCGCTACGTTGTCCCGGACCGTGCAGCGGCTGGAGGCCGCTACCGGGCACCGGCTCTTGGACCGCGGCCCGCACGGCGTCGCACTGACCGAGCACGGCCACCACTTCCACAGCTACGCGGCCGAAGCCCTGGAGCTCTGGGACCGCTACTGCGACAACGACCTCGCGGGCAACCAACTCAGCGGCGACTTGCGGGTGTTCGCCTCGGTCACGGCCTGCCAGAGCCTGCTGCCCGACCTGCTCGCACCTCTTCGAGACGCCCATCCCCGGGTGCAGATCTCCGTGCGGACCGGTGACGCCGCAGCCGCTCTCGCGCTCCTCGACGACGGTGCGGCCGACCTGGCTGTCGCGGCCCTGCCATCCCGCGTTCCGGCTGGCTTCCTCGCCCGCACCGTCGCCCGCACCCCCCTCGTCCTCGTCCGAGCCGACCCACCACGACCGAACACGCAGTTTCCGGCTCCCGACGAGCCGTTCGTACTCCCCGGACAGGGCCTGGTCCGGGACATCGCCAACCGGTGGTTTCGCCGCCTCGGCATCACACCCCGCATAGCTGCCGAGGCCGACGGACACGAAGCCCTGCTCACGCTGGTCGCTCTCGACTACGGCACCGGCATCATCCCCGACCTCGTCCTACAGCACGCCAGCATCCGGCACCGGCTCCACGTCGCCCCCGCCCCGGCCGGCCCCGGCGAACTCACGATCGGTGCGTGCATCCGGCGCGCCGATCTCCACCGTCCTCTGGTCGCCGCCGCCTGGGCAGCGACAGCGGCCGGTCGAGTGCTACGGCCACAGCCGCAGTAGGGTCTCTCGTTTCGGTTCAGGCCATCCGCGGCCGGGTGGCGTAGAAGGCCACCGCAGAGGCGGCTGCCACGTTGAGGGAGTCGACACCGGCGTCCATCGGGATGCGGACGTGCTCGTCGGCTGCGGCGAGCGCACCGGGAGTGAGGCCGGTGCCTTCCGTACCGAAGACCAGGGCGAGCTTCTCGTATGTCCGTGCGGCGAGTTCATCGAGGGTGATCGCTCGCTCACTCAGACAGAGCGCGGCGACCGTGAACCCCTCGGCGCGCAGGAGCTCGATATCCTTCGGCCAGGACTCCGCGCGAGTCCACGGCACCTGGAAGACGCCACCCATCGAGACCTTGACTGACCTGCGATAGAACGGATCGGCACAGCGCGGGCTGAGGAGGACCGCGTCGACACCGAGCGCGGCGGCGTTCCTGAAGGCAGCCCCCAGGTTGGCATGATCGACGATGTCTTCGAACACGGCGACACGCCGAACGGCCCGTACCGCACCCGCCGGTGGCTCCGAAGGCGATATCGCTTCGCGGCCGGTGCGGTCGTCGGCGGACTCCACAACCGCGACACGGCGCGCCGTGTGCAGCAGTCCGGCCGCGGTCGGCAACGGTGTGCGCTCCATCGCGGCCAGCGCGCCGCGGTGCACGTGATATCCGGTGATCTGCTCGGCCAGCTCCGGCGTGACGCCGTACACGGGCGCTTCCGCCGCGTCGATGATGTCGCGCATCGTGTCGATCCACTTGGCCGACAGCAGCATCGAACGCATCGCGTATCCGGCGGCCAGGGCACGCCGGATGACCTTCTCGCCCTCGGCGATGAACAGGCCTTCCGCCGGTTCGCGGATACGACGCAGTGCTACATCGGTCAGGTCGGTGTAGTCCCGCAGTCGGGGGTCGTCGGGGTCGTCGGCGGTGAGGAGACCGGCCACCGGGTGGTACCGCCTTCTGTGCGTGTGTCTTTTGCATCTGCCGCTTGCGCGCCTCGCGGGACACCCGACGGAGCGAGCGCCTGCCGTTCGGGCGTGGAGGGTCGTACGCCCACCGTGCGGGTACTCCTCCACTGTCCCTCGCGGTCCGCGGGCGTGGCAGGTGCCCCGGCCCGGGCTGTTCGGGCACGGGGAGTGGCGGGCCGCCAGGTGTTCAGAGCAGCGGGAGCGGTCCGATCTGCACCACGGCGCCGATGACGATGACCGCGGGCGGTCTGATCTCCTCGGCCCGTACGACGTCCGCGACGGTGCCTAGGGTGGCGTCGACGCGGCGCTGGGTGGCCGTGGTGCCTTCCTGGACGAGGGCGACCGGTGTGCTCGCGGGCTTGCCGTGCGTGACGAGCGCTGCCGCGATCTTTCCGATCTTGTCGACACCCATCAGCACGACCAGCGTGCCACGCAGCGCGGCAAGCGCCTTCCAGTCGACCAGTGAACGTTCATCGTCGGGGGCGACGTGCCCGCTGACCACCGTGAACTCATGGGCAACGCCGCGGTGCGTCACCGGGATCCCCGCGGCGCCCGGTACCGAGATGGTGCTGGAGATCCCGGGCACCACCGTGCAGGCGATGCCCGCCGCGGCCAGCGCCTGGGCCTCTTCCATGCCGCGGCCGAAGACGAACGGGTCGCCGCCCTTGAGCCGTACGACGGCCCTGCCCGCCTTGGCGTGCTCGATGAGGGCGTTGTTGATGGCCTCCTGCGGCATGAACCTGCCGTACGGGATCTTCGCCGCGTCGATCACTTCGACATGGGCGGGCAGTTCGTCGAGCAGGTCGCGCGGTCCGAGCCGGTCGGCGATGACGACATCGGCCTCGGCGAGCAGCCGACGGCCGCGTACGGTGATCAGCTCGGGGTCACCGGGACCGCCGCCGACCAGCGCGACGCATGGCGTGCCGGTGCGGCGCTGCCGGGCGGTGAGCGTGCCGTCCCGCAGGCCCTCGACGATCGCGTCGCGCACGGCGGCGGCCCGGCGCGGGTCACGGTCGTCCAGGTCGGCGCTGAGCACCGCCACACTGACGCCCGCGCTGCGGCCGGTGGCCGGGGTCAGCGCGCTCGCCGCCTCGGCGTCGTCCGCGCGCACGCACCACACGCGCTCCCGCTCGCCCTCCGCGGACGCGGCGGCGTTGGCCTGGGGGTCGCTGGTGGCGATCAGGGCGTACCAGGTGTTAGCGAGGTCGCCGTCGGCGTACCGGCGCCGCTCCCACCGCAGCTCGCCGCGGTCCGCCATCGCCTCGACGGAGGGAGTGGCGGACGGCGAGACCAGGAGGACGTCGGCGCCCGCGGCGATCAGCGCGGGCAGGCGGCGCTGGGCGACCTGGCCGCCGCCGAGGACAAGGGTGCGGCGGCCCGACAGACGGAGCCCTACGGGGTAGGTGGGGTGATGGGGCATGTCGGTACGGGGCTCCTCCGGAGGGGTTGGGGCAGGTCAACGATACGGCTCGGGGCCCTGCGGCCCCATTGCCGTAGGTTTCCGGGGGACTGTCGGTGCCCAGGACTGGGCTTCACGGTGGTGCGTGCCCGCCCGCTCCTTCCCAGTGCCGCGAGGGCTTGGCCGGGGACACCTCCCATGCCCTCGGGCAGCGGCGGAGCTACTTCTCTGTCACTCCTGCCGAGTCGAAAGTGGCCACGTCGTGCATGGCGCGGGCCGCGCTCTGGATGAGCGGGAGGGCCAGCAGGGCGCCGGTGCCTTCGCCGAGGCGCAGGTCGAGGTCGACCAGGGGGCGCAGGCCCAGTTTGGTGAGGGCGACCACGTGGCCGGGCTCGGCGCTGCGGTGTCCTGCGATGCAGGCGGCGAGCACCTCGGGGGCGATGGCACGGGCCACCAGCGCTGCAGCGCCGGCACTCACGCCGTCCAGCACGACCGGGGTGCGCAGCGAAGCGCCGCCCAGCAGCAGGCCTACAATCGCCGCGTGTTCGAGACCGCCGACGGCCGCGAGCACCCCTATCGGGTCGGTCGGGTCCGGCTGGTGCAGCTCCAGCGCCCGGCGTACGACCTCGGTCTTGAGGGCGAGCGTCTCGTCGTTGATGCCGGTGCCGCGGCCCGTCACCTCGGCGGGCTCCGCGCCGGTGAAGACGGCGATCGAGAGCGGCAGAGACGGTGGTGTTGGCGATGCCCATCTCACCGGTGAGCAGGGCCTTGTTGCCCGCCGCGACCAAGTCGCGGGCGGTCTCGATGCCCACCTCGATCGCGGCCTTGACCTCTTCGCGGGTCAGTGCGGGCCCGGTGGTCATGTCCGCCGTACCGGCCCGCACCTTGCGCGGCAGCAGGCCGGGCATGGCGGGCAGGTCACAGGCGACGCCCACGTCGATGACGCACACCTCGGCGCCGACCTGGGCGGCGAACGCGTTGCACACCGCTCCCCCGCCCAGGAAGTTGGCCACCATCTGCCCAGTGACCTCCTGGGGCCACGGCGTCACGCCCTGTGCGTGCACGCCATGGTCGCCCGCGAAGATCGCGACGACGGCGGGCTCCGGGATGGGCGGCGGGCACATCCGGGACAGGCCGGAGAGCTGGGCCGAGATGATCTCCAGCATGCCGAGCGCACCGGACGGCTTGGTCATGCGCTTCTGCCGGTCCCAGGCCTCGCCGAGGGCCTTGGCGTCCAGCGGACGGATGCCCGCGACCGTCTCGGCGAGCAGGTCGTGCGGTGCCGACCCGGGCAGGGCGCGGCGGCCGTACGTCTCGTCGTGCACCACCCAGGACAGCGGACGGCGCTTGGACCAGCCGCTCTGCACCAGTTCTGGTTCGTCAGGGAACTCGTCGACGTAGCCCACGCACAGGTAGGCGACGACGTCGAGGTGTTCGGGCAGGCCGAGTGCGCGGACCATCTCGCGTTCGTCGAAGAAGCTGACCCATCCGACGCCCAGGCCCTCGGCGCGCGCGGCCAGCCACAGGTTCTCGACGGCCAGCGCGGACGAGTAGGGCGCCATCTGGGGCTGGGTGTGGCGGCCCAGGGTGTGCCGGCCGCCGCGGGTCCGGTCGGCGGTGACGACGATGTTCACGGGCGTGTCGAGGATGGCCTCGATCTTCAGTTCCTTGAACTGCTTGGCACGGCCCTTGGGCAGCGACTTCGCGTATGCCTCGCGCTGGCGCACGGCGAGTTCGTGCATGGTGCGCCGGGTCTCTTCGCTGCGGATGACCACAAAGTCCCAGGGCTGGGAGTGGCCGACGCTGGGCGCGGTGTGAGCGGCTTCGAGCACGCGCAGCAGGACGTCGTGCGGGATGGGGTCGCTGCGGAAGCCGTTGCGGATGTCGCGGCGCTCGCGCATGACGCGCAGCACCGCCTCGCGCTCGGCCTCGTCGTAGCCGGACGCCGGGGGGCCCACGGACGGCGAGGTGGCTTCGGCCGGGGCGCCCTCGGGAAGCGCCGCGGCTTGTGGCGCTGCTTCGGAGCCGGGCAGCGGTTCGGTCCCGGGGGCGGTGGGGTCGGGCGTGCCTGGAGAGTCGTCGCTCTGGGCGGCGAGGGTCGAGGTCGCGTGCGCCGCGGCTGGTTCCTGTGCCAGCGCCGGTGCCCGCTCTTCCGGTGCCGTCGGCCCGTCCTGGCGGGGCTCGTGCGCCACCGCGCGGTCCTGGCCGGCGTCCTTGGCGGCAAGGTCTGCCGGGGCCTGGGCCACGGCCGAATCCTGCGCCTCGGCCGGATCGGGCTCCTGAACGGCGTCGGGGACCACGGCCGCCGGCAGCTGCGCCGAGACGAGGTCCTGGTCGGACACAGCGGCCTGGACCGCCTCGGCCTCGGCGGAATCCTGAACCACTCCCGCCTCGGCGGCAGCGGCGGTACCCGCGGCGTTCGCGGATTCGGGCGCTTCTTCCGGCCCGGAGTGCTGACCGGGCTGCTGATCCGCGTGCTGCCGCGGATCGTCGTGCGAGGTGGGCACGGTCGGCTCGCCGTTCGGGCCGGGCATGTCCTGCGCGGCCGGCGGCTCGCTCAACGGGACCTCGCCCGCGTCCGCCGGTTGGTCCTGCGGCACGACGCCGGCCTCGGCGTCGTGGTAGCCGGCGGCATCCTGGAAGCCGTCGACCCCAGGCACCGTGTCGCCTTCGACCATGCCCTCGTCGAAATGGACCGGCTCCGGACCGCCGTCCGTGCCGTTCACACCGGCCACCAGGACCGGTTCGAAGGTCGGCTGCCCGGTGTGCGCGGCCTCCATGAGCTGCTGCGGAATCGTCAGCGCGTGCGGGGGCGTCGGGGCGAGATGCGGGGTGGTCGGCACGGAACCCTCGACCGGTACGAACTGTCCCACCGGCTGCGGTGTGCCGGGCCCGTCCGCCGTCGCGAACTGTCCCGAATCCTCCGCGTACTCCCCCGGTCCGCCGGGGTGCGCCTGGAACCCGGGCTGCGTCGGCTGGCCGCCCGGGGCCAAGGGCTGCTGGATCTGCGGCTGCCCGGCCGTGGCGACGGCGTCCGAGGACGGTGCCTCCGGGTCCGTGGCGTACGACGGGTGCGTACCGTCCGCCCCGGGATACTCCGCCATGCCGGGCATGGCGAAGACCTGAGGAGCGTGCGCGAACTCCGGTGCGCCTGACGCGTCCTGCATGTCCTCGGGGTATCCCTGGCCCATCATGTCCTGGCCCATCACGTCCTGTGCGTGCGGCACGCCGAACCCGTCGTGCCCGTGCCCTGCGTCCACCGGCTGCTGCAGCCCGGCGTCCGGTACGAACCCGCCGCCGTTCACAAACGCACCGCCCTGGAGATGCGGCACGCCGCCGTCGGGACCGGACGCGTACTGCGGCAGCGTCCCGTTACCGTTCCCGTGGTACAGACCGTCCGTCTGACCGGCCGGGTCCGCATAGTCCACGCCGTCCATGGCGTATCCGGCGCCCTGCGGGTACACCGCGCCGCCGATATGGCCCGATACCGGCGCATACGCCAGCGCGCCGCCGTGCACCGCGCCGCCGACAGCCGTCGGCACCTGCCCGCCGTCCACCGGATACACGGCAGCCTCCTCCGTATAGGAAGCGACGTCCGCGGCCATGCCATCGGCCGCCTGGGCGTGCCCGGCGCCCGGGGCGGGCAGCTGGGCCGGGGAGTCGTATCCGTCGTCCGGCTGGTAGCCGTTCTCCGGCTGGTCGGGTGTCGACCAGGGCGTGTTGTCGTACGGCGGGAGCGCGCCGAGCTGAGGTCCGGCCAGGGTCGGATCGTCGATTGGCATAGCGACGGAGGCGACGGGTGCGGCCGGCGCTCCGTGGGACGCGGGGCCGGTTGCCGGTGCGGGCGCCGGGTGGCTCTGCGGCGGGGCACTGGGCGGCCCGGCCGGGCCGCGGTCGGAGAGCGAGCGGACAAGGCTGGCCGAAGGGTCGGGCGCGAGCGGACCGAGGTGCAGGGGACGCCGTGCGGGGCTCTGCTGCGGGACGGGTGCGTTGCGGACCTCGCTCACGTCGAGCGAGCCCGAGTCCCGTCCCGCCGTCTCGTGCGCCCCAGGCTCGGCGTGCGGGGCGGGGACCGGCTCCGGCTCTCCGCCGTGCACATTCGAAGGTACCGGCGCGCCGGCTTCGGCGTGCCCTGCGAGCGCGGCCTCGTCCTGGAACCCCGGGGTGTTCTGGGCGTCCTGGCCCGCAGGGGCCGCGTGAACGTCCGTCACCGCTCCGGGGACTCCCGGAATTTCCTGATCCGTCTGCATGCCGGAGGCTCCCTGGACTGGCTGCGCCGCGGAGGTGTCCGACAGATCCGCACAACCGGCGTGGCCCGGGTCTGTGTGCGTCGTCGGCGAGTTGGGTTGGGCATCGCCCCACGGGCCCTGTGCACCGGGCATGAGCAGGACGTCGTCGGTACGGTGACGAGAGGCGGAGGGGTCCAGGTGATGGGGGTGTGCACCCGGCGCGTGCGCGCCCTGGCGTGCTTCCTGGCCCTGGGCGGGTGCGGAAGCAACCCCATTGCCTGCGTTCTCCGGCAGTCCCTCGGCCGGGATCTGGCCGGTGTCGGTCATGCGTACCCCTCGCCCATCGGTTAGTGCTGTCTCGACGGTCCCGCGCCGCGACCAGTGCCCAGCCCACGTCGGCGCACCGGCCGCCCGTCATGAAGAACGAGCGTGCACGCTGCGCGGCACGAACTCCGCACGGCGGCACCGTGCGCCGCCGCGCGACGCCGTGGACAGGTGTTGCCCGGGCGTTGCCCTGTTCGACTCCGGTCATGGCCCGGTCGGCGTCACGACTCGCGTGCCGCGCCAAGGCCGTGCGGTGGGACGTGCCCCATTGCCCGTCCCGTGTTCCGCCCGTGACGCTCCCCGTCGCGCGGCCCACGACTGCGCCATACCACAGGCGTTCCCAAAGCGGTTCCATTTTCCGGACATTGAGCGACGCATCGCAGAACACCCGAATGCAGTACAACGATCGGCCAGCCTACCTCGCGCGGGGCGCCACGGGATCACGGGGCGGGCGGGTTTTCACCGTCGTGCGGTGCGCGCGCCGGACCGGGCCCAGGGGCGCGCCTCATCGCGCCGGCTCACGCCGCTCCGACTGGATTCCGCAGATCAGGAAGGCGACACTGCGTGCCGACTCGGCCCAGACGCGGGTGTCGAGTGCGACGGACTGCAGCAGCGCGCACTCCACGTCGTAGCCGTGCTCCATGAGGTCCCTGCCGATGAGTTCGGCCTCGTCGCGGGTGGCGGCGTGCGTCACGATGCGCTCCGGACGGCGGTCGGCGACGGCGGAGACCACCGCTGCCCCGCCGCCGACCCGGACGACGTCCGGTTCCGGCAGGTCTCTCCAGGACGTGCGGTGCGCTGCCGTGCACGACCTGCAGCTGGACGCCGAACCGGCGGGCGTTCGCCGCGGTGCGGGCGCAGGCGCCGGCGTCCTCGTCGACGGCGATGACGGCCGCGCCGAGCCGGGCGGCCTCGGTGCTCAGGCGCCGCTGCCGCAGCCGATGTCCCAAACGAGGTCGCCGACGCGCGGTCCGAGGCGGGCGAGTTGGGCGGCGCGCAGCGACGCTCTGTCGCCCTCGGCGCCGCGCCGCCGTAGACCGCGTCGGGCAGCGCCCAGCCGCGCGACCGGTCGCCGGGTCGCGGCCGGCGATCCAGCCGTCCCCTGTCGCGCAGCGCCGGTGAAGCCGCCGATGACGATGACGACGTTGGGGTCGCGCCAGGTGTGGTCGGCGGCCTTGTCGGAGGTGAGCGACGGTGACCTGTTCGCGGTCGGTGCCGAGCGCCTCGCAGATGACGAAGGTGCGGTGCACGCCCTCCGAGGAGCAGGCCGAGTTCGGCGGGGCCCGCGCCGGGCGAGGTGAGGACGGCGACCTTGGGGTGCGCGCGGCAGACGTTGACGGCGCGGCGCAGGGTGCGGGGGTGGGCGACCACGATCTGGGCGTCGTCCCAGGGCATGCCGGCCCGGGCGAAGGCGGCGGCCACCGAGGAGACGGCGGGTACCACTTCGACCTCGAGGCCGAACTCGGGGTGCGCGCAGGGTGCGTACGACGCCGAAGAAACCGGGGTCTCCGTCGGCGAGGACGACGGCGGTGCCGCGGTGGGCGGCGATGCGGCGGGCGGCGAGCGCGACGCTGCCGAGCCTGATGCGCTCGGCGGCCTCGGGGACTTCGGGCAGCGCCAGGTGGTGGGCGGCGCCGGCCACGAGGGTGGCGGCGACGAGTGCGGAGCGCGCCGCGGCGGTCAGCGGCGAGCCGTCCCAGCCGATCACCGTGACCCGGTCGGCCATCGTCGTCAGTCTCCTGGATTGTGCAGGTCGTCAGGGGCTTGCCGCGCATACGCGGGCACCGTGAGCGTACCTGGTGGCAGGCGCCGGCGCGTCATGGGCCGGCTACTGACAACGCACGCGTACGTGAAGTACGGCGTATGCGAAGTCGGGTGGCAGCTCGCGGGCGCCCGCGGTCCGACGGCGTTCGGGCGCTTTCAGCGCCGGCCGCAAGACCGGCCTGCGGTTCGTCCGACCGGCCCGGCCCGCTTCGTGCGGCACCCGCCCGGTCCGTGTCAGTTCCAGTCGGCGTAGGTCGAGAAGCCGCCGTGGTCGGCGAGGTGCTCGGGGACGCCGTCGAGGTCCTCGGGCAGCAGGCTCCACACGATGAGGTCGGTGCGGATGTCGGTCCAGCCGCCGTCCTCGGTCCGGCTGCGGGCTATCCAGGCGTTCGCAGCACGCCCTCGCTGATGCAGCCGATCTTCTGGGCGACCTGCTGGGAGGCGGTGTTGTCCGCGGCGGTGCGCAGCTCCAGGCGCTCGAACTTCTGGTCGCGGAAGAGCCACTGGGCGAGTGGCGAGCGCCGCCTCGGAGGCGTAGCCCTCGCCGCGCGCCCAGGGGGCGATGATGTAGGAGAGCTCTGCCGGAGCGCACCCGCCAGTCGGCGTGGCGCAGGTGGACGATGCCGACCAGGCGCTGGGTGAGGAACTCGGTGACGGCAAGGACGATGTCCGCGGCCCGCGGTGCGCTCGGCGGGCGCGTACTCGTTGATCCAGGCGCGGGCGTCGTCCTCGGTGTAGGGCTGCGGGCACCGGGGTCCAGGCGGCGACCAGCTCGTCGTTCATCATGTCGATGAGCGCCGGCACGTCGGCCTCGTCGAGCGGGCGCAGCACCAACCGCTCCGTGCTGATGGAGATGTCGGGAAACCCCGAGAACGCTGTTGTCATGCGCCGCTCCGTAACCCTCGGGAACCTTCAGTCCTGCCGAATCGTCTCACCGCCGAATGCTCCAGCATGCAGCATCGCGGCCGTGAGCCGCATCAGCGGGTGGCGTCCTCGGCGGGCCCTCGTCCCTCGGAGAGCGGCCCGGTCGCCCCCGGCTGCGGGGCGATCATGGTCTGCACCGGGACGCCGGCATGACACACCGGCGGTCCTCGCGGGCGCCGGTGCGTCATCGTACGACGGACCGGACGTCGCCGTGACGCGCTGGCACGCACCGGGCCCCGCGACGCCGGGGCACGCGGGGCCGGATGTGCTGCGTGCGGGTGCGGGCGGCTCAGAAGGCCGGGACGACCGCGCCCTGGTACTTGTCCTCGATGAACTTCTTGACCTCGGGCGAGGTCAGCAGCTTGGCGAGCTTCTGACCCGCGGGTCGTTCTCGTTGCCCTTCTTGACCGCGAGGAAGTTGCGTACGGGTTGTTCTTCGCGGCTTCTCCAGGGCGAGGGCGTCCTTGGCGGGCTTGAGGTGGGCGTCCGATGGCGTAGTTGCCGTTGATCACCGCGGCGTCGACGTCGCCGAGGGAGCGCGGCATCTGGGCGGCCTCGAGCTCCTTGAACTTGAGGTCCTTCGGGTTCTTGACGACGTCCTGCGGGGTCGCCTCGTGGCCGGCGCCGGCCTTGAGCGTGATGAGGCCGTTGGTCGGCGAGCAGCGCGAGGGCGCGGGCCTCGTTGGTGGTGTCGTTCGGGAGGGCGACGGTCGCGCCCGTCTTCAGGTCGGCCGAGCTTCTTGACCTTCTTGGAGTAGAGGCCGAGCGGCTCCAGGTGCACCGTGGCACGACCGGCACGATGTGCGGTGCCGTTCTTCTTGTTGAAGTCGTCGAGGTACGGCTTGTGCTGGAAGTAGTTGGCGTCGACGGAGCCGTCCTCGGTGGCCGTGTTCGGCGTGACGTAGTCGGTGAACTCCTTGACCTCCAGCTTGAGGCCGGCCTTCTTCGCCAGGTGGTCCTTGACGTAGTCGAGGATCTCGGCGTGCGGGACGGGGTCGCGGCGACGACGAGCGGGGCGTTCGTCGTCGGCACTTGGCGTGAGTCGGAGCCGGAGCCGCAGGCGGTCGAGCCGAGGGTGAGGGCTCCGGCGGCGACGGCGACGGCGGTGATCTTGGTGGTGTTACGCACGAAAAGTGCCTTTCTTCAGGGTGGTGCACCCCCGCGTGGGTGTGCGGGGACGGGTGGACGGGCCGGCGGTCCGGTCAGGAGCGCGCAGGCTTCAGGAGGTTCGGTGGCCTTGTCCGCCGGGCTCGGCCGGTCCGCCGCTGGACGCGGGCGGAGCCGGCGGCCTGAGCGCGCGCAGCAGCCTCAGCCGCGGCGCGGGCCCGAGCTGCCGCCGCGGTGGTGCGAGCCGCGGGCGGCGAAGTCGCCGACGAACTGGATGATGGAGATGACCACGGCGAGGATCACCACGGTGAGCCACATCAGCCCGGTCTCGAAGCGCTGGTAGCCGTAGCGGACGGCGAGGTCGCCGAGGCCGCCGGCGCCGACCGTGCCGGCCATCGCCGAGTAGCCGATGAGGGCGACGACCGTGGTGGTGACCCCGGAGATCAGCGAGGGCAGCGCCTCGGGCAGCGAGCACCTTGCGGACGACCGTCCAGGTGCTCGCCGCCCATCGCCTGCACGGCCTCGACGAGCCCGCCGTCGACCTCGCGGACGGACGTCTCGACAAGCCGCGCGAAGAACGGGATGGCGCCGATGGCGAGCGGCACGACGGCGGCCTCGCGGCCGATGGTGCGTGCCGACGAGCGCAGCGGGTGAAGCGGATCAGCGCGACCATCAGGATGATGAACGGCAGCGAGCGGGCGATGTTCACGATCTGCCCGATGACCTTGTTCACCGACGGCGTTCTGCAGCAGGCCGCCGCGGTCGGTCAGGACGCAGCAGGATGCCGAGCGGCAGACCGCCGACGACCGCGATGAGCGTGGACCAGCCGCACCATGTAGAGGGTGTCCCAGCACGCCTGGGACAGCAGCGGCTGCATCTCGGCCCAGGTCACCAGCTCGTCCGGTCACTGACGCCCTCCTTCAGCAGCGCGGCGGCTGTCCGGCCGGCGTCGCCGCCCGCCACCTCGACCTGGAGGCCCTGCTCGCGCAGGAAGCCGATGGGCACGACGTTCTCCTCGAAGCGGCCGGGCAGTTCGATGCGCATCCGGCCGACCTGCCTGCCGCCGACGGTGTCCATCGCGGCGCCGAGGATCGAGATGTCGATGTTGTAGGTGCGCGACAGCTGCGAGATGACCGGCCGGGTCGGCGGCCTCGCCGTGGAAGGTGACGTCGACGACGGTGCGGTCGTCGCCCGACGGCGTCGCCGCCGACCGGGAAGAGCTCGCGGGCCAGCTCGGAGCCGGGCGTGGCGAGGAGTTCGCGCGACGGTGCCGGACTCGACGATCCGGCCGTCCTCCATCAGCGCGGCCGAGTCGCAGACCGTCTTGACGACGTCCATCTCGTGCGTGATGAGCAGGACGGTCAGGCCGAGCTGCCGGTTGAGGTCGCGCAGCAGCTGGAGGATGGAGCGGGTGGTCTCGGGGTCGAGGGCGCTGGTCGCCTCGTCGGAGAGCAGCACCTTCGGGTCGCCGGCGAGGGCGCGGGCGATGCCGACGCGCTGCTTCTGGCCGCCGGAGAGCTGGGCCGGGTAGGCCTTGGCCTTGTCGGCGAGGCCGACCAGGTCGAGCAGTTCGCAGCGCCTTGCGGGAGCGCTCCTGGCCGGAGACGCCGAGGATCTCCAGCGGCAGCTCGACGTTGTCCTGGACGGTGCGCGAGGACAGCAGGTTGAAGTGCTGGAAGACCATGCCGATCCGGCTGCGGGCCGCGCGCAGTTCGCGGCCCGCGCGCGCGGCCGCGCCCGGCGAGGGCGGTGAGGTCCTGGCCGGCGACGGTGACCGTGCCGGAGGTGGGGCGCTCCAGGAGGTTGACGCAGCGGATGAGGGAGGACTTGCCGGCGCCGCTGCTGGCCGATGACGCCGTACACCTCGCCTTCGCGGACATGCAGATCGACGCCGTCGAGGGCGGTGACTCTCGCGGCCGCGTGAGCGGTAGACCTTGGTCAGGCCCGTGGTGGTGATCACTGGGGTTCCGTCACTGTCGAGTGCGCGGCGCCGGTGGTGCGCCGGGCACGGGGCATGCAGGGGCGAAGCGGCACGGCGGAACGGGGCCGCGCCGCGGCGGCAAGCCCGGACGCCGTGGCGGTGCGCACGCGGGACGGGGCGGGCGGCGGTGACGGCCGGCGTGCGACCGGATGGCGGGCATGCCTGGCGGCAGGCTGGGCGGTCTCGCTTCGGGGCGCGAGGACTGCGGTGCGGGGGCCCTCAGCAGGTGCGCATTCGACACGATACAACGAGCACCGGGCGTCGTGATCGCCTCGGTCGCAGGGGTGCGGCTGCTCGTCGTGGTCATGAGGGTCAAGTAAAGCAGACGTACGACAAGGAGCAGTCACCGGTGTCCGTAATACGGACAGTTCGGCGGCCGTCGAAGACGCCGGGCGGCGCGGAGCGCCGGCGCCGAGCATACGAATCGGCCACGTGCGGCGGCACGGGGAGACCGCTCCGGTCGGCCCGCAGGCGTCCCGGCACGGCCGACACGGTGGAACAGTGGCGACGGCGCCGCGGCCCGGGGCGGTACCGGGGCCGGGCACCGCACGGGCCTTTTGGCCCGTAATAGGGTCACGGCATGCTTGACGCCCTGACGATCGTGCTCGCGGTGGCCGCGCTCGCGCTCGCCGCCTGGTGCGGCTTCGCCGCCTACCGCGACCAGCCGACCAAGGACTGGCACTTCATCGGCATGGCCGTGGTCGTCCGTGCTCGCGACGGTGCAGCTGGTCGATAGGCATCGTGCAGCTGGCCCGCGGCGACCAGCCCGAACAGGGCACAGACGATCTTCGTGGCGTATCTGATCGGCGCCTTCGCGTGCATGCCCGCGGCGGGCTTCATGTCGCTGGCGGAGCGCACCCGCTGGGGCTCGGTCGACCGTGGCGGCCGGGCGGCGTCGTGCTCGCCGTGCTGGAAGTGCGGCTCTACGACATCTGGGGAGGCTGAGATGGCGGTGACCGGTGAGAAGCAGGAGCGGTCCGGCCGGACCCGGCTGATCGGCGGCCCGGGCATGCTGCTGGTGTGGCTGTACGGGGTGATGGTGGTCGGCGCGGTGTCGCGCTCGGCCGTCCAGATCTCCACGGAGTTCGGCAAGGCGCCGCTGGCCTACTCGCTCTCCGCGGTCGCGGGCGTCGTGTACGGCTTCATCACGTACTCGCTCGTGCGCGGCGGTGAGACGGCACGCAGGGCGGCGCTGGTGTGCTGCGCCGCCGAGCTCGCGGGCGTACTGATCGTCGGGACCTGGACGCTGGTGGAGCCGTCCGCGTTCCCCGACGCCACGGTCTGGTCGGACTACGGCATGGGCTACCTGTTCATTCCGGTGATCCTTCCGGTCACGGCGATGTTCTGGCTGCGCAGGGCCCGCGGCGCCACAGCGTCGTAGCAGCGGGTCCTCCTCCAATGCTTTCCGGCACTTTCGCCAGCAGGTCTTTCTCTCACAGGTCTTTCTCTAACGGGGCGGTCTCGGCCGGTGCGGTCTCGGCGGCGGGCAGGACCTCGCCCGTGAGGGAGCCTGCCGCGCGCCGCCGAGCGCCCACCGCACATGCCGGGATGCCCTGCCGGCCGGGCCCGACGGGACCGGTCGTATGACCGGCTTTACGCGCTCGCCACGTAGGCGGGGGCGTGTGCGTCCTTCGTGAGAGTGATCATGGTCAGTGCGTCATCCACCGGGCGAGCGGCGACGGGCGCGTAGCCGTGCCTGCGGTAAAGGCGCAGATTGTGCTCGCTGCGGTGGCCGGTGAAGAGCTGGAAGCGCTGGATGTCGCCGTCGGTGCGCAGCAGCTCCTCGATGGCGGCGAGCAGCCGTCCGCCGAGGCCGTGCCGCTGCATCCGCGGGTGCACGATGAGTTTGCCGATGACCGCGCGTGCCGTCGGCGTCGACGCTGCCGCGCACGGAGGCCACTACCTCGTCGCCGAGCCGGGCCACCAGCACCCGACCGCCGGCGAGCTCGGTCTTGAGCGCCTCCAGGGACTGGGTGAGCGGTTCGATGGTGTAGTCGCCGTACAGCTCGGCCTCGCTCTGGTAGCACAGGTACTGCAACTTGAGGATCTGCTCGGCGTCCTGCCCGTCCGCCGCAGAGATGGTCACGCTCATGCCCATGTGTGCATGCCTCTCGCTCACCTGCTTCGCCGGTTGTCCCTCAGTGCCTTCCCCGTGGGCCCAGAACTCCAACCTCCGCGGCGAGCATTCTGCGCAGACATCCCAGGCATCGGGAACGTTCCGGCCCCAGGCTGCCCTGTGAGATACCCAACTCCCCCGCGATTTCCCGATACGTGAGGTCCTGGGGTGACAGAAGCGCCGTGACCAGCGTGGCGCAACGGTCGGGGAGCCTGCGCACCGCGGCACGCAGGGTGCGGCGGCAGAGCTCGGCGAGGACCTGTGGTTCGGGGCTGTGCCAGGGGCCGTCGGCGGGGTCGGTGGCGCCGGGGTCCTCGCGGCGGGCGGTGCGGCGCGAGCGGCGCGCCTCGGCTCTGACCGCCCGGCGCAGCCAGAGCGCCGGATCGTGCGGCGGGCCCGCGCGGTGCAGGCGCTCCAGCAGCCTGAGCCATACCGCCTGCTCCAGATCGCCCGGCTCGGCACCCGCCGCGCGGGCCTCCGCCGCGGCCTCGGCGGCAAGCAGCTCGCGCAGGCTCGCGACCAGGCCGGCAGCCGCGGCCGGGACGGCACCGGAGCCCGCGGCGGCCGGCTGGCGGGAGGTCGTCGTGGTCATGCCGGACGGGACGCAGCCGCCCCGCAGCCGGTTGCAGGGGCGGCCGCATCTCATTCTTGTGGGGGGCGGGCGGTGCGGCGTTGACGAACTCCTCGCCGGCTCGATGGCACGCAGTGTCGTCGGCGCTGGTGAGCGTGACGTGCTCGGTGGACCAGTCGTTGATCGCATCGCCGTCCACCGCCCTGGCTGTCCTGCGGTCGGGCGAACCCGGGGCGCGCCGGGACATCCGCGGTGCGCAGATACCGTTCCCATGTCGGGGCACGGACGTATGGTGCCCGGGGCCGGTGGTGCGCAGGGTGTGGCGGTGGTGCGTCGGGTGTGCCGAAGTCCTGAATTCTCGGTCACGGGTCCGTATCCGCCCGATGACCGATGTGCAATGGCCGTGTACACCCGAGTAACGTGCCCACCTGCGGAGACTTCCGCGGATGTGCCAAGGCGCAGCCATCGATTCCCTTGACCTCGGAGGGTCCGTTGTCCCGTTTCGCCTTCATCAAGGCAGTGCTCAAGCCGATTCTGTACCTGATGTTCCGGCCGCTGGTGGAAGGCGCCGCACTCATCCCGGCCTCGGGTCCCGTGATCCTGGCCGGGAACCATCTCACCTTCATCGACTCGATCATCCTGCCGATCGTCTGCGACCGTCAGGTCTGCTTCATCGGCAAGGAGGAGTACGTCACCGGCAAGGGGCTGAAGGGCAGGCTGATGGCCTGGTTCTTCACGGGTGTCGGCATGATCCCGGTGGACCGCGACGGTGCGAACGGCGGAGTGGCGGCGCTGATGACCGGCCGCCGAGTGCTGGAGGAGGGCAGGGTCTTCGGCATCTACCCGGAGGGCACCCGCTCCCCCGACGGCCGGCTGTACCGCGGCCGGACCGGCATCGCCCGGCTCACGCTGATGACCGGCGCGCCGGTGGTGCCGTTCGCCATGATCGGCACGGACAAGCTTCAGCCGGGCGGGTCCGGAATGCCCCGGCCCGGGCGGGTAACGGTTCGCTTCGGAGCGCCGATGGAGTTCTCGCGGTACGAGGGAATGGATCGCGACCGGTATGTGCTGCGGGCCGTGACGGACTCCGTGATGACGGAGGTCATGCAGCTGTCCGGGCAGGAGTACGTGGACATGTATGCAACCAAGGCAAAGGCGGCGTAGCGCACACACAGCCGAAAACCCCGTCGGGCGTTCACCGTCCCGGCGGGGTTTCGTTGTGCGGGGCCATCGGCCCGCGGAGGCCTGTGCGCGCGGGTCCCGGCGGCCCTGTGGCAGGGGCGCCGGGACCCGCGCGCGACTTCACGACGGGACCGTCAGGTCGTCAGTGCCCCAAGGGCGCCGTGACGGTCGAACGGCGTCCGTTCGACCAGATGCGCTGCTCGGCCAGGTCCCGCTGCACCTGGGCCAGCTGCACGGCTACAGCCGCGGGCGCCGTACCGCCGCGGGCGTTGCGGGAGGCCAGCGAACCGGAGACGTTCAGGACGGTGCGGACTTCCGGGGTCAGGTGCGAGGAGATCTTCGCGAACTGCTCGTCGGTGAGCTGGTCGAGTTCGATGCCGTGGACCTCGCACTCCTTGACGCACTCACCCGCGACCTCGTGCGCGACACGGAACGGCACGCCCTGCCTGACCAGCCACTCGGCGATGTCCGTAGCGAGCGAGAAGCCGGCCGGGGCGAGCTCGGCCATCCGCTCACGGTTGACCGTGAGGGTGGCCATCATGCCGGTGAAGGCGGGCAGCAGGACCTCCAGCTGGTCGCAGGAGTCGAAGACCGGCTCCTTGTCCTCTTGGAGGTCGCGGTTGTAGGCCAGCGGCAGCGCCTTGAGGGTGGCGAGCAGACCGGTGAGGTTGCCGATCAGGCGGCCCGACTTGCCGCGGGCCAGCTCGGCGATGTCCGGGTTCTTCTTCTGCGGCATGATCGACGAACCGGTCGAGAAGGCATCGTGGAGGGTGACGAAGGAGAACTCCTTCGTGTTCCAGATGATGACCTCCTCGGCGATGCGGGAGAGGTTGATGCCGATCATCGCCGTGATGAAGGCGAACTCGGCGACGAAGTCGCGCGAGGCCGTGCCGTCGATCGAGTTGGCGGCGCTGCCGTGTTCGAAGCCAAGATCGGCCGCGACCGCCTCAGGGTCCAGGCCCAGGGAGGAACCGGCTAGCGCGCCGGAACCGTACGGGGAGACGGCCGTGCGTGCGTCCCACTGCCGCAGCCGCTCGGCGTCGCGCGCCAGGGACTGCACATGCGCCAACACATGGTGCGCGAAGAGCACCGGCTGGGCGTGCTGGAGGTGGGTGCGGCCCGGCATGGCGACGTCCGGGTGGGCTTCGGCGAGCCCCACCAGCGCCTCCTGGAGGTCGGTGATCAGGCCGCCGATGACGCGGGCGTGATCGCGCAGGTACATCCGAAAGAGGGTGGCGACCTGGTCATTGCGGGAGCGGCCGGCGCGCAGCTTGCCGCCGAGGTCGGGGCCGAGGCGCTCCAGCAGACCGCGCTCCAGGGCGGTGTGCACGTCCTCGTCGGCGACGGTGCCGGTGAACGAGCCGTCGGCGACGTCGGCCGCCAGCTGGTCGAGCCCCGCGAGCATCCGCTCCAGCTCGTGAGCCGTCAGCAGTTCCGCCTTGTGCAGCACGCGGGCGTGCGCACGCGATCCGGCGATGTCGTACGGCGCGAGCCGCCAGTCGAAGTGGACGGAGGCGGAGAGCTGGGCCAGGGCCTCGGCCGGACCGTCCGCGAACCGGCCGCCCCAGAGCCGGACGTCACCGTTGCTGCTGCTCACTGCGCTTGCTCCTTGGTCCTGTGGAATTCGGCAGGGTACCCATGTGCCACCGCCTCCCCGCACGAGAGCGGGGAGGCGGTGGTCAGACTATGCCGCGGCGGTGCACGGCGGGCCCAGACGCGGCCCGGGGTGGTCCCGCCGGCGATGTGGCTCCAGGAGGGTGCTGAAGCTCTACGCCGGGAGCCCGGCATAGATCTTCAGTGCGCTCCTAGGCCAGGTCGCGCTGCGCGGCGATCTTCTGCGAGAGGCCGAAGATCTCGATGAAGCCCTGGGCTTTGGACTGGTCGAAGGTGTCGCCCGAGTCATAGGTGGCCAGGTTGAAGTCGTAGAGCGAGGTGTCGGACTTGCGGCCGGTGACGACGGCGCGGCCGGCGTGCAGGGTCATCCGGATGTCACCGGTGACGTGCTCGTTGGCCTCGTTGATGAAGCCGTCAAGGGCACGCTTGAGCGGCGAGAACCACAGGCCGTCGTAGACCAGCTCGCCCCAGCGCTGCTCGACCTGGCGCTTGTAGCGGGCCAGCTCGCGCTCGACGGTGACGTTCTCCAGCTCCTGGTGGGCGGTGATCAGAGCGATCGCGCCCGGTGCCTCGTAGACCTCGCGGGACTTGATGCCGACGAGGCGGTCCTCGACGATGTCGATCCGGCCGATGCCCTGCGCTCCGGCCCGCTGGTTCAGCTGCTGGATGGCCTGGAGGGGGGTGACGGGCTTGCCGTCGATGGCGACCGGAACACCCGCCTTGAAGGAGACGACGACCTCGTCGGGCGCCCGGGTGACGGACGGGTCGCTGGTGTACTCGTAGATGTCCTCGATCGGGGCGTTCCAGATGTCCTCCAGGAAGCCCGTCTCGATGGCGCGTCCGAAGACGTTCTGGTCGATCGAGTACGGGGACTTCTTGGTGGTGGCGATCGGCAGGCCCTTTTCCTCGCAGAAGGCGATGGCCTTGTCCCTGGTCATCGCGTAGTCGCGGACCGGGGCGATGCACTTCACATCGGGAGCGAGGGCGACGATGCTCGCCTCGAAGCGGACCTGGTCATTGCCCTTGCCGGTGCAGCCGTGCGCGACGGTGCTCGCACCGTGCTTCTGGGCGGCGGCGACCAGGTGCTTGACGATGGCGGGGCGGGACAGCGCGGAGACCAGCGGATAGCGGTCCATGTAGAGGGCATTGGCCTTGATCGCCGGGAGGCAGTACTCCTCGGCGAACTCGTCCTTTGCGTCCGCGACCTCGGCCTCGACCGCACCGCAGGCGAGCGCGCGCTTGCGGATGATGTCCATGTCCTCGCCGCCCTGGCCGATGTCGACGGCGACGGCGATGACTTCGGCGCCGGTCTCTTCGGCGATCCAGCCGATGGCGACGGAGGTGTCCAGGCCGCCCGAATAGGCGAGTACGACGCGCTCGGTCACGGGTTTCTCCTCCACAATGCATTCGCTGACATGCATGAGTATGCACTGCTCTGTATGTTTCGTCAATCCGCGACACGAAGGCGCATCGGAGGTACGGCAGGGGCGCGCGACAGCCGAGATGCGCCGGGTGGCACGGGAGGCGCGGCCCGGAAATCCGGAGGCGCCCGAAGACTCGGAGACCCTTCGGACACGCAGAGATCCCGTAGCTCCCGTAGATCCGCAGGTCCAAAATTGCGAGGTCGCGGAGCCCTCATCCGCCGCCGCTGAGCGCTTCGCGCAGGACGCGTACATGGCTGTGGGAGAGGTCCTTCGTGGCGGTCAGCAGGGTCAGCGGGCCCGCGGCGGCCATCTCCCGCAGCCGGTCGAGCCCGGCCGCGCACTCCGGTTCCGCCAGCTCCGCGCGGTAGCGCTCGGAGAACTCGCCGTACCGGTCGGCGTCGTGGCCGTACCACTTCCGCAGTTCGGACGAGGGGGCGACCTCTCGCAGCCAGGCGTCGAGCGGCACGTCGTCCTTGGCAAGACCGCGCGGCCAGAGGCGGTCGACGAGGACCCGGGCGCCGTCGGACTCCTCGGCACTCTCGTAGACGCGGCGGACACGGATCTCGGGAGCGTGCCGTCGCGGGGCGCTCGTTCCTCGGCCGGTCATGACTCCATGGTCCCGCCGCCGTCGGGTCCCGCCAGTCGGGACGGAGGAAATTCCCTTAGACAGGCGAACGAAATGGGCAAATAATGTGCCCCATGGGCAAAACATACGAACGTATCGACGGCAGACTCCGCTCGTTCATCGAGGCACAGTCCATCTTCTTCACCGCCACCGCCCCGCTCTCCGGCGACGGCACGGTCAATCTCTCCCCCAAGGGCCTCACCGGCTCCTTCGCGGTCCTCGACGAGCACCGAGTGGCGTATCTGGACTTCGCGGGCAGCAATGCGGAGACCATCGCCCATCTGCGGGAGAACGGCCGGATCACCCTGATGTGGTGCGCCTTCCAGGGCCCACCGAACATCGTGCGGGTGCACGGCCACGGGGAGCCGGTCTTCCGGGACGATTCGCGCTTTCGCACGCTGCTGACCCACTTCCCGGACATCGACACCGCCTCGCACGGACTGCGCGCGATCATCGTGGTGACGGCTGCGCTCATCCGTGACACCTGCGGATACGCGGTGCCCTACATGGCGTACGAGCGCGACCGCGAGTTGCACGGCCGGCGCTTCGCACGCGAGGACGACACCACACTCAGCAGCTACTTCGAGAAGAAGGAGCACGTGGCCACGAGCATGGACGGGCTGCCGGGGCTGCCGCTGCCCCTGCCGCCGAGCGCGCTCTGACCGAAGCCGCACCCATCGCACGGCGCTCACGACCAGGCGCACGGCGACCGCACAGGGACCGAGAGGCTTCGCTTTCGAGAACGGGGACCGCCGCCCGGCCAGGCCCCTTGCAGACGACCGCTCCAGCTCCCTGACGTGCGGGTGAGCCGGCCTCGCAGTATCCACGCAGCGGACCATATGCCGAGACGCATTTGCATGTAGCCACCATGGACGCGTTCCATCACCGCCGTGCACACCGAGCCCGAACACCCCGAATCCCCACAGCCCACGACCGGAACCACCCGGCCCGAGCCCGGCAGCGGCCCCGCCCGACCCAAAACAGCCACGGACACACCCTCCGCCACCGCCACCAACTCCAGCGGCGGTCCCGGCTCCCGCTCCGGCGACCGTGCCGCCCGCCGTGCCGTGACCGTCTTCCCGATCCTGGTCCTGGCCGCGGGCGCGCTCGGGATGAGCACCCCCGGCACGTTCACCGGGTGGGGCAAGGACGTGCCGTATCTGCTGGGTGTCGTGATGTTCTGCATGGGGCTGACGATGACGCCGCAGGACTTCAGAGGCGTGGCACGGCGCCCGTGGGCGGTCGGCATCGGCCTGGTCGCGCACTATGTGATCATGCCTGGGCTCGGCTGGCTCATCGCCCAGGCGCTCGGCCTTTCTCCGCAGCTGGCAGCGGGCGTCATCCTGGTCGGCTGCGCGCCGAGCGGCACCGCGTCGAACGTGGTGACGTACCTGGCCCGCGGCGATGTGGCGCTCTCGGTGTCCGTCGCCACCGTCTCGACCGTGCTCGCGCCGCTCATCACGCCGCCGCTGACCTTGCTGCTCGCAGGCGAGTTCCTGCCGGTGGACGCCTCCGCGATGGTCACCGACATCCTCAAGACGGTGCTGCTGCCGGTGCTCGGCGGACTCGTCGTCCGGTTCGTCCTCGGGCGGTACCTGGGCCGGGTGCTCGGTGCGCTGCCGTGGCTGTCGGCGCTGGCCGTGTCGGTGATCGTGGCCGTGGTGGTGGCGGGCAGCAGTGCGGCCATCAAGTCGGCCGCCGCGCTGGTCCTGCTCGCCGTGGTGCTGCACAACGGCCTCGGGCTCGCGCTCGGCTACGGCGCCGGCCGACTGTTCAAGCTCGGCACGCCCTCCGCGCGGGCCATGGGCTTCGAGGTCGGCATGCAGAACTCCGGCCTCGCCGCATCGCTGGCCACCGCCCACTTCAGCCCGCTCGCCGCTCTGCCCGCCGCCCTCTTCTCGGTCTGGCACAACGTGTCGGGCGCGCTGGTCGCCGCCTGGATGTCCTACCGGGACCGCCGCGCCGAGCGGGTCGGCACTCAGTCGTAGGCCGTGGTCCGGCCGGCCCCGCAAAGCGGTGCGGCGCGGCCGGAAACACACTCAGGGGCGGGACGCCGAAGCGTCCCGCCCCTGGTCGTGCACGGTGTCGCGTTGTTCAGTGGGCCCGCTGTGCCAGCCGCAGCAGATGGTCCGCCAGCGCCTGTCCGCCGCTCGGGCCGCGGCTGATCAGCATCAGGGTGTCGTCGCCCGCGATGGTGCCGAGGATCTCGTGGAGTTCGGCCTGGTCGATGGCGGAGGCGAGGAACTGGGCGGCACCTGGTGGGGTGCGCAGGACCACGAGGTTCGCGGACGCCTCCGCCGAGATCAGCAGCTCGGCGGAGAGCCGCCGCATGCGCTCCTCCTTGGCCGATTCGCCCAGGGGCGCACGCGGCGTGCGGAACCCACCCTCACTGGGCACCGCATAGATGAGGTCACCGTCCACATTGCGGATCTTCACGGCATTGAGCTCGTCCAGATCGCGGGAGAGCGTCGCCTGCGTGACGGTGAGCCCGTCGTCCGCGAGCAACTTCGCCAACTGGCTCTGCGAGCGCACTGGTTGCCGGTTGAGGATGTCCACGATACGGCGGTGGCGGGCGGTGCGGGTCTGCGGTACGGCAGGCCCGTGCTCGTGTTCCTGATCCTGCGCCTGGCTCATCGTCGTCTCATTCTCCGGTTCACTCCCGGCCTCGGCCTTTCTCCTGTGCGCTGTCCAGGACGCCCGGCAGCGCCCGGAGGAACTCGTCCACGTCGTCGTCGCCGAGGGTGAGCGGCGGCATCAACCGTACGACGTCGGGGGCGGGCGCGTTGACCAGGAGGCCGGCATCCTGAGCCGCCTGTTGCACGCGGGGTGCGAGAGGCTCGGTGAGCACGATACCCAGCAGCAGTCCCGCGCCCCTGACATGGCTGATCAGTGGGTGGCGCGCTGCCCCGTCGCCCCTGCCCTCGATACCGTCGCGCAGCCGTTCCTCGGCCCGCTTGACGTTCTCCAGGAGTCCGTCGCCAGCGATGGTGTCCAGGACGGCGAGACCGGCCGCGCAGGCGACCGGGTTGCCGCCGAACGTGGTGCCGTGCTGACCGGGCCCCAGCAGACCCGCGGCGGCACCGAAGGCGACGGTGGCGCCCAGCGGCAGACCGCCGCCGAGGCCCTTGGCGAGCGTGACGATGTCCGGGTCGACGCCGAGGTGCGCCTGATATTCGAACCAGTGTCCGGTCCTGCCGATGCCGGTCTGGATCTCGTCGAGCACGAGGAGGGTGCCGGTGGCCCGGGTGATCTCGCGGGCCGCCTGGAGATATCCCGCGGGAGGTACGACCACGCCGATCTCGCCCTGGATCGGTTCGATGATCACGAGGGCGGTCTCCTCGGTGACCGCGGCGCGCAGCGCGGCCACATCCCCGTACGGAACGTGCGTGACGTCGCCGGGCAGCGGCATGAAGGGCTGCCGCTTGCCGGACTGGCCGGTGAGCGCGAGCGCGCCCATGGTGCGGCCGTGGAAGCCGCCCACGGTGGCCACCATGTGGGTACGGCCGGTCAGCCGTCCGATCTTGAAGGCGCCCTCGTTGGCCTCGGCGCCCGAGTTGCAGAAGAACACCCGCCCGTCGCGGTCGAAGAGCTGGAGCAGCCGTTCGGCGAGCGCGATGGGCGGCTCGGCGATGAACAGGTTGGAGACATGGCCCAGGGACGCGATCTGCTCGCTGACGGCACGGACGACGGCCGGATGGGCGTGGCCGAGCGCGTTCACCGCGATGCCGCCGACGAAGTCCAGGTAGGAGGTGCCGTCGGCGTCCCAGAGCCGGGGGCCTTCGCCGCGTACCAGCGCCAGCTGCGGGGTGCCGTAGTTGTCCATGAGCGCGTCCTGCCAGCGGCGGGTGAGCGCGGCGTTTTTGGTCGCGCTCGTGGTGCCGGTGCTGGTGCCCGTGGTGGCGGTCATTCCGCGTCTCCCTGTGACGTATCCGCTTCAGTGGGTGTGGTGGTGTTCTGGTGGCTGCACGGCGGGTCCGGCACGACCATGGTGCCGACGCCGGCGTCCGTGAAGATCTCCAGCAGGATCGAGTGCTGGACCCGGCCGTCGATGACACGGGCGGTGGTGACTCCGCCGCGTACCGCGTGCAGACAGCCCTCCATCTTCGGGACCATGCCGCTGGCCAGCTCGGGCAGCAGCTTCTCCAGCTCACTCGCGGTGAGCCGGCTGATCACCTCTTCGCTGTTCGGCCAGTCCTCGTAGAGGCCTTCGACGTCGGTGAGCACCAAAAGCGTCTCGGCCTTCAGGGCGGCGGCGAGCGCGGCGGCTGCGGTGTCGGCGTTGACGTTGTAGACGTGTCCGTCGTCGGCGGCGCGTGCGATGGAGGACACCACCGGAATCCGGCCGTCCGCGAGCAGTGCCTCGATGGCGCCGGTGTCTATCCGGGTGATCTCGCCTACCCGGCCGATGTCCACGAGCTCGCCGTCGATCAGCGGCCGGTGCTTGACGGCCGTGATGGTGTGGGCGTCCTCACCGGTGAGGCCGACGGCGAGCGGGCCGTGCCGGTTGAGGAGGCCGACCAGGTCGCGCTGCACCTGTCCGGCGAGGACCATGCGGACCACGTCCATGGCTTCGGGAGTGGTGACGCGCAGGCCCGCCTTGAATTCGGAGACCAGGCCGTGCCGGTCGAGCTGGGCGTTGATCTGCGGTCCGCCGCCGTGCACGACGACCGGCTTGAGGCCGGCGTGCCGCAGGAAGACGACGTCCTGCGCGAAGGCGGCCTTCAGCTCCTCGTCCACCATCGCGTTGCCGCCGAACTTGATCACGACCGTCTTGTCCTGGTGCCGGGTCAGCCAGGGCAGCGCCTCGACAAGGATCTGCGCCTTGGGTAGTGCGGTGTGCTGTCGCGTGCTCATACGGGGTCGGGGTCCTCCCGGGAGGGGCGCGGACGGGCAGCGCCGGGGTGTCTGGACGGCCGGGTCGTGCCAGGAGGTGCTAGGACGAGTACGCGCTGTTCTCGTGGACGTAGTCGGCGGTCAGGTCATTGGTCCAGATCGTCGCGGTCGCGGACCCGGCGGCGAGGTCGGCAGTGACGGTGACCTCGCGAAAGCGCATGTCGACGAGCGCGCGATCCTCGCCGAGGGAACCGTTTTTGCATACCCAGACGCCGTTGATGGCCACGTTCAGGCGGTCCGGTTCGAAGGCGGCGGAGGTGGTGCCGATCGCGGACAGCACCCGGCCCCAGTTGGGGTCCTCGCCGTGGATCGCGCATTTCAGGAGGTTGTTGCGGGCGATGGTGCGGCCCACCTCCACGGCGTCGTCCTCGGTGGCGGCGCCCACCACGTCGATCCTGATGTCCTTGCTCGCGCCTTCGGCGTCGCCGATGAGCTGCCGGCCGAGGTCGTCGCAGACCTTCCGTACCGCCTCGGCGAACTCCTCGTGGTCCGGCGTGACGCCGGACGCACCGGAGGCCAGCAGCAGCACGGTGTCGTTGGTCGACATGCAGCCGTCGGAGTCGACGCGGTCGAAGGTGGTGCGGGTGGCGGCGCGCAGCGCCGTCTGGAGCGCCTCGGACGGCAGGTCGGCGTCGGTGGTGAGGACGACGAGCATGGTGGCGAGGCCGGGGGCGAGCATGCCCGCGCCCTTCGCCATGCCGCCGACGGTCCAGCTCCCCTGGCCCTGCGAGGCGCCGCACTCGACGACGGCCGTCTTGTGCACGGTGTCGGTCGTCTTGATGGCGATGGCGGCCTTCTCGCCGCCGTGCACGGACAGCTGGGCCGCGGCCGTCACCACGCCCGGCAGCAGCCTGTCCATCGGCAGCAGCGTGCCGATCAGACCGGTCGACGCGAGGGCGATCTCACCGGCGCTGTGCCCTTCGAGGACCTCGGCGGCCTGCTCCGCGGTGGCGTGCGCGTCCTGGAACCCTCGCGGTCCCGTGCACGCGTTGGCGCCTCCGGAGTTGAGCACCACCGCGGAGACCTGCCCGCCCTTGAGCACCTGCTCGGACCAGAGGACCGGAGCGGCCTTCACCCGATTGGACGTGAAGACGCCGGCCGCCGCGAGACGGGGTCCGGTGTTGACCACGAGCGCCAGGTCGAGACCGCCGCTGTCCTTGATCCCGGCGGCGACTCCCGCGGCCTTGAAGCCCTTGGGGGCCGTCACGCTCACTGTTTCTCCTCGTTCGCACCGCCGCACAAGCGGCTGATGTCACGGTCGGCCGCACGGTGTGGATGTGCGGACCTCTCGTCGGTGCCCCGAAGACCCGGAGGCGCCCTGCGTCGTCTGCGGCCCGGCGGCCGGCCGCGCTCCTCCACTGCCCGTAGGGCGTGGCATCCGCCGCCGGCTCACGGGGCGACTCCGAGCGTCGTCAGACCGGTCTCCTCGGCGAATCCCAGGGCGATGTTCATGCTCTGCACGGCGCCGCCCGCGGTGCCCTTGGTGAGGTTGTCGATGGCGCTGACGGCGATGACGCGGCCGGCCGCCTCGTCCAGGGTGACCTGGATCTGCACCGCGTTCGAGCCGATGACGGAGGCCGTGGCGGGCCACTGGCCCGCCGGCAGCAGATGCACGAACGGCTCGTCGGCCAGCGCCTTCTCGTACGCGGCCCGTACGGACTCGGCGCGCACGCCGTCCTTGGCCCGTGCCGAACAGGTGGCGAGGATGCCGCGGGCCATCGGCGCGAGCATGGGTGTGAAGGAGACAGTGACGGGTTCGCCCGCGACCGCGCCGAGGTTCTGCATCATCTCGGGCGTGTGCCGGTGCCCGCCGCCCACGCCGTACGGCGTCACGGAGCCCATGACCTCGCTGCCCAGCAGGTGCGGCTTGGGCGACTTGCCCGCGCCGGAGGTGCCGGTGGCGGCGACGATGACGGCTTCCGGTTCGACGAGACGGGCCGCGTAGGCCGGGAAGAGCGCGAGGGAGACGGCCGTGGGGTAGCAGCCAGGCACCGCGATGCGCTTGGTCCCCTCCAGTGCGGCGCGGCCACCCGGCAGCTCCGGCAGCCCGTACGGCCAGGTCCCGGCGTGCTCGGAGCCGTAGAACTTCTGCCAGTCGGCCGGGTCCTTCAGCCGGAAGTCGGCGCCCACGTCGACGACGAGCACATCAGGGCCTAGCTGCTCGGCGACGGCGGCGGACTGGCCGTGCGGCAGGGCGAGGAAGACGACGTCGTGCCCGGCGAGGGCACTCGCCGTGGTCGGCTGGAGGACACGGTCGGCCAGCGGCAGCAGGTGGGGCTGGAGTGCGCCGAGGCGCTGCCCCGCGTTCGTGTTGCCGGTCAGGGTGCCGATCTCGATCGCGGGGTGCCCGACGAGCAGTCGCAACAGCTCGCCGCCCGCATAACCGCTCGCTCCCGCCACTGCTGCCCGCACTGCCATGAGACCTCCTCCTTGGGAGCATGACTATACGCAGCTATGCAGATTTATGCAATACAAATGCAGTACGCCGTAGTCATCGCCGTGTGACGGAGCGTTTCAGATGGCGAACCCTCGGAAGATGCCCTGCGGGTCCGCCTCGGCCGCTTCTTTGAAATCGCCGAAGGACAGATTGGCGATCACCAGGTTCGCGTGGATCTCGTTGACTCCGGCGGGCACCGTGCGGAACTTGCCGCCTTCCGCCTCGAACTCCTCGTCGCTCTCGCACTCCTCCCTGCTCAGCACGGCCACTGCCAGCAACGAGCCGGGGCCCTCACGCATGGCGTCACGGTCGGCGAGGAACACTACGCTCAGCTCCTCCTCGGCAGACGCCGCGGCGAGAATCCGAGCCGGTGTGCATCCCGCCCACTTCGGATCATCGGCGATATGCACGTACGGCTCGAAGTCTCCATCGCCCCAGGACCTCATCAGCTCCGCTTTCACAACGGCCCATGCCTGCTCGTCGCTGTAGTCGGTCCTGATGATCAGCGCCGCGTCCTTGTCGCGTCCCACCCACCACTCAGTACGGTCACTCACGTCGCTGCCCCCATCCGCGCAGGTCACAGCCCGCGCAATCCGTACGCACACTAGGCGAGACCACTGACACGCCGGCGGGCGCTCCAGTGGGCGGGGCTCACCAACGGAAGCGGTCACACGTCGCCCGGGCGCAAGTCGCTCGGCGCGGTCGCCGCCGCGGGTCTGGACGAGTCCTGGCAGGAGGTCGGGCGGTCGGACAGGTCAGTCGCCGAAGATGCGGTCGGCCGCCTCCCGTATCGCGTCGGCCAGCGCCTCGGGGCCGGTGAGGTGGGCGAAGTGGCCTTGTCCTGGAAGGGTGACGACCCGCGCGTCGGGCAGCACGGCCGCCAGGTCGGCCACCCGCTCACGCAGCCGGACCGGGCTCCGGTCGCCCTCGATCAGCGTGGTGGGTATGCCGAGCGCCGCGAAACGTGCCGTGCCGACGCCGATTCCGTCGATGGCCTGGTTGTCCGTCAGCTGCGCGGCGGCGTACGCGACGACACGCTGCCGGCCCAGCTTGCCGCGGAAAATCAGGTCGACCATTCCCGTGGGCAGCTGGACGATGTCCCGCAGATGGATCTTCATGGCCTCTTCCGGGTCCTGCTCTTCAAACGCTAGACGGGCCCTGCGCCCCGCTTCCCCCGCGACCAGCGCCCGAGTGGGCACCGGAGGCTCGTACACCACCAGGCCGGCGAACGTGCCGGGGGCCGCGCGCAGCTCCGCCTCCAGGGCCGCGACGGCACCGGAGGAGTGGCCGACCAGCAGCACGGGCCGGTCCAGGAGTGCGGCGACCGCCAGGACATCGGCTGCCTCGACGGCCATGGAGTGCGTCGGGGCGAGGTGCGCGCCGGGCACATAGATCCGGCGTCGCACCCGCACGACCCGGAATCGGTCGCGCAGCTGCCGGCTCACCTGGTCCCACGACGTCGCGTCACCGCCGCCGGGATGGACGACCAGCAGCGTCGGCCCCTCGCCCTCGTCGAGTGCGGTGATGCCGGTGCCGTCGAAGGAAGCTGCACGGAGCTCAGTCATGCAGGCAGGATGCATCCGCCGTCTGGCCGTCGGACGTCCGCACCTTACGGTCGACATAAAACCTTTATCCGGGCGCCGACCTGCCCGCTCGCGACGGCGTGCCGCGGTGCGGGCCGCGCGCGGTGAGCCGGTGGCGGCCGTGTCCCGCTTGACTTCGAGAGCACTCGAAAACGTAGCGTGCGCCGCATGACAACTCCTCAGCACCCGATCGGGTCGGGCTTCGGAGCACAGAGCACCGCGCAGGATGTGCTGCACGGCATCGATCTGACAGGCAAACTCGCGCTCGTCACCGGCGGCTACTCGGGCCTCGGCCTGGAGACGACGCGCGCCCTGGCCGGTGCCGGCGCCCAGGTGGTGGTGCCCGCCCGGCGACCCGCCGCCGCCCAGGAGGCCGTGGCGGGCATCGCAGGCGTCGAGGTCGACGAACTGGACCTCGCCGACCTCGCCAGCGTGCGCGCGTTCGCCGAGCGCTTCGTCGCGTCCGGCCGGAACATCGACCTGTTGATCAACAACGCCGGCATCATGGCCTGCCCCGAGACCCGTGTGGGACCGGGCTGGGAGGCCCAGTTCGCGACGAACCACCTCGGCCACTACGCGCTCGTCAACCGGCTCTGGCCCGCCATCGCGCCGGGTGCCCGCGTGGTCTCGGTCTCCTCGGCCGGCCACCGGCGCTCCGGCATCCGCTGGGACGACGTCCAGTTCACCGACGGCTACGACAAATGGGAGGCGTACGGCCAGGCGAAGACGGCCAACGTCCTATTCGCCGTACACCTGGACACACTCGGGCGTGCCGCCGGAATCCGCGCGTTCGCGGTACACCCCGGCGGCATCCTCACCCCGCTCCAGCGCCACCTTCCCAAGGAGGAGATGGTCGCGTTCGGCTGGATCGACGAGAACGGCAAGCCTCTCGACAACTCGTTCAAGACACCCGAGCAGGGCGCCGCGACCCAGGTGTGGGCGGCCACCTCCGCGCAGCTCGCGTCTGCCGGCGGCGTGTACTGCCAGGACTGCGACATCGCCGGGCCCGCGGGCGACGGGGCATTCCAGGGCGGCGTGTGCGACTACGCCGTCGACCCTGAGCAGGCGGCCCGGCTATGGCAGCTGTCGGCCCAGCTCACGGGCATCGACGCGTTCGCGACGACGGTCTGAGCGCTGTCGGTGGGTCGGGAGCGTGTCCGCTGTGTGCCGCGGCGATGCGGCACACAGCGGACACGCGGGCTGCGGGCCGCACGCCGTGCGCGGGCCGCGGGTTTCCGCGGTACCGCCGCGACGACTTACGGTTCCCTCATGCCTGACAACGGTTTCCTCACGCCTGCCACGGACCGGAGCCGCCCCCTGTCCGCAGCCACCGCGGCACCGCTGGAGTGGCGGTGAAGCCGCACGCCGTCCCCGATGTCCTCGCCTACCTGGCCGGCGCCTGGTACGTCGAGCGCACCGCGCAGGATCTCACGAACGGTGCGGCGGGCCGGTTCACGGGAACCACCGTGTTCGGGCCGCTCGGCGGCGGCGCAGACCACGGGAGCATCGACGAATGTGCTGGTCACGGGCTGCTGCACCATGAATCGGGCACGTTCGTGTGGCAGGGCACGCCGCGCCCGGCCGAGCGCATCCTGCGGTATCTGCCGGGCGAGCGGGCGGGCACGGCACACGTCGAGTTCTCCGACGGCCGGCCCTTCCACGACCTCGACCTGCACTCCGGTTCCTACGTCGCGCACCATCCGTGCGTCGCCGACGCCTACCGGGGCGAGTTCACGGTCCTGGGCCCCGACCGCTGGCAGACGCACTGGCGTGTGACGGGCCCCGCGAAGGACGTCCTCCTCGTCACCGACTACATACGCCGGCCCGGCACCACCACCGCACCACGGACCACGACCGCCGGCTCGCCACGGCACTGACGCCCGATGCCCTGAGCACCGTACGGTCATGCCCCCGTTCTCGACGGTTCTCCCCCCGCCTCCTCGTGCCACGCCCGCCGCAGCCGCGCCACTCCTTCTGTGATCTCCGCGCCGCCCGCCACGCCGGCGAAGCTCAGACGCGCGTACGGGGCCGGGGGTTCGGCGCAGAAATAAGGGCGGCCCGGGGCCACGGCGACACCGGCGCGCAGCGCGCTCGACGCGAACCCCGCGTCGTCCGTGCCGTCGGGCAGCCGAAGCCACAGGTGGTAGCCGCCGAACGGGATGTGCGGCAGAGCGAGTTCGGGCAGCCGTGCGCGCAGTTCGCCGACCATGGTGTCCCGGCGGGTGCGCAGGTCCGCCGCGACGGCCCGCAGATGGCGTGGCCATGCGGGCGAGCCGACGAGTTCGAGCGCGGCCTCCTGGAGCGGGCGCGGCACGAAGAAGTTCTCGACGACCTGGATGGCGCGCAGCCGCTCCAGCACCGGGCCGCGGGCGGCCAGCGCGCCCACCCGGAAGCTGGGCGAGGTGGCCTTGGTGAGCGAGCAGACGTGCACGACGACACCGTCCGGGTCGTCACTCGCCAGCGGCCTGCGGCAGCGCTCCCGCGTCCGCGTGCACCGAGCCGGCGCACGAAGTCGTCCTCGACGACGAACGCACCCGCCTCCCGCGCGATCCGCAGCACCTCGCCGCGCCGGTCCGCGGCGAGCACCGCTCCGGTCGGGTTCTGGAACAGCGGCTGGCAGACGAACACCCGGGCCCCGGTCGCCCGGAAGGCGTCGGCGAGCAGCTCGAGGGCGTACGCCGTCGGTGTCCACGGGGACCGGGACCGGGCGCAGTCCGGCCGCGCGGGCGATGGCGAGCATGCCCGGGATAGGTCGGCGATTCGACGAGCACCGGCGCACCGGGCGGCGCGAGCGCGCGCAGCGCGGTGGTCAGCGCCTGCTGGCCGCCCGCGGTGATGAGCACGTCGGCGGCGGTGATCGCGCCGCCGATGCCGCGCGCGAACCACTCCCGCAGCTCCGGCAGGCCCTCCATCGGCGGGCGGCCCCAGGCACCGGGGCGGCGGCCCGCCCGGGCCAGCGCGTCGGCCATGGCCCGCTCGGGCTGCAGGGACGGGTGCAGATAGCCGCCGTTGAACTCGATGACCCCGGCGGGCGGTGCGGCGAGGGTGACGAGGACACCGGAGGCGTCGACGGTGCGGGGCACCGCCTCGGTGGCCGCGTCGGCGCTCAGGGCCACCTCCTGCCAGGAGGTGTCACCGGCCCGGGCCGCGGCGGTACGCGGTACGGCCCGGAAGGCGCCCGCGCCCGGCCGGGTGACGACCAGGCCTTCCGCGGCGAGCTGGGCGAGCGCCCGGGAGACGGTCACCGGGCTGACCCGGAACCGTTCGACCAGCGCCCGGCTCGACGGCAGCTTTCCACCTGGTGAGTAGCGATCGAGCTCCTGTCGCAGAGTATCGGCGAGTTCAGCTCCACTGCTACGCTCATGCATGGGAGCAGAGGATAGCGCTACTACCGCAGGCCCGATAGCGGTCGACGCCACCATCGCCACCGACCCCGCGGCTTTCACCGCCCAGTGGGCACCGGCCCCACCCGCCGTGCCCGATACCGCTGGCACCGCTGACACCGGCGCCGCATCGGCCGCCCGCTCCCGTACCCGTAGTGGCACCGTGCTGGCCGGCCTCGGTGTGACCGCCTTCTCGCTCACCTTCCCCGCCACCGCCTGGGGCCTTGAAGGCTTCGGCCCCTGGTCGCTGGTGGCCGTGCGGTGCGTCCTCGCGGCAGTGCTCGCGGGCTGCTGTCTGCTGGTGCGGCGGGTGCCGCTGCCCGGGCGGCGGCACTGGGCGTGGCTCGCGGTGGTGGCGGCCGGTGTGGTGGTCGGATTCCCGCTGCTGACCACGCTCGCTCTGCAGACCTCCACTACCTCCCATGCGGCCGTGGTCGTGGGTCTGCTGCCGCTCACGACGGCGCTCTGCTCGGCACTGCGCACCGGCGCGCGGCCCTCGCGCTTGTTCTGGTGTGCCTCGCTGGCCGGCGCCGCCGCGGTGGTGGCCTTCGCCGTGCAGCAGAGCGGCGGCGCTCTGAGCACGGCGGATCTGTATCTCTTCGGGGCGCTGCTGGTCTGCGCGGCCGGTTACACCGAGGGCGGGCGGCTCGCCCGGGTGATGCCGGGCTGGCAGGTCATCGGCTGGGCGCTGATGCTGTGCCTGCCGCTCGCCGTGGCCGGCGCCCTGGTCGCGCTGGCCCACGAGCCGGTGACGCTGACCGCGCACAGTGTCACGGGGCTGCTGTGGGTGGCGGCGGGGTCGCAGTTCCTCGGGCTGGTCGTCTGGTACCGGGGCATGGCTGCGATCGGCATCCCCAAGGCGAGCCAGTTGCAGCTGGCGCAGCCGCTGCTGACGCTGGTCTGGTCGGTGCTGCTGCTCGGTGAGCGGCTGACCGCGGCGGCGCTGCTGACCGCGGTGGCGGTGCTGGTGTGCATCGCGGTGACCCAGCGCTCGCGCGAGTAGCGGGTCAAGAGGAAGCTGTCTGGTAGAGAAAGCCGTCAAAAGCTGTCTTGATGGAGGGTGCTGCCAGCCAGGGCCGGGGCTCCCGGGACGCCGCGTGAGAGGGCGGCAGACCGGGCGCGAGGGCCGCTCCCAACGGCCCGGGGACCGCCGCCGGGCACGGACCGGCCTAAACTGGCAGCCACGGACAGACCACGGAACGCGTGCCCCGGACGGGGCGCCGTACCGGACCACCGGGCGGCGTACCGCCGGGCTGAGGAGGTCACTGGCGATGCAGGCAACCAAAGGCGACCAGCTCCTGGTCCACGGCAGGATCGTGGGGCAGGAGGACAAGGTCGCACAGATCGTCGAAGTACTCGGCAGCAATGGCAATCCCCCCTTCCGTGTGCGTTTCGAAGACGGGAAGGAAGCTGTGATGTCTCCGGGGCCCGACTCGGTCGTACGGCACGGGAAGTCCGCGCGGCGGTAGGTACAGCCCGCGCGGTAGTACAAGCCTGCGCCTGCGCGGTCGCCGCACCCCGCGATGTCCGCACCCCGCGCACTCGGCTCGGCGGGCGCCGCGGCCCGGGAAACCGGCGCCGCGGCGCCCGTCGTGCCGCGCTCGCACAACCATGCGTCCCTGTGCTGTGCGATCGGCCACGACCCGGTGCCGGGCGTCACTGACCCGAAGGGGCGGTTCCGGCGCGTGGGAACCACCGGCCGGCGGGTGGTTGCGCGTGGGGTCTCCCGCGCCTCATAGGGGCGCAACCAGCACAGATCCGCCACTTGGCCGCTCCTGCCCGCCCGACCCGGCACACCGTACGCGCGAGGTCTCGGAGTACCGTGCAGGCCGGAGCGGGCGCCGTCGCATGCGCGGGGGCGCCGCCTGGTGACAGACGATTGCGAAAGGGACGAAGTGACGGACACCCTGACCGACATCACACGCGTCGGAGTGGTGGGCTGTGGCCAGATGGGAGCGGGCATCGCCGAGGTGTGCGCCCGCGCCGGTCTGGAGGTCATGGTCGCCGAGACCACCGGCGAGGCCCTGGAAATCGGCCGCACCCGGCTGTTCAACTCGCTCGCCAAGGCAGCCGAGCGCGGCAAGATCACCGAGGAGGAGCGGGAGGCGACACAGGCCCGGCTCGGCTTCACCACCGACCTCGGCGAGTTCGCCGACCGCGACCTGGTCATCGAGGCCGTCGTCGAGAACGAGCAGGTCAAGACCGAGATCTTCCAGGTCCTCGACCAGGTGGTGACCCGGCCGGACGCGATCCTGGCCTCCAACACCTCCTCGATCCCGCTGGTCAAGCTCGCCGTGGCGACCTCGCGTCCCGACCACGTCATCGGGATCCACTTCTTCAACCCGGCCCCGGTGCAGCAGCTCGTCGAGCTGGTCCCGGCGCTGACCACCTCCGAGGGCACCCTCAGCCGGGCCCAGTTGCTCGCCGAGAAGGTGCTCGGCAAGCACACCATCCGCGCCCAGGACCGCTCGGGCTTCGTCGTCAACGCGCTGCTGATCCCGTATCTGCTCTCCGCGATCCGGATGTTCGAGTCGGGCATCGCCAGCCGCGAGGACATCGACAACGGCATGGTGATGGGCTGCGCCCACCCGATGGGCCCGCTCGAGCTCGCGGACCTGATCGGCCTGGACACCGTCGTCTCGGTCGCCGACTCGATGTACGCCGAGTACAAGGAGCCGCTGTACGCCGCTCCGCCGCTGCTGCTGCGGATGGTCGACGCGGGCCGCCTCGGCCGGAAGTCCGGTTCGGGTTTCTACCCTTACGACTGAGTTCACGGCCCGGCGAAGGCACGCCAGCGACATCACGCTCAGCATCCGGCGCCACCCAGGAGCATCATCCGAGTGGTGACCACTCTTCGTAACGCATTTCGGGCCCGGCGCTCCCTGGAGTGCCGGGCCCGCGCCATTCACACGCCGTGTGCGCCGTGGGCCCGCATCATGCCCGCGCACACTCTCTCCCCACGCCCACCAGGCGAGTTGACTTTCTCTATGTACAGCAAACGGATGTGCGACTACGGAAAGGAGCGGACCCGTGACCGCCGACCCCGAGCATCCCGCCGTCTCGGAAGAACTCGCGGAGTTACGCCAGACAGCTCGATGTGGGTCTCGCCCGCGTCGAGGGCGACCTGGCACTGCTCACCCAGCGCGACGAACAGAACGCCAAGGAACAGGACGATCTCAGCACCCGGGTCGCCGCCCTGGAACACGCCCGCTGGCCCCTGCCCGCCGTCTCCGCGGTCGCCGCCGTCGGCGCGCTGGCCGTGGCGGTCTGGCAGGCTCTGGGCCGCTGGCCGGGCGGCGCGGCGGGCGGCACGGTCACGGCAGGGCGTCCTGCCCGAGCCTGCAGATGGTGCAGCAGCAGCAGCGCGGCCGCCATGTTGGCGGCCGGGACCTCGCCGCGGGCGACCATGTCGGGGACGAGCTTGAGCGGGACCCACTCCCGGCGGTCCGACTCGAAGTCGTCCACGGGGTGTCCGATGTACGACCGCCGTCGTCGGACCAGTAGATGTGGTGCCGGGCGTCGGTGAGCCCGTTGGACGGCTCGACGCTCATCAGATGCCGCAGGGGCCCCGGCCGCCAGCCGGTCTCCTCCTCCAGCTCCCTGGCGGCCGCGGCGTACGCGATGTCCTCGCCGTCCTCGACGACCCCGCCGGCGAGCTCCCAGCCCCAGCTGTCGGTGATGAAGCGGTGCCGCCACAGCAGCAGCACCTCGTTGGCCTCGTTGACCACGGTGGCCACGGCGACCGGGCCGCAGCCGGATCAGGAAGTGGTCGAGATGCCGCCCGTCCGGCAGCTCCACATCGGCGAGATTGACGCTGAACCAGCGGTTTTCGTACACAGTTTGTTCGTTCTGTTTCGTCCACTGCACGGTTCTGCCACCTTCCGGTCGAGTAGATGGCAATATCGCAGCAGCGGAGCGTGAGGAGCGGTCAGGTCGGGCTCAGCGGTACGCGCAGCGCCCCGTCGATGAGTTCGGCGGCCTCGGCCGTGCCCGCGCAGCCGCTGCGCACCAGGTGCTCGCGCACCGCGCGCAGCCTGTCGCGCAGCCGCTGGGACTCCATCCCGCGCGCCTGCTCGGCCATCTGCACGGCGGTGGCGACGGCCTTCTCGGCGTTGCCCTGGCGCAGCTCGATCTGGCTGAGCATGGCGAGCCGGTGCACCCGGCCCCGGTCGTGGGCGGGGTTGTCGCACGGCCGCCGCCGCGTGCTCCCGCGCCGAGCCAGGTCGCCGAGGCTGAGCAGCGCCTCCGCCACCTGGACGTTGACCAGGCCGGGCTGGACATAGCCGGTCTCGTCCGGCTCGTGGCCGCGCCGGATGCGTTCGGCGGCCTGCTCGGCACGCCGGATGCAGGACAGCGCGCTGCTGCCGTCGCCGAGGTGCGCGTACGCCTTGGCCTGCATCGCGTACAGGTCGCGAGGCGAGCGCGGGGGTGATGTGCCGGCCCGCGGCGCGCAGCGCGGCCTCCGCGAAGGCGACCGCCTGCCGGTACTCCGCAGTGAACAGCGACTGGTTGACCAGCAGCGCGATCACATAGGCGCCGAGCCCGCGGTCCCCGCTGGCCTTCGCGAGCCGCAGCGCCTGGTGGAAGTAGCGCTGGGCGAGGCCGTGCGCGTCGGAGTCGTAGGCGCAGATGCCCGCGATCGCCACCAGACCCGCCGGTGGCGCGGTGCAGTTGACGGCCGGTGGCGTCGGTGTAGCTGCCGCGCAGCAGCGGCGCGGCCTCGGCGTTGAGGAAGCCGACGATGCGGGTGCGGGTCGCGATGCCGCCCGCCTTGCGGTACATCTGCTCGTAGTGGGCGCGGGCCGCGCGCAGCATCTCGATGTCGCGCATGCGCTGACCCGGTGGCGGCCGCCGCGCGACACGTCCACGTCCTCCGGCGGGTTCTCCCACTCCCATACCGGCATCACGGCCGGAGTGCCGGTGACCGCGGGCGCGCCGAGTATGTGCGGCGCGCTGCTGCTCGTCGGAGCGCCACAGGGCGGTGGCGCGCTCGACGAAGCCGGACAGCGAGGTGGCCGTGCGGCGGCGGCCGGTTCGCCGGGCACGCCGAGTCCGATGTCGTCGAGGGTGACGGGGCGGTGCAGCCGGGCGGCGAGGACCTCGCAGATCAGGTCGGGCACCTGGCCGCGTGGCCGCTGGCCCTTCAACCACCGTGCGACCGCGGTGTGTTCGTACCGGAGGGCGAGTCCGCGCGCGCGTCCCGCCTGGTTCACATGGGCGGCGAGTCCCGCGTGCGAGATGCCCGCCTCGTCGAGGATCGCGTCGAGCAGGGTGTTGGGCTGCATGGAGGGCCCTCCGGAGGCTCACGGCCAACTGGTGGCGTGCGTACGCGGCGGGCGGACACCGGACGGCGGATACCGGACGGCTGACGCGGTGCAATCTGACACAGCGTCATCTTCCGGGGCTCCACGGCGCACGGCGGCTACTTTGCGCAATCACGCTGTCCGCAGGTTATCGCGCCTGCCGCCCTTGTGAGTCTTCCCTTCACACGGGGTGTGAACCGAATTTCCAGACACGGGGAGTACACACACGGCCGCGGACCGTACGGAGGCACTCCCCCGTGCTTGCGTCGGGCGGCCCGCCCGCGACCGTCCGCCGGCTGCCCGGCGAACAAACGGCGGGGCGGACGGCGCACTGCGCCATCCGCCCCGCCGGTGTCGGCTCTGCCGGGCCGTGCCGGACACGGTCCTACGCCCCGCGCAGCACCGCCCCGAAGCGTTCGGCAGCCAGGGCGACCGCCGTGTCACGGGCCGCGGAGGCCTCCTCGACGGTCAGGGTGCGGTCGGCGGCGCGGAACCGCAGGGCGTACGCCAGCGACTTCTTGCCCTCGCCGATCTGTTCACCGGTGAAGACATCGAAGAGCCGGATGGACTCCAGCAGTTCGCCCGCGCCCGCACGCAGCGCCCGCTCGACCTCATGGGCCGGCACCGAGGCGTCGACCACCAGCGCGACGTCCTGCGTGGCGACCGGGAAAGCGGAGATCCGCGGAGCCTGCACCACGCCGGCGCTGGCCTCCTGCAGCCGGTCGAGGTCGAGCTCCATCGCGCAGGTACGCGCGGGCAGCCCCAGGGTCTTGAGGACACCGGGGTGCAGTTCGCCCGCGTGGCCGATGACCTGCTCGCCGCCGTCGCCATCGGCGCCGTCGGGGAGGACGACGACGAGTTCGGCGCAGCGGCCCGGGTGCCCGG
>CAVXIJ010000035.1:0-86012 GCA_963761765.1 uncultured Actinomycetota bacterium
TCCAGTGGGGTTGGGGTCTACTCGATCGCCGTCGGGCAAGGCGAGCTTTGTGGATCTGCCCACGGCCGTCGGCTTCGTCCTCTCCGCGCATCGCCGCCATCGCCCGAGGGGACGCCGAGCGCGCCGCGACCGAGACGGCGATACTGCTGCGCTGGAGCGTGCTGCTCGACGGCGTCGGGAGCGATCGTCCTCGGACTGATCGCGACGCCGCTGACCCGTGTCGTGTATGGCAACGCGTTCGTGCCCGCGGTGACGCCCCTCCGGATCCTGCTCGTGGGTATCGTCGCCTCGTCGTTCCTCCAGGTACTCAGCAGCCTGCTGCTCGGCTCCGGACGCCTGCAGCTGCTGGTCTGGGCCACCGCAATGGGGTTCGCGATCAACCTGGGCCTCAATCTCGTGCTGATCCCTCGTTTCGGAATGAACGGCGCGGCGGTCTCGTCCGCGATCTCCTACAGCGTGACGGGACTGGTCCTGTCGATGGTGGCGCGACGAGCCGTGCCGGAGCTCGGCCGCCAAGCGATGCTCCCGTTGCCGCGAGCGATTGCCGCCGACCTACAGCGTCTCGGCAGCCGAGGAGCGCCGTCGTGAGCGCGACACATGCTCCAGGCCCCGAGCACTACACGTCGCTGCGCTACGACACCAAGAAGCGCTGGTGCAGCTACTGGCACCAGCTCGACGAGACATTGGCCGCCTCGCCAGACTCCGTCCTCGTCGTCGGGGTCGGCAGCGGCGTCGTGCCGGCCTACCTCCGCTCGCTCGGCATCACCGTGACGACGCTCGACGTGGTGGCAGAGCTCGAGCCGGACCTCGTGGCCGATATCCGGGCAATTCCGGTGGAACGGGACAGCTTCGACGTGGCGCTCTGCTGCCAGGTGCTGGAGCACCTCGAGTATGCGGACGTCCCCGCGGCGCTGTCCGAGCTGGCCCGGGTCACCCGGAGCCGCGTCGTCATCTCGTTGCCGCGCCGCGGACGCTACTGGGAGCTTGCAGTACGCATTCCGCCGCTGCCGCGCCTCGCCTGGGGCGGCGTCCTCCCGAACCGCCGTCGATACAGTGGGGACGAAGAACACCACTGGGAGCTCGGCCCGTGGCCCGTCCCTCCGCGTCGCTTCAAGCGGCTGCTCGCGGAGCATCTGAGCCTCGAGCGCTCCTACCACGTTCGCGAGCATCCGTACCACGAGTTCTTCATCGGCTCGCCGAGACGGAAGGGTCCGGGCTGATGACGGGTGCGGCGCCGAGGATCGCGTACCTCCTGACTCGCTTCCCGAAGCTCTCGGAGACGTTCGTTCTCAACGAGGTCGTGAATCTGCAGAATGCGGGGCTCGACATCGTCCCGATCTCGCTCGAGCGATCGTCGAAGCTCGAGCGGGAACGGCACCGAACTGCCGATCGGCTACGACCCCAGACGGTGTACGCGGTGGACGGATTTCCGTTCGAACACGCGCGCGCGACGCTCGAATGGGTGCTGCGGCGACCGCTCGAGCTGCGCACGTCTGGTCGTCGCCAACCACAGGCTGCCGACACCTCACGGTGAATCGCGTGCCGCGCGCCTCGCGATCGCTATCCGGACCGGAACGCTCGTTTCCCGCCACGGGATCGAGCATCTCCACGCTCACTGGAGCTACCCGGCCGACGTGGCCTATCTACTCGCGCCGCGGCTGGGAGTGTCCGTCAGCCTGACAGCTCACGCACATGACATCTACGAGGACATCCCCCTCTACGAGCAGCGCGGGCTTCCGTACTCGACCCGCGCCGGGCAGGCGCGATTCGTCGTCACGTGCACGTCGACGAACCACGACCACGTCAGGTCGCTGCTTCCCGAGCAGCTTCAGGATCGGGTCCACCTCGTCTACCACGGCCTCGACCTCGCGCACTTCGCTCCGAACGGGGTCGAGCCCGTCGATCCGCCGTTGATCGTCACGGTCGGACGTCAGGTCTGGAGCAAGGGCTTCGACGTCGTCATCGACGCCGCTCGCATCCTGCGGGACAGGGGCCAGAGCTTCCAGTGCGTGATCGTTGGGCCGCCGGGGCCTGAGACGGCGCAGCTCGAACAGCTGCTCACGGACTACGACCTCCGGGATCGGGTGCAGCTCGTTGGACCGCGGCGGCAAGACGAGCTGCGCGACCTGTACCGGCGGGCCACGGTCTTCGCAAATGCATCCTGGCCCGATGGCGAGTTCGGCGTTGCGAACGTGATCGTGGAGGCGCTCGCCTCGGGCCTCCCTGTCATCGCCACCGACCGACCTCACGTTCGTGAGTATGTCCAGGCGGGCGTGAGCGGGCTCATCGTCCAGCCCGGTAACGCCAAGGAGCTCGCGGAGAATCTCGGGCGCGTTCTGGACGATCCCGACCTTCGTACGAAACTCGCGCGAGAGGGACGCCGTGTCGCCCAGCGAGTCTTCGACATCAGGGACGCCACCGAGTCCCTCGTCCAAATCTTCCGCTCGAAAGCCGTAGCCACCCGATGAGGGTCGGGCTGCTCGCGGACAGGCTGGATCGCAACGGTCGCCACACCGGGGTGGGCTCGTACATCGAAGGGCTCGCGCGCGGCATCGAAGAGATCGAGCCGAAGGGCGAGTACGTCGTGTTCTCATGGGGCGGCACCGGCGGCGGCGCTCCCCGGAGTGGCGTCGTAGAGCGCAGAATGCTGCCGTGGCCCCGCAAGGCCACCGCCGCGAGCTGGACGTTCCTCGGCCTTCCGAAAGTACGAGACGTCGGCGGCCGACTCGATCTCCTGCACGTCCTCGTGCCGACCGTACCCGTGCCTTCGAAGGCTCCGCTGGTCGCGACGATCCACGATCTGATGCCCCTCAAGCACCCGCAGTTCTTCGGGCGACGCCATCGAACGTTGTTCGCGCGCGCAATCACGCGAATTCGAAGCGACGCAAAGTGGATCATCGCTCCTTCGCTCGCCACGAAAGGCGATATCGTCGAGCTGCTCGGCTTCCCGGAGGACAGAGTTGCGGTAACCCACTGGGGAGTGCCGCTGCAGTTTTCGCGTGCGTCGGAGACGAGCCAGCGAGCCGCGCGTGTGCGGCTCGCCGTCGCTGATGCGCCACTGGTCCTCTTCGTCGGCGAGATTAGCGAGCGGAAGAACGTTCACCGGCTCATCGAGGCGTTTGCTCTCACGCATCGCCGTGTCCCGGAGGCGCGCATGCTGCTCGCGGGTTCGCTACGCCTCGGCCACGAACGGGTCGCACGGACGATCGAGGAGAACCGGCTGAGCCACGCGGTGCGGGTGCTCGGACATGTCGATCAGCCGACGCTGGACGCGCTTGTGGCCACTGCGGCCGTGCTCGCGTTGCCTTCGCTCGACGAGGGATTCGGATTCCCCGCTCTCGAGGCGATGAGCGTCGGTACTGCGGTCGTCGCGTCGTCGGGGGCGTCGCTCCCGGAAATCGTGGGCGATGCGGGCATCTTCGTCGACCCGACTGACACTGAAGCGCTCGCCGATGGAATCGCACGAGTGCTCCAAGACGATGTCCTGCGGGCGACCCTCGGACGCCACGGCGAATCGCGAGCAGCGCACTTCACCTGGGCCGCGACGGCCCGCCAAACCGTGGAGATCTATGAACAGGTGCTCACAACCTAGGAAGCGACAGGCATCGCAGCCTTCATCGAACACGGTCGACACATGGCGGCTGGAGGGCAACGCATGAAGATCGCGTTCTTCCACGCGTATCCTCAGCACTACGCTGGATCTCAGCGCCTCACGCACGCCCTCGCTCGCGTGCTCTTGGCGGCCGGCCACAAGGCGGCGATCGTGCTGCCCGACGAGGGCCCGTTCGCGGATCGACTACGCGCCGATTCCATCCCGGTGGTCATTGTTCCCGCTCCGGCCGCATGGCGCACATACGGGCGCGCCCTGGAGCGACACGGGGCGGCCCGCGCGATCGCCGGGCTTCCGGGCTACTGGCGATCGTTGCGCACCGCATTCGCCTCGCTGAACCCCGACGTTGTCCATCTCAACGATCACCGGGGCGCTCTCCTCGCCGGCGTGCCGGCTGTGCTCGTCCGCGCGCCTGTCGTGTGGCATCTCCACGGTGTCTACGGTTCCTTTCCGATCACCGTCCTCGGGCGAGCTGTCGCTCGAAGAATCGTGATCGTCTCGGAGGCGACACGGCACGAGCAGCGCTGGCTTCACGGAGCCGGGTCGAAGATCGTGGTGATCCATAACGCCGTGATCGATCTGGCTCCGGACGAGGACAGGACGGCGAGCGCGCCCGGCGCGAGCGGAGCGAATCGGCTCGTGGTTACCGGTGCAAGGCAACACCCCGACAAGGGTCTTGATGTGCTGATCCGCGCCTCTCGGATCCTCCGCGACCGTGGGCTCTCCTTCCACGTGGTCATCGCCGGTGCCGTCCAACCCGGCTACGAACACCATCACCGCGAACTCGTCGACCTCGTCCGCGAGCTTGCGCTCGAGGACACCGTCTCACTGCCTGGCTACGTCGAGAATCCACTCGAGCTTTGGCGAGACGCTGACCTGTATGTGCAACCGTCTCGGCGCGAACCCTTTGGGCTCGGAGTGATCGAGGCCATGTCGGTCGGCACTCCGGTCATCACGTCGGCCGTCGGCGGGATGACGGAGATCGTGGAACCCGGTCGCTCGGGATTGCTGGTCAGCCCCGACAGCCCGCCGGATCTCGCAGATGCCATCTGCCGCGTTCTCGGTGATCCGCACCTCGCCTCGGAATTGCGAACACAACGGGTTACGACCAGCCAAGGAGTTTTCGCTGCCCGCGATGGTCGATCGTCTGCTCGCCTTATACCGAGAGGCGATCGCATGACGGCACCCCCGCAAGCTCCGGCCCAGCCTCGGCTCCTCCGCGCCGCCACGAGCGTCACGATGCACACGATCATGCAGAACCAGCTCGCGTTGCTCCGGGAGGCTGGATTCTCGGTTCAGTGCGTCTGTGACGACGACGAGTGGACGGATGCGATTCGCGCGCTCGGTGTGGAGGTCGTGCCGCTTGGGATGGGCCGGCGCCCCGGACCGATACAAGCCCTAAGTTGGGGCATTCGCTTCTTCCTGCTTCTGAAGCGCCAGCGAGTTGACATCGTGCACACGCATAACGCCTTTCACGGGCTGATCGGCCGTCCGATCGCTCGGCTTGCCGGTGTACCCGTGATCGTCCAAACGATCCACAACTGGTGGTATCTCGCGCCGGAGAACGGGCGGCGGGCACGTGCATTTCTGCTATTCGAACGCTTCGCCGCACAGTTCTCGGATGCGGTCCTCTTCCTCAATCGCGACGATGAGCGTCGCGCGGTCGGCGAGAAGATCGTTCCTCCCGAACGAATCCACTTCATCGGTAACGGGATCAATACTCGAGCCTTTGAGCGGCTGCTCGCGCGCAACTCGCGCGAGCAAGCGCGGCAACGCCTCGACGCTGGCAGCTGCGTGATCATCACGATGATCGCAAGGCTCGAGGCGCCCAAGGATCACGAGACGCTGCTTCGCGCTTTCGCCAAGCTCGTGGCTGACCACGAAGACACAAGGTTGTTGGTAGCTGGGCAGGGTCTCGAGGAGCATCGTGTCCGCTCTCTTGCTCGATCGCTTGGGCTGGACGAGCACATCCGCTTCCTTGGGCACGTATCGGATGTGCCGGCGCTGCTGAAAGCCACGGACATTCTCGTGCTCAGTTCACAGCGGGAGGGCGTTCCTCGATCCGTCATCGAGGGTATGGTTGCGCGTCTCCCCGTGGTCGGGTCGGACGCGCCGGGTATCCGCGACGCCATTGATGCAGGGCAAACCGGATACCTCTTCCCACCCGGTGACGTCGAGGCCTTACACGACGCCTTGGAATGCCTCATTCGAGACCCGGCGGCTAGGCAACGTATGGGTGAGGCTGGATACCACCGTGCCATGACGTCCTTCGACGAAGCGTCGGTGGTGATGCAAACGACTGAGTTGTACCGATCGCTCCTCGCCCAGAAAAGATTGTCCACAGGTCAACCTTCGCGGCGGAGACACGCCGCCCTCGTTTCGGTGGCGGGCCGGAGCCCCACGCTCGGTCGTGTTATGGCATCCCTGTGGCGTCGCGGGATCGTCACTCCACCCTCAGGCACGATTCGCGTTCGAACACGCGTCGGCACCGTGATGGAGTTCGATCTCGGCGATCGCGTTCAACGGATGATGGCGCTCAGCCGCTTCGAGCCACGCGAGACCCTCTACGTGCAATCGAAGCTCCGCTCCGGCGACACCTTCCTCGACGTCGGAGGGCACGTCGGTTGGTTCTCCACGCTGGCTGGGCTGTGCGTTGGGCGAGGCGGCTTAGTCTGCGTGGTCGAGCCGTTTCCGGCAAACATTGCGCGTCTCCGTGTCAACCTTGCATTGAACGGGGTGCAGGCAATGCTCGCCGAAGTTGCTGCCGCGGGTGAGGAGGGTACTGTCGCGATCGGGCAGCAGCGGGGCAGCGACAGCGGGAGCGTGACCGCCGGTCCACGGGCAGCCGATCACCTCATCAGAGTGCGCTGCGCTCCGCTCGATGTGCTGTTTGCTGACGTTCCTGCCATACGCCTCCTCAAAATAGACGCTGAAGGAAGCGAGCTCGGCGTCCTCGACGGAGCCCAACAGTTGCTTTCGCGCACTGAAGCAGTCCTGATCGAGTTGAACACGTCGGCTCTTGCGTCCGTCGGCGCATCGCCGAGCGACATCGTTGACCGGCTGGAGGCGTGCGGGTTCGATCTGGAGACCGTGTTCGACTATCCCCAGCCGGGGATGGTCAACGCCGTCTTCTCTCGCAGAGGCACCGCGGGCGGTCGAGTCTGATGCCTGCCGCCGTCGCGCTTCGCGACCGCGGGCACCCTTGGTTCATGACAGCGTGCACCGCGGTGTGCGCGCTGGGGGCCGGGGCCGGAGCCGCTCGGTACGGCTTTGGAACGGCCCTCATCGTCTGTCTCGCCGGGGCCGGCGCCATCGTCTTCGTAGCGGCGGCGGCCAGACCGGCCCTCGCCGCATCCCTCCTCCTCGGTGCAATAGGAGTCTTCCCTGTCGCCCGGCTCGTTGCGTTCTCGATTCCGATCTACGCCACCGACGTCCTGGTCTTTGTCGGGTTGATTGCTCTCGGTGCTTCGAGGTTCCGTGCTGGACGGTACGGGGAGCTCACACTTGTCTACGTCCTCACCTGGCTCCCAGCGTACGCCTACCAGGTTGCGACGTTGGGCCTGATCGCCGCACCGACGTACGGGCTAATTCGTAATGTCCTGGCTGTTCTCGCGTTCTTCGTTGGGCGTCGGATGCTGGTCGACTGGTCACGAACGCTCACGCTCGGTGTCCTCGCGACCGCGACGTTCATAACGTCGACGATCGCGGTGCTACAGGAGTTTAATCCCACGTACGCAGCAATGCGTTCATTCTTGACGAGGCTAGCGCCCGCCTTCATGCCGGCCGCGTACGATGTCTATCCTCACCGGGCGTCAGCTCTTCTCGAGTCGCCCCCGGCGGTCGCCGCGTTCTTGGCCATGCTGCGCTTGTCCTGATTGGGGGGTATTCCCACGTCCGCGGGAGAACTCGCGTACTCGTCGCTTGCGCACTCGCCTCGGTCGGACCCGGGTTGATCTCGACCTACAGTCGCGGCTGGATCCTGGGCGCTGCACCAGCTCTGCTGCTCCTCGGGCTTCTCAATGCGGCAGCAATGCGGCGCGTTCTGATGGCGATTGGGACGCTCCTCGCCATCGTGTGGATCACACTCGCGACGGGCGCTTTGAGTACGCAATACCTTGTACAGCGCTTCAGCACGTTCGGCTTGAGCGATCGTAATGCTCGCACACGGATCGAGACGCAGAACCATTTTCTCGCGGTCGCGACCCAACAGCCCGGACAGACTTTGATCGGACACGGTTTTGCCGGGCAGGATATCGCCCAACGAGGGCTCGTCGACACGCAAACTGCAGAAAGACTCCGCAACGGTGTGAGCGACAATGGCTATCTCCTCGAGATCTTCGATCACGGTGTGATTGCCTTTGTTTTTCTCGTTGGCTTGATGGCCCGCGCGTGGGGTCGAGGCTTCAGAGCGCTGTCAAACGCGGGCAGTGATCATCTCCTTCTTAGCGGCCTCTTGGCCGCGCTGACAGCAGCTATTGTCCTCCATTTCGAGAACTATTTTGTCTCCCTTGTGTTCATGAAGGCGTTCTTCTGGATGGTCGTCGGCATGCTTGTGGGGCTTGCCGATCATGTCGAGGGACACATGGTACGACGGCCCGCCTAGGATGCAGTCGCTCACTATCAGCGCCGATACGTTATGGCCTCAGGCTCCCGTGTATCGTCGTCTCCGAGGACGTCGTCCCGGTAAGAGCAGGTGTGATTTTCTGTTGCCTGCAGGCGGATGGTGCAGAACAGAACAAGAGGATTCGCTAACCGTGACGAACGGTTGGGGCCTCGGCTATTCGCCGTCTCCTTCAAGCCGACGCGCGAAGGTGTGCGAGTCGACCTCACAGCGCGAGTCGCAAACAGGAGTGTGATCGTGCGCAAATTTGCATCCGGCCGGAAGCGTCCCTGAGGCTGCGAGCGGTATCCGAGTGAAGCCTTCGGAGACAATGGGAAGCCCATGATGACGTGATACCGATGCGCGACCCTCTCGCTAACCCGAAGCCGCTGATCAGGCGCATCTACGCATACGCCGCCTACCGCCTCGGCGACGGGCCTGATGCCGAGGACGCGACCTCCGACGCGTTCGAGCGGGCACTGCGCTACCGCTCCAGCTTCGATCCCCGCAAGGGGACACCGGCAGCCTGGATGATCGGGATCGCACGACGCTCCGTGGACGAGATCCTCGCAGCACGTACGCCTCTGCTGGCCGAACCGCCGGAAGAGCCGACCTACGATCGGGACTCCGCAGTCCGAATCGACCTTACGCGGGCGCTCGACCGACTTGACGAGCGCGACCGCGAGCTGGTCGCGTTGCGGTACGGCGCAGACCTCACCGCGAAGCAGATCGCCGCCCAGCTCGACTCCGACGTCACCCAGTCGACGATCAACTCCACGATCTGCGTGTCCGGCTGGACGGCGACTGTCCGCCCGCCCACGTCCTACACCAACCCGCTCAAGGCGCAGGGCATCATCGACTACGGCTACTCGGACACGAGCCTGTCCAGCTACGAGGAGGACCACCAGATCCCCCTCGAACTCGGCGGCTCCCCGCGCGACCCCAAGAATCTGTGGCCGGAGCCGTACTCGGGCTCGGAGACCGCCCACAGCAAGGACGGCGTCGAGACGAAGCTCAAGAACGCGGTCTGCGACGGCCGGATCACCCTGTCCGCTGCGCGTACCGCTATTAAGAACGACTGGACCACGGCCCTTAGCGTCACCGGCATCGGCTGACGGCAGCGGCGCGACCGGTGGCGTCCGGCGTCGGGCGGCACCGGTCAGCGTCCGTGGTTACTCGTATGGGGCGAGCCTGCGCCGCAGAGCGAGGTTCTCTCCTTGGGCGACTTGCAACGCCTTGCGCAGCCGTCCGACTTGGGTGCAGATCCAATGAGGGTGCTGTCGATCAGGCGGTGGGTATGAGCTGGTCGCGGTAGCGCGTCTGGTGGTTGCGGACGAACTCCTGCTGCTGATGCCAGGCCCAGTAGGCGTCGAAGTCGCCGTTGGCGCGGACAGCACGCAGCTTGAGCACGGCTTCAGCTCCGGACAGGCCCCAGCGGGCGCCGGTGATGTCCAGGCGGTCTTTGACCAGGTGCCGGCATGCTCCCTCGATGATGCCGGTGGCGATGGGCCAGCCGCGTTCAAGGGCGGTGTCGTAGCGCAGATGCTCGGCCTTGCCGGACAGGTAGTTCACGGCCTCGTCGATGCCCTTGCGCTGGGCACCACGCAGTCCGGCGGCGCGGGCGGCTTCCTCGAGTGCGGCGGCGGTCTGCTGCACGCCGCCGCCCAGCAGGGCGCGGGCGTGACGGGCGACCCAACTCTCGGCGGAGGCATCGCCGCTGTCGTGCAGGCACCAGGCCGCTCGCCACAGATATTCGAGCACATGGATGAGGTCGACGATGATGTGGACGTCCACGCCGCGCTGTAGTGCCTCGGCCTTGATGAGGTCGATCTGATGGCGGGCACCGTCGACCAGGACGACCCAGCAACGGCGGTGTCCGGGGTCGCGGTGCTCTGCCTGGTCGAACACGGCGGACACCACCTGTGCGGCGGTGTCGGTCACCGAGCCGCACAACCACTTCGACCGGGCCTTCGGCCCCTGGCGGCGCTCGGGCGCCACGCCGTGGCCGGCGTCCTGCCGGTCGGGGTCGGCGATGATGTCGTCGACCGCGCGCGGCGCGGGTTCGGCGTCGTAGACGGCTCCCAGGGTGGCCATCCGTTTCCTGCCGTGCTTCTCCCCGGACGCCAGCCGGGTCTTCATCGCGTTGCCGCCCTTGGCCGCTGCCGCTTTCGCAGTGTCCTCACGCAGCGCTTCGGGCCTTATCACCACACCCTTGCCGTCCACCGACAAGATCAGCGGCGTGGTGTCGGTGCAGGGAGCCGGCACGAGGGCGTCGTAGAAAGCGTCGATGTCCACCGCGGCGCCGACGGCGAGTTCCTGGACCTGCCGGTGCCCGATGCCGGAGCCGGTGTGGGCGTTGATCCGCTCGCAGGCGTCGGCGAAGCTGCCGCGGGCGGACTCGATCGCGGCGAGTCTGGCCAGCCCGTGCGAGTGCATCCCGTCCGGAAGGTTCAGCACCGCGTCGGCCGGGTGCAGGTCCGCCACGCCGGTGCCGCGGTAGGCAATCCGGACCACGGTGACCTTGCCGAACACCGTGGCCAGCATCCGGCGCCGGCCCCGCTCGATCCGGGAGCGCCCGACACCGGCGGCGTCCACGACCTCTTCACGACGCGCCTCGTTGCTGGCCCGCAGCGTCAGGTGATCCTGGAACAACTGCCGGGTGACCTCGCGCATCCGCGTCCCCAGCAGCTCCTCCAGCTGCGCATGCGTCATCACCGCCGCCTGAGGGACCGCCAGCTCCGCACACGCCGCCGCGAACAGACCCGCCGAGGCGGCGAAGGCCTCCTCACACTCCGCGAGCACACCCTGGGCCGGCCCGACCACGCTCACCACCCCTGCTTCCTGCCGTCCACCTTGAACAGCCCGGACGAAGGCTCGGCCAGGATCCCGCGCTCCACCAGCCGCTTCAGCTTCGAACGCATCCCCTCGACATGCCGCGGCTCGGTCCCCAGACCCAGGTGCTGGCAGACCTCTTTGCAGCGCATCGACGCCCCCGAGGTCGCGAACAAAGCGATGATCTCCCGGTACTCCGGCGACATCACCGTCACATCCAGCTCTGCCTCGGCCTTCACCAGCGCCACAGCGACCCCGCCGTCACCCCCACCCGCGGCGTCCGTGTCCGACACCGGCGAAGACGGCGCGGCCAGCACCTCCTCCACCGTCTCCCGCGCGATCTGCAACCGCGACAGCCGCTCCTCAGCCCGCGACAACTCCTCGGACAGACCAGCGATCTGCTCACGCAACCGCTCGGCCTGGCCCAGCACCTCAGCCCGCCTGGCCTCCAACGCCTCCATCAACGACGGCACACCACACCCACCCTCGCTCAGCACCCGCACGCTTCACGGCAGGCTCGACCCCGGCGACGGTAGAAGCCAGCACGACCAGCTACATCCCGAACCTCTGCGAATCACCCCAACGAGGCGCCCTCAGAAGATCTGCACCCGTCCGACTTCCTCTCTGTGGGCCTTTTGTTGCTGCGACAGACGGGCGCTCAGCGCCCGTACGGCGGCCGACGTCGACGAGTCCGCGGGCTGCTGATCAGGGCGTATACCGGAAGTAGGGCCATTTTTGGTGCGGTGTCGTTCGATCAGGGTGCGCAGTTCCTGATGTTTGTAGAGGAAGTCGGTACTCACTGCCGCTTTGCGGGCAACTGAAGTGAAACTAATGTTTTCTCCGGCTTTGGTCAGATTCGTGAGGGCGACGCGGGCGCGCTTCTCCGCTTCCTCCGTGCGTGAACGTGCGGCTTTTCGCAGGTGCTGCGGAAGCTGGCTCATAGCGTTGGCCCCTTCGCCTGCGCGGTGATTGGCTCTGGCCGATCGCTCGTGCCCGCTCCACGGACGGCGCGCAGTCGTCCGTCGTCGTGGACGCCGACCTGGTCGAGGGCGACGAGGACCTTGGTGAGGGCCTGGGTTTCAGCGAGCCGGCCAGTGAGCCAGATGTTGTCCTCGCCCATCGGCTCGCCGTGGCGTGTGGTGAACTGTGTCTGGCGGCGAGTGATCAACGCCTCGGTCTGGTCGAGCTGGTGCTGGAGCTCGTCACGGTGACTAACGTCAGTGACGAACTTGTCGCAGGTCAGACATGCATTGCCCTTGGAGCAGACTTGCCTCGGCGGCAGCATGCACCAGCCATTCGGCAGCACTCGGTCAGCGCGCTGGTCCAGGTGGAGAAGGTCATAGAGGTCACTCGGATCCACCTCGGCGGTTCTGCCGTCGGCGGTGACCTTCTTGTAGCGGAGGAACTCGCGCTCCGCGGTTTCCGCGAGGGTCTTGGCGTAGTGCATCGTCATGGTGGGGCTGATATGCCCCAGGTAGCGCATCACCACGTGGATCGGCACACCGGCGTTGATCAGGTCGGTGGCGCGGGTGTGCCGGAACGTGTGGGTCTTGGAGACCTTGACAGGGCGGCCGACGCTATCGGTGATCGCCAGCTTCTCGGCCAGCGCGCCGAGACGATGACGAAAGGTGCCCGAGGCGTACGGCCTCAGTCCGAGCCTGTTGTTCCTGGTCTGCAGGAAGAGGTAGCGGGGTTCGGTGCCCTCCGGGGCGCCGTGGGCGGCGATGAACTCGCGAGCCCACTGCTGCTGGAGACGGATGATGTCTACGATCTCCTGGTCCACGGGGATGGTCGGCGGATCACCACCGGTGATCTTTGTCTGCTGGTACTTAAGCCGGGCGACAAAGCCGTCCACGTCCTTGTCGCCCGGTTTGCCGATCGTCAGCAGCGCCAGCAAGGGTTGGAAGTCCATCATCAGGACCTCGTTCATCCGCCGACCGGTTCGGATCAGCAGCATGAGCGCGTGGAACGCCTGCTGGTCGTCTGATCCGCCCTCGTCCTTGGGTGCGGCAAGAACACCCGAGCCTGCCGCGATCTGACTGACCACCTCGTCCTCCAGCACCATGTCATCCGGAGGCTGGGTGGTAAGTCGAGGCTTGTCGTCCAAGAGGAAGAGCACCGAATGTTCCGGCCCGAGCCTTCCCCAACGCGGGTCGCCGAGTACCGAGACCGCCTCAGAGCGATTGTCGTACATCCAGCGATAGAACGCCTCGACGGTCACCAGCGGGCCCCGTCGACTGTTCTTCGCCAGCTTGCCGCCCTTGTTAGGGCCGGTCATCGCGGTGTGATTGTTGAGGGAATCCACGAAACCGCGCAGCCACGGCCGAAGCTGTTCGGGAGAGTCAACCAGATGCGGGCCCACGCAACTGGTCTGATCGATGTACCACTGGAACCACTTCAGGTGGTCGAGTCGGCTCTTCACCGAAGACCACACGTAGTGCTCCGTCAAGAGCTGCACCGATAGCCACCACTGGGCAGCCTCGCGCAACCAGCCGGTGTTCAGCTGGCTGAAGTTGGCGACAGATCGGCCCCAGGGCTCGTGCTCGCGTTGCGGAATGCGCCGGTCCAGAGCGGGGTTCCAGACATTCAACCGCCACCACTCGCCATCGTGGTAAGCGTGGGCGAGACGGTCCTGAATGTGCTTCAGTCCGTTCTCGACCCAGGACGGCAGATGAGGGTTGGCCGAAGCGCTTGTGCGCATCAATGCTCCGCGGACCTCTCGCCCCCATTCCTCGTGTGTCAGAGCCGTGAGCGAGCGCGCTGCCCGTGCCACCGAACTTCCGTGATTGACCGCAAGGACGAGCCCTCGCCGCAACTCGCCCAGGCGATTGGTGTTGACGCTGTACCCGTCAGCGACTTGCTGGTGTATGCACCAGGCCAGCTCCCACACCATCGGTTCGGGTAGGTCTCGCAGACTGAGGGACTGGGTGTACCAGCCCCGACTCTTGTCAATCGTCCTTCTGGTGAACGCCTGACCATAGTCCGCAGGCATGTTGGCGGCGTCGAAGTGATCTTGCCGATGTTCCTCCGGCAGAGCCTTCCAAAGCCGTCTCGCGCGATCCTCGGTGAACAACTCGGCAATCGGCAGACGCGGATCTCGCTTGTCGCGGCGCTGTCGTTCCGGCACCCTCTTCCGCTGCTGAGGCAGGGCGGCGATTCCGGTCGGTTCAGCCTTCATTCCGGCTTCCCCAGAATTGAGTGACCTTCTGCCAGTCCGCGCAGGCCCGAAGCTCGGCGTCCTCAGTCACGTGGGCGTAGGTGTTGATCGTGGTCTGGATATCGGCATGTCCGAGCCTCCGGCTGACCACGTGCATCGGCACGCCGGCCAGCAGCAGGGCGGTGGCGTGAGTATGCCGGTACCAGTGCGGAGTCATCTCCGGCGGCAGACCGGGCACGTTCTTCTTCCTCGCGGCCAGATGCTTATAGACGCTCTCCGGCCGGAGCGCAGCGAAACGGCGTCCCCGGTGCAGGTTGCAGAAAACGTACGCGTTGTCCCAGTCACCCAGTTCCACGTCGGCGCCCGCCTCGCACAACGCCCACACCCAGTCGCCGTACAGGCGGTCCAACGTGGACCCGACGAAGACCCGCCGGTAGCCGCTCTTGGTCCGCAGGCCGTGCGGATGCCCGTCCTGCTGCACGACCTCGACCTGCGCGGTGTCGCCGGTCCCGGTCCGCCAGTCACGGTGCCGTAGCCCAAGCGCCTCACCCAGCCGCAGCCCGGTCTCCTCCAGCAGCGTCCACAACAGCCGGTACCGCAACTCGCCCAGCCAGGCCCCTGCCGCCGCATCCCAGGACGCCTCCGCCTCTCGGAGGGCCGCCATCTGGCCCGGTAACAGGACCGGGACCGGCTTGGGCCGGACCCGTACCTGAACCACGCTCGAACGCCGGCCATGCTTGCGTGCCACGTGCTCAAGAAATGGCAGGTACCGGCCCGACCGGGCGTGCACCGTCTCATACAGCCGACTCGCGACCCCGACCCCACGGGCGGCGTGATAGCGGTAAAAGCCCATCACCGCCCGGACCCGGATTGCCACCGTGGCATCGGCCGCCCGCTGCCCACCACGGAGCACCACCACTTCCCCCGCGACGCTCCCGCGGCGCACCTGGCCCACGAAGGTTCCCAGATCGGTCACACCGACTTGGTCCCAGGCCTGCGAGCGCCTCTCCAGGAACGACCACCACAGGGCAAGGCCACGGGCATAGCTCTTGACGGTGTTGGGTGAGCACTCCAACCTCAGATACTCCAAATACTGCTCGACCGGCTCCACGACGCCGAAGTCATCGGCGAGGACCGTCCACGTCGGCCCCTCACCGGCCGCCACCCGTTGCGTGGTCGCCACGGCGTCTCCTCACATGCAGTCGCTGCCAGCGGTAGATGCCGCTGTGCCGGATAACGCAGCGCTGACACAGAGGAAACGCTCCCTGGCCGCCTGTCACCGATGTCGGTGACAGGCGGTACTGGGGTGCGGATAACACATCGTGCCGCTGGCGGAGGCTTGGACCTCGGGCGCGAGCAGCTGGACGACCGCCCAGCGCCAGACCTTCGCCAACGACCTGACCCACCCGCAGCTGATCGCCGTCACCGACAACGTCAACCAGTCCAAGGGCGACCAGGACCCGGCCGAGTGGCTTCCGCCGCGGGCCGCCTACCACTGCCTGTACGCCCGCATGTGGATCCACATCAAGCACCTCTACAGCCTGAGCATCGACTCCGCGGAGAAGACCGCCCTGACGAACATCCTCAACGGCGAGTGCTGACCCCACAACAACCACCGCCAGCCTGAACGGCAGCCAGACCGGCCGTTCTTGAGCCGTCGCTCTTAAGCCGCCGTTCCTGAGCCGCCAGGGCCGCCGGATCCACTCGAAGCAGCGCTTCCTCGGATCCGGTGACCCCGGCGGCTCTCTCATGTCCGCCACCACGCCCGGCCACAGGGCTGACCACACGCCTGGCCACAGGGCTGACCACGAGGCCGACCACGCGACTGGCCGCTCACACACCTGACTTCAGGTCCGCTAACTACAGGTCCGGCTAACCACAGATCCGCTAACTACAGGTCCGGCTAACCACAGATCCGCTGACTGCACGTCCACTGACCGCATGCCCGCCGCTTCAGGCGCGCCCGGCAATCGCCTACAACTTGGCTAATGTTGAACTTGCAAGTAAAGATTAGGTTCACCTAACCTTTGGCTCCGCCCGGATGTCATTGCACACCGAAGGAGCCCCCCACCCATGTCCTCACGCCTTGACACCGCAAGCCCCTACGCACTGGGGCTGTTCCGCATAGTCGTCGGCCTGCTCTTCACCTGCCACGGCCTGTCCACCTTGTTCGGCGCCTTCGGCGGCACAAGCCAGCCCGCGGGCACCTGGCCGGGCTGGTACGCAGGACTGATCCAGTTCGTCGCGGGTCTGTTCGTCCTGATCGGCTTCGGCACCCGTGGCGCCGCGTTCCTCTCCTCGGGCGCCATGGCCTTCGCGTACTTCAAGGTCCACCAGCCGCACGCGCTGTTGCCGATCCAGAACGGCGGCGAGCCCGCGGCTCTCTTCTGCTGGATCATGCTATTGCTGATCTTCACCGGCCCGGGCGCACTCGGCCTCGACCACCTGCTCGCGCTGCGCGGCCGACGCACCGCGGGACATGACGGAACCGACGGAACCAGCGGAGGGGGCTCCGCACCCGAGCGGGCCACGGCCACGGCCTGACCCGGCCCACCCCAGTGCGCCGAAGGTGCCCGCCCCACTCAAGGGCAGGCACCTTTCCCGCGTCCGCATCCCGTCCGCGTCCTGTCCGCATCCCGTCCACGTCCGGTTCGCTCACCGCACCCACCACGACGTCAGACGTCCATACCCAGCCGCCAGACGGCCAACAGCGAACGGGCAACGGGCAACGGGCAACGGGCAACGGGCAACGGGCAACGGGCAAACGACGCCGGATACATCCCGGACGCACTCTCGGGACACGCCAGCGAGCCACGGCAGATGCGTTCCACCCCGCCCGCTCCGACCCGCCTCAGCCCGTGCTGACCGATCCGAAGGGCACCGTGAAACACGCCACCCGTGCACCCTTGGTACCCGGTTCCTCATGGATCACGACCGAACGGGCCTCGCCGCTGCGGAAACCCCAGCTGTGGCGCGCCTGCGCATCGCCCGCACCGTGCACATCGGCGGTGAAATCCAGCCACACCTCATTCTGCGCATCGACGTATTCCGGATTGGTCGACGGCTGTACCGGATCGACACGGTGCTGATAGTGGCCACCAGCCGCCGCAGGATCCGCGGCACACGGCTTGGTGTGCACATGCGCCCCGAACGCGTGACCGGGTTGCACCCCGGAGACATGCAGTCGGACCGTCGTGCCCAGCTCGCTGCTGCGCTGTTCGACCTCGATGCGGGCGCCCGCCGGTACCAGACTCGTTCGGTACGTCAGCGCCAGCGACGGCACGAAGGCCGTCGGCGGCGCGAAACGCGCCGCAGTTCGCAGTTCGAAGTAGTTGAGCCCGTCCGCACTGGCCGTACCAGCGGCCGTGCCACTGCCGACCGCCGTCAGCACAGCCGTCGCCACAGCGCCGGCCAGCATTCCTGCCACCATCGTCGTCCCGCTCCTTACCTCAGCCCGGCAATCGGCAATTCCGTTGCCGGTCGTTGTCCGCCTCAGTGATGCGGTGTATATGTGGGTACGGATATGAATATGAATTAGTATGTGAGTGAGTGAGTCGGTATAGACGAACATAGATGTTTTTGATGGCGTGTGATGAGGTTCGCGCGGCGCGCCGAGACGCACTGCCGCGCACTTCCCGCCGCCACGCGTCCGCCATCCACAGCCGGACACCGCACGTTTCAGCTCCGGCTCCGGCTCTCCGGCTCTCCGGCTCTCCGGCTCTCCGGCTCTCCGGCTCTCCGGGATGACGTGCTGCTGCCACGTTTCGTTGTTACGCGACTTCGGCCCTCGGTGCCGCACCAGCGGGGCAAATGGCTGAACGTGATGTTCCGGTGTGTTTCTGGTGACATGATGATCACCTCTGCCCCCCAGCGGAACCACGACGCGCCGAGCCGCGTACGCTGTATGGCTGACCAGGCCGCCCCTGCCGCTCCTCGCGACAACAGCGGCATTACCGCTGTGACGGGGAGTTCGGGTGCTGGAGAGTCTTGGGCCGCTGACCGGCAGCCCATGGATTTATGCCGCGGTAGCCATCTCCGTGCTCTTCGACGTGTTCCTGCCGGTTCTACCGAGTGGCGTGCTGGTGGTCGCCGCGGCCACTGCCGCGGCCGGGACCAGCGCCACGGCCGGACAGGTGCCGCACCAGGTGCCCGACATCCTGGCCCTGATCCTCTCCGCAGCCACCGCGTCCGTGCTCGGCGATCTCGTGGCATACCGGCTCGCCTGGCTGGGAGGCGACCGCCTGGCCCGTACGATCGCCCGATCCCGGCGGCTGACCCTCGCCCAGGAGAAGCTGGGCGCGGCACTATCCCGCGGCGGCGGCGTCCTCGTGGTGATCGCTCGCTTCGCGCCGGCGGGCCGCTCCGTGGTCTCACTGGGCGCCGGGGCCGCCCATCGCAAGGTGCGGGAGTTCCTTCCGTGGTCCGCCCTGGCAGGCGTGGCCTGGGCCGGGTACAGCGTGGGCCTCGGCTACGTCGGCGGCCAGTGGCTCGGTACCACCTGGCTGGCCACGGGCATCTCGGTGCTCGCCCTCTTCGGCGCGGGCGCGGTGGCGGCGTACGTGGTGCGCCGGCCGTCGTCGACGAGCTGAAGCATCCCCTTGGGGACGATTCCCTGCTCTGGGCAACCTGGATGACAGGTCCTGCCGGCGGACGCCGACGGCGGTGCGACCGTCGCTACACCTGATCCCCGTGGCTAACGGCAGCGGCCACCGTGTCGTCGGCGGAACCCGCCGCAGCGACCCGCTGCCCGCGCACTTCAAGTCCGGCCAGCAGGTCGGCGGTGGCCGGGGCGACCGCGTCGACGGCTCGATCGAACACCTCGCGATTGTGTGCGGCCGGGGCCCGGAAGCCGGAGACCTTGCGGACGTACTGAAGAGCGGCGGCCCGTATCTCGTCCTCGGTCGCCTCTTCGGGCAGGACAGGCGGACGGAGCGTTTTGATGCTGCGGCACATGCTTCCAGTGTCCCGCATCCCCTGCCCCGTTCAGCGGCACACCGGCTGCCCATCCCGCCTGCCTCGTCCGTTCTCTCCGTCCCGTTCATCCCGCTCATCACGATCGTCTGGGTCGTCCCTGCCAGCGTGGTGGCCTTCAGCGGCGTCGGTGAAGTGAGCAAGCGGCGGGTGGGGCTCAGGCATGGGCGGCGACCCGGGTGGCGAGGAAGTCCAACAGTGCGGCGTTGAAGCGCTCGGGCTGTTCGGCACCCGGCAGGTGTCCGGCCTCCGCGATGACGGTCAGCACGGCGTGCGGGACGAGTCGGTGGATGACCTCGGCATCGGCGACAGGGGTGTAGGCGTCATCCGCGCCGACGATGATCAGGACCGGTTCCGCTACGGCTGCCAGGGTGTCCCGGTAGTCGGGGCGCTCGGCCCGTCCACGCAGGGCCGCGGCGGCGCCGCGCGGGTCGGTGCCGCGCATCATGTTCATGACGCGCGCGGCCACGTCGGGCAGCGCGATGACGTTGTACGGGGCGAGCATCTTGTCGATCACCTCGGCCGCGTAACCGTCCATGCCCTCGGCGAGCAGCCGGTCGGCCAGACGATTGCGGAACTCCTTGCCCGCCGCGGTCTCGGCGGGGGCCGAGGTGTCGGACAGCACGAGGGCACGCACCCGCCGCAGATGCCGGAGCTGGAACTCCATGGCGATCTGACCTCCCATGGACACACCGCCGACCACGGCCCGCTCGACGCCGAGATGGTCGAGGAGCGCGGCGATGTCGTCCGCGAAGTCGCAGAGCAGCACCTTGCCGGGCGTGACACCGCTGTCGCCGTAGCCGCGCAGGTCCGGCGTGATCACCCGGTATCCGGCCGCGATCAGCGCCTTCGCCTGCGGCGCCCACAGGCTGCGATTGAACGGATGCCCGTGGACGAGGACGACCGGCAGCCCGTCCGACGGGCCGAGGTCGTCGTAGCGGATCGTGGCACCGTGTATCTCCGTGCAGCTCATGCCGGGCACCCTAACGTCACGGTCCGCAAGCGCTCAGGACCAGGCCGCACTGTCCCGAATCCCACGACGCAGCGGGGCCGCGCCGACAGGTCGACCACCTGATGCAGCTGCCCGCCGACCAGGTGCGCGACACGCCAGCCGCCCACCCGCTCCTAGACCTGCCGCCGCAGGCGCAGACGCCCGCTCATCCGGTACAGCGCTCAGCCGTCAGCCACAGGGCCGCGTAAGACCCCCGAAAGATGCTCGCATCACAAAATCGAACAGACGTAGCATTGCTGCATGGCTGCGACTCATGACTTCCCGGGCGACCTTCTCGCAGGCCAGGAGGAGCTGCACCAGGTACGGGCCGAGCTTCTGGCCCTGCTGAAGCGGCTCCCCTGGTCGGTGGAACCCCTCGACGCCTTAAGCGACGCCTACGGCTGGCGCAAGACGGAGCGCCCCGCCTCACCCGGCTGGACCCCCGACGAGCAGGCCGAGGTCGAGAAGCTGCGTGAGCGGGAGCGGGAGCTCGCGGTGTTCGTCAGCGGTCATCGCCACTGGTGCCAGCTCGCGGACGTCGACCGGGTCGATGCCCGAATGCGGTTGAAGCATGTCCCGGCGCAACCGGATGCCGCACCGTAGTTCCGGGCAGCGGGCAGCGGACGCCGGGCAGCGAGACCGCAGGGCCCGCCCAGCCTCACCGGCCCACAGGCAGCCAAGAGCACGCAGACCGGCCGGCTGAAAGGTTTAAGAGGCGGTGACACCACGGAAGTCCGATCAGCGGGCGGCGGCTGGCGCGCGCGATCGCAAGGCGTCGGAATGACCTCGCAGCGGAGCCACCAGGAACCGTTTCGGCCACGCCGCAAGCCTGCGCGCCCGACCTCACGAGCCCAACATGATCCAAACGAACGCCCCCGACCCCGGCCCCCGCCATCGGCCCCCGCACACCCGGCAATCGCTCCACACGCCCAGGAAAAGCCGGCCGACGACGAGCCGACACGCACGCACCCAGCACCCCACCAGCAACGTTGCGGCATACCCCTCCCTCTCGACCAAAACGGACCCGGTAACCCACAGGAGTCACGTTCCGAAAAGGCGACCCCTGCACACCGCCACGCAGCTACGGTGTGCCCAAGATGACCGCTTTCGCCGACGAAGCCCGCTCGCGCACCGCATGGCTCCTGCGGATGGCCGCGCACGACCAGGACGCGAGCAGCCTCATCGAATACGCCGCCACCACGCCGGAGCCACCGCTCATGGGCCCCCACGGCATCCGCACCAGCGGATGCCCGTGCTGCCAGCGCACCATGTGGATGCAGCGCGAGATATGGATCTGCGCGTCCTGCGGCCACATGGAAGACGTCGAGTCATCGCCCGTCCACATGTCACCGCCCATTGACGAATGATCGTCCGCTCACCGATCACCCCCACACGAACCGCCGCACCCGATGCGCCTTCGACATTCACGGACAGACGCACACGCGAACAACACACAACGCACAACGGCCAGCACTCAGCACTCAGCGGCCAGCGCACAGCAGCAGCCAGAGCACAACGCCCAAGGCGCAGGCAGCAGCCGGACCGGGAACAGGCCGGGAAGAGACCGCGCACAAGCACGCCCGGCGCGATCGCACCGCGGCCCACGCGCACTCAAGCAGCAAGGTCTCGGCCACCCCTTTGATTGGGTGACGCGAGGGGTATTGACCTCCTCCAAGGACCGCCTATGATCCATTCCCGTCCGAAGATTCGATCAATGTTCGATATTCCGAACATTCCGACGTCTTTATCGCGAACGGCACCAGGCCCTCCCTGCCCGCCACATCCCTGCAAACGGCCGCGACCAGCGACTACTTCCAGCCTCTGACGCCCGGACAGACGCACCGGACCACCTCACCCCGCCGCCCACCTCCGCCCTCCAGCGACAGCTGCAACCCTGCCGCCGCGGGCGCCGCGCCCCGTCAGATCCGACGCGGCGTCCGGCCGAACAAGGAGAAATCTCGCATATGTCCTGGCTCAATCACGTGCACAGCCGCCGGAAGGCGCTGGCGACCGCCACCGGCCTGATCACAGCAGCGGCGCCCCTCGCATCGGCCTCCAGCGCCGCCGCGGCCACTCGCGCCGCACGACACGCCCACCAGCCCGCCGCCACGCAGTTCACCAACCCCGTGATCTGGCAGGACTTCGCGGACGTCGACATCATCCGCGTCGGAGACACGTACTACCTGTCGGCCTCGACGATGCACTACTCGCCGGGCGCGCCGATTCTGCGCTCGTACGACCTGGTCAACTGGGAGTTCGCCGGCCACTCGGTACCCACGCTGGACTTCGGCACCGACTATGACCTCGACGGCGGTCGCGCCTACGTCAGGGGCATCTGGGCGTCCTCGCTCAACTACCGCCCGAGCAACAAGACGTTCTACTGGATCGGTTGCATCGACTTCAGCACGTCGTACATCTACACCGCGAGCAAGGCCGAGGGGCCCTGGACCAGGCTCACGACGATCGACAACGCCTACTACGACTGCGGGCTGCTCATCGACGACGACGACACGATGTACGTGTCGTACGGCAACACCGACATCAGCGTCGCCCAGCTCTCCGCAGACGGAAAAACCCAGGTAAAGGCCCAGCAGGTGTTCACCACACCCGCCAGCGTGGGCACCCTGGAAGGCTCCCGCTTCTACAAGATCAACGGGGACTACTACATATTCCTCACCCGCCCGGCCAACGGTCAGTACATCCTGAAGTCGACCAGCGGCCCGTTCGGCCCCTACACCATGCAACAGCTCCTGCTCGACCTGCCGGGACCCATCTCCGGCGGCGGCGTCCCCCATCAGGGCGGACTGGTGAAGACCCAGTACGGCGACTGGTACTACATGGCCTTCGTCGACTCCTACCCCGGCGGCCGAGTCCCCGCCCTGGCCCCCATCACCTGGAACGCGGACGGCTGGCCCGTCCTGACCACCGTCAACGGCGCCTGGGGCACCACCTACCCCACTCCAAACCTGCCGGCGCCACCCCGCGACGTCACCCCGCTCACCGGCACGGACACCTTCGACGGAACGTGCCTCAAGCCGCAGTGGGAATGGAACCACAACCCTGACACCAGCAAATACTCGGTCCACAACGGACTGCGCCTGCAGACCGCGACGGTGACCGACGACCTGTACGCGGCCCGCAACACGCTCACCCACCGCATCCAGGGCCCCACGTCGACCGCAACGATCGCTCTCGACCACGCCGGCATGAAGGACGGCGACCGGACCGGCCTCGCGCTCCTGCGTGACTCCTCCGCCTGGATCGGTCTCACACGCGACAACGGCACAACAAGAGTGGTGATGGTCAACGGCCTCACCATGGACAGCAAGTGGAACACCACAGCCACCGGCACTGAAGCAGCAGGCGCCGACGTCTCAGGCAACCGCATATGGCTGCGCATCACCACCGACATCCACCCCGGCACCGGCCGTCAGGGCTTCTTCTCCTACAGCACCGACGGCGTCAACTTCACCGCCCTCGGCCCTGGCGTCACGATGGGCAACGACTGGCACTTCTTCATGGGCTACCGCTACGCCATCTTCAACTACGCCACTGAAGCCCTCGGCGGCACAGTGCACGTGAAGCGATTCGAGTTGACCACGCCGTAGCCCCGCACCGTCAGAGAAGCCAAAAACGCAAGGCCCGGGCCTGCGGAACACGAAACACGGAACACACGGCGGTTACTAGCCTTCGTTGCAACACGCTGGTAGTGGTGTGTCGCTGGCCGTGGGGTTCTTGCTTCACTTCCCGTCGGTTTCGGCGGGAAGTGAAGCGTCTTCGTGTGCCGGATCTTCGGTTGGTGGACGGTAGCGGCCCATGCTGGCCATGATCAGAACGGCTCCGGCCGGGGCTGCGAGTCCGTAGGCCAGAGGAAAGCTGTCCTTCACCAGGTTGCACAGGATCAGCAGGCCGACGAGGCCGGCGATCAGCAGGGGACGTCGAATGATGTGCCGTGCGGCGATCTTCAAGCGCCGACCTGCCCGGGCGCGGGTGAGCTGTTCCCACTCTGACGCTGCCATGCCATGCCATCACCATAAGGTCGGTCCGAGTGTCCGGTTTCCGTATCTCCCCACTTTGGCCGATTTTTAGAGGAGTTGACGCAGGCGCTCAGCCGGGGATTCCCAGCCGAGCGTTGTGCGTGGGCGGCCGTTGAGTTCGGCGACGACGGCGTATGAGGTGGTCGCAGAAGTAGACGGGGATGTCGGTGGCGATGGTGAACTCGCGGTGGCGTCCCATTCGCTGCCCTGGTCCCACTCAGGTACTGGACGAAGTCCCGCAGCTCGGGGTTCTGGCCGATCTTCCCCGACTTCGGGCCGATGGTCGAGGGGCTGCGGCCCAGTTCAATGGGAGGCGATGGCGCCGGTGCCGGTGCCGGTGCCGGTGAAGATCACGCCGGCGTAGGCTCAAAAGAACGGGTTCGCGGCCTCTAGTTCGAAAGGGATGTGGCCGACCTCGTCGACGACGATCAGCAGGATTCGGCCCAGGCGGGTCAGTTCACCGCTCAGGCGGCCGGCCTGATGGGCTTCGACGAGGCGGGCACCCTGGCCAGCGGCGCAAGGAACCTGCGCATCGGAGGGTCCCCTCTCCACAGAGCGGGCGAAAGGGCGGAACAGATGCGGGTGGGCGCAGGAATACTGGCCGTCGTGGTGCTCCTCACGGTCGGCACCACGGCTGGATGCGCTAACGGAGACGACCAGCCCTCAGGCGTGCCTCACCCGAAGCCCACCAGGCCCGCCCTCGCACCGGACACCGTCGACTTCAACGGGGACGGCGTACGGGACACCGTCAAAGGACGCCCCGACGCCACGGTCGAACATGCGCGACAAGCCGGCACCGTCACCGTCACCTACGGTTCGCCCTCCAGGAAGGCGGACAACGACAGCGGGAGCGCCAAACCGCAGCCGCAGCAGCGGACACTACGGGAGGGCCACGACGGCCTGCCCGAGCAGGCCGAACCGAACGACCGCTTCGGCGCCGGCCTGTTGACCGGGGACCTCGACGGCGACGGCTGCACCGACCTGGTCGTCAACGCACCGGGCGAGAGCTGGGACGGGCAGCTCAACGCCGGCCGTTCGATGATCCTGTGGGGCAGTCGGCACGGCCTGAGCCGCGCCACCCTCATGGACCGCGGATCGGCCGCCGCCTACAACGCCTTCGCCTTCCTGGCCATCGGCGACTTCAACGCGGACGGCCACCCGGACCTGGTGTCCCCGGCAGTCGCGGGCGAGTCGTCCGGTGGCCACGCCCGCATCTACGACCGGGTCCTGTACGGACCGTTCAAGAGTTCCGGCAAGGCAGCGGGCTCGTCTCACTTCGGCCCGCAGATATCCGACACCGCTTGGCTCGACACCCCGGTGGCGGGCGACTTCGACGACGACGGCGCGGACGACCTGGTGGCCATCCTCAACTACGACAACGAGGAGACGAGCCTGATCATGTTCAACGGCAGCCGCACCCACGGCCTCACCGGCTCCGGCACCCGCCCCCCTGGCCCGGACTACCCCGAATCCCTGACCACATCGGACCTGAACAAAGACGGCCACCCCGACCTGCTGGTCACGACCCCGGACAGCCACGAAGTCCTGTACGGACAGCGAAGCGGCCTTTCGCACCTCAAGCCCTGAGCACGACATTGCGGAAGCCTTCACATAGACCGGCTGCTCAGGAAGCAGCCCGCTACCCAGGAGGACCCAGGAAAGCCAGCGGCCCGGCCGTGAGTGACTGTCGCCGTCGATATCAGATCCGGATGTCAAAGACCCCCAGCCAAAATCGGCTGGGGGTCTTCGCACTGGTGGGCGCGGACGGTTTCGAACCGCCGACATCTGCCTTGTAAGGGCAGCGCTCTACCGCTGAGCTACGCGCCCGGGCTGATCCGACAGCTTACCTTGCCGGCGCCTGTGCTTCGCAAACCCGTATACGACGGTCAGCCGGGGGTTAACCCCAGTACGGATCCGGTGGCCGCCCGGATCCCTTGGGAGTCGGCGGTTCCGTACGGTCGAAGAGTACCTGGACAGGGGAAGGGCAAGGGTTCCAGCCCCCTGCGTCCGGGTGGTGATCCACAGCCACTGCGGCCCGTGGCGGCAGCCACAACCACAGCCTGCGCACGTTATTTCTCACAGGGGGAACACATGATCGCTCGTACGCCTCACCCGCCCCGCGGGCGCACCCGCACCGTCATCGCCGCCGGCGTGGTGGTGGCCGTCGTCTCGCTTGCGAGTGGGTGCGGGGCGCGGGCGGGGGACGACAAGGACCCGGAGCACCGTTCGTTCAGCCTGCACGGCAAGACACTGACCATCGACTCCGACGACTCCTCGCTCGACCTGGTGCCGGTGGACGGGCACGAGGTACGCGTCACCCGCTGGTTCAAGGGGCGGGTCGTGTTGGGCGGTGACCCTTCGGTCAGCTGGACGTGGCACGACGACCGGCTCACCCTGCACACGCACTGCTCCGGGATGATCGCCGACTGCTCCGCCAGGCACCGCGTGGAGGTGCCGCGCGACGCGGCGGTGACCGTGCACGACGGGGACGGCAGGGTGACGGCCCGCGATTTCCGCACCGCACTGAAGATCCACACCGATGACGGTGCCATCCGTGTCGAGCACAGTGCCGGCCCACTTGAGCTGTCGGCCTCGGACGGCTCGGTGCACGCCGTCGGTGTTATGTCGCGCCAGGTCAAGGCCACCACCGATGACGGATCCATACAGCTGGAGCTGACCGGCGTGCCGGACCGGGTCGACGCGCGCAGCGAGGATGGCGCCACCACCATCGCGCTGCCCCGCTCGGGCCCGGGCGCCGGCACCGTCGCCTACCGGGTCACCGCCACCACCGACGACGGCCACGTCGACATCGGCGTACCGCGGGACGCGCATAGCCCTCATGTGGTGTCCGCTCGGTCCGACGACGGCAAAGTCACGGTACGGAACGCGAACTAACCGGCCTGTGTGTTCGTCTCTTACCGGTGGGACAATGACATCGAGCCCCACCGGGCAGGGGAGCGACAGCACGGGAGAGGTAAGTGACGGCGACACCTTCGCAGCCGTACCCACCGCATCTGCCGGATGGACTGCACGCCCGCCGTCATGGTCCGGGCCCTTTCCGCAGCGCTCCTGCTGCAGCCCGTTCCGACGCCGTTCGCCGTTCCGCTCCTCGATCCGCTGCGGCTTCTCGATCCGCTTCGAGTCCGCAATTCGCTTCGAGTCCGCGATCCGCTGTGGGTCCGCGATCCGCTGTGGGTCCGCGATCCGCTGTGGATCCTCGCCCCGCCGTCTCGCTGCGCACGGGCGTGCGGGACATCCTGACGCTGGCAGTGTTGCCGCTGCTCGCCGCCGCGGCGCTGCCCGCGGCCTTCGCCAGCGGGGGCACCAGGCGTTGGTTCGGCGGCCGGGCCGAGAGTCAGCGAGCCGAGGCCCAGGCCGCCAAGGACGCGGCCGCGACCGCGTTCTATGAACTGGACACCGCCCAGCGCGATCTGCGGATCTCCATAGAGACGATTACCGCGGTCGACGACTCGCCCGCGGCGCGGCGCGTGATCTCCGACTTCGCCGATCTCGGCAACCGCATCGACGAGGTCAGCCACCAATACATCACGGCGGTGGACGCCCACGACCTCGACCGCGACGGCCTGGAAGCGTCCGCCGCGATGCACGCCAGGACCGAGCTGACACGGGCCAAGGACGAGCTGAGCCGTACCAAGCAGGATCTGGACCGGTTCGCCCAATCCCTGGGGCCGCTACTCGGGAAGGCGGAGACCCAGCTGGCGCGGGTCGCACCGAGCATCGAGCGGGCCCGGCAAGCGCTGCTGGCCGCGAGCAACGCCCTGGACGCCGTCCGCGCGTCCGGCCTGCGGGCCGATGAGCTGGCGGCGCGGCTCGCCGCGCTCGGCCCCGAGCTGACCAAGCTCAATCAGGGGGCGGGCCGGCACGGCGTGCCTCAGACACTGGAGCGTGCAGAGCTGGTGGCGCGCGAGGCGGAGTCGGTGCGTGCGCAGGCCGAGCGGCTGCCGGAACAGGCCGCCGAGATCGACCACCGGCTGGTGTCGCATGCGGACGCGTGCGCAGGCGCTGACGACCCGCGCGGGGCAGGTCGAGCCAGTCCTCAGCGAGCTGCGCAGACGCTTCTCCGCGGCCTGCTGGCAGGACCTCCAGCAGGTGCCGAGGGACGCCGCGGAGAACGTGCGGCAGGCCGAGCAGAAGCTGAAGGAGGCGCAGGCAGCCCGGGACGCAGCAGCGCTGGACCGACGCCAGTACTCAGCTCTCAACGGCACGGGCCCTGCTGAACACGACGGACGACGCGGTGTCGGCGGCCAGTGAGCGGTTGCAGCGCCTCAATGCGGTGGCCAAGGATCCGCAGCAGGAGATCGACCGTACGCGGTTCGCGATCCGGGACGCGCAGCGCCTGGCGATGGCCGGACGGCAGACCCCCGATCCCCAGCACGCGCGACCGCTCGACGACTCCGTGGCGCGGCTGGACCGCGCGATCGCCACGCTTGAGGGCCGCCACCCCGACTACTGGCACTTCCTGACGGAGACCGAAGCGGTACGGCAGACCGTGGCTCGTGTCGTCTCCCAGATCCGCGGGGCGCGCGGCACCGGAGGATAGCGGCGGAGGTCGGCGCCCAGGGCCCGCAGGCCCGGCGTCCCGCAGGCCCGTCAGGTCCGGCAGACCTCTCAGGTCCGGCAGTAAGGAATTCCTCGTCAACTTCTCGGCCCTGAAGGTCTTCCCCGCGTCCACCGCCGGTGGCCGTGGCTATCTCAAGGCGTTGCGCGGGCCGTTTCCCGACGTGCCGTTCCTGCCTGGTGCCCGCTCTTCCGCTGAGCGGACCTGTGAGCGGATCTGCCCGAACGCCCCGTCGCCCGTTAACCTGAGGTCATGCCTCGTTATGAGTACCGCTGCCGCAGCTGCGGCGACACGTTTGAGCTGAGCCGCCCGATGGCCGAGTCCTCGGCCCCCGCCACCTGCCCCGCAGGTCATGACGACACGGTCAAGCTGCTGTCGACCGTGGCCGTCGGCGGCGCCGCAGCTGCCGCGCCGCGCGCGAGCGGTGGAGGCGGCGGTGGCGGTTGCTGTGGCGGCGGCTGCTGCGGCTGAGCGAGCCCCGTCCCACCAGCGCAGGACCCGCACCCGCGCTCCCGTCCCGTACCCCTACTCCCGCCCACCCGCCGCCGCCCGCGCGAACCTCCGCAGGATCTCCTCGCCCGCCACCACTCCGCGTTCGGGCAGGACGGTCACGTGTGGTGCGCTCCAGCCTGCCTCGGCGAGTTCGCCGTGGCCGGGCCGCCAGGCCAGGTCCGCCGCGAGCAGCAGGTCGGCGTCGAGTAGGGAGTCACCGGCCGCGAGCGTGAGGTCGGCCCCGGTGCGACGGGCCACCTCGCGCACGGCTGCGCTCTTGGTCAGCGGCTTCGGGACGGCGTAGATCTTGCGGCCCTGCAAGGAGACCGTCCAGCCGCGAGTGTCGGCCCAGTCGGCGAGTTCCTTGACCCACTCGTCGGGGAGCAGGGCGCGTTCGACGACCAGGTACGCGAAGAGATCTTCAGCGACCCGTTCCTTGAGCAACCAGGCCGGTCCCGCGGTGCTCACCATGCGGGCGCGGACCTCGGCGAGCGGCGCAGACCGTTCGGCGAGGCGCGCGGCGACCTGGCGCCGCCAGACGGGATCCGAGACGCCGTCGACGAGCAGGTGTCCCCCGTTGGCGCAGATCGCGAACGCCGGAGCCGGGCCCGGCAGGTGGACGCGGACGTACTGCTCACGGGTGCGGGTGGTGGTGGGGACGAAGACCGTGCTCCTGCCGAGCTCCGCGAGGAGCGTCGCGGCGGCCTCCGTCAGGTACGACAGCGGTGTGCCCTCGTAGACCTCGACGCAGAGCAGCCGCGGTGCCTCGGCGTCGGGCATCCGAAGCCCCAGGGCAGGGGCGGAGTAGATGAGCGTGCGGTCGAGATCGCTGGCGACGAGGGTGGTGCGCGCGAAGTCGGGCCCCGTGCCGGAGGCCGGCCCGGTGGGCGCGATCCTCCGGGTCTCCGGGGTCGGCCCGGGGTGTGCCGCGGAGCCGGCTGATGACGTCATGAAGCGGTCACCGTCCGGCCGTCGGCCCCGGTGGCACCACGTGTGAACTCGGGATGGATCAGCCCGACACAGCTGTACGGCAGGTCGGCCACGTCCTCCACCGGTACGCCCCGCTGTCCGGCGAGCAGTCGTACGTGGTCGAGATCAGCGCCGACCCCGCTGCGGGCCAGGATCTTCCACGGAACGCGGCGCAGCAGTACCCGAGTCGTCTCGCCGACGCCCGGTTTGACCAGGTTCATATCATGGATGCCGTATGCCTCACTGATCCGCTCGACGGCGGCCCAACCCGCCCAGGTGGGGGTGCGTTCTGTGGACAGCACCTCCTTGACCTGGGCGTCCACCGCGTCGGCACGCTCGTCGAAGTGGGCCGAGACGGTGTCCAGGAAGTGGTGGGAGACATCGGCGCCGGAGAGTTCGCGATAGAACTTGGCGCCGTGGTAGTCGTCGGGGCCCACGAGGTCGGCGCGCAGCACGGTGCGCGAGATCAGGCCCGAAACGGTCGAGTTTAGACAGGCCGAGGGGATCAGGAAGTCCGCACGGGTGCCGTAGGTACGCACGCAGGAGCCGGGGTCCGCGAGCACGGCGACGTCCGGGTGGAACGTGCTCCCATCGGTCCGTTCGAACTGCTCAAGGGCCTGGGCGAGTTCGCGGGTGATGGCGCCCTTGCCGGTCCAGCCGTCGACGAAGACCACGTCAGCCGGATCGTGGTGGGCGGCCAGCCAGCGCAGCGCGTTGGTGTCGATGCCACGGCCGCGCACGATGGAGACGGCGTAGTGCGGCAGGTCAAGGCCGTGCCGCTGCCGGGCCCAGCGGCGCATCAGGATGCCGACGGGCGTACCGGCACGCGCGAGCGACACCAGCACCGGGCGCCGTGCCGCGTTCCCCGCGCCCGTCCTCCGACCAGTGCGCCCGCCCCGCTGCCGGAGCTGGAACTCGGCGAGCACGATGTCGGTGACGGTACCGACGGCCTGGGCGATACGGGCCGCCGACACATCGAGTGCCGTACGGAACAGCCGCTGGTAGTCGTCGCTCGGCTGGTACTCGACGGGCAGCGACTCGGCGTAGTGGGCGCCACCGCTCTGGATCGCCTCTTCGCGTTCCTCGGTCGGGGCCTCAAGCGCGGCGTCCGAGAGGTCCTGCAGCAGCCAGCCGACCTCGTGTGGCGCGTACGAGGAGAAGTGCGGCCCGCGCAGCGGCTCGGGCAACAGCTTGGGCAGCGCGGCGGCGCCACCGCGGGCGCTCACGGCGTGCTGGAGGGCGCGCGGTGGCGTGGAGACCGCCTGGGGCGCCGCTGCGCGCGCCGGGGCGGGTGTGTACGACGGGACCACGGCCAGCAGCACCCAGGGAATGTGCTCGGCGAGCCTGGCCAGCAGGCCGTCCGGTGCGTGCAGTGCGGGCGTGTCGGCCAGCGAGTCGACCACGGCCACCACGGCGTCGAAGCCCGCACCCGCGACGTTGTACGCGTAGCGCTCGCCCGGCCCGTCGTCCGGGGCGTCATGGGCGGGGAAGACGAGACGGCTGCGGATGGCGTATCCGGGGTCGTCCACGGCCAGCACCGGGGACCGCGTCGTGGTCGAGAAGCGCACCTCGGCACCGGCGAATCCGGGCAGCTCTCCCAGGGCGACGGCCAGCCTGAGCGGGGCGTACATCAGCTCCTCGAAGCCGAGCACGAGAATCCTAGGACGAGGAGGACGAGGGCGAGGCCGCCGAGGCTCCGCGAGACGGCTCTCCGCCGTCCAGACCGACAACGCACCGTCCGGACCGCCGCCCGAACCACCCAGGCCGTCCACCAAACCGCCCTCGAAGGCATCACCCAAGGCACCGCCCAGCCGCTCGGCCATCCCGGGCAGCGCGGCCTCAAGCGCCTCGCGCTGCGCGGGCGTGAAACCGTGCCGGCCACCGTCCGGCACGCCGCGCGGCCACTCCAGGCCGACCCGGACGACACCCCGGGACTCCCGGCCCCGGTCGTCGCCGCCACGCGCGAAGTCGCCACGGTCCGGCCCGACGACTGCCCCGGGCGCGGACTCCTCCACAGACTCGTACGCGGCGACAAGAGCCCGGCCGGCCTCCAGCACTCCCTCGGGCAGCCGCACCGTGCCCGACACCGCGGCGATCAGGTCCACGCGGGCGCCGATCTCGCCCGCGAACCGTGCGAGCCGGTCCTTCTCCTGCGGTGCGCGCATGTCGACTAGGGCCACGATGATGTACCAGGCGCGCGGAAACCGCTGGTGGAGGGCGCGAATGGTGTTGAGCACGGTATTGCCCGTGGAGAACTCGTCATCGACGAGCACCAGGGGCCCTGCACCGGCCAGGAGCCCGGGATCCTCGGGCAGCAGCAGGTGCGAGGTGGCGTGCGAATGCGCCTCCTCGAAGCCGCCCGCGCCGGCCACGCCGGGGACATGGCGCCTGGTGGAGTGCAGATACGGGGCGAGTACCACCCCGTCGGCGACCGCGTGTCCGAGCCCGGTCGCCGTCTCCGCATAGCCGAGGACGACCGAACGCCGCGCCTCGTCGTCGCCGAGCAGAGCGCGCACCCGCAGCCCCAGTTCGTAGCCGTACCGCAGGACCACGGCGGGATCCTGCGGCACATGCTTGCCGAGCACATTCGATACGAGGAGGTGGGCGCGCTTGGGATTGCGGCGCACCGCGAGCCCCAGCAGCTCCTTCAGCCGCGCACTGCCGCCGCGCGCGCCGTCCTGACCCGGGCCGTCCGCACCGCCGTCACCGGCGCCGTCCCTCTCCTCCTCGCCGACGAGCTCGACCCCGAGCCGCTGGGCCACCCACGTCCCCGACCACACCACCGTCTGCACAGTTTCGTCCTTGCGTTCAGCCGGCGAGACCGGCGGCGAGCAGCTCCACGAAGCCGACGTTCTCCCGGGCGACACCGAAGACCTCGGCCCGGCGTACCACGCGCTCGGCCCACGCGCGGTGCGGTTTCACCTCGTTCATCTTGTTCGTGTACGTGGACCGCAGGACGCCGCCGCCGTCCCGGTCCGGCCGCAGGATGTCCTGGGCATCGCTGAACTCCTCGTGGCTGACGACGGAGAGCGCGTGGACGGGCAGGACGTGCGAGGGGTGGATACAGGTCTTGCCGAGCAGGCCGTTGGCGCGGTCGAGTTCGATTTCGCGGAGCAGCCCGTCCAGGTCGTGTTCGATGAGCGCGGTGCGCAGGTCCTCGGCCCTTCCGAGGAACGGGCTTTGCCGCAACTGCGGCTTGAACATACGTTCCTGCAGCCGGAAGTACTCCCAGACGGGACCCGTGACGATGAAGCCGGTGCCGTCGGCGCGGCCGAGCCTGTTGACGACATCGGCGATCACGCCGGCCACGATCTGCACGTCGTAGGCGGTCATGTCGGGCGGCCTGCGCAGTCCGTAGACCGAGCAGAAGTCGGTGACGCCGAGCCGCAGCGCGAGCACCCGGTCACGGTATTTGTCGACGGTGCGGGCGATCCCGGACAGCGCATCAGCGCGGGTCTCCAGGTACAGCAGTTCCGGGGATTCCAGGACCGGCATGGCGAACAGGCGCCGCCCGCTCGCCGATTCGGCGGCGGTCAGGGCCTCCAGGAACGGAACGCCGCGTTCCTCGGTGAACTTGGGCAGCACGAAGCCGGAGAGCAGTCGGACGGCGGGGCCGAGGCGGCGCACGAGATCGGGGATCTGCGTGGGGACACGCACGCGGATGAAGAGCAGCGGAAGATCGTTTTCCGGGACTGCCGCACTCTCGCCGTCCGACGCCGCCGCGTGCTCCGCGGCCTCCCGGACGCCGTCGGACCGCCCCTGGTCGAAGAGTGCGGTGAGCTGCCGTACGAGGTTCTCCTCGGCGTCGACGACGTCTGAGTCGTCGATGGAGTCCTCCAGGCAGAGCACCATCGATATCACGCCATGACCGGCCTGTTTGATGATGTCGTCGGCCAGCCGGGGCCGGGTCGCGGGACTGTACAGCGTGGCACCGAGCGCCATGGACAGGACGGGGGCCGGGGCGTCGGCGGTGAACTGACGCGGTTCCCGGTAGAAGAGATGCTCACGCATCTCCGGGGCAAGGTACCCGAAGTGCCGCATATGAGTTCCCCGTATCGCCAAGGCGGTCAATGTGACATGGCCGGAATAATATGTAGAGCTGCTATCAAGCATGCCTGGAGGGCATGAAAATCAGGTAACCCTGCTGCGTCATGCTGCCCAGCAGTCGGCTTACGGAGATACTCCTTGCCGGAATCAGGCGGGCGTCCCGTGCCGGATTACAGCGGTTTTTGGCCATGCAGGAGCCGACCGATACACGACATGGAGTCCGAGGCCCCGCATTGTCGTCGCCGGAACCGAACAGGCAGGATGACCGTATGACACAAGCAATGCTGAAGGGGTCGAACGTCCCGGTCGAGGCCTCGGCGGTGCGCGCCGTGCTGCACTGGACCCCGGGCCAGGGCGGACCGGACGTCGATATCTCCGCGTTGCTGCTGGGCTCCGACGGCCGTGTCAGGTCCGACGAGGACTTCGTCTTCTACAACCAGCCGCGGCACCCGTCGGGCGCGGTCTGGCGGCTCGGCAAGAAGCGCGACGCGGACGGCCTCACCGACATCATCCGCACGGATCTGACGGCCCTGTCGCCCGAGGTGAGCCAGGTGCTGCTGGTGGCCTCCGCGGACGACGCGCCGTTCGAACAGGTTCAGGCCCTGCGGATCCTGCTCTACGACGCCGCCCTGTCCGGCAGTGAACCGCTGGCCTACTTCGATATCCAGCCGCAGACGGGCGCCGAGACCGCGCTGATCTGCGGCGAGCTCTACCGGCGCGGCGATGTCTGGAAGTTCCGGGCGCTCGGCGAGGGTTACTCGAACGGTCTGGTGGGTCTCGCGACCGATTTCGGCATCTCCGTCGACGAGTCGGAGGCCGCCGCGGAGGCGGCCCGCGAGCCGGTGCCCGAGACGGTCGCAGGACCACCGCGACCGCTCGCCCAGCCCGGCTATGGCTACCCGCCGGCCGCCGCCACCCAGCAGGCCATACCGGGGGCCGCCTACGGCTATCCAAGCCCCGCTCCGGCCCCCGCAGCCCCCACGCAGGCCGCTCCCGGCGCGGGACCCGCCTACGGCTATCCGCAGCCGGTTGGCGCGCCACGCGAGGAGTTCACGCTGCCGCCGCAGGGGCCGCAGTTCCTGCCGAGGTGATCGCCGCCGCGATCTCCTTTGGTGCCCCGCTCCGCGCGCGGCGCCCCGGCGACGGTCAAGGCCGCGAGGCGGCGCCGGCGGTCAGCGTCCGGTCTTGGACTTGTAGCCGCGGCCCCACTGGAGCCCCCAGCCGTAGAGTCGGTCGAGCTCGGCCTGGAAGCCGTACACGAACTTCACCTCGCGGCGCACGGTCAGCTCGTCCTTGACGTTCTCGATGGAGAAGACGGCACACGAACGGGCCTGGGGCGCGCGCTCGTCGAGGCTGATCTCGATGCGCGGGCCGCTGCTCGGGTAGAGCGTGATGATGGCGTGGGTGCGGTCGAAGGCCGGGGTCGCGTCATATATGTAGACGAAGACCAGCAGCCGCTTGATGTCGTCGCGGTGGTCGAGATTGATGAAGATGGTCTCACCGGAACCGGACCCGAACCGGTCGTCGCCGCTGAGCTTCACATAGGGCGGGGCGTTGAGCTCGCCGAAGAAGTCGCCCAGGGGCTGGACGACTCCCTTGGTGCCGTCGGACAGCTCGTACAGGCAGCCCAGGTCGAGGTCGACATTGACCATGCTGTGGGTGTGCGCCTGCACCACGTCGGGCTTGAACATCTTGGACGGGTGGCGCAGCACACTCACCCGCTCGGGCCCGCCGAGGTCCGAGGTGCGCATCCGCCACGAGAGGTTGACGCGGAGATTACCGGTGGCCGCGCCCTGTTTGGTGAGCGAGACCACCGAGTTGCGCTTGGTGAGTGAGATGGAGTGAGTCGCCGAGCCACTCGTCTCGAACTGATCCGAGCGTCCGCGCCACAGACCGTCCCAGAAGGACATGCCGCCCCCAATGCCCTGGAATACCGATGCCGAAAACCTGCCGCGAGGCGGTCAGGAGGCCGGTGCCTCGTGACCGCCCCAAAGGAAGCGTTCCTCGCCGCGCCCTGTGTCACACCGCGGGAGGGGGCGCTCCTGTGCTGCCGCGGATCGCGTCAACGAATCAGTGGCCCCGTCAGGCCTCGGAGGATACTTCCGCATTGCCGTCCGAGGTCTCACCATCTCCGCCGGCCTGCGCGAGAGCACGATTGCGGCGTACCGAGGACCAGAACGACCAGCCGATCAGGATGACTCCGACCAGGCCGGTGATGACCTCGTTGATCTGGTACTGGATCGTCACGAGGAGCAGCACGGCGAGCGCGCCGATGGCGTAGTGCGCGCCGTGTTCCAGGTAGACGTAGTCGTCGAGGGTGCCCTGACGGACCAGGTAGACGGTGAGGGACCGCACGTACATCGCGCCGATGCCGAGACCGAGCGCCATCAAAACGATGTCGTTGGTGATCGCGAAGGCGCCGATGACACCGTCGAACGAGAAGGACGCGTCCAGGACCTCCAGGTAGAGGAACATGAAGAAGGCGGCCTTGCCGGCCAGCGCCACCGCGCCCATCTTCTTACCGGATCGCTTGGCCTCCTCCTCGGCCTCGTGCTCGCGCTCTTCCTCTTCCTCAAGACGGTCTTCGAAGAACCCGGAGAGCCCGCCGACGATCATGTAGGTGATCAGGCCCGCTATGCCGGAGACAAGGACCGTCTCGGCCTTGTCCGCGTGCATGCCGCCGTGCTGGTGGGCGTGGGCGGCGAAAGTCATCGAGGAGATCAGCAGCACCACGAGGGAGAGGCAGACCGAGAGCATGTCGACCTTGCCGAGCTTGGCCAGCGGGCGCTCGATCCAGCGCAGCCACTGGATGTCCCGGTCCTCGAATATAAAGTCAAGGAAGATCATCAGCAGGAACATGCCGCCGAAGGCGGCGATCGCCGGGTGGGCGTCGGTGACCAGATGCTGGTAGCGGTCCTTGTCCGTGAGAGCGAGATTCACCGCGTCGACCGGGTTGAGCTTGGCGGTGACGGCGACGATGACGACCGGGAAGATCAGCCGCATCCCGAAGACGGCGATCAGCACACCGACCGTGAGGAAGATCTTCTGCCAGAAGGCATTCATCTTCTTCAGGATTCCGGCGTTGACCACCGCGTTGTCAAAGGACAGGGAGATTTCGAGGACGGACAGGATCGCGACGATCCCGAGGGCTGTCCAGCCCCCGTAGAGTACGGCTACGGCCAGACCGACCGCGGTGATCGCGAACGACCAGCCGAAGGTTTTCAGAAGCACGTGCTACCCAATCGTCTGGTTCCCCCCGGACGGAGTCTGGGGGACCTTCTCCCCCGCGCCGTACCCGGCTTTACGAAACATTGACCCCGAAGTCTAGAGCGATGCCTCGCAGGCCCGACGCGTACCCCTGGCCGACGGCGCGGAATTTCCACTCGCCGCCGTACCGGTAGACCTCGCCGAAGATCATCGCGGTCTCGGACGAGGCGTCCTCCGAGAGGTCGTAGCGGGCGAGTTCCTGACCGTCGGACTGGTTGACGACGCGGATGAACGCGTTGTTCACCTGACCGAAGGTCTGGCCGCGGTTGTCGGCTTCGTGGATCGAGACCGGGAAGACGATCTTGTCGCAGCCTTCCGGGACCTTGGAGAGGTCGATCAGGACGGACTCGTCGTCGCCGTCGCCGTCGCCGGTGAGGTTGTCTCCGGTGTGCTCCACCGAGCCGTCGGGGCTCTTGAGGTTGTTGTAGAAGACGAACCACTCGTCGCCCAGGACCCGGCCCTCGCTGCACAGCAGGGCGCTGGCGTCGAGGTCGAAGGGGGCACCGGTGGTGGAGCGCGCGTCCCAGCCGAGCCCGACCATCACCTGTGTCAGGTTCGGTGCCGCCTTGGAGAGGGAGACATTGCCTCCCTTGGCGAGTGTGACGCCCATGTTCTGGTCCTCCCCGAGTGATGGAACTTCCCCTTGGCGCGTCCGGCGCCGCACCCTGTGGTGCGGCGCCGGACGGGTGGAGCTGACGTGTCTGTTGCCTGCCGCCGCGGCCGTCAAACACGGGCGGCCGAGCGTCGGCAATCCCCGGTCAGACGTTGACGCCGAAGTCCTGCGCGATGCCGCGCAGACCCGAGGCATAGCCCTGGCCGATGGCACGGAACTTCCACTCCGCACCATGCCGGTACAGCTCGCCGAAGACCATGGCGGTCTCGGTCGACGCGTCCTCCGACAGGTCGTACCGGGCGATCTCCTGCTCATTGGCCTGGTTCACCACGCGGATGAAGGCGTTGCGGACCTGGCCGAAGGACTGCTGCCGGTTTTCGGCGTCGTAGATCGAAACCGGGAAGACGATCTTCTCGACGTCGGCGGGTACGGCGCTCAGGTTCACCTTGATCTGCTCGTCGTCGCCCTCGCCCTCACCTGTGATGTTGTCACCGGTGTGTTCGACGGAGCCGTCCGGGCTCTTCAGGTTGTTGAAGAAGACGAAGTTCTGGTCGGTGCCGACCTTGCCTTCCGGGTTGGTCAGGATGGCGCTGGCGTCCAGGTCGAAGTCCGTACCTGTGGTGGTACGCACATCCCATCCCAGACCGACCGTGACCGCCGTCAGGCCCGGCACCTCCTTGGTGAGCGATACGTTGCCGCCCTTGCTAAGGCTGACTCCCACGAGTCCTCCCATTGGTTTCGGGGGCGGTCAGGCCCCGCAGTGCACTGGCATCGGATCAACGAATGGATCCTAGTGACGGGTTCCCGGCTGCCGCAGACGTTGCGTCCGGAGAATCACAGTGTGTCGAGCGCCTTGAGGTACTCGTTCAGGTCGCGGGCGTCCGGAATGGCGTTCACCACCGTCCAGCGCACCACACCCTCCTTGTCGATGACGAAGGTGCCGCGCACCGCGCAGCCCTTGGCCTCGTCGAAGACTCCGTAGGCACGCGAGGTCTCGCCGTGCGGCCAGAAGTCGGAGAGCAGCGGGTAGCTGAGGCCCTCCTGCTCGGCGAAGACCCGCAGGCTGAAGGGCGAGTCGTTGGAGACGGCGAGCAGCTGGACGTCGTCGTTGACGAACTTCGGCAGCTCATCGCGGAGGGCGCAGAGCTCACCGGTGCACACGCCGGTGAAAGCGAACGGGTAGAACAGCAGCACCACGTTCTTCTCGCCGCGGAAGTCCGAGAGCCGCACGGTCTCGCCGTGCTGGTTCTTCAGCTCGAAATCCGGGGCCTTGGTGCCTGCTTCGATCGCCATGGTCATGCTTCCCTTTCCTGGGGCATACGGGTGGCGCCTACCCTACGCAGTGGCCACAGCGGGGCTTCCTCACGGTCCGGAGATCAGCGGGCCGCCGGCCGGTCAGGGACGCCGCACGACACCGGCCGCGAAACGCACCGGTGCGGGCGAGGAGCCCGAGTGGCTGAGGAGCCGAGGAACCGAGGAACCGAGTGGGTCCTCGGCCGAGTGGGCTTCGAGAAGGGCGTCGCGCATCGGAGCCGGCCCGCACACACGCCAGCAGGCCCCTGCCGACAGGTGTCGGCAGGGGCCTTGGCCGGTGGTCCGGCGGTAGCAGGGCGTGTCCGGCTCAGCGCTTCTTGGCCGCCGCCTTCGGCGTGACCAAGCGGCTGCCGCTCCAGTCCTTGCCTGCGGCGATGCTCTTGGTCTGGGAAAGACCCGCGGTCTGCGCCGATTCATTGATGTCGCTCGGCTCGACATAGCCGTCACGTCCGGTCTTCGGCGTCATCAGCCAGACCGGTGAACCCTCGTCGATCAGCGTGGTCGCGTCGACCAGCGCGTCCGTCAGGTCGCCGTCGTCATCCCTGAACCACAGCAACACCGCATCAGCGACGTCGTCGAACTCCTCGTCGACGAGCTCGGTGCCGATGATGTCCTGAATGGCCTCGCGGAGCTCCTGGTCGACGTCGTCGTCGTAGCCGATCTCCTGGACCACCTGCTCGGGCTGGAACCCCAGCCTCGCGGCAGGGTTCGTCCGCTCCTCCGCGTGGTCCGCGGTCGCGCTCACGGGTTGCCTCCTGATCATGTTCGGACAGTGTATGAAGCTGCATGCAGGTAATTCAGCTATTTCAGCCACGCGCGTGCGCGAAGCATTGGCCGTAGTCCACACGGGCGGGACCGATCGCGCAAGTACCCGGCCGTGGAGACCGCCGAAACAGTGACGTTCCGGGCTGTGTCGCCGCAACTCCACGCACGTCACCACCGTAGTCGCTGGCGACCCCCCATCGATACACCCGATATGCCGGTCCCCGACTCCCGGTGACGACATCGCGAGTCGAACGATTTTACGGAGAGGCTGCCGATGCCCGTGCACGCGGCCCGCCCGCGGGACGGCAGCCAAGGAGTCCTGACCATGTCACCGCCGCGCGTGTCGCGCCGGATCGCATGGACAGCGCCCCACCGTCGCACGGACGGGCACACAAACGTACGCGTTACTCGCCGGTAGAGATGACGGGCCCGTCCCCGAGGTACACGATGGGAGCGGTACGCACCGGTAGAAAACCGGCAGGAGCCCTGCAGAAGACAGTCCGGTCGGCGCCCTCGAACGATGTGCACGCTGCGGCCTGACCCGGTACGCACAGTGCACTCGAACGGTGCCCAACAGCAAAGGAACAGCGTGGCTTCCGGATCCGATCGCAATCCGATCATCATTGGCGGTCTGCCCAGCCAGGTCCCGGACTTCGATCCGGAGGAGACCCAGGAATGGCTGGACTCGCTGGACGCCGCCGTCGACCAGCGCGGCCATGAGCGAGCCCGCTATCTCATGCTCCGCCTGATGGAACGGGCTCGGGAGCGGCATGTGGCCGTGCCCGAGATGCGCAGCTCGGACTATGTGAACACGATCGCCACCAGGGACGAGCCGTTCTTCCCCGGCAACGAGGAGATCGAACGCAAGATCCTCAACGCCACCCGCTGGAACGCGGCCGTCATGGTGTCGCGCGCCCAGCGTCCCGGCATCGGCGTCGGCGGGCACATCGCCACCTTCGCGTCCTCGGCATCGCTCTATGACGTGGGCTTCAACCACTTCTTCCGCGGCAAGGACGGGGCCGCCGCCCGCTCAGGCCAGGGTGGAACCGGTCGAGGCAGGGGCGGTGACCAGGTCTTCTTCCAGGGGCACGCCTCGCCTGGCATCTATGCGCGCGCTTTTCTGCTCGACCGGCTGACCGAGGCACAGCTCGACGGGTTCCGCCAGGAGAAGTCGAAGGCGCCCCACGGCCTCTCCAGCTATCCGCACCCGCGCCTGATGCCGGACTTCTGGGAGTTCCCGACCGTCTCCATGGGCCTCGGCCCGCTCGGCGCCATCTACCAGGCCCGTACCAACCGCTACATGCACGCACGCGGCATCGCGGACACCTCCGGCTCCCATGTGTGGGCGTTCCTCGGCGACGGCGAGATGGACGAGCCGGAGTCGCTCGGTCAGCTCTCGATCGCGGCGCGTGAGCAGCTGGACAACCTGACCTTCGTGGTCAACTGCAATCTGCAGCGCCTGGACGGCCCGGTGCGCGGCAACGGCAAGATCATCCAGGAGCTGGAGTCGCAGTTCCGCGGTGCGGGCTGGAATGTGATCAAGCTGGTCTGGGACCGCACCTGGGACCCGCTGCTCGCCCAGGACCGCGACGGCACCCTCGTCAACAAGCTGAACAACACGCCCGACGGGCAGTTCCAGACCTACGCCACGGAGACCGGCGCCTACATCCGCAAGCAGTTCTTCGGCGACGACCACCGGTTGCGCGCCATGGTCGAGAACATGACTGACGATCAGATCCTGCACCTGGGTCGCGGCGGGCACGATCACCGAAAGATCTACGCGGCGTTCTCCGCGGCTCTGGCGCACAAGGGCCAGCCGACGGTGATCCTGGCTCAGACAGTCAAGGGCTGGACGCTCGGCCCCAACTTCGAGGGCCGCAACGCCACCCACCAGATGAAGAAGCTGACCGTCGACGACCTGAAGCGCTTCCGCGACCGGTTGCACCTGCCGATCAGCGACCAGCAGCTCCAGGAGGGCCCACCGCCGTACTACCACCCGGGCCGCGACTCGCAGGAGATCCAGTACATGCACGACCGCCGCAGCGCGCTGGGCGGCTATGTGCCGACCCGCGTGGTGCGCGCGGAGCCGCTCGAACTGCCTGGCGACAAGGCGTACGCGGCGGTGCGGAAGGGCTCGGGGCAGCAGTCCATCGCCACCACCATGGCGTTCGTGCGGCTGCTCAAGGACCTGCTGCGGGACAAAGAGATCGGCAGGCGGTTCATGCTGATCGCGCCGGACGAGTACCGGACCTTCGGCATGGATAGTTTCTTTCCGAGCGCAAAAATCTATAATCCGCAGGGCCAGCAGTACGAGTCCGTCGACCGCCAGCTGCTGCTCGCCTACAAGGAGTCGCCGACCGGCCAGCTGCTGCACGACGGCATCACGGAAGCCGGCTGCATGGCCTCGCTGATCGCCGCGGGCTCGGCCTACGCCACGCACGGCGAGCCGTTGATCCCGGTGTACGTCTTCTACTCGATGTTCGGTTTCCAGCGCACCGGCGATCAATTCTGGCAGATGGCCGACCAGCTGGCGCGTGGCTTCGTCCTGGGTGCGACCGCCGGCCGTACGACGCTGACCGGTGAGGGCTTGCAGCACGCGGACGGCCACTCCCAGCTGCTCGCCTCGACCAATCCGGCCTGTGTCGCCTACGACCCGGCCTACGGCTTCGAGATCGCGCATATCGTCAGGGACGGCCTGCGGCGCATGTACGGTGCCTCGCCCGAGCACCCGCACGGCGAGGACGTCTTCTACTACCTGACCGTGTACAACGAGCCGATCCAGCACCCCGCCGAGCCGGAGGGCGTCGACGTCGAAGGCATCCTCAAGGGGGTGTACCGGCTGAGCTCGGGCCAGCAGGGCAGCATTCCGGCACAGATCCTGGCGTCCGGAGTGGCGCTGCCGTGGGCGCTTGAGGCGCAGCGGATCCTCGCCGCCGAGTGGCACGTCAGGGCCGACGTCTGGTCGGCGACCTCCTGGAACGAGTTGCGCCGGGAGGCCGTCGAAGTGGAGCAGCACAATCTGCTGCATCCGGAGGAGGAACAGCGCATTCCCTATGTGACCCGGAAACTGGCGGACGCCGAGGGACCGTTCGTGGCCGTCTCGGACTGGATGCGGTCCGTTCCCGACCAGATCGCGCGCTGGGTGCCGGGGCGATACCAGTCGCTGGGCGCGGATGGTTTCGGCTTCGCCGACACCCGAGGGGCGGCGCGCCGTTTCTTCCACATCGACGCGCAGTCCATCGTGGTCGCGGTCCTGACCGAGCTGGCCGCGCTGGGCGCGGTGGACCGTTCGGTACTGAAGCAGGCGATCGACCGCTACCAGCTGCTGGACCCGTCCGCCGCGGCACCAGGGGCAGCGGGAGGTGACGCCTGAGGTTCGGCGTCACCCGCGCGTCGTCCGGCCGCAGGGCGGTCCACAGGGCCTGCTGTCAGGCCCGGGTTCGGGCCCGGGTCGGGGCTGCGTCGGGGCTGCGTCGGATCCAGGCCCGCCCGGGCCTGCCGGACGTCACGAATACCGAGGGTCAGCGCTCCCAGGCCTGGAAGGCGCGTACCTGGTACGGCGACTGCGGCACCCAGGTGCCGTAGCCCGGGTAGGTGTCGAATTCCCCGGTCTCCGCGCACTCTGCGGACTGATAGGTGGTGACGGGTCTGTCCATGCGGTTGGCCAGGGCCTCGGCGGTACTGCCCTTCGGGAGCGGTACACAGCTGCCGGTGCCGGTCACGATGAGTTCGTAGGTGTGCCGGGCGCCCTTGAAGTCCGGTTCGCTCCACAGACAGAGCCGACCCGTGTCACACGGGCCCCCGGTCGGGTTCGCGGTGGTATCGGCCCTGGCCGGAGCCACCGCGAGGGTGAGGAGCACCGCGGTGGCCGCGAGAGCGGCCACGACGGGCATGACACGCCGGGCGGTGCGCCCACTGCGCACGCGGTCCAGACGGCGGCCCGTCTGCCGGATCCGCCCGGTCAACCGCCTCGGGCCGGCCCGGTCCGGCTGGGCCGTCCGGCGGCGCTGATTCACCTGGTACATCTCGTTCATCTGGACCAACCCCCGTGTCGTACTGCTCGCTTGACGGCACTGTGACCGGCATGCGTCGTACGGCGGAAGGGGTCACGGGCAGACGTCACCCGGATAGGGGAAAACGCGGCCGGACGCGAATGTGCCGCCGATCGTGCGAGATCGGCGGCACACCGGGCCCGGCCTGGTCAGGACCCCGCCCCGGCCTGGTCGGTCCCCGGTCCCCGGTCTGGTCAGCCCGCGGTCTCGGCCTGGTACGGGACCTGACGGAATGAGGGCATCGGGGACAAGGGTGCGGACCGGGGATGCGGAACAGGGGCGAGGAAGGGGCCGGTGACCCGGCGCGGTCAGATGTGGCCCGCCCCCGCCCCGGCCTCCACGTTGCCGCCGCGCTTGGTGAGCACGGCGACCAGGGCGGCGGCCACGGCGACGACTCCGGCGACCGTGAAGGCGAGGCTCATGCCGGTCATGAACGTCTCGTGGACGACATGTGTGATCTTGTCCAGGACATCGGGAGTCATCCCCTTGGCGGCGGCCACCTGCTTGGGGACCGCGCCCACCGCGGCTGCCTTGTCCAGCCCGGCGGGCGGGACGGCGGGCAGGCCGGCGGCCTTCCAGTTGGCGCTCAGCTCGGAGCTGGTCTTGTTCGACATCACGGCGCCGAGAACGGCGGTGCCGAGGCCGCCACCGACCTGCATGGCCGCCTGCTGGAGGCCGCCCGCGACTCCCGAGAGCTCCAGGGGGGCGTTGCCGACGATGACCTCGGTGGCGCCGACCATCACGGGGGCGAGGCCGAGACCGAGCAGGGCGAACCAGAGCGACATCACCGGCGTGCTCGTGCCGGTCGACATGGACGTCATGCCGAACAGCGCCACGGCCGTGAACACCATGCCGCTGACCAGCGGAATCCGTGGGCCCATCTTGGTGATCACGAAGCCCGCGAGCGGCGAGGACACGATCATCATGCCGGTCAGCGGGAGCAGCCGCAGGCCCGAGTCGACGGGGCTCATACCGTGCACGTTCTGCAGGTAGAAGGTGACGAAGAACAGGCCGCCCAGGAAGGCGAAGGCCATCAGCACCATGAGGACGGTGCCCGCGGAGAGCGGCACCGACCGGAACATGGCCAGCGGGATCAGCGGCTCCTTGACCCTGGTCTCCCAGACGGCGAAGAGCGCGAAGAGGACCACCGCCCCGCCGAGGAACCCGAGGGTCTTGCCGCTGCCCCAGCCCCAGCTGTCACCGGCTTTGATAAGCGCCCAGATGAGGGAGAACATCGCGCCGGAGAGCAGGACGATGCCGAGGACGTCGAAGCTGCGCGGGGCGTTCTCCGCGCGGTAGTCCTTCAGATACGAGCAGACCGAAGACGAGCGAGACGACGCCCACCGGCACGTTGATGAAGAAGACCGACTCCCAGCTGACGTGCTGGACGAGCACTCCGCCGAGGATGGGTCCGCCGGCGGTCGAAGCGCCGACGACCATGCCCCAGAGGCCGATGGCCATGTTGAGCTTCTCGGCGGGGAAGGTGGCGCGCAGCAGCCCGAGGGCGGCCGGCATGAGCAGCGCGCCGAACAGCCCCTGCACCACGCGGAAGCCGATCACCAGGGCGATGCTGTGGGAGAGCCCGATGGCACCGGAAGCTGCCGCGAACCCCGTGCCGCCGATGAGGAAGGTCTGCCGGTGGCCGAAGCGGTCACCGAGCTTGCCGGCCGTGATCAGCGCGACGGCCAGGGCGAGCAGATAGCCATTGGTGATCCACTGGACGTCGGCGAGCGACGCCCCGAGATCTTCCTGGATCGCGGGGTTGGCGATCGCCACGATGGTGCCGTCCAGGGCCACCATCATGACGCCGATCGCGACGGCGAACAGCGTCAGCCAGGGATGGCCGCGCAGTCCCTTGACCGGAGGCGGTACGTACGGAGCCGGCGCTCCCACGGAGGGGGAGCCAGGGTCCGTCGTGTCGACGGTGGTCTGACTAGTCATACGCTGGAGATTAATGTCAGACGCTGACAGTTGACAAACCAATTCACTAGTCGGTAACTGTCACGTAGCTCACAGCTAAGCTGAACAGGCAAAACAGATAAACCGGGCCGGTACGGCACACCAGGCAGGACGGGCACAGTGGCTTGAAAGAGAACGGACACAGCGGCTTGAAAGAGGCACACGAAGCGACACCGGGACGCACCGGACTGCGCGAGCGCAAGAAGCAGCGCACCCGTGACGCCTTGGTGCGCGCGGCGCTCGAACTGTTCGTCTCGCAGGGATACGAAGAGACGACCGTCGACGAGATCGCGGCCGCCGTCGACGTCTCACAACGCACCTTCTTCCGGTACTTCGCGGGCAAGGAGGAGGCCGCCTTCGCCGTACAGGAGATGACGGAGTCGCACTTCATGGCCGCACTGCGGGAGCGCCCCGCGGCCGAGGCGCCCCTGGAGGCGCTGCGGCGCGCCGTGACCGAGTCGTGGGACACCATCGGCGAGGCCATCGAAGCCGCCATTCCGGTGGAACTCCACATGCGCACCTGCCAATTGATCGAGTCGACGCCCACCCTGCTCGCGACCCATCTGCGCCGCTCCACCGAGGTGGAAGAGGAGATCGCGCGCGTGATCGCGGACCGCGAGGGCCTCGATCTGGACACCGACCCGCGACCACGGGTCGCGGTGGCGGCGTTCAGCGGGGTGATGCGCATGACCGGTCGACTGTGGGGCGCGGGCGGGGACATCAGCGTCGAGTCGATCCGCGTACTCACCGAGTCCTATCTCGACCGGATGGGTTCGGCACTGATCGGCAACTGGCACACTCCACCCGGCGCACCGTCCCCGCCTCTAGCAGCGCATTCCTCTGCGCCGCAGCCGCCGCGCTCCTCCGCGCCGAAGACACCAGTCAACACGCCGAAGTCAAAGACGGAGTGAACGCCGCAGGGCGGCCACGCGCCACCCTGGCGCACCGGGACACGAGCAGGCATGAGCCAGAGGCATGAGTCGGCCGAGCAGGCACGAAGCGGCTGTGGGCGCGCCGCGCTCCCACCCGGCGCACGCGCGACCAGCCCGAGGAACACGGCGACAGCCCCGCGTAGCCCGAGCACGACGCACAGGGACCGAGCACGACGCTCACGGGACCCGTGACGCACGCCGGCACCCCTGATGGACGCCGGCACCCGTGACGCAGGACGAGATCCGTGACGCGGGACGGGATCTGTGACGGGGGCCAGGACTCGCGTGCGAGATATGTGACCTGAATGCGGCTTATGTCCGAGACGCCTAAGCGAACACAGCGTCACCATACGCAACACTTGTGCCCGCTTTTGGACCAATTAGCGCGCCAAAAACGTGATCCGCCTCACCCATTGCATGGCTTTCGGCTCATGTCTCCTAGGGTGTCCCGCAGTGACTTCCTTCGATACCTCTCCCCAACTCAACGCGTGGCGCGCACTGCTTGCGCTGGCCGTCGTGTTCATCATGCTGGCCACCACCGGATGGACAGCGGTCCACCAGCACCGGGGAGTGGCCTCACCCGTCGAGGCCGCACGGACCGCGTGGAGCCGCGGTCATATCGCCGGCCACAAGCTGCCCGACCCGGCCGCACCGCCGGCCGCGCTGTCACGTTTCCTCACCTCGCTCACCCCCCAGCAGCGCGTCCGGCTCGCCACCCGCTATCCGCTCGCGGTCGGCAACATGAACGGCGCGCCCGTCGCGCTGCGCTACCGCGCCAACCACTACGCGCTGGACACCGCGCGCAAGCAGGAGAAGCGGCGGATGCACGACCCCCGCCTCTCCCTGGACGGGCAGCGCGATGCGGGCCGGCGTATGCACCGCTACGAGTCGCTGCTGCTGCCGGGCCGCCAGGTGCTCGCCTTCGACCCGATGGGCTCCGGGCGCATCGCCGAGGTGCTGGGAAACCTCAGCACGGCACAGCATGTCTCGGTCGTGGTGCCGGGCGTCGACACCGATCTGCTGACGTTCCAACGCACCGAGCGCAGATACACCGCCCCGCTCGGTATGGCGACGGCCCTGTACCAGGCCGAACAGAGCGCAAGCCCGCAGACCCGTACCGCGGTGATCGCCTGGGCCGACTACACCGCGCCCAGCGGCATCGGCGTGGACGCGGCCACCGCCAGACGCGCCGAGGATGGCGCCATCCGCCTCAACGCCCTGCTCACCGCACTGCCCGGCCACTCGCCCGTCGCGCTGTACTGCCACAGCTACGGCTCCGTGCTCTGCGGCGTCGCGGCTCGCTCACTGCCCGGCCGGGTCACCGACATCGCCGTCGCAGCAAGCCCCGGCATGCGCGCGTCCAGCGCCGCGCAGCTGGGCACCGACGCCCGGATCTGGGCCATGCGGGACAGCGACGACTGGATCCAGGACGTGCCCAACCTGGAGTTCGGCGGACTCGGGCACGGCGCCGACCCGGTCTCCCACAGCTTCGGGGCGCGGGTACTTTCGGCGCATGGCGCCAAAGGACACGCGGGCTACTTCGAACCGGGCACCGACAGCCTCTCCAACTTCGCCGACATCGGTATTGGCGCATATAGCGCGGTCCGCTGCGCCGGGAAGGTAATGACCTGCACCAGTGGTCTCCCTGGCACCACAACAGCCTGACGCGCGTAGAAAGAGAGAAAACACGGGCTCGCCAAGGGAGGGGACGCGAGAAGCGTGTGCCGCATACGATGAGCAGCATGGGTGATGTACTGGCCGGATTTCACGCCGCCTGGGAGTTCGAGTCGGACTCCGTGCACATCCGCTTCGAACGGGGGATCCGCACGCCGAAGCTCTTCCAGGTGCTCGGCGAGCGCCGCATTCCCCATGAGGCGATCGCAGCGGTAACCGTCGCTCCCGGCAAACGCGGCACGGTGGTCCTGCGCCTGGTGCCGAGACCGGGCGCCGATCCGCTCATGGAAACCGCCGCGGGCCAACTCAGGGAGAGCGGCGACCCTTACCGTCTCGTGCTGCCCGCCGAGCGCAAGACGCTCGCCGAGTACTACGCCGACGAGCTGCGCCCACTGGTCTTCGGAGCGGACGGCGATGCCCCCGAGCGCTACCTGGTGGCCGCTCCCGAGGCGCCGATGCAGTTCAAGGCCTACGACGGCAAGGCCGCCTTCGACGGGAAGACGGTGTCGTTCCGCTGGTTCTGGACGGGTGCGTCGTCCGCGAAGTGGAAGGCGGGCGACCAGAGCTTCCTGATCTCCGACCTTGCCGGGGTGGAGTGGCGCTCCCCCGAACTCTCCGAGGGGCATCTGCGGCTGCTGCACCGCGATCCGTCCGGCGTGCCTCGCGCCCAGACCGAGCGTGCCGACCAGGACCCCGCCTCCGTCGTCTTCGACCGCGGCTACGGGCCCGTCTACGAGTCACTGCCGTTCGCCGCGGCGGTGCTGGGAGCGCTGCGGTCCTTTCCGTCCTCCCCCGCGGGAATCCCGGCCCCGGTCGGCGCCCCCGCCCGCCGTGACCCCGCGGACATCGCGGACCGCATCCGGCACCTGGGCGAGCTGCACAAGGCGGGGTTGGTCACGGATGAGGAGTTCACGGCCAAGAAGGCGCAGTTGTTGGCTGAGTTGTAGGGGCGGGGGCGGGATGGGGAGGCGGGTGTTGGGGCGCTGAGGGGCTGGGAGTGGTGAGGGGCTGGCGGTGGGGATGTGGTGAGGGGCGGAGGCGGGGGATGGGGATTACTTCCGCTGGGAGCGGAAGTAATCCTGCCTTTCTGTGGGCGTACTGCCACCGGCCGGGTTATTTCCGCTCCGAAAGGAATTAACTAAGCCCCTCCCGAGGGCTGCGGCATCCCCTCCAGCCCCAGGAGTTATTTCCGCTGCGAGAGGAAACAACCCCCCGACCCCACCCCAGCACAACCCACCAACCCACCCCCCAGCCAACCAAGCCGGCAGCCCGCTACTCCCGTCCCGCCGAGGTGAACGCCATGTCCGCGTAGCGGTCGCCCGCGACCTTCGAAGCAATCGGCTCCAGCTGTGCCAGCTCGTCGTCACTGAGCACGATGTGCGTGGCCGCCGCGTTCTCCGCCACGCGGGTGCGCTTGCGGGTGCCCGGGATCGGGACGACCGGCAGCCCGCGGAGCCGGGCCTGCTGCTGTACCCAGGCCAGGGCGATCTGGGCGGGGGTCGCGTCGCGGGCCGCGGCGATCGCGCGTACGGGTTCCAGCAATGCGGCGTTGGCGGCGGCGTTGTCGCCGGTGAAACGAGGTTGGGTGCGCCGGAAGTCGTCGTCGCCGAGTTCCTTGTCGGCGCTGACGAAGGCACCGGTGAGGAACCCTCGGCCGAGCGGCGAGTAGGGCACCAGGGCGACGCCGAGCTCCGCGGCGGCGGGCACCACGCCTACTTCAATGTCCCGGCTGAACAGCGACCACTCCGACTGCACGGCGGCGATCGGGTGGATCTCGTGGGCGGTGCGCAGTTCGTCGCCGGTGACCTCGCTCAGGCCGAGATGGCGGACCTTGCCTGCCTGGACCAGTTCCGCCAGCGCGCCGACGGACTCCGCCAGGGGCACGTTCACATCGCGGCGGTGCATGTAGTAGAGGTCGATGGTGTCGATACCAAGGCGCTGCAGGCTGCGGTCGACCGCGGCGCGGATGTAGTCCGGGTCGTTGTTGATGGTGCGCCGGAAGGGGTTGTCGGGGGCGCTGCCCAGTGCGAACTTGGTCGCCACCACGATCTCGTCACGGTGTGCGGTGACGAACGGGGAGATGAACTTCTCGTTCTCACCGTTCCCGTAGGCATCGGCAGTGTCGTAGAACGTGATGCCGAGCTCCAGGGCACGTTCCAAAGTGGCCCGGGCCTCGTCGGCATCGGTCGGGCCGTATGCCCAACTCATGCCCATGCAGCCGAGGCCCTGCACGCTGACCTCGGGACCGTCATTACCCAGCTGTGTCTTCGCGATCATGGTCATCGCCGTTCATACCCTCTCGGACGTCAGTGTGGCCTCGGCATAGAAATTGATCTTGTGGTCGAGTACGGCCAGGGTGCCCTGGAGCTCGGCGATCCGGGAGAGCACGTCCTGGCGCGTTGCCTCCAGCAGTTTCCGGCGCTCGGCGTAGCTCTGGTCGCCCTCACGGACCAGCTCGGCGTAACGCACCATGTCCGCGACCGGCATGCCGGTCAGCCGCAGCTTGCCGACCAGGTTGAGCCAGTCCAGGTCACGGTTGCTGTAGCGCCGCTGCCCCGTGTGCGAACGGTCGACATGCGGCATCAGACCGATCCGCTCGTACCAGCGCAGAGTGTGCGCGGTCAGTCCGGTGAAGGCGACCACCTCACTGATGGTGTACTGGTCCTGCCCCTCGGGGCGCGGGTGGGCCGGAACCGGCGAGGCACAGATATCGGTCCCGTTCGCGCCTGCGAGCGCGGGAGGTGCGTACGTGGTCTCCATCACCGTCATGACCTCAACGCTAGAACCTTGGAGTGCACTCCAAGCAAGGGGAATCGGCGGGCGGGATGAAGAAGCGGGCGAAAACGGCCGATCGCTGCGGCGGGGCCGGAATTCCGCACGGAGCGGAACTAATTCCAACTTCCCCGCCCCGCCCGAAAACCTCACGACACGCCCCCGCTCCGCTGGGTACCGTGCGCCCATGAGCGCCTTGAGCACCCAGGCCAGCGTCATGATCCCCGTACGCCGTGCCACTCCCGAGGACGCCGAGGAAGTGGTCCGGCTACGCATGATCATGCTCAACTCGCTGGCGCCGGTCGACGACACCGGATGGCAGCCGTACGCGGTGGAGACGCTGCGCAGGCGCCTCGCGGATCCGGACGGCGACCTCGCCGTCTTCGTCGTGGACCGGCCGACCGGAGCGGACGGCAGGGCCACCGGGGACGGCGGCGGCTTCGGTGCGGGCGCGTTGGCGGCGTGCGCGACGGGCACGGTGGAACACCGGTTGCCGGGGCCGGACAGCCCGCTGGGCCTCGTCGGCCATGTCTTCAACGTCGTGACCGACCCCGACCTGCGCCGCCGTGGCTACTCACGGGCCTGTATGACGGCACTGCTCGCCTGGTACCGCGAGCGCGGAGTGCGCAAGATCGACCTCAACGCGTCGGTAGCAGGAGAACCGCTGTACGCGTCGCTCGGGTTCACCCGGAACGCAGCTCCCACCATGCGGCTGACCTACTAGTCAGTCCTCCCGGCCCACACGGCCGACCTACCAGCCGTCCCCGTCCATGCGGCCGATCTACCACCGCCCGGGCTCCGGAAGCCGCGGGGCGGGTCGCTACGCTCAAGGGCATGCAGAGCCTGGCGTTGATCGAGAACTGGCCGGTGCCGACCGCCGCCGCTGCCGTCGTACGGGCGGACGGCACCGTCGCGGGCACGCACGGTCCGACCGGACACCGTTTCCCGCTGGCCTCGGTGACCAAGCCGCTGGCCGCGTACGCCGTGCTCGTCGCGTACGAGGAAGGCGCGGTCGACCTCGATGAACCGGCCGGGCCCGACGGCTCGACCGTGCGCCATCTGCTCGCGCACACCAGCGGCCTCGCCTTCGACGAGCACCGCGTGACGGCCGCCCCCGGCACCCGGCGGCTCTACTCGAACGCGGGCTTCGAGGTGCTCGGCGAGCATCTCGCCAAGGCGACCGACATTCCGTTCTCCGAATATCTGCGCCAGGCGGTACTGGAGCCGCTCGGGATGACGCAGACATGGCTGCAGGGCAAGGAGTCGCCTGCCAAGGACGGGGTGTCGTGCGTGGCGGATCTGGTGCGGTTCGCGGCGGAACTCCAGGCGCCGCGACTGCTTGATCCTCGTACGGTGGCCGAGGCGATGACGGTGCAGTACCCGGGGACGAAGGGGGTGCTGCCGGGCTACGGGCACCAGAATCCGAACGACTGGGGGCTCGGATTCGAGATCCGGAACGGGAAGGCTCCGCACTGGACCGGCGAGACCTCGTCACCACAGACGTTCGGGCATTTCGGGCAGTCCGGGACCTTTCTCTGGGTGGACCCGGATGCGGGAGCGGGGTGCGTGGCGTTGACGGACCGGGCGTTCGGGCCGTGGGCCACGGAGGTGTGGCCGGGCTTCACCGATGCGGTGCTCCTGGAGTGCCGGCAGAGGTCTTAGCGTCTTTCGCTTGGATCAGCCTCGGCACGGCCCCGGCGCCGCGGAAACCCGCGGTCCCGGGCCGCGGGAGCGAACCCGTGGCCTTCGCTGGTGATGGCATCTCTATGTCATCTCCCACAGCAACACTTCCGCCCCCTCCCCCGGCAGCGCCTCCGCCTCCAGGTTCTCGGCGGGGGCGATACGGACCGCGTCGCCGGCGGTGAGGTCGGTGTCGCCGATGCGTATCGCACCGTGGACCACATGGGCGTAGACGTGCGAGGCGTCGGGGAGGGCGGTGCGTTCCGTGGGGCGCAGGCGGCGTACGTGGAGCAGGGCGCCGGCCGCCGGGAGGGCGTAGGGCGTGGCGTCCGCGATACCGCGGACCACCTGGTACGCGGGGTCACCGCCCGGTCGCAGCGGGGCCAGCCACATCTGGACGAAGACCAGCGGCCGCAGCCCGGCGTTGCGTTCCACATGCCGTACGCCGCCGCCCGCGCTGAGGTGCTGCACATCGCCAGGGCGCACGATGGAGGTGTGGCCGGCCGAATCGTGGTGGGTCAGCTCGCCCTCGACGACCCAGGTCACGATCTCCGTATGACTGTGCGGGTGCTCGTCGAAACCGGCACCGGGCGCCAGGCGCTCCTCGTTGCAGGCGATGACCGCGCCGAAGCGGAGGTTGTCCGGGTCGTAGTGGGGCCCGAAGGAAAAGGCGTGCAGGGACTCGATTCCGGCGGCGCTGTCTGCACTGCGGTGGCGCGCGCCGGAGCGCCGTACATCCATCACGGCATCCACCGTAGACCCGGCACCCGACACCGTCGTACCGATAAGGCAGTCTTGTCCCCGTGCCAGAACCCGAAACCAGCAAGAGCGAACCCGCACCGCACAACGCCCCGGCGCACGACACGCGGGCGGGCGGGCGCGCGGCTGCGCGTCCCGTTCATGCGCATGCCGCGACGCTCAAGCGTCTGGAGAAGTCGGCCGGCAGCCTCGCCGCACAGGCCATCGCCCGCATGGACGAGACGCTGCCCTGGTACCGGGCGATGCCACCGGAGAACCGCTCCTGGATCGGCCTTGTGGCACAGGCGGGCATCGCCGCGTTCACGGAGTGGTTCCGGCGTCCGAACGCCCCGCAGGCGATCTCCACGGATGTCTTCGGGACCGCGCCACGCGAGCTGACCAGGGCGATCACACTGCGGCAGACCGTGGAGATGGTGCGCACCACGATCGAGGTGATGGAGTCCGCGATAGAAGAGGTCGCGGCGCCGGGTGACGAGTCCGCGCTGCGCGAGGCCCTGCTCGTCTACGCCCGGGAGATCGCCTTCGCGACCGCCCAGGTCTATGCGCAGGCGGCCGAGGCGCGCGGCGCCTGGGACGCCCGGCTTGAATCGCTGGTGGTGAACGCGGTGTTGTCCGGCGAGGCCGACGAGGGCACCGTCTCCCGGGCCGCCGCACTGGGCTGGAACTCCCCCGATCATGTCTGCGTGATCCTGGGTACCGCGCCCGAGGGCGACAGCGAGCTGACCGTGGAGGCCATCCGGCGGGCCGGACGGCACGCGAAGCTGCAGGTCCTGACCGGGGTACTGGGGGATCGGCTGGTCGTCATCGCGGGCGGCAGCGATGATCCGCTGCGGGTGGCGAAGGGGCTGATCGGCCCGTTTGCGGCGGGTGCCGTGGTGGCCGGGCCGATCATGCCCGACCTGCTGGCGGCCACCCGGTCCGCGAAGGCCGCAGCCGCCGGACTCAAGGCGTGTTCGGCGTGGCAGGACGCGCCGCGCCCCGTCCTGGCGGATGATCTTCTTCCGGAGCGCGCGATCGCGGGCGACCCCTCCGCACGGGAACAGTTGGTGGAGGAGATCTACAGACCGCTGGAGGAAGCGGGCTCGGCACTGCTGGAGACGCTGAGTGTCTATCTGGAACAGGCGAGCAGCCTGGAGGGCGCCGCCCGGATGCTCTTCGTGCATCCGAACACCGTCCGCTACCGGCTGCGACGTGTGACAGACGTCACCGGCTGGTCGCCGTCTGATGTACGCTCCGCATTCACCTTGCGGATCGCACTGATCCTGGGGCGCTTGGCCGACGCAGACACCCAGCTCTAGGTTTTTGTCAGGGGCCTACAATTCCCCCTGCGGTTCTTCGTCCCTGTCCCCACGGGCGGGCGAGGCCGCCGACAGGAGAGAGTGGGAGAGTGCTCGTACTCGTCGCTCCCGGTCAAGGCGCTCAGACGCCTGGCTTCCTGACTCCCTGGCTCGACCTTCCCGGCGCCGCCGACCGGCTCGCCGCATGGTCGGACGCGATCAGCCTCGACCTCGTCCACTACGGGACGAAGGCCGACGCGGACGCGATCCGTGACACCGCCGTGGCGCAACCACTGCTGGTGGCCGCCGGGCTGCTGTCGGCGGCTGCGCTCGACATAGTTCCGCTCGGAGCGGAAGTAACTCCCAACGCCTTCACCCCCGGCATCGTCGCAGGCCACAGCGTCGGCGAGATCACCGCGGCGGTGTTCGCCGGAGTGCTGGACGAGACCGCGGCACTGCAGTTCGTACGTGAGCGTGGCCTTGCCATGGCCGAGGCGGCCGCCGTCACCGAGACGGGCATGGCCGCACTGGTGGCGGGCGACCCCGAGGTGGTCGTTCCGCACCTGGAGGGCCTCGGCCTGACCGCGGCGAACGTGAACGGAGCGGGCCAGATCGTCGCCGCGGGCACCGTGGAGCAACTCGCGGCACTGGCGGACGACAAGCCCGAAGGGGTGATCAAGGTCGTGCCGCTGAAGGTCGCGGGCGCCTTCCACACTCACCACATGGCCCCTGCGGTCGAACGGCTCGCGCGCGCCGCCAAGGCCCTGACGCCCGCGGACCCCGCGATCACCTACGTCTCCAACAAGGACGGTGCGGCGGTCGCCACCGGTCGTGAGGTCGTCGAGCGCCTGGTGGGGCAGGTCGCCAATCCGGTGCGCTGGGATCTGTGCATGGAGACCTTCGGCGCGCGGGGCGTGAGCGCACTGGTGGAGGTGTGCCCGGGCGGCACGCTCGCCGGTCTCGCCAAGCGTGCGCTGCGCGGTGTGCAGCGGGTGGCGCTAAAGACGCCCGACGATCTCGACGCGGCCCGCGCGCTGGTGCGGGAGTGCGCCGAGGCATCCGCCTCCCCGGGCGACGCCGACACCCCGGCCACCGACACCAAGGCCTGAGAAGGAGCCCGAGAGCATGTCGAAGATCAAGCCGAGCAAGGGTGCGCAGTACGCACGCATTCTGGGCGTGGGCGGCTACCGTCCGACCCGTGTGGTGCCCAACGAGGTGATCCTGGAAACGATCGACTCGTCCGACGAGTGGATCCGCTCCCGCTCCGGCATCGTGACCCGGCACTGGGCGAACGACGAGGAAACCGTCACCGCGATGTCGCTGGAGGCCTCCGGCAAGGCGATCGCGGACGCGGGGATCACACCGCAGCAGATCGGCGCCGTGATCGTCTCGACGGTCTCGCACTTCAAACAGACCCCTGCGGTGGCAACGGAGATCGCGGACAAGCTCGGCACCGACAAGGCCGCCGCCTTCGACATCTCGGCGGGCTGCGCCGGCTTCGGCTACGGACTCACCCTCGCCAAGGGCTTGATCGTCGACGGCTCGGCCGAGTACGCGCTGGTCATCGGCGTGGAGCGGCTGTCGGACCTGACCGACCTGAGTGACCGCAAGACGGCCTTCCTGTTCGGCGACGGTGCGGGCGCGGTCGTCGTCGGCCCGTCGAACGAGCCCGCGATCGGGCGGACGGTCTGGGGTTCCGAGGGCGACAAGTCCGAGACCATCAAGCAGACCGTGCCGTGGACGGACTACCACCCCGACGCGGCCGAGTGGCCCGAGAAATTTCCCGCGATCACGCAGGAAGGCCAGGCGGTGTTCCGCTGGGCCGTGTTCGAGATGGCGAAGGTCGCCCAGCAGGCGCTGGACGCGGCCGGAATCAGCGCGGACGAACTGGACGTCTTCATTCCGCACCAGGCCAACATGCGGATCATCGACTCGATGGTGAAGACGCTGAAGCTGCCGGAGTCGGTCATGGTCGCCCGTGACATCGAGACCACCGGCAACACCTCGGCCGCCTCGATCCCGCTCGCCATGGAGCGGCTCCTGGCGACCGGCGAGGCGAAGAGCGGCGACACCGCGCTCGTCATCGGCTTCGGGGCGGGCCTCGTATACGCGGCCACGGTCGTTACCCTCCCCTGAGCACGGAAAGGTTCCGCTCGGAGCGGAACAAAATACCCGCGGAGCGATCCGCACCCTCCGTCCGGAGATCCATCCGTACGGAAGCCGCCCCACCCCTTATGGATACACACCGAAGGAGCGCCAACATGGCCGCCACTCAGGAAGAGATCGTCGCCGGTCTCGCCGAGATCGTGAACGAGATCGCCGGGATCCCGGTCGAGGACGTCCAGCTGGACAAGTCCTTCACCGACGACCTCGATGTCGACTCGCTGTCCATGGTCGAGGTCGTCGTAGCCGCGGAGGAGCGCTTTGACGTCAAGATCCCGGACGACGACGTCAAGAACCTCAAGACCGTCGGCGACGCGACCGAGTACATCCTCAAGCACCAGGCCTGATTCGGGCCCGACGCTTGTGCCTGCCGCCACCCGGCGGTGGCGCCGCCGCATCCCTCGCATTCCTCATACCGTGGAGAGAGAATTCCTGTGAACTCGACCAAGCGCACCGTGGTCGTCACCGGTATCGGCGCAACCACACCGCTGGGTGGCGACGTGGCTTCCACCTGGGAGGGCCTGCTCGCTGGCCGGTCCGGTGTCGGCCCGCTCGAACAGGACTGGGCCGCCGAATTGCCGGTCCGCATCGCCGCCCAGATCGCCGTGGAGCCGACGGAGGTCATCCCGCGCCCGCAGGCCCGCAAGCTCGACCGTTCGGCGCAGTTCGCGCTGGTCGCCACCCAGCAGGCGTGGCAGGACGCCGGTTTCACCGGCCGGGCGGGCGAGGACGGGACGGTCAACCCCGACCGGCTCGGCGCGGTCATCGCCTCCGGCATCGGCGGCGTGACCACTCTGCTGGGCCAGTACGACATCCTGCGTGACAAGGGTGTACGCCGGGTCTCGCCGCACACCGTCCCGATGCTGATGCCGAACGGCCCGTCCGCCAACGTCGGCCTGTACGTGAACGCCCGCGCCGGTGTGCACACGCCGGTCTCGGCGTGTGCGTCGGGCGCCGAGGCCATCGGCTACGGCATCGAGATGATCCGCACCGGGCGCGCCGACGTCGTCGTCGCGGGTGGTACGGAGGCGGCCATCCATCCGCTGCCGATCGCCGCGTTCGGCAACATGATGGCGATGTCCAAGAACAACGACGACCCGCAGGGCGCCTCCCGGCCCTTCGACGTCGACCGCAACGGCTTCGTCATGGGCGAGGGCGCGGGCGTGGTGATCCTGGAGTCCGAGGAGCACGCCAAGGCGCGCGGCGCGAAGATCTACGCGGAGGCGGTCGGCCAGGGCATCTCGGCGGACAGCCACGACATCGTGCAGCCCGAGCCGGGCGGCAACGGCATCGCGCACGCCTTCACCAACCTGCTGCAGAACACCGACGTGAGCCCGGCCGACATCGTGCACGTCAACGCGCACGCCACGTCGACGCCGGCCGGTGACATCGCCGAGCTCAAGGCGCTGCGGAAGGTCTTCGGCGACGAGGCTGACCACATCGCGGTGGCCAGTACGAAGTCGATGACGGGTCACCTGCTGGGTGGCGCCGGAGGCATCGAGACGGTGGCGACGATCCTCGCGCTGCACTACCGCCTCGCCCCGCCGACCATCAACATCAACGAGCTCGATCCCGAGGCCACCGTCGCGGACGTCATCCGTGACAAGCCCCGGCCACTGCCCGAGGGCGCCATCACGGCCCTCAACAACTCGTTCGGCTTCGGCGGCCACAACGTGGTCCTCGCCTTCCGGACGGCGGCCTAGGTTCCTTCGTTCGGGTCAGGCTGAATCAGGATCAGAGTGCGGGGCCTGGTGCTCCCCCATGATCCAAACGAGTGGCTCCAGCAGCCTCCTCTGATGCACAACGAGCACGGGCGGCGCGGTTACTTCCGCGCCGCCCGTGCTCGTTCGCATGCCCGCTCGTTCGCATGCCCGCTCGTTGCGCATGCCCGCTCGTCCGGATGCCGTGGGGCAGCAGTCCGGGACAGATCCGCGGCTCACACCACCTGGTGGAGCCAGCGCACCGGGGCGCCCTCGCCGGCGTAGCGGAAAGGTTCCAGTTCGTCGTCCCAGGGCTTGCCCAGGAGTTTGGCGATCTCCGCCTGGAGGTCGGCCTCCTCGCGCTGGGCGCGGGCGAGCGCGGCGCGCAGCCGGTCCTCAGGGATCAGGATGTCGCCGTGCATGCCGGTGACGGCGTGAAAGATGCCGAGGTCGGGCGTGGCGCTGTAGCGCTCGCCCTCGGCGGTGGGGCAGGGCTCGGCGGTCACCTCGAAGCGCAGCAGCTGCCAACCGCGCAGCGCGGAAGCCAGCTTGGAGGCCGTGCCCACCTCGCCCTGCCAGGAGAACTCGGATCTCCAGGTGCCGGGCGCCGCGGGCTGTCGGATCCAGTCGAGGTTGACGCGCGTACCGAGCACGCCCGCGATGGCCCATTCGACGTGCGGGCACAGCGCGCGTGGTGCCGAGTGCACGTACAGAACTCCACGAGTCGTCACCGGGACCTCCAGTGTGGGACGAGGTGCGCCTTCACCGGCGGCCTCGCACCTGCCGAGCAATATTCCTCAAAAGGGACAGATGTGACGTGATGTAATTTAGCGGAACCGCATCAGCGGATTGCCACGGGTTGGCCGACGGCCCTGTCGCCGCCGCCCGGCGGCGACCGGCTGCCACGGGGCCGAGGCTACCGTGCGGCGGGGCAAGGAGTGTGACGTACTGTCCGTCCCGCGGGGCGGAAACACCACCATTTCACTCGCAGGGACGCCATGCCCACGCAGAGCAGACGATCATGCGCACAATGGAATCTTCAAGGCACCCGAAAGAGGTGCTGCGTAAGTCCATCGGGTGCCCGGATGACACTCGGAAGAGACCCGTACGAGACCCGGACATTGCCATGACGGATCCACCGCAGACGCACGGACATGATGGTCGGGCCGCGGCCGGCCGCCAGGACCGCCCGGCCGCCGAAGCGACGGGCGCCAGTTGGCGCCCACGGACCGTGAGACCACTGGGGGACCCGGGGATGCGCAACCGAAACCACCGCTCACCCGCCGCCGTCGCAGCTGTGGCTGCGGCCGTGCTGGGCGCCGTCACCCTCACCGCCTGCGACGCGGCGGTGCACGACGCCTCCGGCACCCGCGGCACGTCGGCGACCGGCGCACCGGCGCCGAAGCCGACGGTGCGATGGGACACGAGCCCGCGTTCGGTCGCCGCCGTGGGCGACTCCATAACGCGTGGCTTCGACGCCTGCTCCGCGCTGGCCGACTGCCCGCAGGTGTCCTGGGCCACCGGGTCCGACGCCTCGGTGCACAGCCTCGCGGTACGGCTGCTCGGCAAGCGGTCGGCCGCCGGACACAGTTGGAACGAGGCGGTCACGGGTGCCCGTGTGACGGATCTGCCGGACCAGCTGGCGAAGGCGGCGGCGCACCACCCCGATCTGGTGACGGTGATGGCCGGTGCGAATGACGCCTGCCGGGACTCCACCGCGCGGATGACGTCCGTGGCAGATTTCCGGGCGGGCTTCAAGAAGGCGATGAACACGCTCCGCGACCGGCTGCCCAAGGCGCAGGTCTACGTGGCGAGCGTGCCGAACCTGAAACGGCTGTGGTCCCAAGGCCGCACCAGCCCCCTCGGCAAGCAGGTCTGGAAGCTCGGCATCTGCCCGTCGATGCTGGCCGACGCCGATGCGCACGACGCCAAGGCCACCAAGCGACGTGACCAGGTCCAGGCCCGGGTGGTGGCGTACAACAAGGTCCTCAAGGATGTATGCGGCAAAGACCCTCTGTGCCGTTACGACAACGGGGCGGTCTTCGGCTATCACTTCAGCACCGCGCAGCTGAGCCATTGGGACTGGTTTCACCCGAGCCGCGATGGTCAGTCCCGGCTGGCTGAAATCGCCTTCCGCAGAGTGACCGCCAAGGAGGCGGTCTCCTGAGTCAAAACATTTCCGCGTAAAGTTTCGATCATGTCTACTCAACGTTTCGGCGCGCTGCCCGACGGCACGCCTGTCCACCGCTGGATCCTGGAGCGGGCCGGGGTGCGGGTGAGCGTCCTCACCTACGGTGGCGTCGTGCAGTCGGTACTCGTCCCGGACCGCGAGGGCAACAGCGCCGAGGTGGTACTCGGCTTCGACTCGCTCGCCGGGTACCTGGAGCATGTGTCACCGTACTTCGGCGCGCTGGTGGGCCGGTATGCGAACCGGCTCTGCCAAGCTCGCTTCGCGCTCGACGACCAGATCCACGAACTGCCCGCGAACGAGGGCCGCACCCTCCTGCACGGCGGCGACGGCGGCTTCCACATGCGTGTCTGGGACGCCGAGCCGGTGCCGCACGGGGTGCGGTTGAGCAGGGTGAGCCCGCACGGCGAAGAGGGCTTCCCGGGCCGTCTGAAGATCTCGGCGACCTACACGCTCGACGCGTCCGGGTCGCTCAGCATCGCCTACGAAGCCGTAACCGACGCCCCGACCGTGCTGAACGTGACCAACCACGCCTACTGGAACCTCAGCGGCGTCGACGCCGGCACGGCCAGCAGCCATGAGCTGCGGCTCGCCGCGTCGCACATCACCCCTGTCGACGCCGAGCACATCCCGACCGGCGCGTTCACCGCCGTCGCGGACACCCGTTTCGACTTCCGCGAGCCGCGCAAGACGGGCACCGGCTACGACCACAATTTCGTCCTCGACAAGGGCGTCACCGATCATGCCGAGGAGGTGGCCGAGCTGTACGACCCGTCGTCGGGCCGGGTGCTGACGGTGGCGACGACCGAGCCGGGCCTCCAGCTGTACACCGGCGACCACATCAACCACGGTCCGTACGGCCCGTGCGCGGGCACCGCCCTGGAGACCCAGCACTTCCCGGACTCGCCGAACCATCCGCAGTTCCCGAGCACGGTGCTGCGCCCCGGCGAGGTGTTCAGGTCGCAGACGGTCTACGGCTTCTCGGTGCGGTAGCCGTACGGCGTCGCGGTGCGCTGGCGTATGGCTTCGCGGTGGTGCGGTGGCGGGGTGCCCGCGGCCGGCCACGTCGTCCGGTGGTCCCTCGCGCAGCCTTCGGCCCCTCGGCGTCCGTCAGGTCTGCTCGCCGCGCATCCGCTTGACCGCCCGGCCGAGCACGGTCATCGCGCCCAGGCAGACCAGTGCGACGCCGCCGCCCACCACCAGGGGCATCGTGCCGTCGCCGCGGATCGCCATGGTGGCGCCCAGCACCATCAGGACCGAGTACAAGGCCTGCCCCACCTTGGCGCCCGCCGGGATGATCTGGAGCAGCTGTGGAATGGTCGAGGCGGCAGCGAACGCCAGGCAGAGCGGGATGCCGGCACCGGTGATCAGCGCGGCGAACCCGAAGGAGTTGCCGTACGCGCCCCAGCCCGCGCCCTCCACCAGCAGGAAGACCGTGGCGGCCAGGGCCAGCAGGCACAGCAGGCCGTTCAGGTAGGCGGCGAGCGTGGCGGCCTTGCGGGCGCTGGGCAGATGGGCCGCCGGGGAGCGCCAGGCGTCCGGCGTGATCTGCCGCAGCTGTTGTTTCAGCGTCCGGGTGCGCGTGATGAAGATGCTGCCGACGACCAGGCCCAGGACGCCCACAAGGGCGGCGACCAGGCCTTTCGCATCCTCGGTGACCGCGTAGTGGATGCCGCCTGAGGTGAGCATCACACCGAAGAAGAAGCCAAAGACGTACACCCTGGCGTTCTTCTGGATCTTGATGACCAGGGTGCGCTGATCCGCGGTCAGGTTCGGATCGATGCGCATCTCCCCCTCGCCCAGCGACATGCTCGGGGCAGACTGCTGCGGCGGGTAGGGCTGGTGCAGCGGGTAGTGCTGGTGCGGCGGGTAGGGCTGGTGCGGCGGATACGGCTGGCCGCCCTGGTAGGGGCCCGGCGAGTATGGGCCCGGTCCCTGGTACAGCCCCTGCGGTCCCCCTTGACCCGGCTGTCCTTGCTGCCCCTGTCCTCGCTGCCCCGGCTGCCCCTGATGACCTGACTGTCCCTGATGACCTGGGTACATGGCCTGCTCCCCCGAACTCCCCCGGGCCGTGCGCTATGGCCCGCGAGTCTGTCACACGCGCCGGGCACGGCACGACTCCGGAGCAGCCGTCAGAGGCCGCTCCGGAGCCGCGCCTTGGGGCAGGAGAGCCCGGTCAGCGTTGCAACGTGCCGGTGAGGCGCAGTCACCGACCGACCGCCCCGCCTCGATGCGGTAAGTGCCTCGCGCGCACGCCCACGCGCCGGCGCTCTCGTCCCACACCTCGAAGGCGCGCCGGTGCAGTTCGACCGTCACCTCGACGCGCTCCCCAGGCTGAGCCGTCACGCCCGCGAACCCGGCCAGGACCCGAGTGGGCCGCTCGGCGTCCGCACCGTCGTTGTCCGCGCCGCCGCCCCCGCCGACGGGCCCCGCGTAGATCTGTACGACCTCGCGCCCGGCCCGTTCGCCCGTGTTGCGGAGCACCACCGTCGCCGTGCCGTCCGCCACGTCGAGCGACTCGTACGTCCAGTCCGTGTATCCGAGGCCGTGCCCGAAGGGGTAGACGGGGGCGCGTCCGGCGCGTTGCCAGGCGCGGTAGCCGATGAACACGCCCTCGGAGTAGTGCAGCTCGCCCGCGGTCGGCGTCACCTGGACCACCGGCGCGTCCCGGAGAGCGCCCCAGGTGGTGGGCAGCCGTCCGCCCGGCTCCTCGGCACCGAGCAGCACATCGGCGAGGGCCGCGCCGCCCTCCTGTCCCGGGAACCAGCTGAGCAGCACCGCGGCCACCTCGTCGCGCCAGGGCAGTTCCACGGGCGAGCCGGCATTGACGACGACGACGGTGTGCGGGTTAGCGGCGGCGACCGCGCGGACCAGGTCGTCCTGACGGCCGGGCAGGGCGAGGTCGGTACGGTCGAAGCCCTCCGACTCGACGCGTTCGGTGGTGGCGACGACCACGACCGCGGCGTCCGCCCCGCGTGCCGCGTCGGCGGCCTCGGCGATCAGTTCCTCGGCGTCGCGCCGCGGCGACAGGTGCACCAGGGAGAAGACGACACCGGGCAGCGGGGGCGCGTACTTCTTGTCGAGCGTGTTCAGCAGGGAGACCTCCACCGGTTCGCCGGCGGTCAGGGCGATCCTGGCCCGCTCCAGCGGGACGCCGAAGAACGCCTCGAACGGGTCGGACACCTCACCGAGTTCCTGCGCGCCCTCGTACACGACGTCGCCGCCCACGCCGAGAGTGAAGGCGCCCAGGCCCCGGGTGCCGAACGAGTGCTCGCCGCTCTCACGGGGCGTGAAGGTACCGGTGATCTCAATGCTGTGCATGGTCTCGTGGGTAGCCTCGCCGGGCAGGTCGTCGCCGATCCACTGGATCTGCCCGGTGGGCAGCGGGCAGCTGCCGATCACCGTGCCCTGCGCGTCACGGCAGACGGCGCGCAGGTCGAAGCCCTTGTCGGCGGGGGCCAGCTCCTCACTGAGGTCGGCGCCCAGGGCATAGGTGACGGCGCCTTCGGGCAGTGCGGCGGCCAGGCCGTCGAGCGGGGCGATGACATGGTCGGGGAAGACGGTGGCGGAGCCGCCGCCCAGTACACGGGCATCGCGAGCGGCGGCGCCGATCAGCGCCAGCTTGCGCAGCCGGGACGGATCGAACGGCAGCGCACGCCGCGCAGCGGTCTCCCCCGAGGTCGTCTCCCGCCCCGCCGGCAGATCGGACACGGCTCCCGTACTGACAGTTGCGGCACTGCTGACGGGCTCGGCGCGAACGGTTTGACTGGCACTGGCGGGCTCGTCGCGGACCGTTTGACTGGCACTGACGGGTTCGTTGCGGACGAGGACGAAGCCGCGGCGGGCGATCTCGCGGGCCAGGGCCTCGCCGTCGCTCTCCGGCGGCAGGGCTGCGGCGGGGACGACGGGCTCGGCGCCCCGCAGGATGCCGACCCGGGCGGCGAGCATCAGCACCCGGCGCACCGCACGGTCAACGGCGGCTTCCTCGGCCTGACCCGCGCGCACGGCCGCGGCCAGTGCCTCCCCGTAGACGGTCTCGGGGCCCGGCATGGCGAGGTCGAGGCCGCCGGTGATGGTGCCGACAGTGGAGCGGGCGGCGGTCCAGTCGGAGACGTTGATCCCGTCGAAGCCCCACTCACCGCGCAGCACGTCCTCCACCAGGTGGCGGTGCTCCGTCATGGTGACGCCGTTGACCGTGTTGTAGGCGGTCATGACGCCCCAGGGGCGGGCGTGTTCGACGATGGCCTCGAAGGGGGCAAGGTAGTGCTCGCGCAGGGTGCGCGGGGAGACGATGTTGTTCACGGTGAAGCGGTCGGTCTCGGCGTCGTTCGCGACGAAGTGCTTGACCGTGGTGCCGACCCCGCCGGACTGCACGCCCCGCACATAGCCCGTACCGATCACACCGGTCAGATACGGGTCCTCGCTGTACGCCTCGAAGTGCCGGCCGCCAAGCGGGGAACGGTGCAGGTTGACGGTGGGCGCGAGGATTACGTGCACCCCCTTGCGGCGGGCCTCCTGCGCGAGGAGCACGCCGGTGCGGCGGGCCAGGTCCTGGTCCCAGGTGGCGGCGAGCGCGGTCGGCGAGGGCAGCGCGATGGACGGGTCGGTGGCGGTCCAGCGCACGCCGCGCACGCCGATCGGACCGTCGGACATCACCAATGAGCCGAGGCCGATCTCGGGGAGCGCGGGCAGCGACCACATGTTCTGCCCGGCGAGCAGTCGTGCCTTGCTGTCGAGGTTGAGCGCGGCGAGCGCCGCTTCGACGACCGCGGCGCGAGCCTGGTCGGCCTGGTTCTGTGACATGGAGCCGCCTCCTGCTGGTGAGTTGCCGCCAGGCCGCGCCTGGCAGCCGTGTCCTCGATGAGTGCCGGGGTATGGGTCGCAGTGCGTGTCGCGGTACGGGTCGCGGCTCGGGTTCGGCACAGCGTGCTGTCCGTGCGCCCATCCTGCCCGCGTCACCTGTAGAGCGGTAGATTTCGTTATGTCGACGTAATCAAACGATGCCGTACGGTCCTGGCAGGGGGCGTCGGCGGCGGAGCGGTCGGACGCGGAGCAGAGCGGGAAACCTGGGAGGGCGGGGCAGGTGGCACTGGGCAGGGCAGGGCGGCTGACACGGGGTGACGAGCGGCGCGCGGAGATTCTGCGGGCGGCCTACGAGGTGATCGCCGAACGCGGTTACCGCGGCGCGACCCTGGGTGCGGTGGCCGAGCGCGTCGGGCTCACCCAGCAGGGCCTGCTGCACTACTTCCCGGCGAAGGACGCCTTGCTGGTCGCGGTCCTGGAGAAGCGCGACGAGTGGGATGCGGTGCCCGAGGGCAAGTGGCGGCTCGACCTGCTCGCCTCGCTCGTCGAGTACAACACGATGCGCCCGGGCATCGTTCAGACCTTCTCCGCGCTACTTGGCGAGAGCGTCACAGAGGAGCACCCGGCGCGCGACTTCTTCACCCAGCGCTATGCCCGGCTGCGCGCCAGCATGGCGCAGGTGCTGCGGGCCGAGTTCGGCGACGTGCTGCCCGGCGGTCTGACACCGGAGCGGGCGGTGCCGCTGATGGTGGCGGTGATGGACGGGCTGCAGTATCAGTGGCTGTTGGATCCGGAGGGGGTGGATATGCCGGGGGCGTTTCGGGATTTTCTGGGGTTGCTGGGCGGGGGCGGGGAGGGAGGCGGGGGTGAAGGCGGCGGGGGGTGAGGGGCCGCGGAGGTGAACGCGGCGGGGGGTGAGAGCGGCGGGGGTGGAGGCCGGGGGTGAAGGCGGCGGGGGTGAGTTGGTTCCGCTCCGAGCGGAACGAATCCCTGGGGCTACTGGCTGCGCGGCCACGAGCCAGTCGGCTCTTCTGGTCTGCTGTGGGGGTGACGCGCGGGACCTGGCGTCCGGCGTCCGAATTTCTTCCGCTCCAAGCGGAACTAACCCCCACGTCCACTGCCTCTGCAGCCGCCCGGTCACCAGTCACCAGTCACCAGTCAGTCGACCTGTCCGGTCTACTCAAGCCACAACGCCCGGCAGCCAGCACCCCGCCCCCAGCACCCCGCCCCTGAATTACTTCCGCTCCGAGCGGAACCAATCCCCCCCAAAAAAAGCGCCGCTCAGCCCCTCCTCCGCCCCCTGATGAACGGCACGACCCGCGCAATGTCGGCATGACCGCTGTCGGAGTCCGCCGCGGCGGATTCGAAGTGGCCGCGTACCGCCGCCATGATGGGCAGGTCGGCGGTGTCCGCGGCGAGGGCGGCGTCCTTGGCGCCCAAGGCCATATCGAAGTGCACGCCCTCGGCGAAGGCGCGCGGCACTGCGCCGCCGAGCGGGCCCGACGACAGCGTCCGCTTGACGGTGTCCTCGTTGAGGCCCAGCGCGTCGCCGAGCGCCAGGGCCTCGGCGATGAGCGTGACGCCGCCCAGCACCGCCGCGTTGACGACGAGTTTGAGTGCGGCGGCCGAGCCGAGTGGGCCAGTGCGGGTCACGGTTCCGAAGCGGGACAGCACCGGCTCGATCAGCGCAGCATCACCGCCAGCGAGGATCCCGAGCTCCCCGGCCTCCGCCTTGTCGGTACTGCCGACCACGGGTGCGTCCACCAGGGTGACGCCGGCCGGCACCCGGGCGGCGAGATCGCGTACCGCGTCAGGGCCGATGGTCGACATCTCCGCCCACACAGTGCCGGGCCGCAGCTGAGGCAGAATCGCGTCCGCGATGGCGGCCACCGCCGCCGGGTCGGCGAGCATCGTGATGACGGCGTCGGCGTCCCGGACGGCTTCGGCGGGGCTCGCGGCGGCGTGGGCACCGCGCGCGGTGAAGGGTTCCGACTTGGCGGCAGTGCGGTTCCAGACCGTCAGCGAGTGGCCGGTGCCGAGCAGGTGACGGCACATCGCGGCGCCCATGTGGCCCAGGCCGAGGAATGCGATCTTCTCCATGGGGGCGACGCTAGGGCGGGCCGGTGGGCGAGGCAAGCGGAGAAGCGAGGGTCAGCGGCCGTGCGGCCGTCGAGCAAATGCTCCACGACCGCACGATCCGCTACGAGGACGGCACCCCGCGCACGCACCACGTCACAACCAATTTCATCATCACGACCGACGACCGGACAGAATCCGCAACCACAACCACAACCGCAACCGCGCGTTCCTACGTCACGGTTTTCCAGGCCGTGCCCGGCCTGCTGCCCCTGCAGCCCATCGCGGCGGGCCGCTACCGGGACCGTTTCGCATGCCACGACGGCCGGTGGCGCTTCGCGGAGCGGCATGTAGACATTCACTTGACCGGGGACGTGAGTCACCATTTGCGCCCGTAGCGCGCCTTTCACGTCCCTGTCGTGCGGTGCCGCCGGATGAATTCGGCGCGGGGGTAAGCGCGCGCAAAAGGAAAACAGTTGCCTGCCCCTGCCAGAACGTCCTATTCGTACGCAGCCGCCGCCTCCCGCAATGCCTCCGCCACCGCCTCCGTCGAATCCGGACCCGGCGCACCCGGCCGATAAGTGACCGATACAAGGCGCCCCGTGTACCGGAAAGCACCGTGCCGTTCATACACGGGCCAGGAAACCGGAGACTTGCGGTCGACGCCGATGCTGATGCCCTGGAAAGGGGCCATGCCGATGAGCTGGTGGACACTGGCCGGGGCAGGGCACGGGGTGCCGTCGACGGTGATCGTGAAGCTCCAGCGCAGGCCCTCCTCGGCGGTGACGGAGACCAGGATCTCGCGGGTTCCGGCGGCCAGCGGTCCGGCGTCGGACTCGTGCAGCACCCCGTACTCGTTGTACGCGAAGTGCAGCCGTCCGTCGGCCACGTAGAGGCTATATCCGCCGCCCTGGTCGCCGTGCGAGACCAGCACGCCCTGGTCGCCGTCCGCATACGCCTCAAGCGTGACGGCGATATCGAACGAGCGGAAGGAGACCAGGCGGGAGGAGCGGTAGCGCTCCAGTTCCGGGGTGCCGGGGAGCAGGGTGAGGGGGCGACTGTAGCGCTCCTCGGCGGGGTCGCGGCGGGCCAGGGCGCCACTGAGGTCGGGGAGTGGGAAGACACCGTTGCGCCAGGCCGCGTTCTCCCAGGCGGCGGAGAGGTCGCGGACCAGGTCGGGCCGTTCGGCGGACAGGTCGTGGATCTCGGTGGGGTCGGTGCGGATGTCGTACAGGGCCCACTCGGAGTCGTCGTACGGAGTGCCGGGACGGTGCAGGGTGACGAGTTTGTGGCCGGCGCGGTAGTAACTGCGGTTGCCGGTCATCTCGCAGTACTGCTCGGGGTGGGTGGAGGCGGTGGCGGCGTCGGCGAGCACGGGTTGGAAGCTCACTCCGTCGATCTCCTGGAGCGGCACACCGCGGCGCACGGCGGGACGTGGGGTGCCCGCGAGGTCGAGCAGGGTGGGCAGGACGTCGGTGACGTACTGGTACTGCGGGCGCACTCCCTGCGCGAGCCTGCCGCCCTGCACCCCGCGCGGCCAGGACAGCACGAACGGCACCCGGACTCCGCCCGCGTAGGTGTGCCCCTTGTACAGCCGGAACGGTGTGTTGGAGGCCATGCCCCAGCCGCGCGGATAGTGCACCAGGCTGCGCGGGCCGCCGATCAGGTCGGGATCGCGGTCGACGTCCGGGTCCCAGTCGCCGGGCAGCCGCGGATGGTGCACGAAACGGCTGAAGTAGGAACGCGTGCCCTCCGCGCCGCCCTCGCCGGTTCCGCCGTTGTCGCTGGTGAAGACGATGATGGTGTTGTCGAGTTCGCCGAGCGCTTCGAGGGTGGTGGTGAGGCGGCCGAGGTTCTGGTCGATGTTGTCGACCATCGCCGCGTACACCTCCATGTAACGGGCGTACAGGCGCTGCTGCTCCTCGTCGAGATCATCCCAGGCGGGCACGTCGAATCCGGCCTCGCTGTTGCGGGCGGGCAGTTCGGTGCCGGGCGGGAAGAGTCCTTCGGCGAGCTGACGTGCGAAACGGGTGTCGCGGAGCGCGTCCCAGCCGCCGTCGTAGCGGCCCCGGTGCCGCGCGATATCGGTGTCCTTCGCCTGGAGCGGGCCGTGTACGGCGTTGTGCGCGAGGTAGAGGAAGAAGGGTTTGTCGGGGTCGTGCGCGCGCAGTGACTTGACCATGGCGATGGCCTGGTCGGTGATGTCGTCGGTGTAGTAGTAGTCGTCGGGAAAGGCGTCGATGTCCAGCGGACTGTTGTCGCGGACCAGCTGGTGCGGGTGGAAGAGGCTGGTCAGGCCCTCAAGGACGCCGTAATAGCGGTCAAAGCCCTTCTGTAGCGGCCAGTTGGCGCGGTCATCGGCGTCGTTGGAGGCCGAGTCCCGTACGAGATGCCATTTGCCGACCGCGTATGTGGCCCAACCGCCGTCGTGTAGGAGCTGGGCGAGGGTGGGTATGTCGTCCGCGATCTCCATGCCGTAACCGGGGAAGCCCGGATCGGAGTTGGCGACCATCGCGTAGCCGACGCGGTGCGGATTGAGCCCGGTGAGCAGGGCGGCGCGAGCCGGGGAGCACAGCGGCATGGTGTGGTAGTTGGAGAGTCGTATGCCGCCTTCGGCGAGCGAGTCCAGGACCGGCGTGGAGATCTCCGAGCCGAACGGGCCGATGTCGCTGTAGCCCATGTCGTCGACGAGGACGACGATGATGTTGGGCGCGCCCGACGGTGCGGAGCGCCGCGGTGGCCAGGCCGGCTGCGACTCGGCGAAGGTGCGTCCGACCTGGCCGGGGAAACCGTCGTACGGGTCACGGCGGAGCGGTTCGGCTGGACGGGTGCCGTTGGGCGGTGTGCCCTTGGGCGATGCTCCGTTGGGCGATGCGCTGCTGGTGGTCATGCGGCTGCCTCCGTCGAAGTGGTGCTTGTCGCCGGTGGTGTTTGCGGCGTCGGTGTTGTCGGCGTTGTCGGTGACATTGACGTTGTTGGTGTTGTTGATGTTGTTGGTGTTTTCCGTGTGGTGTGGCGGGGGCCGGTGGCACGTGGAGCGTGTGGGTCCGGGTCCGGCGCGGCGGCGAGCAGGGCACGGGTGTACGGGTCGGCCGGGTGCTCGCAGATCTCGTCCGCGGTACCGGTCTCCACGATCCGGCCGCGGTGCATCACGGCGATGCGATGGCTGACCTGCCGTACCACCGCGAGGTCGTGCGCGATGAAGATCAGGGCGAGGCCGAGGTCACGTTGCAGATCGGTGAGGAGGTTGACGATCTGGGCCTGCACGGAGACGTCCAGCGCCGACACCGGCTCGTCGCAGATCAACACCGCCGGCTCGGGAGCCAGAGCGCGTGCGATGCCGATGCGTTGGCGCTGACCACCGGAGAACGAACGGGGCCGGCGCCCCGCCGCGGACGCGTCGAGACCGACCTGTGCCAGCAGGTCCGCCACCCGCCGCTGCCGTTCCGCCTTGTCACCGATATCGAAGGCGACCAGCGGCTCCGCGACGATCTCACCCACCGTCATCCGGGGGTTCAACGAGGCGTACGGGTCCTGGAACACCATCTGCACCGCACGGCGCACCCGGTGCAGGGCCGCTCGCGACGGCCGGGTGATGTCGTCACCGTAGAGGCGAATGGTGCCGCCGTCAGACGGGTGGGCGTGCGCGAGAACCCGGGCGAGAGTCGACTTTCCGGACCCGGACTCGCCGACGATGCCCAGTGTCTCCCCCGCGGCCAGCGTCAAGGACACCCCGTCGAGCGCGGCAAGGCTGTCTCGGTGACGGCGCAGGCCCCCACCGCGGGCATAGACCTTGCGCAGGTTCTCGGCCACCAGGACGGTGTCGCCGGGCGCGGGCCGGTCGAGGGGCTCTGGGGTCGTGCGCACGGGCAGCGGATCGGTATGTCCGGCCGCGGGCCAGCACGCGGTGCGCACCCCGGCCGCGCCGGCGACCAGTGGTGGCGCGGCCGTCTTGCAACGCTCCTCGACGAACGTGCACCGGTCGGCAAAGTCGCAGCCCACCAGCGGCAGCGCGAGATCGGGCGGGTTGCCGGGGATGCCGGTGAGCCGGGTGCCGGAAGGTGCGGCGAGCCGTGGCACGGCGGCGAGCAGACCTGCGGTGTACGGATGCCGGGGCCGGGCCAGCACCTCGGCGGTGGGCCCTTCCTCGACGACGGCTCCGCCGTACATCACCAGCACGCGCGCGCAGGAGCGGGCCACCACGCCCATGTTGTGCGTGATCAGGACGAGGGCGGTGCCGGTCTGCTCGTTGAGGTCGGCGAGCAGACTGAGGATCTGCTCCTGCACGGTGGCGTCGAGTGCGGTGGTCGGTTCGTCGGCGATCAGTACGTCGGGCTCGCAGGCGAGCGCCAGCGCGATCAGGATGCGCTGCCGCTGGCCGCCGGAGAACTGGTGCGGATGATCGCCGAGGCGCCGGGCCGGGTCGGCGATGCCGACGAGGCCGAGGAGTTCCAGGGCGCGGGCCCGGCGTGCCGCGCGGCTGCCGAAGCCGTGCGCGCGCAGCACCTCGTCGAGCTGGACGCCCGCGGTGAGCACCGGGTTCAGCGACGTCATCGGGTCTTGGAAGATCATGCCGATCCGCGCGCCGCGCACCCCGCGCAGCTCCTTCTCGCCCGCGGCCGTCAGGTCCTGCCCGTCCAACAAGACGGAGCCGCCGGTGATGCGCCCGGTGCCGGGCAGCATCCGGGTCAAGGCGAACGCGGTGGTGGACTTGCCGGAACCCGACTCGCCGACCACGGCGAGGGTTTCCCCGCGACGCAAGGTGAACGACACGTTCCGCACGGCGCGCAGCGGGCGGCCTTCCACGGTGGTGAACTCGACGGAGAGGTCGCGGACCTGGAGCAGGGCGGGGGCGGAGTTCTCGGGAGTGGGGCTCTCGGGGGCGGGTTCGGCGCTCGTGTCCGCGGTGTGCGACGGGATGGCGGCAGCCGGTGGAGCACTTGTCTCCGGCGGCGGCGCAAAGGCGGGCAAAGCGGCCTGCGGCGGTGTGGAGTCAGCCGGAGAGGCCGGCCTCGGCAGGGTCGTCATCTGCGGATCTCCCGGTTCAGGGCCTCGGCGATCAGGGACAGGCCGAGGACGAGCGCGGTCACGGCGGCCAACGGTCCGGCCGCGAAATTGGGCACCTCGGCGAGGTAGGGCATGGACTGGTTGAGTACGCCGCCGAGGGTGGGCTGCGGCGGGCGCACGCCCACGCCGAGGAAGCTCATGGCGCCCTCGATGAAGACGGCGACGGTGAGCGAGACGGCCAGCTGGATCACCAGCGGGTCGGCCGCGTTGGGCAGGATGTGCCGTACCAGGACACGGGGCGCGGAGGTGCCGCCGACCCGGGCCGCGATGACGTACTCGCGCTCCCGCTGGACGAGGATGCCGCCGCGCAGCTGCCGCCCGAAGATTGGTATCTCTGCGAGCGCAATGATGAGGACGACGGGCAGTGTGCCCGGTCCCAGGATGGCCGTGACCGCGAGGGCCAGGATCAGTCCGGGAAACGCCAGGATCAGATCGAAGATCCGCTGCACCACGGTGTCGGCGACCGGGTGGACCGCCGCGAGCAGCGCGAAGGCGCAGCCGAGCAGGGCGCCGAGCGGTACCGCGAGCGCGATCACCGCAAGGTCCGTACGGATGCCGTAAAGCACTCGGCTGAGCAGATCACGGCCGAGGTCGTCGGTGCCGAGCGGATGACCCGGCGCCCCGAATCCGGCGAGGCTCTGCACGCTCTGCCCCGTCGGGTCATGCCTGGCGAGCAACGGCGCGCACAGGCCCGCGAGCACGACCGCGCCGACCAGGACGAGTCCGGTGAGGCCGCGGGCGGAGCTGATCGCGGCAAGGTAGGGGTGCCGGCGCGGGCGCGAGGCGGCGAGCTTGGCGGGCTTGGTGGGGTTGGGGGGATTCATGGGATTCGCGGGCTCAGAGAGCACAAGGGGCCCTGGTTGACGACCCGTTATGAGGTCCGGGGTCGGGTTTCGATTGGCTGACGAGGCCGGGGACAGGTGGCTCATATCGGTCATCACTCCCACCTGATCCGAGGGTCGAGCCAGGCATAGACGAGGTCGGTGAGCAGTTGGACGACGACGAAGACGCAGACCAGGAGCAACAACAGGTCCTGGACCACCGGATAGTCACGCCTGATCAGGCCCTGCTGAGCGAGCTGCCCGAGACCCGGCCAGGCGAAGATCGCCTCGACCAGGATGGCGCCGCCAAGCAGGTTGCCGATCTGCATGCCGAGCAGGGTGACCACCGGCGGCAGCGCGTTGGGCAGGGCGTGCCGCCACAGCAGCCGCCGCGGACAGACTCCGGCGGCGATGGCGGTGCGGACGTAGTCCTCGCCACGGACGCGTTCGATGCTGTCGCGCAGATAGCGGCCGATGACGGCGGCGCTGGGCAGGGCGAGGCAGAGCGCGGGCAGCAGCAGGAACTGCCAGGCGAGGTCGGGGTCGTGCAGCAGCGAGGCTCGCCCGCCGGGCGGCAGGACAGGCACGGCCACCGCGAAGACCAGCACCAGCAGCACACCGGTGACGAACGGCGGCACCGCCAGCGCCCCCGTCGACACCACCCGCACCGCGGTGCGCACCCACCGGTTGTGTGCGGTGGCGCCCAGCACACCGATGGTGGTGCCGAGGACGAGCACGAACACCAGGGCACCCGCGGTGAGCTGCGCGGTGGCCGCGAGCCCGGCGCCGATGAGGTCGGACACCTGCCCGCCGATCGCATACGAAGGACCGAGGTTGCCGCGGACCAGATCGACCAGCCAGTGGCCGTACTGCGTGACGAGGGGTTGGTTCAGACCGAGCTGGTCGCGGATGGCGGCCACGGTCTGCGGGCTCGCGTCGGGGCCGGCGAGTGCGGTGGCGGGGTCGCCGGGGACGAGCCGGAGGATCCCGAAGATCAGGAACGAGGCGAGGACCAGGACGAGCAGTGCGGACGGTAGCCGCTTGATGAGGTAAGTACGCATGTCACACCAGGTACGCGTCGTCGAGGTCGAGATACGAGAACTTGTTGAGCGTGACCCCGTGCAGTCTGCTGCTCGCAACCTGCACCTGACCGCGGACAACGAGGTCGATGATGAACGCCTCGTCGAGCAGGACATCGGAGATCCGCTGGTCGAGTGCGTGCAGCCGGGTCGCGTCCGCTGTGTGCGCCGTGTCTGCCGTCTCCGCCGCGCCGGTGCCGTTGTCAGTGGCGGTAGCGGTGCCGGTGGTGGTGCTGTTGCCGGTGGTGGTGCCGGGAGTCGTCCAGGCTTCCCGCACGATCCTGGTGTATGCGGCGGAGTGGAACTTCGAGGTGTTCTTGGCCTCGTTGAACGGATACGCGCTGACCGCCAGCGTGGACGGCTGGACCTGCGCGAAACCGTGACCCAGAGTCCACAGGCCCGGCATCGCTTGCGAGATCAGGTTCTTCTGCGCGATCGCGGGATCCGTCGGCTGGAGGGTGACGTGCACACCGACCTGCTTCAGGTCGTACTGGATGGACTCGGCTGCGGCTTGCTCGTCGGGGAGGCTGAGGTGCAGCAACGGTACGTTCAGCCGAGTGATCCCTACGGACTTCAGCAGGGCGCGCGCCTTGCCGGGATCGTGCGTGTAGTGGGTGCGGTTGGCCTCCGTGAACGCGGGCGACGACTTCGGCCAGGGCGCGGCGGAGGCCAGACCGTAGCCGCCGAGTGTCTGCTTCAGCAGCCGGTCACGGTCGATGGCCCAGGCCAGCGCGTGCCGGACGGTCTTGTTGTCGAAGGGTCGGACGGTGGTGTTGACGCCGAGGTAAGTAGCCCCTGACCCGGTGGCGTAGGACTTGATCACCAGACCGGGGTTGGCCTTGATGACGCCGAGGCTCTTGCCCGGCGCGTTGAACGAGAGGTGACTCTGGCCGGAGCGCAGGGAGGACAACAGTGCGTCGGGCTGGGCGATGAGGCGCAGTTCGACGCCGTCGAGGTAGGGCCGGCCCGGCTTCCAGTAGGCGTCGTTGCGCCGCAGGCTCATTCCGGCGCCCGGGCTCCACTTCTTCAGCCGGAAGGGGCCTGTGCCGTTGAGTTTCCGGCCGGTGAGCGACTGGTCGACGGTGTGCCGGTCCGTGATGATCATGAACTCGAAGAGGTCGAAGAGGTTCGCGACCGGGTGCGCCAGCTTCAGGACGAGTGCGTGCTCTCCGTGCTTCTCGAATCCGGTGACGACGGCTGCGGTGGCCCGTAGCTGTGCGGCCCGTACGGGGTTCTGGAGGTTCTTGACGGCGAAGATCACATCGTCGGCGGTGAACTTCCGGCCATCGTGGTAGGTCACGTCGTCGCGCAGTTTCAGCGTGATGCTGCGGCCGTCGGAGGCGTATATCCAGGAGGTCGCGAGTTCCGGTTGCGGTACGAGCCGGTCGTCGTAGCGGGTGAGGGTGTTGAAGAGCAACCGGTGCTGGAACGACTGCGCGCTCTGTGCGTACAACAGGCTCGGAGTGAAATCACTGCTGATGGCCATGCTGACGGTACCGCCGCGGCGCGGCGGCCCCGCGGCGCCCGACGTACTCACGGCCGACACCGCCGAACGGCAACCGTCCAGGCCAAGGCCAAGCCCGAACACCAACGTTCCTGCACCGGCGGCACGCAGCGCAGTGCGGCGGGATGGGCGAGGGGGATGGTGATGGTGTGGTTGAGGAGGGTGAGGTGGTTGAGGGAGATGGGGTGGTTGAGAGGGATGGGGTGGGCGAGTGTGGCGGGGCGAGGTCAGTGACCTCGGTGGCGGTGACGGCAGTGACGACGGTGACGGTGACGGCACGGCGGTTGGCTGGGTCATGGGGGCCTGCCTGAGGTGGGAGGGGTGGCGGGTGGGGTGTGCGGAGGTGTGAGGGTGTGAGGGTGGGGTGCGAGAGCGTGGGGCGTGGCGGGGCCGGTGCGGAGTCAGGGATTGGAATCGCTGGGAGCGGAACTAATTGCCGGGAGCGGTAGCGAGAGCGGGCGGACAGGACAGACCAACGGCAACGGCAACGCCGGCGGCAGGTGCAAAAGCAGGAGCAGGAGCGACGGCAGCAGCAGCGAAGACTGCAACTGGCGGAGAGGCCCGGATACCGGCCGCGCTGCCGGTGGGGACGCTTGTGGGGCTGCCTGTCGGTCGGGGGTGGGTTGAGACTGCTTGGGTCGACGGGTGCTCGGACTCGGCGGTTCTCGGGTTAGCGAGTTTCGGAGCGCCAAGCCTTGGGGCGACAAGTCGCGGGGCAACGAAGTTCGGGGCAATAGGTGTTCGGACGGGCGGGGGCCGACGGGTGTCCGGAGCGTCTGGCTGGTGGGGCTGGGAGGTGCTCAAGCTGGCCGGTTGGGAGGAGTGTTGGTGCGCCTTACCTGGAAGGAATTCGTTTCGCTCCGAAAGGAACTAACCCCGGCACCCCGAACGACCCAGACCTACGAGCCGGCACCACAACTCAGCCGCCCCGAGCCTCACAAGGACCGCAGCACACCGCTCCGTTCGGGCAACCGAAGGGGAGAGAAAACGAGACTCCCGGGCCGACCCCGCACGCATCACTACGGGAGAGCGAACGGCATCAGCCGCACGCCGTCAGCTATGACTGCGCAAACCAAGACCTGAAGTCCGGGGAAGGCCGGAAGAGACAGGGGTTCGGCGGGGAATCAGAGGCGGACGGCACAGACCGCGCTGGCCTGTCGACAGAGGTCGACGTGCCTGCGGGAGACGAGGTGCATATCCGGATTCACACGAAGCAATATGACAGCGCCTCTTGGACACGGTCAACCACTGTCCGGTTCTGACGTGTGATCACTTTCGACCCGGCCTGGCCCGCTCACAGCCCGCCTCCATCCCCCGTACCACCGCGGCCCGTTCCTGGTCAGGCCGTATTCACGCGCGGCTCACACCGTTCTCACGCCGACCGGCACGCCGCCCCGTCGCGTCCTTCGCCACCGTCCGAAGACCGTCCTTGCCCTCCAAGGGGTTCCTGAACAACCGGCTCAGCACGACCGTTCCGGCGGCCACCGGCAGGACGCCGGGTCCAGCGTGCGGAGTGACGATCCGCCCGGGATCGTCGCAAACATGCGACGCGTCGACCGCGGCGCCCCGGATCTCCTCCAGATACGCGGGTTCCCGCACGCTGGAGAATTCGGTGATCACCACCAGGTCCGGATTGAGGATGTCGAGCAGCAGGGCGATGGCGCGTCCGACCACTCTGGCCCGTACCCGCAGCAGCCGGTCGGCACGGGCGTCTCCTGCCGCGGCGGCGTCGACCAACAAGGCCACTTCAGGATCCGGGATGATGCCGCGGTGCACCGCGGTCCGGGCCAGCACGGTGTCGGAGGCCGCCACACCCAGGCATCCGAGGCGCCCGCAGGGGCAGGCGGCCGTGTTGTCCGGAACCGGCAGATGGGCCACGTCGCCCGCCCCGGACCGCAACCCGTTGTGCACCACACCAGCGATACCGAAAGCCGCGTCCACGACGTTGCCGACGAAGAGGTGGACCAGACTGCGCCGGGCCGTGGGCCGACCAAAGAGGATCTCGGACTGGGCGATCGCGCGGGCGTGGTTGTCGATGCGCACCGGGAGGCCGAGCGCGGCGGAGAACGTGGCGGCGAGCCGGTTCTGCCGCCAGCCGAGCGCGTCATGCCGTACGACGGTGCCTGTCTCCGGTTCGATCCAGCCGCCCATGGCCGCGCCCACGCCCAGCAGCGGCCGGCCGCCCACGGCTGCGGTGAGGAAGGCTCGCAGCCCGTGCACCACCACGGACGGCAGGTCCTCCTTTCTGATCCCCTCGTGCGTGAAAGTACGCCGTGCCAGCACCTGTCCGCGCAGGTCCACCACACCGAACGTGGAGGAGGGCACGCCGATGTGCACCCCGCCGACCACGGGACCCGAAGCGTTTCCGGTGTGCAGGTCGACGGGTATCTGCGGGCGACCCACGGAGCCGCCAGGACCGAGTTCCGGCAGCTCGCGCAGCAGGCCGAGCCCGGCCAGGTCGGTGCACTGCCGGGAGATGGCGGCCGGACTCAGGCCGGAGAGCTGGGCGATACCGCTACGCGCAATGGGGCCGTGGTCGAGCACGGTGCGCAGCACGGTGGCGGCGTTCGCCGCGCGCCGGCCGTCTCCCGCCACGCGCGGCGCCGAAGTGGCACGGGTCATCGGTGGTCGTCCTCCCTGCCCCACACCGGGCGTCCGTCATACGGACACCCAGCGGGCGCACTGTTGCCGCAGCATGAAATCGTCCCGCCCGACGCCCGCCCGTACCGCGCTGGCGGCCGTGCGCCGTGCCAACGGCGGCACACATAAGAAAACTGCAGGTCAGAGCCATTACGGCGACTTGATGCGGCTCTTTCGCGGTGGCCGTACGGTCACCGTGCAAGCGCAGATTCAACCATTGGCGCCCGGCCTGCGGGGAGGGCGACTGTTCTTGACGAGCCGCCGGAAGCGCTGCAACGCTCCACGTCATGTCCGCGATGACCGTTCTGACTCCGGGGTGCCTCTACTGTCCCGGGCACCCTGCGCCGGTGGCGTGTACGCGCCGCTGTGGCGCCGTGTGCTGTCACTGAACTCCGCGTCCTCTCCGCTTCCTTCGGTCTGTCACTTCGGCTTCTGACGCCGTTCTCTCCCTTCTCCCAGCCTCTCCCGAGCGCCTTCGCTCTCCTTCGCTCTCCTTCGCTCTCCTTCGCTCTCCTTCGCTCCTCTCTCCCCACTTCGCGCCTTCGCCCCCTGGCGCACCTCTGCCGTCTCGGTCATCTCCGGCCGTCCTCGGCCCCGTTCCGGCCGTCCTCGGCTCTCGGCTCTCTCCTCTTCTCCTCTCTCCGTTCACTCCTCTTCGCTTTGTGCTCTTCCTTCCCAGCTGCGCCTGGGATCCGTCGAGTTCTGCCGCGAGCAGGTCGAATTCCACCGTTTGAGGGATTGGGTCGGTCCGGTGTTCTAGCAGGCCCGAATTAATTCCGCTCCGAAAGGAACTAACTCCCGCACCCCTCCGACGACATCCCAGCCCCGCCCCACCCCCACTCCCCCCAACGACACCCCGCCTCACCACACCCCGCCTCACCAAACCTCACCCCACCCACCAGCACACCCATCCCCTCAACTGCACACCCCGTGCCACCTCACCGCTACCTCACTTCACTTCGCCTCACCCAGCTGCCCCTTCCCTCACCGAATTAGTTCCTCTCCGAAAGGAAATAACCCCATGACCTCCGCCCCTCTCACCGCAGCCCCCGCACAGATCACCGTCCAGAAGGTTGGCGGCCGGCTCGGTGCCGTCATCTCCGGCGTGCGTCTGAGCGGCGACCTGGCCCCCGAAACCGTGGCGGCCATCCGCGCTGCGCTGCTGGAGCACAAGGTCGTCTTCTTTCGCGACCAGGACCATCTGGACGAGCAGAGCCACGAGGCGTTCGGCCGGCTGCTCGGTGACCCGGTGGCGCACCCCACCGTCCCGGCTGCCGACGGCCGTTACGCGCTGCCCATCGACTCCGACCACGGCGGCCGCGCCAACCAGTGGCACACTGACGTGACATTCGTGCCCGCCTACCCGGCCTTCTCCATCCTGCGCGCGGTCATCATCCCGCCGTACGGCGGCAACACCCTATGGGCCAACACGGCGACCGCCTACCGCAACCTCCCCGAGTCGCTGCGGGTACTCGCCGACAGCCTGCGCGCGGAGCACTCGAACGACTACGACTACGCGGCAGTGCGCCCCAACGCGCTGCCAGAGGCGCTGCGCCAATACCGTGAAGTGTTCACATCGACGAAGTTCCGCACCGAGCACCCGGTGGTGCGCGTCCACCCGGAGACCGGCGAACGAGTGCTGCTGCTCGGCAACTTCGTCCAGAAGATCTCCGGCCTGAGCGGTCACGACTCGCGCTCCCTGCTCGACCTCTTCCAGCACCACATCGAGCGCCCGGAGAACACGGTGCGCTGGCAGTGGCAGGTGGGCGACGTGGCGATCTGGGATAACCGCGCCACCCAGCACTACGGCGTGGACGACTCCGACAACCACGTCCGCAAGCTGCGCCGGGTGACCATCGACGGTGATGTGCCGGTGGGTGCGGACGGCCGTTCGTCGGTGCTGCTGGAGCCGGCGGCCGTGCCCGAGCCGCCGTTCGGTGCCCCCTCCGGTGCCTCGACCGTGGCGACATCCGCCGCATGAACGTTCCCGCCCCGCGCCCGCCCCGTCTCTCGCCCGCACCCGCACGGGCCGACACCCCTGTCACGGCTGCGGACAACGCCCCGAACATCATCGTGATCCTCACCGACCAGCAGCGGTGGGACACCACGGGCATGGGTGGCAATCCGACGGGTGCCACACCGGAGTTCGACCGCATGGCCCGCGAAGGCACCCTCGTCGAGCAGGCGATTGCGCCCAACCCGGTGTGCGCACCGGCCCGTGCCGCCTTGCAGACCGGGCGCTTCCCGACGGCCACAGGTGTGTTCCGCAACGGGATCGCCCTGCCGGCGGACATCCCGACACTGGCCGGCACGTTCACCGCGGCCGGGTATGTCACCGGCTACATCGGCAAGTGGCATCTGGCGGGCGACGGGGCGGGGGCCGGGGCGGTGCCGGCGGAGGCGAGGGGCGGTTACCAGGAGTGGCTCGCGTCCGAATTGCTGGAGTTCACCTCGGACGCGTACCACACCGTGCTTCACGACGAGGACGGACTACCGGTGCGGCTGCCCGGTTTCCGGTCCGACGCGCTGATCGACGCGGCGGTGCGGTTCGTCGCCGATCACGCCGTCCCGGGCGGACCGCCGTTCCTACTGTTCGTCTCGCTTCTCGAACCGCACCACCAGAACGCCACCGACGAATACCCGGCTCCGCACGGCTACCGCGAGCGCTTCGAGGGCCGCTGGTTGCCGCCCGATCTGGCGGCGCTCAGCCCCGGCGCACCGCAGGGCGGCGCGCACCGGCACCTGGGCGGCTACCTCGGGCAGATCAAACGGGTCGACGAGGGCGTGGGGCGGCTCCGCGACACCCTGCACAGCCTGGGGATCGAGGAGAGCACGGTACTGGCCTGGACCGCCGACCACGGCTCACACTTCCGCACCCGCAACAGCGAGTACAAACGTTCCGCGCACGACGCCTCGGTGCGGGTGCCACTCGCGCTGACCGGCGGCCGGTTCACGGGCGGTGGTCTGATCCGGCATCCGTTGAGCACCGTCGACCTCATGCCGACACTGCTCGCCGCGGCCGGGCTGGGCATACCGCAGGGCGTGCAGGGCCGGTCCTTCCTGCCACTGGTGGGCGGCGGCAGGGACGGGGAGCGGTCGGCCGAGGTCCTGGTGCAAATCAGCGAGGACCAGGTGGGCCGCGCGGTGCGCAGCGCACGCTGGAAGTACGCAGTACGGGCTCCGGACGCGGACCCTTGGCGGGATCCCGGGGCGGCTCGTTACGTGGAGGCGGAGCTGTACGACCTGGCGAGTGATCCATATGAGCTCGACAACCTGGCCGGGCTCACGTCCCACCGCGATGTGGCCGACGGGTTGCGGAACGCGCTGCTCGACTGGCTGGCGCGCACCGAGGGCGTACGCCCCGAAATTCTGCCGGCCGAGCCACGGCCGGCCGGCCAGCGCCGTGCGGACGCGGGGCCCGATCCGGTGGCTTTTCCTTGGGAGGGGACACGGTTCGGGCATCAGGCCCGGGTTTGTTCCGCTCCGAAAGAAACAAACCAACCCAAACCCCAACCCCAACCCCAACCCCAACCCCAACCCCAACCCCAACCCCCGTCTCCCTCCCACCCCCCGAGCGCCCCCCTCGCCCCGCCCTCGGATGGCATGCTGACCTGATGCCCACACCAGCACTCCCCCCGCTCGGCGCCCATGTCGACGCACTCCTCGAAACCCCGGGCCCGTTGCCCATCGTCGCTGCCGGCGATCCGGTGCTGCGTCGCACCGCGCAGCCCTACGACGGCCAGCTCACCGCGGCACAGCTGACCCGTCTGATCACGGCGATGCGTGACACGATGCACGCCGCGCCCGGGGTGGGCCTCGCCGCACCGCAGATCGGCGTTCCGCTACGGATTGCCGTCGTCGAGGACACGACGGAGGTACCGGACGAGGTACGCGACGCGCGGGGGCGTGTACCGCTGGCGTTCCGGGTGCTGGTGAACCCGTCGTACGAGCCCGTGCATCCGCCCTCGCTCACGGGATCCGGGCGGGTGGCGTATTTCGAGGGGTGTCTGAGTGTGCCGGGCTGGCAGGCGGTGGTGGTCCGGTATGCGCGGGTGCGGTTGCGGGCGGTGGATGAACAGGGGCAAGTGGTGGACGAGGAGTTCGCCGGCTGGCCCGCGCGCATTGTGCAGCACGAGACGGACCATCTCAACGGGACGCTCTATCTCGACCGTGCCGAACCACGTTCCCTGACGTCGCAGCAGACGCTGGTGGAGCGCTGGGCACAGCCGACGCCGCACACCGCGGCCAGGGAGCTGGGCTTCAGCCTGCCGGTGGACTGAGAGGTAAGAGGCAATAAGGGGAGAAAGGGCTGGTGGGGGCAGGGCGGTGTTGGCGGTGGGCGGTGTTTGTTTGTTCCGCTCGGAGCGGAACAAAATTCTCCCTCGCCCGCGCAACAACGCCTCCCCACACATTCGTTCCACTCGGAGCGGAACAAACACCGTCAACTCACCCCCACCCGCTACACCTCACCCCACTCCTCTCATCTCACCCCACCCCTCTCACCCCATCCCCTCACCACCGCCGCGCACCGCCCCCCGGAGTGCCGTCCTCCGGCATCCCGCCACCCAGCGCTTCCACGTCCACATCCGCGTTCACGTCCGATCCGCACCCGTCAGATCCGTACCCGCCCGGCCCATACCCCTCCGACCCATCCAGCTCCGACCCGCGCCCCTCCGGCACCGTCTCCTCACCGAGCAGGTCGCGCGCCATCAGGGTGGCGCCCGCGACCGCGCCCGGCATGAGGAAGACCGCGACCACGGGTACGACAAACGCGGCGGCGAGCGGAGCGCCGAAGCCCCAGGCCAGCAGCTTGCGGGAGCGGAGCAGGGCGAGGCGTTCGCGCAGTTGGACGTCGCGGCGCTGGAAGGCCACGGCGGTTAGTTCCTCTACGAGAAAAAATCCCGTGACAAAGAACCCGACCACCGGCACCACCGTCTGTCCCACCGCCGGCAGAAACCCGAGACCGAAGAGCAGCACACCCCACAGCCCCGCGCGCACCAGGATGCGGATGCTGTCGCGGGCCGAGATCCACACATCGCGCCAGAACGGCAGCCCGGACTCGGCGGCGGTGCCGTCCGGGGAGACGGACCGGTCCACGCGTTCGGACAGCGCCTCGTAGAAGGGCTGTCCCACCACAAGCGTGACGGCCGTGAAGGTGAGCACCGCGAGCAGGAGCGCGAGGGCGAAGAGCACGGCGGCCAGAAAGCCGCGGAAGAGGCCGAGCCAGGGCGAGGGCCAGCCGTCCGCGAAGGGCGTGGCCCAGGTAAGCAGATCGTCACCCCACACGACCAGGCAGACCAGCAGCCCCAGGTAGAGGGCCAGTGTGATCAGCCCCGGCAGCAGTCCGAAACCGTACTGCCTGCCGTTCCGGGCAACCCACCGCTGCCCCTGCACCAAGTAGCCGAAACCCACCCCTAGATCGCGCATGCCGCGAACCTTACCGGTAGGCCCGCGAGCCGCCCTCGCACAGCCGTACGCACCCTGCGCGCGGGTCAATGCCCCGCGCCGCACCGAGGAATGCCGGCGCCGCCCGCAGGGTTGGCCACTTGGGATCGTGTCGGGTCACAGAGGGGGAATGTCCGGATGGCTCAGCAGAGCGTGGTGCGCGGCACCGTGGCGGCAGGGTTCGAGGCGGTACGGGACGGGTTCGAGGCGACCGTGGTCGCGGAGCGGGCGGATCACTCCGCGCAGTTGGCCGCCTATCTGCACGGCGAGCAGGTGGTGGACCTGTGGGCGGGGCCGGACAGCGACGAGGATGCGCTGTTCGCCGTCTACTCGTCCACCAAGGGAGCGGCGTTCCTGGTCATGGCGCTGCTCGTGCAGGACGGTGTGCTGAATCTGGACCGTACCGTGGCCGGTTACTGGCCCGAGTTCGCCGCCGCGGGCAAGGCGGCCGTGACCCTGCGGCAGTTGCTGTCACACCAGGCAGGTGTGATCGGCCTTGCCGACGAGGCGTTCACCGGAGCGGAATTGGCCGACGATGCCGTGCTCGCGGCCCGGCTTGCGGCTCAACCGCCGTTCTGGCAGCCCGGCTCCGCGTTCGGCTACCACGCCCTCGTGATAGGCGCGCTGGTGGGCGAGGTGGTGCGCCGCGCCACCGGGCGGAGCCTGCAGGAGGTGTACGAGGAGCGGATTCGCGCCCCGTACGGGATCGATCTCTTCCTGGGGCTTCCCGAGGAGTTGGAAGGCCGCTTCCGTACCTCGCTGCCGATGCTGCCGACACCCCGTCAGCAGGCGCTGCTCGACGCCATGCCGCAGGGCCCGCACGCGCTGGCGTCCATCGCCTTCGCCAAGCACCTCGATCTGACGGAATGGCCCAACGACCGCAGGGTGCGCGCGCTGGGCCAGGCGTCCGCGGGCGGGGTGGGTTCGGCACGCGGCCTGGCCCGGATGTACGCGGCGGCGATCGGCGAGGTCGACGATCTGCCGGCGCTGCTGAAGCCGGAGACGATCGCCGACGTCGGGCGCCCGCACAGCGTGGGCAGGGACCTGGTGACCCGGAATCCCCAGGCATTCGGGCTCGGTTTCCAGACGATCTGCCACACGGACTACCCGTATCTGGGCGCGGGCACTTTCGGCCACGACGGTGCAGCGGGCTCGCAGGCCTTCGCCGATCCGCACG
>CAVXIJ010000036.1:0-26372 GCA_963761765.1 uncultured Actinomycetota bacterium
AACAACCAGGGCACGTCCACCGACGTCGACTTCATCCTGCTCGGCTGCCCGCACGCCTCCGTCGACCAGATCCGCGCCGCGGCCCGCCTGCTGGACGGCAAGCGGCTGCACTCCACCACACAACTGTGGATCATGGCCCCGCGCGCCCTGAAGGACGTCGCGGACCGCAGCGGCTATACGGCCGTGATCGAGGCCGCCGGCGGCAAGGTCCTGGTCGACTCCTGCCCGGCGATGTCCCGTTCCGCACCTGCGGGCACGAAGGTCTTCGCCACGGACTCGGCGAAACAGGCGCATTACCTTCCGGCGATCCTCGGGATCGAGGCGTGGTTCGGCACGTTGGAGGACTGCATCAACGCGGCGGTCACGGGCCGCTGGGGAGGAGAGCTGCGATGAGTACGGCGCTTTGGAGCACCGACGGCGGCGGGGCGGAAGGCGCCGAGGGCGCGTCCCCCGCCGCCCGCGCGCCCTTCACCCTGCACGGCCGCAAGGTGGTCGGCGGTGTGGTGGAAGGCGAGGCACTGGTCTCGCACGAGACGATCTCCGGCTGGGGCGGCATCGACCCGGCGCAGGGCACCATCATCGAGCGCCGCCACGAACTCTTCGGCGTCTGCTTCACCGGCAAGATCCTCGTCTTCCCCGGCGCGAAAGGCTCCTCCGGCTGGTCCGGCTTCTTCCAGACCACCCGCCTGCTCGGCACCGCCCCGCTCGGCATGATCTTCACGGTGACCACGACGAAGTCGGCCCTCGGCGCGGTGGTGACCCGGGTCCCCGCCATCAGCGACCTGGACCAGGACCCGGTCGCCGTGATCCGCACCGGGGACTGGCTGCGCCTTGACGGGGACCGGGGCGTGGTGGAGGTGACACCGCGGGAATCGCGCGGCTGACGGATGGCCCGCGGCGCCGGGACGATCGATGCGACGTGGCGCACGCTCATCGGGACCGCTGCAGGACCAGATCGGCGGGTGCGGGACCAGGTCGGCCGGGGCGGGACCAGGTCGGCCGGGGCGGGACGGGTCAGTCGGGGCGGGCTCTGTCGGTGGCTTCGCACAGATCGAGATGCGGGCTCGGTCGAGCCGTGCCTAGCCTGGTTTCGGGGAGCGAAAGCCGCCAGAAACGACAGTTTGCAAGCCAGACGAGGGGAAGCGCCATGCAAAGCATCAGGAAACCGCACCGCGCCCGCGCCGCCATCGTGGCCTGCACCTGCGCCGGCCTGCTGGCGGGCGGGGCCGCCTCCGCAGTCGCGGCACCCTCGGCGGCGCCACACACCGCACAGGGCGCGACCATGAGTTCCTCGCCCAGTTCCACGGCCTCCATCACCCTCCTCGTGGTCCCCAGCATCGCGCCTTCAGGCGACACCGTCGCCATGAACGGCATGACCACAGGACTCAAGGCCGGCGACCAACTGACCGTGCAGATCCAGGGCAGCAATGGCCAATGGAAGCCGTTGGACAACGCCAAAACGACCGTCAACAGCACCGGCCGCTACAACGTGACCGCCAAGCTGACCACCAAGGGCACGACGAAGGTACGCGTCGTACACGGCTCGACCACGTCGCCAGCGGTGACCGTGACGGTCACCTGACCGCACACTTCGACCCCGGTCTCTCCGATCGGCCGGCGTCGCGGGCTCAAGGCCACGCGACGCCGGCCGATCGCTGCCTGCCGAGCCGGCCGTCGATCGGGCCATGCGATGGTCCAGACATTGACCTGATGGTTCAGCGACCGATTTCCAGGTCAGCCCGCAGGCGAAATCGGCTCCACCGGCGGTGCACCCCCGCCCGACTGGCCCGCCCCCACCATCGAGGTGTCCAAAGACCGCACGGCCGCTGTCGTCCGATGCACGGCACCACCCGGCCAGAACCTCAATTTCACCGTACGGCTTTGCACACTCGACGCCCTGACCACCTCCTGAGACCTGCCGTCACACTCCCGTCCGCCGCGCGACGCCGGGCAGGCACGCTCGCCGCGCCACACCGGAAGGAATCAACCGTTGGAGATGCGCAGCACACCCGTGATGGTCCCCTGGTAGACGACACCTCCCGGAGCGATGGACCCCACCATCTGCAGGGTGTCGTACAGCGAACTCGCCCCCAGCCAGGAGGTGCGGACCACGGCGCCGGTGGCCGGGTCGATCTCGGTGTAGTAGAAGGGGTCGAGGATGGTGGTGGCGCTGCTGCCCGGCAGCACGGGGCCGCGGACGACGGTGTGGATGAGCCCGTCGGCGGTGGACAGCCGGGGCACCGCCGAAGAGCGGACGACGGTGTCCCAGGTCAGGTCGCAGCCGCTGCCGTCGGCGCGTACGTCGACGCGGCTCAGACCGCCGGGAAAGTCGGCCAAGGCAGGATCGCTGCTCCCGGCGTCGTCGGGCACGGCGGGATAGGGATAGCCGTAGGTGCTGGCCACGAAGACCGAACGGCCCACGCCGATGGGCGAGTTCTCACTGCCGCCACCCGCCTTCGGGACGGGCACCGAGCAGACCTGCGCGCCGGTGTCGGTGCGGTACACAAGGAGGTTTTCGGTGGGCGAGGCGTTGTCGACGATGGTCAGGTAGTCGGTGCCGGTGGCAGGGCCGAAGAACGTCGGCGTGGACCCCGTGCCCCAGCTCAGCTGGCCGGGCTTGCGCGCGGGGCCCCGGTCGTACGCCTTGCGCCAGGCGATGGACGGAGTACCGTCCGCCCCCGCCACCAGCAGATACGTGGCCTGAGTGGTGGCGACGGCGGTGCCGGCGGGCGAAGTGGAGAGGGAGTTGTCGACGCGCTCACCCGCCGGCAGGGTCAGCGTGCGGACCTCGCCCGTGCGGTCGTCCGCGGTGCCGACGACCGCGCCGCCGGTGGCGAACCACACCCGGCCCTGCCAGTCCGGCGCGAGTCCGGTGACCGCGTCACCGTCCGAAATCGCCGACGCCAGAGACAGCGAGTGCGCGACGTACAACTGCCAGGTGCCGTCGGCGGTGCGGCGGTGCGCGATCCGCAGCAGGGTGCCGTCGCCGTCCACCACGACCAGACGGTCCTCGTTGTCGAGATAGGCGTAGACCCCGCCCAGCAGCGAGCCCTTGGCGATGGAGAGCTCGGCCAGCGACGCGCCCGTGGCCGGGTCCAGGAGGTGGACGGTGGGCACCTGGGTCAGGATCGGCGTGCACAGCGCGACCGGATAACCGTCCGAGCCGACCAGGACGGTCGGGCACGCCGACTGCAGGGCGACACGGCGGGAGGTGAGCGGGCCGGGGCCCGGGCCCGCCAGCGGCGTGGCATCGGAGGACGCGGTGTCACCGTGCATCGTGGCCGTGCCGTCCGGCCCGGCGTACGGATTGTGCGGCGGCAGCGGACCGAAACCGGAACCGGCTGCCTGAGCCGGATGCGGGCACACGGCCAAGACGAGCGAGACACAGGCGGCGAGAACGCCGGCGCGAAGCGGCAGAGTCAAGGACATCGGAAGGCGGACTCCATCCAGGCGGCTGCCGAGAACGGCGGCGAATGGGAAGGACGAGAAGAGCAAGAGGAGCGAGAGGAGCAGGTAGGTCCCGGGCCGGCCCCGGACCGCCGGGCGGGCGAAATCGCGCGAACCCTACGGGAGTGCCCTCGGCCGCGGTACCACCCGTGGGCCCGGCGGGCGAAGCCCGCACGCACACCGAGCGGCCTCCCGTGGTGGTACCAGTCCTTCGGGCCCTACGCGCGCGGAACGCACGGAGAGGCAACAGCGGCAGCGGAGTTACGCGGCCGAATAACGACAGGCCGCCGAGCACGCGTACGCCAGATCGACATGCAGCCGGCGGTACAGGAACGCGTGCTCACCCATGGCGGTCAGTCTGCTGGCCTCACCAGGTACCCGACAAGTTCCCTCTCAGCCACTTCCCGACGCCCCGCAGGCGCTCCACCAGCAAGGACGTCCGTGCGCAGACTCCGCACCGGGCGCGACGGCACTCCGCCGGGGCCGCGGCGCGGCGCGCCACCGGATGCCGCACCGCGCCACGCTCACGTCCAACACCCTCGGCACCGCGTCCTGTTCAAGGCGTGCTCTGGCTTGTACCGTGCAGTACGTCTGTTGTTCTACGCGCGCAGACCGCGCCGTCACCTCGTAGCGGTACACATATCCCTACGCACTCCCTCACCCCACCCCTCACCTCTCGTTTTCCCGTAACCCCACCCCACGGAGGTTCCACGGATGAAGCCCAGCTCCGGAACGTTTCGCCACAGACCGTTCACCGCCGTCGCCGCGCTTGCCGCGGCCGGCCTGCTGACCGCGGGCGCGCTGGTCGCCGCCCAGACGTCCACCGCCCACCCCGCCGCCGCGGCCACCACGCACCGCGTCCTGTTCGACAACACCAAGGCCGAGACGGCGGGCAACGCCGACTGGATCATCAGCACCAGCCAGCCCGACCCGCTCGGCGAGAACTCCAGCCCGTCCGCCGAGACCGACTGGACCGGCGCCCTGTCCTCATGGGGCGTCGCCCTGCAGAAGACCGGCGACTACAGCCTGAAGACACTGCCGTCCGGGCAACACCATCACCTACGGCACGTCCGCGGCCACCGACCTGTCGAACTTCGACACCTTCGTGCTGCCCGAGCCGAACATGCTGCTCAGCGCGGCGGAGAAGACCGCGGTCATGAAGTTCGTGCAGAACGGCGGCGGCCTCTTCCTGATCTCCGACCACACCGGCACCGACCGCAACAACGACGGCTGCTGACGCGGCCGAGGTCATCAACGACCTGATGACGAACAACGCGGTGGACAGCACCGACCCGTTCGGCTTCTCCGTCGACCGCTGGACATCAGCACCGACAACCCGAGGGCGATCAGCGACAGCCCGAACCCCGTGCTGCACGGCTCGTTCGGCACGGTCACCGGCAGCATCATGCGCGACGGCACCACCGCCACGCTCAAGCCCGCCGACAACTCGGCCGTCAAGGGCCTGCGTCTACCGCACCGGTTACTCCGGCAACACCGGCGCGTTCTTCGCCACCAGCACCTTCGGCAGCGGACGGGTCGCGTTCTGGGGCGACAGCTCGCCCATCGACGACGGCACGGGCCAGTCGGGCAACACCCTCTACGACGGCTGGAACGACACCGCGGGCACCGACGCCGCCCTCGCCCTGAACGCGACCGAATGGCTCGCGGGCGCGGCAGGCAGCGGCGGCACCAGCGGGGGCACCACCACTGGCGGGACCACCGGCGGCACCGGCACCTGCACCGCGGCACAGCTGCTGGCCAACTCCGGTTTCGAGTCCGGCAGCGCCTCGTGGTCCGCAACGAGCGGCGTGATCAACAACGACAGCGCGGAAGCCGCCCGCACCGGCTCCTACAAGGCCTGGCTGGACGGCTACGGAACCGCGACCACGGACACCGTCTCGCAGTCGGTGACCATCCCGGCAGGCTGCTCGGCGACCTTGAGCTACTACCTGCACATCGACACGGACGAAACGTCCACCACCGCCTACGACACCCTCAAGGCCGAGGTCGTCAGCTCCAGCGGCTCGGTCCTGTCCTCGCTCGCCACCTACTCCAACCTCCAACGCGGCGAGCGGCTACACCCAGCGCACCTTCAACCTGAGCAGCTACGCGGGCCAGACCGTCACCATCAGGTTCACCGGTACGGAGGGCTCCAAGCTGCAGACGTCGTTCGTCATCGACGACACGGCGTGAACGTGAGCTGACACCGCCGGGGTGGGCCCACTTCCCCACCGGGGCCCACCCCGCACCGGCCGTCACCACAGCTACAGCTGCCGCGCGACCTCGGTCGCCCAGTACGTGAGGATCACGCTCGCGCCCGCGCGCTTGATGCCCAGCAGGGTCTCCATGATCGCCCGGTCTCGGTCGATCCAGCCCTTCTCCGCGGCGGCCTCGATCATGGCGTACTCGCCGGAGATCTGGTACGCGGCGACCGGCACGTCGACCTCGTCCGCGACGCGGGCCAGGATGTCCAGGTAGGGGCCGGCGGGCTTGACCATCACCAGGTCGGCGCCCTCTTCGAGGTCGAGGGCGAGTTCGCGCAGGGACTCGCGAACGTTGGCCGGGTCCTGCTGGTACGTCTTGCGGTCGCCCCGCAGGGACGAGGCGACGGCCTCGCGGAAGGGCCCGTAGAAGGCGGACGAGTACTTGGCGGTGTAGGCGAGGATCGCGACGTCGTCGTGGCCGGCCTCGTCGAGTGCCGCACGGACGACGCCGACCTGGCCGTCCATCATGCCGCTCGGACCCACCACATGGGCGCCCGCCTCGGCCTGCACGCGTGCCATCTCGGCGTACCGCTCCAGGGTGGCGTCATTGTCGACGCGGCCCTGCGCGTCGAGGACGCCGCAGTGGCCGTGGTCGGTGAACTCGTCCAGGCACAGGTCGGACATCACGATCAGGTCGTCGCCGACCTCGGCGCGCACATCGCGCAGGGCCACCTGGAGGATGCCGTCCGGGTCGGTGCCGGCCGAGCCGACGGCGTCCTTCTTGGCGTCGTCCGGCACCCCGAACAGCATGATCCCGGAGACCCCCGCCTCGACCGCCGCCACGGCGGCCTTGCGCAGGGTGTCGCGGGTGTGCTGGTACACACCCGGCATCGTGCCGACCGCCACCGGCTCGGTGATGCCCTCCCGTACGAACGCGGGAAGGATCAGGTCGGCCGGGTGTAGGCGGGTCTCGGCGACCATGCGGCGCATCGCGGGAGTGGTCCGCAGACGCCGGGGCCGGGCACCGGGAAAAGATCCGTACGTCGTCATACCACCCACGCTACGCCCGACCCGCCGCCCCTTTTACCGACGCCCTGTCATAGCGGACGAGCCTCACCCAGAACCCTCGCTCCGCGCTCACCCGCGCGGCGCCCCGAGCTCCGATTCCGCCCACGCCCGAGACGTTCTTGTCAGGTCCACGACGACCCGCTTACCGTTGCTGATCGCTCCGCGCCGCCAGGAGTCCGGGCGGACGTCGAAGTGATCGAGACAGGCGGACCAACAGGCCACCACCGGCCAACGGACCCTACGGGGAAGGAGGCCGCGCATGCGCGGCATCGACAGTAGACGCGGTACAGGCGCGAGACACGGAAACCAGCTGGGCCGGCGCGCGCAAGCGGCGGCTGCGGGCGCGCTCGCCCTGCTCTGCCTGGCGGGCGCCTCCGCACAGGCCACCGCGGCGGGCGCGGCGGCTCCACAACCGGCCTCTGCCGCCGCGCCGTTCTCCTGGCAGGAGGACGTGTCGCAGGTGGGCTCGAACGACGTCAACGTCCGCTATACGGCGGGCGCCCTGAAGGTGCGCGCCAAGGAGTTCCACCCGGCCCTGGGCGCCGCCCGCGCCGGCTACGCGGCCGAGGTGCTGCCCGTCCACCGGCTCGACACGCCCGCCAACCACATCCGCGCCGCTCTCGACGCCGACGTGCCCTCGGGCGGCCATGTCGTCGTGGACGTGCGGGGACGCGCGGGCGAGGGGACGTGGAGCGAGTGGCGCCAGACGGGCGACACCGCGGCCACCCTGCCCGACCCGGTTACCGAGGTGCAGGCGCGGATCACCTTCGACGACGCGACGGGCCGCGCCGCCGTACACGGCCTGCGGCTGAGCGCCGACAACGTCGCCCAGCCACGCGCGGTCTCCCGGGCCGCCTCGTTCAGCGCCCAGGTGTACGCCACCCGCGAGGGCCTGGTGGGCGGCACCACCGCCAACGGGCACGTCATCCAGACCAACGACCACTTCGTGGCCCTGCCGTCCCGGCGCGGCCTGTCCTCCAACGGCGGCGGCGAGTACTCGGTCCAGGTCTGCGGCCCGGCCCGCTGCGAGACGGCACCGGTGTGGGACATCGGCCCCTGGAACATCCACGACGACTACTGGAACCCCTCCGCCACCCGCGAGAGCTTCCAGGACCTGGCGCAGGGGCTGCCCGAGGCGCAGGCGGCCTATCAGAGCGGCTACAACGGCGGCCTCGACGGCTCGGGCCGGGCGGTGGCCAATCCCGCCGGCATCGACCTCGCCGACGGCACGTTCTACAACATCGGTCTCAACGACAACGGCTGGGTCACCGTCACCTACCTGTGGACCGGCGACGGCTCGGGCGGCACCAATACCAGCTTCCCCACCTGGGGCTCGGCCGTGAACATCCGCGCCCAGGCCACGACCGCCTCCGCGACGGTGGCCACGCTGTCGGGACCGACGCAGGTCAACGTGCAATGCCAGGTGCACGGCCAGACGGTGACGTCCGACGGCTACACCAACGACGCCTGGTCGTATCTGCCGGACTACGGCGGCTATATCTCCAACATCTTCATCGACGTCCCCGACGCCTGGCTCCCCGGCGTCCCCACCTGCTGAATCCCACCGCTGATCCGCGGCACGGCCCGTCCCGCGGAGAACGCGGATGGCCCGCACCGAGTGCACGGTGCGGGCCATCCGCGTCAAAAGCGCCGCCGGGCGCAAACGGCTACGTCGTCGTCCGACGCCGCCGCGCCCCGGGCCGCCGCTCGCTCGGCCGCGTCACCGGGTCCCCGGCCTCCACGGCCGCATCCCGCCGCCCCGCGCCGAAGTCGGCCAGCGCCTCGGCGAGGCTCTGCACGGACGGTTCTGGCGACATGACGTCGACCCGCAGCCCGTGCTCCTGCGCCGTCTTCGCCGTGGCGGGACCGATACACGCGATCACCGTCACGTTATGCGGCTTCCCCGCGATACCCACGAGATTGCGCACCGTCGACGACGAGGTGAAGAGCACCGCGTCAAAGCCGCCGCCCTTGATCGCTTCCCGGGTCTCCGCGGGCGGCGGCGAGGCGCGCACCGTGCGGTACGCGGTCACGTCGTCGACCTCCCAGCCCAGCTCGATCAGGCCCGCCACCAGCGTCTCCGTGGCGATGTCGGCACGCGGCAGGAACACCCGGTCGATCGGGTCGAAGACCGGGTCGTACGGCGGCCAGTCCTCCAGCAGCCCGGCCGCCGACTGCTCGCCGCTCGGCACCAGATCCGGCTTCACACCAAAGGCGACCAGCGCCTTCGCGGTCTGCTCGCCCACCGCCGCGACCTTGATCCCGGCGAACGCGCGCGCGTCGAGCCCGTACTCCTCGAACTTCTCGCGGACCGCCTTGACCGCGTTCACGGACGTGAAGGCGATCCACTCGTAGCGCCCGGTGACCAGGCCCTTGACGGCGCGCTCCATCTGCTGGGGCGTGCGCGGCGGCTCGACGGCGATGGTCGGAACCTCGTGCGGCACGGCTCCGTACGAGCGCAGTTGGTCGGAGAGCGACACCGCCTGCTCCTTCGTACGCGGCACGAGCACCTTCCAGCCGAACAGCGGCTTGGACTCGAACCACGACAGCTGGTCGCGCTGGGCGGCGGCGGAACGCTCACCGACCACGGCTATCACCGGCCGACCACCGTCCTGCGACGGCAGCGCCTTCGCCTGCTTGAGGACCTGCGCGATGGTGCCGAGCGTCGCCGACCAGGTGCGCTGCCGGGTGGTGGTACCGGCGACGGTGACCGTCAGCGGCGTGTCCGGCTTGCGGCCCGCGGCCACCAGCTCCGCCGCGGCCTGCGCCACGGTGTCGAGCGTGGCGGAGACGACGACGGTGCCGTCCGAGGCGCCGAGCTCGCTCCAGCAGCGCTCGGGCGCGGTGCGTGCATCGACGAACCGCACGTCCGTGCCCTGGGCGTCCCGCAGCGGCACACCCGCGTACGCGGGCACACCCACCGCGGTGGCGATACCGGGCACCACCTCGAAGGGCACGCCCTCGGCGGCGCAGGCGAGCATCTCCTCGGCGGCGCTGGTATCGAAGCCGGGGTCGCCGCTCACCGCACGGACGACCCGCTTACCGCCCCGCGCAGCCGCCATGACAAGATTGGCGGCATCCCTCAACGCAGGGACACCAGTGGTTTTTGACGGGCCGTCAACAGATTTTCCGTCGATGACCGCCGGTTGGGGCGTGCCCGTTTCGGCGCCGTCGAGCGCGCCTGAGCTCTCGGCCACGACCGGGTGCGCACCGGCATGGTCCGCAGCCGTGTCCCAGACGGTGACGCCCGCTCTGGCGTGCGTACGGACGACGTCGAGCACGTCCGGCTCGGCGATCAGGACGTCCGCGGCGGCCAGGGCCTCCACGGCGCGCAGCGTCAGCAGTCCCGGGTCCCCGGGCCCGGCACCGAGGAAGGTGACGCGACCATGAGGGCCATGGGAGGCAGCCGATCTTCGCGGGATGTGCTGCTGGTCGGCCAAGCCGCTGCCGCGCGGGGCTGCGACCTGGCCGTTGGTAGTGCCGCGAGCCAGGTGGGCCGGCTGCGCGGGCTGGACAGAATGATTCGAGGTGGTGGGGCTCAATGTGCTCGCTCCCCCATCAGACCGGCCGCGCCCTTTGCGAGCATCTCGGCCGCGAGTTCACGGCCGAGCGCCATCGCCTGGTCGTGCGACTCGGGTACGGGACCGGTGGTGGACAGCTGCACCAACGTAGTGCCGTCGGTAGTACCGACGACGCCACGCAGGCGTATTTCCTTGACAATCTGCCCGTCGGCCAGCAGGTCGGCCAGTGCGCCCACGGGCGCACTGCAACCGGCCTCCAGGGCGCCGAGCAGGGATCGCTCCGCGGTCACGGCGGCCCGTGTGTACGGGTCGTCGAGCTCACCGAGCGCGGCGGCGAGTGGCGTGTTGGACGCCGCGCACTCCACCGCGAGTGCCCCCTGGCCGGGGGCGGGCAAAACCGTGTCGACCGACAGGAAGTCGGTCACCTCGGCTATCCGGCCGAGTCTGCTGAGCCCGGCGGCGGCGAGCACGACCGCGTCGAGCTCCCCGCTGCGGACGAGCTCGATCCGGGTATCGACGTTGCCGCGGACCGGCACGGTCTCTATCGCCGTGTGCCGGCCCCTGGCGTACGCGTTCAGCTGGGCCATGCGGCGCGGCGAGCCGGTGCCGATCCGGGCGGGCCGCGCGGCCGACGCGGTCAGCTCGTCGAAGGTGAGGCCGTCGCGGGCGATCAGGACGTCCCGCGGGTCCGCACGGCGCGGCACCGCGGCCAGCGTCAGGCCCTCGGGCTGCGCGGTCGGCAGGTCCTTCAGCGAGTGCACGGCGAAGTCCACCGCGCCGGTCAGTACCGCCTCACGCAGCGCGGTCACGAACACGCCGGTGCCACCGATCTGCGCCAGGTGCTCGCGCGAGGTGTCGCCGTACGTGGTGATCTCAACGAGTTCGACGGGCCGTCCCGTCACCTGTCGCACGGCCTCGGCCACCCGCCCGGACTGGGCCAGAGCAAGCTTGCTGCGCCTCGTTCCCAGACGGAGCACGCCTGCGTGCGCGCCCCCGCCCGGGATGGGGGGACCCTCCCCCGCAGTCCAGGGAACGCCCCCCGGGAAATTGCCGTCGGTCATGCTCGCCCTCGGTTCTTGCCGTCTATGACATCGGCGTCGTCGGCGCCGTTCAGGTTGTTCCGTTCGGCCCTGGAAACGGCGGCGGCCGTCTCCGGGTCCAGGTCAAAAAGGGTCCGCAGCGCATCCGCGTACCCGGCGCCGCCGGGCTCCGCCGCGAGCTGCTTGACCCGTACGGTCGGCGCGTGCAGCAGTTTGTCGACAACGCGCCGCACGGTCTGGGTGATCTCCGCGCGTTGCTTCTCGTCGAGACCCGGCAGCCGTCCGTCCAGGCGGGCGATCTCACCGGCCACCACGTCGGCGGCCATCGTACGCAGTGCGACGACCGTCGGGGTGATGTGCGCGGCACGTTGGGCGGCCCCGAAGGCCGCCACCTCCTCGGAAACGATCATCCGCACCTGGTCCGCGTCGGCTACGGCGTCGGCCATGGCTGCGTCGGCGGAGGCCTCGGCCAGCGACTCGATGTCGACGAGCCGCACTCCGGCGAGCCGGTGCACCGCGGCGTCGACATCACGGGGCATGGCCAGATCGAGCAGGGCCAAAACGACGGGGGCAGCAGGAACGACGAGGCGGTGCGGGGCCGACCCGTCGAGCCGGGGGCCGCGGCGCTCGGGCACCCGGCCGCGCGCCGCGGCGGCGGCCAACGCGGCGATCGCCTGGGCGTCGACGTCCGGGAACTGTCCGGCGGGCACCTCAAAGGCGCCGAGGTCCGCGGGGCGCCGGGGCTTGCCCGTGGCGGGCGTGATGCCCTTGTCGACCCAGGCGGCATGCTGCTCCAGGGCCGCCGCGTCCATGCCGGCCACCGCCGCCTCGCCCGCCACGGAGAACCCGGACGGGGCCTCCTGCACGGCGGCCAGGTCGACGGGGCAGGCGTCAGGTGACATGGAGGCCATGGGGGCCGTGGCACTGCCCGGATGCGCTGCGGCAGCGTCCGGGCCGGTCGTCACAGGTGTACGGGGGCCAGGGCCGGTGCGCGCACCGGGCACGACCGCGGCCGGGACACGGCCCGCCACGGCGGCCTCGACGGCTTCCGCGGTGAGCACGAGTCCGGTGGCGCCGGTGCAGGACACCACGACATCGGCACGTGTCAGCTCGTCGGACACCCGGTCCATGGCAACCGCACGGGCCGTCACCTGACCCGGCACCGACACGTCGTGCGCCATGAGGATCTGCGCGAGGCGCTCGGCACGCGCCAGCGTGCGGTTGGCAATGACGACCTCGGCGACTCCGGCGCGCGCCAGGGTCGCCGCGGCCAGCGACGACATGGAGCCCGCACCGATCACCAGGACGCGCTTGCCGGCCGCCCAGGACGCGATCCGCTCCCCGGCCGCCTGCGCCTCGTCCGTGCGCCCCGTGCCCGCCAGCTGCTCAAGCCCGAAGGTGACCAGGGACTGCCCGGCGCGGTCGATACCGGTCTCGGAGTGCGCCCGCTTACCGGTCCGCAGCGCCTGCTGGAACAGCTCGTTGAGCAGCCGGCCCGCGGTGTGCAGCTCCTGCGCGGTGGCCAGCGCGTCCTTGATCTGCCCGAGGATCTGACCCTCGCCGATCACCATCGAGTCCAGGCCGCAGGCCACCGAGAAGAGGTGGTGGACGGCCCGGTCCTCGTAGTGCACATAGAGGTACGGAGTGAGCTCTTCGAGGCCCACACCACTGTGCTGGGCAAGCAGCGTGGACAGTTCGGCGACACCCGCATGGAACTTGTCGACGTCCGCGTAGAGCTCGATGCGATTACAGGTGGCGAGCACCGCGGCCTCGGCGGTGGGCTCCGTGGCAACGGTGTCGTGCAGCAGCTTGGCGACGGCGTCCACGGAGAGCGCGGCACGCTCCAGCACGCTTACCGGCGCGCTGCGGTGGCTCAGGCCGACGACGAGAAGACTCATGCCGGCATCACCGCGGGAATATCCCCGTCGGGTCCCTGGAGCGTCCTGGAGGTACGCGGGGTGCTCGTGGTGTTCGGAGCCACGGAGGTCTCGGCCGCCGGACCCGTCGCGCCCGCGCCGCCGGCGCGCTCCTCGCCGTTCTTGCGCTGCTCGTGGAAGGCGAGGATCTGCAGCTCGATGGAGAGGTCGACCTTGCGCACGTCGACGCCGTCCGGAACGGTCAGCACGGTCGGCGCGAAGTTCAGGATGGAGGTGATCCCGGCAGCCACCAGACGGTCGCAGACCTGCTGGGCAGCGCCCGCCGGAGTCGCGATGACACCGATGGAGACGCCGTTGTCATGGATGATCCGCTCCAGCTCATCGGTGTGCTGGACCGGGATTCCGGCGACCGGCTTGCCGGCCATCGCCGGATCGGCGTCGATCAGCGCGGCCACCCGGAAGCCACGCGAGGCGAACCCGCCGTAATTGGCCAGGGCGGCGCCGAGGTTACCGATACCGACGATCACAACCGGCCAGTCCTGGGTGAGTCCCAGTTCGCGGGAGATCTGGTAAACGAGGTACTCGACGTCATAGCCGACGCCCCGCGTCCCGTACGAGCCGAGGTAGGAGAAGTCCTTGCGCAGCTTGGCGGAGTTGACCCCGGCGGCGGCGGCGAGTTCCTCGGAGGAGACAGTGGGAACCGAGCGCTCCGACAGTGCCGTGAGGGCCCTCAGGTACAGCGGAAGCCTGGCGACAGTGGCCTCGGGAATTCCTCGGCTGCGGGTCGCCGGTCGGTGAGTTCGGCCAGTTGCCACGATGCTCCTGCGGGTAGAGCGGGGCTGTGAGCGGCCACACATTCCCAGACCGCCCCGTCGAATGCAGGTTATGCCTTTGTGAACGCGTGCACAAAGATTGTGTCCGATTTGCCCGGGCAACGTGACCGGGGTCACGCGGCCTTCACGGAGGGACAGAGAGCGCTCGCGCGAGCAGAGCCGCCCCTCCCTCAGCGCCGTGAAAGCCTGGGAGCTACCCCCAGCGGAAGCGGGCAAAACCGTACACACTCCTTACGATCCTCACCCCCGAGATCCGACCGACTCGATCGTAAGCGACCTTCCGGGCCCGCAGGACTCCTCGGCCAGTGACGGTCGCCTCACGAATCTCCGGCGAGCGCCCCGCGGACCCCGCCTGAGCGCCGCTGCGCCACGCGACAAGCTCCGCCCGGTGCCGCTACTCGGTGAGCGCGCGGCGCAGCCGGTCCTCCGCGACCCGCCAGAAGTCGTGCTGCGCGCCGTCCACCAGCACCACCGGAATTTGTTCCCAGTACTTCCGGTACAGCTCTTCGTCCTGCATGATGTCCCGCCGCTCCCAGGAGGACCCGAGCTCGGCGCAGACCTTCTCGACCACGGCCTGCGCGTCGTCGCACAGGTGACAGCCGGGTTTGCCGATCAGGGTGACGACCCGGTCCTCGGGGCGCTTCTTCTCATGGCGTCTGCGCAGGGGGCTCATACCCGCCATTCTGACGCAGCGCCTCGCGGCCAGGGCCGGTGCGGACGGCTCAGGTCCGGTGCGGGCCGGGCCTGGCGCGGTGCAGGTCCGGCCCGAGACGGCGGCGCCGGCTGCCGCCGCGTGCCCGTCGGGCAGAGTTCACGGGCCGTAATCCGCCCGACGCCGGGGCCTGGCCCTGACTAGTGCCGCAACAGGCAACGTTCGCCCCGTCGCGACGCCCGGCACGCTCCCCCAAGCTCTTCGAGCAGGGGGTACCCCCAGAGCACGCACCTGGGGGTACCTCCCACGCCTTTCAGGCAGTGGGGGAACCGCTCCTTGACGGGCAAACGTCGCCTGCCGCGGCACTAGCTATGCTCACGGGCATGTCCGCTCTCGGATGGCTCACTCACCGCAGGCGTTCGGCCACCGCACGGAGCGTGCTGGCCGGCGAGGCCTCGGCGGAGGCCGCGCGCAAGTCCTCCCAGGAGCTCCTGGAAGCCGGCCCGGCGGCCGGCCGGCGACCCGCCGCGAAGACCGGGGCGGGCGGCGGCCCGCAGGAGGAGTTCCCCGTCGCAGGCGACGCACGGGCAGCCGCCTTCTTCGACCTGGACAACACGGTGATGCAGGGCGCCGCGCTCTTCCACTTCGGCCGCGGCCTGTACAAGCGGAAGTTCTTCCAGCGCCGCGAGCTCGCCAGGTTCGCCTGGCAGCAGACGTGGTTTCGGATCGCGGGCGTCGAGGACCCGGAGCACATGCAGGACGTGCGCGAGTCGGCGCTGTCCATCGTCAAGGGCCACCGGGTCGCCGAGCTGATGTCCATCGGCGAGGAGATCTACGACGAGTACCTGGCCGAGCGCATCTGGCCCGGTACCCGCGCGCTCGCCCAGGCCCACCTGGACGCGGGCCAGCGGGTCTGGCTGGTCACCGCCGCGCCGGTGGAGACCGCCACGATCATCGCCCGCAGGCTCGGCCTGACCGGCGCGCTCGGCACCGTCGCGGAATCCGTCGACGGCGTCTACACCGGCAAACTCGTCGGCGAACCGCTGCACGGCCCCGCCAAGGCCGAGGCGGTCCGCGCCCTGGCCGTCGCCGAACACCTCGACCTGTCCCGCTGCGCCGCCTACAGCGACTCGTTCAACGACATCCCGATGCTCTCCCTGGTCGGCCACCCCTATGCCATCAACCCGGACGCCAAGCTCCGCAAGCACGCCAAGGAACGCGACTGGCGGCTGCGCGACTACCGCACCGGGCGCAAGGCGGCGAAGGTCGGCATCCCCGCGGCGGCCGGCGTAGGCGCCGTAGCGGGCGGCACGGCAGCCGCGATCGCCCTGCACCGCCGCCGCCGGTGAACCCGCGGGGCCGGCCGGCCGAAGGCCTGGCCGAGCGCCCGCGCCACCGACCCGCACGGGCCACGGAACCGGTACGCAAACAAGTACGTCAATAGGCCAGTACGCCTGCACGCCGCCGGACATCGCGCGGTGCGGAGGCGCACGGAAGTCATCTGCAGCGGCCTCGGGATCAGGCGGCATCGCCTTGTTGCGGGCGCCCTTGCGGATGGTGGAGGAGTCTCCGTATGGACGGCGGTATCGCACAAGTACGCATAATCCGACGCAAGGACTGACACGCGGCAATCTCACCTTTTTACCCCTGCACGCCCCCCGCCAGTCGTGTTGACACCAGTCGGCCACAACACATCTCTGAATGAGACCGGAAACGAACCAAAGCGATCAACACTCGATCATCGGTTGCCACTTGAACGGTCGTAGATCGATAACAGAAGCGACGGAACCGATGATTTGAGCAACGGGGTGTAGTGCCGCCTGTACGAAGCGTTATTCTCCTCAGACGAAAACCGGTACCCACACGTCGTCACGACGGGTGAATGGTCCCGCATTGCACGTGATGGAAGCTCTGCCTCTGGGAGTCTTGTGTACCCACACGTCGGGGTTGACGCCTCGGGCCTGGCTACGTTGCGCGGGGCAGTCTGCGACTGCCTGCGCGTCTTCGTCCCCACCGCCTCCACCGCGTACGCCGCACCCACCGCGTACGCCGGGCCCACGGCATACACCGTCCCCGCCCGCACCGTTCTGTCTGAGCCGCAACCCACCGGCCCCGCCGGTCCGTGCTACGCACTGGCCGACGGCAGTGCCGCCGTCGGCAGACGAGGCCGCTCGGCCCCGGCTGCCACCACCTCAGCCACCACCGCTACCACCACCACCGTCCGACGACCCGCAGCGGACAGCGACAGCGCCCGCATGATGGAGCTCGTCGAGCGCGCCCAGTCCGGCGAAGCCGAAGCCTTCGGCCGCCTCTACGACCAGTACAGCGACACCGTCTACCGCTACATCTACTACCGCGTGGGCGGCAAGGCGACCGCCGAGGACCTGACCAGCGAGACCTTCCTGCGGGCGCTGCGCCGCATCGGCACCTTCACCTGGCAGGGCCGTGATTTCGGCGCCTGGCTGGTGACCATCGCCCGCAATCTGGTCGCCGACCACTTCAAGTCCAGCCGCTTCCGCCTGGAAGTCACCACCGGCGAACTGCTCGACGCGAACGAGGTCGAGCGCAGCCCCGAGGACTCCGTCCTGGAGTCGCTGTCCAACGCCGCCCTGCTCGACGCCGTACACAGACTCAACCCCCAGCAGCAGGAGTGCGTCACGCTGCGCTTCCTACAGGGCCTGTCAGTCGCGGAGACCGCCCGCGTCATGGGCAAGAACGAGGGCGCGATCAAGACCCTCCAGTACCGCGCGGTCCGCACCCTGGCCCGGCTCCTGCCGGACGACACCCGCTGAACCCGACCCCCACCCGGCCCGCTCCCACCGGCCCGGACGCCTTACCGCACGGCCCGCAGCGGACTCCCACGCCGCCGCGACCGCCCTCACCCACCGGCACGGCTCCCAGCGCCGTTCCCCTGCCGCCATCCGCCCGCCCCTCGTACACCACCCACCGCGTACGGGGGCGCGCGGCACCGATGGCACACACCGGGCTTGCGCCGTCCCATATGACGCATACGCCGCACACGACACATTCGAACAGAAGGGAGCGCACCGAGCGCAGCGATCAACTCACGCAAAGTGCACGACATTTGAGGTCGCGGTCCGATCATCTTTCGTCCGTAACCCAGGTGCCGCACCGCTCGTTGTCCGGGATACAGGCTCCCTGCGGTTGGCAGTCCATGGCCATTGCTCACTCGATCGTGTGAGCATGGCGGTGGACTGCAACCCTCAGGATCCCCTGGGGAGTCGACCGTCATGACGAGAGGAGGTGCCGCCAGTGATCGCGAACGTATCGGCACACCGGCGGGCGAACGCCTTCGCCCGGGCCCTGGAGGAGCGATCCACCCGGGGCACCGAGCCCGAAAGCCCAGAGGAGCCGGCCGAACAGTCCGAGGGCAGCCGCATGGTGGCCTTGGCAAGCAGTCTCGCCGAGGTTCCCAAGCCGGAACTGGACACGGACGTCAAAACCGTCCAGCGGGCACAGCTCGTAGCCGCCATGGAAGCCATGGTGCGCGAGGGCACGGCCACGGACGAGACAGCCGACCCCACGGTTCCCGAGCAGCGTTCCTACCGGAGCCGCGGAGCCCACCGGGCCGGCTCACTGCACGGCATGCGCCCGCGCTCCCGCCTGTCGAAGGGCCTGGCCGCGGGCGGACTCACCATCGGCGTGGCCGCCGGCACCTTCGGTGGTGCCGCCGCGGCCAGCACCGACGCCCTGCCAGGTGACTCCCTCTACGGCCTCAAGCGAGGCATGGAGGACGTCAAGCTGGGCCTGGCCGCCAGCGACTCCGACCGCGGCCAGATCTACCTGGACCAGGCATCGACCCGGTTGAACGAGGCCCGCAGGCTCATGGAACGCGACCGTTCGGGCCCCCTCGACCACGAATCGATCGCCGAGGTCAGGAACGCGCTGTCCGGCGTGCGGCACGACGCGTCGGAAGGCCGCCGACTGCTCTTCCAGGCCTACCAGCGCAACGGCTCGCTCGCGCCCATCCAAGCCCTGTCCTCGTTCTCCCAGTCACAGCGCGACAGCTGGACCGCCCTGCGCGATCGCCTTCCTCACCAGCTCGGTGACGTCCGTGACGGCGTCACCTCGGTCTTCGACGCCATAGACCAGGAAGTCGACCCGCTGCGCCCCCTGCTGCGGTCGAGCCAGTCCCAGCGGCCCGGCGCCACGCAGCCCTACGGCACCCCGGGCTCCGGCTATCCGTCGGACAGCCAGGGCCCGGCGCCCTCGTCGGCCGGCGGCTCACCCAACGGCGACGGGGATCGCACCGGCAGTCCCGAGCCGTCCGCTTCCGGCCTCACCGACGGCATCGGCGGCCTGCTCGGCAACGCCCCGAGCGACCTCTTCAGCCCACCCCTGCAAGACATGAACCCACCCAGCCCGACCACCAAGGGCGGCAGAGGCGAACAGCTCCCCGAGCACGACATCACCCTGCCGCCGCTGCTGCCCGGCTTCTTCCCGGACTTCGGCCCGGACGGGCACGACGACTAGGACTCTCGTGTGGTCCTCTCCTCCCGCTCCGGCACAACCGACGGCAGTGGGAGGAGAGCGCCAGCCCCGCTCCCTTCGGAGCGCCGCTCAGAAGAACACCGACCGGCGCCGTACCAGCAGACGGTAAAGGGTGTGCTGGATCTCCTCCCTGACCTGGTCCGTCAGGTTGAACATCAGCATCGGGTCCTCCGCCGCCTCCGGCGGATGCCCGCTGGTCTCGATCGGCTCACCGAACTGGATCGTCCACTTCGTCGGCAGCGGCACCGCGCCGAGCGGCCCGAGCCACGGAAACGTGGGCGTGAGCGGGAAATAGGGGAAGCCGAGCAGCCGCGCCAGCGTCTTCGCGTTGCCGATCATCGGGTAAATCTCCTCGGCCCCGACGATCGAACACGGCACGATCGGCGCGCCGGTCCGCAGCGCCGTCGACACAAAACCGCCCCGCCCGAACCGCTGAAGCTTGTAGCGCTCACCGAACGGCTTGCCGAGGCCCTTGAACCCCTCCGGCATCACCCCGACCAGTTCGCCCCGTCCGAGCAGCAGCTCCGCGTCCTCAGCGCAGGCCAGCGTGTGCCCGGCCTTGCGGGCGAGTTCGTTCACGACCGGCAGCATGAAGACGAGGTCCGCCCCGAGCAGCCGCAGATGACGGCCCGCCGGATGGTGGTCGTGCACGGCGACCTGCACCATCAGACCGTCGAGCGGCAGCGTCCCGGAATGGTTGGCGACGATCAGCGCCCCGCCCTCGGCGGGCACGTTCTCGATGCCCAGCACATCGACCCGGAAGTACTTCTCGTAGAGGGGCCGCAGCAGCGACATCAGAACCTGGTCGGTGAGCTCGGCGTCGTAGCCGAACTCGTCGATCTCGTAGTCGCCGGTGAGACGGCGGCGCAGAAAGGCAAGACCGCCGGCGATGCGACGGTCCCAGTCATCGCCCGTGTCCCGGGCCGCGCCGGACGGTTCCTCCTGCCCGCCCGTACGCCCGCCCGAGTCACTGTCCCGAGTCGCCTCGGCGGCGTCGTCGGGGGTGCCCGCGTCGTCGCAGGGCGCCGTGCGACGGGCCTGCTGTCCGGGCACCGACGCGCCGTCGCGCACACCGCGCGCCCGGCCCGCCGCAGCAGCGGACCCACCGCCCGCATCGCCGGCACCGCCCGAGCCGTCCGCCGCACCGGCCTCGTCGCCGGCCCCAGCGTCCCGTTCGTCTCCCGCGTCCCGCGCGGCCCGGCTCCGCGCGGTGCGGCCCTGGTCGGTGTCTCGGCCCGCGGCCTGGCCGCCGCGGCGTCGCCCGGAGCGCTGGGCGCCCCCGCGCGAGCGATCGTCGTCGAACGGAATGACCTTGGCGTCCGCCATTGTTGCTGCGCTCCTCTATCGACGCTGGCCGGCACTGGACGAGGCCGCCCCGCGCAGGGTCTGCAGGACCGTGCCGGCCAGCGCGCCGGCACGGTCGACGGCCGCCTCGACCGTCTGTGGCGGCAGCAGTCCCGGACCACGGCCGCGGACGAACTCCGCGAAGGTCTCGGCGGTGGTGTACCGCGGCTTGAAGCCCAGGATCTCGCGCAGCCGCCGGGTCTGAACCACCCGGCCATGCGTGAGCAGCCGCAGCTGTTCCGGCGAGAAGTCCGTCAGGCCGACCGCGCGCAGCGCGGCACCGGCCCAGGTGACCGCGGGCAGCAGAACGGGCACGATGGGGCGGCCGAGGCGGCGGGCGCACTGCGAGAGCAGCAGCACGCCGTCCCCAGCGACGTTGAACGTGGCGCTGTCCAGCGCGTCCCGCTCCGCCTCCAGCGCGGCCAGGCGCAGCACTTCAAGCACGTCGTCCTCGTGAACGAACTGCAGCCGCGGGTCGTAGCCGAAGACGGTCGGCAGAACGGGCAGCGAGAAGTACTCGGCGAGCGGGGTGTCCACGGCGGGCCCGAGGATGTTCGCGAAGCGCAGGATGCACACGGCGACATCGGGGCGGCGGCGCGCGAAGCCCCGCACATATCCCTCCACCTCGACGGTGTCCTTCGCGAAGCCGCCCTGGGGCAGCGACTTGGGCGAGGTGGTCTCGCTGAAGACGGCGGGGTCGCGGGGTGCGGCGCCGTAGACGTTCGTGGAGGACTTCACCACGAGCCGTTTGACGGTGGGCGACTTCTGACAGGCACCGAGCAACTGCATGGTGCCGATGACGTTGGTCTCCTTGGCGGTGGCGCGGCTGCCGCCGCCCAGGGCGGTGCCCGAGACATCCATGTGGACGACGGTGTCGACGGCGTACTCGGCCAGCACCCGGGCGATGGCGGGCTGGCGTATGTCCGCACGGACGAAGTCGGCGTCACCGAGGTCGTGCTCGGGCGCGACGGCGTCCACCGCGATGACCCGGTCGATCCCCGGATCTCGATGGATACGGCACACGAACCGGCCACTCAGCTGCCGGGCCACCCCGGTCACGAGCACGATCCTGCCCAAGATCAGCGCCTGCCTTCCCGCTCCCGCCGGGCACCTGCGCGGCGTGGCTTCGCCGCATGGCCGACCGTACGCCCGCGCCTGCGCGCCGCCCGGACGCCGCGCCGCCACCTTGACCGTACTGTCGTACTGCCATCTGCCGTACTGACTACGGCCCGTCGCCAGCGCCACGTTAGCGGACCACGGGGGACGGCCGAAACGGAAGCACTCCCCGGAAACAAACGGAGGAACTGCCCGAAACGAAGAGTCGAGCACAAGCCCCGGTCACTCGCTTGGAACGGAAGACCGAAGCAGGGGAATGGGGAATGAGGAGCGGACGGCGAGCGTGTCCGTCCGGTCACGGCAGCGTGCGCCAAGGCGCAACCCGCCGCCACGGCACCACCGGAACCGAAGAGGGCGGAAAACCTACTGTGGCCCCGCCACCAGAGGTGGAAGGGCCACAGAGTGCGTTTAGACCAGCGGTCGCTATGTCCTACTTCTTGTTACGACGCTGAACGCGGGTGCGCTTGAGCAGCTTGCGGTGCTTCTTCTTGGCCATCCGCTTGCGCCGCTTCTTGATGACTGAGCCCACTACAAACCCTCGCTCACTTCTCGTTGTGACCCCCTAAGGGGGCAATCACACGGTGCGGGGCTGCATTGGGGCCCACACGACCTACGAAGGGCTAGCCTACCCCGGCGGAGGGCCAGGGTTGTAATCGAGGGGTTCAAGAGAATTCCGAGGGGCGCCAACGGGCCCCTCGGAATCCCCGATGAGCTCCGTCAGGCCGTCTCCACCCCCACATAAGAATCGCGAAGGTACTCGTGAACCGCGTGCTCCGGGACTCGGAAGGACCTCCCCACCCGGATCGCGGGCAGATGACCGCTGTGCACCAGTCGGTACACGGTCATCTTCGACACTCGCATCACCGAGGCGACTTCCGCCACGGTCAGGAACTGAACCTCGTTCAGAGGCCTCTCGCCAGCAGCCATGACACACCTGAACCTTCCGCACATGACGGGCACCGGCTTCCCCTCCGGTGACTCCTCGTCGCTGTGCGCTCACTCCCCAGAGTAGGGGCGGGTGATGCGAGTGGGGAAGAGGAGCAGCATTCAGCCGCCTACTGTGACAGACACGCCCGTTTGAGTACATAGCGCGTCAGCGGACGAGCGGACACGAACCGGGCACCCTCGTCGCGCGACCCCGTCACCAAGAGTCGCCGCCGGGCCGCGCCCACTCGCGGCACACGCGCCCCCACACCACCAGACCGAGGCCGGAAAACCCCTGCTGACCTGCTACTTTTCCCTCTTCGCAGTGGCCGGCGTCACGTTCGCGACACCTGTCGTCGATGTCCGCCGAGGCGGCCGAAGTGATACGGACGGGAAGCACGGAGTGGGTGTGTGCGCCGGTGGCACTCGCGTCCTGCCGTGCGCCTGGTTCCCGCACCAGGGCGACTCCCCGTACGTAGGCAGGGTCATATCCGCGTAGCTCGAACTGGGTCGTTATGTCGACATAGGGGTCCTGCATCAGGGTGAGGAAGAGACATCCTGCCGCCTACAAAGTGTCTGCTCGCGAGGCCGGAGCAGACGCTCACGCCAGGATGCCCCGCAGCGGGAACACCGCGTTGCGGGTCGCCAGGATCGCCTGGTCGACCCGTGACGCCGGGTCGTACCCGGCCTCCCACGCCTCCCACGGCACCGGCCACCGGCCGTCCGTCATCCGCCCGGGCACCATGGTGCCGCCGCGGGCCTTCACATATTCCAGCCACACTTGCGGAAGGTGTGTCTTTGGCTCGATCGGCCGTCCCGCGGCGATCGCCACCAGATGCGTCCAGGACCGCGGCACCACGTCCACCACCGCGTATCCGCCGCCGCCCAGGGCCAGCCAGCGCCCTTCGGCGTGTTCGTGCGCCAGCTCGTGACAGGCCAGCTGCACCGCGCGGTGTGCGTCCAGCGACACGGTGAGGTGGGCGAGCGGGTCCTCGAAGTGCGTGTCGGCGCCGTGCTGGCTCACCAGCACCTGTGGCCGGAAGTCGGCGAGCAGTTCCGGCACCACGGCGTGGAACGCCCGCAGCCAGCCTGTGTCGGCTGTCCCGGCCGGCAGCGCCACGTTCGCCGCAGATCCCTCGGCGGCCGGCCCTCCCGTCTCTTGCGGCCATCCCGTGCCCGGGAACATCAGCGTCCCCGGATGCTCGTGCAACGAGATGGTGAGCACCCGCGGGTCGTCCCAGAAGGCGGCCTGGACGCCGTCGCCGTGGTGCACGTCCACGTCCACGTAGGCCACCCGTTCCGCGCCGAGTTCCAGGAGGCGGGCGATGGCGAGCGCCGCGTCGTTGTAGATGCAAAAGCCTGCCGCACCGCCGGGCATGGCGTGGTGCAGGCCGCCCGTGAAGTTCACCGCGTGCAGCGTCTCACCGCGCCAGACGGCCTCCGCGGCGCTCACCGACTGTCCGGCGATGAGCGCGGACGCCTCGTGCATCCCGGCGAAGGCGGGATCGTCCAGGGTGCCGATGCCGTATTCGCCGTAGGCGGACGCCGGGTCGGCGGAGGCCGCTTTGACCGCCTTGATGTAGTCGTCGCGATGCACCAGCCGCAGCGTCGACTCGCCCGCGGTGCTGGCCGCGACGACCTGGAGGTCCCGGTCCAGCCCGAAGGCGGTGACGAGCCGTCTGGTCAGGTCCAGGCGGACCGGGTCCATGGGGTGCCCGGGGCCGAAGTCGTAACCGGATACCGCGTCATCCCACATCAGCTGTGCGTGGCCGCTCATGCCCGCCACCGTATCTGTCCGGTTCCGGGGCGAAGGACTTGGCGTAGCACAGTGTCACGGCCACCAGCACCATGGGCACGAGCATCGCCGCCCGGTAGTTCCAGGCGTCCCCGAGCGCCCCGACCAGCGGGGAACCGACGAGGAAGCCGACGTAGTTGAAGACGTTGAGCCGGGCGATGGCCGAGTCGGAGGCCGCCGGTCCGTGCCGTTGCGCGGCCCGCCGCCCTGCCGCGGCGAAGGTCTGCGGCACCAGCACGCACAGCCCGAGCCCGAGCAGCGTGAAGCCGAGTATCCCCGTCCCCGCGCCCGGCGCTGTCGCCACCACCGCGAACCCGAGCACCGCCACCACCGTCCCGCAGCGCACCACCCCGACCGCCCCGAACCGCCGTACTCCCAGGTCACCGAGGCCCCGTCCGAGCAGCGTCATCGCCATGTAGACGTTGTACGGGACCGTGGACAGCTGCTCCGAGCTGCCGAGCACATCCCGGAGGTACTTGGCGCTCCAGTTGGAGACCGTCGAGTCCCCGATGTAGGCGAAGGCCATGACCAGGCAGAGCGGCAGCAGCAGTTTGAACGCGATGCTGTCCGCGGGCCGCGGTGCTTCTTCCGGCTGCGGTGCTTCGGTCCACACTGGCTCGGACTGTGTCTGTTCGGTCTGTGCTTGTTCGGTCTGTGTGGGCTCGGTCTGTGTGGGTGGGTTGTTCCGTTCACCGTCGACGTACCACCGGCTGCCGATCAGTGTGGCGGGCAGCAGTATGAGGACGACGGGGAGGCAGGTGACTAGCAGCGACAGTTTCCAGTGCGCCCCTGCCCAGGCCACCGAGGCTCCGAGGATGCCGCCCAGGCTGAAGGCCGCGTGGAAGCCCAGCATGATGCTGCGTCCGTAGGCGTGCTGGAGGCTGACTCCGAGCATGTTCATGGACGCGTCCAGTGCCCCTACGGCGAGCCCGAACAGGGCGAGTGCGAGGCCCACCTGCCAGACTTGGTGTCCGGCCGCGACACCGATCAGCGCCAGCAGTACCAGGGGCTGTGACCAGCGCAGTACGCGACTTGGCCGCACTCGCCGCACCAGCCGCTCGGTGTTCACGCTGCCGGCCCCGGCGAGCACGGGCACCGCGGCAAGAAAGACGGGCAGCAGCCCGTCGGAGATTCCGTACCGGTCCTGGATCGCCGGGATCCTGGTCACGAGCAGCGCGAACGCGGCGCCCTGTGCAAAGAAGCCGAACGCCAGAGAGGCCCTACCGCGCCGCAGCACTTCCGTCATGGCGGCACAGCGTAGGGCCCTGGACTACCCACGGGTAGATGGATCAGGCAATGACATTTTCAGCGTCGGAGAGCAGCAGGTCAGACAGGTGCTCCAGGTGCTGGAAGAGTTCGGTGGCGCCGGCCTCGACAAGCCGGGCCCGTGGTGTCATCGCGGCGAAGCCGAACACATCCATGCCGGCGCTGAGCGCGGCTTGTACGCCGAGCGGGCTGTCCTCCACAACGGCGCACCGCGCCGGGTCCACGCCCATCTGCCTGGCCGCGTGGAGGAACAGGTCAGGCGCGGGCTTGCCGCGTCCCACGTCCTGGGAGCTGAAGATCCGTCCGTCGTCGAACCACTGGTCAAGGCCAGTTTTGCGGTGTCCGACGCGGATCCGCTCATGGCTTCCCGAGGAGGCGACGCAGTACGCCACTTTGGATGCCGTGAGTTTGTCCAGCACTTCCGGGACTCCGGGTATGGCTTCCAGTTCTGCCTCGAATGCCGCAAAAACCCTGGCGTGATAGCTCTCGTCGAAGTTCTCGGGGAGTCGCTGTCCGCTTCTTTCGTATACGAGGTCATGGATGCGGTGGACGGCGCCGCCCAGGTAGTCGCGGAGTGAGTCCTCGTACGAGGTGGGGTGTCCGAGCTCGGTCAGGTAGCCGGCGAGAATCCGATTCGAAATCGGCTCGCTGTCGACGAGTACGCCGTCGTTGTCGAAAATGACCAAGTCGTAGTGCATACCTCGACTTTAGATGCTGGACACGGGCACAACGCAGATGACCCCCGTGCCGTCCCGGCACGGGGGTCATCTCAC
>CAVXIJ010000037.1:0-215266 GCA_963761765.1 uncultured Actinomycetota bacterium
TCTTCGGCACGAACTTCGCCCAGCTGGCCCTCGGCGTACTCGGTGTGCTGATCACGGCGGGCGAGTACTCCACCGGCATGATCCGCTCGACCCTCGTCGCGGTGCCGCACCGGCTCCCCGTGCTGTGGTCCAAGGCGGCGGTGTACGGGCTGGTCGCGCTGGTGGTCGCCACCTTCGGCGCGTTCGTCGCCTTCCTCGCCGGCAGCCGGATCGTCTCCGGCACGCCCGTTGCCATGGGCCTCGGCCACGCCGGCGTCGTACGCAGCCTGCTGGGCGCGGGCTCTACCTCGGTCTGGTCGGTGTGATCGGCACGGCCCTGGGCGCGCTGCTGCGGTCCGTGGCCGGCGGCATCTCGGTCCTGGTCGCCGCCCTCATGCTCGTCCCCGGGCTGATCGCCTTGTTGCCCAGCTCGTGGCAGGGCGACATCGACCCCTACCTCCCGAGCCACGCCGGCGCGTCGATGTTCGCCGTGACCCACGACTCCACCACCCTGTCGCCGGCCGCCGGGCTCCTCGTCCTCCTCGGCTGGACGGCACTGGCGCTGGCCGGAGCGGCGTACCGCCTGCTGCGCAGCGACGCCTGAGACATTGCCTCCGCATCAGTGGACCGGACCCGCATCATGAACCGGACCCCCACCATGGGTCGGTGAACTCCGTGACCACCGAAGACCTCTGCGGGATGGGGCCGTTGGTCGCTCGGCTCGGCACGGGCGGCGAGCGGCTCCGGCGCGCCGACCGGGCCCGTCCGTGGGTGTTGGACACCGCGGTGGTGGTCCTGGTCTTCCTGGTGTGCTGCCTGCCGGACCTCCTGCAGGGGGGCGCCGGTGGCGGCGACGGTCCGCGCCGGTTCCGCCTGGCGTTCGTCCAGCTCCCCACGGTCGGCATGCTGGCCCTGCAGGCCGGGCTGGTGCTGCCGCTGCTGTGGCGGCGCCGATCGCCCGCGGTGGCCTTCGGCGCGGTGACGGCCGTGTTCGTCCTGCAGTGGTCTCTCGGTGTCGCACTCCGTGCGGATGTCGCCCTCTTCGTCGCCCTGTACAGCCTGGCCCTGCACGGGCGGCTGCGGCAGCTGCCGTGGGCATGCGCGGTCATGGCGGGTGCGGTGGGCCTGGTCGCGGTGCGGGTCTCGCCTGCGGTGTCGGTCTGGGACGCCCTCTTCTTTCTCCTCAGCACGGCGACCGCGGCCCTCGCACTCGGCCTGATGATCCGGATCCGGCGGGCTCAGCTGGCCGGCCTGCGGGACCGTGCGGCCCGGCTGGAGACAGAACGCGACCAGCGCGGCAGGCTCGCCGTCGCGGCCGAACGGACACGGGTGGCCCGCGAGATGCACGACATCGTCGGCCACAACCTGTCCGTCATCGTCACACTCGCGGACGCGGGTGCCTACGCCACGGAAGCGGCCCCGGAACGGGGCAGGGAGGCACTGCACCTCATCGGTGACACCGGACGCCAGGCCCTCGGGGAACTGCGGCGCCTGCTCGGCGTGCTGCGCGAGGCGGACGGCCCGCGCACCGAGCCCGAACTGAGCCCGCAGCCCGGGCTCGCCGACATCGACGCGCTGTGCGAGGGGGTCCGCGCCGCCGGCCTGGACGTGATCTACCGTACCGGCGGTGACGTCGACGCCCTCGACAGCGGCGTGCAGCTGACCGTCTACCGCATCGTGCAGGAGGCCCTGACCAACACGCTGAAGCACGCAGGCGCCGACGCCCGCGCGAACCTCGCGATCGTCGTCGAGGACACGCGCCTGACCATCACCGTCCAGGACTCCGGCCCGCCCGCTCCGGCCGGCCGGCGTGGACCGGCGAACGAGGAAGGACACGGCCTGGTGGGCATGCGAGAACGAGCGGCTCTCTACAGCGGACACATCAGCGCCGGTCCCGCCGGCGCAGGATGGACGGTGCGGGCCGCACTCGACCTCGCCCCCCAGGGCGGTGCCGGATGACCACCGTACTCGTCGTGGACGACCAGCCTCTCCAGCGGTACGGGCTGCGCATGCTCCTCGACTCCGTGCCCGAGACAGAGGTGGTCGGCGAGGCCGCGCACGGAGCCGACGCCGTGCGCAAGGCCGCCGGACTCCGCCCCGACGTCGTCCTCATGGACGTACGCATGCCGGGCATGGACGGCATCGAGGCCACGCGCCGCATCGTCGCCACGGGCGACCGCTCCCGCGTCCTCGTCATGACCACCTTCGACCTCGACGAGTACGTCTACGCGGCTCTGCGCGCCGGAGCCAGCGGCTTCCTCCTCAAGGACGCCCGCCCCGAGGAACTCCTGGCCGGCATCCGTGCCGTGGCCGTCGGGGACGCGGTGATCGCTCCGGCACTCACCCGCCGCCTGCTGTACGAGTTCGCCCGACTCGTGCCACCCCACGCGAACGGGTCTGACGAGGAGCCGAGGCTGAGTTCCCTCACCGACCGCGAACGCGAGATCCTCGTCGCCATCGGCAAGGGCTGGACCAACGGCGAGATCGCCACCCGCTTCGTCCTGTCGGAGTCCACGGTCAAGACCCATGTCGGCCGCGTCCTGTCCAAGATCGGCGCCCGCGACCGCATCCAGGCGGTGATCTTCGCCTACGACCACGGCCTGGCCCGGCCCCATGGGGGCTGAGCCGATGGGCCGGCGGCGCCGATCGCATCGATCACCTCACGACTGGACCGACGACCAGGAGATCCGAACGAAGCCGCATCAGAGGCGCGAGGGCGATCGCCACGCACAGGCCGATGATCAGTGCGTACGAGACCAGGCCGCACATGGCGAGCGGCAACTTCCGGTCAGGTGCGGCTGTTTGACGAGTGGTGGGCTTGGCGGGACTCAGGCATGCAGGGTGGGCCGGTAGATGAGCTCCTGGATGTGGCCGTCGAGCGTCCGCTGGTCGATCAGCTCGAGGTCGAAGTCGGCCGCACCCCGGAAGATCGGTTCCAGCCCGGTCCGACCGGTGATCACAGGGAAAAGAGTCACCTGCACGCGGTCCACCAGACCGGCGGCCATCAGCGCCCGGTTCATCGACAGACTGCCGTGAGAGCGCAGCGGTACCTCGGACTCCTCCTTGAGCCGAGCGACGACGTCGACGGCGTCGCCGCTCACGACGCCCGCGTCCGGCCAGTCGAGGGGTCCTTCCAGCGTGGTCGACACCACGGTTGCCGGCAGGCTCCTCATCCGTGTGACCCAAGGGTCACGCACGTCGGAATCCTCGGTGCTCGAGGCCAGCATCTGCGCGAACGCCCGATAGGTGTTGGCCCCGAAGACCATCCGCTGCTTCTCGTCGTAGAGGCCGAGGCGGTGATCGAGGAGCTCGGGGCCTTGCTTGCCCCAGTAGCCGGTCCAGTCGCCGCCGGCGGCGCCGAAGCCGTCCAGGCTGGAGAAGACGTCGAAGGTGTAGGTAGCGGTCATGATGAGCTCCTCGAGTGCGGTTGATCGCGTGTCGGGAATACAGACTGGCGACCACGGCGAGACTCATCGCCCTTGGGCTCCCGGGTCCGGCTGCCCCGATGCGGCCCCCCAGGCTTGACCGCGGCCACGAAGGGTGAGCGGGATCGGCGACTCGGCGGGCGAGAAGAGGAGCCCACTGCTGTCCTGGGTGATGTACGGGGTGTTCAGTGGCGGCGGGGAGTCGGGCCGTTCGGTGCAGGGGGATCTCGGGGTGGGGACACGAATCGGCCGTCCGGTCGGTGCTGGCTCCCCGATCGGGGCCTGTCCGGCTCGCGGCCGCGGGGCGAGCTTGACTTCGAGTGCACTTGAATTCGTAGCGTGCGGTCATGAGCGACGACAGCACACCCCAGCACAAGATCGGTTCGGGTTTCGGCGCCCGGAGCACCGCCGATGATGTCCTCGAGGGCATCGACCTCACCGGTCGGCTCGCCCTGGTGACGGGCGGCTACTCGGGCATCGGCGTCGAGACCACACGCGCACTGGCGAAGGCCGGCGCCCGCGTCGTGGTCCCGGCCCGCCGGATCGGCGCGGCACAGGAGAACCTGGCCGGAATCGAGGGTGTCGAGGTGGCCGAACTGGACCTCGGCGACCTGGACAGCGTGCGCGCCTTCGCCGAGTGGTTCCTCGCAACGGGCCGGCCCCTGGACATCGTGATCGACAGCGCGGGGATCATGGCCTGCCCCGAGACCCGGGTCGGGCCGGGCTGGGAGGCCCAGTTCGCGACCAACCACCTAGGCCACTTCGCCCTCGTCAACCGCCTGTGGCCGGCGATCGAGCCGGGTGGCGCCCGCGTCGTCTCGGTCTCCTCCACCGGCCACCATGCCTCGCCCATCCGCTGGGACGACGTCCACTGGCGCAACGGCTACGACAAGTGGGAGGCGTACGGCCAGGCCAAGACGGCGAACGCGCTGTTCGCCGTGCAACTCGACCGCCTCGGTCAGGAGCGGGGGGTGCGGGCGTTCTCGCTGCACCCTGGTGGCATCCTCACTCCCCTTCAGCGGCATCTGCCGAAGCAGGAGATGGTCGAGCGGGGCTGGATCGACGAGGAGGGCAACCTGCTCTACCCCGAGGCCTTCAAGACACCGCAGCAGGGTGCGGCCACGCAGGTGTGGGCGGCGACCTCCCCCCAACTGAACGGAATGGGCGGCGTCTACCTGGAGGACTGCGACATCGCCGAGCCCGCCCCGGCGGACGGCACCCGGGTCGGCGTCAAGGAGTGGGCCACGGACCCGGAGCAGGCCGCCCGCCTGTGGGCACTGTCCGCCGAACTGACCGGCGTGGACGCGTTCGCCGCCTGAGGCCGGTGGGATTCGAGCGGCGGCGGCGCCCGGATTCCGCGGGTCAGCCCCGTGCGACCGCGATCGACCCTGCCAGCCGCTCTCCCGCCTCGTACACCATGTACGGCACCCCGTGTTCCGTCCCGAACGACGGTGCGGCCGCTCGACCGTTCTCTGGGGCTGTGGAGTGGGAGTCGTAGAAGACGCCCAAGTGGTTGCGGCGGGAGAAGTCCGTGCCGACCTTCGTGATCATGAGGTCGCCGCCGCTCTCCTTGTCCTTGTTGTAGACGACGTACGCGGAGCCGCCGCGCGTCAGAAGGTGGGGGCCGCCCACGTTGACCGCGCCGACGTCCGAGTGCCGGACGAGCGGACTCTGGTCGAAGGTCCAGTTCCTGCCGTCGGCGGACCAACCCCAGCAGATGTCACGATGGTTGGTCGTGTTGTTCAGCATGAAGAGCATGACGTAACGGGCGCCGTGCGCGGGCAGGTCGTGGCGGAAGACGCGGGCGTACGACGACTCGGTGGTGCCCGACGGCATCATCGACGTAGACAGGACGACCTTGTCGTACGTGAAGTGCACACCGTCCTTGGAACGGGCCAGGCGCGTCGTCGTGTTCTCGCCGTGGAAGTACAGCCAGAACTCCTTGGTTTCCTCGTTCCACAGCACGTGCGGGGACGAGACGTGGCTGACCCAGTAGTGCGGGTCCCACTTGTTCGACACGATCGGGTTCGCCGGGCACTCCGTGAACGGGCCCTCCAGCGAGTCACCGTAGGCCAGGCAGATGACGCCCGGCGCGTCGTGCGGCGCGTAGTACAGGTAGTAACGGCCCAGCGGCGAAGCCAACTTGTCGTACACGCCGCGCATGGTCGGGAAGATGATCTCGCCCGTCGGGTTGTACTTGAGCTGGGACGGCGTCAGCAGCGTGCGGACGTAGGGTAGTCGGGGAACTCGCCGGGCGCGGCCGACGCGGACGGCGTCGACAGGCCGCCGAGGGCGAGCGCGGCGCCGCGTGGTGTGCGCAGGAACGTACGACGGTCCGGGCCAAACTGCGGCTCTTGCATGATCGGCTCCTGAAGTCGGTTGCTTTCGGAGGGGTTTCAGAGGTACGTGGCGGCGGTGACGCAGAAGCCGCCGAGCGCCACGGCCCACACGTAGGGCAGGGTCCGGACCATCACCTGCTGCGGTGTGACGCCCGCGTACTGCGCGCTCCACACGGTCTGCGTGCTGGTCGGGTCGGCGACGCCGAAGACCTGGTTGTACGAGGTGGCCATGCCGAGCACCGCGACGGCCGGGTAGATGCCGGTGGCGATGAGGACGCCTGCGATGCCGGCGCCGAGGCCGAAGACGTTCAGCGGTCCGCGGTACAGGCAGAGCGGTACCAGGAGTGTGAAGACCAGGACGAACAGCACCGGGTTGTGCGGGCTGACCGCCTTGACGAGCGGCTCCAGCGCCTCGACCGCGCCGGGCAGTTTCACCGCGGCGAGCAGGATGCCGATGGCGACGAACAGGGTGATCGGCGGGGCCGCCACCTCGAAGCCGCCGTACAGGGTGCGCAGCAGACGGCTGTTCATCTCGCGCGGCCGTGTCGTCGTGACCAGCGCGTACAGCACACCCGCAAGCAGCGAAGGGATGATCGCCAGGTCGAAGCCCAGCGCCAGCACCAGCGGCACGACCGGAGTGAGCAGCGCGTACCAGGGGGCGTCTCCGAGCCGCTCACGGCGCCCACCGCGTGAACTCGGCGCCGAATGAGCCGACTTGAGCGACCAGGCGTGCTCCACCCCCCGCCGCGACTCGACGAGGACGTAGGCGACGGCGGCGGCCAGCGCGAACGGGAACAGCTTCAGCATGAAGCCGCGCACGGTGTCGACCGGCAGGTCCAGTGCGGTGGAGAAGAACTGCCACACGGGCAGTTCGAACGGCATCCCGGCCGCGATACCCATCAGGATCGTGCCGGCGGCAGTGACCTTCGGGATGCCGACCGCGATCATCGCGGGGATGCCGATGATGTCCGGCGAGCATCGCCGCGGGGGCGGACCCGGTCACGGTGCCGACGAGGGCGGAGACCGCGAGGACGCCGAGCGCGACGAACACCGGCCGGTCCCCGCCGAATTCGACGATCTTGCGGACCAGCGTGCCCGCGATGCCGGTCTCGTCCAGCAGCTTGCCGAGCCAGGAGCCGAGCAGGATCGCGATCATCGTGGCGGCGAGCGCGGGCGCGCCCTCCTGGAGCACCGTGTCCAACACACTGTTCTTGCCCGTCAGGGGCGCGCCCGCGAGGAACGCGATCACCACGGCGAGGAGGACGAGCGCGAAGGCGGTGGGCAGCTTGCGGGTGAGCATCGCGGCGACTCCGGCCGCCATGACGAGCAGGATGACGACACCCATGGGGTCACTTCTCGCTTCGTGCAGGCGGGACACGGCGGCGGCCACGCGCCTGCGGCGGTGAGCAGCAGGGGGCTGCGGCCCAGGCCGCAGGCGGCTCGGGCGTAGGCATGGGCGGCGAGTCTCGTCGGCGCCCGGCGACATGGCCGTACAGGCGGCGGCGTCCCAGCCGCAGCCCGTGTGCCCGAGCGCCGCTTGAGCGCGGCCCGGCGTGCCGTGGTGGAGCCAGTTCGTGCGACGGCCTCGTGGGCGAGGGCGGCTGCCCGCACCGACCCGTCCGGGAACCAGTGGCGCCAGCCGCGCTCGGTCGATCAGCCGCTCGGCGCGGTGCGACGGTGTCGGTGTAGAGCTCGACGGTCGCGGCGGCCTCGAGGGTACCGGGCCAGGAGGCCGTGCCGCGAGGCCACCGTCGCTGCTCGACGACGCGGACCGGCAGCGGGGCGAGGCGTCAGCCGAGCGCCGAACTCCGTGGCGACAAGTGCCCATTGGCGCAGCGAGCAGGGGATCGCGGCCCTCGTGCGTAGGCGTGCCCGCGAGCAGCCGCACCGCCAGGTCGAGGTCGCTCGTGCCGGCGAGGCCGACGGTGCGTGGTCATGCGCGGGCCTCCACGACCGCGACCACCGGCTCGTCGGCACCGCGCGGGCCGCAGTTCGCTGCGGGCCAGGGCCAGCAGGGCGTGCGGGTCGAGGACGCCGGACGAGGTCGGCGATCCGGGAGCCGACGAGCAGCCGCAGGGCGGGGGCGCGCACACCGCCGTCGCCGTACGAGGTGGCCTCGCCGCACGAGCCGGGCCAGCGCCTCGCGGGCGCGCGCCGACGGTCGTCGTCGTCGACCCGCGCGTTCGGCGGCGGCGAGCCGGACGACCCGTCGGCGTCCACCACCCGGACCGGCTGCCGGTTCGCGCGGAACCTGCGGCGTACCTCGGTGCCGTACACGGTGTATGCGGGCGTGCCGGCGAGCACGTTCACCCGCTCGGCTCGGCCTTGAGGCTCGCGGCGGCGGCGCGCAGCCGCTCGGTGTCGTCGGCGCGGTGCGCCCGGTCCTGGGTGCGCAGCTCGGTCGCGCCGGTGGCGACGGCCCGTACGGTGCTGGTCTGCGGGTCGACCGTCACCTCCACCTCGACGCCGTCGGCGGCGGCGCCCTGCGCGACGACCGCCCGCTCGGCCTCGGCGCGCACCGCGAGGATCTGCTCCTGGGTGGCGCCGGGCATGATCCGCTCGACCTGCTCGCGGACGAGCGCGAGGGCGACGCCGATCGGGCTGATGACCTCGCTGTGCCGGGCGATACGGCCCTCGAGGCCGGTGTCGGCGGCGAGGTGCGGGGTCACGGCCGCGGCGCCACCGCCCCCGCCGACCAGGACGGCCGTGTCCTTGTCGAGCCGGTAGTCGCGGATCATCGCGTCGACCACGGCTTCGGACCTGCGCGGTGCCCGCGTCGAGGACGGCGCCGCGCGGCGCCCGCGACATCGGTGCCCAGCGCGGCGGCGAGCGGCTTCAGCGCAGCGCGTGCCACGTCCTGGTCGCAGCGCGCGAAGTCGCCCTCGGGGACCCGGCCGAGCGCGTTGGCCGCGCACGTCATCGTGATCGGCGAACCGCCGCCGGCCGCGTCGATCGAGGACCGATAGTCGTCCGGGTCGCCGTCCATCGGCCGCACCGTGGTGATCCGTCGCGTCCCGCAGATCGTCGAGCGAGGCGAAGCAGGCGTACGGCAGCCCCGCGATGTGCGCGCTGCGCGGCCCGACACCGACGACCCTGTTCGCCGGCGACGCGCACCATGGAACCGCCGCCGACACCGACGGTCCGTACGTCGAGGGCGTTGAGGTAGGAGGTCTTGCCGAGGATCGTCGCGTGCCGCACCGCGACCTTGCCGCGCCGCACGACACTGATGTCCGTGGACGTGCCGCCGGTCTCCAGGAACACGCCCTCGCTGATCCGCTCCTGCATGAGCGCGCCCGCGACGCCCGCCGCGGGGCCCGAGAGGACGTCAGCAGCGGGCGGCGGCGCATCTCGTCGAGCGACATGACACCGCCGTCGCAGCGCATCACCATCAGCGGCGCCGTCACCCCGGCCTTGGTGATGGAGGCGTCGACGAGATCGGCGGTGGCCAGCATGCGGGGCAGGATCGCCGCGTTGACCACGGCGGTACGCGTCCGCTTGTGCAGCCCGTACAGCGAGGTGATCTCGTGCGCGGCCGTCGAGCGGCAGCCCCGCGGGCGCGCCGCGTCGAGGACGGCCTGCTCGCCCTCGGGCCGGTCGACGCCGAACGGCTCGGTGGCGACGAGGACTTCGGCTCCTCCCGTCGCGCACCCGGTCTCACGGCGGCGCGCGACCGCGTCGGCGTCGAACGGGTCGGCCACATGCGCGTAGGCGAGCGGAAGCCCTTGCCCGGGGCGAGTTCGAGCTTGCCGAACGAGGCGAGCCGACGGGTGAACACCGCGCCGGCGCCGCGCACCGATGCCGATCAGCCCGACCTGCGCGACGTCGCCCTCCAGCAGGGCGTTGGTGGCCTGCGTCGTGCCGTGCGCCAGGAACGTGACGTCCGCCGGCCGTCGGCTCGACCTTCTCCAGGAGCTGCGCCAGCGCCTGGACGATGCCGTGCGCGACACCGTCCTCGTGGTGGTGGCTGGTGGGCACTTTCACCTGGCCCACCAGGGCGAGCGTCGCGGCGTCGACGGCCACGGCGTCGGTGAAGGTGCCGCCCACGTCGATGCCGACGCGGATGCGCGGTAGGGGTCATGCCGGTCATGTCAGGGCACCTCCTTGTGCGTTGACGTGCGTTGATGCGGACGGGCAGTGACGTGCGTACGTTGCTGAAGGCGTGGGGGAGCCGGCGAGGCAGGAGCCGTCAGTACGCCGCGGACGTCGGGCCAGTGGCGCTGCACGCCCGTCGCGGTCGAGCAGCCGCGCGAACGCCTCGAACCGCTTGTCCTCGGCCTGCACCTGCTGCGGCTCGACGTCCTCGGCCAGGCAGTGCGCGGCGAGCGCGCCGGCGGCCTCGCCGATGTTCCACTCGACGGGGTGCAGCCGGTAGCAGCCGTTGGTGATGTGGGTGGTGCCGATGTTCTTGCAGGCGGGCAGCAGGTTGCGACGCGGCGCGGGAGAGGGCGCCCAGCGGGATCTGGAACGGCAGCGAGCTGATGTCGATGTAGTTGTCGCCGCCGGTGGAGGGGTGCAGGTCGATGCGGTAGCTGCCGACGCCGACCGAGTCGCGGTAGCCGGGTGCCGCCGTACGGGCCGACGACGTCGGTCGCCGACGTGCTGCTCGATGACGGTGATCACGGCCTTGATCCGGCGCGACTCGCGGACGTACGGCGCCTTGGCGAGGCCGTCCTCGGTGCCGATGACGTCCGGGCGGAGGCGCAGGCCCGGGAAGCCGGTGCCGCCGTCGGGGCGCGGGGCCTCGGTCTGCAGCCAGTACAGGACCGAGCAGCGACAACTGCCGTGCCTCGTGCAGCCGCTTGCGGTCTCTCGCTGCCGCCGATGAGGGCTTCAGCCAGTAGTCGTTCAGCGGCCAGTTGACGAGCGTGATGTCCGAGTCGAAGGCGCCGGGCCGGTGCAGCTCCGCGCGCCAGGATCCGCCGGAAGCCCCACAGCTCCTTGTCCCCGGCGTCCGCGCTCTGGTCGGCGCTGACCGCGAGGGGTCGAGGTCCGGGTTGGGCACGAAGGTGCGCGGGACCGGCTCCAGCGTGCGCGGGTCGGGTGCCAGGAAGCCGAGCAGCGGGCCCGGCCAGAAGTCGGGCCGGTAGGCGCGCCAGAAGTCGTAGTCGGCGGGCCGGTCGATGGTGTGGTCCTCGCCCTCGTGGTGCGAGAGCGCGAAGCAGACGGTGATGCCCTGCTGGTTGTCGCGGCTGCGGCCTCTCGGGGCGTGCGGTTCGCCGAACTCGCCTGCGCGCCTCGGCGCCGATCGACGTGCTCGACGCCCGCCAGCGCAGCAGGTCGCCGGTCTCGGTGGCGTCGAGGAAGTAGCGCGCGGCTGACCGCGTCGCGCGGTCGCCGCTGCGCAGGTCGCGCAGCGTGACGGCGCACGGATGACATCGTCGTCGGCCTCGGCGGACACGGGCTGGTGCTCGGTCAGCAGCGGTCAGCCGGCCCGCCGCGCGGTGCGGCGCGAGCATCGCCTCCAGGACGGCCAGCGCGACCCGCGGCTCGTGGCAGAGCTTGCTGACCCGGCCCGCGCCCGGGTTGAGGTCGCGCGAGCGCCGAGCGCCTCGGCGCGCAGCGGGTACCACTGCGCGGTAGTAGTGCCCGGATGCCCTCGCGCAGCGCCCGGTAGGAGGCGGTGGTGCCGAACTGCTCGACCCACGGGTGCTCGTCCGGCGGCACGGCCTGGGAGGTGAGCTGGCCGCCGATCCAGTCGGTCTCCTCGGTGAGGACGACGCGCGCGGCCCGCGCGGCAGGCGGCGAGCGCGGCGGCGACGCCGCCGAGGCCGCCGCCGACGATGAGGATGTCCGGTTCGGGTATCACAGTGCTCCTCGTAGTTGTGCGTGACGTGGTCGTACGGCTGAACGGGTCAGATGCGGCCTCGGTGGCGGTACGGCGGGCCGGCCGTCGCGCCGGTGCCGGAACTCGCAGGCCACCAGGGGTTCGTCCGCCTCCTCCCCGGCGACCAGCGCGGCGAGCAAGCGGACGGCGGCGGCGCCCAGCCGCGTGCCGGGGGATGTCGAAGCCCGTCGGGACGGGCTCCCGGCGAGAGTCCGGCGGGCGGGCTGCCGAGCAGCGCGAGCGAGACGTCGCCCGGGCACGTCGAGCCCGGCGTCCGCGCACGCCGCGCATGAGCGCCCGCCAGGCGGCGCCGGTGTCGGTCTCCTCCGCGACGAAGGCGGTCACGCCGTCCGCGACCAGCTCGCGCACCCGCTCGCGCGGTCAGCTCGGCTGCCGGGTCGGCGGAGCGGAAGCACGGCCTCGGGCCGCCGGGCAGATCCGGCCTGCGCAGCCCGTCGAGGAAGCCCTGCTCGACGGTCGGTGGAGGCGGGCGCCTCGTCGTCCTCGCGCACGAGCACGATGCGGCGGTGTCCCAGGGCGGCCAGGTGGGCGACGACGTCACGGCTGGCGCTGACGTAGTCGGCGCCGACCCAGGCCAGCCCTTCGAGCTCGTCCCTGCGGCCCAGGTGGACCACCGGGAAGCCGTCGGCGACCAGCCGCCGCAGTTCGGCGACGTGGCACGTGGCGGCCGAGGAAGAGGCAGCCGTCGGCGAGGCGCACCCGGCTCAGCGGCGTCCGGTCCGGCGGCGCCCGCGCCGCCGGTGCTCGACCCGGTGAACAGCACCAGGTCGTAGCCGCGGGCGGCGGCCTCCTGCTCCACGCCCACCAGGAAGGGGTAGTACGAGTGCTGCACATCGGTGGGGAACGTCGCGGTGAAGCTGAAGACGCCAGGAGGTTGTTGCGCGCGGCGGCGAGCCGGCGGGCCGCCGGGTCGGGCACGTAGCCGAGGCTGCGCGGCCGCGTCGAGGACCCGCTGCCGGGTCTCCTCGGAGATGGTCGGCGCCCTTGCCTCCTGCCGCGCGAGCACCAGCGAGACCGTGGCCTGGGAGACCCCGGCGAGCCGTGCCACCTCGGCCTGGCGCGGCCGTGACGTACGGCCCGCCGGGGCGGGTGCCCGGCCGGGCCTGGCCCGCTTCCTGGGTTGCTCCACGCCTGCCGCTCCTTACTGCCGACGCGCCGTGCACACGTCGATGCGTAGCGGTAATGCGTATTAGTAATGCGCATTAGCCCGTACTGTGCGGGCGCGGCGGGAGGCAGGTCAAGGGGCCGGACGGAACTTTCTGACCGGGTGAGGCCTTGCGGTCAGGGCGAGTTGAGGCCGCAGACGCAAGACCTGCGCCGCGCAGCGGCCGATCGGACCTCAGGCATGTGGGGCGTGCGCACGCGTCGCCCAGGGGCCGTACCAGGCTCGTTCGCCTCAGTCGGCGGCGAGAGGCTCCGGCGTGGCGGCAGGGACATCCCGAACTCCGAGCCGCAGGTGCTCGACGTGGTAGAGGGCCTGGTCGAGGAGTTCGGCGACGTGGTTGTCGTAGAGGGCGTAGACGATGGACCGCCCGCGGCGTTCGCCGGTGACCAGGCCGAGGTTGCGCAGCAGGCGCAGCTGGTGCGAGCAGGCGGAGGCTTCCATGCCGACGGCCTCGGCGAGGTCGCGCCACCGCGCAGGGCCCTTCCTGGAGGCGGGCCAGGATGTAGAGCCGCGAGGGCGTGGCCAGGGCCTGGAGGGTGGCGGCGACGTCGGCGGCGCCGCGGCGTCGAGGCGCTCGCGGGTGGTGGCGCTGCTGGCGTGTCGGTTCCGTGGCCCATGCGGCACATCATAGCGATGACATCTGAAGACCTGTTCAGGTGTTCCTGTACGGTGGAGGCTCGTCGCTCCATCCGCCCGTGAAGGGTTGTTCTGTCATGTCTTCTGTCCTGACCAGCGGCCCGCGCCGGCTGCACCGGCCGCGCCCGCGGCCGCCCGGCGGCGTACGCGGGTGCTGGCGCTGCCGGAGGCCCGCTGGGCCGCTGCGCCGCGCTGGTGCTGTTCCTGGTCGCGCTGCCCGCTCCAGCTGTCGGCGCCCCCGTGTGGACATGGGGCCCGCTGTACGCCGCCACCTACGTCACCGGCGGCTGGGAGCCGGCCTGGAGGGGCTGCAGGCGCTGCGGGAGAAGACCCTGGACGTGGACCTGCTGATGGTCGTCGCCGCGCTCGGGGCGGCCGCGATCGGGCAGGTCCTCGACGGCGCGCTGCTGATCGTCATCTTCGCGACCTCCGGCGCCTTGGAGGCCGTCGCGACCGCGCGTACCGCGGACTCGGTGCGCGGTCTGCTCGACCTTGCCCCGGTCACGGCCACCGCGGCTGCTGACGACGGCGGCGAGGAGACCGTCGCCACCGAGGACCTGGAGGTCGGGGACTTGATCCTGGTCCGGCCCGGCGAGCGCGTCGGCGCCGACGGCCAGGTCCTGGACGGGGTCAGCGAGGTCGACCAGGCCACCATCACCGGCGAGCCCCTGCCGGTGGCCAAGGAGGCCGGGGACGAGGTGTTCGCCGGCACGCTGAACGGCACCGGCGCCCTGCGGGTGCGCGTCGAGCGCGACCCGTCGGACTCGGTGATCGCCCGGATCGTGAAGATGGTCGAGGAAGCCTCCGAGACCAAGGCGCCCACCCAGCTGTTCATCGAGAAGGTCGAGCAGCGGTACTCGATCGGCATGGTCATCGCCACCCTCGCCGTTCTTCGCGATCCCCCTCGCCTTCGGCGCGGACGCTGCAGCCCGCCGCTGCTCCGGGCGATGACCTTCATGATCGTCGCCTCGCCGTGCGCGGTGGTGCTGGCCACGATGCCGCCGCTGCTGTCCGCGATCGCCAACGCCGGCCGCCACGGCGTCCTGGTCAAGTCCGCCGTCGTCATGGAGCGCCTCGGCCAGGTCGACGCGGTCGCGCTCGACAAGACCGGCACCCTGACCGAAGGCACCCCGCGCGTCACCGACATCCGCCCGCTGCCCGGTGCCGGCCTGACCGAGGACACGCTGCTGGCGCTGGCGGCCGCGGCCGAGCACCCCAGCGAGCACCCGCTCGCCCGCGCCGTCGTCGAAGCCGCCCGCGCACGCCGTCTCGCCGCTCCCCGAAGCGCTCGACTTCAGCTCCGTCCCCGGCGGGGGAGTAGCGCCACCATCGGCGGTCACACGTCCGGTCGGTCGCCCCGGCCGCCTGCTGCCCGCCGCCGCCGGACCCGGGCCGCCGCGGCCGTGGCGGAGCCTGGAGGACGGCGGACAGACCGCGGTGCTGGTCCTGCGCGACGACACCCCGGTCGGGGTGATCGGGCATCGCCGACCGGCTGCGTCCGGACGCCGCCGCCACGGTCGCCGCGCTCACCGAGCTCACCGGCCGCACGCCGGTCCTGCTGACCGGCGACAACGCCCGCGCCGCCCGCCGCCTGGCCGCCGAGGTCGGCATCGCCGACGTCCGCGCCGGACTCCTGCCCCAGGACAAGGTCGCCGCCGTACGGCAGCTGGAGGCCGGCGGCCGCAAGGTGCTGCGTCGTCGGCGACGGCGTCAACGACGCCCCCGCCCTGGCCGCCGCCCACACCGGCATCGCCATGGGCAGGGCCGGCTCCGACCTCGCCCTGGAGACCGCCGACGCCGTCGTCGTCCGCGACGAACTCGCCACCATCCCCACCGTGATCGCCCTCGTCCCGGGCCGCCCGGCGCCTCGTGGTCCAGAACCTCGTCATCGCCGGCGTGTTCATCACCGGCCTGGTCGTCTGGGACCTCATCGCCACCCTGCCGCTGCCGCTCGGCGTCGCCGGCCACGAAGGCTCCACCGTCATCGTCGGCCTCAACGGCCTGCGCCTGCTGCGCGAAGCGGCCTGGAAGCACCCCGTCCGAGGAGGCGCAGCGTGAGCCAACGCTACCCGCCGCGCTGCTGCCGACCCGGTATCCGGAGCGGCAGCACCCCGGCCCACGGTCACCGTCTGCCGCGGCTGCTGCTGCGGCAGCCCCCAAGGTGCCCCGGACTCGACCACACCGCCCAACTCCGCGATCTGCGACGCGCCCTGGCCGGTGCCGCGACCGTCCGGGTCACCGACTGCCTCGACGCCTGCGAGCGCGCGAACGTCATCGTCGTGCAGACCGTCCACGGCCGAGGCCGCAAGGCCGGCGGGCGCCCGGTCTGGCTGGGCCTGGTCAACGACCCCGACGCCACCGCCGACATCACCGCCTGGATCGAGGGCGGCGGCCCCGGCCTCACCGAACCACCCGGCATCCTCGACCTCTACGCCTTCAAACCCTCCCGCCGCGTACGCCCCGAACTCCACGACGAGTAGTCGACGGATGGCTTCGACGACCTGCCGACTGGAAGCGAGCACACATCACGTCCCACCATCAGGTCCGCACCCATGTCGTGTCGAGTACGTCGTCTCCCGCATGAAGACACCCATTTCCCGGGCGGTACCACCTCTGCGACTGGGCGCGGCTCTGTCACGACACGGGCCGGTACTGTTCGGCCGGTCATCAGTCGGAGTTGCGTGCGATCTCCAGCGCGAGCGCCTGCAGGATGGCCTCGGTGGACGTCTCGGGGTCTGTCTGGTCGTACGCGTCTGCGACCGTTTCGAAGGCCAGCACGAAGCCCTTGATCAGGGCGCTCAGCGGTTCGGAGAGCTGGTTCAGCACGGCAAGACCCACCTCTGCCGCGTCTTCGGTGTCGGGGACGAGAAACTGCGTCGGGATGACCTCGCCCAGCAGGTCGGAGACGTAGTCTGCGCTGACACCACCGCGCAGGGCCGTGAGTGCCGCGATGGCCTTGAGCTCGATCTCGTTCTCGGTCATGTGCCGAGCGTAGGAGTAAGCGGCGGCGGGCACGCGGGGAGCGTTTCACGCGGGGGAGTGTGGAGACGTGAGCGACGGCGGGTCGGTCGGGTCATGGGACCGAAGCCTGCCGCGTTATGCCTGGGGTGCTGTCGAATCTCGGGAACGGTGCGATACGCCGCCACAACCGCGCAGGTGCCTGCCAAATCTGCGTACAACGTCGGTCACAGCTCATGAGCGGAGCCGCAGGTGGGCCCCGCGCGAGTTCGTGGGCGCCGGTGTTCGGTGCGGAACCGTCGGAACGAAGGTGGTGAGTGGGCGGTCAGCCGGCTGCCTGTTTGGTGAGGGAGTCGGCTTCTTGTGTAGCGGCCCAGGTGGCGAGAAGGCGCAGGCCTTCTTCGGAGGGGGAGCCGGGTTCGGCGGTGTAGATGGTGAGGGTGAGGCCGGGTTCGGCGGCCATGTCCAGGCCTTCGTAGGCGAGGGTGAGCTCGCCGACGGCCGGGTGGTGGAAGCGTTTGGTGCCGGTGCCGTGGTGGCGGACGTTGTGGGCGCCCCAGCGGGTGCGGAAGTCGTCGCTGCGGGTGGACAGCTCGCCGACGAGGTCGTGCAGGTCCTTGTCGTGGGGGTTGCGGCCGGCTTCGGTGCGCAGGATGGCGACGGCGATGTCGGCGAACAGGTCCCAGTCGGGGTAGAAGCGGCGCGAGGCGGGGTCGAGGAAGTTGAAGCGGGCCAGGTTCGCCTGGTTGCGGGGCGCTGGCGTAGACGTCGGCGTAGAAGGCGCGGGCGAGCTGGTTGGTGGCGAGGAGGTCCATGCGGCCGTTGCGGACGAAGGCGGGTCCGGCGGTGACGGCGTCCAGGGTCCATTGCAGGCTGCGGTGCGGCGTCCACTGGTCCTTGGCGCGTGCGGCGTCGGGGGCGGGTGAGGGCGTCGGAGCCGTCGGCGGCCTGGGCCAGGTTCAGCAGGTGGGCGCGTTCGGCGTCGTCGAGCTGGAGGGCGCGGGCGACGGCTTCGAGGACGGCCGGGGAGACGCCGGCGAGGTTGCCGCGTTCGAGTTTGGCGTAGTACTCGACGCTGATGTCGGCCAGCGCGGCGACCTCGCTGCGTGCGCAGGCCGGGCACGCGGCGCCGGGATCCGGAGGGCAGCCCCGCCTGCTCGGGGGTGATCTTCGCTCGCCGCGAGGTCAGGAACTCGCGGACCTCCTGCACGGTTGTCCACGCCTTCGACGGTACGTCCCGCACGCGCGCCGTAGGGATGTACTGGCGGTACACCCCTCGATCGGTGCCTCGCTGCGCGCGTGGAATGAGCGGTTACCTGGATGACGTGGCGCTTCCTTGCGCGCCGTCACAGCGGCGGCAGGGGGCCGGCCCCGGCCTTGCGGACGCAGCAGGGTCCTGTCCGGGCAGGCAACTGCACTCGGCGACCGCCGGTACCGCACCGGCACCGGACGCCTCGGCACGTAAGGAACCCCCTCATGCGCGGAGCAGTGATCCACGCCCCCGGCGACGTCCGCTTCGAGACGCTCGACGACCCGAAGATCCTCAATCCGACCGACGCGATCATCCGTACGGCCGTCACCTGCGTGTGCGGTTCGGACCTGTGGCCCTACCGCGGCGCGGAGCCGATCGGCGACGCCGCACCCGATGGGGCACGAGTACGTCGGCTTCGTCGAGGAGGTCGGCTGCGAGGTCACCTCGGTCAAGCCCGGCCAGTTCGTCGTCGGCTCGTTCGCCACCTCGGACAACACCTGCGCGAACTGCCGGAACGGCTTCCAGTCCAACTGCCTGCACCGCGAGTTCATGACCACCTGCCAGGCCGACTACGTCCGCATCCCCAACGCCCAGGGCACCCTGGTCGCCACCGACGAGCACCCGGACGAGGAGTTCGTGGCCCGGCCTGCTGGCCGTCTCCGACGTGATGGGCACCGGCTGGTGGGCCGCCGCTGGCCGCCGAGGTGAAGCCCGGCTCGACCGCCGTGGTCGTCGGCGACGGCGCGGTCGGCCTGTGCGCGTGTGATCGCCGCCAAGGAGCTGGGCGCGGAGCGGATCATCGCCATGTGCCGCCACGAGCCCCGCCAGAAGCTGGCCCGCGAGTTCGGCGCCACCGACATCGTCGCCGAGCGCGGCGACGAAGGCGTCGCCCGGATCAAGGAGCTGACCGGCGGGATCGGCGCCGACATCGGTCCTGGAGTGCGTCGGCACCGCGCGAGGCCATGCAGCAGGCCCTGCACTCGGCCCGGCCCGGCGGCAACGTCGGCTTCGTCGGCGTCCCCCACGAGGTGGCCATCGACGGGCAGGAGCTGTTCTTCTCCCACGTCGGCCTGCGCGGCGGCCCCGCCCCCGTGCGCCGCTACCTGCCCGACCTCATCGACCGCGTCCTGACCGGCCGGATCAACCCGGGCAAGGTCTTCGACCTCACCCTGCCCCTGGACCAGGTCGCCGAGGGCTACAAGGCCATGGACGAGCGCCGCGCCATCAAGGCCCTCCTCACGCCCTGACCCGGCACACGCCCGACATACGGGGCCGCACCCCTACGGCCCGGCCCCGTGACCTCCCTCGCGAAGGACTACTCACCGTGACGACGTTCGCTCTCGTCGGCGCCGGCCCCGGCCTGGGGCTGGCCACCGCCCGCCGCTTCGGAGCCGCAGGCCACAGCGTCGCGCTCATCTCCCGCAACGTCGAGCACCTGGACGCTCTGGCGGCCGAACTGAGCCGTGACGGCGTTCCCGCCCGCGGCTTCGCCGCCGACGTCCTCGACCCCGGCTCCCTCACCACGGCCCTGCGAGGCGGCCGCCGAGACTCTGGGGCCGATCGAGATCCTGCAGTACAGCCCGGTGCCCCGCGCCGACTTCATGAAGCCGGTCCTCGACACCCGCGCCGACGACCTCGACGCCCCGCTGGGCTTCTCCGTCAAGGGCCCGGTCACCTGCGTGAACGCGGTCCTGCCCGGCATGCGGGCGCTCGGCCGCGGCACACTGCTCTTCGTCAACGGCGGCAGCGCCGTGCGCCCGCACCCGGAGCGGGCCGGCACCTCGATCGCGTTCGCCGCCGAGAGCGCCTACGCACAGATGCTCCACGACGCGCTCGCCCCGGAGAACATCCACGCCGCCCAGCTGATCATCCCCGGTGCGATCCGTCCCGACGCCGAGCACTCCAGCCCCGACGCCCTGGCCGAGCGCCTGTACGCCATGCACACCGAGCGCAGTGGCTTCCGGCACTTCGCCGAGCCGCTGCCCGACTGACTGCCTGGACGCCGCCCATGAACTCTCGGCTCTTCGTGCCCGGTCCGCGCCGCCCCCGCAGCCGCTTTGCTGCCGGCTGTGACCGCCTGCTCAAACGACGCACCAGAAGCCCCCTCGTCGTCCACCGGCTCCGCGGCGCCCTCGGGGCGGCAAAAGACACCGGCATCCACCACTCCGTCTGGGCTGGATGGCCGGCAGCCTCCACTTCCGACAGCGACGTCAAGTGGGCGATGGAACAGCACCACCTCACGCCGCTTACCCGCACAAAGGGCCGCCGCTTCAGAACGGTGTCCGCTACCGTGATGCCGCTTGGCCTGAGCAGGCCACTCGCAACCACCCGGCCAAGGCCCATGCCCGACTCAACTGGTCGACCCCGCCACACCGATCGGGGTCCAGCCCCTCGGCCGCACGGCCCGCGCGGCACAAGTGCTGGTGTTCAGCGACGAGTTCACCGGGACCTCCCTCGACACGTCCAAGTGGACAGCCCGCGACCAAGAACGCACGGAGTCCTCCCGTACCGACGGAGTCCGCGGGTGGTGCGGCGCATCAACTCCCAGATTCGCTACCTGTCCCGCGCCCCCTGATCCCGCACCAGTGTCGCCGGCATCTCTTCTGCACGGGCCAAGCTCATGGGTAAGCCGTCAGAAGCCCGGTCTAGAGGTCGGCATACGGGCCCATGCCCGCGTGAAGTTCCCCAGCGTGCACGTCGACCCGCCTCAGGCCCGCACCCACTCACCCACACACCTGTGTGATCAGCCAGGAAAGCACTCAGTAACCGCGCATCCTTCGGTTCACCGCCCGGTAGATCTTGTGACTGCTCGCTGATGCACTGGGTGCCATCCACGCCGACGGCCCGCAACGGCTCTCGCGGACCCGGCCGGTGAGTATGGAGAGGTGGTGCGTGGCGCTCGTGGAGTGCGCCACGCACCACCGCCGACAGCTGTCCCTTCCTGAGCCGCACACGCAAGGCTCCAGCCCACTTTTGGATCCCTTGTCCGACTCTGGATTAGGCTTTCACCTTGCATCTGCGGAATACATCTGCGGAAGAGGAAAGCGATGGGGCTGTTTCATGGAGAAAGGCATGCTGCCCCCGGGGCAGCGCCTGGCCAAAGGCTGGCCCGTCTCGCACTACGGGCCGGTACCCCGCTTCAGACCGGAGCGATGGACCCTCCAGGTCTTCGGCGCCACCGCGAACGAGACGACCTACTCCTGGACCTTCGAGGAAGTCACCGCCCTGCCCAAAGTCACCGTGGTCGCGGACCTGCACTGCGCGTCCGGCACCAGCACCACCGGCCACACCTTCTTCGGGATCCCGGCACGCGTCCTGCTGGACCTCGCCCCACCTGCCGAGGGCGTGTCCCACGTGATGGCCTGGGCCGAATACGGATACAGCGCGAACCTGCGCCTCGAGGACTTCATCGCCGACTCCACCGTCATGGCCACCCACCACGACGATGAGGTGCTCACTGCCGAACACGGCTTCCCGCTGCGCCTGGTGGTGCCGCATCTCTACGGCTACAAGGGCCCCAAATGGCTTCGCGGCATCGAGTACATGACGCAGGACCGACGGGGCTTCTGGGAGGAACGCGGCTTCCACAACATCGCCGACCCCTGGACAGGCCGGCGGCACTCCTACCGTGAGGACGAGGGTCCGTAACGGCCCGACCTGCCGACACATCCTCCAAGTCCGAACGCGCATGTGCGGCACTTCTTGGCTGATCAGCCAGGCATAAGGCAGGGGACTTGGGGATTTAAGTCGGCAGATGCAATATTGAGTCGTCGTTCGGGGCGGACCGCTCACCGCCCCGGCCCGGCCTACAGGCGAGGTCCCCTTGGTCATGCGCACTTACGACGGCAGTGCCGGTGATGTCGACTACGGCATCATCAGCCCCCTCTACGCCTCCTACCGGCGCCCCGACGAGCGCATCGCCCACGTGATCGCTGAGGCTCTCGGCGGTGCGCGCACCGTTCTCAACGTCGGCGCGGGCACCGGCTCCTACGAGAGTGCCGCGCACACGATCACCGCGGTCGAGCCCTCCCTGGCCATGCGTGCCCAGCGCCCGGCCGAGCTCGCCACGGCCATCGACGCCGTGGCGGAGGGGCTCCCCTTCGCCGAAGGGCAGTTCGATGCGGCGATGACCCTCTTCAGCGTCCACCAGTGGTCCGACGTCGAGGCCGGGCTGCGCGAGATGCGACGCGTCACCCGCGGCCCCGTCGCGATCCTGACCTGCGACCCCGCGCGCGTGCGGGACTTCTGGCTCTACGAGTACGCCCCCGATGTCCTGGACACCGAAGCGCGCCGCTATCCGCCGCTGGACCAGCTCACGGCCGCGCTCGGTGGCAGCACCACGATCCAGTCCGTCCCCATCCCGCTGGACTGCACCGACGGGTTCAACGAGGCGTACTACGGCCGCCCCGAAATGCTCCTCGACCCCGCCGCCCGCCAAGCCTGCTCGGCCTGGAGTTTCGTCGACGACCGGGCCCGCCAGGACTTCGACACCTCGCTGCGCCGCGCCCTTGGCTCCGGCGCCTGGGACGAAGCCTTCGGCCACCTGCGCGGCCGCCCGAGCTACAACGGGTCCCTCGTCCTGCTGCGCGCCACCCCGTGACCGCACCAGCGGCACCTCCCGCAGAAAGGGGCGCAGAGTGGACCCGCTCCCACGCCGCCAGATGATCGCCCACGTACAGGTCGAGCGACAGCGCTTGCTGCCGGAACACGAGCAGGCTCCCTTTCCTGCGGGGACTGTGGACGCCGGGCCTGGCGGCGCGCTACGCAGGGTCTGATCTTGTTCTACAGGGCAGCCCGTGCGGCTGATCATCCGTTCTTGACGGCTGTTACGGTCACGCGTTGTGACTGAGTGGCTTCCCGAGTTCCCCTACCACCCTGACCCCGTCGCCACGGGAGCGGTCGTCCCTTCGGAGGTGAAATGTGTCCGTTGTGCGCGGGCGCGTGGATACATCTACACGGGCCCGGTCTGCGCGGTCGAGGAGGTCAGGGAACGGCTGTGTCCGTGGTGCGTCGCGGACGGCAGCGCCGCGGAACGGTTCGATGCCCATTTCACAGAGGGAACTTGCCTGGTGGAAGAAGTGCCCCTGGAGGTTTTCACGGCGGTCGACCGGCGAACTCCGGGATTCGCGGCCTGGCAGGAGACGCAGTGGTTCTTTCACTGCGGCGACGGCGCCGCGTTCCTGGGCCGGGTAGCGGCTGGTGAACTCGCCGCTCACTCCGACGCGCTGGAGTTGCTGCGGCGGGCGGCTCGCGACGGAGGCCGGCCGGCGGATCAGGTCGAGCACTACCTCAGCTCGCTGACCAAGGACGGCCAGCCGACGGCGTATCTCTTCCGCTGTCGGGTCTGCGCGATCCATCTCGCATCTCCGACTTCACGTAGCCAGTCCGGCGCGTTACGTGAGCCGGCCCGACGACACCGTCCGCCGAGTACTCCCACATACACCCGCTCGAAACGCGCCGACCATCGGTGGGCCCCTCAGATCCGACGTCGATGAGCGGTGCTGGGCAACCGGCAGGTGGCCAAACGGGTAGCGGGAAGGATTGCGGCGGCGGGCAGGCTTCAGCGCGAAGACCATGGTGGCTGTGGCGTTCGCGCGCTCACGGGGGGATTGCCGGGCGTGCGGGGCGCCGGATGAGGCGCTGTGCCGTGTCCGCTCAACTCCCAGGGCGTCGATGGCTGCGGGGCCGTCCAGGAGGGCGCGACCGCCTGACAGTCGGTCGCGCCCACGGTCCTCAGGCCTGCCCCCTCCCACCTTCGTGGTGGGAGGGGGCCTTTCGTGCAGCGTGGTGCAGCTATGCCATGGGGGTGGAGCGGATCGCGGAGATGTCGAACTGCAGCCGGACTTTCTCACTCACCATGGTGCCGCCGGCTTCCAGGCGTTGGTTGTAGACGAGGCCCCATTGGGTGCGGTCGATGGTGGTGGTGGCGTCGAAGCCGGCTCGTTCGTAGCCGAAGGGGTCGACCACCGAGCCGAGGTAGTCGAGTTGGAGTTCGACGGGGCAGGTGACTTGGCGGATGGTCAGGTCGCCCGTCATGCGGAAGGTCTCTCCGCCGTCGTGGGTGGCGGAGGTGCTGCGGAAGGTCATTTCCGGGTAGCGGCGGGCGTCGAAGAAGTCGGTGCCGATGAGGTGGGCGTCCCGCTGTTCGACGCCGGTGTCGACGCTGGCGACCCGGATGGTGATTTCGGCCCGGGATTGGGAGGGGCGGGCTCCGTCGAAGTACAGGGTGCTGTCGTAGTCGGCGAAGGCGCCGCGCACCGTGGTGACCATGGCATGGCGTACGGAGAAGCCGATGCGGCTGTGCGGGCGGTCGATGGTCCATTGCCCGGTCAGTGCGCGAAGGGCGGGGTCGAGCGCGGCGCCGGTGGTCTCGGCGCCCGGGAAGGGCGTACGGGGGCCGGCAGCAGGCGTCGGCTCGATGGTCGCGCCCTGGCGACGGCTGAAGATACCCATGCGGTCGTAGCCTCCTCGAATGTGATTACTACGTGTTATCACGGGGTCGGGACGGGTCGGACAGCGAGATGGGCGGCCTCGTCCGAAATCTCTGTCGCGGCCTGCAAAGATGCACAGGATCGACCCAGGATCGTCATGAGTGTGGATGCACTGTCGGGCGATATGTGTTCACAGTGAGTCACTGCGCGGTTCGGTCAGGTGGTGGAGCCGGCGTTCGCGACGCACTCGGTCGTCGCCGTTCGTGGCCCGATCTCGTGAACAGGGACGGCCTCCAGCACGGTTTGGTGCAGGTTTTGGTTGCGCTCTGGGCGCGGTTGGTCCGAGTGGAGGTGGAAGGCTTGCGCCGACCCGCTGTCGTGGCCGGCGTAGGGAGACGGCGTGGCGGGGTGGGGGCACTGCGTATACCCCTCACGACACGGTCACCCTGAACCGGGCCCGCACCGGTGTCCTGCCGGATGCCCCACGCTCGACCGTGTCGAGAGGGGCCGGTCGCGGGTGGCGGGGTGAGGCCGGTGGGGTGAGGATGGCGCGGACGGGAGTCCCAGGAAGGTGGTGCGCGCATGACGGAGGAAGTCGGAGGGGCGGCGGCCGAGACACGCCTGGACGGCTTCCCGATCGTCTTCGACCTTGGGCAGGCCGCATGGTTCACCTGCGAGGGGATCTCAGCGCTGCCCACGACCCCGTTCAGCGTCCTGAGCCACGCAGGCTCGCCGGCCGGACCGCGGGACACTTTCGGCAGGGTCAACAACGACACGAGCTGCTCTCTCCACCTCGGCCGCCGACCCACCGGAGCGGCAGCAGGCGCCTTCCTGCCCATCCTGGACATGTACCAATCGCCCCCCGAAACCCTCGCTGGGCACGTACACGTGCCGCCCCTCAAGACCGCTCAACCGGCCTGAAACAACCGGACAGGAGGGACGCACGTGGTTGACGCCGACCCCTACCTCGGCACGAGAGCATCGGACTCGGCCGTGCTGGAGGCCCTGTTCACACAGGCGCCGCTCGGCCTCTTCCTTCTCGACGAACAGCTGCGCGTGCGTCGCTACAACACATCGGCCCGCGGACTGCGCGGCATCACCGCCGAGCGGGTACTCGGGCGGACCTTCGGAGAGGTGAGTACGGGCCTCGACACCGCGGAGCTCAGTGAGCTCGCTCGGGAAACCCTCCGCACCGGTGAGTCGGTGCTGCGGCACACCGTGAAGGGCACGCCGGGCACTCGACCGGACGAGGACCTGACGGTTTCGGTGTCCATATTCCAGGTGGACGACGCGGCCGACGGGCAGCCCGGTGTGCTCATGGCGGTCGAGGACGTGACCGAACGTGAAGCGGCCCGGGCGCGGCTCGATCTCCTCTACAACACTCGCCGGACCGTCGGCACGACCCTGGATGCGACGACGACGGCCCGCGAACTGGCAGGCGTGCTGGTGCCGGCCCTCGCCGACGCGGTGACGGTGCACATCCTGGATGCGGTACTGCGCGGTGAGCCTCGCCGTCGAGGACCGGTCGACGCCGGAGAGCGGCTGCGTCGGGCGGCCTTCTTGAACGGGCCCGACACACATGCCGACGAACGGCAGACGACCCTTGAGACGCTGCTCCTCGCCACCCCCTTCACACGGAGCCTCGAGGACGCCACGCCCCGCCTGGTCTCGCGGCTGGACGCCGAGGGGGTCTGGCCCCCCGAGCTGTCCGAGCACGCCCACGCACTCGCCACCGCGGGCGTCCACTCGCTGATGGCGGTGCCCCTCGTCGTACACGATGCCGTGCTCGGTGTCGTCACGCTCTACCGCTCGGAGCGGCCCCAGCCGTACACACAGCAGGACCTCGATCTGGTGGTGCAGGTCTCCTCCCGGGCCGCCCTCGGCGTCGACCACGCGTCCAGCTACGCAAGGGAGCGGAACACGGCAACGGCCCTCCAGCGGCACTTGCTGCCGAGCCGTACGCCGGAACTGACAACCGTCGAGACGGCGCATCTATACCTGCCCGTGAGGGCGGGCGGAGACTGGTTCGACGTGATCGAACTGTCCGGAGCACGGGTCGGACTCGTCGTCGGCGACGTCGTCGGACACGGGATCGAGGTCGCGGCCATGATGGGGCGCCTCCGTACCGCCCTGCGCACGCTCGCCGAACTCGACCTGGAGCCGGACGAGTTGCTGACCCATCTCGACGAGATCGCTGCCCGGCTCGCCAGTGAGAACGTCGACACCGACGAGGTGGGCCACGATGACGACATCCCAACCGGAGGACGGGTCGCCACCTGCGCGTACGCCGTTTACGACCCGGTCAAGCGCCACCTGACCCTCGCCTCCGCCGGGCACCCCGCCCCGCTGCTCGTCTCGCCGGAAGGAGAGGTGGCCACCGTGGAGGTCGACATGGGCCCCGCGCTCGGCACGGCCCACGGCACGTACGAGACAGCCACGCACAGCCTCGACGACGGCGCCGTCATCTGCCTGTACACCGACGGACTGCTCGCGGGCAGTGACGAGGCGGCCGACACGCTCCGACGCGTTCTCACCCACCAGGACCGCGCACTGTCTGAGACGGCCGATGCCATCGCCTGTGCCCTGGCCGACGATCGGGCCGACGACGACGCCGTCCTGCTCCTGGCACGCGCCCGTGGTCTCTCGGATGACCAGGCAGCTCACTGGGACCTGCCGTCCGACCCCTCGGTGGTCGCCGCGGCGAGGTCTCTCGCCGGACGACAGCTGGTTGCCTGGGGGCTGGAGGACATCGCGTTCGAAACGGAACTGATCATCAGTGAGCTGGTGACGAATGCCATCCGATACGGCGAGGGCCCGGTGAGTCTCCGGCTCATCCGCGACCGGCATCTCACGTGCGAGGTCACCGACGGAAGCAACACCTCGCCACACATGCGCCGCGCCCACGACACCGACGAGGGCGGCCGAGGGCTGTATCTCGTGATGAGCATGAGCCACCGCTGGGGCACGCGCTACGCCGCACGAGGCAAGACGGTCTGGTCGCAGCAGACCCTTCCCGGCCGGACCGATGAAGGGACTCCATCGCCACGGTGAAGCAGCCGACTGCCATGCAGCGCCGCACGGCCAACGGCCTCAGACGCTTTGATCATCGTCTTTCACCGAGCCGGACCACTCACCGGACAGCCGACTTCGGGAAAGCGCGAGGCTAGTGTGACCGGTATGCCTGACGGACTCACGTGGATCGGCGAGCACAGTTACGAGGCCCGGGACCACTCCGTGCCGGGGATGCGCGACGGTATCTCCCTGAAAGCAGCCCGAGGTGTGGAGGCGGAAGACTTCTGGACCGGTCGTCGGAACCGGACGCAGCGCTGCGGGCTGCGGGGCCGTGTTCCGCAGGTGTGGCTGGTGCAGCAACAGGTCATCGTCCTGCGCAGCGGCCTCACTTCACGGACCGCTCACACGGAGACGTCGCCGGCGGACCACGAAGCGACGGCGGAGGCGGTCGCGGACGGCGACGGAGATCTCGCGGGGAGCCTGATGGAGACTCATCTCGCCCTCTTGGAGTCCGAGTTGCTGCAGACCATGCATGCCGCGCAGTCCGACAGCGACCGCGAGCAGGCTCCTGGGCCGCGCAACACGGAACGTACCGCACCGTGAAGCGTATGCCTCGACCTCGCGACCTGGGCATCGCCCCCGGAGTGCTGACTCCTGGGCCGTGGAACTCCCTCACTGATGTACCGGGTGTCCGCGTCGGACACCTGACGCTCGATCACGACGACGCGGAGCTCCCGGTCCGTACCGGGGTGACGGTCGTCGTCCCGGCAACCGGCTCCGCGTTCCGCGAGAAGCCGGCTGCCGGCCTGGAGGTCGTCAACGGATTCGGGAAGGCCGCGGGCCTGAGCCAGATCGTTGAACTCGGTCTTCTGGAAACACCGTTGGCGCTCACGAACACACTCGGTGTCGGCGCCGCCTTCGAGGGGCTGGTCCGGCACTCGCTGGACGAGCACCCCGAGATCGGTGTCTCCACAGGCACCGTCAATCCGGTGGTCTTCGAGTGCAACGACGGCTGGCTCAATGACATCCGGGGCCTGCACGTGCGTCCGCAGCATGTTCTGGACGCGCTGCAGGCTGCGTCCGACGGTCCCGTGCCCGAAGGGGCGGTGGGCGCGGGCACCGGGATGGTGGCCTTCGGCTGGAAAGCCGGCATCGGCTCCAGTTCCCGTGTCGTGGAGGCGGGCGACGGCACCTGCTTCACCCTGGGCGTCCTGGTCCTCGCCAACTTCGGCCTGGCCGAGGACCTGACCGTGCTCGGCACGCCGGTGGGCCGGTCCCTCACCCCGCAACAGGCCGGAGAACAGGCCGAGTTCGCACGCGGCGCCGGGTCGTGTGTCGTCCTGCTCGCCACGGACGCCCCGGCCGACGCCCGTCAGCTGCGGCGCATCGCGAAGCGTGCGACGGTCGGACTGGCCCGTACCGGTGGCATCGTCCAGCACGGCAGCGGCGAGTACGCCCTGGCCTGGTCGACGACACACCGCGTCCCGCACCGGCCCTCGGATGCGGTCCGCGCGTCCTCGGCACTGGCCGAGGACGGACCGCTGATGGACCTGTTCTTCCGGGCCGCTGCCGAGGCCACCGAGGAAGCCGTCCTCGGAGCCCTGTTCGCCGCACACCCGGTGACCGGGGTACGGGGCCACCACGCCCCCGCCCTTCCCGCGGACCGTGTCGCTCACCTCGCGAGCCCCGCACGCCGCCGTACGCCGGAGCCCCCGACGCACACGTCGTAGCCGCACCGCACACCTTCGCCACAACAGCTTTCGCCACAGCCACCTTCGGCGGGCCGGGTCCTGGCGACCGTGGGTTCGTCGACCGGCGTGGCCCTGGCCAGCGGCACCTCGTACCTCACCACCCTCATCCCCGGCGAGGGCTTCAGGCAGGTCTACGCCGAGCACGGCCTCGAGCTGAAGAACCTCTCGCGCACCCTGGAGGACTCGGGCACGGTGATGGTGCCGCTGATCCCATGGAGCGAGGCCGGGATGTACGTATCGACCACGCTGGGCGTCGCGACGCTCTCTTGCGCGCCGTACGCCTTCCTCTGCTACCTGGGGGCCGTGTTCACGGTGATCTGCGGGCACACCGGGATCGGCATCGCCCGGAGCAACTCGATGCAGGGCAGCGCCACGCCTTTGGAGCCTGTGACGTCCTGAGGTTGTTGCCGATGCCGGATCCGTCTCGTCGTGATGACGGTGAATCCGGCACGGGCAAGTGTCAGTGCCCGGCTCAGAAAGGAGCTTTTGTCTTCCTGCTCCTGCTCCTGCTCCTGCTCCTGACCCGGACACAGCCACAACTGAAACGCGCAGGCTACGTGGCGATTGCCGTCACCGTGTCATCGCTCTGGCTCGTGACGTAGACACTCTTGCCGTCCGGGCTCACCGCCAATCCACCCGGGCTGGCGCCGACCGGGACGGTCCTGATTACCGCATAGGTGTCCGTGTTGATTACTGACAGAGTGTTCGAGCCTCCGTGTACTACGTAGAGGCGGTTCTCAGTCGGGCTCGCCGCCGGCGCGCCCGGACCATCAGCGGCCGGGATGGTCGTGACCACGGAGTTGGTGATCGTGTTGATCACCGACACCGAGTTCCCAAGAAGGTTGCCTACGTACAGGCGGGTTCCATCCCGGCTCACCGTCACGCCGAGTGGGTTGGCGCCGACCGGGATGGTCGCGATCACCGTGTTGGTGAGCGTGCTGATCACCGACACCGTGTCCGAGCTCGCGTTGGTCACGTAGAGGCGGGTTCCGGCCAGGCCCAATGCCGCCCCCGCCGGGGTGTTGCCGACCGGAACGGTCGTGACCACCGTGTTGGTGAGGGTGTTGATCACCGACACCGTGTCCGAGCCGGCGTTGACCACGTAGAGGCGAGTCCCGAGCCCGCCCACGGCGACCCCTCTCGGGGTGCCGTCGACATGGATCGTCGCGATCACTGCGTTGGTGATCGTGCTGATCACCGACACCGAGTCCGAACCCTGGTTGGTCACGTAGAGGAGGGTTCCGAGCCCGCCCACAGCCACCCCGGCCGGGGAGTCGCCGACCGGGATGGTCGCGATCACCGCGTTGCTGGACCTGTCGATGACCGACACCGAGTCGTCACCTGCATCGGCCACGTACACGCGGTGCCCCAGCGGGCTCACCGTCACGCCAAGTGGGTTGTCGCCGACCGGGATCGTGTCGACCGCGGCCCGGGCGGCCGCAGGGGTGGCCGCGGCGGCCGGCAACACCGCGCCGACCGCCGCCAGGGCCAACGCGAGCATCCACATCCGCAGTTGCGAAAGCAGCCGGGACACCCCCTGGTGTGCCTTCCGTACTTCTGGCCGGTGCCGACGAGGCGGCTCGACCAGCGATCTTCGCTCCATACGCAGTACTTCCCTTCATGCGCAGTGGGGAAAGGCCATCGGATACGGAGAAATGCTCACCCGCTGGCCTTTCCTGTCCAATGGTGAGATCTGACCCAATTAAATGGAAATCAGCGGCGGCATGGTCTGGATCATTTATGGTGCCTTTGGAGATTAAGGCGGCTGAAGATTTCAGCCCGAGAGCCTTTCTTGTGCTCCACTCGAACGAGTGAACGCTGGTCGATGGAAGTGGAAAGGGAAGTGGAAATGGAAAACGGAGAGCGCCATCCGTGACCTTTGAGGCGTCAGAAGGAGCAACTGCCATGCAATGAAGATGAGTTGGGAGCCCGCGAGCTGGTCGATATTTCTCTATGCGGCAGTGCATGGCCGCACGGCATTCATGTGTTTTCGGATTAATTAAGAGATTGCGGGAGCTGATGAGGAACGTTCGGACCGCTGCCATCCGGTCAAGGTTTCCGCGGACGGAACCACGGACGGGTGAAGACGCGGGACCGTCCGGCCGAGCGGCACTCCGGATACCGGTCGGGGCCCGGTTTCGGCGGCCAGTCTGGAAGTCGACTTCAGCGCGCTTCGCGCCGACCGCGGCGCCGGCGATCCATCAAAGGAGGCAAGCGTGCCACCTCACTACCAGGATTCCGCACTCTCCCGGCGGCGGTTCCTCGTCGTCGGCGCCGCGTGCGCCGGCGCCCTCGCCGTGCCTGCCGCTGTCGGCGCACCGCGTGCCGCCGCGGCGACGCAGTACACCCTGACAGTCACGAACAACTCGACGCAGTTCCAGGACATCTGCCTGTTCCAGAAGACGGTCGGCCTCGGCGTCCCGGCCGCGGTGTCGCTCGCATGGCTGACCGCGCCCGCCCATCCGGGCCACACGGTGACCTTCACGTGGACCGTCAACTACAGCTTCGTCTGGGCGCCGACAGGCCCGCTCATGAGCGGCATCCCGTTCATGGACTGGGAACAGGCGGCGGCCGACCCTGACGACCAGCTCCAGAACCAGACCGGTTTCGACTTCGACGACGGGAACTACGGGTTCGTGCCCGCCCCCGACGGTGACACCCCCCTGGGTGGCCTCGGCATCCAGGTCCTCCCCAGCGTGCCGGACGACACCGCCTCGGTCGGTATCGGCATGAACGGCGCTCCGGTCTTCGCGGCGCAGGCTGTCCCCGGCACGAAGCTGGTCTTCACGCCGCGTCCCCAGTACTGGATCACAGCCGGCACCTTCATCGACGGCGAGGTGCTGAACGTCGAGGAGATCACCAACGACGCCGAGATCCCTTACGACAACACGTTCTCGATGAACGCCGTCCTCACGCAGACCAACCTATGGACGGTGTTCGCCCCGAAGAGCTGATGCGGCTGCCTCCGTCGCCGCGCGACGGTGGCGACCTGGGGGACCGGGGCCAGGCCCATGCGCAGTTCGGGTGCCTTCCGACCCGGGCGCCCTCTGATCTGCGAAGAGCGTGGTGGCGGCAGATGAACTGCCGAGCCGGTGCGCCCTGCGCTCGTACTACGCTGCCGACGTGATGAATCCGAGCGAGCCCCAGGACCCGCAGCCGGCAACGCGGGGCTCGGCCTTGGTGCGGGGCGGCGGCGCGGGCTCCGACCGCGACGGCGCTGCCGGCCAGGGCCGCCCGGCCAACCAGGGGCGGCGGGTCGCGGCCCGCAATCGGGCCGCTCTCATCGCCGCCGCCCGCGAGGTCTTCGCCGAGCAGGGCCTGAACGCCCCGCTGTCCGCCGTCGCTCGCCGCGCGGGGGTGGGGCAGGGCAGTCTCTACCGGCACTTCGCCGACCGCTTCGCCTTGGCCTCCGCCGTTCTGGACGAGAACGTCCAGCAGATCGAGCGGGCAGGCGCCGAGCCGGGCGCGAGTCTCAAGGGTGTTCTGGGCGTGGTCACGTGGCACCTGACCCGCTCGACGGCATTCGTCGACCTGTTGCGCGTGCGCGGCGACGGCGAGCAGGCCCGCGCGCTGTCCGAGCGCGTCCGCAGTGTCCTGGCCGGGTGCCTGCCCGCCGGGCATCGTCTGTCCGCCGACGACGTCATGCTCGCCGTCGCGATGGTCTCCGGCGCCGTCGCCGGCCCCACCCCGGCGGAACGGGAGCGCGTCGCCCTGGCGGCCTGGCAACTGCTCGGCGTCGAGGTGGGGCCGCTGCGACCCTGCGAGACGGTCGTCGACGTGTGACCGTCAGCCGCCGTTTGACTGGCGGATGCCCTTGGCCAGTGCGGTGAACGTGAAGACGTACCCGCCGGCGGGGCCGCTGACGGTCATGTAGGCCTTCGTGCCGCCCGGAGCGATCGCGACGTTGGTCGCCGACTTCACACCCTCGGATTTCTCGGCGGGAACCTCGACAGTGGCCAGACGCGCCCCGTACTTGCTGTAGACGGCGATGGCGGGCCGGCCGTGCAGCCCCTGGTAGAGGTTGCCGTCGGCGTCCACGGCGATGGAGTCGGTCTGGGCCAGGCCGCCGTCGACATGGATGGCCTCGTGCTGGGAGGTCACAGCGGTCTTGTCGGCGTCGAGCAACAGGTAGGAGATGGTGTCCTCGGAGAGCTCGCTGATCCACAGGCCGCGCAGATCGGGGTCGAACATGACTCCGTTGGGCTGGGCGAGCCCGTCGGCCAGGACGGTGGTCTTCGTGCCGTCACGGTCGATGCGCACGATGCGGCCATCGGTCTCGTCCGGCTCCGTGCCGTGCGTGTCGCTCACGTACACGTTGCCCTCGTGGTCGAAGGCGATGTCGTCCGGCGTCATTTTGGAGCCGTCGACCTCACCGGAGAAGAACGTGCGCGGCTCCGAGCCGTCCTGCGCGACGCTGACGATCGAACCGGTGGCGAAGTCGGTCAGGTACAGGCGGTGGTCGTGCGGGCTGATCTGCGCGGAGGTGTAGGCGCCGGTCTTGTCGGTGTAGACGCCTTCGTGCTTGCCGGTGGTCACATCGACGGAGATGAGCTTGGGATCGCCCGGAGGCGCGGTGACATCCACGACGTACAGGCTGCCGTCCTCGATCAGGACCGGGCCCTCCAGCAGGGTCATGCCGGTGGCCTCGTGCACGTCGGTCACGTGCGCGAGCTGGGTGGCTCGGATGCTTGTGCCCTCGCCGGACGACGCGGGTTTCGAGGCCGGGGTGGCGGTCTGGGTGCCGCATGCGGTCGGTGTCAGGAGGCCGAGGGCGGCCAGCCCCGCCAGAGCGCGGGGCGTACGGGACGTGGTCATACGGTGATGTGCTCCTTCCTGTCGCCCGGATGTCCGGACGTCGTGACGTGCAGGAGACGTACTCCCGGCCGTGCTGCGGGAGTTCGGCGACTGGGCCCTGCTGTCGGTATGTTCCGCACCCGGGCTCCGGCCGGACAGCTGTCAGGCGGCCGACCAGCCGCCGTCGGAGGGCAGGATCGCGCCGTTGACGTTCACCGCGTCCTTGCTGAGCAGGAACGTGATCGATGCGGCCAGCTCCTCGGCCATGGCGAGGCCGGGGATCGCGACGCGCATCTTCGCGGTGCGGGCCGAGCCGTACAGGGCGGCGGTGGGGAGGTGGATTCCGGTGGCCACCGCGCCGGGGGCGACGGCGTTGACCTGTACGCCGGTGCCCGCGTACTGGTAGGCCGACGATTTCGTCAGGCCCACCAAGGCGTGCTTGGAGGTGGTGTAGGCGGCACCGGCGGCCGAGCCGCGCAGGGCGGCCTCGGAGACGATGTTGACGATCCGGCCGCCGCCGGCGGCGAGCATGCCCGGCACGACGGCGCGCATCAGGCGCATGGGGCCGTCGACGTTGATGCGCATGACGCGATCCCAGATGGTGTCGTCGACCTCGTGCACGGCGGCGTCGTTGTCCATCACGCCGGCGACGTTCGCCAGGGCGTCCACGCGACCGCCCGCGGCGGCCAGGACGGCGTCGGCGGACGTGGGCGCGGTGATGTCGGCGGTGAGGGGCACGACCGCCTCGCCCAGGTCGGCGGCAAGGGCCGCGAGGCCGTCGTGGGAGACATCGACGGCGATCACGCGGCCGCCCTCGCGCACTATGCGCGAGGCGACGGCCTTTCCGATGCCGGAGGCGGCACCGGTGACGACGACGGTCTGGCGGCTGAAGCGACCGGGCGTGATCTGTTCGGTCCACGGTTCGGGGTTGCCTGTCTCGACGCCCAGGTCGGGCTCCGCGGCCGCTGCGGTGTCGGCCGGGGGAGCGGTGGGCAGGCCCTCGGGGACCCGGCCGGTCTCGGCGGCGGTGACCAGCGCGTCCACGAGCTGCGGCGGGAACTTCCCGCCGGACATCTTCACGAGCTGCTCCAACGGCAGGCCGAGGGCGGGGGCCAGGGCCTGCTCGCTCTGCCCCTGGGAGGCCAGAAGACCGCGCAGGACCCGCCCGGCAGCGGGATCCGCCAGCCAGTCGCGCAGCGGGGAACTGGGGGTGAGGTTCGACATCGCGGGCCCTTCGTGTCGTGGCGCTCGGGCGGGGCCGTGTGAGGCAGGCCCCGCACCGCAACCGGACAGTGTTGTCCGGTTCTTGGGTTACGGTACCGGTGACCGCGCGGGACGCCCCGCGAGGGCCACAGCCCCAACCCCCGCGGCGACCAGCGCACCTCCCCCCACGAGAGGAACCCGCCACATGACCCTGCCGCAGTGCGACACCCCGCCCACCCCGCAGGAGACCGCCGACCTGCGCGAGCGCTACCGCGTCGAGCGTGAGCGCCGCGTGCGCCCCGAAGGCCCGGGTCAATACCGGGCCACGGCAGCGGAGTTCGGCTACTTCGCCGCCGACCCTTATGTCGATGACGTGGCGGAGCGCGAGCCGCTGCGCGACGTGGTGGACGTCGCGATCGTCGGTGGCGGGTTCGGCGGGATCCTGGCGGGCGCACGCCTGCGCGGGCAGGGCGTGGCGAAGGTGCGGGTCATCGACAAGGGCGGTAACTTCGGGGGGACTTGGTACTGGAACCGCTACCCGGGCATCCACTGCGACATCGAGTCGCACGTCTACTTGCCGCTGCTCGACGAGACCGGCCATGTGCCCGAGTGGAAGTACGCACCGGGAGAGGAGATCCGCCGTCACGCGGTGCGTATCGCCGAGCAGTTCGGCCTGTACGAGGACGCTCTCTTCTCCACCGCCGTCACCTCCCTGGTCTGGGACGAGAGCACCCAGCAGTGGGTGGTCACCACCGACCGCGGCGACACGTTCCGCGCCACCTACGTCATCACGGCCACCGGCACGCTGACGGAGCCGAAGCTGCCCGGCATCCCCGGCATCGAGAACTACCGGGGCCACACCTTCCACACGTCCCGCTGGGACTACGGATACACCGGCGGCAGCCCCGAGGGAGGCATGACGGGTCTGGCCGGCAAGAGGGTCGCCGTCGTCGGCACCGGCGCCACCGGCGTGCAGGTCATCCCCATGCTGGCCGAGGACGCCGGGCACCTGTACGTCTTTCAACGCACCCCGTCCGCCGTGGATGTGCGCGGCCAGCGGCGCATGACACCTCAGGACGTCGGCGCGGACCGCCCGGGATGGGCGGCCGAACGCCGGGACAACTTCCTGCGGATAGCCTCCGGGGAGGGTGCCGAGCAGGACCTGGTCGCCGACCGCTGGACGGAGTCGGCCGGCCTGCTGGAGAAGCTCCTGCCCAGCTTCCGCCGCGACGGCGAGCCGGACTTCGAGGCCGCCTACGAGGCCGCCGACCACGCCACGATGAACCAGGTTCGCGAGCGTGTGGCCGCCGAGGTCACCGACCCCGACACCGCCTCGGCCCTCCAGCCCTGGTACCGGTACGCGTGCAAGCGCCCCGCGTTCTCCGACAAGTACCTCCCCGCGTTCAACCGGGACAACGTCACACTCGTGGACACCGCCGACACCCACGGCATCGAGCACATGACGGAACGCGGCGTCGTCGTCGGCGGCGTGGAGTACGAGGTCGACTGCGTGGTGTTCGCGACCGGATTCTCCGTGGGCGTTTCCGGCATCACCTCAGGGGAACTGCCCGTGACCGGCCGCGGCGGAGTCCAGCTCCTGCACGCGCGGGCGCAGCAGGGCCCACGCACCTTGCACGGCTTCACCAGCAACGGGTTCCCGAACCTGATCCAGATGGGCTCGCTGCAGAACGCCAGCAGCGTGAACTTCACGCACATCCTCGACGAACAGGCCGTGCACGCCGCCGCCCTGGTCACCGCCGCGGAGGAGAAGAACGCCGTCGTGGAGCCCACCCCCGATGCCGAATCCGCCTGGATCGACGTGTGCGCCAAGGGCGCCCCCGACCATGAGTGGTTCCATGCCGAATGCACCCCCGGCTACTACAACCGAGAGGGCCGGGGCCGCCCCAACGGTCCGACCGCCTACCCACACGGCGCCGTCGCCTTCCACGACCTCCTGCGCAGCTGGCGCGAGGAGAACATCACCGAAGCCCTTCAGGCCAAGGCCACCGCCTCGGCCTGACGCATCGAGCGGTAGGGGCGGCACCGCCTCTACCGCAGCATTGCGCCGACTGCCGCACCGCCCCGACCGCCGCACCGCCCCGACCGCAGCACCGCGCCGGTCGGGGCACGTGGTCGGCGCCTCCTGCAGCGATCAGCTCTGTCGGCGGGTTGGACCTTCCCATGTGGAACGGGAGCTGGGCGAGGCGGCGGGCGCGGTCATGTCGAGCAGGAGCAGTGCGTCGTGGTCGGGGCTGCCGGGTTCGGCGGTGTAGACGCCGATGCGCTGGCCGGGTGTGCCCTCCACGTGCAGGGACTGGGACGTGAGGGTGAGCGTGCCGACTTGGGGGTGGTGGAACGTCTTCTGCGCGGGCTTGCGCCCGGTCACTTCGTAACGTTCCCACAGACCCGCGAAGTCGGGGCTCTTCAGGAGGAGTTCCCCCACCAGGCTGGTCAGGTCGGGGGCATCGGGTGCGGTGCCGGAAATGGCGCGCAGACGGGAGACGCAGCCGGTGATCTGCCGGTCCCAGTCGGTGAAGAGCTCGCGGGCGGCGGGGTGGAGGAAGAGGTAGCGGGCGAGGTTGCGCTGCTTGAGGGGCCAGTCGTCCAGGCCCGCGTAGAGGGCGAGGCCGCCCGGATTCCAGGCGAGCATGTCCATGCTGCGGCTGATGACGTACGCCGGGTTCGGCCGGAGCGACTCGAGCAGCAGCTTGAGGTGCGGGCGCACGGTGCGACTGGGGGAGGGCGGCGGCTCGGGCACGTACCGGGCGGCACGGGCGGCCAGCTCGCGCAGATGCTGGTGCTCCTGATCGTCCATGTGCAGAGCGCGCGCGAGGGCATCGAGGACGGCAGGGCTGGGGCGGGTCTCCTTGCCGCGCTCCAGGCGCACGTAGTAGTCGATGCTGATGCCGGCGAGGGTGGCCAGTTCCTCCCGTCGCAGACCCGGGGTACGGCGTATTCCGGCGCCGACGGTCAGGCCGACCTGTTCGGGACCGGTCTGGGTGCGGCGGGCGCGCAAGAAGCGGCCCAGCTCCGCGCCCTCGCTCTTCGCGCTCTCGGATGCCATGTCTTTCAGTCTCACACCGTCTCAGCCTGCGGCGCAGGTGCGAGGGGGGCCCTGTCGTTACCCCTGAAGAGCCCGCCCTGCCACATCCGCGCAATCCGGGCGACGGTGAATGCACAAGACACCGGCACTACGCCCCGACGAGCGCTTGGACAGCCATGATCGCGCCGGGCGGGCGAGAGTGAGAGTTGCCGGTACGCCAAGAACCGGAGACACCGAATGCGCTACATCAAGCTGCGTGACCTGGAGGTTTCCCGGATCGGTCTCGGCGCGATGGGCATGTCCCACGGCTACACCGACTCCGGCACCGACGAAGCGGAGTCCGTGCGGACCCTGCACCGGGCGATGGAGCTGGGCGTCACCTTCATCGACACCGCCGAGATCTACGGTCCCTATGCCAACGAGGAACTGCTGGGGCGCGCCCTGAAGGGCTGCCGGGACCGGGTAGTGCTGGCGACGAAGTTCGGAATGGTCTCGCACGCCGAAGCGGGCCCGTGGAATCTGGACTCAAGCCCGGCCAACATCCGTACCGCAGTCGAGGGATCTCTGCAGCGCCTCGGCACCGACCACATCGACCTGTACTACCAGCACCGTGTCGACCCGAACACGCCGATCGAGGAGACCGCCGGCGCCGTCGCTGAGCTGATCGCCGAGGGCAAGGTCCGCGCGTTCGGCCTCTCGGAAGCCGGCCAGGACACCATCCGCCGCGCCCACGCCGTCCACCCGGTCACCGCGGTGCAGTCGGAATACTCGCTGTGGACCCGCGGGATCGAGAAGCGCATCCTGCCCGTCCTGCGCGAACTGAACATCGGCCTCGTGCCCTTCGCCCCGCTCGGCCACGGCTTCCTCACCGGGCAGATCCGCGCCACGGACGGCTTCAAGGAGGGCGACTTCCGGCACGGCAACCCCCGCTTCACCGGCGAGAACTTCCAGCGCAACCTGCGCATCGCCGACGAGGTCCAGGTGGTCGCCGAGCAGGCCGGCGCCACGCCTGCGCAGGTCGCGCTCGCCTGGCTGCTCGCCCAGGGCGACGACATCGCCCCGATCCCCGGCACCAAGCGCGTGCACCGCGTCGAGGAGAACACCGCCGCCGACGCCATCGAGCTGACCACCGACCAGCTCATCCAGCTCAGCAGCCTTCCGCAGGCAGCCGGCGAAACCCACACGGAAGCCGGACGGCAGATGCTCGAACGCTGATCACGTGTCCTTCGAACCCCGTCGCTGACGGCGGCGCCCACCCCCACCTCCTGGAGCACCTTTCCCATGCGCGCAGCAGTGATGTACGGAGCCGGAGACGTCCGCGTCGAGGACCGGCCCGACCCGAAGATCGTCCAGCCGACCGACGCCGTCGTCCGCACAATCGCCGCGTGTGTGTGCGGCAGCGACCTGTGGCCCTACGGGTCGATGCCCGCCACCGACACCGGCCGCCCCATGGGGCACGAGTTCCTCGGCGTCGTGGAGGAGACCGGCGCGGACGTGACCGGCCTGAAGGCGGGTGACCTGGTCGTCGCCCCGTTCACCTACAGCGACAGCACCTGCGACTACTGCGCCAAGGGCCTGCACATCTCGTGTCGCAACGGAGGCCGGTACGGCTTCGACGGCGTCGACGGCGGCCAGGGTGACGCGGTGCGCGTCCCGCACTCCGACGGCACCCTGGTCGAAACTGCCGGTAGCCGCCGACTCGGAGCTGGTGCCGTCGCTGCTGGCCCTGTCGGACGTGATGACCACCGGCCACCACGGCGCCGTCACCGCGGGCGTCGGCCACGGGGACACGGTGCTGGTCGTCGGGGACGGCGCGGTCGGCCTGTGCGCGGTCATCGCCGCCAAGCGGCTGGGGGCCGAGCGGATCGTCCTCGCCGGCCGCCATGCACCGCGCACCGACCTGGGCCGAGACTTCGGCGCGACCGACGTCGTCGCCGAGCGCGGCGACGAGGGCATCGCGCACATCCGTGACCTGACCGGGGGAGTGGACAAGGTGATCGAGGCCGTCGGCACGCGCCAGGCGCTGGACACCGCACTGGGCGCGGTCCTGGACGGCGGCACCATCAGCCGCCTCGGTGTCCCGCAGTACGAGCAGGGGCCGATCGGCCCGGCCGAGTTCATGCGGAACATCACCCTGACCGGCGGCGCCAGCCCCGCCCGCGCCTACATCGAGCAGCTGCTGCCCGACGTCCTGGACGGCAGCATCACCCCCGGCCGCGTCTTCGACCGCACCTTCGCGCTCGACCAGACCCCTGACGCCTACCGGGCCATGGCCGACCGCCAGGTCCTCAAGGCCCTCATCACCCCCTGACCCCACCCTGCCTGGCCCCCTGACCCCACCCCTCCTGGCAAGCAAAGGACCACCGCTCATGCAGTACGTGACCCTGAACAACGGCGTGGAGATGCCGCTCCTCGGCTTCGGCGTCTACCAGATCCCCGCCGAGGACACCGAGCGCGCCGTCGCCGACGCCCTCGCCGCCGGCTACCGCCTCCTGGACACAGCCGCCGCCTACGGCAACGAGGAAGCCGTGGGCCGCGCGATCAAGAGCAGCGGCATCCCGCGCGAGGACCTGTTCGTCACCACCAAGCTGTGGGTGCAGGACGCCCCGGCCCAGGACAACACCAAGCGCGCCTTCGAGACGTCGCTTCGGAAGCTGGGCCTGGACCACCTCGACCTGTACCTGATGCATCAGCCCTACGGCGACGTGTACGGCCAGTGGCGGGCCATGGAGGCCCTGAACCGTGAGGGCCGGGCCAAGGCGATCGGTGTCGCCAACTTCTACCCCGACCGGCTGATCGACCTGATGGTGAACAACGAGATCATGCCGGCGGTCAATCAGATCGAGACCCACCCGTTCTTCCAGCGCGCCGACTACACGGATCTGATGCGCGAGTACGGGGTGCAGATCCAGTCCTGGGGCGGGTTCGCCGAGGGCAGGAACGACCTGTTCACCAACCCGCTGCTGGCCGGGATCGGCAAGGAGTACGGCAAGTCGGTGGCGCAGGTCGTGCTGCGCTGGCTGACCCAGCGCGGCGTCATCGCGATCCCCAAGACGGTCCGGGCCGAGCGGATGGCGGAGAACTTCGACGTCTTCGACTTCGAGCTCACCGACGAGGAGATGGCTCGGATCGCCACCCTGGACACCGGCAGCATCGCTGTTCTTCGACCACCACGACCCGGAGATGGTCACCTGGCTTGCCAAGCGCCGCCTGGACGCCTGAGAGCCGCCACCGGCTTGCAGAACCGGTGAGCCGGGTGAGCCGGGTGCGCCGGGTCAGCGTGCGGCGGGGCGCGGCGTCCTTGCCCGCGTTCTGCACGGGGGCGGGTTCTGGCGCAGCCTGTGTAGTGGTTGGCGAAATGAAGGCCGGGTACTCGGGGTGCACGTCATAGCCGGCGCGGCAGAAGTCGTTCGGCGGCGTACATGGTGGTCCTCGATTCCGGTGAGGAGGCCGTCCCTGAGACCAACCGTTCTGCCCAGCCCCAGCCCCAGCCCCAGCCCCACCCCCAGCCCCAGCCCCACCCCCAGCCCCAGCCCCAGCCCCAGTCCTGTCTTTGGCGGGCTGCCGGTGATCGTGGCCGGTGATTTCCACGGCTGGGGAGCCCAGGAACGGAGAGGTCAAACGATGGCGCGGATTTTCGTTGATGGCGATGACTTGGTCGTCCATCTGTCATGGCGGGAAAGGGCAGCCGCTCGCCGCGGCGATGTGCGCGCCCCGTTGACCGCTGTGAGCCGTGTGACGGTCGAACCCGACTGGTGGCGGGCCCTGCGCGGTGTCCCTCATAGAGGCGTATGGATACCAGGGACCTGGTGCATCGGCACGCGCAGCCACGAAGGCGGGATGGATTTCGTGGCCATACGGTCCGGCAGGCCTGTCGTGTGTGTCGAACTGCGGACCTCGTCCCCTGTTCCCTTCAGCCTCCTCGGCGTCTCTGTTCCCACCCGCGCGGAAGCCACGAACACAGCGCAGTCGATCTGCGGAAAGGCACCGGGGATCGACACATCGACGCCTTGGCGGCAGCCGCTTCCGGTCCCCGAGGAGAAGAGTGCTGAGTAGCGGTCGGCCAGTTGCCGGAGGGACATCGCCGATGAGCTCGTCGGAGCTCAGCTCATCGCGGTAATCGATCACCGCGCGGAACACAGCCCCTGCACTGCCGGCCGCCGCACCACGGTTTCCTCATCCCCGTCACGGCCTGACCGCGCCGCACGTCACACCATCGCTCAGCACCCGCCCCCGCGCCCCGTCACCAGCCCTCCGTACCCACCGAAAGCGGAACCCGGAGCTAGTCACGGTCGAGAGCGGTGCAGACGCAGACCTTGTTGCCCTCGGGGTCGGCGAGCACGGTGAACGACGGGGCTTCGGATGCGTCGACGACGGTGCCCCCGGCGGCGACGGCCGCTGCGATGCGGTCATCCGCCACCTCAGGAGCCAGCCACAGATCGATGTGCCAGCGCTGGCGCGGGGGCGGATGGGCGTCTGTCGCCTGGAACCACACGCTGGGTACGCGGTTCGTCGGGTCGAGGACCGTGTCGCCCACCACGTGGTCGGGGGCTCCGGTGAGCAAGGCGGACCAGAACGGGGACACCGCCGTGTCGTCGGCGGTGTCGAGTGCGAGCTCCAGCTGCGTCACCTCGCCTGGGAGTGCGGTGAGGCCGTGCTCCCGGGCCAACTTGCTGATGGTGCGGCCCAGTTCGATGTCCTGGGCTGTGACCCACCGCCCGCCCTTGTCGCCGGGGGTGGACAGGGCCAGGTCGACGACTCCGCGGCCGAGCCGGATCTCCGGATCCTGGCCGACGGTGACTGCGGCTTGCGCGACCGCGGCCACGAACGCGGCTCCCCTGACGGGGTCGGGTGTGTGGTAGCGAGCGACGATGGGCTGTGCGAGCTTGCGCCAGTCCTGGAGTCCGGTCGCGATCGCTTCGAGAATGTCCGGGGTGCTGACGATGTCCATGGCTCCATGCTTCCAGCGGCCCACAGAAGGCGCTACGTGGTGGAGGTCGCCGTCGAGCCGCCCGGTGGTGGTGCGGTGTGGTGACGAGAGGGGCGACGAGAGTTTCGAGTCGGTCGCCGAGGTGATGCCCACGCTGCGGTCCGCAGTCAAGGAGCCGGGCCGGCTCGAGATCAACATGCTGGGCGCGCCCTTCGTGTCGGCGGCTTCATCGAGGCGGTGGACAGAGGTCGGAAGGTCCCAATGCGCGCTGACCGGACGAGGGTTGGAGGCTCTCGGCCTTCAGGGCGGCAGGCAGAAGCTCGTCGCCAACGGGCGGCAGCCGCTGATGCGTGTCGCTCGGCCCGCGAAGTGAGCAGTCCACAGCACCTGCCCTTCCGGCTGCTTCCGGACCCGTCTCGCGGGCACCGCCGGGCACTCTCTCCCGCGCGATCATCAAGCGCGTCAGTTGTTCCCCTGTTCCCCGGTCCGTGTGCTTGCGGCTTCAACTCTTCCGTCCGGTTTGAGAGTTCTTCGGCTCGGGCGTGGGCTGGCGCTTCTCGATGTTCCAAGTCTTTACCCGATGGGCCGACCGCCGCCCCAATGCTTGTCGCATCAGTAAGAGGGACCGGTCCCCAGCGCGGCCTGCGCGGGCGTGATCCCTGCTCAGAGGCTTCCGAGAGGGCTGCATCCGCGTCGGAAACCCGGCGTCCGCAGCTCGCGCCCCAGCCGGCTCCTCCTGATCGCATGCCCATCCGACTCATGGGCGGCGCCCACCATTTGAGATCGCACACATCCATTGCATACAGGGTCTGGACAGCGATCTCACTGGCCTCTAACGTGACGGCACCGCAACTCATTGAAACGATTCAATACGTCTGACACTCCAACTGCGGGTCAGACGCCAAGAAATTAGGACCGTCAAGCAGAACAACCGTCCAGACCCCACCGGCCTGCGTCTCGCCCACCACGGACAGCACTGATCGGCCGGTCTGACGTGTTCCCAGTCGAAGGGACTGCTCCCTGTGAGGAGTTCGAGATTCACCACGACCATCGCGCTGGCGACGACACTGGGGCTGGCCGCCTCAGGCGTGGCCGCCGCGTCGCCGCACCCCGGACCCGAAGCTGTACGGGTCGTTGACCTGCGCACAGACAACAAGAGCAACCCCATCGGGATCGATAGCCAAGCGCCCTTGCTGGCATGGAAACTCGACGCCCCGGAAGGCGGACGCACCTCCGGGCAGCGGGCGTACGAGATCCGGGCGGCCCACAGCGTCGCCCAGTTGCGGCGCGGCATTGCCGACGTCTGGAAATCCGGCAAGGTCGACTCCAGTGCCACGAACAACATAGCCTTCGCCGGTGACGCTCTCCGCTCGCGCGAGTCGGTCGCCTGGCAGGTGCGGGTCTGGACGCAGACGGACATGCGTCGGGCTGGAGCTCACCCGCCACGTGGGAGATGGGCCTGCTCAGACAACTCGGACTGGTCGGCGCGCTGGATCGAGAACGCCTCGTACGACTACACCCGGCCGGACGGCTCGGAGACACCACTTCCCGTGTTCGGCAAGTCCTTCACCGTGCACGGCCGCGTAGCAAAGGCGCGGCTGTACATGACGGGACTGGGGATGTACGCCTCCACGCTCAACGGCGCGCGCGGTCAGCGCGAATGTCCTGGAACCCGGTCAGACGACATACTCCTCGGAAGTCGACTACCGGACCTATGACCTCACCGACGAACTCAAGACGGGCACCAATGTCCTGGGCGTCGAGACCGGCAGTGGCGCCTACCAGCGCGTCAAGACACCCGGTCACTACTTCTTCGGCGGCAACCTGGAGCAGTACACGGTCTACGGCGAGCCAAAAGCCATTGCGCAATTGGAGATCACGTACGCCGACGGCCACAAGGAGACCGTCAAGTCCGACACCTCGTGGCGAACCGCCCTGGGGCCCACGACGTATTCATCGTGGTGGAGCGGCGAGGAGTTCGACGCCCGCCGGTCGGCGACCTCGCCCACGGCGGCCGCCAAGCTCAGCGGTTCCGACTGGCAGAACGCCTCCCTCGCCAAGCTCACGTCCAGCACCACACCCCGCGACACCACGCCACTGCGGGCGGACCAGAGGCCGCCGATGACCGTCGCTCAGACGGTCGAGCCGGTCTCGATCACGCCTCGCGGCAACGGCTCGTACATCCTCGACTTCGGCGCCAACCGTTCCGGGCTGGCCCACCCTGAACGCCTCCGGACCGGCCGGGAGCACCATCACGATGACACCCGCGGAGCTGCTCAAGTCCGACGGCTCCCTCGACGTGTCCTCCACGGGTGCGACGGCAACCAACAAGATCGCCTACCGGTACACCATGTCGGGCAAGGGCACTGAGACCTGGCATCCGCAGTTCACCTACAGCGGCTTCCGCTACCTTCAAGTCGACGGCCTGCCGGCAGCGCCACGCCCCGACACGGTGACGATGAAGGTGGTTCACGCCTCCAACCCGCCGGCGAGCACGTTCGACTCTTCGAGTGAGCTCATCAACGGGATCCACACCATCACCCTCCGCGCGATGCAGAGCAACATGATGTCGGTCCTGACCGACTGCCCCGACCGGGAGAAGGGCCCGTACACGGGCGACAATCTCCACAACCTGGATGCCCTGCTGACCGACTACGACCTCTCCTCCTACGAGCCTCAACTGGTCCGCAACATGGCGACCGCTCAGCGGCAGCCCGGCGATGCTTCACCAGGGCTCATCGCCAACATCGCGCCGGAGTTCCACCGGGTGGCGCCTACGAAGCTCGAGTTCCCGCAGGGGACCATCGAGTTCCTCGACGAGGTGAACTGGGGCAGCGCCGTCATCCGCATTCCGTGGCAGCTCTACCGGACCTACGGCGACACCCGGACCATGACGCTCTACTACGACAACATGGTCAAGTGGCTCGACTATGAGGCTGCCACCAAGGCCGCCAACAAGGGTGACATCCCCGGACTCGGAGACTGGTCGGCCACCGACAACACCACGCCCATGCAGCTGGCCATCCTCGCCGGGTACTACACCGCGGCCAACGACATGGCGAAGACGGCCAAGGTGCTGGGCAAGTCGGCCGACGTCACCAAGTACAGCGCCCTCGCCGCGCAGTTGGCCGACGAGTTCACCAGCAAGTTCCGTCACGAGGACTCCACCGGCGTGTACTACGGCAGCGACAGTGAAGCTTCCGACGCCATGGCGCTCGACGCCGGCCTCGTCGCAGCCTCCGACCGTGCCCAGGTCCTCGCCCGGCTCGTCGCGTCAGTGCGCGCAAGCGACAACCACATCACCACCGGCTCCGTGGGCCTGGGCCCGCTCTTCCGTGCCCTGCAGGACGGCGGACGGGACGACGTCATCTACGACATGGTCGTCAACCCCACGTCCCCCGGCTACGGTTACCTCGTCGCCAGCGGCCACACCACCCTTCCGGAATCCCTGGACGGGTCGGGTTCCCAGAACCACCACTTCCTGGGGCAGGTCGACTCCTGGCTCATCAGCGGTCTCGCCGGAATCCGTCAGGCCTCGGGCTCCGTGGCCTACCGGCAGCTCGACATAGCCCCCGCGGTTGTCGGAAATCTGACCCACGCCTCCGGCAGCTACGCGACTCCTCAGGGCGACGTCAGCAGCGCGTGGCAGAAGGACCACAACGGTCGCCTCGCCCTCAAGGTCACTGTCCCGCCGGGCAGCACAGCGACTGTCCACGTGCCGGCCGCCTCCAAGGACAGCCTGCACGTCACCGGCGGCCACACTGCCCCCTCGCTGCTGAACCGCAGCGCCACAGCAGCGACGTATCAGGTCGCAGCAGGTACCTACGCCTTCCAGGTCCGCTAGATCCCGCAGGCCGGGTCTTCTCCGCTGCTCTTCCGGTGCGGAAGACCCGGCCGTGGGCAACGAGCGCCCAGGTGCCGGCGGCCCGAACCCCGGGCTGCTCGACTGTGGCCGTCCCGATGGGGATCAGTTCGATCGGATGCCGTGTCTGGCCTCGAATTTGAAGAAACAGCTTTAGTCAGTACCTGCTTCAGGAGAGGCGGCGGCAGCCCGCGATGGCCCGGACACCCGCACGATCCTCGTGGAGGTCGGCCGGCGCGGCAGGGTAGGCGGCCAGGAAGACATGATCACTGACATTGCCCTGGACCTCACGGCCCAGACGCAGAAGACGTCGTCCTGAACCGGCCCTGACCGGGACGACCGGGGCCTGGTGCGCGGTCGCGCGCACCAGGCCCGCCTCAGGCGTCGAGGAAGTCCGGCCTGTGGTTGCGGGAGCCCGGCCATGTGCCGACGGTGCGGGCATCGGGGCTTCGTCGGCTGTCTCCGGTCCGGGAACGGGCCGGCCACATCGACCGGGCTGGGCGGCGGCTGTGAGTGCCGGCAGCGGTCACCCCCTCGGCGCGGGCGCCACGCGAGGAGGGGCTCGCGCATACCTTTGCCCGTACATTTGGAGGTATGGGAATCGACGCCCATGCCTTCCTTCGCGATCTTGCCCGAGGGCTCGAGCCCCGATCGGACCACCTGGTCGAAGTGGTGACGGAGCGCTTGCGCGGCGAGCTTCCCGAGGTGTGGAAGTACGAGGACATAGCCGTTCTGGCTCCAGTGGTCCTGTCCGAACACATCGACATCGTTCTGGACTTTTTTGAGCGCGGCCCCGAAAGTTCCAAGGTCACGACCACGCCCGCGGCCATCGATTTCGCCCGCAGACTTGCTGAGCACGGCGTACAGATCAGCGATCTCCTGCGCCTCCATCGGCTTGTCCACGCGTATCTGCTCCATCTGCTCTATGAGGAGACGGGCCGCCTCACCAAGGACCCTGAGCTGATCAACGCGGTGACGATCACACTGAGCACACTGGCTTTCGAGTACGCCGATCACACCGCACAACAGGCGGTCGCGGCGTACCAGAAGGCACGTGACAGCTGGCTCCAGCGGCGGCTGTTCACGATCATCGAGGCCGGCATGCGGATCGGCACCACGCTGGACACCGCCCGCACCGCCCAGGAACTGGCAGACGTCGGTGCCGACCACTTCGCCGACCTCGTCACCGTCGACCTTCTCGACGCCGCCCTACAAGAAGAAGGGACGCACCCGGCAGATGGTCCGCCGGAACTCCGCCGGATCGCACACTCCGTCGCGGACGCCGGCCCGGACCCGGCAGCCGGCACGGGGGAGAGGCACACCTACCCGGAAGGGTCCGAGCCGGCTGCCGTACTGGCCAGCGGACAACCCCTCCGCCTCGGCATCCCGCCATACGACGTGCCCGCGTGGCTGAAGGCGTCCGCGGACCACAGCGGCTCCGGAGGCAGCAACGGCATTCTCTCCGTGCTCCTGGTTCCGCTGTGGGCCCGTGGAAACGCGCTGGGGCTCGCGCAGTTCTTCCGCCGTCAAACGGCTGACCCCTTCGACGACGACGACCTGCTCCTGGCCCAGGCGATCTCGTCCAGAGCAGCTGTGAACATCGACAACGCCCGTCGCTACACACAGGAGCGTTCGACCGCGCTCACCCTCCAGCACAGCCTGCTGCCGCAGAACGTGCCGGAGGAGTCCGCCGTCGAGACAGCCACCCGCTACCTGCCCAGCGGATCCCGGGCGGGTGTGGGCGGTGACTGGTACGACGTGATCCCGCTTTCCGGAGCCCGCGTCGCCCTCGTGGTGGGTGACGTGGTCGGCCGCGGCATCCAGGCCGCGGCCACCATGGGCCGACTGCGCACGGCCGTCCGCACTCTGGCCGACATCGACCTGACTCCTGACGAACTGCTGACACACCTCGACGACGTGGTCATCCGGCTGCAGCGCGTGGAACAGAGGGACATGGACGAGATCAGCGCCACGTGCCTGTACGCGGTCTACGACCCCGTCTCCCGTGCGTGTTCCCTCGCCAGCGCGGGACACGTGCTGCCGGCCGTGGTGACTCCTGGTGATGCGTCGGGCTCGCGGACGGTCGTCTTCCCGGAACTGCCGATCGGTCCGCCCCTGGGCCTGGGAGGGCTCCCGTTCGAAACTGCCCAGTTCGAACTGCCACAAGGCAGCCTTCTCGTGCTCTTCACCGACGGTCTCATCGAAAGTCGCGGTCGTGACGTGGACACCGCGTTCGCGGCGTTGTCCGACGTCCTCGGTCAGGCGCCGGCGTCGCTGGAAGAGACATGCGACGCACTGCTCAACAATCTGTTGCCCAGTGGACCTGCCGATGACGTCGCTCTTCTCGTGGCGCGTACCCGAGCGCTGGACGCCGACCACGTCGCCACCCTGGACCTCCCCGCCGATCCGGCCTTTGTCTCCGAGGCGCGCACCTTTGCATGCGATCTGCTGGCCGCCTGGGGCTTGGCGGAGATGGCCGTCACCACGGAGCTTGTGGTCAGCGAACTGGTGACGAACGCGATCCGCTACGGCGAGACCCCCATCCAACTGCGGATGATCCTCCAATCCACCCTGACGTGCGAAGTTTCCGACGCCAGCGGCACCGCCCCGCACCTGCGCCGCGCCCGGGACTTCGACGAGGGCGGCCGCGGCCTGTTCCTGGTCGCCCAACTCACCGAACGCTGGGGCACACGGCACAACCGCGAGGGGAAGGTGATCTGGGCGGAACAGCTGATTCCATCCGCCGTTGCCGGATAACTCATCGCTACACGCCCGCACTTGGCGCCCTGAGCTTGTCCGAGTGCCCGTGATGGTCACGGGCACGCACGGGACCACTCAGCCCGGCCGGTGACATCCTGACATCGGTCCGCCTGGCCGGCGCCTGATTCGGGGTGACGCTGCGTCCAGCGCGTATGACGTCTTCGGCGCAGAGCCACCACGGCGTGTTTGGCCGCTCTTGCCGGGGGGACGCGGTAAGCGGGTAGTGAGCGACATCGTGTATCGCGTCGCGGTTACGCGCACGGGCAACTCCTCACCGACGACCTGGTGCGCGAGCAACCGTCGGCGCGCGCAGCGGGCGCCCCCGACCGGGGCGACAACCCCTCGGAAGGAGAGACATGAACACTGGTCAACTGACGAACTCGCCCAGCAGCTGCGCGTCGACAGTGTCCGCGCCTCCGCCGCCGCGGGCTCCGGGCACCCCACCTCCTCGATGTCCGCCGCCGACCTGGTGGCCGTACTGCTCGCCAACCACATGCGCTACGACTTCGACCGCCCCGCACACCCCGGCAACGACCGCTTCGTCCTCTCCAAGGGCCACGCCTCGCCCCTGCTGTACTCCGCGTACAAGGCGGCGGGCGCGATCAACGACGACCGAACTGCTCGACCTTCCGCAAGCTCGGCAGCCGGCTGGAAGGGCATCCGACGCCCCGGCGGCTGCCGTGGGTCGAGACGGCCACCGGTTCGCTCGGGCAGGGACTTCCCGTCGGCGTCGGCATCGCGCTGGCCGGCAAGCGGCTCGACCGTATCGGGCTACCGCGTCTGGGTGCTGTGCGGCGACAGCGAGATGGCCGAGGGCTCCGTCTGGGAGGCCGCCGAGCACGCCGGGTACGAGCACCTGGACAACCTCACCGTGATCGTCGACGTCAACCGGCTCGGCCAGCGCGGCCCGACCCGGCACGGCCACGACCTCGACGCCTACGCCCGCCGCTTCCAGGCCTTCGGCTGGCACACCGTCGAGGTGGACGGCCACGACGTCGACGCGATCGACCGGGCATACGGCGAGGCCGAGTCCACCAAGGGCCAGCCGACCGCGATCCTCGCCCGCACCCTCAAGGGCAAGGGCGTCGGCCTCCGTCCAGGACCGCGAGGGCCTGCACGGCAAGCCGCTGCCGGACGCCGAGGAGGCGATCGCCGAGCTCGGCGGCGTGCGCGAGCTGCGCGTCGAGGTGCACGAGCCGCCGGCCGCGCCGGATGCTGCACGCCGTGGCGGTCGGCCACGCGGAACTGCCCCGCTACGAGAGCGGCGACGAGGTGGCCACCCGCGACGCCTTCGGCGCAGGCGCTCGCCGCGCTCGGCTCCGCCCGCGGCGACGTCGTCGCCCTGGACGGCGAGGTCGGCGACTCCACCCGCGCCGAGTTCTTCGCCAAGGAACACCCCGACCGCTACTTCGAGTGCTACATCGCCGAGCAGCAGCTGGTCGCCACCGCCGTCGGGATGGCCGACGCGCGGCTGGGTGCCGTACGCCTCCACGTTCGCCGCGTTCCTCACCCGCGCGCACGACTTCGTGCGCATGGCCTCGATCAGCGGCTCCGGCATCAATCTCGTCGGCTCGCACGCGGGCGTCGCCGATCGGCCAGGACGGGCCCTCCCAGATGGGGCTGGAGGACCTGGCGATGTTCCGGGCGATGTACGGCTCGACCGTGCTGTACCCGTGCGACGCCAACCAGACCGCGAAACTCGTCGCCGAGATGGCCGGCCTGGACGGCATCCGGTACCTGCGCACCTCCCGCGGCGAGAGCCCGGTGATCTACGGCCCCACGGAGGAGTTCCCGATCGGCGGCAGCAAGGTGCTGCGCGCCTCCGAGCGAGGACCGGCTGACCATCGTCGCCGCGGGCGTCACCGTCCACGAGGCGCTGGCCGCCGCCGAGGCGCTCGGCCGCGAGGGCATCCCGATCCGGGTGATCGACCTGTACTCGGTCAAGCCCGTCGACCGTCGCACCCTGCGCGAGGCCGCCGAGGAGCACCGGCTGCCTGCTGACCGTGGAGGACCACCGCGAGGAGGGCGGTCTCGGGGACGCGGTCCTCGACGCGTTCATCGACGGCCGGCCCGTGCCGCGCCTGGTGCGTCTCGCCGTCCGGACGATGCCGGGCTCGGCGAGTCCCGGCGGAGCAACTGCACGCCGCCGGCATCGATGCCGAGTCGATCGCGGCGGCGGCACGGCTGCTGGTGGAGACGGCTGTCGTGCGCTGACCCAGCCGTCTGCCAATGGGCGGTCGCCCCCTTCATGCTGCCGCACCTGCGGGGCCGCCCTCTGATGCCGGTATGGCAACCCGACGGCATCAGAGGACGGCCCCTGGCAGCAGCCTCGCGCAGTGCGTCAGCCGGACGGCTCGTGGGGCACGGGATGGTCGGGGTTCGGGCTTCCGGAGTGAGGGGCGCCGCGCCGGCCCGTACCGGCCTCGTCCGTGTCGGGGATCTCCGTGTCGGGTTCGGGACGCGCCTCAACAGCGGTTTGCGTTTCGTCGTCGTCCCAGGGATCCGGGCCGGGGCCTGCCTGCTGGTTGGGCATGTCCCTCGGCGTGGGTTCCGGTGCGGGTGTTTCGGGTCGGCTGTCACTCACAGCGTTCCCCCTTCTTCGGCGGGCTGGGCGTCGCACGCGTACCCGGGCCGACGGAAACGATGTCCTGGCGTCTGCGGCTCTGCGGCTCGGCGCGTCTTGCGCAGGTCAGGCCGGCGCTGTCCGCCTGCCCTGGCCGAGGAGCAGCGCGCCGAGGGCGAAGTCGAGATCACGGACCCATCGTCTCTGGGGCCCGAGGCGTGGGCCACCACTCGAACTTGAGGATGGTCGCGTGAGGTCGGCCCTGAGGCCAGATCGTGTCCCATGGCATCGAAGATCGCTGCCTGCAGCGCCGAGTCGGTCAGGGCGTGGTCGAATGCGTCCCCGCCGATCTCGTATGCCGACTCCAAGACGGCTGTGGAGACTGCGCGTGTCGTGCCGACGGTGCGGGGGAGGCGGGCGCGCAGCATTTCGGCCGGCAGCCGCATCGGCCACGTGTAGGTGTGATCATCATGGCGAGCAGGGCCGCGAGCGTGCTGCCGCGCCGCAGCGACAGAGGGTTGAGGACCGGTGACGGTACGGCGAGGATGCTGAGGCGTTCCGCCCCGTCCACAAGCGGCAACCAGGCCGTCATCCCTCCGAGGCCGGACTCCTCGACGAGGCGACGCGATTCAGCGGGATCTAGTGCTGCCCCGCGCAAGTTCGTGGAGGGGTGTTGGGCCTGATCAGGCGGTCTTGAGTGGGCTGCCGTCATAGGTCCACCTGAACGGCTTCGCGGTCTCGTTGCGGCCGATGACGTAACTCTCCAGCTTGTCGATGAGGTCATCGCGGCTGGAGAAGTCACCGTGTCGCAGCACGCGGCGGGTCAGGACGGAGAAGAACAGCTCGATCTGGTTGAGCCAGGAGGCGTGCGGCGGGGTCCAGTGCACGTGCCAGCGCGGGTGGTCGGCGAGCCACGCCTTGGTGTGTTTGGCGGTGTGGGAGGAGCCGTTGTCCAGCACGACATGGATGTCCTGGTCTGGGGCGATGACCGTGTCGAGCTGGTCGAGGAAGGCGGTGAACGTCGCTGCGTCGTTGCGGGCGATGATCTCGGTGAGGACCTCGCCGGTGCGCACGTCCAGGGCGGCGACCAGCGAGGCGGTGCCGTGGCGGCGGTACTCGAACTCCTCGCGAGCGGGCTCGCCTGGCCTGACGGGACGACCGGGGTGGCGCCTGGCGCGGGCGGCGATCGCGGTCTTCTCGTCGATGGACAGCACCACCGCCCCTTCAGGTGGGTCGCGGTACAGGTCGCACACGTCCGCGACACGGTCCCAGAAGTCAGGGGTGTCTCGGCGGGTGAGCCAGCCGCGGACCCGGTGCGGCTTGAGGTCCAAGTCGGCCAAGATCCGGCCGACTTGGGAGGCAGAAATGGTGGCGAAGACAGTGCCGGCGACCTGGGCGGCGATCGTGCGGTGCGACCAGGTCGCTTCCGGGTGCGGGGGCACACTGGTGGCGGCGGCCACGATCGCCACCGTCACCTGGGGCCCGTATGCCTTGGGCCGGCCCGAGCGGGCGGCGTCCTTCAGCCCGTCCCGGCCCAGAGCGGCGAACCGTCCGCGCCATTTACGGACCGTGTTCACGCTGACCGCCAGGTCCCGCGCGATAGCCCCATTGCTCAGGCCCTCACCCGCCGCCAGCACAATCCGCGCCCGGAGCACCGCCCGCACCTGCGCTTTCAGGGAGACCGCTGTACGGATCAGACACTCGCGCACCCTCTCGTCCAACTCCACCACGACCGCCTCGACCATCCCGGCCACACCCTCGCCCACCCCGACCAAAGTGATGATCATGGCGTATGCGGGGGTAACCCAGCAGGATGGACCCGTGCCGAAGAATCCGCCCGAGTCCATGCAGGATCACCTGCGCCACCGTCTGAACGTCCGCGCCAAGGAACGCTGGCCCCAGCTCGCCCGCGTCCAGGTGCGCTTCCGCTCCGGATTCGCCTACGTGGCAGGGGAACTGCCGGGCGAGGAGGAACCGCTGCCGCTGTGCCGCCTGCGCTTCACCGGCGTCCTGCACACCTGGGGCTTCGCCCTCTACCTCGCCAGCCGAGGCAAGTACGAGGACAACTTCCTGCCCACCGGACTGCCCTTCGGCTCACCCGAAGACGCCCTGGACTGCGCCTGCGGCTTTTACCTCGGCGACCCGACACCCTGATCAACACCCCTCCACGAACTTGCGCGGGGCAGCACTAGTGAGGATCCCCGGGCCTTCAGGCCCGGGAGGGATCACTTCTCAATATAGGGGTGACCTGCGCGTACGCACGGGTCTGCATGGTTGTCAGTGCCCCCGCATAGGGTTCCGGTATGAAGATTGTGGTGCAGGTGAAGCTGATGCCGGAGGCCGAACAGGCCGCCGCGCTGCGCTCCACGCTGCGCACGGTCAACGATCTGGCGTGCTGGGTGTCCCAGGTGGCGTTCGCTCGCGGCGTGCCGCGTGAGTATGAGCTGCGTAAGCACACGTATCCGCGCCTCAAGGCGCAGGGGCTCGGGGCGCAGGCCGCGCAGCATGTGATCAAGAAGGTGCGTGACGCGTACACGACGCTGCACGCCAACCTGCGCGCCGGAAATCTCGGCAAGCCGAAGTCGAGGCGCCGGGTCAAGGCGGAGTCCAAGCCGATCGCGTTCCGCCCCGAGGCCGCGCAGCCGTATGACGACCGGTGTCTGAGCTGGCAGTACGACCAGCAGCACGGTGTCCATCTGGACGATGGCCGGGCGCATCAAGAACGTCTCGTTCGTGTGCTTGGCCGACGCGCTCAAGGTGCTCCAGCAGTACCGCAAGGGCGAGTCCGACCTGATCGAGCGCGACGGCGTGTTCTACCTGATCGCCACCTGTGATGTGCCCGAGGCTGAGGCGTACGAGCCGGACGGCTTCATCGGCGTGGACCTCGGCATCGTCAACATCGCTACGACGTCCACCGGTTACCAGGCCGCCGGGCGCGGACTGGGCCGGTACCGCAAGCGTCAGCTTGCCCTGCGCGCCAAGCTCCAGAAGAAGCGCACCAAGTCTGCCAAGCGTCGGTTGAAAGAACGCTCCCGCCGTGAACAGCGGCACGTCAAGAACACCAACCACATCATCGCGAAGACGATCGTGACCGAGGCTGAACGCACCGCACACGGCATAGCCCTGGAAGAACTCAGGGGCATCCGCCGGCGGGTACGGCTTCGCAAGCCCCAACGGGTCACACTCCACTCCTGGGCCTTCGCCCAGCTCGGCAGACTTCATCGTCTACAAGGCCAAGCGGGCAGGCGTGCCCCGTGGTCTACGTCGATCCCGGCGTACACCGTCGCAGATGTGCTCGCAGTGCCGGCACATCGACAAGCGCAACCGGGTCGACCAGGGGCTTTTCATCTGCCGGGGCTGCGGGGTCGTTGCCCACGCCGACCGGAACGCTTCCCACAACATCGCCGCACGTGGCGCTGCTGTGTGGACTGCGGGGCGTGAGTCAACGCGTCCCTGACTCACCCCATAGCGGGTGTCTGGACAGGAGCCAACCCAGCAGCCAGTTGGGAACTACCTCCAAGCCCGGTCCTTCAGGGCCGGGTCAAGTTGAGTACGCCGGACATGTCCGGTTGCTAATGGGTGAAAGTCCCTACGAGGAGAGGTGAGACTAACTCGCTAGCCAAAGGCAAGGGCGTCACCGCGAGGTGGGGTCCGGAGGAAGCTGGAGGCAAAACCGGGCACCGATGTACAAGAACCGCGTAGAGGCGGGATGGACTGGGTAAGGCGGCTCAGCACGTCAAAGCCCGTACTCACCAAGAAGGCCATCACGTAGACGCGGCGACGGTCCGGGGAAAGCAACCGTACTTATTCCGGGAGGTCTGTCCGGGTGTCACCTGTAACCGTGCAGCGGCGGAGATCGCGACGACCGGTAGGAGCAATCCCATCGGTTTGCCGGACAGAAGTCAGCAGAGGTCGTAGTACCGAGACGGGTAGGCAGTAGGCCGACAAGGACTCGAGAAGGACCGAACGTTTAGTGGATTGAAGGAAGGGTGCCTGCTCGATCAGGTCACGATGACCGCTGCAAGCCTGCCTTGGCAGATCCCCAGAAAGAAACGCCGGTGCATACGGCTGCCCTGTCTGAGGAGCGCAGTGTCCAGACGGCGCACCACCGGACCGACAATTACCGCGAGCCGCCCCTCTGGGAAACGGTGTTCTCGAAAGAGAACCTGCTCGCGGCGCTCAGGCGCGTTGAAGCGAACCGGGGTGCTCCCGGCATTGATGGGATGACCACGGAGGAGTTGCGGCCGTGGATCGCCCTGAACTGGCCCAAGGTGTGGGCTGAGCTTGACGCGGGGACATACAGGCCCGCTCCCGTTCGTCGGGTGACCATCCCTAAGCCGAACGGCGGGGAGCGGATGCTGGGTGTCCCTCGTGTGTTGGATCGCTTGATCCAGCAGGCAATTGCGCAGGCCCTCGTGCCCGTCTTCGACCCCCACTTCTCCGGGGCGTCGTTCGGGTTCCGTCCGGGCCGCTCGGCACACCAGGCTGTAAAGGTCGGACGCCGAGCGATCGAAGACGGAAATCGTTGGGCAGTGGACCTGGACCTGGACAAGTTCTTCGACCGGGTGAATCACGACGCGCTCATGGCGCGGGTGGCCCGCCGGGTGGAGGACAAGAAGGTCCTGAAGCTGATTCGCCGATACCTGGAGGCCGGAATCATGGCCGAAGGGGAGGTCGTGGCATCGGAGGAAGGGACGCCGCAGGGCTCCCCGCTCTCTCCTTTGCTCTCCAACGTCATGCTGGACGACCTTGACCGCGAACTCTTCGAGCGCGGCCTCCGTTTCCTAAGGTATGCGGACGATGTGATGGTCTTCGTCCGGTCGGAGCGGGCGGCAAACCGCGTCCTCGGGTCGGTCACGACCTTCATCGAGAAGCGGCTGAAGCTGAAGGTGAACCGGGAGAAGTCCAAGGTCTCCTCGGTGTTCAAGGTCTCCCTCCTCGGGTTCGGTTACTACCGGCCTGGCGGCAAAGGCCCGGTGAAGATCCGGATCGACCGGAAGGCGCTCCGCCGTCTGAAGAAGGAAGTCCGGAGGTTCACTTCCAGGTCTTGGGGAGTGTCCATGGAACACCGACTGGAGAAACTGGAAAGGTTCATGACCGGCTGGGTCTCATACTTCAAGCTCGCGGACTCCTCATGGACATTCAGGCAGCTCGACGAATGGACCCGCCGGAGGCTTCGTCAGGTCAGATGGGTCGAGTGGAAGAACGCCAACAACCGAAACCGAATGGTGCGGAAACTTGGATATGTGATCCCGAATGAGATCCGGATCATTGCGGGACGCCGTAAGTGGAAGGCGTCCCGAACCCTCGCGATGTCCATCGCCCTGGATAACGCCTACTGGGACGCTCAGGGCTACAAGTCCTTCAACGGGTTGTGGCAGCGTCTCGGGACCGCCTGAGATCAGCTAGACGAACCGCCGGATGCGGGCCCGCATGTCCGGTGGTGTGGGGGGCGGGCCGGGAGAACCGGTCCGCCTACCCGATCGCAGTCCGCCACGACTTCCTTGCTCAGGGCGGCGCGCACCAGCGCCGCGTTCGGCGCCTCATCCGCGAGTCGGACGAGGTCGGAGGTTCGCTGCGGCAGTCCCAGACGCTCGGAGCCCTGGAGAGCCTTGGAATCCACGAAAGGGCCGAACTCCGGCCACACGTCCTGGACCTCACGCAGGAAGATGTCCGTTCCGAGCGGACCGACCCCTGGGCAGTTCCCGCAACAGACCCCGCAACTCGTCCGCGTCGCCGTCTGCCTGCTGCCGCATCCTGCGGCAGGTCGCCGCCGCGGTCGATCAGGCATCCGGCCTCCCTCGCCCAGAGCTGGGTGGCCGTGCGTTCGTCTAGCGGCGATAGCCACCCCGCCCGAGGGCATCTACGCGCTCCTGCCAGGTGGCTTCGGTCATGCGTTTCGGGTTCCTCGGCCCGGCCTCGTGCAGGGCGCGCGACGTCGAGACCGCGACAGAAGCGCGGATCCGCGCGCTGAGCAGGTGCGCCAGTACGAGGGTCCGGTAGAGCGGCTGAGGTGTGTCCTTGAGATGGATGTGGGCCTCGGCGGCGTAGGTCTGCCCGTGACGACGGAGCAGTTCCCCCATCACTTCCTTGTTCCTCTTGGTGCCCTTCCTCTTGCTGTCGGTCATGGCTACCGCCATCCCTAAGCGTGATTGCTCAGCTCGTAGCAATCTGGGAACACTGAGCGACGGGTATCCCTGGAGCAGGTAGTAAAACCTGTGGGGCCGTCGCGAATGTTCCGGATGCCTGGAGGAAGGTGCGGGGTACTCGTCTGGGGGTCTGCCCGCCTGCGGGTGTACGGAAGGACGTCCCCATGGCTACTACTCACGACCCGGCTGCCCCGGCGCGGCTGCCGGGAGAGCGAGCAGGACACACTCGTCCGCGCCGGCGGGAACAGCGGCGGCACGGTGAGTCGGGTCCCGGTGACAGTGAAAGAGGAGTATTTACTGCTTGACGCTGCCACGGGCCTCCCGGCGCCGCAGGCGGATCAGGTGCGTGGTGCCGCCGGGCTCGAACCGATCGCGGAAGAAGCGGAGATTCGCGCGGAGCTGACTCAGGCTCAGATCGAGGTGGCTACCCCGGAATGCGTCGACCTGGACGAGGTGGGGGGCCACTTGCTGCGCCTGCGCCACGCCTTGGGGCGCGCGGCGGAGAGCCGCGGGTGCCGTCTCGCGGCCAGTGCCACGCCGCCGCTCAAGGAGGGGATCCGCCGCCGGTGACGGACCTGCCGCGCTATCACGCCGTGCGTGCGACGTCTACGCAGCTGGCGTCCGAGCAGTTGGTGTGCGGCATGCAGGTGGACGTCTCGGTGCCCGATCCGGAGGTCGCCGTCGCCGTGTTGAACCGCATCCGTCTGTGGCTTCCGGTAGTGGTCGCCGTGGCCGCCAACTCGCCCTTCTGGGCGGGGCGGAACACCGGGTTCGCCAGTTGGCGGACGGTCGTGTCCGGGCGGTGGCCGGTGAGCGGTCCTTCGCCGTACTTCGATGGCCTCGCCGACCACGAGCGGCGTGTCCAGCAACTGTTGTCCTGCGGAGTGATCACGGACTTGGGTCAGATCTACTGGCAGGCCCGCCTCTCGAGCCGCGGTACGACGGTGGAGGTGCGCTGCCCGGACGTCCAGCTCCGGGCGGACGAGGCGGTCATGATCACCGGGATCGTCCGTGCACTTGTCGCCACGGCGATCATGGACGGAGGTGCCCCCGTACAGCCTTGCCCGCCTGAACTGCTGCAGGCGATGAACTGGCACGCCGCGCTCCATGGGCTCGGCGGATCGCTGGTGGACCCCGGAGGAAGGCTCCGCAGCGCCGGGGACGTGCTGTCCCAGCTGATGGATCGCATCACGCCTGCGCTCCTGGAGGCGGGCGACAGCCGTGAGGTCGCCGCGCTCATGCACCGCCTCCTCCAAGAGGGAACGGCCGCGGACCGGCAGCGGCGTGCGTTCGCTGACGGAGACATGCGGGCAGTCACCGACATGATCGTCGCGGAGACCACGGCGGATTGAGCGCTGATCACGGAGTCGCCGAGCAGGCCCTCATGCCTGGTGATCCGTCGAAAGCAGCCACCGCCAGCGCCGGCGTTCCGTGACGAGGCTCGCTGCGACCAGCAGTGACACGAGGACTGCCGCCCAGACGGGCCACACCAGCCATGCGGAGGTTACGGCCGCGGCGAACTGAAGCAGTACCAGCAGGATCGTGACCGAGCCCGGAACCGGGACGAGTACCTGCGCCTTGTCGCCGGGGGTCGAGAAGACAGTGGGAAGGCCGATCAGAATCGTCACAGCCAGGACGGCGAGCAGCCAGGACTGTCCCCACAGCGCCCAGGGAGTGGCTACCCAGGCGACGAGTTCCGAGGAAAAGCGCAGGGCCGATGCGACGCGGTCGTCCGGTCGTTCCAAGAGTCCCCCCCAAGTAGCGGTGGCAGCCACCGTCGAACGATGTCACGGCGCTTGACCGACCGGTACTGATTCACCGCACAGGCATGTGGCTCAGGCACCGAGCAGCACCACATGCAGGGTGCGCGGCCCGTGTACTCCTTCGACCCGGTCGAGCTCGATGTCGCTGGTGGCGGAGGGGCCCGAGATCCACGTGAGCGGGCGGCCGGGGTCCAGGCGGGGGAGCGACTGCGGGACCGAGGCGACGATCTGATCCCTGGTGCGCACGACGCAGATGTGCAGATCGGGGACGAGGGTGAGCGCACGACGGCCCTGCCCCGGGCCGCCGTCCAGGACGATCGTGCCGGTCTCCGCGATGGCCAGGGCACAGGAGGTGACCACGGCGTCGATGGCGTCGAGGTCGTACGGCGTGAGGACGGCGCCGTCCGGCGCGCCCTCGTCCAGGAGTTGCTCCACCTCGCTGCCGGACAGCCATCTGGCAGGCAGACCCGGTGGCACCGCGACAGTGCGGCCCCCGTTCTCGGCGAGCAACGTCCCTATGAGAGAAGGGAGTTCGTCATCCGTGACCCGGTGCACGATGGCCCGGTAGTCGGCCAGGTTCTCGTGCAGCAGGTCGAGGACCGCAGCCGCGTCGTCGATGGTGTGCGTCGGTGAGGTAGTCGCGCGTGGGCTCCGGTGTCTCGGGTGCGTCGGTGAGGGCTTCGCGGACGCGGGCCAGTATCCGCTCGCGGGACGAGGGCGGCGTGGGGGAGCTCATGTGCGGTTCTTCTTCCACCAGTCGCGGAACGGTTCGGCGGGCATCTGGGGCAGGTCGCGGCTGTTGGTCCACTGCCCGGCGCCCGGGCCCGGGAGCTTCTTCGGGTGCAGTTTGCGGGTCCTCGACGCGACGCGTTCGCCTGCCGCGAGGGCACCTGGGTGGTCGAGCACCCAGCCCGCCGCCTTGATCGCGGCCTTCTCCATGCGGTGGCCGGGACCTCCTTGGTCGGCGACCTTCTCGCGCAGGTGGACGAGGACTTCGGGGATGTCGATGGCGACGGGGCAGACCTCGTAGCAGGCGCCGCAGAGGCTGGAGGCGTAGGGGAGTGAGGCGTCGATCTCGCTTGCGGTGCCGCGGAGTTGGGGGGTGAGGATGGCGCCGATGGGGCCGGGGTAGACGGAGCCGTAGGCGTGGCCGCCGGCGCGTTCGTAGACGGGGCAGACGTTGAGGCAGGCGGAGCAGCGGATGCAGCGCAGGGCCTGGCGGCCGATGGTCGTCGGCGAGGGTGTCGGTGCGGCCGTTGTCGAGCAGGACGAGGTGGAAGTGCCGGGGGCCGTCGCTGTCGGTGGTGCCGGTCCACATCGACGGTGTAGGGGTTCATGCGTTCGGCCGTCGAGGAGCGCGGCAGGGTCTGGAGGAAGACTTCCAGGTCGCGCCAGGTGGGGACGATCTTCTCGATGCCGACGACGGAGATGAGGGTCTCGGGCAGGGTCAGGCACATCCGGCCGTTGCCCTCGGACTCCACGACGACCAGGGTGCCGGTCTCGGCGACCATGAAGTTGGCGCCGGAGATGCCGACCTTGGCGCGCAGGAACTTCTCGCGCAGGTGGAGGCGGGCGGCTTCGGCGAGTTCGGCGGGGGTGTCGCTGAGGCCGTCGGGGGCGGGGCGGCCCCAGCTGGCCCATCTCCTTGCGGAAGATGTCGCGGATCTCGCTGCGGTTGCTTGTGGATGGCGGGGACGAGGATGTGGGAGGGGCGGTCGTCGGCCGAGCTGCACGATGAGTTCGGCGAGGTCGGTCTCGTACGGCGGTGATGCCGGCTTCTTCGAGGGCTTCGTTGAGGCCGATCTCCTGGGTGGCCATGGACTTGACCTTGACCACCTCGCTCTCGCCGGTGGCCTTGACCAGGCTCGGTCGACGATGCGGTTGGCCTCGTCGGCGTCGGACGGCCCAGTGGACGATGCCGCCCGCCGCGGTGACGGCCTCCTCCAACTGCACCAGGTAGGGTCGAGATGGCGGAGGGTGTGGTCCTTGACTGCTTCGCCGGCCTCGCGCAGGGGCCCAGTCGGCGAGTTCGGCGACCGCGCGGGCCCGCTTGGTCGCGGATGGTGTGGGTGGCGTGGTGCAGGTTGGCGCGCAGCGGTCGTGTCCCGGTCGGCGTCGCGCGCGGCCTTGGGGAAGGCGGGCATGCCGAGAACGTGCCGCTCATCGGACCGCGTGCGCTCCTGATAGGGCTGCTCCCGGTGCGCGGCGAGGATCTCCGCCAGGTGCAGGGCCCGCAGCGGGGCGTCCTGGCGGCGCAGGATGCCGTCGAGGTGCATCAGGCAGGAGTTGTCGGCGCCGCACAGCACGTCGGCGCCGGTGCCGAGCGGCGTTGCGGACCTTGTCCTCGCCCATCGCGGCGGAGACGTCGGGGTTCTTGACCGCGAAGGTGCCGCCGAAGCCGCAGCACTCCTCCGCGCCGGGCAGCTCCATCAGCTCCAGCCCCTGACCGCTCCGAGCAGCCGGCGCGGCCGGTCGCCGAGGCCCAGCATCCGCAGCCCGTGGCAGGAGGGGTGGTACGTCACCGTGTGCGGGAAGTACGCGCCCACGTCCGTCACCCCCAGCACGTCGACCAGGAACTCGGTCAGCTCGTACATCGTCGGCGACCGGCGAGCCTGCGGCCTCGGTCAGCCCGTCGTCGCGGCCCTCGGCGCGGCGCGTTCGCGGCGATCCGCGGGTAGTTGTCGCGGACCATCGCCGCGCAGGAGCCCGACGGGGTGACCACGTAGTCGTAGCCCGCGAAGGCGCGGCCCATAGCGGCGGACCAGCGGTTCGGTCTCGTGGCGGTAGCCGGTGTTGAACTGCGGCTGGCCGCAGCAGGTCTGGGCGGCAGGGAAGTCGACCTCCACGCCGAGGCGTTCGAGGAGCCTGACGGTGGCGACGGCCGTGGAGCCGGGTAGAGCAGCGTCGTTCACGCAGGTGACGAAGAGGGCGACGCGCATCACGACTCCTTGATGGTGGGGAGGCGGGAGGCGGCCGACGCCCAGGAGGCGCCGTCGCCGCGCGGTGTGTAGTGGCGCAGCTGCTGGGTGCCGGCGACGAGACGGCGCATCGCGGGCAGGTCGCCGACGCGTCCATGGGCGCGAGCCTGTACGAGGATGTTGCCTAGGGCCGTCGCCTCGGTGGGGCCGGCGATCACGGGGAGGCCGGTGGCGTCGGCGGTGAGCTGGCAGAGCAGTTCGTTGCGGGAGCCGCCGCCGACCAGATGGACGTGGCTGACGTCGCGGTCGGCGAGCCGGCAGGCCTGGCGCAGGACGCGTGCGGTGGGCCAGCGCCAGGCGATCTCCAGGACGCAGCGGACCATGGCGCCCTGGCTGTCGGGCACCGGCTGGCCGGTGCGGCGGCAGTAGGCGCGGATGCGCTCGGGCATGTCGCCGGGCGCCAGGAACTCCGGTGCCGTGCGGGTCGACGAGGGCGGCGAACGGCTCGGGCGCGGGCGGCCTCGGCGAGCAGCGCGGGCAGATCGGTGCGGCAGGCCCTGCGTCGCCCAGGTGCGGCGGCACTCCTCCAGCAGCCACAGGCCCATGATGTTGCGCAGATAGCGGACGGTGCCGTCGATGCCGCGCTCGTTGGTGAAGTTCGCGGCGCGGGACTCCTCGGTGAGGACCGGCGCGTCGAGTTCCAGCCCGGCCAGCGACCAGGTGCCGCAGGAGATGTACGCGAAGTCGCCGGCTCGGTGGCCGGGACGGCCGCGACGGCCGACGCCGTGTCGTGCGAGGCGACGGTGACCACCGGGGTGTCGGCGGCAGCCCGGTGTACTGCGGCGACGTGCGGCAGCAGCGTGCCCGGCCGGGTCGCCGGGCGCGCGCAGCGGCGGCAGCAGCCCCGGGTCGAGCGCCGAGCCGGTCCAGGATGCTCGCCGGACCAGGTCGCCGGTGCGCGCGTCGAAGCAGGCCGGTGGTCGAGGCGTTGGTCTCCTCCGCGCCGACGGAGCCGGTCAGCCAGTGGATCAGCAGGTCGGGGATCAGCAGCAGGGTCCGGGCGGCGCCGAGCTGGGCACTGTCCGCGCTGGCGGCCAGCTGGTACACGGTGTTGAACGGCAGGTGCTGCAAGCCCGGTGACGCCGGTACAGCTCCTGCGACCCGATCTCGGGCCACACCTCGCGGGCCGCGACGCCTTCGGTGCGGTTGTCGCGGTAGTGGAACGGGTGGCCGAGCAGGGCGCCGTCCGCGTCCAGCAGTCCGTAGTCGACGGCCCAGGTGTCGATGCCGATCGAGGTCGACCGGCCGCCGGCCGGCCGCGCAGGCCGTCGAGCACGCCCTGGTAGAGCGCGAGAACGTCCCAGCGCAGGCCGTCCGGCAGCTGGACCGGCGTGTTGGGGAACCGGTGCGCCTCGGTGAGGTCGAGGCTGTCCGGGCCTACCCGGCCGAGGATGACCCGGCCGCTGGTGGCGCCGAGGTCCACGGCGGCGAAGGGCGCGTCGTGCATGTGGTTCGCCTTGCGCCGTGTCAGTGGGTGTTCGGGAGCGGTCCGGGTGTCTCCGGCTGGTCGGGCAGGTCTCCGCGCCCCTGCAGGGCGCCGGTCCCGGCGCCCGTGGGTGTCACCGCAGGAACGCCGCGGCGACACCCGCGTCCACCGGAATGTGGAGGCCCGGTCGTGTGGGTCAGGTCGCCGCCCGTCAGGGCGAAGACGGCATTGGCCACGTGCTCGGGCAGCACCTCGCGCTTGAGCAGGGTGCGCTGGGCGTAGAACTCGCCGAGCTTGTCCTCCTCGATCCCGTACGTCGCCGCGCGCTGCGCGCCCCAGCCGCCCGCGAAGATCCCGGAGCCGCGCACCACACCGTCCGGGTTGACGCCGTTGACGCGGATGCCGTGCTCGCCCAACTCGGCGGCAAGCAGCCGTACCTGGTGGGCCTGGTCGGCCTTGGTGGCGGAGTAGGCGATGTTGTTGGGGCCGGCGAAGACGGCGTTCTTGGACGCGATGTAGACGATGTCGCCGCCGAGGCCCTGCGCCGGTCATCATCCGCGCCGCCTCCCGGGAGACCAGGAAGGAGCCGCGCGCCATGATGTCGTGCTGCAGGTCCCAGTCCTTGGCCGTCGTCTCCAGCAGCGGCTTGGAGATGGAGATGCCCGGCGTTGTTGACGACGAGGTCCACGCCGCCGAAGGCGAGCGCCGCGGCCGCGAACGCCTCGGCGATCTGCTCCTCGGACGGTGACGTCGACCGTCACCGCGACCGCCTTGTCCGGCCCGCCGAGCTCCTCCGGCGACGGCGGCGGCGTTGTCGGCGTCAGGTCGGCGACCACCACGCAGGCGCCCTCGGCGGCGAGCCGCTGGGCGATCGCCTTGCCGATGCCGGAACCGCGCGCCGGTGACCAGGGCGACCCGGGTGGCCAGCGGCCTTGGGCTTCGGCATCCGCCGCAGCTTGGCCTCCTCCAGCGCCCAGTACTCGATGCGGAACTTCTCGGACTCCTCGATCGGCGCGTACGAGGAGACCGCCTCGGCGCCGCGCATCACGTTGATGGCGTTGAGGTAGAACTCGCCCGCGACCCGCGCGGTCTGCTTGTCCTTGCCGAAGCGAGAACATGCCGACGCCGGGGACCAGCACGATCGCCGGGTCCGCGCCGCGCATCGCGGGGGAGTCGGCGGTGGCGTGCCGCTGCGTAGTAGGCGCGCGTACTCCTCGCGGTACTCGGCGTGCAGCTCCCTCAGCCGGGCCGTCGACGTCGTCGAGCTCGGCCGTCGGGCGGCAGGTCGAGGACGAGCGGGCGGACCTTCGTACGCAGGAAGTGGTCGGGGCAGGAGGTGCCGAGCGCGGCGAGCCGCGGGTGCTCGGCGCGGGCGAGGAAGTCGAGCACAGCCTCGGAGTCGGTCGAAGTGGCCGACCTGCGGGCGGTCGGTGGAGGCCAGTCCCCGGATGAGGGGGGCGAGGTGCGGCAGCCCGCTGCCCGGCGCTCGGCCGCGCGGAGCGGCTCGCGTACCCCTCGAGGACCGGCCCGAACGGCTCGGCCTTGCCACGCTCGGCGAGGAACGTCTCGGCGGTGCGGATGATGAACAGGGAGTTGCGCTCGCACTCCTCGGCGGTCTCGCCCCACGCGGTGATGCCGTGGCCGCCGAGCACGCAGCCGATCGGCCTGCGGGTTGCGCGTCCTTGACCGCGGCGATGTCCAGGCCGAGCTGGAAGCCGGGGCGGCGCCACGGCACCCAGGCGACCTTGTCGCCGAAGCACTCCGCGGTCAGCTTCTCGCCGTCGGCGGCGCAGGCCAGGGCGATGCCGGAGTCGGGGTGGAGGTGGTCGACGTGGGCGGCGTCGACCAGGCCGTGCATGGCGGTGTCGATGGAGGGGGCGGCGCCGCCCTTGCCGTGCAGGCAGTAGTCGAACGCGGCGACCATCTCGTCCTCGCGCTCCACCCCCGGGTACACCTCGGTGAGCGCGCGCAGCCGGTCGAGGCGCAGCACGGCGAGCCCGGCCTCGGTCGAGGGTGCCCAGGTCGCCGCCCGAACCCTTGACCCACATCAGCTCGACGTCGCCGCCGGTGACCGGGTCGGTGCTCGGTGCCCTTGGCGGAGGTGTTGCCGCCGGCGTAGTTGGTGTTGCGGGGGTCGGCGCCGAGCCGGTTGGAGCGCGCCAGCAGCGCGGCGACTTCGGGATGCGTGGCGGAGGCCATGACGTGGTTCCTTCGCGGTTGTGAGGGACGGTGCAGTCGTCGGGGGCCGAGGATGCGTGTGCTCAGGCGCCCCAGCCGGCCTGCTGCGCCGCCGACCCGCTCGGCGACGATCCGCTCCTGCCAGCCGGACGCCGGATACGCGGCGAACGGGTCCGGGTCGCAGGCCCTGCTCCTCGCGCACCTCGGCCAGCAGCGGACGGACGTCGGTGTTGTACGCGTCCATCAGCACGGCGTTGGCGCCGAGCACGTCACCGGCGCCGCTGCGCGGCGCGCAGCGCGTCGAGGTCGACCAGCAGCGCCTTGGCGGTGGCCTCCTGCACGTTCATCACCGAGCGGATGACCGCCGGGATCTTCGCCTCGATGTTGTGGCACTGGTCGAGCATGAACGCCACGTTCGTCTCCGGGTCGAAGCCGCCGTTCTTGGCGACCTCGTGCAGGATCCGGAAGAGCTGGAACGGGTCGGCGGCGCCGACCATCAGGTCGTCGTCGGCGTAGAAGCGGGAGTTGAAGTCGAAGCCGCCGAGCTTCCCCTCGCGCAGCAGGAGCGCCACGATGAACTCGATGTTGGTGCCCGGCGCGTGGTGGCCGGTGTCCACGACGACCTGCGCCTTGTCGCCGAGCTTGCAGGCAGTGCGCGTACGACGGTGCCCCAGTCGGGCACGTCGGTCGTGTAGAAGGCCGGCTCGAAGAACTTGTACTCCAGCAGCATCCGCTGGTCGTCGCCGAGCCGCTCGTAGACCGTCGGCCAGCGCTTCGGCGAGCCGGTCCTGGCGGGCCGCGATGTCGTCCTGCCCGGGGTAGTTGGTGCCGTCGGCGAACCACAGCTTGAGGTCCGTCGACCCGGTCGCGTCCATGATGTCGACGCACTCCAGCAGGTGGTCGACGGCCTTGCGGCGCACCTTCGGGTCGGGGTGGGAGACACAGCCCAGCTTGTAGTCGTCGTCCTGGAAGACGTTGGAGTTGATGGCGCCCAGCTCGACGCCCGCGCTCCTTCGCGTACGCCGGCCAGCGCCGCGTAGTCGTCGACCCTGTCCCAGGGGATGTGCAGCGACACCTTGGGCGCGACGCCGGTGAACTCGTGCACCTGCGCCGCGTCGTCCAGCTTCTCGCGCGGGTGTGCGGGGCACGCCCGCCTGGGCGAACACCTTGAACCGGGTGCCGGAGTTGCCGTAGCCCCAGGACGGCGTCTCGATCCGCTGGTCGGCGAGTGCGGCCTTCACGGCAGCGATGTCAGGCATGTCACCTCTGGATGACTGGGGAGTGTGCATGGCCCGGAAGCGGGGCCGACGAGCGCAGGAATCGAGACCCTGCGGTGACGCCATGCGGCGGCGGGCTGTGAATCGATTCATTCGATGGGGAGAAATTAGCTCCCACCCGAGGGGGCGTCAAGGTGTGGACTTGAGGGGACGACGCTCCGGTCCGAGTTACTGAATCGTGTCGTTCGGGTGTCCAGCCGGCTGTTGGTGCGCGAAATCACGGCAGGTCAGTACCGGTTGGATGCCTCTCGGCGGCTGCCGGGAGGCGTGGGGGATCGGATTCACCTCTTGACCGTCCGGCCGGGCGGACTAGCTTCCGGGCAACCCCACTGAAACATTTCATGCCGGGTGGCACATGCGGCATTGGTCGGCGCGGGTCCGACACACACCATCTCGGCAGACCCCCGGCACATGTCTGGCACACCCATGGAGACACGCATGACGCATCCTGAACCGGAGACGACTCCGGTGCTCGCGCTGGAGGGGGTGAGCAAGTCCTTCGGCGCCGTACGGGCCCTGCGCGGATGTCTCGCTGCGGCTGTACGCCGGCGAGGCGCACGCCCTCGCCGGCGAGAACGGCGCGGGCAAGTCGACCCTGATCAAGACGCTCGCCGGGGTGCACCGCCCCGACGCCGGCGCGGTCCTGCTCGACGGCGAGCCGGTCGACGTTCCACGGTCCCGGCCGACGCCCGCGACGCCGGCATCGCCGTCATCTACCAGGAGCCGACGCTCTTCCCCGACCTGTCCGTCGCCGAGAACATCTTCATGGGCCGCCAGCCCCGGCGCTCCCTCGGCCGGGTCGACCACCGGGCGGTGCGCACGGCCGACCGCCGGCGCTGTTCGCGCGGCTCGGCGTCGACCTCGACCCGGACCAGCCCGCGCGCGGCCTGTCCATCGCCGACCAGCAGATCGTCGAGATCGCCAAGGCGCTCTCCTTCGACGCCCGCGTCCTGATCATGGACGAGCCGACCGCGGCGCTGACCGGCAGCGAGGTCGCCCGGCTCTTCGGCGTGGTGCGGACGCTGCGCGAGCAGGGCGCCGCCGTGCTGTTCATCTCGCACCGGCTGGAGGAGATCTTCGAGCTCTGCCAGCGGGTCACCACCCTGCGCGACGGCGCGCTTGATCGCCAGCGAGCCGCTGGACGGGCTGACCGAGGACGACCTCGTGCGCCGCGATGGTCGGCCGCGACCTCGACGAGCTCTACCCCAAGCAGGACACCGAGGTCGGCGAAGTCGCCCTGCAGCGTGCGCCGGCTGACCCGCGAGGGCGTCTTCACCGACGTGTCGTTCGAGGTGCGGCGCGGCGAGATCGTCGGCCTCGCCGGGCTGGTCGGCGCCGGCCGCAGCGAGGTCGCCCGCGCCGTCTTCGGCGTCGACCGCTGCGACGCGCGGCGAGGTCGAGGTGCGCGGCACGCGCGCTGCAAGCCCGGCGCGCCCACCGCCGCGATGGCCGCCGGGCTCGCGCTCGTGCCGGAGGACCGCCGCGCCCAGGGCCTGGTGATGGACATGTCCATCGAGCGCAACATCGGCCTCACCGGGCTGCGCCGAGCCGCGCCGCGGCCGGGCTCGATGAACCGCACGCGCCGAGCGCAGCCGCGCCGTCGACTGGGCGGTGCGGCTCCAGGTCAAGTACGCGCGGCTCGCCGACGTCGTCGGCACGCTGTCCGGCGGCAACCAGCAGAAGGTCGTGCTGGCCAAGTGGCTGGCGACCGAGCCGCCGGTGCTGATCGTCGACGAGCCGACGCGCGGCATCGACGTCGGCACCAAGGCCGAGGTGCACCGGCTGCTGTCCTCGCTGGCCGCCGACGGGCGTCGCGGTCCTGATGATCTCCTCCGACCTGCCCGAGGTCCTCGGCATGGCCGACCGGGTGCTGGTCATGCACGAGGGCCGGCTCGCCGCCGAGATCCCGCGCGCCGAGGCCACCGAGGAGACCGTGATGGCCGCGGCCACCGGCCGTACGACGGAACGGAGGGCGGCGCGCATGACCATGACCGCCGACAGCCCGTGCGCGACCGCGACCCGCAGCCCGGCCCGCCGTGCCGGCGCGCAGCTCATCGACACGGTGTTCAAGGCCCGCGAACTGGCCATCGCCGGCGTGCTCGTGGTGATGCTCGCTCGCCACCCAGATCGCCAACAGCGCGTTCCTGTCCGAGCAGGGCATCAAGGACCTGCTGCTCAACGCGACGATCCTGGTGCTGGTCGCCGTCGGCCAGGCCGTCGTGGTCATCACCCGCAACATCGACCTGTCGGTCGGCTCGGTGCTCGGCATCTCCGCCTTCGCCTCCGGCAAGCTTCCTCGCACGGCGGCGGCAACCCGCTGGTCGCCGTGCTGCTCGCCGTCGCCCTCGGCGCCGTCTGCGGCCTCGCTCAACGGCGCGCTCGTCAGCTTCGGCCGGGTGCCCGCGCTCGTCGTCACGCTCGGCACGCTCTACATCATCCGGGGCATCGACTCCATCTGGGTCGGCTCCAGCAGCAGATCACCGCCGCCGACCTGCCGACGGCTTCGTCGACTTCGGCACCGACGGCATCTCGGTCGTGCCCGTACCTGCGCGCTGCTCGCCGTCGCCGTGCTGCTCGTGCGTCGCGCTACTACCTGCGCAGCTACCGCAGCGGCCGCGAGATGTACGCGATCGGCTCCAGCCCCGAGGCCGCCCGGCTGGCCGGGTGTCCCGGTCCGCAAGCGCATCCTGGCCGCGTACGTCCTTCTGCGGCGCGCTCGCCGGGCTCGCCGGCGCCCTGTGCCTGGCCCGCTTCGGCAACGTCGACTCCGCAACGCGGCAACGGCTAGGAACTGACCGTGGTCAGCGCCGTCGTGGTCGGCGGCGTCGCCTTCACCGGCGGCGCCGGCAGCGTCTACGGCGCCGCGCTCGGCGCGCTGCTGCTGACCTCCATCAACAGCGTCCTGCCCGCGCTCGGCGTCAGCTCCGTCTGGGTGCAGCGCCATCAACGGCGTCCTGCTGCTGCTCGCCATCGCCGTGGACCGGATCGTGGCGCTGCGCGTCGCCGCAGTGCTGCGCAAGCAGGCCGCACAGATGAGGAGCGCCCGCCATGACTGACATCACGCGCTCCCAAGCCCCGGCCCGCCGCGCGCCTGGGCCGGCGCGGTGCGCTGGGACACCGCGGTCGGCGTCCTGCTCGTCGCTCCTGCTGCTGTGCTCGTTCTCGTTCGTCGACAACTTCGGCAACGCGCTCAACCTGTCGTTCCTGATCGGCAACACGCTGCCGATCGCGCTGATCGCGCTGCCGATGACGATGCTGGTCGTCTCCGGCGAGGTCGATCTGTCCGTCGCCTCCACGGTCGGGCCTGTCCGGCGCCGTGATGGGCGCGCTGTGGAACGCGGGCATGGCCATCGAGACGATCATCCCGGTGTGTCTGCTGCTCGGCGTCGTCTGCGGCCTGCTCAACGGCCTGCTGGTCACCCGGCTCGGGCTGCCGTCGCTGGCCGTCACCATCGGCACCCTGGCCGCCTACCGGGGCATGGCCCAGATCGTGCTCGGCTCCGACTCGGTCACCGACTTCCCGGACGCAGTACCTGGACTTCGGCGCCGGCCGGATCGGCGACACCTTCCTCCCGTACCCGCCCTGCCCGTTCGTCGTGCTGCTCGCCGATCGCCGTGGTCGTGCTGCACGCCACCGCCGGTCGGCCGCTCGCTGTTCGCCATCGGCGCCAGCGAGGAGGCCGCGTGCTTCGCCGGGCATCCGGGTCAAGCGGCTCAAGCTGCTGCATGTTCGTCGTGACCGGCGCTGTTCTCCGCGCTCACCGGCGTCTTCTGGACCCTGCACTACGCCAGCGCCCGCTACGACAACGCGACCGGCCTCGAACTGTCCGTCATCGCCGCCGTGCTGCTCGGCGGCATCGACTTCGACGGCGGCAAGGGCACCCTCGGCGGCGCCGTCGCCGGGGTGTTCCTGCTCGGCGCGCTGCAGAACGTGATGAGCCTGCGTCAACGTCTCCGCCCAGTCCCAGATCATCGTCACCGGTGTGCTGCTGGTGGTCTCCGTACTCGCCCCGCGGGTCGGCCGGCAGCTCGTCAGGCCAGAGCAAGGCAGACGACGGCGGCGCCGCCATCCCTCGCCGGCGCCCGCCACCTCGTAGGCCAGCCAGCTCCCGTTCCGTCCCCGACTGTACCACCGTCGTACTCCGCAAAGGCAGGACCCCATGTCTCTCAGCACCACCGCCAGACCCGCGGCTCGCGCGGCGTCGCCGTCACCGCCACCCTCGTCCTCGGCGCCACCGCCTGCGGCGGCACCACCAAGGACGACGCCGACAAGGACGCCGCGAAGTCCGCAGCCGCGGCCAAGGCCGACCCGGACGCGGCCACCAAGAAGGGCCTGAAGCGTCGCCTTCCTGCCCAAGCAGGTCAACAACCCGTACTTCACCATCGCCGACAACGGCGGCAAGAAGGCCGTGCGAGCAGCTGGGCGCGACGTACAAGGAGGTCGGCACCAGCAGCGGCACCGACACCTCCGGCCAGGTCTCCTACGTCAACACCCTCACCCAGCAGCAGGTCGGACGCCATCGCCGTGTCCGCGCAGGACCCGGGCGCGCTGTGCACCGCGCTCAAGCAGGCCATGAAGAACGGCGTCAAGGTCGTCACGTACGACTCCGACACCAAGCGCCGGACTGCCGCAACGTCTTCGTCTCCCAGGCCAGCTCCGAGGACCTCGGCCGCACCCAGGTGCAGCAGATGGCCAAGCAGATCGGCGACAAGGGCGAGATCGCGATCCTCTCGGCGGCCCAGACCGCCACCAACCAGAACACCTGGATCGGCTTCATGAAGGACGAGCTGAAGAAGCCCGAGTACAAGGACATCAAGCTGGTCAAGGTGGCCTACGGGGACGACGACGCCCAGAAGTCGTTCCAGCAGACCCAGGGCCTGCTCCAGGAGTACCCGAACCTGAAGGGGATCATCTCCCCGACCACCGTCGGCATCAAGGCCGCCGCCCAGTACCTGCGCGGCTCCAAGTACAAGGGCAAGGTCAAGCTGACCGGCCTCGGCACGCCCAACGACATGCGCGCGTACGTCAAGAACGGCACCGTCGAGGCGTTCGAGCTGTGGGACCCGGCCGAGCTCGGCGCGCTCGCCGCGTACACCGCCGTCGCCCTGGCGTCGGGGCAGATCACCGGCGAGGAGGGCGAGACGTTCAAGGCCGGCGACCTCGGCACGTTCACCATCGGCAAGGACGGTGTGGTCGTCCTCGGCAAGCCGACCGTCTTCGACAGGAAGAACATCGACAAGTTCGACTTCTGAGCCGCACACGACCGAGCCGACCGGCCGGGGCCGTCACACCAGGTGCGACGGCCCCGACGCCGCGAACATGCAAGGGGAGAGGATGCGGCGAGTCTGCTTCCTGCTCAAGGTCAAAGCCGACCGGATCGACGAGTACCGCCTGCGCCATGCGGAGGTGTGGCAGGAGATGCGCGACGCGCTGACCGCCGCCGGCTGGCACAACTACTCCCTCTTCCTGCGCGAGGACGGCCTGCTCGTCGGCTACCTGGAGACCGAGGACTTCGACGCGGCCCGCGCCGCCATGGACGCCACCGACGTCAATGCGCGCTGGCAGGCCGAAATGGGATCGTTCTTCGAGGATCTGGACGAGCAGGCTCCCGACGCCGCGATGCGTCCGCTCACCGAGATCTTCCACCTCGCCTGAGCGGCCGGCAGGCGCGGGGCCGTTTGGATGAGCAGTGTTCAGAGTACGTAGAGGGGAACGCATACGGTCGGCATCAAGGACGTGGCGCAGCAGGCAGGTGTCTCGGTAGGCACGGTCTCCAACGTCATCAACCGGCCCGGATCGGGTCTCGGCGGAGACCCGGACCCGCGTGCAGTCGGACGTCATCACCCGGCTCGGCTACGTCCGCAGCGAGTACGCCCGCCAGCTGCGGGCCGGACGCAGCCGCATCATGTCGCTGCTCGTCCTCGACATGGGCAACCCGTTCTTCGTCGACATCGCCCGCGGCGCCGAGCGCGCCGCGCGCGACGCCGGGCTCGGCGTGATGGTCTGCAACAGCGGCCAGAGCCCCACCGAGGAGGCCGACTACCTCGCTCACTTCGCCGAGCAGCGGGTGCGCGGCGTCCTGGTCGCACCGGCCGACCCGACCGGCCGCAGACCTCGGAAGTTCCGGCGGCCACGGCATCCCCTTCGTCGCTGGTGGACCGGGTCACCGGGGACGAGGAGGGGTGCTCGGTGTCCGTCGACGACGAGGTGGGCGGCGCGCTCGCCGCTGCGTCACCTCGTCGCGCAGGGCCATCGCCGCATCGCCTTCGTCAGCGGCCCGCCGCGAACTGCACGCAGGTCCGGACCGGCGCACCGGCGCCCTCCGCCCTGTCCGAGGCCGGGCTGCCGTCCGACGTCCTGCGCGAACTGCCCACCGAGCGCATGGACGTGGCCGCGGGCCGCGACGCCGGCGCCCGGCCTGCTCGGCCTGGCCGACCGCCCCACCGCCGTGTTCTGCGCCAACGATCTGCTCGCCCTCGGCGTCCTCCAGGCGCTGTACGCGGCCGGGGTCAAGGTCCCCGAGGACATGGCGATCGTCGGCTACGACGACATCGAGTTCGCCGCTGCCGCGACCGTCCCCCTCACCTCGGTGCGCCAGCCGGCTTTCACGCTGGGCACCATCGCCGCAGGTCTACTGCTGGAGGAAACCGGTCCGACGGCGAGGGACCACCGGCATCAACACGTCGTCCTTCAGCCGGAGTTGGTGGTGCGCCAGTCGAGCATGGGCGGCCACGACGGCTAGGGCCTCCCGTCTGGATCATGCCGGGCTCGCGGGGGTCCCGACCCGCAGGACCCCGCTCGCTGATCCGGCCTGATCCAAACGAAAACCCTGGCGGCGAGTGTCAGTTGATCGCAGTGCCGGCCTTCGCGAGCGTGCCCGCCCGTCGCCCGGAGCCCAGGCGCGCGAGCAGTTGCCCACCCGCCGCCAGGACGCTCACCCCGAGACCCAGGCCCCAGACGGTCAGATACGCGGAGAGCGCCGGAGTGTCCGTCGTCCCGACGACCAGCGTGCCGAGGACCGCCGCGAACACCGCCCCGGCAACACTGCCGCCGAGTGTCTTGAGGTTGTTGTAGACGGCGGCGGCGCTGGCCGTGCGGTCGGGGGCGGTGCCCTCCACCACGACCGACGGGAGTCCGCCGAGGGCGAGTCCCATGCCGATGCCCACCACCCCGTACGCCACCACGAACAGCGGCAGCGTGGAGTGGGCGGCCATCAGTCCGGCGTTGCCGACCGCGATCAAGGCGAACGCGCCGAGGAGCGTGCGCGCGTAGCCGAAGCGGGCCGCGACCCCCGCGCACAGCACCGATCCCAGGAAGGCCATCACGTGCGGGATCGCACCCCAGACACTGATCTGCCAGGTGGCCAGGCCGAATCCGTAGCCCCCGTCTCCCGGAGACGCCGCGAGGTAGCTGACGGCCACCCCCTGTCCTCCCATCATCACCGCGCCGAGTACGAACCCGGAGGCGTAGTGAGGAGCCGCTCGCCGACGGGCCACCGCCCGGAGGTCCACCAAGGCGTGCGGGCGGGACAGTTGGACGCGGGCCCACCACCACAGCACCCCGCAGGACAGTGCCGCGGCGCCGAGCGTGCGCGGGGAGAGCCACCCCCAGGCCGTGCCGCGCGAGATCGTGCCGAGCAGCGTCACCAGGGCGACCGCGAGGAGTACGGCTCCCACCCAGTCCATGCGGCCGGTCGCCCGGGTGGCCGACTCGGGGACGGCGAGGAAGGACACGACGAGGCACCCGACGGCCAGGGCCGCCAGGACGGCGAGCGTGGGACGCAGACCGCCGACGGCCGAGAGCAGCGGCCCCACCAGCGCATGGCCGAGGAGCGATCCGAGGGTGAGCGACCCGACCAGGAGCCCGACGGCGCGGCGGCCGCCGCCGACGTCGAGACGGTCGCGGACGAGGCCGATCTCCAGCGGCAGCAGCGCGGCCAACGGGCCCATGAGTGCCCTGCCGAGCAGCAGGACCGTCAGGTTCGGCGCGAGGGTGACCAGGACGGTGCCCACCGCGACACAGCCGAGCGCCACGCGGATGAAGCGCCGGTGGCCGTACAGGTCACCGAGGCGGCCGAAGGCCGGGACGCTGACGGCGGCCGCGAGGAACTGGACGGTCGTGAACCACTGGGCCTGGGCGGTGCTGAGGTGCTGCCACTTCTCGACCTCCGGGATCAGTGGCGGCGCGGCGCCCTGAAGAAGTCCACTCACCAGCTCGAAGGCGACGAGCAGACCCACCACGGCGGTGACCTTTGCCGGTGCGGGAGGCGAGGCGGTTCGCGACGTTGGGCCGCCGTCGGCCTTTCCGGCCGCCGTCATGTCGCCGCGCCCGCGGCGAGGCGGCGCTCGGCGAGTTCGGTGAGGAGGGCGGCCTGGCGGTACAGGACCCGGTCGTCGAAGACGGCGTGCGGTGAGTGGTTCATCGGGGCCTCCTCCAGGTCCACGCCCTCGGGAGCCGCGCCGACGAGGAGCATCGCGCCGGGGGTACGCCGGAGAACGAACGCGAAGTCCTCCGATCCGTTCGCCGGGTGCGGGGCCTGCCATGTCTGGTCGGCGCCGAACAGGTCGCGGGCCGTGTCGAGGGCGAAGGCGGTCTCACCGGGTTCGTTGACGGTGACCGGATAGGCCACGTCGTAGTGGACCTCGGCCTCGATGCCGTGCGCGGCCGCGATGCCGTGGACCAGCCGGGGCAGGCCCTCGACGAGGCGCTCGTGGTTGGCCTCCGAGATAGCTGCGCACCGTGGCCTCGAACTCGGCCGTCTCCGGGATGACGTTCTGCTTCGTACCGGCGTGGAAACTGCCCACGGTGACGACGACCGGGTCGAAGATGTCGAAGCGCCGGGTCACCCAGTTCTGCAGGGCGGTGACGATCTCGCAGGCGACCGGGACCGGGTCCTTGGCGCTGTGCGGGGTCGCGCCGTGCCCGCCCTTGCCGCGCACCGTCACCCGCAGCACGTCGGAGGCGGAGGTGATGGTGCCGGGACGGGACACGATCGTGCCGCCGGGGACCCGGCCGAGCGACGTGCAGCGCGTAGGCCGCGTCGAGGGGCTTGCCCGCCGCGTCGAGCACCCCCTCCTCGATCATCGCGCCCGCGCCGTTGTGGCCCTCTTCGCCGGGCTGGAACATGAACACCACGTCGCCCCGCAGATGTCACGGCGTTCGGCGAGCAGCGTGGCCGCGCCGACGAGCTCCGGCGGTGTGCAGGTCGTGCCCGCAGGCGTGCATGGCACCCGGCGTCCGCGAGGCGTAGTCCACCGTCGTCCTTTCGGTGACGGGCAGCGCGTCCATGTCGCCGCGGAGCAGTACGGCGCCGCCCGGGATGGCCCCCGCGCAGGACCGCCGTCACAGAGCTGAGGTTCTGGCCGAGGGTGATGTCCAGCGGGAGGCCGTCGAGAGCCGCGAGGACCTTCTCCTGGGTGCGGGGCAGTTGGAGTCCGAGCTCGGGTTCACGGTGCAGGGAGCGCCGCAGCGCAGCCAGTTCCGGCTGGAGTTCCCTGGCTCGTTCCGTGGTCGACATGCTGGATGAACCTCCTGGTACGGTGCCGGCGATAACGAGGCCAGACTGATGCCATGAGGCACTTCGAAGTCGAAAATCCCAGGGAAGACGCAGGAGCGGCGCGATGACGCAGGATTCCATGCATGCGCTGGACCACGTGGATCAAGCTCTGGTGCACGCGCTCCAGATCGCGCCGCGGGCCGGCTGGGCCCGGATCGGCGCCGCGCTCGGCATGGACGCCGTGACGGTCGCCCGGCGCTGGAACCGGCTCACCGACACGGGCGCGGCCTGGATCAGCTGCCACCCCGCACCGGCCATGGCGACGTCAGGCCAGGGCTGCCTGGCCTTCGTCGAGGTCGACTGCGCGAACGGCAGCCTGCCGTCGGTCGCCCGCGAACTCGCCGAGGAGCGACACGTGTCCGCCGTCGCGCACGTCAGCGGCGACCGCGACCTGCTCCTGACGGTCATGGCGCCGGACCAGGTCGCGCTCACGCGCTGGGTGACCCACCGGCTCGGCTCGATGGACGGCATCGTCACGACCCGTACTCACCTGGCGAGCACCGTCTACGCGGAGGGGAGCAGGTGGCGCCTGCGCGCGCTCGACGGGGATCAGATCTCCCGCCTCACGGCGGAGGAGGCGGTGGGTCCCGACGCGCCGGTGTTCCCGCTCACCGCCCTCGACCACCGTCTCGTCGCCGCGCTGTCGGTCGACGGGCGTGCCACGTATCGCGCTCTCGCGGACGCCTGCGAGGTGAGTGCCGACACCGTCCGCCGCCGGATGGGCCGGCTCTTCGCGGCGGGCATGGTGCAGACGCGGTGCGAGGTGGCGCGCCCCCTGTCGCAGTGGCCGGTGTCGGTGTACTTGTGGGGTCAGGTCGCGCCCGGAGACCTACGGGCCGTGTCCGCGCAGGTCACCGGCATGCGCGAGGTGCGTCTGTGTGCCGGGGTGATCTCCCGTCACAATCTCAAACTCGTTGCCTGGGTCCGCTCGCTCGACGATGCCCAGCGCTTCGAGGTGCGGCTCGCAGAGCGCGTGCCCGGGCTGACCGTCGCCGACAGGGCGGTGGCCCTGTGGCCGATGAAGTTGAACGGTCATCTGCTGGACGAGCGGGGATACCGTGTGGGGGCGGTACCGCTCGACGTCAGCGGGCTGCCGCACATCTGAGGGCTCATCCACTTTCCCCGCCGGCCGGCGTCGACGCTCGAACGCGCCGCCTTGCCGCTCCGTCGCTCGGTACATGCCACGTCCTTGGACGCCGCGGTGGCCCCGTAAGGAGAACCGGCCAACTATCAGTGGTGGTCAGGGTGTTGTAAGTACACCTCCGCCCGGCTCAACGCCTCGGGCGAGTTCACCCAGACCTACGGCATGTTGGGGCCCGGATGAAGGTGCCGTGCGGCCAGGGCATGGGGACCGCGTTTGGATGCTGGGCGCCGGTGTCGGCAGCGTGCGCTGACCGGCCTGCAGTGAGATCGACGTGATGGAGAACGCCGGCTTCGAACCGGGCACGGTCCACGGCGTGATGCGCGGCCCCGACTGCTCGGGCTCGAGCGGCATCGGCGCGGACTGCACATGGCCCGGCGGACAGGCCTCCGCGGACGGATGCCACGCGTTCGCCGTGGACTGGGCCCCGGACTCCGTGAACTTCGTCGTCCTGCCCCGCCGGATGACCCGGCGCCCGACCCGCGAGGACCCGACATCGCCGCTGGACGAAGAAGTCGACGCCGACGTCCTGAATCCGCTCGGTTGGGTTCGTCGTCACGGCGAACGTTCCGCTAGCTTGCTGTACGTGTTCCTGACGACCCACAACTGGGGTAAGGCGGCGAAGTTCTTCCAGGCGCTGGGGTACGAGCTGGAGTTCGCGACGGACCACAACTCCGGCCAACTCCGCAACGGCGACGGTCCCTACGTGTTCATCGCCGAGGTTCCCGAGGACCAAGAGCCCCAGACGCGGATCGTGCTGAAGGTGCCGGACGCGGACGCGTTCCGTCCCGATCCTGTCGTCGAGGTGGTCACACCGTTCGAGGACACCCATTACGGGACCAGGGAGATGACCGTCCGCGACCCCGACGGGCGCCTGTGGAGCCTCCAGGCTCCCGCCAAGAACTGACTGCGACGAAGGCGGCACACCATGGCGCACGAGCAGACGCGAGGCACCGGACAGCAGCGCGGTGCGGACCGCCCTCTGGCGGGCGATGCACGTCCAGGTCGACCCGCCCCCGCATGTGGTCGAGGACGAGATCGGCCTGCAGCTGGCGGCTCCCGGCGATGACTGGCGCGACCGCCCGGACATGGACCCGCAGGCCACCAGCGGGTTCCGGGCAGCCATCGTCGCCCGCGCTCGCTTCATCGAGGACCTGATCGCCGAGCAGGCCGACCACGGCGTGACCCAGTACGTCATCCTGGGAGCCGGCCTGGACACCTTCGCCCAGCGCAAGCCGGAACTCGCCTCCCGCCTGCGGATCTTCGAGGTCGACCAGCCCGGCACCTCAGGCATGGAAGCGCCACCGCCTGGTCGAACTCGGCTACGGCGTCCCCGACTGGCTGCACCTGGTGCCGGTCGACTTCGAGGCCAGCGAGGACTGGTCCGAGCAGCTGGCCGATGCCGGCTTCGATCCCGGCCGGCCGGCGGTCATCGTCTCCACCGGCGTCACCATGTACCTCACCAAGGACGCCACCGCGGCCACCCTGCGCCAGATCGCCGGGCTCGCACCCGGCTCGACGCTCGCCATGACCTTCCTGCTGCCGACCGAACTTGTCGACGACGCCGACCGCCCCGGCCTCCGGACGAGCAAGGAAGGCGCGCAAGCATCCGGAACACCGTTCATCAGCTTCTACACCCCGCAGGAGATGCTGGCGCTGGCCCGCGAAGCCGGCTTCAAGGACGCCCGACACGTGTCGGGAGCCTTGCTCGCCGAGCGCTACTTCGCCGATCGCACCGACGGTCTTCGCCCGTCAAGCGGAGAGGACCTGCTGCTGGCCACCACCTGACCTCTCGTCGATGCTGTCTGGCAGTCGTCCATCCGGGAGCGAGCAACTCGCGGATGAACGGCTCACGGTCATGGCGCAGATGGGCTGCTACCTCCTTGAAGACTGGGTGCACGGAGGGGCGCCGGGCCGTGTGCTCGTCTTCAGCTTCGACGAAGACCTGCTGTTCCCAGTAGGCAGTGAGGCAGTGCGCCACATCGACCAGCCGACGACGGTCTTCCGGGGGGTATCTCGGGAAACGCACTCATCGGCCGCGCGTTGAAGCCCTCAACCCGCTTCCTGGGCGTCAACGTCCTGGCTCCCGTCCTCACCGACGAAGGCCGCGCCGACCTCGCCTACAAGCTGCCGCACCAGAACGCCGTGCCGTCCTGGCTCCACTCTGTGGGCAACGGCGCGACGACGGTCTGGGAGCGCTGGAGCTCCTGCTCGAAGGACACTCATCACCATGAAGGCTCAGGGCCTGAACCGCAAACCCCTGGCACAGAGCGCTGGTTGAAGAAGTCCGAGGCTGCTCAGGGGTGACTCCACACGAGCGTGTAGCGCCAGAACAGCCGTCGTCGCAGGCGCGCGCCGGGGAGGACGTTTCTGGCTTCCCGGACGATGTCGTCAAAGGTCATGTCCGCTGAGCGTGTGCGGGCCGTCATGGAGACGGGTCGGGGTGACGGGCGGCCTTTGTTCTTCAGCCAGCCCGTGGCGGCGTTGGCCGGCATCGCGATGACACCGAGCAAGTAGTCCACCGGGGTCTGAGCGCGGCACAGGCCGACGACGATCAAGGTCCCTCGCGGCGCGAGATGACGGCGGAAACGGGTGAGCGCCTCGGTGAACGGCAAGTGGTGGATCGTGGCGACGCACGTGATGGCGTCGTAGGGGCCGGCAGGGAACTCGGCAATTGCATCCGCCACGGTGAAGGTCACGGGAAGCGCATCAGGAGTCAGCTTGCGCGCCTGGGCGGAGATCGCCGGATCGGAATCGACTGCCTGGACGGAGGCGGCACGTCCGGCCAGGAGCCTTGCAAGGTCACCGCTGCCTGAACCGACGTCCAGAGCGCGGGGGAAGCGTCTCGGCAGTTGCCGCAGGATCCAGCGATGGTAGTGGGCGTTGTGATCCCAGGGGTAGGTGGCGTTGAACCGCTCAAGAGCCCGGAGGACGCGCGGGGACAGGATCTTCATCCACTCAGTCCACCAAGTACCGGCAGTGTGCACAGCCGGTTCTGGAGGAAAGGTCAACGGGCGGGGGCGAACACACTGCCGGGCGCTCAAGCGCAGTCGGGACGACATCCACGGGTTCGGCATACGCGAACGCAAGAACCTCTTGTTCAGACCAGTCGGCCCAAGCTAGCCTCTCTGGCATAACTGGTATGCAGAGGAGCTGACCTGGTGCGCGTATCGCCGATCGTGTTCGACGACCCGGAAGCCCTGGGGCGCGCCCTCGCGGCGGAGATCGCTGACGAGATCGGGGAGGCGGCCCACGAGGGCCGGCCGTATGCTCTCGGCTGCCCCGGCGGACGCAGCGCCCTGTCACACCTACCGCGCGCTCGCCGACGAGGCGCGCCCGACGCGCCCTGGACCTGGGTCACGTCACGATCGTCATGATGGACGAGTACCTGGAGCGCGACGAGGCCACGGGCGGCTTCCGGCGCATCGACCCGTCGCTGCCCCACTCGTGCCTCCGCTTCGGGCTGGTGGAGATCGTGCAGCGGCTCAATGAGGCGGTGCGGCGCGGGGCGCGGAATCGACCGCGACCGGCTCTGGGTGCCCGACCCCGCGGACCCCGAGGAGTACGACAAGCGAATCGCCGGCCTCGGCGGCATCGACCTGTTCATCCTCGCCTCGGGCGCGGGCGACGGGCACATCGCCTTCAACCCGCCGGGCACCGCAGTCTCGACCCGTACCCACGTCGTCCCGCTCGCCGAGCAGACCCGCCGCGACAACCTGGCCACGTTCCCGACGTTCGGCGGCCTCGACGACGTGCCGCGCCACGGCGTGACCGTCGGCATCGCGACGATCAAGGAGCAGTCGCGCGCGCGCCGTCATGGTGGCCCACGGGGCGGACAAGGCCCTGGCCGCCCGGCGTCTCGGCCGCGGCCGACCGCTACGAGTCCGACTGGCCGGCCACCGTACTCAGTGACTGCGCCGGCGCCCTGGCTGTTCCTCGACACCGCCGCCGGCCACCCACCGCCGCTGACCGGCGAAGCGCCGACCCAAGGAGAGAGATGGCCCGCATCAAGCTCGCGTACCTCGGTGGCGGTTCCTCGCGCGCACCCGGCACGATGGCCTCGTTCATGCACCACGGCGAGGAGTTCGACGGCTCGGAGTTCGTGCTGATCGATCTCGACCCCGACCGTCTCGAGGTCGTGAAGACGATCACCGAGAAGATGGCCCGCAACGCAGGTCTGGACATCACCGTCACCACCGCCACCGACCAGCGTGAGGGGCTGCGCGACGTCGACGCGGTGCTCTCCAGCTTCCGCCCAGGCGGCTTCGAGGCCCGGGCGCTGGACGAGCGGATCCCGCTCAAGCACGGCGTCATCGGCCAGGAGACGCAAGGGCCCGGCGGGATGATGATGTCGCTGCGCTCCGTCGCGGATCATGCGGCAGCTGTGCGAGAACCTCGCCGAAGTCGCCCCGAGGGCGCGGATCTTCAACTACACGAACCCGGTCAACATCGTCTCGCAGGCGGTGGCGGACAACACCGACATCCCGATCGTGTCCTTCTGCGAGGGGCCGATCTGCTTCCCGCCCGTCGTCGCCAGGGCGGCAGGTCTCGACCCGGACAAGCTCAAGGCCAACCTGGTCGGCGTCAACCACAACTGCTGGTCGAACGAGGCGACGTACGACGGCGAGGACGTCTTCCCGATCCTGCGCGAGCGGTGGAAGGCCGTCAAGGACGACCCGACCGTCGACCTGCACCTCAAGCGGGTGCTGCACCTGGCCGTCACGATGGAGTCCATCCCGTCCGACTACTTCCTCTACTACTACTTCCGCGAAGAGAGCCTGCGCGAGCTCCAGTTGTCGCCGATGACGCGCTCCGAGACCATCCTGTCCGAGCTGCCCGGCTACTGGGACCACTACCGCGAGCAGGCGGCCTCCGACGCTCCGGAGCTGGACCCCTCACGCTCCCGCGGCGGCATCCACGAGCTGGAGCTCGCCATCGACGCGATCAGCGCCTTCTACAACGACACCGGCGCCCGGCTGCCCGTTCAACATCCCCAACACCGGCCGTTTCCTGCCCGGGTTCGACGAGTCCACCGTCGTGGAGGTGTGGGGCACCGTGGACGCCAAGGGTTTCCACCCCGAGCCGCAGAAGCCCCTGCCGCGCTCGGTGCTCGGGATCACCCAGGCCGCTCGCCCAGTACCAGATCCTCGCCGCCAGGGCCGCCTGGGACGGCACTCGCGCCGACGCCGTGCGCGCCATGGCCGCCAACCCGCTCGTCCCTCGCTCACCGTCGCCGAGGCGCTGTACGACGAGATGGCGGTGGCCCAGCGCCAGTGGCTGCCGGAGCGGCTGCTGCCGTAACCGATGGGCGAGCTCTACCTCGGCGTCGACGCCGGCAACAGCAAGACGGCCGCGCTGGTGTGCACGGCCGCCGGCGAGGTCGTCGGCGACGGCCGCTCGGGCTGCGGCGACATCTACGGGGCGCGCCACGTCGTCCGACGCGGTCGCCGAGGTGCTCGCGGCGGTCGGCGACGCGCTGGCGCAGGCGGCAGGCGGCGCCGGCCGGCATCGCCGGGGCGGCGTTCCGGCTTGCCGGCGTCGACTGGCCGGAGGACTGCGCGTTCTGGGACGACGCGCTGCGCCGAGCAGTACCCCCGCTGCGCCGGCGTTCGATCCTCAACGACGGCTACGCCGCGATCCGTTGCGGCGAGCCGTCGGGCGGTCGGGGTCGCGGTCATCGGCCGGCACCGCCGCGGCCGTCGCGGCGCGCGGTCCGGGCGGCGCGGTGTGGGACCTGGGCTGGTGGGGCCAGCACCCGATGGGTGCGGCGGGCCTGGCCGAGGAGGCGCTCAAGGCCGTCTACCTCGCCGAGCTGGGCCTGGGGTCCGAAGACCTCATTGACCGAGGGCGCTGCTGGAGTTCTTCGGCAGGTCCAGCGTCTTGGAGCTCAACCACTGGTTCACCCGCCGCGAGGGCGCGGCTCCGTGGCAGGAGAAGCCGCGGGCCGCGCGGGTGGTCACCGCGGCGGCGGCGGCAGGGGACCCGGTCGCGCGGGTCATCGTGCGCGAGCAGGGACGGCGCCTCGCGCGATGTACGCGGGGGTGGCCGCGCGCCAGGCCGGCCTGCCGGACGGCCCGGGCCGGTGAGCGTGGTGCTCTCCGGATCGGTGCTGATGGCCGCGGGCTCGCCCGTCGCCGAGGCGCTGCTGGCCGAGCTGCCCGGGCATGTGCCGGGCGCCGTGCCGCACCGCGCGGTAGTCCCGCCGGTGGCGGGCGCGCCGCTGGACGCCCTGGCCGAGGCCGGCATCCCGGTCGACCGCTGAGGTGCCGGCCCGGATCGCCGCGACCCTGCCGCCCAAGGGGTTCCTGGCCACCTGACGCCTGCCCGGGGAGGCTGCCCCGGGGTCGCTCCAAGCCGCGCTACAGGGGACGGAACAGGTCGGCCTGGAAGCGGTAGGCGTCGCTGCGGTAGGACATCACGCCCGGCGAGGACCGGCGTGTCGTCGGCCGTGTAGGTGACCTCCTCGCCGATGAGCACGGGGCTGCCCGCTCGATCCCGAGCAGTTCCGCGGGTCTGCTCGTCGGCGGCGTCCGCCCGCACGGTGTAGGAGCTGCGCGCGATGCGGATCCCGCACTCGTGCTCCAGCGCCTCGTACAGCGAACGGTCGGTCAGGTCGAGCGCGGCCAGCCCGGGGCCCGTCTAGGCGACGACGCTGGTGTCGAGGCAGACCGGCACGTCGTCCAGGTGCGCAGCCGGCGCAGCTCCAGCACGCGGGCGGCCGGGGCGATGCCGCAGCCGCTCCGCCTCCTCGAAGTCGGCCGGGCGCTCGCCGCAGTCTGCAGGACTCTCGAGCCTGCGCGGTCAGCCCGCGGGCCCGGGCCATCTCCGAGAAGCTCTGCAGGGTGCTCGGCGGTTCGCCCACCATTCGGCGCGGCCACGAACCAGCCGCGCTGCGAGGAGCGTTCGAGCGCGCCCTCGTCCGCGAGCCGGCCCGAGGGCGACGCGCAGCGTGGAGCGGCTGACCCCGAGGCTCGTCGGCGAGATCCCGCTCGCCGGGAAGGCGGCTCGCCCGGGGGAAGAGCCCCGGCGCAGGGCGTCCCCGAGTTTGCGGTAGGTCTGCGCGACCGCCGTGCCCACCGCCGCTCCTGGCCCACTGGTTCCTCGGCCTGCACGAGGGCCACCTCCCCGGTATCTGGTGCCACTGGTCTCATCTCGGCGACATGATAACAAACTCTGGACTAACTGGTCTGCTGCTCTTAAGCTCGCCCGCACCACGAGACCACAGGAGGCGCCGTGTTCGCGCGCAAAGGATCAATGTGGATCAGCGCCATGGCCGCACCGCTCGCCGCCGTCATGCTCTCGGGGTGCGTGCCCGGCATGTCGAACAGCACGGCGGCCGGCCAGGCGGGCGCGGGCAGGGTGGTCACCGACCCGGGCGCCATGGGCAAGACCCGCATACGGGTGCTCGACTACTTCGCCGGCGGGCCCGACAAGGCCTGGATGGAACGGATCGTCACCGCCTTCGAGCGTAAGTACCCGCAGATCACGGTGGATCGCACCGCGCAGAGCTGGGACGACGTCATGAAGTCCCTCCCACTGAAGCTGCGGGCGGCCGACCCTCCGGACATCGTCCCGGCGAACAACGGCTGGCAGTCCCTCGGCACCCTCGCCAAGGGAGGTCTTGTGCTCGACCTCGACCCCTACGCCGAGGCCTACGGCTGGAAGAAGGCGTTCCCCACCTCCATCCAGGAGGAGCACCAATTCGCCCCCGACGGAAAGGAGATGGGGACCGGCTCGCTCTTCGGCGCCCCCATCGCCCGCGGTTCCGCCATCGAGGTCTACTACAACCGCTCGCTGCTGAAGCGGACCGGCGGCCACGTGCCCCGGACCCTCGCGCAGTTCGAAGAGAACATGCGCAAGGCCAAGGCGGGCGGTATCACCCCCGTCGCCGTGGGCAACCTCGAGCAGGGCGGCGTGACGGCCACTCTGTTCAGCCTGATCAACTCCTTCGGCGACCGGGACAAGATCGCCGACTTCACCTACTCGCGCGGGGACATGAGCGTCGGCAGGACGGGCTTTCCCGAGGCCGTCGCCAAGCTCAAGGAGTGGGCGGGCAAGGGGTACTTCACCAAGGACTTCGCCGCGGTCCCCGGCCAGGACGCGGCGCAGGCGTTCGTCGACGGCAAGGCACTGTTCCGGTTCGACTACTCCGGGTCCCTGCCGCTGCAGCAGGGCGACAGCAAGAAGTTGGGCTCCTTCGTACTGCCCCGCGCTCATGGCGGCGATCCGGTCGTGACGTTCGCGGCCGCGAGCAACTTCTCCATAGCCGCGAAGACGAAACACCCCGACGCCGCGGCCGCCTTCCTGAACTTCATGGCGAGCCCCGAAGCGGCCAGAATCGCCACGCAGGTCGGATCCATGCCCATGCTCTCCACGCCCGAACTGCCCCCGGACCACGATCCACTGCTCGCCGACGAGGTCGAAGATCGCGGCACAGGTCTCCGACAACGACTCGGCGGTTCCCTACCTCGACTGGGCCACCCCCACGCTGCTGAACACCATGACCACGCACATGACGGACCTGCTCGCCGGAAAGGCGTCGGCCGCCGACGTCGTCAAGGCGACCCAGGACGACTACGCCCAGTTCCAGAAGACCCGGAAGGCGAAGTAGGCGACCATGGCGACAACCGACGGACACCCGGCCGCGCCACCCCGGACCATCCCCGCACCCGCCACCACACGCTCCTCGGCCCGGACCCGCCGCGCGTACCAGCGGCGCAAGCCCTGGCTGGGCCTGGCCTACCTGGCGCCCGCCCTCGCCGCCTACGCGCTCGTGGTGATCGTCCCGACCGTCCAGGGCGGATACGTCTCCTTCTTCCACTGGGACGGCGTCACCCCCGCCACGTGGGCCGGATTCTCCAACTACACGGGCTTCCTGAGCGATCCGCAGCTGCGCCAGGCGGTCGAGCACACCCTTGTCTTCATCGCCTTCTTCGCGGTGCTGCCCATCACCCTCGGCCTGCTCACCGCCGCGCTCACCTCCCGCAAGGACGTCCGCGGCGCCGCGGTCTATCGATGGGTGCTCTTCCTGCCACAGGTACTCACTCCCGCCGTCACCGCGATGGTGTGGAAGCGGATCTACGCCCCCGACGGCCCGGTCAACTCCGTGCTGCGCGCCTTCGGCCTCGAGGCCCTCACCCGGGGCTGGCTCAGCGACTACACCTGGGCGCTGCCCGCGCTGGGCCTCGCCGGGACCTGGGCGGCGTTCGGTCTGTGCATGGTGCTGTTCGTCTCCGGCACACAGTCGATCCCCACCGAGCTGTACGACGCGGTGCGGGTCGACGGCGCGGGCGCGGTACGGGAGTTCTTCACCGTGACACTGCCGGGGCTGCGCGGCCAGCTCGCCGTGGCCCTCACCCTCTCCGCGCTCGGCGCCATCCGGGTCTTCGACATCGTCTGGCTCACCACCAGGGGCGGTCCCGGGACGTCGACGATCACCCCCACGATCGTGCTCTACCAGCGTGCCTTCGCCAACCCGGACATCGGCACGGCAGCTGCCGTCGGCGTCGTCCTCGCCGCCGTGTCGCTGGCCGTCGCGCTGGTGATCCTCAAGCTCTCCGAGGACAGGTCCCGATGATCTCCACCCAGGAAAAGGTGTTCAACTACGCGATCCTGACGGCCGTCGCCGTCGGCGTGCTCTTCCCGGTCGCCTGGATCATCGGGGTCGCGGTCAGCCCCAACCCCACGGGAACGCTGGATCTGTCCAGCCCGCACTGGGGCAACTTCGCCACCGCCTGGGCACAGGCCGACTTCACCCAGTACCTGAAGTCGAGCCTGATCATCAGCGGCGGCGTGGTCGCCGTCTCCACCGTGCTCGCCGTGATGAGCGGCTACGCCTTCGGCGTCCTCGGTGTGGCCGGCGAGAAGTGCTCTTCCCGCTGCTCCTGGTCGGGTTGATGGTCCCGATGGAGACGATCATCGTGCCGCTCTACTACGACTTCCTGGCCTACGGCCTCACCGACACCTACAAGGGGATCATCCTCGCCCACACGGGGCTCGGGGTGAGCTTCGGCGCCTTCTGGATGCGCGCCGCCTTCCGCGCCGTGCCGCCCGCGCTCGCCGAGTCCGCCGAGATCGACGGCGCCAACTCCTGGACCCAGCTGTGGCGCATCCACCTGCCGATCGCCAAGCCGGCGGTGATCACCTTCGTCCTGCTGAGCTTCATGTGGACCTGGAACGACTACTTCCTGTCCTTGATCATGCTTTCCGACCCGGGGCACCAGCCGATGACCCTCGGCCTCGGCGCGTTCTCCAACCGGTACGCCGTCCAGGATCAACCTGCTGTCCGCCGCGTGCCGTGCTGATCTCGGTGCCGATCGTCGTGCTCTACATGTTCTTCCAGCGCCAGTTCATCCGCGGCATGCTCAGCGGCGCCGTGCGGGAGTGAGCCACCGACCCCTCGTCGGGCTGGCACACACTGCGCCTGGGCGCGGCGGCCTCTCGGCCCGCCGCGCCCAGGCGCTTCCGGTCCCCGACCGTGTGGACAACAACCCGAAGGCTCTGCGCGTCGTTCTCGACACCCCGTAGCCAGGGCGTAAACATAATGGCCATGAAATATGAGGCTGAAGTGGGGCGGCGCAGGATACTCGGAGGCATTGCAGTCCTGGGTCTCGGTGCGGCTGCCACGGGTTGCACCATTCAGCAGGGCCCGGCAGAAGTCGAGGCAAGGGAATCCGGTCCCAGCGGTCAGTTCATTTTCGGTTACGGTTCATTGATTCAAAAGGAATCCCGAGAGGAGACCTGGCCGAAAGCCGGTAAGTGCTTCCCTGTCTCTGTCAAAGGCATCACGCGTGGCTGGTACGACCGGGTCGACACTGTCAGTTGGGGGCCCACGTATTTGGGAGCCTTTCCGGATCGCGGTGCGACCTGCAACGGCGTGATCTTCCAGGTGGCGCAAGACGAATTGAAGGTATTCGCCGACAGGGAGAAGGGATACAAGCTGCTCCGCATTCCTCGTCGTGACATCACCATGCTGGATGGAAGATCGGCCCCGCCACCCGGAAATTTCTGGTATTTCGGAAGCGCGTCGCGTAGGTACGTCAGTGAGGAATTTCCCCTTGTTCAGTCGTATGTAGATGTATGCGTGAGCGGATGCCTGGAGGTCGAGGAAGAATTTCCGGCATCTCGCACAGCGAAGTTTGCGCAGAAATTCTTCACCGGTACGACCGACTGGAAGACTCCATGGATCAATGACCGCATCTACCCATGGAGGCCCTTCGTTCATGTCCCGCAGGCCAACAGGATCGACACGCTGATCCGGGATCAGCTGGGCGAAGAAATGTTCCGCTCCATCTCCCTTCCCGGCGCCGGGGCCTGAGCGCTGCCCCGTGGACGCCGAAGCCCCCGGGCTGCGCACCAGCATGGCCATCGGCGCGCCCGCCTACCTGGCCGACGCAGGACTTGCGTGGCTGTGCGTGTCGGCGATCCCGAAAGAACCGGCCCGAACCGGCTGACCCCTATGCGGCGCAGCGAGGGTTCAGTCGGGTCGCCCGTCGCCCGTCGCCCGTCCGCGGGTCCCGGTGCCGGACGACGCTGCGGCCATGGTCACGTCGCACCGCATGCATGTACCTTGCAGACACTTGAAAGGAGCTGACAGGCACATGACGCAAACCGCCCCCTCCACCGCCGGCTCTCCCTCATCGGTGTCCCGCCGCCTCGAGGTCCTGCGCCCCGGTCCCTGGCATCGACGCCTCACGGCGATAGTCGGTGTCGGTGCCTTCTTCGACCTCTACGAGGTGTTTCTCGGCGGTGTGCTTGCCGCCGCGCTCGCCGAGCCCTGGCATCTGAGCCACACTCAGAAGTCGTGGATCATCGCCGCCGGGTTCCTGGGGATGTTCGTCGGCGCCAACGTCATGTCACTGCTGGCCGACCGTTTCGGCCGGCGCCAGATGTTCCTGGTCAACCTCGGTATGTACTCCGCGTTCTCCCTGCTGTGCGCCGCCGCGCCAGACGTGAACTGGCTGGTGGCGGCGCGGTTCCTCGCGGGACTCGGGCTCGGCGCCGAACTCGTGCTCGTCGACACGTACCTCTCCGAGCTGCTGCCGACGGCCGTGCGCGGACGGTACATCGCCTGGGCCTACACCGTCGGGTTCCTCGGCGTGCCACTGGCGGCGCTGCTCGGTGCGCGCCTGGTGGCGGAGCACGAGATCGCCGGGGTCTCCGGCTGGCGCTGGCTGCTGGTGGCCGGCGCGCTCGGCGCCTTCTGCATCCAGTGGATGCGGCGCGCTCTCCCCGAGTCCCCGCGATGGCTGGAGGCCAAGGGGCGCCGTGCGGAGGCCGAGGCTGTCGTCGCGCGCATCGAGACACTCAACGAACCGGGGACTGCCGGCGCACGCCAAGTGCCCGCGCAGCGAAAGGCCGAGGCCCAGGCCCACGCCGAGAGCAAGAGCGAGAGCAAGAGCAAGAGCAAGAGCGAGACCGAGACGGTCCCCACCGTGCGGGTTCCCCTGCGCAGGATGTTCCAGCCGCCGTACCGCCGCCGCACCGTCATGTGGTGGATCTTCCAGGTCCTGCAGACCGTCGGCTATTACGGTTTCGGTTCCCTGGCTCCCGTCGTCCTTGCCGCCAAGGGCCATTCGACGACCGCCTCACTCGGTTACGCGGCGCTCAGCTTCTGCGGCTACCCGCTGGGTTCCGCCCTGTCGATTCCGCTCATCGAGCGGTTCGAGCGCCGTACCCTGATCATCGTCGCGGCCCTCGGCCAGGCCTTCTTCGGTCTTCTGTTCGGGTTCGCCGACGCGGCCTGGCTGATCGTGGGAAGCGGCTTCCTGCTGACCGTCTGCAGCAACGTCTTCTCCAACGCGTTCCACGTCTACCAGGCCGAGATCTTCCCCACGAACCTGCGCAGCAGTGCCATCGGCATCGCGTACTCGCTGTCGCGACTGGTCTCCGTGATCCTGCCGTTCATCGCACTGAGCGTCCTCGACGACCTCGGCGCGACCGCGGTGTTCGCCGGGTCCGCCGTACTGATGGTGCTCCTGTGCCTCAACGTGGGGCTCCTCGGCCCGAAGACGAAGGGGCTGGCGCTGGACGCCATCTGAACGGTCATGCGCTGACACCTCCGGAGATCCGAGTCAGGGAGCCTGGACACGAGCGCGGTCCTCAGGGTTCTCCTACCACCATCCCTCCCGGTCAGTGGCGCTCATTGGACCTTCTGCCGAGGGAACTCGGCGTCCGTCGTCGGGAAAGCGCATTGCACATAAGGGTGTTGGCGGATTGGCTTGCCGAGGTCAGGGCGGCGGGTTGCTCCCCAGGTTCGCAGCGGGGGCGATGTGTCGGGATCCCCGCGGTCCCGCCTCTCGCCCCCTTTCGGCGCGACACGACCCGTACGGATCCCGGTTCGGAAACTGGTACAGAAAGAAGCGAATGGCATCCATGCTCGACGGCTGCACTCCCTGGCCCGAGGAGTTCGTCGACCGCTACTGGGCAGCCGGGCACTGGCGTGGCAGCACGCTGGACAACCTGCTGCGCGGCTGGGCCCTGCAGTACGGGCCGCGGACCGCGCTCGTCCATGACGGCACCCGCATCACGTACGCGAACCTGAACCGGCGCGTGGATCGCATGGCGGCCGGATTCCGGCTGCGCGGCCTGAGGTCGGGGCAACGGGTCGTTGTCCAGCTGCCGAACGTTCCGGAGTTCGTCGTCACCGTGTTCGCGCTGATGCGCCTCGGCGCGGTTCCCGTGTTCTGCCCGGTTTCGCACCGCGCGTCCGAGATCTCCCACATCGTGCACGTCACCCAGGCCGTCGGCTACGTCGGTCCCTCGAAGCATCAGGGGTTCGACCACATGGCGATGGCCGGTGAGGTCGCGGCCCAAGGACCCTTCCTGCGCCGGGTGTTCACCCTTGAGGAGCCAGGAGCCCCTTCCTCGTACGGGGGCCTTACGGTCGACGCGTCGGGCTGCCACTACTTTCCGCTGGGCTCCATCGACGCCCCGCCCGAGCGGGCAGTTGCACGGAGCGCCGACCAGGTGGCCTTCTTCCTGCTCTCCGGCGCAGCCACCTCGGCGCCCCAGCTCATTCCGCGCACTCACAACGACTACGCCTACCAGGCGCGGGCCGCCGCCGAGTTGGTGTCGCTCACCGAGGACGACGTGTATCTCGCCGCGCTGCCCGCCGAGTTCCACTTCACCTTCGGCTGCCCCGGCATCCTAGGCACCTTGTCCGTAGGCGGCACCGTCGTCCTGGTCGAGAACTCGGGACCCGCTGAATGCCTTCCGGTCATCGAACGAGAGCGGGTCACGGTCACGTCGGTGATGCCCGCCGTGGCCCAGCTCTGGCTCGACGCGCTTCCCACGGTTCAGGTCGACTTGAGCAGTCTGCGTCTCGTGCAGATCGGCGACGCGCCCGTGCACCGGGCGACGGCGGAACGGATCGCCCCCGAACTGGGTTGTCGCCTGCAGCAGGTCTTCGGCATGGCTGAGGGGCTTCTCATTCCCACCCGGCCCACCGATCCGGACGAGACCGTGCTCACCACGCAGGGCCGCCCCCTCTCGCCCGACGATGAGATCCGCATCGTCGACGTCGACGGCAAGGACGTGCCCGAAGGGGAGCCCGGTGAACTCCTCGCACGCGGTCCGTACACCGTGCGGGGCTACTACCGGGCACCCGACCGCAACGCACACGCCTTCACCACCGACGGTTACCTCCGCACCGGCGACCTCGCGCGGCGCACCCCGGACGGCAACCTGGTGGTGACCGGCCGCCCGTCGGGCCTCCCGAGGCGGACTGACCACGAAGAGTCATCTGGCCGCTGACGGGCAGGCCACCGCCGGCCTGCCCGTCAGCGGCCGCAAGGTCAACGATCGGCGCTCCTGCCGCGCTCGCAAGGCCACCCGAAGACGGAACGCAGTGCCCGCACGAACGGCACCAGAGAACCTGACCGGTGGGGTGCGGGTCGCCGGCTGCGCGACTCGCACCCCACCGGCCGTACGCGAACGCTCAGCCGGCCGGGTCCGGGCGGCGCAGGGCGACCACGTCGATCTCCACCAGGATGTTCATGAGATCCGAGCCGACCGTGGTGCGCACGGGCCGGGGATCGGTGAAGTGCTCGCGGTAGACCCGGTCGAAGCCGGCGAAGTCGCGGTGCAGGTGCTGGAGATGCACCGTGGCCTTCACCACGTCGTCCAGACCGAGCCCGGCCTCCTCCAGGACGGACCGCACGTTCCGCAGTACCTGGCGGGTCTGCTCCTCCACGGTGTCGGCGACGGCGCCGGTCTGCGGGTCCTGCGGACCGAACCCCGAGGTGAACACATAGGGGCCCGCGGCGATGCCCTGGCTGTAACCGCCGGCGGGCGCGGGTGCCCGCTCCGTGGAGAGCGCGCGGAGCGGGGTGGGGTGGGTGTGGGTGGTCATCGCTGCAGGTCTCCCTCGCGCTCGTTGACCGCGGCGTAGTGGCGGAGCTTGTCCTCGTCGACGGTGACGCCGAGACCCGGGCCCGTGGGGACCGTCAGACGCCCCTCGCGCAGGGTGAGCGGCTCGATGATGTCGTCCGCGTGCAGGTAGTACATGGAGTCGATGGCGCGCGACAGCACCGGGGTGCTGGCGACCACCGCGAGGTGTGCGGCGGTGGCGATGCCGAGCTCGCCGCCGCTGTGCAGGTTCATACCGAGACCGAAGGTCTCGCAGTGTGCGGCCAGCGCCTTGGTGGGGGCGATGCCGCCCCACTTGTAGACGTCACCGTGGATCACGTCGACCGCGCCCAGCCGGACCGCCGGCGCGAAGTCCTCGAACCGGACGACGCACATGTTCGTGCACAGCGGGATGCGGACCTTGGCGCGGACCTGGCTCATGCCTTCGATGCCGGTGCAGGGATCCTCCAGGTACTCGAGGTCCAGCTCCTCCAGGGCGATACCGGCGCGTACCGAGTCCGGCACGGACCACGCGGCGTTCGGGTCGACACGCAGGCTCACCTCCGGCAGGGTCTCGCGCAGAGCCCGCAGGATCGCCACGTCGCCCTGCACGTCCGTGGTGCCCTTGAGCTTGACGGCCTGGAACCCGCCCTCGCGCACCACGCGCTCCGTGTGCTCGGCGAGGGCGCCGGGCAGGTCGCCCGGCAGGGCCCCCGGAGCGTCGGCGCGGGTGATCAGCGCAGTCAGGGGGACCTCGTCGCGTACGGCGCCGCCGAGCAGGTCGGTGACCGACTGGCCCGTCGCCTTGCCCATGGCGTCCCAGCAGGCCACGTCCAGGGCGGCGAGGGCCGCGTAGCCGAGGTAGCCGTAGAAGAACGGCACCATGTGGTGCCTGCGGTGGAAGGCCTCCAAGGCGAACGGGCTGGTGCCGATCAGGTCCTCGGCGAGGTTGCGGACGATCGCGGCGACCGGCCGGCCCCACATCGTCTCGCCCCAGCCCTCGATGCCGGAGTCGGTGCGGATGCGCACCACCGTGCGGGTCTCGCCGGTCTTGGTCTCGAAGGAGCTCGTGAACGGGTTGACCAGGGGCAGGTTGACGACGTGGACATCGACGTCGGTGATCTTCATGTGGTTCTTGTTCCTCAGGGTCACGGTCGCCCGGGGCGACACGGGATGGGTCAAGCGGTGGGGCGGGTGGCGGCGTCGAAGGCGAGGACCGCGCGGGCCAGCCCGCGGGCGCAGCGGTCCAGCAGGCGGGCGCCGTCGCGGGCGTCGGCCCCGGCGGCGTCGTCGGTGGCGCCGCCGACCCGCTCCCATTCGCCGTGCCGCTCGACAGTCAGGCCCGGGTACGGGGGCTTGTCGAACAGGGGTGGCGGTTCGACCGGCGGCTGTGCGGGACGCTCGGCGCGCACCAGTTCCGGATGGGCGGCGAGCATCAGCGACGTCTCGAACCAGCCGGCGTGCCCGGGCACGAGACCGGCCCGGTCGCCCGCTCCGCACGGGGCCACGGCGGTGTCGCTCCCGGCGCCGGCGGCGCCCGCGTCCTCGACCGTCGCGTCCTCCGTCTCGACCGTGGCTTCCTCTGTCTCGACCGTGTCGAGGAGTGTCCAGTACGAGCACGCCGCCGCCGTCACCTCGGCGCGCAGCGCGAAGCGCTTGACGGCGAGGCGGACGATCTCGTCGTTGCCGCCGTGCCCGTTGACGACGAGGACGCGGCCGTACCCGCACTCCGCGAGGGAGTCGAGCAGCTCGTCGAGCACGGTGCCGAGCACCGGGGCCGACAGCGTGAGCGCCGCGGCGAACAGATGGTGCGGGCTGTGCCCGTACGGCAGCGTCGGGAGCCTGACGAGGTCGGGCACGGGGGTGCCGGGGCCGGCCTCCTCGGTCAGCAGGTCCAGGGCACGGCTGACGACCGCGTCGGCGAGCATCGTGTCCGTGCCCATCGGCAGATGCCCGGCATGCTGCTCCTGCGAGCCGATCGGCAGGACGGCGATGGCGTCTCCGGCGGCGGCGCGCGTTTCGCGCCAGGTCGCCTCCGTCAGATTCCGGTGAGTCATGCCACTGCCCGCCCGCTTCGGCGGCGTGACAGAGTCGGCGCATGGCGCATGAACGTTTTCCTTTGCGGTTGGTCCCCGATCCGGTGCCGGATGCCAGGGTGAGTGGGGACGAGGGCGTGCTGGGCGCCGTGGAGGTGCTGCCGGGTGTGGTGCGAGCCGCGCGGCTCTCCCGCACCGGCGTCGTACTGGGCCGGACCGAGGCGTTCTACGACACGGACGACGCGTCGCCGGACGGGGTGGACGCCGCCCTCGAGCGGGCGGTGGCGGTGTTCGCCGGGCACCGCCCGGTGGGTGTGGGTGTGGCCGCGGCCGGCGTGGTGGACCCGGGTGCCGGACGCATCCTGGAGGTCAACGACGCCCCGGCGCTGAGCGGATACCCGGTCGCCGACCGGGTGGCGGCGCTGGTGGGCGCGCCCGTGCGGGTCGAGCACCGGGCACGCGTACAGGTGCTGGGGGACCGCTGGTTCGGCGCCGGACGGGGACGGCGCTCCTTCGCGTCGGTGTCCACGGGCGAGGTGCTCGGCGTCGGCATCCTGTACGACGGCGACGTGCTGGCCCCGGCAGGCGGGCGCAGCGGCGCGCACATGACCGTCACGGCCAGTGGCGAGCCCTGCACCTGTGGGCGCCGCGGCTGCTGGAAGACCGTGGCCACCACCCGCTGGCTGCGTGAGCGGGCCGCCGAGCGTGGACTGGCGCCGCAGCTCGCCTCGCTGGGGGCGCTCACCGCGTCGCAGGACCCGGTCGCGCGGAACCTTGTCGAGCGCTACGCCGAGAACCTGGTGCTGGGCCTCGCGACGGTCCAGCAGTTGTTCGCATGCGGCCTGTTCGTGCTGCACGGGGAGGCACTCGACGGCGGTGAGCCGTTCCGTGCCCTGGTGGAGGCGCGGCTGCGGGCCGACGCCCTGACCGGCTCCGAGACCCCGAGCGTCGTGCTGGGCGAGGCCTCGGACACCGGAGCCCTGCTCGGGGCGGCGGGACTGGTCCTGTCGGGACGTTAGGCAGTGCCTCATACGACGGTGCTCTCCGCCGACTCGGAGGCCACGGAGGCGGTGCGCCGCGCCCGCGTCGGGTCCGGGACCGGAACCGCGTCGAGGAGCCGCCGCGTGTAGGGGTCTTCGGGCGTCGTGAACACCTTCCGGGCGGTACCGGTCTCGACGATGCGGCCCTGCCGCATCACGGCCACCCGGTCGGCGATCCGGCTGACGACGGCCAGGTTGTGCGAGATGAAGAAGTACGTCAGGCCAAGGCGCTGCTGGAGGTCGGCCAGCAGGTCGAGGACGCGTGCCTGGACGGAGACGTCGAGCGCGCTGGTCGGCTCGTCGAGGACCACCAGGCGCGGTTCGAGGGCCAGGGCGCGTGCGATCGAGATGCGCTGGCGCTGTCCCCGGAGAACTCGTGCGGGTAGCGGTCGACAATGCCCGCGTCGAGACCGACGGCGTCCAGGAGTTCGCACACCCGCTCGCGGGTCTTCGCCCGGCCGCGCCGGCCGCGCGCCCACTCCTCGTGGGTGACGAGCGGCTCGGCGACGATGTCGGCGATCCGCAGCCGCGGATTCATGCTGGAGTACGGGTCCTGGAGCACGACCTGCATCTGCCGCCGGAACGGGCGCAGGGCCGCGTGGTCCAGCGACAGCAGATCCGTCCCGTCGAACCGTACGCTGCCCGACGTCGGCGGCAGGAGCCGCAGCAGGAGCCGCGTCAGGGTCGTCTTGCCGCAGCCGGACTCCCCGACGAGGGCAAAGGTCTCTCCCTCGGTGACGGTCAGGCTGACGTCGTCGACGGCGACGCTCGGCGGCTGCCCGGGGAACTCCTTGCGCAGGTTGCGGATCTCCAGGAGCGGTTCGGCGGTGTGCGAACTGGTCATGCGACAGGCTCCAGTCGGGGGGTGGCGTCGAGCAGACGGCGGGTGTACGGCGCGGCAGGGCGGGCGAAGACCTGCTCCACATCCCCGGTCTCGACGACCTCGCCGTGGCGCATGACGGCGACCCGGTCCGCGGTCTCGGCGACGACGCCGAGGTCGTGGGTGATCAGCACCACCGCCATCCCGTGGCGGTGCTGCAGCCGCACGAGCAGATCGAGGATCTGCCGCTGCACGGTCACGTCGAGGGCGGTCGTGGGCTCGTCGGCGATGAGGACGCGCGGCCGGGCCACGAGCGCGGAGGCGATCATGACGCGCTGGCGCAGTCCGCCGGACAGCTCGTGCGGGTACTGGCGGAAGCGTCGTTCCGGGTCGGGGACACCGACCTCGTCGAGCGCGGTCAGCGCGGCGCTGCGCGCCTCGGCCCGGGTGTGGTCGCCGTGCAGCCGCAGCACTTCCGTGATCTGGTGGCCGACTCGCTGAAGCGGGTCGAGGCTGGTCATGGGGTCCTGGAACACCATGGAGATCTCGGCGCCGCGGACCCGGCGCAGTTGCCGTTCGCTCAGGCCGAGCACGTCGCGGCCGTCGAGCAGGATCTCGCCGCCCGCATACACGCAGGGAGGTTCGGGGTTGAGGCGGAGCGCGGACAGGGCCGTGGCCGACTTGCCGCTGCCGGACTCGCCGACGACGGCGAGCGTCTCACCGGCCGCGACGGACAGGTTCACACCGCGGACGGCGTGGACGGTGGAGCCGGAGAGCCGGAAGTCGACGCGCAGGTCCCGGAACTCGAGCACGGGCACGGCAGTTGGGGCGGCGGGGGATCCGTGGGTGGAGGTCATCGGCGGTACGCCTTCGGGTCCGCGACGTCGCGCAGGGCGTCGCCGGTGATGTTGATGGCCAAGGACGTGAGCATGAGGGCGAGGCCGGGGAAGACGGCGATCCACCACGAGGTGCCCAGGTAGAGCTGTCCGTCGGCGAGCATGCCGCCCCAGGTCACCGTCTCCTTGGGGACGCCGAGGCCGAGGTAGCTCAGGGAGGCCTCGGCGACGATGGCGGCGGCGATGTGCAGCGTTCCGATGGTGGCGAGCGGGGCCAGTACGTTCGGCAGCAGATGGCGCCGCATGATCGTCACGTGTCCGACGCCGATGGCGTGGGCCTCGGTGACGAAGTCCCGCGAGCGCAGCGACAGCACCTCCGAGCGCACCACGCGGGCGTAGGAGACCCAGCCGGTGATGCCGAGGACGACGATCACGTACCACAGTCCGGAGCCGACGAAGCCGACCACGGCGAGCGCCAGCAGGATGGCGGGGAAAGCGAGTTGGACGTCGGCGACGCGCATCACGATCCGGTCCGTCCAGCCGCCGAAGTACCCGGAGGCGAGACCGGCGATGGTGCCGATGGTGCCTGCGAGGAGGGCCGCGCCGGCGCCCACGAGCAGTGAGACGCGGGTGCCGTAGATGATGCGGGACAGCAGGTCGCGGCCGAGCTGGTCGGTGCCGAGCAGGTGCGCGGTGCTGCCGCCGGACTGCCAGGCGGGCGGTCGCAGCCGGCCGAGCAGGTCCTGCGCGTTGGGGTCGGCGGGCGCGATCAGCGGAGCGAACACGGCGCACACGATGATCACGGTCAGGAAGACGAGGGCGGCCAGTGCGAGGCGGTTGTGCAGCAGGGCGCGTGCGACGCCGGGCCTCGGTGTGGGGGGCGCCGCGTCGACGGCGGGCGCGGGGGCGGTGGTGGTCATCGGGAGTTCCTCACCCTCGGGTCGAGGAGGCCGTAGGAGAGGTCCACGAGCAGGTTCACCACGACGAACGTGGCGGCGAACACCAGCACTGTGGCCTGCACCAGGGGGAAGTCACGGTTGGAGATGGCCTGCACGGTCAGCTGTCCGATGCCGGGCCAGGAGAACACCTGCTCGGTGAGGATGGCGCCGCCCAGGAGACTGCCGACCTCGAGGCCGACCACGGTGACGACCGGCAGGGACGCGTTGCGCAGCCCGTGCCTCAGGATCGTGCGCACCGGGCCGAGGCCGCGGGCACGCGCCGTTCGGATGTGGTCGGAGCCGAGCACGTCGATGAGGGAGGAGCGCAGCAGCCGGGCCACGACGGCGACCGAGTAGACGGACAGCGTGATGGACGGCAGGACGAGGTGGGCGAACGTGCCGTAGCCGGACGCGGGCAGGGCGTGCAGCCCGACGGCGAAGACGAGGATGAGCAGGATGCCCACCCAGAACGGCGGCGTGGACTGGCCCAGCAGCACGACCGAGATGACGCCCCGGTCGGTGGCCCGGCCCCGGCGCATGGCCGCGAGGATGCCGGCGGGCAGCGCGATCAGCAGTGTGACGACGAGGGCACCCGCCGCGAGCAGCAGGGTGGCCGGGACCCGGTCGGCGAGGACTTCGCGCACCGGCTGGTTGTAGAAGAGGGAGGTGCCGAAGTCGAGGCGCGGCAGGCCCCACAGATAGTCCAGGTACTGCGTGATCAGCGGCCGGTCGAGTCCCAGGCTGTGCCGCAGCAGGCTCTCCTGCTGGGCCGTGGCGTCTGGCGGCAGCATGACCTTGACGGGGTCGCCGGACAGCCGGACGAGGAAGAAGACGACGGTCGCGGTGCACAGCAGCACCAGCAGGGCGGTGCCGAGCCGGGCGGCGATCGGGCGCAGAATCGCCAGGGCCCGTGCGCCGCGTGTGGCGCCGGTCGGCCCGGTGGCGTCCTTGGTGTCGGGTGTGGGAAGGGTCAGGGAGTCGCTCATGAGCCGGATACCTCCGCACTCGCCATGTCCAGGACGCCGGCGGAGCCGGGTGTCCAGTGCGGCCGGCTGTTGTGCACGTAGATGTTGTCGATCTGGTAGAGCGGCACGAACGGCGCCTCGGTCTTGATGAGTTCCTGCAGCCGGGAGAAGGCGCGGCGGCGCACGGCCGGCTCGACGGACAGTTCCTCGGCGTCGATGAGGCGGTCGGCCGTCTTGTTGTGCCAGCGGCTCTGCCTGCGGTCGCTGCGCACGTTGGACTGGAGCATGCTCTCGCCGTCCAGGGTCCACACGGTCGACGCGGCGAGGTACATCGGGCCGAGGGCGGCGTGGTTGCTCGAGGTCAGGCGCTGGGAGTACGTCCCCGGGTCGAGGAGGTCGACCTTGGCGTGCACGCCCGCGCGGGCGAGCAGCCCTGAGATGGCCTCGGCCACGTTGGCGTCGACGTTGGACGCGGTGAGCGTGGTGCTGATGCCGTGCGGGTGGCCGGCCTCGGTGAGCAGAGCGCGGGCCTTGGCGACGGAGCGCTCGAACGGTTCGACCGAGGCGTCGAAGCCGAAGGCGCCGCGCGGGATCATCGCCGGGACCTCGGTGGCCTTGCCGCCGAGTACCGCCTTGATGAGCAGGGGGACGTCGACGGCGTGGTTGAGCGCCTGACGCACCCGCCGGTCGCGCAGAGGTCCGTCGGTGAGCGTGTCCAGGGAGAGGTACGAGGTGCGGATCCCGGTGTGGTGGTCGATCCGGACGTCCGGGTAGCCGTCGAGCTGCTCCGCGGCGTCGGGGGTCAGGCCCGCCACGATGTCCACGCCGCCGCTCTGCAGGGCGGCCAGTGCGGAGGAGGAGTTGGGGGCGGGTACAAAGACGAGTTCGTCGACCTTCGGGCGGCCCTGCCAGTGGCTCTCGTAGGCCCGCAGGCGCAGTTCGTGGTCGCGCTGCCAATGGCGGAAGGCGAACGGACCGGTGCCCACGGGGTGGGCGGCGAAGCCCTCGTCGCCGACCTTGCCGAGGTAGCGCGGAGGGACCACGACGCCGCCGAACAGGGACAGTTTGTCGGGAAGGATGGGGTCGTGGACCGAGGTGTGGACGTCCACGGTGTGGGGGTCGACGACACTGACGTCTTCCACGTACCGCAGTTCGACGATGGGCGACTTGGTGGCCGGGTCCAGCAGGCGTCGGAGGCTGAAGCGGACCGCCTCGGCGTCGAAGGGCTCCCCGTTGTGGAAGGTCACGCCGGGGCGCAGACGAAAGCGCCACACCCGGGGCGAGATCGCCTTCCACGAGAGGGCGAGCCGGGGACGCAACGAGTTGTCGCGGGCCCGGGTGGTGAGCGTGTCGAAGATGTTGATCAGGGCGTTCATGGACGTCATGTCGCCCTGCTTGTGTGGGTCCATGGTCTTCGGGTCGCCGGTCTGGGAGACCCTCAGGACGTTTCCGGCCGAGGCCGCGGGCTGCGTGCCGCACCCGGTGAGCAGGACGGGGGCGGCGAGAGCGGGTACCGCCAGACCGGCGTACCGCAGAGCTGTGCGGCGGGAGGGAGCGGCGGGGCGGGTCCCGTGCCCTCCACGTATTCGTTCCATTTAACAACACGCCCGTTCCGGTGAATGGAATGCAGTTCGGGTAAGGTAAGGCGACATGGGGAAACAGGTCAACAGTCGATCGCAGATGCAGGACTCCACCGCCCCGGCCGCGGCACCGCCCGCACCCGGTCCGGTGGACAAGGCCATGGAAGTGCTCTCGGCCCTTTCGGAGACGGGCGCGCCGCACCGGCTCGCCGATCTCGCCCGGCACACCGGCCTCGCCAAGCCGACCGTGCACCGGCTGCTGCGCACCCTCGCGGCGCAGGGCTTCGCCGAACCCGCCGAGCAGGGCAGCTACCGAGCCGGACCCCGGCTGCTCGGACTCGCCGCACGCGTGCTCGCCGACGACGCCGCCCTCGACCTGGCCCGCCCCGCGCTCGCCGAACTGCGTACCCGCACCGGCCTGTTCGCGTCCTACGCGGTGCGCGACGACAGGACCCTCGTACACCTGGAGGTCCTCGCACCCGCACAGGGCCTCGGCCTCGACCTGCGCCCCGGCTCCCGCGAACCCCTCACCGCGGGCGGTGCGGGACTCGCGCTCCTGGCCGCCTTGCCGCCGGACGAAGCGGAGCGGCTGCTGGCAGGCACGGACAGCCCCCACGCCGACGAGGCCACCCACGCCGACGAGACCCCCCACGTCCACGAGGCCGTTTCCGCCGCACTGGCCGAGACGGCGCGGCGCGGCTACGGCTTCGACAGCGCGGACATCTGGCGGGACCGCCGCACCCTGGCCGCCGCGGTCCGCGACAGCGCCGGACTCCCGGTCGGCACGCTCGCCCTCACCGGCCTCGCCTTCACCCTGGACGAAACGGCCGCCGAGCTCTACGGCCCCATGGTGCGGGCCGCCGCGGGGGCCGTCTCGGCAGGCCTCGCCGCCCGAACCGGCACCCGGCTCGGTGTCGTCGGCAGCGGGGGAGAGGCCCGATGACGGCCGGTGCGCGCGGGCCGGTGTTGTCGGCGGTCGGGTCCGATGCGGCCGCGGCGCGCCGCCGTCGCCTTGTCGAACAGGGCAGGGAGCGCGGCCAGTTCTCCGGCGGCGCCTGGTCCCTGGGGACCGCGGAAGGGCCCGAGGACCGGGGATGGTCGGGCACCCGCGCCCTGGACGGCGCGCTCCTGGACGGCACCGACCTGTGGGACCTCGCCTCGGTGACCAAGCCTCTGGTGGGCCTCGTCGTGATGGCGCTCGTCGAACGCGGAATCCTGAGCCTTGACGACACTGTCGGCCACCACCTGGCCCGCTACCGGGACAGCCCGCACGCGCCGTTGACGGTCGCTCAGCTGCTGGCCCACACCTCCGGCCTGCCGGGCGGGGTCCCCCTGTACCGGGACCATCCCACGCGCGAGGCGCTTCTCGGCGCCCTCGGCACGCTGCCGCGAACCGCCGCGCCCGGCACGCGTGTCGAGTACTCCTCGCAGGGCTTCATGCTGCTCGGCCTGATCGCGGAACAGGCCACGGGTCACGGCCTGGACCGGCTGGTGTACGACTTCGTGTCCGCACCGCTCGGCCTCACCGACACCCGCTTCACGCCGGGCCCGGGCGATCGGCTCCGGGCGGTCGCCACGGAGGACTGCCCGTGGCGCGGACGGACCGTCGTCGGCGAGGTGCACGACGAGAACGCCGTGGTGCTCGGCGGCGTCGCCGGGCACGCCGGCCTGTTCTCCACCCTCGCCGACATGGAGCGGATCGCCCGCTCCCTGCTCGGCGACGGACCACGCCTGCTGGCACCGGACACCCTCGTGGCGATGACCGCGCCGCGCACCGACGGCCTGAACCTGCGCCGGGCCCTCGCCTGGCAGGGCAAGGATCCGGTCGACTCCCCGGTCGGCACCGCATTCGGCCCGGCCTCCTACGGCCATACCGGATTCACCGGTACGAGCCTGTGGATCGACCCTGAAGCGGGCCGGTACGCCGTCCTTCTGACCAACCGCGTCCACCCCACCCGCGAGGACCGCGGTTTCGCGGCACTGCGGCGAGCGTTCCACGAAGTGGGCGAGTGAGGGCGGTCCCGGTCTTGTACGGCGCGGCCTCACGGAAGGCGGCCTTGCCGGTGCGCGGCAATGCCGACGGGGGACCGGTCCATAACCACCTCTGGGGCCTTTGACCTGGGCATTGTTCGCTGCTGAGGCCACGGCGGACCCAGCCCAATTTGGTCTCAAGCGATACCGTATCGAATGAGTGGATGGTTGTAGTGTGGCGTCATGACCGCCGACGTTCCTGACCGCACTGCCGCCTCGCGCGCGACCGACCGCCCTGGGGATGAATCGCCGTTCGCGCTCGGCCTGCTGCTGCGCAGGGCGCACTGGCGGGCGGCCGCGGTGATGGGGGAGGCGCTTCGGCCGCTCGGCATCGAGTTGCGGCATTTCGCGGTGCTCATCGTGCTGGTCAACCAGGGGCCCACGGTGCAACGCGACTTGGCGGAGGCGACAGGGTCGGACAAGGCGGGAATCATGCGGGTCGTGGACGATCTGGAACGCAAGGGGCTGGCCGTCCGCAAGACCGTTCCGGGGGACCGGCGGGTGCGGGCGGTGGAGATCACGCCTCAGGGGCTCGAACTCTTCGACGCGGTCCATGCGGCGGCGGAGCCGCTGGCTGACCGGCTGGTCGCCGAACTGGGGCCCGGTGAGCCCGAGCGGATGGCGGATCTGCTGACCCGGTTTGTCTATCCCTCCAACGGCGAGGTGTGAGCGAGTCCGCACACCGGTCGTCTGCCGTATGAGTCCTTCCGCGCAGGCGGCCGTCCCGGCAAACCGGCCGTGAGCGACGCGGCCGTCACCGCCACGCGCCAGCCCTGGCTGCCGGCCGGGGGCAGGGATCCGTCGCGGATGCGGGCCGAGCTGCCTGCGGTGTCGGGGCGCCGCATGCCTGGCCGACTGCGCGTTCTTCACCTTCGTATGCATCGTCGGCGTGCCGATGCATGGCCCGCTTGACGGACCGCACGCCCGCCACCCCCCGGCCTGGTCGACCAGCCCCAGGGCGCCGAGCCCCAGTGGCCATCGTCGACGCGCCGAATGGCGGGGCGGTGCGGGTGCCGTGTGACGCCCCTGGGTGAGGCGTCACACGGCGTCCAGGGTCCTGCGGTTACGCGGCGAGGCGCTTTGCGAGTTCCTTGGCCTTGGTGGTCGCGTCCTCGAAGGCGCGCTCGCGGGACGCCTGGTAAAGGGGGACCAGTTCGGACATGGCCGGATTGCGGGGGGCCATGGTGAGCTCCGGGACGATGAAGTCGAGGTCCAGTCCGAGCGTGTCCTTGAGGACGGCCTCCAGGTAGTTCTGAACGAACTCGAAGCCCTCGCGCGGGGTGCCCGGCGCGTAGGAGCCCCCGCGGCTTGCGACGACAACAACCGGGGTGCCCTGAGCCGATGGGACCTCGCCCGCGGTGCGGCCCAGCAGAAGCACGCTGTCCAGCCATGCCTTCAGGGTCGACGGGATCGAGAAGTTGTACATGGGGGCGCCGATCAGGACCGTGTCCGCCTGCTCCAGCTCCTCGATGAGCTTCACGCGCGCGGCGAACGCAGCGGACTGCTCCGGGGTGCGCTCGGACGGAGCGGCGTAACCGGCGGACCAGGCGGCGGCGGAGATGTGCGGGACGGGGTCGGCGGCGAGGTCGCGGTAGATCACCGTGCCCTCCGGGTGCTGCTCCTCCCAGACCTTGCGGAAGGCGGCCGTGACCGAACGGGACGAGGACGCCTCGCCGGGGAACACGGACGAGTCGATGTGCAGCAGCGTGGCCATGGGTTTTCTCCAAAATGCTGTGCCCGAGACGGGATGTCATGGGCTGGGGATTCGCGTGCTCAGCGATAGTCAAACACGAGATGGTATTGAGTGATACTATATCGACTGTAACGAAGTTCGACGCGTTGAGCAGATGGGGAGGTAGGCACGTCATGGACGTCTACGAGGCGGTCACGAGCCGACGGGCGGTGCGCGGATTCACCGACCGGCAGGTCCCGAGGGAGATGCTGGAACGCGTGCTGTCCGCCGCGGCCTGGGCGCCGTCCGGATCGAACCTCCAGCCGTGGCACGCCTACGTGCGTGACCGGCGGGCCGCTGGCCGAGATCAAGAAGCGCGCCGGCGAGCGCCTGGCCGCGGGCGACCCCTGGGACGAGCCGGAGTACGAGCAGTACCCGCCCGCCCTGAAGGTCCCCGTACCGCGAGCGCCGGTCCGCCTTCGGCGAGCAGCGCTACGGCGCACTCGGCATCGCGCGCGAGGACCTGGAGTCGCGCCAGCGGGCCGCGTCCGCGAACTGGGACTGTTTCGGCGCGCCCGCCGCCCTGTTCTGCTACATCGACCGCGATATGGGCGCAGCCCCAGTGGGCCGACGTCGGCATGTATCTGCAGACCGTCATGCTGCTGCTGCGCGCCGAAGGGCTGCACAGCTGCCCGCAGATGGCGTGGGCGAAGTTCCATACGACCGTCGCGGAGGTCCTGTCACCCCCGAGCGAGCTCATGCTCTTCTGCGGCATGTCGATCGGGTTCGAGGACGTCACGGCCGATCACGCCCGTACGGGCCGGGCACCGCTCGACGAGACGGTCATGTTCGTCGACGGCTCCTGACGCCGCGCGCCCCGAACCGGTGCAGCCCCTACTCTGTGCCGGACCCAAATAGCTGTTCTTATGCCATATTGCGCATATATCTCCGACGAAAGGCATGTCATGAAGTTCGCAGTCATCGGCGGTACCGGACTGATCGGTTCGCAGGTCGTCAAGGATCTGAACGCCGCCGGGCACCAGGCAGTACCGCACTCGAAGTCCACCGGAGTCGACGTCATCACCGGCCAGGGACTGGACGAGGCGATGGCCGGCGCCGACGTCGTCATCAACCTCACGAACTCCCCGACCTTCGACGACGCCTCCCCGGCCTTCTTCCAGACCTCCATGGACAACCTTCTGGCAGCCGCCGAAAAGGGCGGAGTCGGCCACTTCGTGATCCTCTCGATCGTCGGCACCGACCAGGTCCCGGAGCTGGACTACTACCGGGCCAAAGCGCTCCAGGAGCACATCGTCGCGAACGGACCGGTCCCCTTCTCGATCGTCCGCGCGACGCAGTTCATGGAGTTCATGGACGCCGTCATGTCCTGGACCGCCGACGGCGACACCGTCCGGCTGCCCGCCACACCTATCCAGCCGATCGCCTCCAAGGACGTTGCCGGCGCGGTTGCGGAGGTCGCCGCGGGCGCCCCGCTGAACGGCATCCGCAACATCGCCGGTCCCGAGATCTTCACCCTGGACGAGCTGGGGCGGTTCACCCTGTCCCGCAAGGGCGACAGCCGCACCGTCGTCACCGACCCCACCGCCGGCATGTTCGCCGTCGTCAACGGAGACGTCCTCACCGACAAGGACGCACACCTCGCCCCCACCCGCTACACCGACTGGCTCTCCTGACCCGCTCGCGCCCTCCCGCGCGCGTGCCACAAAAAGAACCAGCCCTGGCCGCGGACGACGGCAAGAACTCGGCGCGGCGGCCAGGAGGCGGTGGGATCTGCCCTTGCGCACTGCGGTGTCACCGCCTGCTGTCTGGAACAGGCTGGATGCTGACGCGTTCGAGGTGCGTGCCGAGTTCGAGCGCGCTGATTTCGGTGGTGTCCAGGCAGCAGTCGCCAGTGGCAACGGCACGGCGTTCCAGCGGCAACCGTGGAGTCCGTCTTGAGTGGTATGGGGGATCGTGGAAGTGAGGCGGCCGGGAGCTCATCGGCCGGCTCCGGGCTGACCCGTCCGCGCATCCTGCCGAGAACGGCAGGATGCGCGCGGTGACCCCGCCACCGCGGGATGGGTGAAGAGCCACTGGAGGTGGGCTTCGAAGTCGTGGCATCTCTCGTGTCGTGCACCACCCATGACCCGCCGTCAGGGAGAAAGAATATGCCTACTGACGGCGCTGCGGCAGAAACTGCCACAAACGGTGAACCTGCGCTGGACCGGCCACGTCACAGGGACAGAACAGCCGGCTGCCGCTCCGTCCGACCGGGAGGTCACATGCGCGCCAAGGCATCGCGCTCCGTCAGGCTGCTTGCCGGCGTCGGCCTCTGCATTGTCGGACTGGTGGTCGGCTCCGGTTGCGGTAGCCAGAAGGCGGCCGTCAGTGACACAGATGTGCGCGCGGACCGTGCCCGGCAGGTCGCCGAAGTCTGGGACGGCTCAACCGCAGCCGCTAGGTGGCGTACCGGCTTCTACCTCACAGGGGAGGAAGTCCAGCCGCCGCGCGGCGGCCTGCACAATCCGGCTGACAGGCAGGCATACGAAGACCAGAACATCGTTCTGCGAGGCAAGTTGCCCGAGACGGACCCCAAGGACGGCCCGGTGACGTGGGCCGGGGGCGAGTCGCTCACCCGGCCTCTGATGGGGGCGCACGCGTCCTACAAGACCTTGGCCGGCACCCGCGTGGGCGGAAATCCGCACCTCACCGTGACCGGGGCGAAGCTGGGGGAGATGAGCGTGGCCACCAGCCGCGGACCGGCGACGGTCCCGGCCTGGCTCTTCACCCTGGACGGCTATGCCTCCCCGCTCAAGCGGGCCGCTGCCATCCCTTCGAAACTCCCGAAGCCGCCGATCGGGCCGGCCCGCGACGTCCCCGGCTATCCGCTCGACCGGCTAGTCCGGATTGCCGCAGACGGGCGCTCGGTGACCGTCGTCGCCCTACATGGCGCCTGCGACAACGGCGCGGTGGTGGGTGTGCTGGAAACGACTGGCAGCGTCGTGCTGTCGGCCTCCGTCAAGGAACGGAACGACGACGGCAACTGCACCAAGCAGGCCGAGTTGCAGCAGGTGACAGTGGAACTGGAACGCCCCCTGGGCGACCGGGTCCTGCTCGACGCGCACACCGGACAACCGGTTCGCTACAAGGGGCTTCGCGGGATCTCGTCGAGTGGCAGTTGATGCTGCCGCTACATCGGGCTGCGCCGTGAGGCCATCGCAGTCAATCACCCGGGACTGAAAGGTCCCGGGCTTGCGCAACGGGCGCCACTGGCTGTGGTGCTGCGTTTGCGTCCTGTCCCGCGCCCGGTGTTCGGGGGTGGGTCTGGGGCGGTTGACTGCGCCCCGCGTCGCCACAACTCTTCCGCACGGTGGCGGATGTTGCGGGAGCCGTTGCGGTCTGCGTGATCAACGAATCCGCAGGACCGGCATGCGAAGCGGGCCTGGGAGGCCCGGTTCGCTTTGTCGATGTGCCCGCATTCGGCGCAGGTGCGGGAGGTGTACGCCGGATCGACGTGCACCACCGGTACCCCTGCCTTGCGGGCCTTGTACGCGATGAAATCTCCGAGCTGGGCGAACGCCCAGGAGGAGTGGGTGGCCCGTTGGGGCTTGCGAAGCCGTACCCGTGCGCGGATGCCCGTGAGGTCTTCCAGGGCGATTCCGCGACCGGTGCGTTCTGCCTCGGCCACCACATGCTTCGCGATCTTGTGGTTGATGTCCCGCGCCCGCCGCGTCTCCTTACGGCGCCGCTTCTTCAACCGGCGTTTGGCGGACGGGGTGTTCTTCTTCTGGAGTTTCTGCCGCAAGGTGCGTTCGCGCAGGCGCCCGCGGTTCAGTCGGCGTCCGGCCATGATCTGATCGTCCGAGGTGGTCGCGATGTTCACGATCCCCAGATCGATCCCGAGGAACTCCACCAGGTTGGTGTTGAGTTCGGCCTCGGGGACCTCGCAGGTTGCGATCAGGAACCACATGCCGTCGCGGTACAGCAGGTCCGACTCACCCTTGCGATACAGGGCCAGGCGGGCCAAATGTTCGGGGGCGGCGGTGAACGCCACTTGCTTCATCCGGCCGGACAGGGTCCAGATCGATACCGTGTGCTCCGTGTACTGCCAGGAGAGCATCCGGTCGTCATAGGGCTGGGCGCCCTCCGGGCGGAAGGCGATCGGCTTTTCGGTGGCCCGCCGGTAGCGCTTGGAGGAGGATGTGCCGAGATTCCCCGCCTTCAGGTTCGCCTTGAGGGTGCGGTAGGCGTCGCAGGTCTTCTTGATGACATGCTGGGCCGCCTGCGCGCCGAGCCCCCACCGGTCCTTGACCGCCGTGTAGGTGTGCTCGCGCAGGGCGAAGTTGCGCTTGATGTCCTTCTCGAACGCCACCTGGGAGACCCAGGTCGCGGCTTCGTTGCAGGCATGCAGGGTTTCCTCAAGTGCCGCCGCCTGCAAGGGCGTCGGCAGGAGTTTCACCTGCACGGTTAACTTCACGACCGTGACGCTACCTGCCGCCTGACGTACCGGCATTCGAACAGTGCACATTTTTCGCCGGGCGCTGCGGCCCGGTTTCTTGCGTGCGCTCCGCGCCCGTTGCCGCGGCGATGCTCCGCATCGCCACCACAGGATGCGATTCCTCCCGGGGGTGAACCCCCGGGGTTCCTCGCAAGCACGCTGAACCGGGCCGCCAAGGACAATCGGGCGGCGACTCGGCGGGGGCGGCGCCGAAGGCGCGTAACCCCGCACCAGGCTCACTCTCGTCGGCTCGGTTGCCAACTTCCGTAGTTCTGCAGGGAGTTGGTGTCGATGGTGGAAGTGTCGTCGCTTCCGATGGTTCCGGTGTTGCAGAGGGCCGCCGGCGTTCTCCGTAACCGCGGTTCATTCCTGGACCTTGCCCGCCACCCGGTCCCTATGCGATCTTAGTTCTATTCGATCTATGGAAACGTTTCCATGGGGAGGTGGGGCGAGTGGCCACGATCAAGGACGTCGCGGCGCGGGCCGGGGTCGCGCTCGGTACCGCATCTCGGGTACTCAGCGGCAGCAGTCAGACCTCTGCCGACTCCCGGTCCCGCGTGCTCGCGGCTGCGGCGGAGCTGGGATACATCGCCAACGGGCCCGCCCGTTCGTTGCGGCGGGCCCGAACCGACGTGCTGGGGCTGCTTGTCTCGGACATCCGCAACCCGTTCTTCTCCGAACTGGCTCATGCCGCCGAGCAGGAGGCACGCCGCCACGGGTACACCGTGCTGCTGGCCAACGCGAACGAGGACGCCGAGCAGGCCGACGCCTACCTTCGGACCTTCGCCGCTCAACGCATCGACGGCCTGCTGTTCTCACCGCAGGGCACCGTCTCGCCGCAGGTCGCGGCCACGCTCGCGTCCGGACTGCCGCTCGTGTTCCTCAATCGTACGATCGAGGGCGTCGACGCCCCGCTGTATGGCACGGACAACGCTCAAGGCGTACAGCAGGTGCTCGCCTGGCTGCAGAGCCGGGGACACCGAGACGTCGCCTTCGTCGGCGGCCCGGACACCATTTCCACTGGCGCCGAGCGCTGTGCCGCCTACCTCGCCGGGCGCCAGGCGCACGGCATCAGCACCGACGACAGGCTGCTCGACGCCGGTGACTTCCTGGCCGGCGGTGCGGCCGAGGCCATGTGCCGCATCCTCGACCGCGGGGTCACGTTCACGGCCGTGTTCGGTGCAAACGGCCAGACGACCCTGGGCGCCGTGCGCGCGCTGCGCGAGAGGCTCGGCGCGGAGCAGGCGGCCCGCATCGAGGTCGTCTCCTTCGACGACCTCGACTGGTTCGAGTTCGCCTCGCCGCCCATCAGCGCGGTCCGCAACGACGCCTCGTCGATCGGCCGGCTCGGCGTGCGCGGGCTCGTCGACCTCATCGGTGGCCGCGCAGCATCCGGGGAACGCATCCCCACCACCTTCGCCGACCGCTGCGTGCAGGACATCCGATGAGCACCCGGAAATACGTACCCACGACCGATGCCAGAATCCGCCAACTCCCGCTGCGCTCACCGCCGCTCCCGCACACGACCGAGCGCTGCAAGTCCGTCCCCGCCGGCGGGGCCGACCGCAGCGCGCCCTCATGAAAGGAACATCCGTTGAAGGTCGCCCTCGGCGCGGACCACGCCGGATTTGCGCTCAAGGACACCGTCCGCCGTGCCCTTGAGGCTCTCGGACATGAAGTGATCGACTGCGGCACCCACTCCGGTGACCCCGTCGACTTCCCGGACATCACCCGCACGACCTGCGAGGTAGTGCTCTCCGGTTCCGCCGACCGGGCCGTGCTCGTGTGCGGGACCGGCCAGGGCGCCGTCATGGCAGCCAACAAACTGCCCGGCATCCGCTGCGGCCTCACCCACGAGCCGTACTCCGCCCACCAGGCCGTCGAGCACGACGATGCCAACGCCATTGCCATGGGGGCCTGGCTGGTCCCGCACGCGCTTGTGCCCGACATCATTCGTGAGTTCCTCGGTGCGGTCTTCGACGACGACGAGGAAACCCGCCGCCGGGTCGCAAAACTCAACGCGCTCGACGTCCTGACGCCGGCCAACTGACAAGCCACACACACCCCCTGCAGCGGGTGAACTTCCTCTTCCGCTGACGCCGCACGCCCTGCCCACGGACGAACTACGCCGGGCGCCTCCTCGGCATGCCCGAGAACACCCGGTCGAAGGGTCCGGCCCCCTGTACGCCCCTGCTCCTCACTGCGTAGACGCGCCGGCAACGAACCGGCGACGTATCAAGGAGAACTGCCATGTCCACCAGCACCCAGCGAAGCGTGCTCGGTTCCAAGGACCGCTTCAAGACAGCAGTCGCCGCGGCCTTCGGCACCAGCGTCGAGAACTACGACTTCATCGCGTACGGCACTGCCTCCGCGCTCTACTTCGGAGCGGTCTTCTTCCCCGACAGCGACCGGTACATCGGCACTCTGCTCGCCTTCGCCACCCTCGCAGTCGGCTTCGTCATGCGCCCGCTCGGAGGTGCTGTCGGCGGCTACTTCGCCGACAAGTACGGCCGCAAACCCGTGCTCGTCACGGCGATGAGCGTCATGGGCACTGCCACCTTCCTCATCGGCGTGCTGCCGACCTACGGACAGGTCGGGGTGCTCGCACCGATCCTGCTCGTGGCCATCCGCATGATCCAGGGCCTCGCGTTCGGTGCGGAATGGGGTGGCGCGATCACCATGGCCTACGAACACGCGCCATGGCACCGCCGCGGCATGTTCGCCGCGATCCCTCAGTCCGGCAACCCTCTGGGCATCGCCCTGGCCAGCGGCGTGTTCGCTTGGAGTGACACCCTGGGCGGCAGCTGGCAGTGGAGGACGCCCTTCCTCCTCAGCGCCGTCCTCGTGATCGTCGCGCTGATCGTGCGCTCCCGGCTCTCCGAATCACCCGAGTTCCAGGAAGTCCGGGCCAGCGGCAAGACGGAGAAGAATCCGCTCCTCGCGACCCTGGCCGAGGACTGGCCCGGCATCCTGCGCGTGATCGCCTTGCGCGTCGTCGAATCCTTCGCCTACTACTCCACCGCTACCTACCTGCTCAACTACATCACCGAACGCCACCCCGATCTCAGGTCCGTCGCCCTCAGCGCGATCACCGCTGCCAGCATCCTCGCCATTGCGGTCACCTTCCTCGCCGGCGCACTCACCGACCGCATCGGACGCCGCCCCATCTACATAGCGGCCTGCACGGCGGCGATCCTCTTCGCCTTCCCGATGTACCTGCTCACCAACTCCGCCCGACCCGCCCTCGTGGTGACCGTGTTCATCATCGGCATCGGCCTCATCCACGCGTCACTCACAGGAACCCAGGGCTCTCTGCTCACCGAGCAGTTCCGCACCGCGACGCGTACCTCGGGAGCCTCGCTCGGTTACCAAGTCGCTGCGGCCATCGGGGGTTTCGCGCCACTGCTCGCCGCCGCGCTGGTGGGAGCATTCGGCTGGCCGGGCGCCGCGCTGCTCTACCTCGGCGCCGCCTTGACCGGCCTCGTCGGCATTCTCGCCACCAGGGAGACGTGGGGCCGCCATGAGCGGGAGCGCGTGCTCCGTCTCGTCGCTGAGGAAAACCGAGCTCGGACCGTGTCAGGGCCGCCGGCGGGTGCCGTCCTGCCGTCCTCGTCCGAGTCTCGGTGAACCCTGTTCTTCCAGCCACGTCCGAACGGGTTTGTTTAGCGGCGGGGAGCTCGGACAGTCGGAGTGGTGTCGCCGGACAGGACGCACGGTGCAGTGCGCACCGCCTGGACGAGAGCGGCTGATGTACGGAGGTACCACCATGACCGAGAACATCTGGAGCTACCCGGCCGGCACTGGTCACACCCAGAACGCCGACCTCACGGGCTACAAGGTCGAGGCCACGGACGGCCACATCGGCAAGGTCGACAAGCACTCCGACGACGTCGTCGCGCAGTACATCGTGGTCGACACCGGAGTGTGGATCTTCGGCAAGGATGTCCTGCTGCCGGCGGGCACCATCACCGGGATCGACACCGAGGCGACGACGATCCAGGTCGCGCTCACCAAGGACCAGATCAAGAGCGCGCCGGAGTTCGACAAGGAGAAGCACCTGGGCGACGCCGGCTATCACGAGCAGGTCGGCACGTATTACGACGCTCCGGGGACTCCGGGCGCTGGGCCGACGCCCCCCGTCCGCCCCACGATCTGACCAGACCTCCGCAGAACGGGGGGACCGAGCCGCGACGTGCGGTCGGCCCCCTCGCCGTGCCCACGACAGCAGTGACGCGGACTCGCCAGAGCCGCGGACCAGTTGGACGAGGACAACGAGGACCATGACGCGTATCGCAACGGTGGGGCTGCTCACGACCTGCGCGCTCGGCAGTCTGCTGCTCACTCTCTCGGCATCTCTGTGGTGGTGGTTGGCTGCGGCCCCTCTCACGGCCGCGGCGCTGACCGGCGTCCACGACCTGGTCCAGCGTCGGCACGCTGTGCTGCGGAACTACCCCGTGCTCGGCCACCTGCGCTTCCTCATGGAGACGCTGCGCCCGGAGCTGCAGCAGTACTTCGTGGAGCGCAACTACGACGGCAGGCCCTACGACCGGGACACCCGCACCATTGTCTACGAGCGGGCCAAGGGCGTCGCTGCCGAGGAACCGTTCGGCAGCGAGCGCGACATGAACGATCGCGGTTACGAGTTCCTCGTGCCGTCCATGGCCCCGGTGGACGTTCCCGACACGCCGCCCCGTGTCCGCATCGGCGGCCCCGACTGCACCGAGCCGTACGACATGGCCCTTCTCAACGTCTCGGCGATGAGCTTCGGCTCGCTCTCGTCGAACGCGGTCGTGGCTCTGAACACCGGTGCGGCACGCGGCGGGTTCGCACACGACACCGGCGAGGGCGGCCTGTCGACGTACCATCTGCGCCCCGGCGGCGACCTCGTCTGGGAGATCGGCACGGGCTACTTCGGCTGCCGCACCCGTGAAGGGGATTTCGACGCGCGGCAGTTCGCAGAGAAGGCCGCCCATCCGTCCGTTCGGTGTGTGTCGCTCAAGCTGTCGCAGGGGGCCAAGCCCGGGATCGGAGGTGTCCTCCCGGGCAGCAAGGTGAACGCCGAGATCGCTTCGGTCCGAGGTGTCCCCGAAGGCGAGACCATAGTGTCGCCGCCTTACCACCGCGTCTTCTCCACCCCGCGCGAACTCGTCCGGTTCCTGGCCGGGATGCGGGAACTGGCCAACGGCAAACCGGTGGGCTTCAAGCTGTGCCCCGGATCCAGGACACAGTTCCTCGCCGTGTGCAAAGCCATGAGGGAGGAAGGGACCACTGCGGACTTCATCGTGGTGGACGGTGCGGAGGGCGGCACCGGCGCGGCGCCGCTGGAATTCGCCGACCACCTAGGCATGCCGCTCACCGACGGCTTGTTCACCGTGCACAGCGCCTTGACCGGCGCGGGGCTGAGGGAACGGATCCGGATCGGTGCGAGCGGCAAGGTGGCGACGGGTTCCGACATTGTCAAGCGCCTGGCCATGGGCGCCGACTACACCAACGCGGCCCGGGCGATGATGTTCGCTGTCGGGTGCATCCAAGCCCAGCGCTGTCACACCAACCATTGCCCGACCGGCGTGACCACCCAGGATCCGCGCCGGGCCCGCGCCCTCGACGTCGTCGACAAGGCCGCGCGCGTCGCGCGCTACCAACAGGCCACCGTTGACAGTGCGTTGCAGATCATGGCGGCGATGGGCGTACGGGACACGGCGGAACTGGACCCTCAGCTGCTGCGGCGCCGCGAGGACCATGGGCGGTTCCGGTCCTACGCCGAACTGTACGACTGGCTGTCCCCCGGCGAACTGCTCGCCGAACCGCCCGAGAGCTGGGCCGCCGACTGGCAGGCAGCGGATCCGGACACCTTCGCCTTCTGACGGTCGTGCCAGACACCCACGCCTGACCCCCATACCCGAGGGCTACGCCTGACGGGAGCTCGTACCGATCATTCGAGTCAACCGAGCGTTCGAGTCGTTCGAGAGGAGACACCCATGAGTCGAACCGTGGCCCGCGTCATGATCGACGCCTTGGAGGAACTCGGTGTACGCCATGTCTTCGGCGTGGTGGGGGATGCTCTCAATCCCTTCACCGATGCCGTCCGCGCGTCCGGGTCCGTCGAATGGGTCGGATGCCGGCACGAGGAGGCCGCCGCGTTCGCCGCCGGGGCCCAGTCCCAGCTCACCGACACCCTCGGGGTCTGCATGGGCACCGTGGGACCTGGCTCCGTACACCTGCTGAACGGTCTGTACGACGCGGCGAAGAGCGGAACCCCGGTGCTTGCCGTCGCCGGGCAGGTGCCACTCGCGGAGATGGGCACGGACTACTTTCAGGAGGTCGACAACGACCTGCTCTTCCGCGATGTCGCCGTGTTCCGCGCCACCGTCACGTCTGCGGAGCAGATGCCCGGCCTGCTGGAGATCGCGGTGCGCACCGCGATCGGGCGGCGCGGTGTGGCCGTGCTGACCGTCCCCGGCGACATCGGAGACCAGGAACTGCCGGCGGACCGGCCGGCCCGGCTCTCCGTCGCCCATTCCGCCAACCGGCCCGACGATCCGGTACTGGACGAGGCGGCCGACGCGCTCCGCGACGGCGGCAAGGTCACGATGCTCGTCGGCCGGGGAGCGCGCGGTGCCCGCGAGGACGTCCTCGCCCTCGCGGACCGTCTGGCCTCGCCCATGGTGCTCACGCTCAAGGCCAAGGAAGGCTTCGAGGGCGACAACCCCTACCAGGTCGGCCAGACCGGGCTGATCGGCAACCCGGCCGCCGCGCATGCGATGGACGGGGCGGACACCCTGCTGCTGCTCGGCACCGACTTTCCGTACCGGGAGTGGTACCCGGAGGGCAAGAAGGTCGTCCAGGTCGATCGGGTCGCCGAGCACATCGGGCGACGCGTCCCGGTCGACGTGGCCCTCGCCGCCGACGTCGGTCCCACGGTGCGGGGCCTCCTGGAGCGGCTGGAGCGCCGCACGGACCGCGAACACCTGGATGACGCGCGCGAGAAGTTCGGCACATGGCAGCAGGGACAGCAACGACTGGCCGCGCCCGGCCACGACCGCGGGCTGATCGGCAAGGTGCGGTCCGCCTTCGACAACCGCGACCACCTGGTCCGCCCCGAGGCGCTGGCCGCCGCCGTGGACGTCCTGGCGGCCGACGACGCCGTCTTCACCTCCGACACCGGCATGGCCACCGTCTGGCTGTCACGCTTCGTCGAGATGCGCGGATCCCGCCGCCTGCTCGGCTCCTACAACCTCGGCTCGATGGCCAACGCGATGCCGCAGGCGATCGGCGCACAGCTCCTGGATCCCGATCGGCAGGTCGTCGCCTTCTGCGGCGACGGCGGACTCGGGATGCTCCTCGGCGATCTCATGACCGTCCGTAGCCGGCGACTGCCGGTGAAGCTCGTCGTCTTCGACAACCAGCGCCTCGGGATGGTGAAGCTGGAGCAGGAGCAGGCGGGCCTGCCGGAATTCGGCACGGAGCTCGACAACCCGGATTTCGCGGCGGTCGCCGAGGCACTCGGCATCACCGGTATCCGGGTGAGCCGGACCGAGGACCTGGCCGAGGGCGTCAGCCGGGCGTTCGCCACGCCCGGACCTGTCCTCCTGGACGTCCTCACGAACCCGGAGGAGATCGCCGTGCCCGCCAAGCCGACCATCCAGCAGGGCTGGGGCTTCGCCATCGCCAAGATCCGCGAGAACCTCGCGAGCCCCGGCGGACGCTGACCTCCAGCCTGGGAAGCGGGGCCTTGCCACGTATCGGCGGAGTGAACGCGGGCACGCGGACCCCGACCGACGAAAGATCACCCAGCAGGGGTATGGCCGAGCAGGAAAAAGGGCCGAATGAGCGAAGAGGCCGCAGTCTGGATGTGGGTCAGTATGCCCATGTATCTGCCGATCAGCTGCGAAGCTTCCCCGCCGTGACCCTCCGTAGCCGTGGGCCCGGCCTCGCGGAGCGACGAACACACCGATCGAAAGGCGCACGTAGCTCATGAACGACGTGACAGGCAAGGCGACCACCACGGATGCCGGCGTTCCGGTCGAGAGCGACGAGCACTCGCTCACCGTCGGCGCCGGTGGTCCGATCCTTCTGCAGGACTCCTATCTGATCGAGCAGATGGCGCAGTTCAACCGGGAGCGCATTCCTGAGCGGCAGCCGCACGCCAAAGGAAGCGGCGCCTTCGGCCACTTCGAAGTCACGGGAGACGTCAGCGCCTACACGAAGGCCGCGGTCTTCCAGCCGGGCACGCGCACCGATCTGGTGACCCGGTTCTCGACCGTCGCCGGTGAGCGCGGGAGCCCGGACACCTGGCGTGACCCGCGCGGATTCGCGGTGAAGTTCTACACCACCGAGGGCAACTACGACATGGTGGGGAACAACACCCCGGTCTTCTTCGTGAAGGACCCGATGAAGTTCCAGCACTTCATCCGCTCACAGAAACGCCGCGCGGACAACAACCTCCGTGACCACGACATGCAGTGGGACTTCTGGACCCTCTCGCCCGAGTCCGCGCACCAGGTCACGTGGCTCATGGGCGACCGGGGTATCCCGCGCTCATGGCGCCACATGAACGGCTACACCTCGCACACGTACATGTGGATCAACGCGCAGGGCGAGCGGTTCTGGGTGAAGTACCACTTCAAGACCGACCAGGGCATCGAGTTCCTCACCCAGGACGAGGGTGACCAGATGTGTGCGGTCGACACCGACTACCACACCCGGGATCTCTTCGAGCACATCCGGGACGGCGAGTACCCGAGCTGGACACTCAAGGTGCAGGTCATGCCGTACGACGACGCGGCCACCTACCGCTTCAACCCTTTCGACCTGACCAAGGTGTGGCCGCACAGCGACTACCCGCTGATCGAGGTCGGCCGGATGACCCTCGACCGCAACCCCACGGACAATCACGCCGAGATCGAACAGGCCGCGTTCCAGCCCAACAACCTCGTCCCCGGCATCGGCCCCAGCCCCGACCGCATGCTGCTGGCGCGACTCTTCTCCTATGCCGACGCGCACCGTCACCGCATCGGCGGCAACTACCAGCAGCTCCCGGTCAACGCTCCTGTCGTGCCGCTGAACACATACTCCAAAGACGGGGCCATGGCGTACCGCAAGACCGAAGACCCGGTCTACGCCCCCAACTCCAAGGGCGGCCCGGCAGCCGACACGGGCCACTACGCACCGCCCAGCTGGCACGCGGACGGCGACATTACGCGCGCCGCGTACGTCGACCATGCCGATGACGACGACTGGGGCCAGCCGGGCACGCTGGTGCGCGAGGTCCTTGACGACGCCGCGCGCGACCGCCTCGTGGACAACGTCGTCGGGCACTTGCTCAACGGGGTGAGTGAACCCGTCCTCGCCAAGGCCTTCGAGTACTGGTCCAGCATCGACAAGCCCCTCGGCGAGCGCATCCAGCAGGGCGTGCGAGCCAAGGCGGACGAGAAGGACCCCAAGGCGGCGGAGCAGGCCAACCCTGCGCGGAGCAGCATGCAGGGGAAAGCCTGAGCGGGCTTCCGGCGACTCTGTGACTGGCTCGCATGAGCTGGAGTGGGTGGTGGGCGCGCACCGTCGTGGAGTCGACATGAGCCAGGGACACGCCGACCAGCGCCGCTCCCTGTCCCTGGCCGCGGGCGGTGCCGGGGATCAGGGCGACCTTCCACTCCAGGCGCTTCAATTTCGGCGCCGGTGATGAAGGAGGCTTTGTCGGACAGCAGGTCGGCTCGCCCGCCTCCTCGCCCCGATCGCCGCCGTCCGTGTCGTGGATCCGCCCTACGGGGCGGTTCCTTGCAGGAGGCGAAGTGGTGGCATCTGGTGCACACACACGACGCGGCCCACTTCTGGCTGCGGGTGACCGCTGCCCGGGTCGACGGGCGCGTGGCCGAGGTGCGTGAGGGCGAGGTCCCGTTCTGACGGAGCGCCATGGGTGGATCAGAGTTTGCGCCAGCGGGCGCAGGCCCAGGAGAACACCCCGTACGTCATAAGGCCGACGGCGATGAACACCAGGAGCCAGGGACCGACAGGTGTATCCGCGAAAGAGCGCAGGGTGTCGTCCATGCCCTTGGCCTTGCCGGGCTTGTGCTGGACGGCCGCCGTGACGGCGAAGCCGCCCGCGACAGCGAAGACGACGCCCCGAGCCGCCCCGCCGAACACCCCGAGCGCAGTGACCATCTGACGGGTCTTCGGTGTCATCCCGGACATCTTCAGGTGTTCTCGGAATTTACGCCGGAGGGCCCTCACCGCGATCCATACACCGGCCGCGGCCACCGCGGCGCCGGCGATGGCGACGATCCACTGGCCTGCCGGCCAACCCAGGACCTTCGCCGTAACGTCGCGGGAGTTCTCGTCCGAGCTACCGCTACCGCTGCTCTTGTCGCCGGCGGCGTAGGACAGCACGGAGTACGAGACGAATCCGTAGAAGACAGAACGGCCTGCGGCCATCGCCCTCTTGTTCGCCTTCTTGCCATCGGGTCCTGCCTGACCGAATGCCGCCCCGGACAGTCTCCAGAGGGCCATACCTGCCAGGGCTGTGCCGAGCAGCCAGAGTAGAGCGGCGCCGAAGGGCTTGCCCGCGATCTCGGCGACGGCCCCGCCCCGGTCCGCCTGCCTGCCGCCCCCGCCCGAGAAAGTGATCCGCAGTGAGAGAACGCCGATCAGGACGTAAATGATCCCGCGGGCGACAAAGCCTGCACGGGCTCCCGCCGCAACTGCCTTGCTGTCCGCGGCGCGTCGTGCCTGACTGCGTCCGCGTGCCGCTGCCGATCCAGTAGTCATATCCACCGTCTGCCCCCATCGGAGGAGTCGACCCCTGGCACATTGCCGAGTCCTGTCTTCCTTACGACGCCGGTCTTTGCCCTCTGTTACGGCGGCGGAAAGACCTCGGTGAGGGCAAGGACGTGGACTGCCGACGCATGGGCCACCGGGAGGCGGGCACATGGAGCTGGCACGGCAGAGACCCAGCGGCCGCAAATTCACTGGTGGCAGGGTTTTGACCCGCTCCGGGCCAGGCAGGCGGCGGGAAGCAGATGCCGCCGGCCGGACAGAGGCCCGACGCATACAGACAAGACTTGATGAGAGGAACACCCATGATTGTCCTCGGAGCCATTCTGCTCGTAATCGGCCTGTTGGTCGGGATCTCCTTGCTGACGACGGTCGGTGGCATCCTCGTCGTCGTCGGTGCAGTCCTGTGGATCCTCGGCGCCAGCGGGCGCATGGTGGGGGGACGTAGGCACTACTTCTAACGGTGCGTGGATCGGTGTCCACGTGTACGCCGACGGCATGCACCCTTAGGACAGGCCGGGGCCCTGCGGACCTTCGCGTTCCGCAGGACCCCGGCCTGCGTGTCCCGTGTGTCCTGCCAGGAACCCGCTACCACCGATGATCATGACCGTCAGGACGCGTCAGCGTAGTGGAGGGGAAGCCCGCGGAGGGGAAGCCCGCGTCCGACTCGTGCGGGGCAGGAGCAGGGTGCGTGCGTGCTGCGATCGAGGAGCCGCGCGTGCTTTGAGGGTTCTGGCTGGCCTGAGCGCGGGGCGAGGAGGGGCAGGTCCGTACGGCAGAATCCCGCCATGACGTCCATAGGGGTCCTGGCCGAGCTCGAAGCCGGCATGGCAGAGCTGTCCACGCCGATGCGGGTCTACGTGGCGGCCGGACGTTTTGATGAGCCGGAACCTGACCTGCCGGAGCTGGCGGCCCGGATCTGTACGCTGCTGGCTGCGATCGCGGCGGACGAGGCCTGGCGGCGCTTCCTGCCGGGTTACACCCCGCCGTCCGTCCCTGAGATCTGCGCCGCTCTGGAGCCGGTGGAGACACACGAGGCCGCCTCGTTCCTGGCCCAGGTCGCGGCCGTCGACCTGCTCTGGCCGAGCCACCGGCACCTGCCCGTCGAGCCCGCCGAGCGCGCGGCGGCCCGGGTGGTGTCCCTCCTCGGAGCGGAGGCCAGCTGGTGGACCAACCACGACGTCGCATGCGGCGCAGTGAACGGGCTCACGCCAGTGTTCGACAGCCTGCTCGCAGGGACTGACGGTGAGCACTTCGCGCTGGCCCTGCAGATCGCTGACGACTGAGCGCCCCGCCGCCAAGGCCGTGGGCGGCCGGCCCGGGGTGCGGGCGGGTGGTGGTGTCAGCCGGCACCGCGGCGCGTGTGCCCGCGGATGCCGGAACAGCCCCGTATCTGGACGCTGTTGGGCGGAGGTGCGGGGCCCGGGGCCGCTGGGCGGATTGCCGGGTGGTTCCAGTGCCGCATTGGAAAACGTTCGCCCTGTTGTGACCACCTGGACAACCATCCCGAAAGGCAGATCGCGTTACCTGCCTTCTGGCGTCAGGGGCAGGCGCCACGAGATGATCACCCCATGGCGGATGTGATCTTCTTCGATCTGGACGGCACCCTGGTCGATCATCGAAGCGCAGTCTTGGAAACGATCGGCCAGATTGTCCAGGCCGCGCCAAACGCGGCGGCTCCACCGGAGGAGCTGGTGACGTTGTGGTGGACGCTGGAGGCGCGCCACATGCGGGAATACCTGGCCGGTCAGTGCTCCTTCGCCGAGCACCACCGACGCAGGCTCCGTTCCTTCCTGCCGATACTCGGCGAGCCGGTTCCCGAAAGTCCCGCCCTTCTGGACGCCTGGATCGCCGAGCGCTACCTCACCGTGTTCGAGGAGTCCTGGCGGTGCTATCCCGATGTCCAGCCATGCCTGGAGACCCTGAAGCGGCTCCCCCGAGGACCGCGTCTGGCTGTTCTCACCAACGGGGACCCCGAGCAGCAGCGCGCCAAGCTCGCCCGCTTCGGCCTCCTCGAATACTTCGAAGCCGTCCTGACCCCGACCGAGCTCGGTGCGGCCAAGCCCGTCGCCTATGCCACCGCCTGCCGGCGGATGCGGACGGACCCCGCGCAGGCGGTCAACGTGGGCGACATGCTGGAGAGCGATGTGAACGCAGCCGCCCTCGCCGGGCTCACCGGCATCTGGCTGGACCGCGGCATCGACTTCGTCACAGGTGGACCATCGCCGACGGCAGACGAGACGGTGCTCCGCATCGAACGGCTTACCGACCTCCCCGACCACGTTTCACGCACGAACGCCTGACCGGCTCTCACGGCCGTTGCAAGTGAGCGACCCGGGTCAGCGCCTTCCCGGGGGCACGCATCAGCTGGCTCCAGATCTGACGGCGATGCTGACGGTGCCGGCCCGCCGCGCAAACCGGCTTCTGCGCGACGTATCCACGTCGTCGACGGCGAGCCTCGCCCCCGGGGATCTTGTCGTCGCCGTGCACTGTGCCGCCTTCCGACGCAGTCACTCCTGATCTCGGTCAACGCTGACCGGATGCCGGGCTTTTCCGACGCCGGAGCTATGGGGACGGAGGCCTGACGCAGGGCCAGGCGTGGGCCCGGAGTCCCCAGCCAGTCGCCCACGTTCACGCTGCTCGGGGGCGCCGAGGTGCCTGCCGAAATCGGCACCCATCTCGTACGGCTGCCTCTGCCGCGTCCCGACGGAAAGTGCACGGTGCATCCGCGTTCGGGACGAACTGCTGGTCGCGCACACCGCACACGGCGGGCCTGCTGTACGAGACGACCCGGGCTTTCCTCGCCGCAGTCCGCACCGGGCATCCGCGCACGCCGCTGCTCGTCGTCTCACCGGTCCACCGCCTGGATGCCGAAGCGACCCCCAATGCGCTCGGCGCCAACCTCGCCCAGCTGCGCGACGCCGTCGAACGGGCCACTCGCGACACCCTCCGCGGCGGCGACGACCGGCTCTCCCTGCTGCCCGGCGTCGGCCTGCTCACCCCGGCGCACCTGGTCGACGGCGTCCACCCGGGCGACGAGGGGCACGCGCTCCTCGCCCGCGCCGTGGCGGAAATCCTCACAGGCAACAAATTCCGCGGCACCATATTTGGTAAGGCCCTTGACTAATCATGCCCCGAAGCCGAAAGAATCAGTCCGCTCAAGTTGCTTTCTGGTGAGTAGTGTTGGCTTTGAGGGGACTCGTTCATGCATGTCACCCGTAGAACAGTGCTGGCCGCGAGCGCGGCCGGCTCCCTGGCCGGGACGTTCGCCCTGCCCGCACCCGGCGCGGCCGCCGCCGAGCGCACCGGACCGGTCGGCCGCCGCACCGTCGGCCTCGACGACGGCTGGCGGTTCGCGCTGGTCAACCCCGACGGCATCACCGACCCGACGGGAGCCTACGCCGACGCCGAACAGCCCGGGTTACGACGACGCGGACTGGCGGATGGTCGCCGTTCCGCACGACTGGAGCATCGAGCAGACCCCCACCACCGAACACGGCACCACCAGCGGCACCGGCTTCCTGCCCGGCGGACTCGGCTGGTACCGCAAGACGTTCACCGCTGCCGCCCGCCTCGCCGGCAAGCGGATCTCCGTCGAGTTCGACGGCGTCTACATGGACGCGAACGTCTACTGCAACGGCGAACTCGTCGGCAACCACCCCTACGGCTACACCGGGTTCGCCTTCGACCTCACCGACCTGCTGCACACCGACGGCGCCACCCACAACGTCATCGCCGTCAAGGTCCGCAACCGGCTGCCCAGCAGCCGCTGGTACTCGGGCAGCGGCATCTACCGCAGCGCCCGCCTCGTGGTCACCGAACCGGTGCACGTCCGGCGCTGGGGCACCTATCGTGACGACGCCCGGACCTCGCCGCCACCCTCGGCACGGGCTACGCGACGGGTCGCGTCGCGCACGATCGCGTCGTCAACGAGTCCGGCACGACCGCGCGGCCGTGACCGTCGTCTCCACCGTCCGCGACCCGCAGGGCCGCCGCGTCGCCCGCACCGACACTCCGCACTGAGGACGTCGGGTCCGAACCGGCACGCGGCGCACGGCAGATGACCGTCACGCGAGCCGCAGTTGTGGTCCTTCGACACCCCGGGCACCGCTACACCCTGGACACCGACCTGCGGGTGGACGGCCGGACCGTCGACACCTACCGCACCCGCGTTCGGCATCCGGCACGCCACCTTCGACCCCGACGACGGGCTTCTCGCTCAACGGCACCCACGCCAAGCTCCAGGGCGTCGACCTCCACCACGACCAGGGCGCGCTCGGCTCCGCCGTCCAGCCCGACGCCGTGCGCCGCCAGATGACCATCATGAAGTCCATGGGCGTCAACGCCTTCCGCACGTCGCACAACCCGCCCGCCGCCGCGAGATGATCGAGGTCTGCGAGGACCTGGGCATCGTCATGATGGTGGAGGCGTTCGACTGCTGGCACACCGGCAAGAACCGCCTACGACTACGGCCGGTTCTTCGACGCCCACAGCGACGCCGACATCGCCGAGATGGTGCGCGCGGCCCGCAACTCGCCCGCCGTGCTGATGTGGTCGATCGGCAACGAGATCCCGGACTCCACCAGCACCGCCGGGCTGGCCATGGCGCGAGCGGCTCATCGACGGCATCAGGGCCCTCGACACGACCCGGCCCGTCGTCATCGGCTCCGACAAGTACCGCTGCGCTGCCCGCCGCCGGGTCGCGCGGCCGACCTGATGCTGGCCAAGCTCGACGGCCTCGGCCTCAACTACAACACCGCCGCGTCCGTCGACGCCCTGCACGCCCGCTACCCGCACCTGTTCCTCTTCGAGTCCGAGTCCTCGTCGGAGACCTCGACCCGCGGCGCCTACCAGGAGCCCGAGCACCTCAACACCGGCGAGAACTACACCCCGGGCCGGCGCGCGACCTCCTCGTACGACAACAACCTCGCCTCCTGGACGATGAGCGGCGAGTACGGCCTGAAGAAGGACCGCGACCGGCAGCTTCTTCGCCGGGCAGTTCCTGTGGTCCGGCATCGACTACATCGGCGAGCCGACGCCGTACGACGTCTTCCCGGTGAAGGCGTCCTTCTTCGGCGCGGTCGACACGGCCGGCTTCCCCAAGGACATGTACCACCTCTTCCGCAGCCAGTGGACCGAGCGAGCCGATGGTCCACCTGCTGCCGATGGACTGGACGACCACAAGCCCGGCAGGACACCGTGGAGGTGTGGGCGTACGCCAACGTCGACACCGTCGAGCTCTTCCTCAACGGCCGGTCCCTCGGCGTGCGGCGTTCGACGCGCAAGAAGACCACCGACGGCCGCGCCTACCTGGAGACCACCGAGGCGACCGGCGACGACAAGACCGTCACCTCCGGTCCCTACCCCGGCAGTTACACCAGCCCCAACGGCAGCGCCGGCAAGCTGCATCTGACCTGGAAGGTGCCGTTCGCGGCGGGCGAGCTGAAGGCCGTCGCCCGCGCGCGGCGGGAAGGTCGTCGCCACCGACGTGCTGCGCACCGCCGGCGACGCCGCACGCCGTGCGGCTCACCGCCGACCGCGAGTCGCGTCGCACGCCGACGGGCGTTCGCTGGTCTTCGTCACCGCCGAGGTGGTCGACGCGCGCGGCGTGGTCGTGCCCGACGCCGAGCACCTGCTCGCCTTCGACGGTCGACGGGCGGCTCGCTGGCCGGGTCTGGACAACGGGCGGCAGGAGAGCGCCGAGCGCTACCAGGCCAGCACCCGCACCGCCTTCCACGGCATGGCGCTCGCCATCGTCCGGGCGGGCACCGATGCCGGGCGCGCTGACCGTCACGGCCACGCGCGGACGGGCTGCGCGCCGGGACACCGTCTCCGTGCGGGCCACCGGACCGGCGGGCCGGGCGCCGTCACGCCGGCCGCACCCGTTCGCACCCGACCCCGGGCCCGGAGCTCCGAACTACCCGCTCGCCGACGCCAGTTACTCCGGCGCACCCGACACTCTCCCCGCCGCGATGCTCGACGGCGACCCCGCGACCGGCTGGTCCAACGCCTTCCAGAAGGCGGCCACCGCCCTGCTGCCCGCCTTCGACGGCGCCCGGCCCACCGACTGGGTGTCGGTGGCATGGGCGCAGAGCCGCGAGACGGTCGACAGGTCGAGGTCTCCTTCACCGTCGACGCGACCCACTCCCTGCCCGCCTCGGTCGACGTCTCGGTCTGGGACGGCGAGCGCTATGTCCCGGTGCGCGACGCCGACATCGACTGGGCCACGGCGTCCGGCGCGCCGACCGTCATCACCTTCGACGCGGTCCACGGCACACGGTCTCCGCCTGGACCTGACCAGCCGCAGGCCCGGCGAACCCGCCGGGGCGATCGGGATCGTCGCGCTCGATGCGGCGGCGTCATGACCGGCCCGAGCGGGATCGACCACGCCTGGCTGCCCGACGCGGCGCTGCGTGGCATCGGATCACGGCGCGTCACGATCGAGGGCGACGGCCCGCTCGTCGACACGCTGCGCGCCGAAGTCGCGTACGCCCAGGGCAACGCCGGCGCATTGCAGGGTGACGGAGACGTCGTGTTCCGACTCGACGGCGATGCCGACACCGGCCCCGAGGGCTTCACTCTGACGCGGTCGGGCGGGCGCACCACCGTCACGGCCGCCGCTCCGGCCGGCCTCCTGTACGGCTTCTTCCATGTCGTGCGCCTCGGCGCCGCCGCGTTCACCGACGCCCCCGAGCAGACCCACCGCCCGGCCCTCTCCAGGCGCATGCTCAACCACTGGGACAACATCGACGTGCACCCCGTGATGGGTCAGGTCGAGCGCGGCTACGCGGGCGGCTCGCTGTTCTGGGAAGACGGACGGGCGCGCGGGGACCGCGACCGGGTCCGCGCGTACGCACGGCTCCTCGCGGCCTGCGGGATCAACGCCGTCTGCGTCAACAACGTCAACGTCCATGGGACCGAGGCCCGGCTCCTCACCGACCGCATCAGTGAAGTGGCCGCTATCGCGGTGGAGTTGCGGGGAGTACGGTCTCCGCACCTTCCTCTCCGTGAGCTTCGCCGCGCCCGTCGTCCTGGGCGGGCTCGACACCGCCGACCCGCTCGACGACCGTGTACGGGACTGGTGGCGGACGGCCGCCGACCACGTGTACGCGCACATTCCTGACTTCGGCGGCTTCGTCGTCAAGGCCGACTCCGAAGGGCAGCCGGGTCCCTTCGCCTACGGCCGCAGTCACGCCGACGGCGCGAACGTGATCGCCGATGCGCTCGCCCCGCACGGCGGCACCGTCCACTGGCGGGCCTTCGTCTACAACCACGTACAGGACTGGCGCGACCGGACCACGGACCGGGCGCGCGCCGCGTACGACCACTTCGCGGCGCTCGACGGGCAGTTCAAGGACAACGCGGTGCTCCAGGTCAAGCACGGACCGATGGACTTCCAGGTCCGCGAACCCGTCTCGCCGGTCATCGGCGCCCTGTCCCGCACCCGGGTCGCGGTCGAGCTGCAGGCCACCCAGGAGTACACCGGGCAGCAGCGGCACGTGTGCGCGCTCGCGCCGATGTGGTCCGGGGTGCTCGGCTTCCGGCCCGAGGGCGAGGACGGCGCCACCGTCGGCCAACTCGCGGACGGTGGCGGCCTGGTGGCCGTCTCGAACGCCGGAGCCGACCCCTACTGGACCGGGCACCCGCTCGCCCAGTTCAACCTGTACGCGTACGGCCGCCTGGCATGGCGGCCGGACGCCGATCCGCAGCAACTCCTGGACGAATGGACCGAGTTGACGTTCAGCCCGGAGGAGACCGCCGACCCCGAGCGGCTGCGCTCCGGCCTCCGTGCGGTACTGGGCGGCTCCTGGGAAACGTACGAGAAGTACACGGCGCCGCTCGGTGTCGGCTTCATGGTGCAACCCGGACACCACTACGGGCCCGGCGTCGACGGGTACGAGTACAGCCCCTGGGGCACCTACCACTTCGCCGACCGCGAGGGTATCGGCGTCGACCGCAGCCGCGCCACCGGCACCGGGTACGCGGCCCAGTACGCCAAACCCTGGTCACAGACCTACGAGACGCCCGAGAGCTGCCCCGACGAACTGCTCCTGTTCTTCCACCACGTCCCGTACGGGCACGTCCTGCACAGTGGCAAGACGGTGATCCAGCACATCTACGACACCCACTTCGAAGGCGTCGAGGAGGCCGAGGCGGCACAAGGAGTGTGGGCGACGCTGGCCGATCTGGTGGCGCCCGCGCGGCACGCCCGGGTGGCCGAGCTGTACGAGGAGCAGCTGCGCAGCGCCCGCGAGTGGCGCGACCAGGTGAACAGCTACTTCCTGCGCAAGTCCGGGATCCCGGACGCGGGCGGGCGCCGTATCTACTGACGGCTCACGCGAGGCGCAGTACACACACGCCCAGCGGGTCCAGCGCGAGGGGCTCGCCGGGCGCGTACTCCTTGCCCGTCAGGAGATCCGTCGCCGACTCGTGGACCGTCAACTCCGCTTCTACGGAACCATGGTTGAGAAGGAACAACAGGCGCGTCCCGTCGGGAGTGACGCGGGTCGCCGATTCCACGTCGGCCACCTCGGCGTACGGACCGATGAGGCCGTGCCGGGACAGCACCTGGCGCACCACCCGGTCCGTACCCGCGTCATCGAGCTGCGTTGCCACGTACCAGCCCTCGCCACCGCGCTCCCCGAAACGGTTTCGGGTGACGGCGGGCGTTCCGGCGTAGAAGTCGGTGGTGTAGGTGGCGACGGGCTCGGCGCCCTGCGGCACGACGAGCTCGAAGACCAGCCGGGCCGGTGAGCGCAGGTCGCCGAAGTCGACCGGGTTCGTCCACTCAGCCGCCCGGGAGTCCCACTCGTCGACCCGGACGCCCATCAGCGGCCCGAGCGGGCCCGGCACATCCGTGAGGAAGGCGCGGTCGTGCTCGTCGCCGCGCCCGGACAGGTAGGTCGTCAGCTACGGTGCCGCCTCGCTCCGCCACCGCCTCCAGACGCGCGGCCAGGTCTCCCTTCACCAGGTGCAGCAGGGGTGCGAGGACCACGTCGTACGCCGACAGGTCCGCCGTCACGGGGACGACGTCGACGTCCGCGCCCGCCGTGCGCGCGGCCCGGTAGTAGGAGTGCACGACATCCTGGTAGCGCACCAGCCGCGACGGGCCGTCCGACATCTCCAGCGCCCACCAGCTGTCCCAGTCGAAGAGCAGAGCGGTCCGGGCGGGCGTCCGGGCGCCCAGCGTCACCCCGCCCGCCCGGCCCAGCTCCTGTCCCAGTTGCGCCACGTCCCGGAAGACGCGGGTGTCGTCGCGGCCCGCGTGGCCGATGACCGCCCCGTGGTACTTCTCGCACGCCCCGCGCGACGCCCGCATCTGGAAGTACAGGACCGCGTCCGCGCCGTGCGCCACCGCCTGCCAGCTCGCGAGCCGCAACTCGCCGGGCCTGCGCAGCGGATTGACGTCGCGGCAGGCTGTGGTGGACGGCGTCTGCTCCATCAGCCAGAACGGGGCGCCGCCCTTCAGGCCGCGCATCAGGTCGTGCGCGAGGGCCGGCCAGGTCGGCGGCGCGTCCAGCGGCGGATAGCTGTCCCACGACGCGAAGTCGAGATGCGGGGCCCAGCGGTGATAGTCCAACGGCCGGTACATCCCCATGAAGTTGGTGGTCACGGGGGTGTGCGGACTGTGGGCGCGCACGGCCTCCTTCTCGGCGACGAAGCAGCCGAGCAGCGCGTCCGTGGTGAACCGGTGGTAGTCGAGCGTGATGCCCTGGAAAGCGGTGTGGTCCGGGCCGCGCCAGTGCTCGGTGAGGGCGCTGGGCGGCTCGATCTCGGACCAGTCCGTGTAGCGGTGCGACCAGAAGGTCGTCCACCACGCGTCGTTGAGGGCGTCCAGCGAGCCGTACTTCTCGCGCAGCCAGCCGCGGAACGCCTCCGCGCACAGACCGCAGTAACAGGCACCGCCATACTCGTTGTTGATGTGCCAGGCGAGCAGCGCCGGATGGTCCGCGTACCGCTCGGCGATCCGTCCCGCCAGCGTTGTGGACAGGCGGCGGTATGCCGGTGAACTCGGGCAGAAGTTGTGCCTCTGCCCGTAGCCGTGCCGGCGGCCCTCGAAGTCGGTGCGGTTCACCTCCGGGTGGGCCTTCGCGAGCCAGGGCGGCAGCGCGGCGGTGCCGGTGGCCAGGACGATGCGGCGCCCTGCGGCCGCGGCCCGGTCCAGGATCCGGTCGAGGACCGTGAAGTCGTAGGTGTCCGGCGCGGGTTGGAGCAGTGACCAGGCGAACACGCCCACCGTCAGCGTGTCGATCCCGGCTTTGCCGAACAGGCGGTGGTCAGCGTCCCAGACCTCCTCGGGCCACTGCTCGGGGTTGTAGTCACCGCCGTAGGGGATGGCGGTGGTGGCGGGCACGCCGTTCATGCGGTGAAGTCCTCCTGGGTCTCGGCGATGATCGGGCGGCTGGTGTGCAGCAGCGACAGGAGCAGTGCCGGAGCGAGGAGCAGGGGCAGCGCCTCGGTCCACCACAAGGTGGCCGCGGTCGCGACGACGAGCAGACTGGCGGCGCCGAGTGTCGCCCGGCCGTGCCGCAGCAGGAAGTACCCGGCGAGCCGCGCCGTGTCGACGGCCCGGAACGTGAACAGGGACGTGAGCACCAGCGCGTGAGCGCCCCAGAGGAGCGCGCCCACGCCGATGACCCCGAGCAGTACCGCCCACCAGCCGGGCAGTCCGGTCGAGGCGAAGTGGGTGAGGCCGTACGCGATGACGGTCAGCCAGGCGAGCAGCGGAACCCACATCCGTAACGCGGCGGCCGAGTTGAGGCGCAGCCCTCGCAGATAGGCGCGGGCCGGACGCAGTTCCGTCAGGTCGCGGCTGCGGTGGTGCAGGGCGTACAGGGCGGCGGACAGGGCCGGGCCGAGCGGCGCGAGGCACAGCGCCGCCAGCGGCAGGTTCGCCGGGTCCGCACCGAGGAACAGGAGCCCGAGCAGGCTGGGCGCCAGCGTGAGCAGCAGCAGGCCCTCGACGGTCAGAAGCGTGTGGATGAGGGCGCAGGCCCGCGACAGCGGTCCGTCACCGAAGACGCGGGAGGCGCGCGGCACGTCCGCTGCGGGGGAGCCGGCCTGTGCGGCGCTCATCCGGAACCCCCGCCCCCGAGAATCCGGCTCTCGTCCCACCAGTCGGGAGACTCCTCGATCACCGGGCTGAGCTCGACCAGAGTCACCTCGTGCCGCTGGAGCGTGAGGTCGACGTCCACCCTGAACTCCTCGATGGGCAGCCGGAGATGGGACCTGCCCGGTTCCGCAGCGTCGTGCAGCATGTCGAGCTGGTGCGGGCGTGGTGAGCGCGGGCTGCCCATCCGGCGCCACGCGGTGTACGCGTTGCCGCGCTCCTCGTCGACGCTGGAGCGACGGAGGAAGACCGTGCCGCGCTCGGTGTCGCCGACCGGGACGGACAGCCGCAGCGTGTGCAGGTCTGTCCCGGGCGGCGCCCACGCCAGGACCGTGATCCGCCCGTCAGGGTGGCGGGTGACGAGATGGTCGTCACCACGGGCCAGCACTTCACGGCCCATGCGGGCCATGAACGCGTACAGGTGGTACGTGGGCTTCCTGACCTGGCGGTGCGTCAGGAGCCCGAAACCGCCGTGGAACAGCGCCGTCGGAACTCCCACCTCCTCGAACATGTCGCTGAACGTCCAGTACGAGAAGGAGTCCACCAGATCCCCGCCGGCCGCCAGGACCGGGGCCAGGTACGCGGCGTGAAAGGCCGTGTCGTGGACGGGGTTGTCGGGTCGGTAGGAGGAGTTGAACTCCGTGATGTGGACCGGGAGTTCGGCCAGTGATGTGCCCTTCAGCTCGCGCCGCGGGGCCCCGAACTGCTCCAGCAGCCGCTCGGCCGGGGCCAGCGTCTGGTACGTCCCGAACGGCACCGGCTGCGCGGGCCCCGAGGTGTACGCGTGGCGGTGACACGAAGTCGACCGGCAGATCCCGCCGCTCCACGAACTCCGCGAACCGCCCGAGCCAGCCCTCGTCCGCGCCGGGCGACACGGCGGGCCCGCCGACCTGGAGCGAGGCGTCGACGTCCTTCACCGCATGCGCCGTCACCTCGTAGAGACGGTGGTACGCCGCCTGGTCGGCGCCCTCCCAGAAGTCCGGCAGATCCGGCTCGTTCCACACCTCGACGGGCCAGTCGCGCACCTCCTCCAGGCCGTAACGGTCCACGAGGTGGGTCAGTGTCGCGCGCACCAGGTCCGCCCATTCCCGGTGTGAGGAGGGCGGTGTCACATTTCCCTGCCACCAGAAGACGGTCTGCCCGCCCGACGCCAACTCGCCCGGCATGAAACCGAGTTCGAGGAAGGGGCGGATACCGAGCTCCAGGCAGGCGTCGACGACCTGATCGACGTAGGTGAACGAATGATGCACGCCGCCGGGCGCCCTGCCACTCGTACGGCCGGTACACGCCCATCCCGTCGCTGAACAGGCCGTGGCCGCGGATGTGCCGGAAGCCGATCTCCTTCTGGAGCAGAGCCAGGGAGTCCTGGTAGTCGCGCCGCAGGGCGAGCTCGAGGCGGCCCGTGCCGACGCACGCCCGCCACGCCTCGGAGAGCACGCCCTGCTGCTCGGCCGGGACGCGGATCATCCGTTCGTCCTTCTTGTACCGCTCGTAGGCCTTGTTGTGCAGATCCACGAGTTGTTGCATGTTCTTGGCCTTGAGCTCGGCGACGTAGTCGTCCCATTCGGACAGCGGCCGCTTGCCGAGAGCGAACTTGAGGGTGTTCTGGTTCACGTGGTCCGTGAGCGGCGTCTCCCAGAGCGAGGCCTGCTCCTGCTCCGCGGACCGCAGTGGGTGTGCCGGGGCGATCGGCATCTGCTTTCGCAGGGCCATGACGTCCTGGAACTTCTTCTCGTCCGGGCTGAAGGACGAGGACACCAGCTCCCAGCTGCCGCCGTAGGTGAAGACGCCGTTGAAGAAGCCGTAGTCCTTCTGCAGATCCTTGGGGGCCTTGGGGTCGGAACCCATGAGGCTGATGCCGGGCTTCAGCTTGTACTGGCCGCCGGACTTCGTGTACGTGACGCCCTCGACACCCCACTTGCAGAACGCCTGGCCCTCGTCCGAGTAGAAGAGCCAGTCCGTGAACTGCATCAGCGCGACGAAGTTGTCGCTCTTGAGCGCCTTGCTGGAGATCATGAGACCGTTCTCCAGGCGGATGCCGTCGATCACGACCTCACCGGCCGGGCCGATCGGCACCGGAATCATCTCGATCTTCGCGCCCTTGACCTGCCGCTCCAGGTTGTAGCGGTACTTCTGCACCAGCTCCTGCGGGTTGGCGCTGATCGCGAAGGACTTCTCGGCCAGCAGCTTCTTCACCGCGTCGTCATCGGTCTGGGTGAAGCTCTCAGGGTCCATCAGCTTGTCGGCGACCAGCTTGCGCAGATACTCGATGACCTGGCGGAACTCGTCCCTCGCCCCGGTGAAGACGAACTTCTGCGCCTTCGTGTCGAAGGTGATGTTGTCGTACGTCCAGCCGGCCCGGACGCCGTACGCCTGCCCGAGATAGCTGAGGAGGGCGGCCGCCGGGAAGACCGTGTTGGTGCTCCAGCGGTCGGAGAGCGGGTAGCTGTCGGGGTACTCCGCCTTGATCGCCTTGAGGACGTCGTACACCTCGTCCCACGTCGACGGCAGGCTCACGCCGATCTTTTCGAGGACGTCGGTGCGGAAGGACAGCGAGTATCCGGACTTGGGCTTCTCGTGGAGCCCGGGCAGCAGGTAGTACTTGCCGTCGGACTGGCGGATGGAGTCCAGCTCGGGCTCCAGGTTCCACCGCTTCACCTTGTCCTGGAAGTTGGGCATCAGGTGCACGTACTCGCTCACCGGCAGGATCGCGCCCGACGACACGAACGCGACCTCGGAGGGGTGGTACGTCTTGGGGATCAGGAAGGGGGCGTCACCCGAGCCGATCAGCAGGCTGCGCTTCTTCTCGTAGTCGCTCAGCGGGACGTCGACGGGCTGCAGTGTGATGCCCGTGCGCTTGGTGACCTCCTTCCAGAACAGCCAGTTCTTCTTCAGCGGGTATGTGGGGTTGTCGTTGTGCAGGACAGCGAAGGACAGTGCCTTGGTCGCCTTGAACTGCTCGCCGGCGTCGTACTTCTTCATGGCGCCGTTCCGCTTCTTCGACAGGTCCTTGCTGTCGCCGCCGTCGTCACCGCTGCCGCAGCCGGTGAGTACGGCGAGTCCGGCGAACCCCGCCGCGGCGAGCAGCGACCTTCTCGACAGCTGGCCCGTGTTTGTCACGTGAACTCCCTTGTTTTACAAGTCTGTTGAGGTGTGATTGCGTTCGTGCGTGAAGCGGTCGCGCTCAGCCCTTGACCGCGCCGAGCATCACGCCCGAGACGAAGTACCGCTGAACGAAGGGGTAGACGACGAGGATCGGCAGTGCCGTGAGCACGATGGTCACGGACTGGATGTTCGCGGCGGCCTGGGTGAGCTGGTCGGCCGCGGCCCCCGCGTTGCCGCCCTCGGTGGCGCCCGCGATGAGGTTGCGCAGATAGACGGTGACCGGCATCAGATCGGCCCTGTCCATGTACAGGAACGCCGAGAACCATGAGTTCCAGAACGACACCGAGTAGAAGAGCACCATGGTCGCGATGACGGCCTTCGACAACGGCAGCACGATCCGCAGCAGCGTCCCGTACGTGCTCAGGCCGTCGATCTGCGCGGCCTCCTCGAGCTCCGCCGGCATGTTCTCGAAGAACGCCTTCATCACCAGGAGGTTGAAGACGCTGATGGCGTTCGGCAGGGCGATCGCCCAGATCGAGTTCTTCAGGCCGAGGCTGGTGATCAGCACGTAGTTGGGGATCAGACCGCCGGAGAAGAACATCGTGAAGACGGCGATGCCGACGAGGAACGTACGCCCGCGCAGGTCCTTCTTCGACAGGACGTACGCGTAGATCGTGGTGAGGGCCATGGCGACAGCGGTGGAGAGCACCGTATAGAGGACGGTGTTCCCGTAGCTGCGCCAGAACGTCCCGTCCTGGAAGACGATCTTGTACGTGGTGAGGTTGAAGCCCTTGGGCCACAGCGTCACCTCGCCCGCCCGGATCTGGCGCTCCCCGCTGAACGAGCGGGCGACGATGTTGATGATCGGGTAGAGCGTGACCACCACGACCAGCGTCAGGATCACGGCGTTGACGCCTTGGAAGACACGGTAGCCGCGGGTCGGGCTGGTCACGGTCGTCGCGGCGCGGGGCCCGGTCTCGATGCTTACCACAGGCTCGTCCCCACGGTCTTGCGCGACAGTCGGTTCGCGGACGTGATCAGCAGGAGGCCGATGACCGCCTCGAACAGGCCGATGGCGGCGGCATAGCTGAAGGAGTTCGACTCGACACCGGTGCGGTACAGATAGGTGGAGATGACGTCGGCCGTCGGGTACGTCAGCGGGTTGTAGAGCAGCAGGATCTTCTCGAAGCCGACCACCATGAACGTGCCGATGTTGAGGATCAGCAGCGTGACCATGGTGGGGCGGATGCCGGGGAGCGTCACGTGCCAGGTCTGCTGCCAGCGGTTCGCGCCGTCGATCCGGGCCGCCTCGTACAGGTCCTCGTCGATGGTGCTCAACGCGGCGAGATAGAGGATCGTGCCCCAGCCGGCCGTCTGCCAGACCTCGGAACCGACGTAGATCGTCCGGAACCAGCCGGGCTCCTGGATGAACCGGACCGGATCGTGGCCGAACGTCGTGAGCATGTGGTTGATCGGGCCGTCCGACGCCAGCATCTGCACCGTGATGCCCGCGACGATCACGATGGACAGGAAGTGTGGCAGGTACGAGATCGACTGCACGAACCGTTTCAGTGCGGTGCGCCGGACCTCGTTGAGCAGCAGGGCCAGCGCGATCGGCACCGGGAAGCAGAAGAGCAGCGTCAGCAGGCCCATCCAGAGCGTGTTCCGGAAGACCTGCCAGAACGACGGGTCGCTGAGGAACATCTGCACATAGCGCAGGCCCACCCACTCCTCGCCGAGGATCGAACCGCCCGGCTCGAAGCGGCGGAACGCAATCACGTTGCCGATCATCGGCAGATAGCGGAAGACCAGGAAGAACAGGATCGGCAGCACCGCAAGGGAGTACAGCTGCCAGTCGCGGCGCAGTGACCGGCGCCAGGAACGACGGCCGGACGGAAGCTTCTTGCCGGGCGGCGGGTCGGGCGGGGCGCCGGTGCGGGGCTGGCTGCCCGTCATGGTGGAGGAGCTCATGCAGGGCCTTTCGTCACACGGGCAGGCAGAAGTCATCACAAGGGCGAGGAAAGAGGTACCGAGAACTTTCAGGAATCTTCCGGTAACGTCGCCGCAACCTAAAGCCGCTCCCGACCCCTGTCAATGGGTGCTGCGTCAAAGGGAGTTGGCTCCGAGACCGGCTGTGAGGTGCCTGTGCCCGCCTTCGACCTGCCCCTGGACGAACTCCAGCGCCACCGACCCGAGCCCGACGAACCCGCCGACTTCGACGCGTTCTGGCAGGCCACACTGAAGTCCGCCACCCACCCCGAACCACTGATCCGCGTCCGCCCCGTCGACAGCGGCCTGCGGCTCGTCGAGAGCTGGGACGTCACCTTCCGCGGCTTCGCCGGCGACCCCGTCCGCGCCTGGTACACCCGGCCCGCGAACGGCGGCGAACTCATGCCCGCAGTCGTCGAGTTCGCGGGTTACGGCCGTGGCCGCGGCCTCCCGCACGAGCGCCTCACCTGGGCGAACGCCGGATACGCCCATCTGCTCATGGACAACCGTGGCCAGGGCGACCAGTACGGCAACGGCGGCGAGACCCCCGACCGGCACGCGGCCGCGGCCGGCGGCCCGGGACCCGCGGTGCGTGGACTGCTCGACCCGCACGACTACCATTACCGCCGCCTGATCACCGACGCGGTGTGTGCCGTCGCCGCGCTGCGAGACCTGCCAGGCGTCGACCGGGACCGGATCGCCGCGGTGGGCAACAGCCAGGGCGGGGGAGTAGCCCTCGCCGTCGCCGGACTTGTTCCCGATCTCGCCGCGGTCCTGGTCACGGCGCCGCTGCTGTGCGGTATCCGGCGCGGCCTCGACCTGACCGACGCAGGGCCCTACGGTGAGATCGCCGCCTACCTCGCCGTGCACCGGGGCGCGGAGGACGCCGCGTATCGCACGCTCGGCTACGTCGAGGGCATCTCGTTCGCCCGCCGCGCCCAGGCCCCGGCCCACTTCGGAGTCGGCCTGCGCGACCAGGTCTGCCCGCCCAGCGGTGCATACGCGGCGTACCACCGCTACGGCGAACTCACGGGCGCGGACGCCGTCCGGGAGATCCATGCCTACCCGTTCAACGGCCACGAGCACGGCGACGCCGTGCACGTACGTCGCCAAATGACCTGGCTGCGCCGGGTGCTGGGAGAAGGGGGCGCGTAGATTCAGGGCCAGGCGTTCGGGGGGTCGGACAAAAACCCGGCTTGACCGGCGCATGGTCGACGGCATGTCCTACGGTTTCCGGAAGACATCCGGAGATCTTTCAGGATGCAGAGGTCGATGGAGGTGGGGAACGTGGCCCGGGTTGGCGGCAGAGGCAAGGCAGCCACGCAGAGCCCGGACGGGCCGGCCAAGGTGACGATCACCGAGATCGCTCGGGAGGCGGGGGTGTCGGTCCCGACCGTCTCGAGGGTCGTCAACGGGCGCTCCGACGTATCGCCCGCCACCCGGGCGCGGGTCGAGGATCTGCTGCAGCGGCATGGGTATCAGCGGCGCCCGCCCGCGCCCGGCGACCGGGCGGCCCTGCTTGATCTGGTCTTCAACGACCTGGACAGCCCTTGGGCGGTGGAGATCATCCGGGGCGTCGAGGAGGTCGCGCACGAGGCGGGGGTGGGCACGGTGGTCTCCGCGATTCACGACCGGGCGGGTGCGGCCCGCCAGTGGATGACGAATTTGCGGGCCCGCGCGTCGGACGGGGTGATCCTCGTGACCTCGGTTCTCGAACCGGGGCTACACGACGAACTGCGGCGCCTGGGCGTGCCGTTGGTGGTCGTCGACCCGGCCGGTTCGCCGGCCACCGAGGCGCCGACCGTCGGTGCCACGAACTGGGCGGGCGGGATGGCTGCGACGGAGCACCTGCTGGGGCTCGGTCACCGCCGGATCGGGTTCATCGAGGGCCCGCCCCGGCTGCTGTGCTCGCGTGCCCGGCTCGACGGGTACCGGGCCGCGCTGGACGTGGCCGGTGTGCCGGTGGATGACGCGCTGATCGTGCCCGGCGACTTCTACCACGAGTCCGGATTCACCGGCTGCAACCAGCTGTTGGACCTGGCCCAGCCGCCCACCGCCATCTTCGCCTCCAGTGACCAGATGGCGCTCGGGGCGATCGAGGCACTGCGCCGGCGCGGGCTGCGGGTGCCGGAGGACATGAGTGTCCTCGGCTTCGACGACCTCCCGGAGGTGCGCTGGTCGGCTCCGCCGCTCACGACGGTCCGTCAACCGTTGGCGGAGATGGGCAAGCTGGCGGCCCGCTTCGTCCTCGACCTGGCCCGGTCCGTCGCACCGGCCTCGTCGCGGGTGGAGCTCGCGACGGAACTGGTGGTCAGGGCCAGTACGGGGGAGCCCCGGCAGGTCTGACGCGCTCGGCACCCATCGGGGGTGTCAATGGTCTTTTTCGTCAAGGCCGTTGACACCCCCGTCGTGTGTCCGTAACTTCCGAGGCCATTCACCGATAGTTTCGGTTCCCTTCCGGAAGGTGTGTCATGCCAGCCTCCGTATCCCTGCCCCACCGCCGAGCTTGGGACGCCGTCAGCGTGGCCGGCCTCGGCACCGTGCTGACGTCCCGCGGCGACTCGGCATCCGGCTGCAAGGACGGCTCGGGCCGGACCGTCGTCGAGTGGTGGCGCATCCGGATCGCCGAACCCGTCGGCAGTCGCTGCGTCGGCGCCGCGCACTCCACGCCCAACTGCCGGTGACCACCGTCATCCTGTGCGGCTTCATCCGTGATCCCCGACGAACGGGAGGAGGGTGGCCACGGCTGCCTGCCGTCCGGCTCCTTCTGGCGGATCCCGCCGCCGATGGCGCGGTCCGCGCTCGGCACGGTCTCCGTGCGCGCGGTCGTCGGCAGCCGGCGCAATTTCCTACTGCCGAAGCGCGTGTTCGGCGAACTCACCTGGTGGACGATTCCCCGCCAGGGTGGAGCAGTTCCAGGGCCGGCTACGTCTCCGGCCTGGTGGCGCGTCGGTGCGTACTGGGATCTCGCCATGGCGCCTGCGCTCGCCTCTGCGCGGTGGCCGAACGGAGGCTGACCGGCTGCATCGCCAAGGGCGCGACCAAGGGCTGACCGGCTACCGGCACACCACCGGGCCCGGCACAGGTGCGGCAGCGCCGTCGCCCGAACTCCATCTGCTCGTACCGCACTTGAGGAGATACATGGCTCACCCCTGGCAGGACGCCACCCTGCCCGCCCATGTCCAGCGGGCGGACGTACGCGCTGGGCCGCTGGGCGGACCGGGCCGCCGCCGTCGTGCAGGCCTTCTTCCCCGGACACGAGGGCGGCGGCGCCGTCGCGGGCGTCCTGTCCGGGCGCGTCGAGCCGTCGGCCCGGCTGACGCTCGGCGTCCCGCGCACCCCCGGGCGGCCGGCCCGCCCCCTATCTCGCGCCGCCGCTGGGCCGCCACAGCGACCCCAGCAACGTGGACCCACACCGCTCTCTACCCGTTCGGGCACGGCCTGTCGTACACCACGTTCGCCTGGCACGCCGACCGCAGTGCGACGCCCCCGAACTGCCCACCGACGGCGAGACCACCCTGCGTATCACCGTCCGCAACACCGGCACCGCCCCGGCACCGAGGTCGTCCATCTCTACCTCCACGACCCGGTCGGCACGGTCGCGCGGCCGGAGATCCGGCTCGTCGGCTACGCCCGGGTCCCGCTCGACGCGCGGGCGTCGGCGGAGGTCCACGCGACGTTCCCGGTCGACCTCGCCGCGTACACCGGCGCCGACGGCCGCCGAGTCGTCGAACCCGGAGCCCTCGAACTGCGCGTCGCCGCGTCCAGCGCCCACGCCCGCCACACCGTGCCGCTCCGCTCACCCTCACGGGGCCGGTGCGGGAGGTCGGGAACGAGCGGTGGATGCGGTGCGAGCCGCGCGTGAAGTGACGCGCGCGGTGCCGCGCGAAGCAAGGTCAACCACCCACCCCCGCCCTTCAGCTGAGGAGCCGCCCCATGCACACACCCGCACGCCGTACCGGAGCCAGAGCCGCTGTCTTCGCCGCGTCCACGGCCCTGCTGCTCGGTCTCGCCGCGGTCCCGGCCGCCCACGCGGACGACGCCCGGCACCGCGCCGCCACGCTCGACGACCTGGCCCAGCGGACCGGCCGCTACTTCGGCTCGGCCGTCGACAACCCCGAGCTCGACGACACCGCGTACGCCGACCTGCTGGGCAGCGAGTTCGGCGCCACCACCCCCGGCAACGGCATGAAGTGGTACGCCACCGAACCCCGGCGCGGCGTCTTCGACTTCACCGCCGGCGACGAGATCGTGGCGTACGCAAAGGCCCACCATCTGAAGGTGCGCGGCCACACCCTGCTGTGGCACAGCCAGCTGCCGAGCTGGCTGACGGACGGCACCTGGACCGCCGACGAACTGCGCTCGATCCTCAAGAACCACATCACGACCGAGGTGAAGCACTACAAGGGCAAGGTCTTCGCCTGGGACGTCGCCAACGAGATCATGAACGAGGACGGCACGTACCGGGAGAACATCTTCTACAAGACGCTCGGCCCCGGCTACATCGCCGACGCCCTGCGCTGGGCGCACGCCGCCGACCCCAAGGTCAAGCTGTACCTCAACGACTACAACGTCGAGGGGCTCGGCGCGAAGTCTGACGCCTACTACGCGCTGATCAAGCAGCTCAAGGCGGATCGCGTCCCGATCGACGGCTTCGGCATGCAGGCCCACCTCGCCCTGCAGTACGGCTTCCCGAGCGACATGCGGGGGAACATCCAGCGTTTCGCCGACCTGGGCCTCGACGTCGCGATCACAGAGCTCGACATCCGCATGATCCTGCCCGCCGACACGGCCAAGCTGGCCCAACAAGCCGACTGGTACGCCCAGGTCACCGACGCCTGCCTGGCCGTGCGGCGCTGTGTCGGCATCACGCTGTGGGGCTACTCCGACCGGCACTCGTGGATCCCGTCGGTCTTCCCCGGCCAGGGAGCGGCGCTGCCCTGGGACGAGAACCTACAGCGCAAGCCCGCGTACGACGCGATCGCCGGCGCGCTCGCGGCCGCCGCGAGCTCGGCGACCGGACACTGACCGCCGGGTGACGACCGGGACGCTTGCCCCGAAGGCCCCCTAGGCCCTCAGGGCAAGCGCGTTGGTCACCCGCGGCCGTGGCTCACGGGATACGAGTGGCCGACCGCGATCTCGTCGATCCTCAGCTGGTGGTAGAAGGGGACGACGGTCGCCGCCGACCAGGTGCTGTCCACCTCCAGCCTGACGTAGCGGGCCGTGGTGTCCAGGTCGACGTAGCGGGTGCTGCGGGCGCTCTCCATGACACCGGTCTTCACCGGATCGCCCCAGTGCTCGCCGTCGTCACTGACGAAGACCTTGTAGTCCTTGATCCGGGCCGAGTCCTCCTTCCTGCCGAACGACTCACGGTTGTACGTCGGCGACCACTCGGTCTGGTTCACCGCCAGGTACCGGGCCTTCTTCACGCCCCCGAGATCAAGCGTGACCGAGACGGGCACCTGCGCGTTCGAGTCCCAGTACCGGGTGAGGTCGCCGTCGGTGAGGTTGGCCGCCGGGTGGCCGTCCTTCGACGAGGTGGCGGTGGCCCGCACTGATGTTGGAGGGGTACAGGCCCTGACGGTGCCGCTCCGTCTCCACCTTGAAGACCGTGTCGTAGGGGTCCCAGCGGTGATGCCCGGTGAGTGTCAGGGTGCCGCCGTTCTGGCTGAAGGCGACCGCTGCCCGGTGCGCAGATCGTTGATCACGCGTCGACATCGGTAGCCGTTGTCGCGGATGCGGAGCGTGCGGTCTCCGGACGGCCGGGTCGATGACGTGGATGTACTGCGCGTCGGGTCGGTCTTGCTGATCGTGGTGACGCCGTACGCGCCGTCGTTCCAGGCGCCCGGCTTCAGGCCGCCGTACATGTAGCCGCCGCCCTCGGTGCCGTGCAGCGACTCCCAGATCGGGTCGAGGTACGGTTGAGTGAAGTTGTTGAACGCCGCCTGGTTGGAGCGGGAACTTGCCGTTGACCTGCGCGGTCTCGGCCATCAGCGACTTGATCGACGAGCCGGCGTTGGTGACGTAGCGGCCGATGTTGAGCGCCGTGTCCACCGGCGAGTTCTGAGCCGTCGTACCACCAGGCGCCGGTCGAGGGCAGCTTGTAGTCGGCCTCGGTCAGCCGCGGCTCGGCCGTGTAGACCGCCTGCGGATAGTCGTACGACGGGGTCATGCCGGTCTTCTGCTCGTTGCTGATCATGTCCATGATCGGCGTGTCTTCGTTGTTGTTGCTGATCGTGCAGTTCGGGCGCTGCTGGTAGATCTGCTGGTAGAGGTTGTGGTCGATCCCAGTACTGGTTGTCGTTGTCGATCCAGAACCCGCCGAGGTCCGGGTAGCTGTTCATGACCTCGAAGAAGTTGTCGTAGCTGAACTCGCCGAAGCCGTCGGCGGGTGGTCAGGTCGACGTCTTGCCCTTGTACGCGGAGTAGGCGGCGGAGTCGAGCCACTCGTGGCCGCCCTCGTCGTGCCACTGCGGGTCGTCGGTCATGTAGAGGATGACCTTGCAGGCCCTTGGCCTTCGCCGCCGCGATCAGCTCGCCGAGGAAGTCGCGCTTGGTCGAGCAGCTGCCCGGGGATCGCCGACGGCCAGGGCCGGGCGTAGCCGAGGCGGCTGTGGAACGTGGCGAGGACGAGGTACTGCAGCGTGGAGCTTCTGCGCCTCGCTCGACCCAGTAGTCCGGGTTCCAGCCGCCGTCGGTGACGTCGTTCTCCCACGGGCTGCAGCTGGTGTGCTCGGGCGACGTGCGCATGCCCCAGTGCAGGAACAGGCCCGGCGGTGGAGTCGCGCAGCCAGTCCTGGCGCGGGTTGAACATGCCCGGCACGGGGTCCGCCTGCGCGGTGGCGGTCGTGTCGGTGGCCGTGGCCGCGGGGGCGGATGCGGGGGTGAGCAGGAGGGGGCTGAACAGGGCGAGCAGGGCCGCCCACAGGGCCCACAGGCGCCGTGGCCGGCGCGCTGGTTCGCTGGACATGAGGGGTTGTTCCTCCTTCGGGCTTCGGGTGCAGCACCGTGACGTTGGCCGGGACAAGGGACGTGCTGTGCAGGCGAGTTGGTGGACCTCCTCGGGATCAGGCGGGTGGCCGGACGGTCAGCAGGCCGCAGGGCGGTACGTCGAGGCGGATCGTGCCGGGGCCGAGGGTGTGGGGGCCCGAGCGGGTGACCCGGCCGCGTGCGTCGTACGTGGTGAGCGTGGCCCGCACCGGGCCGTGCGGAACGACGCAGACCAGGCCGTCCGCGGCGGTGGCGTTCACCAGATCGGCCCGGGGGTGGAGCATCAGGTCAAGGGGGACGGGGCGTTCGGCGTGCGCGACGACCACCTGGGCGTCGCCGGCGTGGGCCCGCACGAGGGGGTACAGCTCGTCCGGGCGGCCCGGCTCCATCTCGCCGTCGAGCAGGACGGGGCGCAGTCGCCGCCACTGGCGCAGCCAGAACGTCACGACCTCACGATGCTCCGGGCTCAACTCACCCAGAGAGCAAGACAATTGTGGCACTGCGTGCAACACGGACTGGATCTGCCGGGCCGCTGTCTCGGCCGTTGCGTCCGGGTCCCACATCAGCATGTCCGAATGGACGGCGCCGCCAGTCGCGCACAGCGCCGCGTCGATCGTGCGGATCCGGTTCGCGGTGGCGTCGGCCGGGCAGTCGGTGGCGCGCAGCAGATTCCCGTACGCGCTCATGCCGGGGCCGAGATAGGGCTGGCGCAGTTCGACCAGAGGGCCGCGCGGGCACAGCGAGCCCAGGGTGGCGCGCAGGTCCCCGAGCAGCAGGGCCATCGCGGGTCCGACGGGGTCACCGCCGTCGTCCGCGTACAGGGTGGCGTCGTCGAGGAAGTCCAGCTTCAGTCCGTCGAGCCCATGGTCGGCGACGAGCCGGGTGCACACCTCCAGGACGTGCGCGCGCACCCGGGGCTCCCTGGGGTCGAGGACATGTGCGCCCGGCGCGGTCGGGCTGGGGATGCGGGCGTACGGTGCGAGCCGCTGCCACTCGGGGGAGTCCGGCCCCAGGAGCAGCGGGGCGATCCACACCATGTACGCCATTCCCAGGCCCTGCACGTCGCGCACATGCTCGGCGAGATCGGGGAACTTGGCCGTGTCGACCTGCCAGTCGCCCGCCCAGGCGTAGCCGCGCTCCCGGCCGCCGCGCTGCCAGCCGTCGTCGAGGATCAGTAGTCCGCAGCCGAGCGCGGCGGCGCGCTCGGCCTCCTGTGCCACGCCGTCGGCCGTGACCTCCTGCCCGAAGGCGTACCAGGTGGAGTAGGCGGGGGCGCGGCCCGCCTCCGGCAGAGCCAGCGGCGCCAGCTTCGCGGAGCCGACGAGCCGCCGGCGCAGCAGGCGCAGTGCCGCCGCGGGGGAGGGGCTGCGGCCCGCGAAGAGGAGGGTGAACGGCCCTCGTGCGGAGGTGAGTTCAAGATGCACCGCGAACAGCTTGCGCTGCTCCGAGACGCCGAAGACCAGGTGCGTCTCGGTCGTCGAGTCCTGGGCGGCGAAGGCGAGCAGCGTCTGCCCCGATGTCTCGTACAGGCAGCCGATCGCGCTGCCGTGCACCAAGTCGGCGTTCTGTCGCCCGGCCCAGTCCGGCGGCAGGGACCGCTGCCAGCCGGCGTCCGGGTGCCAGTAGCCTACGGCGTCCCGCAGGGGCGTCGCCAGACGGATCTCCACGGCGGCGCCCTCTGGGGCTGACACGTCCAATGCCCGTACACCGTCGGAGAGTTCGCGCACTATGGGCTCTATCGGGGTTCCGTCGACGAGCACGGCGACGCGGACCCGGTCGATCAGCGCGCTGGTGGGCGCGGGCGGGCGTTCTGCCGTGGTGACCGCGATCGACGTCACGTATGTCCTCCGGGGAGGCGACTGCAGAGACGGGTGGCCGATTCGTGAGCGTTCCCGTGAGCGTTCACGGAGTACCTTGAAGCCGCGACATGTCCCCGTCAAGACCGGTGCGATGGATTCCTGAATTCATCCTTGATCACCTCAACTACCCTGTGACGACGAGCCGTTGACAGCAGGCAACGAGCTGCTCATCATGTCCGTGAGCGCTCACGTGAACCGTCCGGCAGCGACGACGGACGACACTTGGGCCGGCAGAGAGAGGAACCTTCCCCGAGATGCCCACCCCCCGCACGTCCCGGCGCGGGCGCCACGGCGTCACCATCGACGACGTCGCCCGCTCCGCGGGTGTCTCCCGGCAGACCGTCTCCCGCGCTATCAATGACAAGCCGGAGATCGACCCGGACACCCGGGCACGGATCCTGGAGGTCGCCCACACACTCGGCTACCGGCCCAACCGGCATGCGCGCGGCATGGCCGGCCCCGCGACGACCACGCTCGGCCTGGTCGTCGCCGACGTGCTCAACCCGTTCTTCCCCGAAGTCGTCGCCGGCGTGATGGAGGCGGCAGACGAACGCGGCTGGCAGGTCGCCGTGTACAGCACCGGGTCGGCCCTAGAACGCGAGCAGAGGGTGGCGGCCACAGTCGCCGACCATGTCGACGCGTGCGTCGGCTACTTCTTCGCCGAGAGCGCCATCGAACGGGTGAGGGGCACCGGTATTCCGCTGGTGCTCCTGGACCACGACACCCGGCCCCCTGCCGCCGGCGGCGTCCGTATCGACTTCGAGTCCGGGATGCGGCAGGCCCTCGGACACCTCATGGCGGCCGGACACCGGCGCGTGGTCATGCTCGATGACAGGGCCCGCGGAGACGGGGCGGACCCTCACTCCCGGCGCGCCCTGTTCCTCGCCCTGGCCGCCGAGCACGGCCTCGACGCCGACGGGGCTCCGGTCGTGCCCGTGGCCAACTCGGTACAGGGCGGCGCCGACGGCATGGACCGCGTACTCGCCGAACACCCTGCCACCACCGCGGTCCTCGCCTACAACGACCTGATCGCGGTCGGCGCCATGCGCCGCGCGCTTCGCCGGGGCCTGGACGTCCCGGACGACTGTGCCTTCATCGGGTGCGACGGCCTGATGCTCGGCGAACTGATGGACCCGCCGCTCACCACGCTGCACGTCGACAAGCGCCAGGTGGGCCGAGCCGCCGTCGAGCAGGTCGCGGCCCTCGTGCAGGGCCGCGGCCCGTCTCGCCGAGCGGGTGATCGTGCCACGCCTGGTGATACGCGAGTCGGCCTGAGCCGAGCGCGCCTACTGGCTGGCCGTAGACGCAGCAAGCGGCACACAGCCGCCCGCCGCCGGCCCCACATCCGGTGCCGGCGTGCGCGGCGGAATGCCCGCAGGCGTACATCCACTGCGACCTGTGACCCGCCGTGAAGCCGGTGTTCGCCGTTTCCTGCGCGCAGACGCAGACGCAGACGCAGACGCAGACGCAGACGCCGACGCACTCGTCGTCGGACCCCGCACCGCCGGCCCAGTCGTACATCGACGCCTCGCCCGGGACTCAGGGGTGTGATGACGCGCGAACACACTGTGGTCTCTCGTGCCACCGGCTGACTCGGCTTGACGGAACTGGTGGAACGAAATCACCGTTGCCTTGATCATTTTGAAGTGGAAGGCCACCAGAAGGCCCACCGCTCCCTCGAATGGTCTACAAGAAGCGCCCTGGCTGTTGCGGGACATGACGTTGGTGACACAGGCCGATGCCGGTGAAACCCGGGTGCTTCGACGGACATCGGTCGGGTAGCGTGCGAGCCATGTCGAGTCCTGAGTCAGACAAGGTGGGGGCTTTCGGTCACGCCGTCAGCCCCCTGAAGCCCTGAACTCGTAGCCCTGTCGTCGCGCCGCGTTCTGCGGTGGGACGAGTGTGCCCGTGGGGCTGGCCGCGGTGACGAGATGACCTTCTCGCTTCTCTCCCCACCTCGGAGCCTTCGATGCCTTTCCCGCTGTACCTGCTCGCCATGGCGGTCTTCGCCATGGGCACCTCGGAGTTCATGCTCGCCGGGCTCTTGCCAGGCATCGGCTCAGATCTCGACGTCACAGTCGGGACAGCAAGCGTGCTCACCTCAGCCTTCGCGATCGGCATGATGGTCGGCGCCCCTCTCGTGGCCGCACTTGCGCGCAACTGGCCCAGGCGCTCCAGCCTTCTCGGATTCGTCCTTACTTTCGCGGCAGCTCACGCTGGGGGCGCCATCACCACGAGCTTTCCGGTCCTGGTCGCTACCCGGGTCGTTGCCGCGCTCGCGAACGCAGGGTTCATTGCCGTCGCTCTGACCGCTGCCGCCACGCTGGTCCCGGCCGACAAGAAGGGACGTGCGCTGGCCGTCCTGCTGTCGGGCACGACGGTGGCGACGGTCGCCGGTGTCCCTGGCGGTTCGGCACTCGGCACGGTGCTCGGCTGGCGGGCCACATTCTGGGCTGTCGCCGCTCTCTGCCTGCCTGCAGCCCTCGGCATTCTGAAGAGCATCCCAGCGGGACGGGAGAAGGAAGAGGCGAACGGCGCGGCCGGCCTTGCGAGCGGAGCTCGCCCCGCTCGCAAGGCCGCGGTTGATCGTGGTGATGCTGCTCGGCGCGCTCGTGAACGCGGCAACATTCGGAAGCTTCACCTTCCTCGCCCCCGTCGTGACCGACACCGCCGGGCTGAGCGAACTGTGGATCTCTGTCGTTCTGGTGCTCTTCGGTGCCGGTTCCTTCGTAGGCGTCACCATCGCGGGCCGGCTGTCCGACCGGCTTCCAGGTCTGGTCGTCGCAGTCGGTGGCCCGCTGCTGCTCGTCGGCTGGCCGGCCCTGGCGGTACTGGCCGATAAGCCAGTCGCCCTGTGCACCCTCGTGTTCGTACAAGGCGCGCTGTCGTTCGCACTGGGCAGCACGCTGATCACGCGGGTCCTCTACGAGGCAGCGGAAGCCCCCACCATGGCCGGCTCGTATGCGACCGCAGCACTCAACTTCGGTGCCGCCGCCGGCCCCCTCGTCGCCGCGACCACCCTCAGTACCGAGGCCGGGGACCTCGGGCCGCTGTGGGCGAGCGGGCTCCTGGTCGCTGTCGCGCTGCTCATCGCTTTCCTGCTCCGCACTGTGGTCGCGGCCGGCCGAAGCGCCGAGGTGCTCCAGTGACACATGCGAACGCTCCCCTGAGTATCGAGGGCCTCCCCTGAGAGTCGAGGGCTCCCCGTGGAGCTGCGCCCGGAGCCATCCCGCGCCTCGTTTCGGTGGGAGATGCGCACGTCGGACTCGAACCCGTACGACAAGTTCTCCGACAAGCACTGGGCGCGGCCCCGGCCCCGGCCTGGCCGCGTGCCAAGGCGGCCGCTCCGCGCCTGCATTGACCGAGCGCTCCACGCTCGATCAAGTACATGGTGGGGCGAGCGGCACAACGTTGAAGGGACGGTCAACGGGTCAGCGGAGCCGACGCCGGGTGTCCGTGACCTTTCTGCCGTGTCGACGGGGCTCGGTTGGTCTCTTCATTGCTGGCGCCGGCCAGTGTTTCCCGGGAGTGGTGGGCGTGGGTGCCGTGGTCGCGAAGCCATCTGATCCTGCGATGCGCGATTCTCGACGCTTGGTCCCGGACATGCCCCTTGAGCTGGGGTTGGTGCAATCCAACGCCGTTTCCTGGAACCGAAGTCGCTGAGACAGAACCCGGACATTCGCAGGATCATTTGAGGATCGACCCGGCCCTAGTGTCGTCGGTGTCAGCAGGAAACACCGCAACCGACAGCCGCTGGAGAACATGATGCGTTCGCGTCTCGCCGCCCGTTCCGCCCGTCTCGTCCTGGCCGCCGCGGCCGTGACGGCCCTCGCCGCCACCACCACCGCCTGCAGACACCGAGGACATCGCGGAAGCCGGCAGCTCCGCGGCCCCCTCTGCCGTCGCCTCCGCCGACAGCTCCTCCAGCGACAGCTCCTCCAGCGACAGCCCTTCCACGAGCGGCTCCTCTACCGGCGGCTCCGACTCCCATGGCTCCACCGACAAGTCCGACTCCGGCGACGAAGCAAGAATGGCTCCGGAGACGGCGGGAAGAGCGGCTACGGGCAGTCCTGCGGCACCAACGACCTGGACTTCACGGTCACCTCGGAGTCCCAGGCCGGCGGCTACTACCTCGTCACCGCCAAGGCCAAGTCCGGCATCACCTGCTACCTGGATGTCAACACCCCCAGCGTGTCCTTCGGCTCCGGCGCCGACGGCGTCGCCTCCCCCGTCGGACAGGGTGGCGAAGACCCCATCAAGCTCACCGGCTCCGCCGTCGCGTACACCGGTATCAGCCCCAAGACCACCAAGAGCGATGCCGGTAAGAATTCGAGAACGTCATCATCGCCATCAGCGAGAACGACCCCAACCCCGCCGAACTCAAGCTCCCCGACACCGCCAACGTCGACAAGCCCATTGTCACCAACTGGTCCACCAACCGCGCAGAGACCATCCCCGTCATTGTCTGACGAACAGGGCCGGGACCGTCGACCTCGCGCTCCACGTCACGACGTCCGTCGACGCGGTCATCCCCGCGCACGGATAGCAGCGGCCGGGACCACATCTCATGCACGTGAGCAGCTTGATCGTCTCGAAGAGGGGGGCACTCGACTCCCGAGGAGTGTGAGGGCCGTCGCGAACCGGCGGGTGCTGGTCACCGCCTGCTCTCGGTGTCAGGGCACAGGTGCGGCCATGCCCGAGCTAGAGGTGAGAAGCGACTGACGCCGCGCAGCAGCGGGGTACAGCGGGGAGTGCGGGTTGGTCAGGCCAGGGATCAGATCGGCGAACGTCACGGCAGGGCAAGCCGAGTTGAGGCACTTGAACCGACGCACGGTCAAGTCGATCACGACGGCCGCACCACCGAGCGGTGCGTTGGACAGCCTGCGGATATAGCGGCCGTGCGCCTTCCTCGACGGCCTGTTTGGCGATGAGTGTCCGGGTGTACTCAACCGGTGGGCGTCCCGTTGCCGCGTTCGGAGTGGAGGGCGCGGAGCTCAGCGGCGTTCGACTCGGCCCACGGCCGCAGTATCAGCCGCTCGGTCTCAAGGCGGACCGACATCGTCTCGTACGTAGACATGCCCCTACTCTGCCTCCTAACGGGACACCGGCGCGGAATGCCTCTTGTTCTCTACCTCGGCCGACTGCGGCCTGAGTAGGGTCGGGACTGGCGCGTGGGTGCCACTGTTAGGGAGTGTGAGCGTAATTGCGCGACCATTCGAGGGGGTACCACATGGCGCAGCAGGGGATCATCGCGCTGGAGCGCATGGGCGGCTCGGCCGCAGCACAGGCTGTGGACGCGTTCAGGCTGATCTACGCCGAAGCGTTCGCCGAGCCTCCTTACAACGAGACCGATGACGACGTCGCTGCCGCCTTCCGCCGCTTCCCCGTCCAGGCTCGCAACCGCACGTTCCGCGCCACCTTGGCCCGTTGCGAGGACGGCGAGCCGGTCGGCATGGCGTACGGTTTCCCGCTCGGTCCCGACACGGGTTGGTGGGACGAACTGACCGAGCCGGTACCCGAGGACATGGGGCGCGAGGACGGGCACCGCACTTTCGGGCTCATGGAACTCGCCGTGCGCGGACCGTGGCGTGGACAGGGCATCGCGCGTCGGATGCACGAGATGCTGCTCGACGGCATCGGAGCCGAGCGGGTACTGCTGAACGTCTACCCGGGCAGCAAGGCTGCCTCGGCCGCTTACCGGGCGTGGGGATACCGCAAGATCGGCGAGGCGCGACTGTGGGGGGAGAGCGCGAACCTGCATGACGTGATGCTGCTCGATCTGCGCTGAGAGCAGTCAGTGAATGCAGATTGCGGTAGCGGGTAGCGGGTAGCCGGTGGCCCGGGAGACGCTGGCGTCAGGGGCCAGCAAGCGCACGCAGCCGCGCTCGCGGGACCAGCGCAGCACCAGCACCGCCTGGCGAAACGGTCCCAGCGCCCGCGAGCCCTTCGAGGTTCGCAGCCGCCTGCGGTTCGCATCAAGCAGACGGGCCAGGCACTCCACCACAGGGCGTGGGACGTCGAGCAGGGCAACGTGGGCGACCAACGCGGAGCCCCTGGTTCTTCCGGACATGATCTTGGTAAGCATGTCCTGCCAGGGGCTTCACGGCCCCCCGAACTCGGGGCGTCGTCTGGCCCGTTGCACCGGAACCGAGATCATCTCGCCGAGTTGACCTCAGGCAGCAAGAGCCACGCTGGGCTCAGCCCCGGGTCTGTCCGGCCGGTTCCTTGACGGTGCGGTTGAGCTGGTTGAAGAAGTTGGTCAGCGCGATCTCCAGGTTGATCGCACCGATCTGCTCCTCGGTGAAATGTGTGCTGGCCTCTTCCCAGATCTCGTCGGTGACGCCCTCCGCACCATCCTGCAGCGGGGTCGCGCCCTCGGCCAGCGCCAGTGTCGCGCGCTCCGCGTCGGTGTAGAACGGCGCCTCACGCCACGCTGCTACCGGGCGTTTGAAGTACGCGGAACGCCTCTGAGGAAACGTCATTGGGCGGGCAGGTTCCTTGTGGAGGAGGGCGCGTTAATCTCGGGCCATGTCCGAGACCTCGGTGGGGCACTTCTATGACGAGCTGGCTGACGACTACCACCTGATCTACCCGGACTGGGACGCGAGCATCCGCCGGCAGGGAGATGCGCTGGACGCCCAGATCGGCCAGGATCGTGTGGCGGTGCTCGATTGTTCGTGCGGGATTGGCACGCAGGCCATCGGCCTGGCGCTGCGCGGGCACCGCGTCACCGGGACCGATCTCAGCCCCCGGGCCGCCGTCCGCGCTGCCCGTGAAGCCGCTCGCCGGAGCCTGAGTCTTTGCACGGCCGCCGCCGATATGCGAAGCCTCCCGTTTACCGATGGTCGCTTCGACGCCGTCGTGTGCGCCGACAACTCTCTGCCACACCTGTTGACAGAACAGGATGTGCACGCCGCCCTGGCCGAGATGCGCCGTGTGCTGCGTCCCTGCGGCGTGCTGCTGGTCAGCACACGCCCCTACGACGACCTGGTGCGTGACCGCCCGGCATCGTCGCCTGCACAAGTCCGCGGGATCGGTGACTGTGCTGACGATGGAGAACGAACCGTCACCTTCCAGCTCTGGCACTGGTATGACGACGGCGAGCACTACGACCTGGAGCACTTCCAACTCTTTGAGGAAGGCGGGGACTGGCGCGTCAAGGTCCGCCGGACCACTTACTGGGCGCTGGGCCGGGACCGGCTGGCCGGCCTCGCAGCTGAGGCCGGGTTCGTCGACGTCAGGTGGCGGATGCCGGACGAGACGGGGTTCTTTCAGCCGCTGCTTGTGGCCCGCGCCGGCGAGTAGGTGATGCCACCGCCCGGCGTGGGACGGCACATGTCAGCAGGCCACGGCGGAACCCCCGGCCCGAGCCCGGCTGCCGGCGAGGCGGCAGGAGTCGGCGCCGGTTTCGAGGGTCGTGCCGCTGAAGGCACGCTGGTCACACCGCATCGTCGCATCCCTCCCGGCCTTCGATATATGCGGCACGATCAGCACCTTCACCACGAGCATCTCGATGATGCCCCGGCAACAACCGCAGTGCCAGCATGTGCGGGTGTCAGGCACGCATGCGGCTGTATTCGTCTCTCTGGGCGACCAGTTGGCGAATGCGGTGCCCGGGTCAGTCCCAGTCGGACACAGGCTGGTCGATGAGGCTGCCCTTGTGCGGCGTGGGGATGTAGTCCTGGGCACCCCCGGGCAGCGCGGCGACACACGCTGATGAGCAGGCGTTCACCAGCAGGGGCAGTACGTCAGTGGCCACGCGCAGCGAGATCCACATCTGGTGGAGCCCGGCCTGTCCGATCGGGCGGTCGCAGACGCTGCACCGGTGGATGGCCGTTGCGCCCCAGCGCCGGGGATCCAGGTGTCTCCGGTCGAGGTCCGTGACGGGGGCAGGCGAAGACTGCAGCCGCGGGAACGGCGGTGCCGCAACTTGTAGTTACCGAACAACGCGCGTGTACTCACCGTGCTGCGGGCCAGCTTCCGGCATCGGGTGAGCTCGTAGGGGAACCAGTGCAGCCGGTAGGAGGTGTAGGGCGTGAACTCCTCCAAGTTGGTCATGGCTCCCACCTCGGGCGGGATCCGAACCAGGTTGCTGCCGTAGAGCACGAGGTGCTTGACCGCGGTCAGCCGGGCGATGCTCCGAGGCAGAGTGACGATCTGCCGCCGTTCCTCTGAACTGAGCCCTACCAGGGGCCGGAACTCCTCACGCCCGTCGGCGGCGGCCTCGTCAGTCAGCTCCAACAGGCGCCGCCAGCCCGGGGCAGAGGTGTCCTGGCGCTCGGCATGAAATCCGACCCGGACTCGCCTACGCGGCTGGGACTGGTCGAAGCCCACGCAGCCGTCCTGGCGGGCCTCGCGCAGTCCCGGGGCCGGGATCCGATGTGTCACCCCAGCGGTTCACATAGAGCTGTGGCTCTCTCTCGCTCATCATGGCGCAGAGACTACGAGGCCCGGCGCAGGACACCTGAGTGGTTGATCGGGGGAGCGCACATGACGTCAACCCGCCGTGCTCGACTGGGCAATCCGGACTTGCGTTTTTCCCGTGGACCGCGTGGCGAACTGCATGTTCGTTTCGGCAAGGGAGCCTGCACCGCTGGTCCGCGGCCGCAGTGGGTGCCCGTGCTGGACGGCCTTGACCTCGTGTTGCTGCCGGCGTACGGGCTCACGTACAAAGCCGGGTACGGGCTCACGTACACACTCGATCGGGATGAGGTGGGTCGCATGGGTGGGAGTGCTGCGTACCCGCAGGGACCGTGTGCGGGTGGCCCCATGTGCGGGTGACCCAATGTGCCGATTGAGCACGCGTGTCGTTGTGTACTGCTTTCGCGACGCAGGCGACCGGAGGTGCCGCATTCCGAGACCTGTGACGTGATGCGTATCACTGCCCGGGTGCTTCGGGTCGGGCATGCGCGATCATGACCGGATGGACGCTCGTTTCCTTGGCATCACTGATCTGGTCGAAGCCCCGTCCGTGGCGGTCGTAGTCGACGTCATGCGTGCTTTCACCGTGGCTGCCTGGGCCTTCGCCCAGGGGGCGGAAAAGATCGTTCTTGCTGAGTCGCTGGACGAAGCCCTGGCGCTCAAGGCTCGCCACCCGGACTGGGTGGCGCTCAAAGACGGTCCGCCCGCGCCCGGGTTTGACGCCGTCAACTCGCCGGGCTTGCTGCGGTCTGTTGACCTTGGCGGACGGACCGTTGTGCAGAAGACCACGGCAGGGACGGTCGGCGCCCTGGCGGTCAAGGAGGCGTCGCTGGTGCTGTGCGCCAGCTTCGTGGTGGCGGAGGCAACGGCTCGGCTCTTGCGGACGAGCAAGAGTGACAGTGTCACGTTCGTGGTCACCGGCGAGGATGGGCAGGCCGACGAAGATCTGGCGTGTGCTCAGTACATCGCTCGGAGGGCCACCGAGGCTGGGACGGATGCAGCTGAGTTCCTCCGCCGCGCCGGCGAGTCGCGCGCCGCCGCCGAGCTGGCGGAGGGTGTGCGTCAAGGAGTCCATCCTGATGACGTCGCGCTCTGTCTTGAGCTCGACCGGTTCCCCTTTGCCATGGTGGCGACCTTGGAAGACTCGCTCATGGTCCTCCGTGCGGCGCCGTGCCTTCGCTGACCGACGAGGCTTCGATCTGATCGCTCGTGAGGTCCGGCTCTCGATATGCGAGAGCCGGCATCCGGTCGAGTATCGGCATCAGCTGCATGTCCCGTCGACGGTGACTGACGGCGTTCGTCGAGTGGCTCTGGTGGCGGCCCGGCTGACGGACGGGCGCGTTCACCGCGTCCACCACCGCCGCTGTCGGTGCATGACGCGATGCGGTTCTCTTTGGAACTGCCCGAGGAACTGCCCGACGAACCTCCCGAGCACGGCTGCAGACCCCTCCTGGTGACAGCCCGTCACAACGGAGATCCGTCGTCAGCCACGCAGGTGGGACAGCCGCTCCTCACCGGACGGAGTACTTCCGATTGAAGCGGGGTGAGGCCTTGTCAGGGAGCTGCTTCCTGGATAGGACTGTCCGCGTAGGTGATCACCGGAACGTGCCTGTGCCGTCCGGGTGGTCACCTCGGTCGTGGTTGCCGGCTGCGCGGTGGGGGTGACGATCAGGGTGATGGCCGACGGCGTCGTCATCCCGTTGGAGTCTCACGGGCGAAGGGCGACGGGAGTGCCGTACCGGGCGGACAGAACGCCAAGGGGCCGGCACGCGGACCACAGCTCACCACACCGGGTGAAGCCGAACGATCCCCTGATCCTCGAAGGAGAGTGGAGCAACTCATGAGCCATGCGCAGAACACCGGGTGAGCCGGCGTCGTGTTCTGGGTGGAGCGGCCGGGCTGGCCGTTGCCGCGGTGGGGCTGCAGACCGGTGCCGCGTTCGCGCTGCCGGCGCAGGCACTGCCCGACGAGGCCCGCCGGCGCCGCACGCCGAACGGGTCACCATCACGCGCGACGACTGGGGCATCGCCCACGTCCTGGCAAGACCGACGCCGACGCGGTGTTCGGCGCGATCTACGCCCAGGCCGAGGACGATTTCGGCCGGATCGAGGCGAATTACCTCGACCGCGCTCGGCCGCACCGCCGAGGCGGAGGGCGAGGAGCGCGATCTGGCACGATCTGCGCCAGCGGCTCTACGTCGATCCGGCCGAGCTGCAGGCGCAATACGCGACGAGCCCGGCCTGGCTGCGCGCGCTGATGGACGCCTGGGCCGACGGGCTGAACTATTATCTCGCGACCCACCCCGACGTGCAGCCCGAAGGTGCTGACCCGCTTCGAGCCGTGGATGGCGCTGACCTTCACCGAGGGCAGCATCGGCGGCGACATCGAGCGCGTCTCGCTCGCGCGAGCTCGAAGGCGTTCTACGGCAACACGCCGACGCGCCGACGACCGACCGGAGCGCGGCCGCGTCCCGCGCGAACCGCGCGGCTCCAACGGCATCGCCATCGCGCCGAAGAACACGCGTCGACGGCCATGCGCTGCTGCTGATCAATCCGCACACCAGCTTCTATTTCCGCGCCGAACTGCAGATGACCAGCGGCGAGGGGCTCAACGCCTATGGCGCCTCCACCTGGGGGCAGTTCTTCATCTACCAGGGCTTCAACGCCGAGCCGGCTGGATGCACACGTCGACCGGCGTCGACAATGTCGACGAGTTCGCCGAGACCATCGTGCAGCACGGGCCGGCGGCGCACTCCTATCGCTACGGCGAGCGAACTGCGCCCGGTGACGACGCAGACGGTCACGATGCCTACCGCAAGCCCGACGGCACGCATGGCCAGCGCGCCTTCACCGACTACGCGCACGCACCACGGCCCGATCGTGCGCGACGCGCGGACGGCAAGTGGATCGCGTGCGCGCTGATGGGGAAGCCGATCCCGGCGCTCGAGCAGAGCTGGCTGCGCACCAAGACGCAGGACCTCGCCTGCTATCTCAAGGTGGCGGACCTGCAGGCCAATTCGTCGAACGACACGCTGTTCGCCGACACCAAGGGCGAGATCGCCTATCTCCATCCCGCAATTCATGCCGATCCGCGACGACCGCTTCGACTATACCAAGGCCGGTCGACGGCAGCGACCCGGCGACCGACTGGCAGGGCCTGCACACGCTTCGACGAGCTGCCGCAGGCCGTGAACCCGCCGAACGGCTGGGCGTACAACACCAACGACTGGCCGTGGCCGGCCGCCGGCGCGGACAGCCCCAAGGCGGCGGACTATCCGCGCTACATGGACCAGGTCGGCGAGAACGCGCGCGGCGCCGCATGCCATCCTGCTGCTGACCGCGCGCCACGACTTCACCCCGCAGACGCTGCTCGAGGCGGCGTTTGACAGCTATCTCACCGGCCTTCGCGCGGCTGATGCCGCGGCTCGTGGCGGCCTGGGACGCGCTGCCCGCAGGGCGACCCGCGCCGAACGCGAAGCTGGCCGGAGCCGATCGCGCCTGCTGCGCGGCTGGGACTATCGTTGGTCCGCGGACTCGAGCGCGACCATCGCTCGCGGTGTTCTGGGGCGAGGACATGTGGGCGCGTCGGCAACTCAAGGCGGCAGCAGACGCCGGAATGTCGCGTATGCGACTATATCGCCGACCGTGCCACGGACGAGCAGAAGCTCGGCGCGCTTGACGACGGCGGTCGAGCGGCTGACCCGCGACTTCGGCGGCTGGCAGGTGCCATGGGGCGAGATCAACCGCTTCCAGCGCCTCGACGATGCGATCGTGCCGCATTTCGACGACGACAAGCCGAGCATCCCGGTGCCCTTCACCTCCGCGCAATGGGGCTCGCTCGCCTCGTTCGGCGCGAGGGCCTATCCGAAAACGAAGCGTTATTACGGCACCAGCGGCAACAGCTTCGTCGCGGTCGTCGAGTTCGGGCCGCGGCTGCGCGCCTGGGCGGTGACGGCGGGCGGCGAGAGCGGCGACCCCGACTCGCCGCATTTCGACGACCAGGCCGAGCGCTATGCGCGGGGCGCCCTGCGGCCGGTCTACTTCTATCCCGAGGAGCTCAAGGGCCATGTCGAGCGGAGGTACCGCCCCGGCACGTGACCGGCCGCCCGGGGGCGATGAGCACGGCAGGACGACCCGGGCAGACAAGCCGTACGGGTCACGAACTGACTGGTGCGGGGCGCCGGGCCGCGGCTCCGGCGCCCTCCTCCCGCGGCCATCCGGCAAAGGTGAGCCCGATGCGGATAGCACAGGCCGTCGTAAAGTCCTGGGCCGGCCGGGCAGTGCCCGAAATCCACAGCACCCGGCCGGTCGGGCCGGACTCGACCTGACGACCTGTACGGTCACCCCTTTCGAGCGGTGCCTGCGGGAGCGGTGTGCGCTCGCGCGTCTGCGCTGCCCGTGCAAAACCGGTGCGCAGCAAGTCCGCGACCCTCTGGCGTGACTGCTCGCGCAAGGCTGAGCGCGAAGCGGCCCACCGACCGACACGCCCCTAATGATCAAGGAATGTTGCGGCAGGCGTGAGAACCCGAGCGACGGGACCGGGCCACTTCTCGTGGGACGCCGACACCCTGGTCGGAGCACCTGCACGTCGCTGAAATGCAGGTTGCCGTGATCTGCCCTGAGCCCTGAGCGGCACGGATGAACTGCTTGGCGCATGCGGGCGAATCGGGCATGTCCGGGCGGCGGGCGGGGTACGGCTGTCGGGTCCAGAGCAGCAATAGGTGCCACTCACCTGGAGATCCGCATGACCACCGGCTCCGAAGCGCGTCAATGCCCATTCGACTTCGCCGAGGCCCTCGAGTTCGATCCGATGCTCAGACAGCTCATGAACGAGGGACCCGTCACCCGGATCCGGCTGCCCTTCGGCGAGGGCACGGCGTGGCTCGTCACCCGCTATGACGACGTGCGTACGGTGACCACGGACCGGCGTTTCAGCCGTCATGCTGTCGCCGGCCGTGACTTCCCGCGCATGACACCCGAGCCGATCGTCCAGTCCGAGGCGATCAATCTGATGGACCCCCCGGCCGGCAGCCGCCTGCGCAGCCTTGTGTCGAAGGGCTTCGCCCCGGCTCAGATCGAACGCATGAGGCTGCGCACCCAGAAGGTCGTCGACGAACTGCTCGAACAGATGGCGGGACACGGTACCCCCGCCGACATCATGGAGCACCTTGCCGGACCACTGCCTCTGATCACGATCTGTGAGGTTCTGGAGATCCCCGAGGCGGACCATGCACAGCTGCGCGCCAATGCCCGGACGATGATGGATGTCGGGGTCGCGAACCGGGACGCCGCGGTACGGGCGAAGGCCGAGTTGCGCGCCTACTTTGCGACACTGACCGCGCAGCGTCGCAAGAATCCCGGTGACGACCTGATCAGCGTGCTGGCGACGGCCCGCGACGGCGACGAGATCCTCAATGACGAGGAGTTGGCCGTCATGGCCATGGTCCTGCTGATCACAGGGCAGGATACGACGACGTACGAGATCGGCAACCTCGACCTACCTGTTGCTTACCCGCCCCGATCTGCTCGCGACCGTGCGCGAACGCCCCGAGTTGCTGCCCGGGGCGATCAACGAACTGCTGCGCTTCATCCCCTTCCGCAAGGGGGTCGGTATCCCCCGGGTGGCCATGGAAGACGTGTCCCTGAGCGGAGTGACCATTCAGGCGGGCGACATCGTGCACGTCTCCTACCTGACCGCAAACCGGGACGCGCGCAAGTTCGACCGCCCCGACGAGGTGGACCTGGAACGTTCCGGCCCGCCTCACATGACCTTCGGCTGGGGCGCCCATCACTGCCTGGGTGCACCGCTGGCCGCCGCGGAGATCGAAATCGCCCTCGGAACGCTCCTTGAGCGCTTTCCTCGCCTCGCGCTGGCCAAGCCCGCCGAAGAACTGCAATGGAACGCGACATCGATCTGGCGCTACCCCCTCGCGTTGCCCGTCACCTGGTGACAGGCCGGTACATGACCGCAGCGCCGGGCGGGGACACCTCGCGCGCGTGACACTGCGCGCCCCGCTCGGCGCGATGCCGAGCCTGAGCGGCACCAGTCGCCTGCTCACGGCCCCGCGCGGCCGTGAGCAGCCGACGAGGACGGCGCCTTGACCCTGCTCACGCCGACTGCGGGGAGTGGCGGTCCGACATGCGGCGGTGATCCGTCTGGCGTACGTTGAATTGCGCTGGCCAACCCCAGCGGCGGCGTCTCTGGCAGGCCGTGCCGCCCGGCCGGGACGCATTGTGCGACGGTCGCATCGACCGTGTTCCCCTCAGGTATTCCAGTGCGCGCCGTCTTGAGCGCCCAGGGCAGCAGGGGCTCTCTTCCAGGCGCTGAACCCTCAGGACCGGTCCCGGTCGCGCCCGGGGCCACCAACTGCAAGGAGTCACTCCCATGGCAGTGCTGTGCAAGCCGGCAATCGCGATACCCGAGCACGTCATCACCAATGAGGAAACCCTCGAACTCGCGCGGAGGCTGCACCACGACCATCCACAACTCGACCTGGCACTGAGCCTGATCGAGAACACCGGGGTGCAGAAGCGGCATCTGATCCAGCCCATCGACGAGGTCCTCAAGCATCCGGGACTGGACGCCCGCAGCGCCGTCTACGAGACGGAGTCCAAGGCCCGCGTCCCGAAGGTGGTTCAGCGTGCACTGGACCAGGCTCAACTCGAGCCGCCGGAAATCGACTTGATCATCTACGTGTCCTGCACGGGCTTCATGATGCCCTCGCTGACCGCATGGCTCATCAACACCATGGGCTTCAGATCGCAGACACCGGCAGCTGCCCATCGCTCAACTCGGTTGCGCCGCAGGCGGAGCCGCCGATGAACCGGGCGCACGACTTCTGCACGGCGTACCCCGACGCCAATGTCCTGATCGTGGCCTGCGAGTTCTGCTCGCTGTGCTACCAGCCAGGCGACATCGGTGTGGGATCGCTGCTGTCCAACGGTCTGTTCGGTGACGGCATCGCCGCCGCTGTCGTCCGGGGGAACGGCGGCACCGGGATGCGCCTGGAGCGCAACGGCTCATACCTCATACCCCACACCGAGGACTGGATCTCCTACGCGGTCCGCTCCACCGGTTTCCACTTCCAGCTCGACAAGCGGGTGCCGGAAACGATGGAGCCCCTCAGCCCCGCGCTGCGGGCCCTGGCGGAAGAGCACCAATGGAACGTCGGCAAACTGGACTTCTACATCGTCCACGCCGGCGGGCCGCGCATCCTGGACGACCTGAGCCGCTGCCTCGACATACCGCCCGAGGCGTTCCGCTTCAGCCGGGCGACACTCACCGAGTACGGAAACATCGCCAGCGCGGTCGTCCTCGACGCCCTCGGCCGCATGTTTGACGAGCAGTCGGCACTCGAGCGGTCACCAAGGCCTGATAGCCGGTTTCGGTCCCGGCATCACCGCCGAGATCGCGCTGGGCACGTGGGCAACGGACAGGGAGGGCTCTGCTGCCTGATCCCCAGCCGAGGGAAACAGGCAGGAGCCGGCCCCGCAGGGCATCCGGTCGGCCGCATGCCGGCGGGGTGCCCTGCGGCCGTACCCGGACACCGAGGCGCTGTGTGCTCTGGTCGGCCGGGCCGGAGCTGGGAGGCCCTCCCCAAGTGGACCCGCCACGAACTGCCGCCCGGCCGACGCGAGGTGATGGCGCGGGACATCAACGGTGCTGCGGTAGTAGACCGCCGCCAGCGTGCGCCCGGCCCTCCAGCGGCAGGCACCATGGACGGCCTCTGCAGACCATGCTTGCCCCTTCACGTCGCAGTTGTGTCACCAGCTTGCTGAAGCGGCGCGTACGAGATAATTCTCAAGTCGGCCCTGGTCGCGGGGTGTTGGCGCGCAGGGCGTCTTGCCCCTGCGGATCCAAGTCGATGCGCATGGGTTCTTGTCGGGCGCGGCGGCGGGCCTTGGTGTCAGGAGGGCTGGCGGGGACTGGGCCTGTCCGGCGGTATTCGTGGAGTTGCGCGCCGCACCGGCGACTGCCTTCATGTCGCCGGGGTCGCTCCTGCGCAACACGAAGATTTCGGGATCCATGGCCGATCTGCTCGGCGGGCAGGTTGTGGCCTCTCTTGACGGTGGATCCGGGGGCTCCCATACTGGCGGCCAAATCGATTTGGCCAAATCGATTTGGCTCTCCGTCCAGGGCCGGATCGCGGCTGATATCCGAGCGTGCCGTACGCCCGAACGGAGCCCGAACATGTCCAGTCCCCGCCAGAGCCAACCACCGGCCGCCGGCCAACCACCGGCCGCCGGCCAACCACCGGCCGCCGGCCAACCACCGGCCGCCGGCCAACCACCGGCCGCCGGTCCTGCGGCCAAGCACCCCGCAGACGAGCCCACCGTCCTTCCGTCCCAGCTCGCCGACACCTTCGAGGCCGTCAACTCCCAGCTCGCGCAGGCAGTCGACCCGGATGAGCGTCCCCATCCCGAGGGTCATCGTCCCGACGGTGCTCGTCCTGAAGGTGCTCGTCCCGACACCACCGGGTCCTCGCCCGGCGAAGGTGCCCCACCCGGCGTGCACCCCGTGGACGAGTCGCGTCCGCTCGGGCGGATCCTGCTCTTCGGGATCCAGCACGTCCTCGTGATGGCCGCCACCCCCATCTCGGCAATCTTCCTGATGAGCGCCACCCTCGGCCTCCGCGCCGGTCTCACCGTCGATCTGCTCTCGGCGGCCTTCGTGCTCTCCGGGGTGGGATCGCTGATCCAGTCGCTCGGGCCCTGGAAGTTCGGGCCGCGGCTGCCCTTCGTGATGCTGCCGGGCGGGGCTCCGCTCATCCTGTTCCTCGCGATCGCCGAGCAGCACGGCGTGCGCGTCGCCACAGGTGCGGTGGTCCTGACGGCGGTGTTCACCTTCGTCGTGCTGCCTGTCTTCTCCCGGCTGCTCGCGTACTTTCCCGCCCTGGTCATCGGCACCATGATCGTCATCGTCGGCGTCAACCTGGTGAAAGTCGGCGCGGTCCTCGTCACGGGACAGCCCGGATCGCCCGGCTTCGCCAATCCCACCAGCCTCGGTCTCGGCATGGCGACGATCGGGTTCACCGTCGCCTTCTACCTGTTCTTCAGCGGCATCCTGCGCCAACTCTCCGTCATGCTCGGCCTGTTCGCCGGCACCGCGCTCGCCGCCGCGGTCGGAGCCATCAACGGCACAGGTGCTACAGGCGACGGACTGGTGAACCTGCCGCACCTGATGCCCTTCGGCTCACCCGAGTTCAACCTCATAGCCGCCCTGCCTCTGATGCTCTACAGCCTTGCCTCCATGGCCGAGGCCACCGGCCAGACCGTCATCAACGCCGAGGCCGTCGGCAAGAGGATCGACAAGCGCACCGACGTGCCGAAGACCGTCCGCGCTGACGCACTCACTTCGCTCTTCGGCGGATTCTTCGGCCTGCCGCTCATGGTCACCAGCGGGGAGAACATCGGCATCGTCCGCGTCACCGGCGTCCGCAGCCGGTTCGTCACCGCCGCTGCCGGAGTCGTGCTCATCGTCATCGGATTCCTCGCACCCGTCACCCGCGCAATCAGCGTGATACCGACCGCTGTCGTCGGCGGCACCGCCATGGTCGTCTTCGCCGTCATCACCGTGCTCGGCATTCAGATGCTCGGCCGCTCCGACCTCGACAAGCACACCAGCACCTTCATATGCGCCGTCGCTCTCGCACTGGGGCTCCTGCCCATCCTCGTCCCCGGCGTGTACGGGGCGTTCCCGCCCAACGTCCGCATCCTCCTCGAAAGCGGCGTCGCCGTAGGCACGTTCACCGCCGCCGTTCTCAACATCCTCTTCCACCACGTCAGGCCAGGCGTCGCCGCCCGTCTGACCACCGCACGCACAGAGAGCGACCGATGAACCAATCAGACCGCGATTTCCTCGCCGGCCCCGGCCCACGCCTTCTCGTACCGGGCGCGGTCCTGCTGCCCGAAGGCCCCGCCGACGGCTGGGCCGTCACGATCGACGACGGTCGCTTCGAAGCCGTCGGACCGGCGGAGGAACTGGAGCGCGCGCACCCGCAGTTGCCGGCCGTACGGCTGCCCGGCCACCTGCTGATGCCCGGATTCGTCGACGCCCACCACCACCTCACCCAGAGCTTCGGCTCCGCACTCGCCTTCGGGGAGCCCTCCGAGATCTTCCGCCGGGTCTGGGTACCGCTGGAAGGCGCGCTGGACGAGGAATCGGCCTACACCGCAGCCAAGCTGGCCGCCCTCGAAGCGCTGCGCGGCGGATTCACCACCGTCACCGACGCCGGCACGCGCGCCGGTGTCGACGTCGACGTGGTCGCGTCCGCCGCGCGTGACGCCGGCATCCGGTGCGTCCTCGGCCTCGTCTGCAACGACGCGGACCTTGAGGACGCGACCGACCATCCGGCGGTTGTCGAGCAGGCCGAAAAGCACCTCGCCCGCTACGACGGCGAGCCGCTCATCCATCCGTCCCTGGCTGTCTCCATCCCCGAGGCGGCGACCGAACGCACCTTGCAGGCCACCGCCCGCCTCGCCGCCGAGGCCGGGGCCGTCGTCCAGATTCATGTCAACGAGCACCTCGCCGGCGTGGAACGTTCCCTGGTACGGCACGGGCTGCGGCCCCTCGAACACCTGCACAGCGTCGGCGCGCTCGGCCCCCAACTGCTCGCCGCGCACGCCACGATGCTCACGCCGCGCGAGCTGACCCTGCTCGCCGACACAGGAACCGCCGTCAGCTACAACCCCGTAGCCAGCGCGTGGAAGGGCAACGCGGTCGCGCCCGCGACCTCCATGGCCGAGCGTGGCATCCGCTTCGGCCTCGGTACCGACGGCACCCGCGGCGACGGCTTCCGGCTCACGGAGGCCGCCGAGTTCGCGCAGCGCCTCGCCTACGGTCTGGCGACCGGTGACTCGTCGTGCGGTGCGGGCTGGACGTGGCTGGAGCGTGCCAACCGGGGCGGTGCGGATGCCGTCGGGCTCGGCACCCGCACCGGCACCGTCGCCCAGGGCATGGCGGCCGACTTCCTTCTCGTCGACGTCGACACCCCGGAACTGGCGCTCTCCTGGGACCTGCCGTGGGAACTCGTGCGACGCGGCAACCGGGACCAGATCACCGCCGTCTTCGTCGCCGGGCGACTGCGTATGTGGCACGGCCGGCCGACCGAATGGGACGGGCCCGCACTGGTGGAGACGGGCGGCGGAACTGGCCCGCGCTGCCGTCGCCAGGGCGAACGTCACCCGGGTGCACCCCACCTCCACGGCATCCCGGGCACTGATCCGCTCACAGGATCGGAGCACGGCGCAGTGAGTACGCAGATACTGGCGGTTCTCGCCGTGACGGTGGCCCTCGCCGCCTTCGTCCAGGGCAGCAGTGGACTGGGCTTCGCGCTGATCGTCGCGCCCGTGGCCGGAATCCTCGATCCCGGCCTGGTCCCGGTCTTCGTCCTCGCTTCGATGATCCCGCTCAACCTGTACGTCGCCTGGCGCGAACGATCCTCGCTGGACCTGCGCGGCGCGGGCTGGATCACCGGGGCGCGGCTCGCCGCCACCCCGGCCGGTCTTGCAGTGCTTGGCTGATCCCGGAACGCAGCCTCGGCCTGTTCGTGGGCGGCGCCACTGTGCTCGCGGCCGTCGCGAGCCTGACCGTTCCCGCGTTCACGCCCGGGCGGGCCGCATACGTCGGCGCGGGCGCGGTGACCGGGCTGACCGAGACCGCGACCGGTGTGGGCGGGCCTCCGCTCGCGCTGGTCTACCAGCACCGGCCGCCGGCCGAACTGCGCTCCACGGTCGCCGCGTGCTTCCTCATCGGAGAAGTCGCCTCCCTGGCGCTGCTGTTCGCGACAGGGAAAGCCGAGGTCACTGAGCTCGGCGAGGCAGTCGCGCTCCTGCCCGCGATCGCGGCCGGTGCGTGGCTCAGCCGCCTGGTGCATCACCGTCTGGACGCACGCAGGATGCGTCTGTTCGTGCTGGTCTTCGCATTGGTCTCCGGACTCGTCCTGATGCTCCGGGCCTGAACGGGTCCGGGCCTGAACGAGTCCGGGGATTCAGTTCAGGCCGGCGCGTATCGACGAGGCCCGGACGATCACCTGCGGGTTCGGGGACACCGCCACCGACGGCGTGGCGGTGTCCCCGCGAAGCCGGCCCAGCAACAGCTCCACCGCGTCCGACGCCGCCTTGTCCAGGTGCAGATCGACGGCCGTCAGGGGCGGTTCACAGGTACGGGCACGCAGGCCGTCGTAACGGGTGACGACCATGACGTCGTCAGGCACGGTCCGCCCGCTGTCCCGGATCGCCCGGACCGAGCCCACCGCGAAGGCATCGACCAGCGCGCAGACCGCGTCAACGTCCGTATGCTCGGCGAGCAGTTCGGCGCACCGCTCGTACCCCGCTTGCTCACCGCCCGACTCCGGGACCCTCGCCACGATCGGCGTCCAGCCGTGCCGCTCGGCGACGCGCTCGTACGCGGTGAGCGCATCAACGGATGAATGCCGCGAACCGGAGCCCACGATCAGCGCCGGCCTCACCGCACCCTGCTCGTGCAGGTGCGCCAGCAGCAGCTCCACCACCAGATCCCCGCGCAGGTCGACATACGGCGCGTCCTCCTCTGAAGACACCGGCCTGCCGAGCGTCACGTACGGCAGCCCGCGTTCTCGCAGCTGGGCGACCGCGGCATCATCCACTTCCGGCTCGACCACGATGGCCCCGTCGATGTCGACGGAGTACAGCGCGGAATCCGACTGCACGGGCGGTACGAGCACGAGTGCGTAGTCGTGAAGCAGCGCGCTCTCCGCGGCCGCCGCCGCGACCTCCATGTAGAAGCCGAGCCGTGACGGCCCGCCCGCCACCGCGAACGGCATCGAGGAGGCCAGCGCAATGGCCTTCGCCTGTCCACGCCGCAGCCGCTGCGCCCGAAGGTTGGGGCGGTAACCCAGCTCCGCCGCGACCTGCCTGACGCGCTCCCGCGTCCGGGGATCGACCTTGCCGAGCCCGTTCAGGGAGTGCGACACGGTCGTGCGCGAAACCCGGCGACGCGTGCGACATCGGCGATCGTCGGCGGCCTCGGGCCGGGGGCGGAAGTAGCCATCTGCGCAAAGACTCCTCGCTGGCGGGGACGGTGGACAGGTCCATCTTCGCCGACACAGCCCTGGCCTGGGATCGAGTCAGGACACGCCCCTCCTGTGGCCTGCTGACTGATCGGCATCGCAGCGTGGGCAGCCCAGTGCTTGACGCTGGTTGATCCAGGCCCGCCCCGCCTCCCGCCCCCGCTCTCGCCACCGACGAGCCGAGGTCACCGAGTCTGGTTCGAGGCCCTGTGAGAGAGGGACATGGAAGGCGTCGCCGCAGAACACGCATCGAGCCGATCCGCGCCACTGTGATGACGATCTTTGAATTTCGGCTCTGACCGGACTTCCGGGAACTCCGGTTCGCCCAGCCCTGGCCGAAGCGGACGCCCGGGTTGGTTCACCGGTACGCCTATCCGGGTCATGTCCGGGCGTCCCCCGAGCCAGAGACGCCCGGTGGGGGTAGGTCGTTTCGCGCAAGGTGACCTTGGGATCCATGAGGAGATCAGCTATGTACGCAGTGATGCGGCGTTATGAAGGAGTGACTGACTCCGCCGAGGCAGGACGCCGAGTGGACGAGGGATTCGTGCCTCTGCTCCGCCAGGTCCCCGGTTTCGTGGCTTACTACTGGGTGGACGCCGGGAACGGGGTGATGGTCTCCACCAGTGTCTTTGAAGACCAATCCGGGGCCGAAGAGTCGGTCAACCGGGCGGCGGACTTCGTACGGGACAGCCTCTCGTCGCTGCTCCCCAACAGTCCTCAGGTCACGGCAGGCCCGGTTGTGGCTGCTGGTTGACATGGCCCGCTAGGCCTGGGTGATCAAGTTCTGGGACAGCTCGGCGGACTTCGGATACGGCAGCCCCGCCGCATGGGCGTCCTTGCGGGCACGGACGGCGTCGGCATCGACATCTGCGCCGAAGCCCCCAAGGCGCTCACCGCGGAAGCCGTCCAGGCATCCGACGTCGTCATCACCATGGGCTGCGGCGACACCTGTCCCGTCTTCCCGGGCAAGCGCTACCTCGACTGGCAACTCCCCGATCCCGCCAGCCCAGGAGGTGGACGCGGTCCGCCCGATCCGCGACGAGATCGAGCACCGCATCCGGGGCCTGATCGACGAGATCGCACCGAGCCCCGGCATGACCGCACGCCCGGACATCCGCATCACATCGATGCGCCCCGAGCACGCCGATGCCGTCCTGAAGATCTACCTTTGATCTTGGCCAGTGCTCCGCCGTTTACGGCGGGGGTGAAGGCCATCTCAGGGCTGCTCTGACCCGCACGTTGGCACGGGTCCGCAGTGTTGTCCTCAGCTGGTGGGGCGCTGCTGGTTCTCGATGTACTGCTTGACGACGGTCAGCGGTGCGCCGTCGCAGGATCCGGCGAAGTAGGAGCCGGACCAGAAGTGTCCGCCCCACAGGTAGCGGCGGACGTGCGTGCTGTACTCCTGGCGGAGCCTGCGGGAGGAGACGCCCTTGAGGGAGTTGACCAGTTTGGAGAGCTGGACCTTGGGCGGATAGTGCACGAGCAGATGCACATGGTCCTGCTCGCCGTTGAACTGCTTGAGTTCGGCCTCGAAGTCGGTGCAGACGTCGCGCATGATCTCCTCGGTGCGCGTCAGCATGGCGTCGGTGAATGCCTTACGCCGGTACTTGGTGACAAAAAACCAAGTGGGCGTGCAGGTGGTGAACGACGTGGCGCCGGTGCGCATATCAGGATGAGGGTTCAGGTTCCATCGTGGTGACATGAGCCAACCGTCGTAGAGTGATCGTGATGGGTGAACTGGTGTGGGAGAAGCGGCAGTTCGGGCACCGCGCCCGGCTGGCGCTGACGCCTGCACAGGTCCGGCTCATGGATGACCAGGCGCACGCGGCGCGCGCGATGTGGAATCAGCTCCACGACCTGTGGCAGATGACGCCGAAGTGTCAGCGCGCTCTGACGCGCATGGATCAGGCGTTGCGGCAGGCCCGCAAGGAGATCGACTGGTATGGGGTGCTGCCCGCGCAGGCCGCGCAGGCGGTACTCAAGACGTACTTCCAGGCGTGGCGGAACTGCTGGGACGGGCGTGCGGACGAGCCGAACTTCAAGGCCCGCTTCCGCACGGCATTGTCGGTGGACATCCCGCAGGGCCGGGACTTGCAGATCAAGCGAGTACACCGGCGGTGGGGCATGGTCAACATCCCCAAGGTGGGCCGTGTCCGGTTCCGCTGGACCAAGGATCTCCCCGTCGGCAAGCTCGCCGACAGGGAGAACCGGATCACCGGGGCACGGCTGGTCAAAGACGGGCTCGGATGGCACATCGCCTTCCGTATCCAGACCCTTGAGTCCAAGCCGGAGCCCCACCAGGGTCCCGAGGTCGGTATCGACGCCGGGGTGAACCTGCCGCTTGCGCTGTCCGACGGCAACCACCAGGACCACGACCGGCCGCCCCGACTCCCGGACGGCACCGCCGACCGGGACAAGTGGCTGAACCCGGATGAGAAGGCCAAACTGCTCCGCCTGGAACAGCGCGCCGCGCACCGCAAGAGCTTCCGCAAGTCGAAAGAGCGCAGCTCCAACCGGCTGCACGCCACCTACGACCAGATCAAGCAGCTCCGCGCAAGAGCCACGCGCCGAGCAACCGACTGGCAGCACAAGACCACCACTGCCATCGCCAAGCAGTACGGCACGGTCGTGGTGGAGCAGTTGCAGATCACGAACATGGTCAAGTCCGCCAAGGGAACCATCGAGAGCCCGGGGAAGAACGTCGCGCAGAAGTCCGGCCTGAACCGTTCCATCAGCCAAGAGGCGTGGGGCCGCACCGTGACATTGCTGACGTACAAAACCGCCCGAAACGGCGGAACCCTGGTCAAGGTCCCCGCCCCGAACACCTCCCTGCGCTGCTCCGCGTGCGGATTCATCACGCCCGGCAGCCGCGAAGACCAGGCCACGTTCGTATGCAAGAACCCGGCCTGCGGATGGTCGGCGAATGCCGACTGGAACGCGGCCCGGAACGTCTTGCACCTGTACCGGATCGGCCTCGTGACGATCCCGGCTGCCGGGAGGGCAGTCGTCAGGCGCACCCGTGGCGTCAAGCCCGCTGCCGCAAGGTAAGCAGGAATCTCCTTCCTGAGCCTGCGAAGGGAGGAGAGCACTTCAACAACTCGGCATCGACGATGGAAACGCCACCTTCGAAACCACCGCACCCACCTGGCGGCACTTCCACGCCGCCAAACTCCCCGAGCACTGCCATGTTGCCCTCGGCCCTGTCGGCTCCGTCCTCGGCTGGATCGCCGCCTCCGCAGTCTCCGGCCGCTGCGTCTACGCCGGCATGGTCGAGCACTCCGTGTACGTCCACCCCGACGTCCGCGGCCGAGGCATCGCCGAGTGCTCTGCTCGGCGCCCTGATCACCTCGACCGAGGCGGCGGGGATCTGGACCATCCAGTTCGGCATCTTCCCTGAGAACGCAGCCAGTCTCGCCGTCCACCGCAGACGCGGCTTCCGCGAGATCGGCACCCGCGAGCGCATCGGCCGGCACCACGGCGTGTGGCGTGACGTCGTCATGATCGAACGACGCAGCCAAGCCAGCACGTAGGTCGGGGGGCACGACCTCGCGCTTCCTCGCCTCGACGAAGCCGACGATCCAGTCCTCACGCGAGGGAAGGCCAGAGGGCCGGCCGGGTGCTACGGGCCTCGTCGCCGACGGCACTGTGACGGTGGTTCGGCCGATTGGCCGCCGTCGGCTCGCGCACGTTGCCGGGCCGCGGTGCCGTTGACACAGATGCGTGACGACGTCCAGCACGGAAGGGCGTCCGGCCCTCAGCCGTGGAAGGACAAGGCATGCACATATCTGGACCGACAGCGGGCCGTCGGGTTTGTGCCGCGGTCATCGCCGCGCTGGTGACCTACTCGACCGTTCTGACCGGGCTGAACCTCGCCGCGGCCGGAGGCCTACCCACAGCTTCGGTGCCAGCCCCGAAGCTGGACTGGAGACCCTGCGTTCAAGGCAGCCCGTACGACTGCGCGACCGCGAAGGTGCCGCTGGACTACAACAACCCGGGTCGTCGCACCATCGAACTGGCAGTCATCAAACGGAAGGCGACCGACCCCGGTCGACGCATCGGCACCCTGCTCTTCAACCCCGGCGGACCCGGCGGGCCGGGAACGGTCCAGATGCCGCAGAACTACGAGTTCTTCCCGCGCGAGGTGCGGGAGCGGTTCGACATCGTCAGCTGGGACCCCCGCGGGATCGGCAGCAGCACCGCGGTGAACTGCTTCGCGACTCCCGAGGAGGCCGCCGCGTGGAACGCGGGCAAACCGGCCGGCGTCCCAGTGGGCGCACAGCAGCGGGCGGCCGTGGTTCGCCGCGTACCAGGACCTGGCCCGGCGCTGTCAGCGGCGTGACCCCGAACTGCTGCGTCATGTGTCGACCGCCGACACCGCTCGCGACCTCGAGGGGCTGCGCCAGGCGGTGGGCGACGCGCAACTCACCTACCTCGGAATCTCCTACGGCACAATCCTGGGCGCCACCTACGCCAACTTGTTCCCCGGCAGGGTCCGCGCCATGGTCCTCGACAGCGACATCGACCCGCAGGCCTGGACGAACCACGCCTCCGACGCGGCCCCCCGGCTCGACCACCTTCCTGCGTATGGGCGTGGACCGCTCCGCGGCAGCGGTCCTGGACCGGTTCCTCACCCTGTGCGGATCCACGGACACCGCGGGCTGCGCCTTTTCCGCCGGCAGCCCGAAAGCGACCCGGGACAAGTTCGAACAGCTGATGCGGCGGCTGCGGGCGCATCCCGTGGGTGAGTGGACCTACGGCCGCACGATCGCCGACGTGGTGCCCAGCCTCAACATCGTCCACCCGGGCTGGACGGACCTCGCCGTCAGGCTGCAGCGACCTCTGGCAGGGCCGCGCCGCCAAGGCGGCCCCGCTCCCGCCCCCGCCGCCGGTTCCGCATCCGAACCCGTATCTCGGCGAGGAACAGGCGAGTGCGGTGGTCTGCGGCGACAGCCCCAACCCGCGTGACGCCGCCGCCTACCCCGCCCTGGAAGAGGCCGCCGCCGCACGTGCGGGCGACGCCGGACGCTTCTGGACCTGGGCCACCGCCGGGTGTGCCTCCTGGCCGGCCGTCGCGGCCGACCGCTACCGGGGTCCGTGGAACAGGCCGACGGCACACCCGCGTCTTGCTGGTCGGCACCAAATACGACCCCGCCACTCCCTACGCGGACGCGCAGGCGCTGGCCGGGGAATTGGCCGACGCCCGCCTGCTCACCCACGAGGGATACGGCCACACCGCCCTGATCAACCCCAGCAGCTGCGTGAAGACGTACGAGAGCCGGTACCTCGTCGACGGCACGCTCCCGCCGGCCGGAACGACCTGCCGGCAGGACAAGCCCCCCTTCCCCGCGCCCAAGCCGCCGGTGGCGGGATGGCCGGCACCGTCCACTGAGTCGGGGCCACAGCCCCCGTCCTGGGCACGTGCCGACTCGATCGAGCTCCAGAACGCTGATGGATCCACGAATTGAACAGCGCCATGGAGCCGGCGAAGTGGCGTGCTCAGAACGGCCGACAGAAGCGCTCAGGCGCAGGAGTCGAGACTTGGTACTTGAGTTGGCACCCGGTGCCAGAGACGGCTGTCCCGTCTCAAGGGGTCTGGTCCGATGCAACTTGGGTCTCAGGTGAACCGCTCCGCCTCTGTCAGCCTGGATCTCATCCTCTGGCGCCGGCGACGCTCGAGCCGTCCATGTAGTCGCGGGCCCGCGTGATCAGTCCGTTGTGGATGTGGAGTATCAGAAGACCGGGGACCGTGAAGCTGGTGTGTCTGGTCGGCAGCGTTCCCACCACGACGTGCTCGGCGATGATCACTTCCGGATCGGCGGTCTCGTAGGCCGCGATCTTCCTGACCTCCTGCACCTGGACGGGGCTTGTTCCCCAGGCCGCCCGGTATCCCGCGCGCACTGCCTCGCGTCCCTCGTAGAGCGGAGGGAAGCCGGGAGAGGTGAAGGGGAACTCGTGCACCGCGTCCATGGCATAGAGATCGGCGAGATCGTCCGGGGACTTGTCGAGCATGGCCTGGTAGTAGCGGTTCAGCACCTCGCGAGGGGTGCGAACCGCAGGCGTTTCCGCTCGAGACACGGGGGCTCCATTCGCTCAACACTTGTTGACCCACTGACGGTAGGGTCGGGGGGAAGTTCGGTCAACGGTTGTAGAGTGAATCGGTGTCCACTCCTCACCAGTCCCGCGCCGACCGCCGCCGAGCGACCGAGGCGCGCATCCTCGACAGCGCCCGGGAGCTGTTCGCAGAGAAGGGATTCGATCGCACCACCATCCGCGCCGTCGCGACTGCGGCGAGCGTCGACCCGGCTCTGGTCATGCAGTACTTCGGCTCGAAGCGCGAGCTTTTCGCCCAATCCGTGCAGGCGTTTCCCGTGCTGCCGACAACCACTGACACCGACGCGCTGGTCGATCAGCTGCTGGCCACGCTCGGCCTCAAGCTCGGCGGCCTTCCCGAGGGCACGCTGGCGATGATGCGCTCCATGCTCACCGACCCGGCAGCAGCCGATCACGTCCGTGTCACCCTCGATCGGCAGATCGACAGCGTGAGCGCTGCCCTGCCCGCAGCCGAGGACCCCGAGCTGCGCGCCGCACTGTTCGTCACCGCCTTGCTGGGCGTCACCATCGGCCACCAATTTCTCGGCCTGGCCGCTCTTCGCGGTGCCCCGGCCGACCGCGTCGCCGCCCTGCTGCGCCCGGCGTTCAAGGCCCTGGCAGGACCTCCGAGCTGAAATCGGCGGCGCTGCCGATGCGTGGTGCCACTGGGGCGGGTTGGCGGACGGTCGGCCGATCTTGCCGCCGGGGTCGCAGTTCCTCAGGAGTGCCGTCGCCTGCCCGCCAGCCTTGTACCGGCCGATTCTTTGCGAGCGCCGCATCCATGACAGCGCTCCGCTGCGAAACATGTACGACGGTGGGCGTCCATCGTGGCGTGCCACTCGGTGCAGGCGCGAAGCGCCGGAAAGGGATCTTGGCCGAGCGCTGGGAGGACGAGCCATGGTGGAGAACCGACGACGGTCCGAGGAGCCGCTGCACTGCCTCGTGACTGGGGCCTCCGGGTACATCGGGGGCAGGCTGGTGCCGGAACTGCTGGCGGCCGGTCACCGGGTCCGCTGCATGGCTCGCTCGCCCGGCAAGCTGCGTGATCATCCCTGGGCCGGTGACGTCGACACGGTGCGCGGTGACGTTCAGGACGCCGAGTCGGTCGCTGCGGCTCTGCGCGGTATCGATGTCGCCTACTACCTGGTGCACTCGCTCGGCTCCGGTGCCGACTTCGAGGCCGCCGACCGCCGCGCTGCCGAGATCTTCGCCGCGCAGGCGGACGCCTGTGGCGTCCAGCGGATCGTCTACCTGGGCGGACTCACTCCCAGGGGCATCCCCGAAAGTTCCATCTCCCCGCATCTGCGTTCCAGGGCCGAAGTCGCCGCCGGCCGCGACTCATCCGGCCTGCCGCTGGGCGCGGTGCGCGCCGAGTGTCGTGGCCTGGCCCGGGCCGCCCTCCGCCTCGAATCCGTCGCGATTCAGGAGCAGTTGAACACCTTCGTCCAGGAGCACGGAGTGGTCGCGGCATGGGAAGAACTCATGATGCCGACCCTGCATGCCGTCGGCCGTAAATGGGAGTCCTCCGGCGACCGCTACGTCGAGGTCGAGCACCTTTTGTCCTGGCACGTGTCCACCGCCCTGCGCAACGCACAGCTGCTCCTGGGGCCCGGCGAGGCGCGCAAGGCCGGCCCTCCAGTGCTGTTGGCCTGCGTCCCCGGCGAACAGCACACCTTGCCGCTCGAAGCCGTCCACGCCGCCCTGCTGCAGCGCGGTCGTCCCGTGCGCATGCTCGGTGCCGCCGTCCCCGCCGAGGCACTGATTGCGGCGGTCCTGCGTACGGGGCCGGCAGCGGTAGTGCTCTGGTCGCAGACCCGTTCTCTGGCCAGCACCCCGCTTGCTCTCCATCTCCTGGGAATGGGGTGGGGAGTCAATGGTGCACGGCAACAGGCTGCTCTCGTGCTGGCCGGACCGGGTTGGAGAGGGGGCAGGATCGAGGGAGCGGCCCAGCCTCAAGGGCTGCGCGAGGCCATCGCCCTCCTGGCGCCGGAGTCCTCGGGCCTATCCGAATAGCTGCCTGCACTCACGCGTGCCGGCTGCCGCAGCAGCGCACTGTGTGCTGCAGGGGAACCGTTCCAAGCTCACGCCCGTGTAGCTGCCATCGACCCGTCAGGCGTTGGCCATGAGCATGCCACTGCTTGCGGCGCGTTCCCTGGTGCCACCGGGAGGTCGATGCGCGCCAAGGCCGCCTGCGGCCATGAGGCGGAGGCGCGAACAGTGGGGCGGTCCTCGTGTCCGGAGTCGGTGAACACCGGGCCAGTCCTGGCCCCACTCGTGCTGCTCGCGCCTTCAGGCGGCGATCGTAAGCGAGCAGGCGTGACCGCCGGCTGCCGGAGCAGTCGGACGAGCGTGGTCACCAACCCCAGATGCGTGCCAGGAAATAGCCGGCCACCAGCACTGATCCGAGCACGATGAGGGACACCCACAAGTAGGGGTGTTCCCAGATGCCACCGTCGGCCCGTTCTTGATGTGCTTCAGCGATCGACCCTTCCACCGGCGGCGTTTCTGTCGGCGGGACGAGCGGGTGAGTCATGCTTCAACGGTCCCTCGGACCCCGCTGGTTCGCACCTCGAAACGGGGTCGGGCTCGGAGTAAAGCTGATACAAGCCCCAGGGATGGGCACGGCACACGCGGTTCGTGGCTCTCAGCAGTCGTGCGGCTGCCGAGGGTCGTGCCGGCAGCCGTGGCAGATGCCGGCGTGTGGACCAGCACGGTCGATGCCTATGAACTGGACGCCTGTGCCGCCCCGACCCGGCACGCTGCCGAGCAGATGGGCGGCCATGACGCCGTGGTGACCTGCATCGGAGTGCCGGCCCTGGCCGAGGAGCCGGGAAGGTACCGACCGTGCTGGTCGGTCACTCCATGTGCGGCCGTGTCGCGCTGCGCGCTGCCGGCGCGGGATCGTGTTTTCGCGTCGGCTCAGAGCTGCGGCGATGTCTCCGTCCCGTAGCCAATGGGCGAGGGTTCGCGGCACCCCGCGGTCCCGCCGAGGGTGTCGGGCTGGACTGCGAGGATCTGGTCCACTCCCATGCGGCGCGCCTCGAAGGCGAGACCACTGCCTACGAGCTACAGCCGCCAGACCCGAGCAGTCGGTTCCCCGACGAGGTCGACGAAGTCGTTCCAACGCTCTTCCAGGGTGTGGTGCCAGGCGGCGATGGTGCGCACGTAGTGCTCACGCAGCGACTCAACGGAACACACCTCAAGGCCCGCACCCTCCAGTAGCTCGACGGTCTGACCAAAGGGGCGCATATGCATGTCGGGGGCGATGTACGTCTCGATGAAGGGCCCTCCATCCGGCGCCCGTACACCTCGGGACATCTCCTGTACCAGCAGCCGGCCCTGCGGCCTGAGAACGCGCTGCAGCACTGCTGCGAAGCCGGCGTACTCCTCGTCGCCGACGTGTTCTCCCATCTCGATGGATGTGACCGCCTCGTACTGACCGCCTTAGATGTCGGGGTAGTGATGCATCCGGACGTCGACCAGATCTTCAAGGCCACGCTCGCGCACATGGGCGAGGACGGCGTCGCTCTGCTCACGGGCGAGGGGCACGAGGCCTCGGCCAAGCCGAGCTCTCCCGGCTGCCGGAGCAGCCGGCGCAGCGTGCGGCGCGATCGGATGATGATGACGGGGGCTCCCTGCGGACCGCTCTCGGTGCGATCCCACGCGTGCAGGCGTACGGGTGCCGAGTTGGGTCTGTGCCCTGGTGCGGCGCTCTTCTCCGGCATGTTTCGGAATGACCTGCGGACTCGGGCCGAGGTGAGCTTGCGCGGCTCCCTCTCCTTCTCCCACGGCCGACGAAGGCCGACCGGGAGTGGCCGGGCGAACGGCAGTTGGAGGTGAGCCCGGCGATCGGCGGCCATAGGCTCTCCTGCGGCTCGGGTGAGCCGCGGGCTGCGCACCGTTGCCTGGTCACAGGCGAGGGCATCGCGCGAAGGCCACGGTGTTCACCTGATCTCCGGCATGCTGATGGGCCGAACTTCCGTGTGTGCCATCAGCTGTACGGTTGTGTGGTCTCCGTCTTGGCACTCGGCCCACTCCCAATAGTGGCAATCGGATCCGGGGCCCGTCTGGACGTAGCCCAGGTCTGTGAGGGCCTGTCCGCGTGCGCGCAGGGTGGGGGTTTCGGTGCCGGGCAGGTTCATCGAGGGCCACTCATCGGCCGGGACCCCGTACAGGACCACGGCGATCTCCCAACTCGTGTCGCCTGGCGAGCGGGTCAGTTGGGCGCGGGTGAAGTGGCCCTGGGCGGTCGGGTCCGTTTGAGGCCCTGGCAGTTTGGGCCGCGGGTCGAGGACGTCTGCCAGGGCGTCGTGGGGATCGGGGAGCGGAACAGGGGATTCGGAAGTCACGAATTCTCCTCACAGCAGGTTCATGGTCGTGTGCCAGGAGTCCCCCGCCGACGTGGCACGGTGACGCGACCTTGTGAATCGTCGACCAGCGGAGTCCGGCCCGCTCTCGGGCGATGTCTTGAACACGCGTGCCGGGCCAGTTCTCAGGCGAACAGTTCGCCGCCCAGTGCCTCACAGCCAAGTGCCGGACGGGGGAGGGACTAGGCGGGCAGGATCTGCAGCCGTGGGATCGCTGCTCAGCGGGGGAGTGTGGCATGGATCGATTTGCCGCCGCCGGGCTGGGGGTGGATGGTGAGCGTTCGGGCCAGGCGGCGGATCATGGGCCAGCCGATGCCCCCAGCGCCATCGGACAGGTCGGGACTGCGGTCCTGGGGATGAGCGGGGCTGGGATCGTCGACGGTGACGTGGATCTGCCGCCGGTCAGCCCTCAGATGAAGTGCCGTCACGGTGCCTGCGTGGCGCCTGGCGTTGGTGACGAGTTCTGAGACCAGCAGGAGCAGGTCCTGGGCAGTCGGCGTAGGTGGGGCGGGGTGGAGACAGGCGAGGAAAACGCTCGCCTCGTCACGGGCGTCGGTCGCTTTCTGCGGCCTGCTCAGGGCATCGGCCGGGTGGGCCTGGTGGTCTTCGACCGTTGGCGGGTGGTGCATGGGCTTCACCCCTCAAGAGGACTTCGGTGCGGCTGCCGTTACCCAGCGCATCTACCCCGCGGGAGCGCGATGAAAATGATGCGTCTTCCGTTGGGTGCTTCGGAGCCGTCGCCGGCGGTCGTGCGAGGAGGTGAATTCGCAGGTAGGAGTTTCGTGAAGGCCTGGGCAGTGTCCTCAGCCCGGGCCGAGCGCAACTCGCTTGGCCTACCGGAGGGTGCTTTGTTGTATGACGGTCTGTTACCTGGGTACGGGGGAGTGGTGAGCGTGGCCATTCCGCGACGGGCAGTCGACGTCAATGTCGCAGTCGACCCCATGGCCCCGCCAGTGGCGAGTAATGCCGAGAGAAAGGAACCACCCCATGCAGAGCGTCTGGGCCTACCCGGCAGGCATCGGCTATCAGGGACAGGAGCAGGCGGCGTTGACGGGATTCACCCTCACGGCGCCCGACGGGATCGTCGGCCAGGTGGAACGCCAGGTGGATGAGTCCGGCATGCAACACCTGGTCGTCGACACCGGCGTGTGGGTGTTCGGCAAAAGCGTCCTGATCCCGGCCGGCATCGTTGCTGCCATCGACACGGATGCCCAGACCGTGACGGTCACTCACACCAGGGACGAGATCAAGGCCGCGCCCCGCTTCACCCTCGACAGCCAGACCACCGAGCCCTCCTACCTCACCGAAGTGGGCAACTACTACGCCACGTTGGAGCGGTCAGCGCCTCTGTGAACGTACGCGGCGACGCGAGCATGTGCTGGCGCCGCAACACGGCTGCAGCCCCCTCCGGGTACCTGGGTCACGGACTTCCTCCGAATTGAGGGCTGGTCGCCTCAGCAGCACCCTCCCCTCCTGCTGGCGCGTCTCGCAACCTTCTGCGGAATCGAGCGGCGTCCGGTGCGGCGCATCGCATGGCGGCCGAATGGCTGGCGGTCCTGGTACTGGGCCGTATTCGGCTGTTTGGCCAACGAAGCGAGGTGCTGTGCCGAGCGTCGCGAGCACTGGAACTCCACGACCTGTGATGATGAAGCGTTCGTTGAAAGTGATCGACGAGGAGCTCCAGATCGCGGGGCCAATGTGTTTCGCCGCCGTGTGACGCTCGTGGAAACGCGCTGTAGGTGATGTGGTGAACTGGTTGACCTCGCTGCCGGCGGTGGTGCTGGTTGTGGGCTGGCTCTTCCTTGCCCTCCTGGTCGCGGCCGTGGCACGGGTCGGCGTCCGGGCGCTCGTACCGGCCGGGGAACAGGACCGGGTGCCGCAGATCGCTACGCCCCTGATGCCTACACTCGGCGCTGCCTTCGCGATCTTCGCGGCACTCACACTGGCCAGCGAGGCCAGCTACCTGCGCGCAGCAGAGGGGTTGGTGAGCGACGAGGCTGCCGCAGCCTCCCGCCTGGGGTGGGCGGCGACAAGTCCGCGAGTCCAGTCGGAGCCGATCCATGCGGCACTACTGGACTACCTGCAGACCGCGCGTGTCAGGGAATGGAAGGGTGCGGCAGCGGCGTCCGGTGACGACCCGGCCACCGCTCGCGCGATCGCACGACTGGAGCGGAGCGTGCGCGCCGAGGCCGCCCGGCCCGAGCTGGGAACCCCGGCAAGCACGGAGCTGCTGGTTTCCCTGGACAGCGTCACCAGTAGTCGTCGCGCCCGCATTGCGGCCGCCTCGCGCGACGTTCCCGCGCTCTACGTCGTCACGCTCGTGGTCAGCGGACTGGCCTTGATCGTGAACGCCGGCGCACTAATCTTCCGCAGCAGCCTGCGAACGTCACTGCTCGTCGTAGGTGTTGCGAGCGTCGTCGGGCTGAGCCTGGCATTGCTCTTCGCGCTCAGCGCGCCCTGGAATGGACCGTTCATCGTGAGTGGGCATCCACTCGACGGCGTCATCGGGGACCTGAAGTCCGGCTTCTTCGGCCACGGGCCGTAGGCGGCGGGCGCGATCAATACGCCGACGACGAAGCTCGCTCGCGGTCGGCCACTGGATTGTCATGCAGCCTTGGCCGGCTAATCGGGCCATTGGCGGATCGGTGACTGCGGCGCGAAGTCGGTCTTGGCCTCGGCACGGGAGTCGCGCCAACAGATGTAGGCGCCGGTGGCGGCGAACTCGGGTCCGATCCAGTTCAACCAGAGGTCGTAGGTCGGCCGGAATACCAGCAGCAGCGGTAGCTCCCTCGTGGTGAAGTGACTTGTCGAGCGGGTTGCCGAATGGGCACGAGAGCAGAGCCCTTTGCTCGGAGCGCTGACGTTAGCGATTGTCAATGGGGGCAGAAGGCCCGTTGTCGCCAGATCAGCCTCTTCTCGACGGGGGTTCCGGCATGAGTCAGGAGCCATGGCAGGCGGGCGAGTGTCGGTCCGACGAAGGCCATCGGTCGGTGCCACGTCAGATCACAGCGACTCAAGCGCGTCATGCTACGCGCGAATTCTTCTGCGGCCTTGTGCCCACGCCCTCTCAGGAGAGGGTCGAGAGCGCCATTGTCGTGGTCTCGGAACTGGTTGCGAACGCGTTCCGGCATGCAGGAGGCGTCACGGGACTTCATCTGGCCGCTGACCGTGACGTCGTGGAGATCGCCGTGCGCGACCCCAGCCCCGCGTTCCCGCGTGAGCGTCCCCCTGACCTCGACGGCCACGAGGGCGGGTTCGGCTGGCCCCTGATTCGGATGCTCGCGCGCACCGTCACCGTCCGTCCCTCCCACAACGGCGGCAAGGTCATCAGCGCTGTTGTCGATCGCTGACGGCCGGCCCCGGACCGCGGTCAGGCTCGCTCCTCAGCGCAACCCCTATGGCCGCACATGATCCGGATGAGGCCGGGCAGCCGTCGGCGATGGGAAAGATGGGCAACGTCGAAAGAGTGATGGAGAAGTGGGCCGCAGACCTGGTGGACCGGGTCTTCCGGCCGAAGCGGGAGAGCGTGGAGGTCGTATCGACACTCCGACGCGAATGCGACGACAACATCATGATTCTGGGACGGGGACGCACGTTGGTTCCCAACGCCTTCACCGTCGCGCTCCCTCAGGAGAGCCATCGTGAACTCGGCTCACATGCACATCAGTTGGGGCCAGTGTTGGCCGCGAAGGTGCGAGATCACGCCGCCTCGCACAGCTACGTCTTCGCTGGACCGGTGACCGTCACCCTGGAGACCGACCCTACGGTGGACACGGGTGGATACCGCATCCAGAGCTCGATCGTTCCGGCCCGGCCCGGCTCCCGAGAGACCGCTGGTTGATCACAGCCAGGCACCTGCCGACTTGTGCATGAATCAAAACTCTTGCTGCAGGAACGCATGGTGACGTCGTGTCTGGGCAAGTGGTGGGCTTGAACCGATCCGGGAGTGTGGTCATGACTGTTCAGTCGCAGGCGAGGGACGCGGAGGGTACGAAGCACGTCGAGGCGTTGACGTCGGCACAGCCGGACCCGCAGGCCGGCGTCGGCGAGCTGCCCTGGATCGAGGATGCGGGGAAGGTCGCTCCCAAGGACGCGCGGAATCTGTCGAAGCTGTTCTTCGACCAGCTCCAACTCCTCGAAGAGGGCACCCGCGAGCATCAGTACGCCCGGAACACACTCATCGAGATGAACCTGTCGCTCGTACGGTTCGCCGGGCGCCGGTTCATGAACCGTGGCGACGGCGACATGGAGGACATCGTCCAGGTCGGAACCATCGGTCTGATCAAGGCGATCGACCGGTTCGACCTGTCCCGCGAGGTCGAGTTCTCCACGTTCGCCATTCCGTACGTCGTCGGTGAGATCAAGCGGTACTTCCGCGACACGACCTGGGCGGTCCATGTGCCCCGGCGGCTCCAGGAGCTGCGGGTCGACCTCGCCAAGGCCAAGGAGGAGCTCGCAGTCGTCCTGGACCGTGACCCCACGGTCAAGGAGGTCGCCGAGCACATGGAACTGAGCGAGGACGAGGTGATCGAGGGCGTCGTCGCCGCGAACGGCTATACCGCCGGCTCCCTGGACATGGCCGCGGACGCGGGCGAGGCGGGACCGGCTCAGGTTCAGGGCCGTACGGTGGCCGACTTCATCGGTGAGCCCGACCCCGGTATGGAGACCGTCGAGGACCTGCACTGCCTGAATCCCCTTCTGGGCCGTCTTACCGACCGGGAGCGCCGCATCATCGAGATGCGTTTCGGGCAGGAGATGACCCAGAGCCAGATCGGCGAGGTGCTCGGCGTCTCCCAGATGCAGGTCTCCCGCCTCCTGAGCCGCACACTGGCCAAACTGCGGACCGGCATGCTCGCCGACGACTGATCCCCGTAATCCAGTGATCCCCATGATCCAGCCTGGTCCGCACACGCGCACCGCACACTGTTCGAGGTTGCAATGTCGGCGCTGGGCCGGCCGCACTCGGCCACGCCCGACGCCGGATGAGTCCCAGAACCGGCAGGCCCCAGAAGGGCGTCAGTCGCGCGCGTCGGCGTCGAAGACCTCCCCCTCGCGCAGCATCCGGAAGCGCAGCGCGGACCAGGTTTCGTCCACCGCGATCTGGGCGATCGGACGCATCCCGTACTCGGCCAGGATCCGCCGGAGCGAGTCCCGGTTGATGTCCGCCTTGTTTCCCTTCGGGTAGACGACCCAGAAGTTGACCGCGCCCGACAGCCCGTCTCGGTGCTCGTCGAGCAGCCTGTGTAGCGCGCTCTCGTCCGCTGCGAACATCAGCCCGGTCGTCGCCGTGCTCAAGACGTCCGCCACGTCGACGTCTACCGGCAGCGCCCCGATCAGCGGCAGATGCTCTTCCGGGGTGGCCCAGACGGTGGTGCCGGGCTTGATGAGCAGCTTCTGGGCGACGGTCTTCGTCGGAGCAGCCATAGCGATCCCTTTCGGAATGGCAGACATAGGGGCTCGGAGCCGGCGGCGCGGGTGGGCCAACTCCTGGGGCGGGCGTACGTGCGGGTGTGTGAAGCGGGGGTCGGCGTCGCCGCGGCCCCATCGCTGTGCGTGCCACCTTGGCCGACCACGTGACCCTGCCCATTGGTGAGGTCAGCACAGCGGAAGTGGCGTCCCGGATCACGCCCGCCGCACCCATGTGGATGGCCGGTTGCGCGCGCCAGGCAGCGCCGACTTGTTCCTGGCTTTCTACGTCTCTGCCAGGATGGGCCGCATGGATGTGCGAAGCAGGCATCAGGTGCGGGTGTCCGGCCGGGAGGGCGGGCCGGTGGTGATGCTGGCGCACGGTTTCGGGTGTGACCAGAATATGTGGCGTCTGGTACTGCCCGCGCTGGAGCGCGACTTCAGCGTGCTCTTGCGAGGAACCCCGGGGGTTCACCCCCGGGAGGAATCGCATCCTGTGGTGGCGATGCGCAGCATCGCCGCGGCAACGGGCGCGCAGCGCACGCAAGAAACCGGGCCGCAGCGCCCGGCGAGGAATGTGCGCTGTTCGAATGCCGGTACGTCAGGCGGCGGGTAGCGTCACGGTCGTGAAGTTGACCGTGCAGGTGAAACTGCTGCCGACGCCCGTGCAGGCGGCGGCACTTGAGGAAACCCTGCATGCCTGCAACGAAGCCGCGACCTGGGTCTCCCAGGTGGCGTTCGAGAAGGACATCAAGCGCAACTTCCCCCTGCGTGAGCACACCTATACGGCGGTCAAGGACCGGTGGGGGCTCGGAGCTCAGGCGGCCCAGCATGTCATCAAGAAGACCTGCGACGCCTACCGCACGCTCAAGGTGAACCTGAAGGCGGGGAATCTCGGCACATCCTCCTCCAAGCGCTACCGGCGGGCCACCGAAAAGCCGATCGCCTTCCGCCCGGAGGGCGCCCAGCCGTATGACGACCGGATGCTGTCCTGGCAGTACGCGGAGCACACGGTGTCGATCTGGACCCTGTCGGGCCGGATGAAGCAAGTGGCGTTCACCGCCGCCCCCGAACATTTGGCCCGCCTGGCCTTGTATCGCAAGGGCGAGTCCGACCTGCTGTACCGCGACGGCATGTGGTTCCTGATCGCGACCTGCGAGGTCCCCGAGGCCGAACTCAACACCAACGTGGTGGAGTTCCTGGGGATCGATCTGGGGATCGTGAACATCGCGACCACCTCGGACGGTCAGATCATGGCCGGACGCCGGCTGAACCGCGGGCGCCTGCGCGAGCGCACCCTGCGTCAGAAACTCCAGAAGAAGAACACTCCCTCCGCCAAACGACGCCTGAAGAGGCGGCGCCGTAAGGAGGCGCGGCGGGCGCGGGACATCAACCACAAGATCGCGAAGCATGTGGTGGCCGAGGCAGAACGCACCGGTCGCGGAATCGCCCTGGAAGACCTCACGGGCATCCGCGCACGGGTACGGCTTCGCAAGCCCCAACGGGCCACCCTCTCACTCCTGGGCTTTCGCCCAGCTCGGAGAGTTCATCGCGTACAAGGCCCGCAAGGCAGGGGTGCCGGTGGTGCACGTCGATCCGGCGTACACCTCCCGCACCTGCGCCGAATGCGGGCACATCGACAAGGCGAACCGGGTCTCCCAGGCCCGATTTGCATGCCGGTCCTGCGGATTCGTTGATCACGCAGACCGCAACGGCTCCCGCAACATCCGCCACCGTGCGGAAGAGTTGTGGCGACGCGGGGCGCAGTCAACCGTCCCAGACCCACCCCCGAACACCGGGCGTGGGACAGGACGCAAACGCAGCACCACAGCCAGTGGCGCCCGTTGCGCAAGCCCGGGACTTTTCAGTCCCGGGTGATTGACGGTGGTGCTCTTCGACCACGTCGGCGCGGGCCGTTCGGATCTGTCGGCCTGGAGTAAGGAGCGGCACTCCAGCCTGGACGGGTACGTGGAGGACGTGCTGGAGATCTGCCGCGAGCTGGATCTGGGGCCGGTGACGTTCGTGGGGCACTCGGTGAGCGCGATGATGGGCGTGCTGGGCGCTGCCCGGCACCCCGAGTACTTCGCGGGCCTGGTGCTGCTCGCTCCGTCCCCCTGTTTCATCGACGACGCTGCTACCGGTTACCGTGGCGGCTTCAGCGCCGAAGACATCGAGGAACTCCTCGAATCCCTGGACGCGAACTACCTCGGCTGGTCGGGTGCCATGGCCCCGGTCATCATGGGCAACCCGGAACGCCCCGAACTGGGCGAGGAGTTGACCAGTAGCTTCTGTGCCACCGACCCGGACATCCAGCGGGTCTTCGCCCGCGTGACGTTCCTGTCCGACAACCGCGCCGACCTGGCCGACGTGACGGTACCCACTCTGGTCGTCCAGTGCTCCATGGACGCCATCGCCCCGCCCGAGGTCGGCGCCTTCATCCAGGACCGGATCAAGGGCAGCCGCCTCGTCACCCTGAACGCCGCCGGGCACTGCCCCCAGCTCAGCGCCCCCGAGGAGACCGCCGAGGCGATCACCGCGTTTGCGGGGCCCTTGTCATGATGTGCCGGACCGACGGTGACCAGGATCGCGACCCGGAGGAGCGCGTGGACGACGATCAGACGTTCTCCGCACTGCTGGAGGACAGCGCCGAGGACCTCTACGAGCATGCCCCGTGTGGATACCTCTCCACCCTGCTCGACGGACAGATCGCCAAGGTCAACACCACCCTGCTGAACTGGCTGGGCTACGAGCGCGGTGACCTGGTGAGCCGCAGGACGTTCTCCGACCTCCTCACCGTCGGCGGACGCCTGTACCACGAAACGCACTTCGCGCCGCTACTGCGCATGCAGGGAGAGATCAGCGGCATCGCGCTGGAGATGAAGGCGGCCGACGGCAGCCGGCTGCCGGTGCTGGTGACCTCCGTGGTCAAGACCGGCAGCAACGGGCAGCCGCTGCTGATCCGCACCACCGTCTTCGACGCCCGCGACCGCCGCGCTTACGAGGAAGAGCTGCTGCGCGCGCGCCAGGAGTCCGAGCGCGAACGTGAATACCTGCGGCGGCTCGCCACCACGCTCCAGCAGACGCTGCTGCCGCCGGTCCTGGCCAACGTGCCGGGCCTGGACGTGGCCGTGCACTACCACATCGCCTCGGTCGACGAGGTCGGCGGCGACTTCTACGACCTGTTCCCTCTCGGCGCGGGCACGTGGGGACTGTTCCTGGGCGACGTGTGCGGCAAGGGGGCCGCCGCCGCAGCGGTCACCTCTCTGGCCCGCTACACCCTGCGCGCCGCCGCTGTCTACGACCCCGATCCGGCCGTCGTCCTGGGAAACCTCAACACCGTCCTCAACCACGAGTACAACGGCACCGACCCTCGCTTCTGCACGGTCCTCTTCGGCTTGCTCAGCCCCGACGGCGATCACGGCGAGTTCCGTATCACCCTGGCCAGCGGCGGACACCCGCCCGCGCTGCTGATACGCGCCGACGGCACCGCCGACTACCTGCCCACTCCCGGTGGACAGCTCATCGGCGTCCTGCCCGACGCCCGCATCACCACCATCACATGCCGCCTCCACCCAGGCGACACCCTGCTCCTGCACACCGACGGCCTCACCGAGGCCCATACCGCCATCCGCGGCGACCGCTACGGTGACGAAGCCCTCCTCGACTTCGGCCGTGCCCTGGCTCCCACCACTGCCCAGCACACAATCACCGCCATCCGCGAGCTCCTCGACACCCTCGGCACCGGGGTGGACGACGATACGGCAGTCCTTGCCGTCAGCGTGCCCTCGCTCCAACCGTGAAGAGCAGCGTTGAGCCCGTTGAGAATCCGTACGCGGACCACCTTCTCCGGCCCCGTCATCGAACTGGCCGGCGAATTCGACCACGACACCGCGCCCGAGATCCGCGACCTCCTCCCCGGTCTGTCAATCAAGCACGGCCAGCAGCTCGTCGTGGACCTCGGCGGCCTCACCTGCTGCGACTCCAGCGGCATCACCGTCCTGATCGCCGCTCGCAACATTGCCCTCGCCGCCCGCTCCACCATCGTCCTGGCGGGTGTCCCCGACGTGGTCAGCAGGATTCTGCGCATCGTCGGCCTGGACCAGGTCCTCCCCACCCATCCCACCGCCGAGGCAGCCGAAGCCGCTTGGATGCCTCCGACCGGCTGATCGGCATCAGCGTGACGCGGGGGCTCGTGAATGGCCCAAGGGGCGGTAGCGACGTCGCGCGGTCCGTCTCTGCGCTACTTCGCCTGCTCCGAGCGCGAGGGGTTGAGCGGTGCAGGGTGCTGGGGTTTTCTTGTCGCTGATGAATGCGGAGCGGGCGCGTGCAGGCGACCGGGACGCCGATGGGGCGGCATGGGCTGACATGGTGTCGATGGATGTCGCCCGCGGTGACGGGGTGCGGGGTTGGCCCGCGTGTTCATCCCCTTGGGTCCCCCGGACCTGGGTCCGCGCCCGCCCGCCGGCTTGTGGTGCAGCATCGCCCGGACAACAGCAGCATGCGACCTCGGGCATTCACCGTGCGGCCGACGCCGGCCTCCCTGTCCGCTGCACTGTTGCCCGCGAGCTCCCCGACGACGAGCACCACGTGGCCGTGCGCGCTCAGGGGGCGCTGCGGGCCACGACCGCCTGACTGTCGGAGGCGCCTCATCGGCTGACACGGCGAACACGGCCGGCGCGCGGAGGGCGCGGCCTTTGTCCAGTCGGCCCGGGGTCGTTGAGTCACGTGGGGCGTGGCCGTTGGGGTACATCGGGTGTGGCTTGTGCGATGAGGAGGGCAACGTCGTCGTGGTCGTCCGTGTCCCGCAGCGCGTCAACGAGCCACCGGCAGGTCTCGTCGAGCGGTCTGCGGGGTTCTTCCAGGGTGCGCACGAGGGCGTTGAGGCGCTCGTCGATGGGCTGGTGGCGGGTTTCGACGAGGCCGTCGGTGTAGAGGACGATGCGGTCGCCGGGATTCAGGTCGAACGCGGTGGTGTGGAAGGGGACGCCGCCGACGCCGAGGGGTGCGCCAGGGGCCAACTCGAGGAGTTGAGGGAGCCGTCCGGATGACGTGAGGACGGGCGGGAGGTGTCCGGCGTTCGCGATGTGACACCGGTGGGTGTGAGGGTCGTAGGTGGCGTAGATGCAGGTGGCGATGTAGTGCTCGAGCCCGCACGTGATCTTGTCGAGGTGGCGAAGAACCTCGGCGGGAGCCAGTTCGAGGTCGGCGAAGGCAGACGTGGCGGTGCGTAGGCGGCCCATGGTGGCGGCGGCGTCAATGCCGTTGCCCATGACGTCACCGATCACCAGCGCGGTCTTGTCGCGGGCAAGGGGGATGACGTCGTACCAGTCGCCTCCGATCTCGCTGGATGCTTGGGCGGGCTGGTAGAAGGAGGCGACGTTCAGGCCGGTGGGCTGTGGAAGCTCGCCGGGCAGGAGGCTTCGCTGGAGGGTTTCGGCAGTATTACGGACGCTCTGGTACAAGCGGGCGTTGTCGATGGCGACGCCCGCGCGGGCAGCCAGATCTACGGCCAGCAGCACATCGTCCTCATCGAACGGGAGCTGGTTGCGCGCCCGCAGCAGACCAAAAGCGCCGAGGACCTCGTTGCGGGCGATCAGCGGGACCGCGAGGTAGGAGTGCACGCCGGCCTGGGCGAAGACTGCCGCACTGTCAGCGCTGAGGGCGATGCGCTCCAGATCCTGCTGTCCGGCATGGGCGACGACGGGCCGACCGGTGTGAACGCATTGGGTGATCAGTCGGTCCGCACCGTACGGGGCGCGGTCGACGACCTGCAGGGCCGCAGCGGCTGGAGTGGGATAGGCGGCGGCCACGGCGAGCGGGCGAAACAGCTTCGGTCCTTCGGAGGGCGAGCAGCGGCGCAGGGCCGGCGCCGCGGCGTCAAGGACATCCACCGACGCAATGTCGGCCAGGTCCGGCACCGCCACCTTCACCAGTTCCTGGGCGGTGTGCTCAACCTCCAGGGTCGTGCCGACACGTGCGGACGCGTCGGCGATCATGGTCAGGCGGCGCCGGGCCCGGTCCGCCTCGGCAGCGGCCCGATGGCGTTCGCTGACGTCGATGACCGAGTACGCCACACCGATCACCCGCCCGCCGGAGCCTTCGAGCCGGTAGTGCGACACCGACCAAGCGTGATCATGGTCCGGATCGGCGAGGGTGCGGCCGACGATGTGCTGGTCGATCAGGGGGGTGCCGGCAAGCAGCACCCGGCGCATCGCCGACTCGATCGAGTCGACGTCGAGGGACGTGAGGATGTCGTGCGGGTACCGGCCGAGGTGATCGGCCGCCGAGACGCCGTTGATGCGCTCCAGCTCCGGGTTGACCAGCACATAGCGCAGTTTCGTGTCCAGCAGGGCGATGCCGATCGGGGCCTGCGAGACCAGGCGCTGTGACAGGGCCAGGTCGGTCTCCACCCGCTGCAGTGTGCTCTGGTCGGCAGCGATGCCCAGGGCGTAGATGTCGCCGAGATCGTCCACCAGGCGCATGTTGCGAAACTCGACCAGGCGCGTGCTGCCGTCCTTGTGCCGGATCGGGAACGCACCCGCCCAGCTCTCACCGGTCCCCATCACCTCGGCGAACAGCTTGACCACCAGGTCCCGCTGCTCCTCGTGGACCAGCAGACGTGCCGCGTACCGGCCCAGAGCCTCTTCGGCCGTGTAGCCGAACACCTCATCGGCCTGCGGGCTCCAGAACACGATCCGCCCAGCGTCGTCCAGCACGACCGCAGCCACGCTGAGCAGATCGAGCAACCCTCCCGGCGGCGCCGCGCCCGCCCCGCCGTCCCCCTCCCGGTCCGGGCGTGGCTCGTGTACATCCATCCTGGAGAGCTCCCTCCTCAGCGCAAGCCCGCTCAGGACGCGTGCCGGTTGAGGCCTTCTCTTCCATGCTGCTCCCGGAACCCTGTGCGCACGATCCGGCAGCACCCCGACGCCCGTGCGCCCCGTACCGCCTGCGCCGGCCTGGCCGCCTCGATTACGAAGGCAAGGTCGCGCTGCTCGTCCTGGTGGACCTCGGCATAGACCCCGGGGCCCCCGTGGTCGATCCTCCTCGCCGCAGCCGGCGAGGCGGCGCTGCGTTGCGTCTCCACCGTGATGTCTCATACCGCCTCAGTTGGCCCCTACTCTCCGGAGACGTCAGCATGACCCGGCCCTGAAGGACTTTGTTGGCGGATTCGGTAACTGCTCTTGGCGATCTTGTTCGGTCGGGCAGTCTGGTGGTTCGGTTCCATCGTGCGGGGAGGCAAGGAGGGGCTGCGATGTCGCTGCGCCCTGTGTCTGCTCTGTCCGTCCCGGAGGCCACCACGCGGGTGGCTCGCGCCGCATTCCGTAAAGGCTGCCTGGCCATGCGGATCCGGGATGAACTCGGTCCGCTGTTCGAGGATGAGCAGTTCGCCCGGGCATTTCCGCGCCGGGGTGGTCCGGCGTGGTCGCCGGGCCAGTTAGCGATGGTCAGCGTGCTGCAGTTCGCGGAGGGCCTGACGGACCGGCAGGCTGCCGACGCGGTGCGCGGGCGGATCGACGTCAAGTACGCGCTCGGCCTGGAGCTGGACGATCCCGGGTTCGACTTCTCCGTGCTCAGCGAGTTCCGGGACCGGCTGATCGCGCACGGCCTGGAGGAACTGGTCCTTGACCGGCTGCTGGAACGAGTGAGTGAGCTGGGGCTGCTGCGGGCGGGAGGCCGCCAACGCACCGACTCCACGCACGTGCTGGCCCAGGTGCGGACGCTGAACCGGATGGAGTTCGTCGGCGAGACGCTGCGCGCCGCGCTGGAGACACTGGCCGTCGCGGCGCCCGGCTGGCTGGCTGCGGCAGACCGCCGCGCCGGAGTGGTTCGAACGCTACGGCAAGCGCATCGATTCGTTCCGCTTTCCCAAAGGAGCCGACGCCCGGCAGCAGTGGGCGCTGACCGTGGGAGAGGACGGATTCGCGCTGCTCGAGGCCCTCTACGCACCCGGCGCATCGGTCTGGTTGCGGGAGATCGAGGCGGTGCAGGTCCTGCGGATTGCGTGGGTGCAGCAATATCACCGTGATGAGAAGGGGGTGCGCTGGCGGGAGGGCAAAGATCTCCCGCCTGGCAGATTGAGGCTGTCCAGCCCCTACGACACCGACACCCGCTACAGCGTCAAGCGCGGCGCGGGCTGGGACGGCTACAAGGTCCACTTCACCGAGACCTGCGAACCGGACGCCCCGCACCTGATCACGAACGTGGTCACCACCGACGCCACCGTCCCCGACGCTCAGATCACCGAGCCCGTCCACCACGCTCTGGCCGCACGCGGCCTGCTGCCGGCCCTCCACCTGGTCGACTCCGGCTACACCTCCGCCGCACTGCTGGTCGCCGCCGCCGGGCAGAACATCGAACTGATGGGACCGGTCTTCGCCGACACCACCGCCCAAGGCCGCGCCGGACAGGGCCTGGGACAGGACGCCTTCACCATCGACTGGCCGGCCCGCACCGTCACCTGTCCCCGCGGCCGGCGCAGTGCCAGCTGGTCTGAGCAGCGTAAACCCACCGGCACCGAGATCATCCGGGTCCACTTCGCCAAGACGGACTGCGACGCCTGCCCGGTCCGCGCCCAGTGCACCAGCGCCACCAACCCCAAGCACGGGCGCAGCCTCACCCTGCTCACCCAGCCCCAGCAGCAAGCCCTCGACCAGCGCCGACGCGAGCAGGAGACCGATGAGTGGAAGGCCGCCTACGGCACCCGCGCAGGTGTCGAAGGCACCATCTCCCAGGCCGTCCGGGTGACACGCACACGCACCACCCCCTACCGCGGGCTGGACAAGACCCACCTCGGTCACGTCCTGACCGCCGCCGCACTCAACCTCCACCGACTCAACACCTGGTGGAGCGGGATCCCCATCGGCACCACCCACATCAGCCGGTTCGCCCGCCTCGGCTTGGAACTGGCCGCCTGAACACACCGAATCCGCCAACAAAGCCCTGAAGGACCGGGCTTGGAGGTAGCGCCCAACTGGCTGCTGGGATGGACCCCTCCGTCCAGACACCCCGTTATGGGGTGGCAGGGACGCGTGACTCACGCCCCGCATTCCACACGTTCTCGCCGCGTTGGGCGATGTTGTGGGAAGCATTCCGGTCGGCGTGGGCAACGACCCCGCACCCCCGGCAGATGAAAAGCCCCTGGTCGACCCGGTTGCGCTTGTCGATGTGCTGGCATTCGCAGCACGTCTGCGACGTGTACGCGGGATCGACGGAGACCAGGGGCACCCCGGCCCGCTTGGCCTTGTAGACGATGAAGTCTCCGAGCTGGGAGAACGCCCAGGAGTGGAGTGCGACCCGTTGGGGCTTGCGGAGCCGTACCCGAGTGCGGATGCCCTTGAGTTCTTCGAGGGACAAGGCCGCGCCCGGTGCGTTCAGCCTCGGTCACGATCGTCTTGGAGATGATGTGGTTCTGGTTCGCCGCGTGCCGTTGTTCTCTGCGAGAGCGCCTTGAGCCGCCGCTTGGCGGACTTGGTGCGCTTCTTCTGCAACTTCCGCCGCAGGTCGAGCTGGCGCTTGCGGTACCGGTTCAGGCCGCGCCCTGCGGCCATATAGCCGGTGGAAGCCGTGGCGATGTTGGCGATGCCGAGATCCACGCCGATGAAACCGTCCGGCTCGTACCGCTCGGCCTCGGGCACCTCGCACGTGGCGACGAGGTAGAACACGCCATCGCGCTCGATGAGGTCAGATTCGCCCTTCCGGTACTGCTGGAGCGTCTTGAGCCCGTCCGGGGAGCACACGAATGAGATGTTCTTGGCGCCGCCCGGACGTGGTCCAGATGGACACGGTCTGCTGGTCGTACTGCCAGCTCAGACACCGGTCGTCATACGGCTGGGCAGCCTCGGGCCGGAACGCGATGGGCTTGGACTCCGCCGTGCTGACGGCGCTTCGAGCCCTTCCTTGCCGAGGTTCCCGGCCCGGATGTTCGCCTTGAGCTACGGTGTAGGCGTCGCGCACCTTCTTGATGGTGTGCTGGGCGGCCTGCGCCCCCAGGCCCCGTGCTTTTAGTTCGGCATAGGTGTGCTTGCGCAGCTCGTACTCACGCGGAACGCCGCTGCTCGAAAGCGATCTGCGACACCCAGTTCGCGGCCTCGTTGGCCGTGTGCAGCGTCACCGACAGCGCGCCGGCCTGCTCGGCCTGCGGCATCAGCTTCACCTGCACGACGACCTTCACACAGGCGATCGTATCGACGTATGTCACCACGCTGGGAGCCAAACCCCAATATTCGCAGGGGGCGGACGTGAAGTTTCCCCGTGATCTTGGACACTCGTTCTCTATGCTGCGAGGCCGTGTTGGTGCCGTTGCCGGGTCTCGGCTGGGGTGAGGTAGCCGAAGATCTTGTGTTTGCGTAGTCGGCGGCGGTTATAGAAGGTCTCGATGAAGTCGAAGACGTCGGCGCGGGCGGTGGCCCGGTCGGGCCAGATTCGGGTGCCGATCTCTTCCTTGAGCAGGGCCCAGAAGCTCTCCGCGGCGGCGTTGTCGAAGCATGATCCGGTGCGTCCGCAGCTTTGCCGCAGGCCCAACTCGCCTATTTCGCAGCGGAATTGGGCTGATGGTGTATTCGCTGCCGCGGTCGCTGATGCGCTATGCAGCCGGGTCCGAGCCGCCCCGGCCGGCGGCCATCTTCAGGGCGTCGACGACCAGGTCGGCGCGGTGGTGGTCGGCCATCGAGTAGCCGACGACCTCGCGGGTGGCCAGGTCCAGCCAGCAGGCGAGGTAGAGCCAGCCCTCGGCGGTCGGGCAGGTAGGTGATGTCGCCGACCAGCTTCGTGCCGGGGATCTCGGCGTGAAGTCCCGGCCGATCAGGTCCGGCGCCGGCCTGGCCTTCTTGTCCGGCCGGGTCAGCGACCGCCGCCTGCGGCGGGTGGCTCCCTGATGCCGTGCTCGCGCATCAGCCGGGCGACCCGCTTGCGGTTCACGCGCCGGCCCAGACGCCGCAGCTCGGCATGGATGCGCGGGACGCCGTAGGTCTGGCGTGAGCGCGAGGTGGATGACGGTGATCTCGTGCGCCAGGGCCTCGTCGGCGCGCCTGGCGGCCTGACCGGGTCCTCGCCGCGGCGAGCCAGGCGTAGAAGGAGGAGCGGGCAACCTTCAGCAGCCTGCAGAGCAGAGCGACGCCGTGGGTGGCCTTCTCCGCCTCGATGAACCGGTACATGTCGTTCACCGATCGCTCTCCTTCGCGAAGAAGGCCGTGGCTTTTTTCAGCACCTCGATCGTCTTTGCCTGCTCGACGGTTCTGCCGACGCAGCCGCCTGAGCTCCTCGCGCTCGGCCTGGTCAGCTCACCCGGGCTGCCCTCGCCCCGGTCTGCCTTGGCCCGGCGATACCCAGCCGCGCAGGGACTCGGAGCTGACTGCCGAGATCCCGGGCGACCCGGTGACCGTCTTGCCCGAAGAGTCGACGAGCGCGATCGCGTCCCGCTTGAACTCCTCGGAGTACCGCTTCGTGTACTTGCTTCCCACCTGGCGCTACTTCCTCTGGAACCTCAGGTCCCAGTCTCCAGGTGTCCACGATCAAGGGGAAGGTTCACGGACCACTTCGCCCGGGGGTCAACTGGCGGGTTTATGCGGACCCGGCCGGCCATCCGTTCTGTCGCTGCCTCCACTGAGGCCAGCGGCAGTTCACCCTCGCCGACTCCCACCACACCGTCCAGATCCGAGCCCTGCACGCATACCTGCGCTAGTGCCGCCTCAGGCAACGTTTGCCCTGTTGTGATGTGACGCGCCGTCCGGGTGCTGTGGTCGGCGGCGCGTTGGCGTCATTCTGTCCGGGTGGCAGAACGAGTGCGTGTCCGAGAGATCGATGATGATGAGGGGCGACGGCTGCTGCGGATTATCCGCAGAGGCACCGGGTCGGTGGTGACCTGGCGGCGGGCCCAGATGGTACTGCTCTCCGCGCAGGGCATGCCGGTGGCGAAGATCGCCGAGGTGTCGTTCACCAGCGACGACCGGGTCCGGGACGTGATCCACAACTTCAACGCCGACGGCTTCGACTCTCTGTATCCGAAGTACTCCGGTGGCCGGCCGAAGACGTTCACGCTGCCGGAGCGCCGTGAGATCAAGAAGATCGCGAAGTCCAAGCCCACCGAGCACGACCTGCCGTTCTCGACCTGGAGCCTGGCCAAGCTGGCGGACTTCCTGGTCGCCGAGGGGGTGGTCGACGACATCAGCCACGAGGGCCTGCGCATCCTGCTCCGCGAGGAAGGGGTCTCCTTTCAACGCCTGAAGACCTGGAAGACCTCCCGCGATCCGGACTACGCGGCCAAGAAGGCCCGCGTCGAGCACCTTTACGCGATCGCCGACGGCGAGGTCATACCCGAGGACGGCGAACCCGAAGTCATCTTCTGCATGGACGAGTTCGGTCCGCTCAACCTGATGCCGCACCCGGGCCGGCAATGGGCCGAACGCGGCGGCAGGCACAAGGACCCCGATCGCGAACCCGCCGACGGCGCCGGGCGACCTACAACCGCTACGGCGGAGTTCGGCACCTGTTTGCCGCCCTGGACCTGGCCAAGGACAAGCTGTACGGCCACATCAAGCCGGTCAAGAGGCGGACGCAGTTCCTGGAGTTCTGCCGCTACCTGCGCACTCTCTATCCGCCGGACATCCGCATCGCGATCATCTGCGACAACCTCTCCCCGCACCTGACCACGAAACGGTGCCAGCGGGTCGGCACCTGGGCCGCAGCCAACAACGTCGAGATCGCCTACACGCCGACGAACTCCTCCTGGCTGAACCGGATCGAGGCGCAGTTCACCGCCCTGCGCTACTTCACCCTCGACGGCACCGACCACGCCTCCCACAAGGAGCAGGGCAGCATGATCCGCCGCTACATCATCTGGCGAAACCGCCATGCCGACGACCAGCGCCTACGCGCGGTCGTCGACAGGGCCAACGTTGCCTGATGCGGCACTAGATCCCGCTGAAGCTCATCGATCAGCTCGCCGCGGAACGGACGCAACTCCACCGCCGGTGGTTAACTGGACCTACGGTCTGCCGACGCCGCACCGGTGGGCCGCTGCCCATGGGCCCGAGCGAGGCGAGTTCGCGGCGGCGATCTTGACGTCGGGTCTCGATGTTCGACGGCCGGACTCCGAGTGTGACGTCGGTCGTGTCCTTCAGCATCTCTACGGTCGTGGGATCAATGGCGTGTGGCGACTGCAGCGCTCCGAGCGCGCGTATCCGTGAGGCATCGTGTGCGCCGCTGCCCGGACTTCCACCTTGCTGCGCGGCACGGGAAGGCGGATTCCTGATCCCTTCGCGGGCTGCTCACGAGGGCGGACCCAGAATTGGGACAAATACCCCTATCCATGCGCGATAGGGGCGGAACACAATGGACGACGAGCACGCCAAGAGGTGGGCCGTAGCGAGTCCCGTATTCGCGATTGTCTCGTGGCCCACTCCGAGGGCGCGGACTCCAGGAGTCCGCAGCACAGCGGAGTGCGGCCGAGTTGTGAGCCGCGCACGGCACTGAGGCGAGGAGGCTGACGTTATGGCCTGGGCATCATGGACCACCCCCGGGATCTTCACCGGCCGGGGCGGCGTCCGTACCGACGAGGCGGGGGTCGTCACGGGCGACGTGACCGTCCACACCACCTGGGACGGCCAGGAGGCCGATGTGTCGGTCCAGTACACCGGCACCTTGGAATGGTTCACGGTCACCGGCAGTCCGGTGCCCTGCCGGACCGAGCGGCACAGCCGGGATCTGCACCAAGCGATGATCGAAGGAATCAAGGCAGGCAGCGCCGCCACGATTCCCCGGCTCCACGTCGCCGCCGTGCCGTAGCCGGCCGGTCTGGAACTGTTCGACCATGGTCCGCCTGCTGCGCGCTGTGGTCGATGTGGGTGCACGCTCCCAGGCGCCGCGATTGCTCCCGATGAGGCTTTGGCGGGGCCGGGGCGCTGTACGCGCTGGCCTGCCGCTGTGAGAGCCGCACGGCGCGACGTTCGTGGGTGCTTTCCCGTGATCGGGGAGGACCGGACGTTTGGGCTGGACCGCAGCACCGACGTGCGGACCCTGCCCGGCTCCTTCGAACCGCCCGCCGGCCTCGACCCGGCGCGTCCTGTCGGGCTCGCGACGGCTCCGTACCGCCACGAGGGGGCCGCGCGGGTCCAGGGGCGGCCGAGCACATCCGCTCGCGACTCCCTGCCGGCGTCGCGACCGTGGCGGAGCGAGCTGCCCTCCTCGTGCGGACTGGGGACCCCGAGTCCTGGTTCCGCGCCGAGCTACGGGGTGGAGCGGCTCGACTGCCTGCCCGCCGTGCTCGAGTCGCTCGACCGGCCGTTCTTCATCGAGGGGCTGGAAGAGCTGCGGGGCGCGTCGAGGCGCTCGCCGCCAGGCCGGCCGACTCGGCCCTGCGGAGACCGCCTCACGTGTGAGGGATCGGGCCCCGCGCACGAGGCAGGCTGTCAGAGGCAGGGTCCCGTCCCTGCCGCGCGCGTCACGCGATGCGGTGCTCTGGGAGGAGCGGCCTGTGGCCGGTCAGGATCGCCAGTGCTAGAAAGGTCACATGGCGAATCGTTTCGCCGACTGGAGAAGCCTTTCGTTCAGGCCCCTGGTCAGCAGAAGCCCGCGAAGCGTCGCCGGGCAGGTGTTCGTCCTCCAGGTGGCGCTGGTTGTGCTGCTCGTGGCCGGGGGCGTCCTCGCCCTTGTCCTCCAGTCGGACCGGGACACCTTCGCGGAGGCCGCGCCGTTCCGTCGCCGTGGCCCAGACGTTCGCGCACTCTCCCGGTGTCGTGGCCGCACTGGAGAGCCCCGACCCGAGCAAGATCCTCCAGCCGCTGACCGAGGCGGCGCGCAAGGCCGCGGGCGTCGACTTCATCGTCGTCATGGACACCGAAGGGCATCCGCTACACCCACCCCCGGCCGGACCTGATCGGGAAGACGGTTCGTCGGGCACCATCGGGCCGTCGCTCGCCGGCGAAGGTGTACACGGAGAGCGTGCAACGGCCCGCTCGGCCAGGAGGTCCAGGCCACCGTCCCCGTCGACGACGCTGACGGCAAGGTCGTGGGCCTGGTGTCCGCCGGGCTGAGGGTCAAGAACGTGACCGGCGCGGTGACCCGGCAACTGCCGATCATCCTCGGCGCCGGCGCCGGCGCGCTCGTGGTGGCCACCGGCGGGACGGCGCTGGTGAGCCGGCGGCTGCGGCGGCAGACCCACGGCCTGGCCCCGGCCGAGATGACCCGCATGTACGAGCACCACGACGCGGTGCTGCACGCCGTGCGCGAAGGGCGTGCTCATCGTCGGCGAGCGACGGGCGGCTGCTGCTGGCGAACGACGAGGCGAGCGGCTGCTGGAGCTGCCCGCCGGATGCCGAGGGGCGGCGCGTCTCCGAACTGTCGGCCTCGACCCCGAGACGGCGGCGCTGCTGATCTCGGGGCGCGCGGCCACCGACGAGGTGCACCTGCGCCGGGGACCGGCTGCTGGCGGTGAACCAGCGGCCCACGGACCGCGGCGGCGGCCCGCATGGGGACGGTGGTGACGCTGCGGGACTCCACCGAGCTGCGGGCGCTGTCCGGCAGGGCGGAGATCGCCCGGGAGCGGCTGAAGCTGCTGTACGACGCCGGGCTGGGCATCGGCACCACGCTGGACGTGGCTGCGCACCGCCGAGGAACTGGCGCAGGTCGCGGTGCCCCGGTTCGCCGACTTCGTCACCGTCGACCTGGCCGACGCCGTACTGCACGGCGAGGAGCCGGCACCGCACCGGCGACGGACATGCGCCGCACCGCTGTCGCACGGCATCCGGGACGACCACCCGCTCTACGCGGCGGGCAGGCTGATCGACTTCCTGCCCGTCCACCCCCCAGGCCCGCGGCTTCGGCAGCGGCCGGCCGAGCTGGTGCCCGAGCTGTCGACCGCGCGCCGGGCTGGCACGCGCAGGACCCGGAGCGCACGCGGACGATCCTCGACTACGGCATCCACTCCCTGATCACCGCCCCGCTCCAGGCCCGGGGCGTCGTGCTGGGCATGGCCAACTTCTGGCGCTCCGCAGGAGCACCGAGCCCTTCGACGAGGAGGACCTGTCGCTCGCCGAGGAGCTGGTGGCCCGGGCCGCGGTCAGCATCGACAACGCCCGCCGCTACACCCGCGAGCACGCCATGGCCGTGACCCTCCAGCGCAGCCTGCTGCCGCGAGCCCTGCCCGAACAGAGCGCCCTCGACGTCGGCCTACCGCTACCTGCCCGCCCAGTCCGGGGTGAGCGGCGACTGGTTCGACGTGATCCCGCTGCCGGGCAGCCGGGTCGCGCTGGTCGTCGGCGACGTGGTCGGTCACGGCCTGCACGCCGCCGCCACCATGGGCCGGCTGCGCACCGCCGTGCACAACTTCTCCTCGCTCGACCTGCCGCCCGACGAGCTGCTGAGCCACCTGGACGACCTCGTCGGCCGCATCGACCAGGACGAGGCGGATACGGACGAGCGCCGACGGGGATCGTCGGGCGCCACCTGCCTGTACGCGATCTACGATCCGGTGACACGTCGCTGCGCCATGGCGCGCGCCGGGCACCTGCCGCCGGCGCTGGTCCACCCCGACGGCACCGTCACCTTCCCGGACCTGCCCGACCGGGCCGCCCCTGGGCCTGGGCGGGCATGCCGTTCGAGACCGCCGAGCTGGACCTGCCGGAGGGCGCCCAGCTCGTCCTCTACACCGACGGCCTCATCGAGGACCGCAGCCGCGACTCGACGTGGGCATGGAGCTGCTGCGCCAAGCGCTGGCGGGCCACCCCGACCGGTCGCCCGAGGAGAGCTGCCAGGCGGTGCTCGACGAGCTGCTGCCCGAGCGTCCCAAGGACGACGTCGCCCTGCTGATCGCCCGCACGCGCGGGCTGCCCGCGCGACCGGATCGCCGACTGGGACGTGCCGCTCGATCCGGCCGCCGTCGCCGGGATGCGCGACGCAGGTCGCCGCGCAAGCTCGACGAGTGGGGCCTGTCGGAGCTGGCCTTCACCATGGAACTGGTCCTCAGCGAGCTGATCACCAACGCCATCCGCTACGGCTCCGAGCCGATCCGCGTACGGCTGCTCCACGACCGCACGCTGATCTGCGAGGTCTCCGACGGCAGCAGCACCTCGCCGCACCTGCGCTACGCCGCGACGATGGACGAGGGCGGCCGCGGCCTGTTCCTCGTGGCGCAGCTCGCCGAGCGCTGGGGCACCCGGTACACGCCCCAGGGCAAGGTCATCTGGGCCGAACAGGCTCTTCCCGAGGTCTCCGAGGAGTCCGGCCCGGCGGCGGCTCCCATGGCGGAAGAGGCACCCGACCGGGACGGGGCCGGGGGCGCTCAGCGCGGCGGGGTCTAGTAGGACTCCGTTAAGTTGCTGTGGCTCTTGGGTTCTGGCTGGTGGTTGATGTTCTGGGCAGGGGGCGGTGGCAGGTGGTGCAGGTGCCGGTCCAGCAGTTCAGCAGGTCTTGGATGGTGTCGAGGATCTGGTAGAGGGTGAGTCCGCTGTATCGGCTTTTGGGGCCAGGCGCTGTTCGGTGAGGAACGCGTGGGCGGCGGTGACCAGGGTGACGTGGTGATGCCAGCCCGTCCAGGAACGGCCCTCGAAGTGGTCCAGGCCGAGGCCGTGTTTGAGTTCCCGGTAGTCGTGCTCGATGCGCCAGCGGATCTTCGCCAGGCGGACCAGTTCGGCAAGCGGGGTGTCGGCGGGCAGGTTGGACAGCCAGTAGTCGGTGGGTGCTTCGGCGCCTTCGGGCCACTCGGCCAGCAGCGTCACTTCGGGCAGGACACCGTCCCAGCAGCCCTGCCGCGCGGTGGCGGCGGCCTGGGCCAGGCGGCGTGCCTTGACCCCGGCCGGCCGCACCCGCAGTGCCAGAAAGCGCGAGCGCATCGGCCCGCGGGAGCCTTCACGCCAGGTCACCTCGGTGAACGCCTGCCGGCCATGGCCGGCGGCCAACGCGGCCACGGAGGACGGCTTGTCGCGGTAGCGGGGCTGCGGCTTGCGGCCGTTGCCGGACCACGCCGGGGCGGTGGGCTGCGCGTCGTGCGGGTGGACGGTCACGTCCGAACGGACCGCCACGACATATGCCGATGCCCCGCTCGCTCAGGCCGTCGCGGAAGTCGGCGTTCTGCCCGTAGCCGGCGTCGGCCACCACCACCGGCGGCACCAGCCCCCACCCGGCCAGCTCATCAAAGGTGTCCAGGGCCAGGCGCCACTTCTCCCGGTGCCCGACCTCTGGCGGTATCCCGGTCTTCTGCCGCCGTCCGGCATCGTGCGCCCACTCCTGGGGCACGAATAATCGCCACTGCAGCGGACAGGACGCGGTGTCGGAGACCGCGTGCACGCTCACCGCGACCTGGCAGTTGGCCTGCTTGCCCAAAGCCCCGCAGTACTGAGGGGCGACCGCCACCGACATCTTCCCGTCCTTGGGGAACGACACATCATCGACCGCCCAGGCATCCGGGCCGATCTGCGGCACCATCCGCTCCGCGATCCGCCGCCGCACCGGCACCGGATCCCAGGTCGACTGGTTCACGAACTGCTGCAGGTTCTGCTCGTTGCCGTCCGGCAGCCGCTCCGCCATCGGCTGGATCGACTTACGCCGCCCGTCCAGCATCAGTCCCCGCAGATAGCAGTCACCCTTCGCCCGCTGATCCTTGCGCGGCACCGATGCGAACACGTCAGCCACGAATAACGCCAACTTCGCCCGAGCACGGTTCACTTCATGCGCGTCCATACCCTCCAACATGCCCCCGAATAGGACGGCGAGACAGACCTAACGGAGCCCTACTAGAAGGCTGGTGAAGATCTTGCAGTGGGGTCCCGGCTTGACGCCGGGCGGCCCCCTGCATGGAGCCGAACCCTTGCCGGGGTCGATCAGCTTCTTTAAGGCGCACTGCTTGAGGCGGATGGGTCGATGTCGCTTGCTACGGGCCCGATGAGTCCATGCGGCCATGAAAGCAGCTTCGTCGAGCGCACCAGTCGGCGGCGTTCGGGCTTCGGTCCGTCATCGGAATGGGCCTCACCCCCTATCGTCTACAGTTCAGTAGACCGTCTACAGAATTGTAGTCACTGGGCGGGTGCTGCTCCGGCGCGGCAGCACGACCCATCGCCGGAAGATCCGACGGAGGACCATGCACCACAAGATCCTGGTCGTCGAGGACGATCACGCCCTGCGTGATGTGCTGCGCCGCGGCCTGTTGGACGAGGACTTCGCACCCGTGCTCGCCGCCGACGGTGCCTCCGCCCTGCGGCTGGCCACCGACAACATCGCCGCGGTTGTCCTGGACGTGGGGCTGCCCGACGCGGACGGGCGGGACGTGTGCCAGGCGCTGCGCGCCAACGGCTTCGCCGCCCCGGTCATCTTCCTGACGGCCCGCCACCACCTCACCGACCGGCTGTCCGGGTTCTCCGCCGGGGCCGACGACTATCTGCCCAAGCCGTTCCATTTCGCCGAACTAGTCGCCCGGCTGCGGGCCGCGCTCAAACGCGCAGGGCCACCGGCCGTGGCCACGGCCGGAGATGTGGTCCTGGACGCGACTCGACACAGTGCCAGGGTCGGAGAGGTCCACGTCGACCTCTCGCCGACGGAGTTCCGGCTGCTGGCCACGCTCGTGGCCGCATACGGCAGCATCGTGAGCCGGCGCGACCTGGTGAGGGCGGCCTGGCCGGACGGCGCACAGGTCAGCGACAACACCCTCGATCAGTACCTGAGCCGGCTGCGCCGCAAGCTGCGCGAAGTCGGCAGCGACCTGAGCCTTACGACGGCGCGCGGGATCGGACACCGGCTGTCATGAACCGTCTCCTGCGCCGCCTGGCTCCCCGCACCCTGCGCGGCCGGCTCTCCCTCGTGGCGCTGACCACCGCCGCGCTCCTGATGGCCGTGCTGACCGTTGCGTTCAACACCGTGATGGACCGGCACCTGCAGCACCAGGCGGACGACGAACTGCGCAACCGCGCGGCTGCCGTCGCCACGACCATCGACACCAGCGGTCCCCGGGTGCGGGTCGTGGAGACCGTCAACGACCACCTCCTCGACGCCAACGCGTGGATCTACGCCGGGACCCAGGTGCTGGAGCAGCCGCCTGCCACCACGGCGGACAGTACGCTGGCCCGGGCCGCCGGCCGGCTCGCCGCACAACGGAAGCGGGCCTGCTCGACCGTCGACCCCGAGAGCCCACACGCCGTGCGCCTGTGCTCGGATCTCGTGGGCAGCCGTCACGGCGCCACTGTGGTCACGGCGCTGGACCTGGGGCCGTACCGGAGTTCGGCCGACACACTGCTGCTGGGTTCCCTGATCCTGGATGCCGTCATGCTCGCGTGCACCTACGCGCTGACGCGCCTGGCCGTCGGGCGAGCGCTGCGCCCCGTACGGACCATGACCGACCAGGCCACCCAGTGGAGCGCCGTCGGTTCCGACGAACGCTTCGGTGTCGAGGACCATCCGGTCGAACTCGCCCGTCTGGGTGCCTCGTTGGACACTCTGCTGGACCGCATACGCACCGTGCTGCGGCACGAGCAGCAGCTGACCGGCGAGTTGTCCCACGAACTGCGCACCCCGCTCACCCGGATCATCATCGAGCTCGACTGGTGGCAGGCGCGCCCACGCACCGCCGCCGAAACCCGCGCCACCCATGGGGTGATCGTCGAGGCCGCCCAGTCCATGCGCACCATCTGCGACACGCTCCTCAGCGACGCCCGAGACAGAGCTCAGAACTCCTCGGCGGCCCCCGGCACCACGGCCGTCGTCCCCGTCCTGAACCGGCTGGTCGAGAGCTTCGACGCAGGGGAGCAGGTGAAGACATTCGTCGACGTGGCGGATCCAGGGCCTGCAGGCAGGAGTCGCGCCCGCTCTCCTCGAACGCATCGTCAGCCCGTTGCTGACCAACGCGGTCCGGTTCGCCCTCTCCGCGGTGACCGTGTCCGCGCGGCAACTGCCCGGCAGGGTGCGTATCGACGTCACCGACGACGGTCCCGGCGTGCCGGCGATGTTCGTCGGCGACCTCTTCCAGCCCGGCCGCCGCGCCGACCTGGACGACGGGCACGACGGCGCGGGCCTCGGACTGCCGCTCGCGCGGCGCCTGGCCCGCGCCGTCGGCGGCGAGGTGTCCCACGATCCCGGTCACACCTCCGGCGCGCGCTTCCGGGTCGACCTGCCTGTCGGGTGACTGGACTCAGTCGGCCTGCTGAGTCGACCGGCTCCCGTTCCGTCGGCCGCGCTGAGGGTGGTCCGGCGTTCCTGGACGTGGGCGTAGGCCATCAGACCGAGCAGAACGGCCAGGAGCACGGCCGAGGAACCCGCCGTGCCGAGGTCGAGGCCGCCCTTGGCGACCGGCTTGGTGAGGAAGTCACCGGCGGTGGCGCCCAACGGGCGGGTGAGGACGAAGGCGATCCAGAACAGCAGCACGTTCGGCACGGCCGGCACCCACATCAGGGCGACGAGCACGGCGAGCACACCGGTGACGAGCAGCGCGCCGCCGGCGTAACCGAGCCCGGAGCTGTCGGACAGGAAGTCGCCCATCGAGGTGCCGAGCGTGTTGGAGACGAGGATCGCCGCCCAGAACAGCGCCTCGCCGCGGAAGGTGACGATGTCGCGGATCGCGAACGTCAGCCCGGTGGCCTTCCAGACGGCGAAGATGACGATCAGGATCGAGATCAGGATCGCCGCCCCGGTGGGGTAGCCGAGGCCCAGGCCCTGCGGTCCCCAGCCGAGCGACGTGGCGCCGCCGGAGAGGTACTTGGCGCTGGCGTCGCGGTTCATGAAGTCGGACATCGTGGTGCCGGCCATGCTGGTCGACAGGATGACGGTCCAGTAGAAGAACGGGTTGTAGCGCCTGGACCGGAGCTGCACGACCAGGGTGACCACGAAGATCAGGAACAGCGCGATCGTGGTCAGGAAGTAGCCGAGCTTGAGGGTCTGGGCGAAGAGGTCGCCGGCCGTCTCGCCGAGGGTGGTCGCGGCGATCTTCATGATCCAGAAGGCCAGAGTGACCTCGGGAAGTTTCTTCATCACCGATTTGGTCGTGCTCGTGACGTCCAGATCGGTGGACAGGTCTCAGGTGGCTGCACGGTGGGGGGCTCCGATTCGGCTCGTACGGCGGAACGCCCGCCCCGCGATGGGGGACGAGCGCTCTGCGATACACAGGGCGGCTCCGAAGAGTGATCGCCCGAGTCCGACCTTGCCAGTGATCAGCCTGAACGCATCCTGAGCACTTCCTGTACGCCTACTCAGGCCCAGTGCCGGGCGGCGCGCTGCGGCTGCGTCGCGTCCTTCCGGGTCACCGACAGGTACACGACCAGGCCCAGGATGACCGCGAGGAACAGCACACTGGTGACAACCGTGCCCATGCCCAGGCCGCCGTCGCCGGTGGGCTGGGAGAGGTAGTCACCGATGGACGCGCCGAGCGGACGGGTGAGGATGTAGGCGATCCAGAAGCTCCAGACCGCGTCCAGGCCGAGCGCGAAGTGCGCAAGGGCGACCGCGGCGATGGCCAGGCCGAACAGGACCGCGGCGAGCCAGTAGCCGAGGTCCATGCGCTCGGAGACCAGGTCGCCGGCCGCGGTGCCGAGGGCGAAGGTGAACAGGACGGCAAGCCAGTAGAAGGACTCCCGGCGGGTGGTGTCGATGCTGTGGATCGACAGCGTTCGCTCGCGCCGGTACCAGACGACGAAGACGATCGCGAGAATGACCGCGAAGACGGTGGTGCTCGTCTCCAGCGGCACGCCCATGTTGTCGGTGAGGTTGTCGCTGATCAGCGTGCCGACGACACTGATCAGGGCGACCGCGAGCCAGTAGACGCCGGCGCGGTATGCGCTGGTGCGGAACTGTACGACCAGGACGACGGCCAGCAGAGCACTCATCAGTACCGACACACCGGTCAGGCCGAGGCCGGCCTTCTCGTTGAGCAGGTCGGCAGCGGTCTCACCCACGGTGGTGCACAGCACCTTGATGATCCAGAAGTAGGCGGTGACTTCGGGCACCTTGTTCCAGCGCGGCCGGGGGCCGGAGGGCGCCGCCTGGGCGCCGGCCGCCGACGATGCGGAGGTTTTTGACGTCTCGTATGTCATGAGGCCCGACCGTGCCACGGGATACCTGACCGCATCCTGACTGCGGTGCGGCATTGCCTGCCGCATCCACCTCACCCGAGCACTACGACGACTCATGATCAGGGCCCTGCGGGCGTAACCGGTGTCTGCGGGCGAGAATCACCCTCTGTACCCGGTGCCGGAGAGGCAGTTTGGCCGCGATGCGGGTGACGGTGACCCTCCTCGTTCGTCTTCCCGCGTGCGGCGCTGTGGTGCCCCGGAGTCGGCAAGCCGACCTCTTCCGGATCAGGTCGAACCCGACACCACTTCCCTGGACGCAACCGGTCAGGTCGTACCGCGGTGCGACGTCACATCGCTGCCGCATGCACGCCGTTCAGGATGCGTTCAGGCTCAAAGTGCCATCGTGCGGATCATGACCGCAGAGCACGTCCTCGACGACCGGCCCCTCGGCCCCGTACGCCAATTGGCGAACAAGGTGCCGGAGGTGACCGTCTACTTCTGGATCATCAAGGTGCTGACCACGGGCATGGGCGAGACGGCGTCGGACCTCCTGGCCCGTACGCTCGGCCCGATACCGGCGGTCGGCGCTCGGCGGCCTCGCCCTGGCGGCCTCCCTGGCCATTCAGTTCACCCGGCGCCGGTACGTCGCCTGGGCCTACTGGACCGCCGTCGTCATGGTCAGTGTGTTCGGCACCATGGCCGCCGACGTCCTGCACGTCGGCCTCGGGGTGCCGTACACGGTGTCGACCCGGCCTTCCTCGTCGTGCTGGCCGCGGTCTTCGCCCTCTGGTACGCGAGCGAGCAGACCCTCTCCATCCACAGCATCCGCACCCGCCGCCGCGAGACTTTCTACTGGGCGGCCGTCCTCGCCACCTTCGCCCTCGGCACCGCCGCAGGCGACCTCACCGCCACTGTCGGCTTCGGCTACCTGGGCTCGGTCGTCCTCTTCGCGGCCGGCATCTGCCTGCCCGCCCTGGCCCACCGTTTCGGCGCCATGGGCGCGGTGTTGGCGTTCTGGACCGCGTATGTCATCACCCGCCCCCTCGGCGCCTCCCTCGCCGACTGGATGGCACTCGGGCACAGCCGCGGCGCCCTGGGTCTCGGACTGGCGCCGGTCACGCTGGCGTGGACGGCCGCAATCATCGGATTCGTCGGCTACCTGGCCGTGTCACAGCGCGATCGGCGCGCCCCCACCGCAGCCTGAAGGTTCAGGACGCGCCGGTCGAGGTGGGGGAAGCCGAGCAATGCGCAGGACCTGCGGGTCAGTTCGGGGAGGACGTACCTTCCTGTGCGATTGAGCAGTAGGAACCGAGCAGGACCGGCGTCCACAGCACGGCCAGGAAGGCGCGTTCGTGCTCACGTAGTGAAAGCACGACGGCACCACGGCACGACTGTCTCGCCGAGCAACAGCCACACAGAACGGAGCCCGGCCCGGAGAACCGGGCCGGGCTCCGGAATGCGCGACCCTGCACAACACTGCGCCCCACTCTCGTCACGAGGGATTGGGGCGCAGTCTCGTTCGCCCAAGCCTTCGCCCTCCAGGGCCAACTGCTGTCACGCCCGAGGACTTCCGTACCGCCCACAGGTCGAGCCTTCACGTATTCATCACAATCTCATCACTTGGTCGACATGTTCACTACATCCGCCCTTACCGTCATGAGTCACCGCACATCCCATGGGGGGTCTCATGTCGTACAGCCAACCGCCGTCCCATCAGCCGCCGTTCCAGGGGCCGACACCTCCGGGGCCGGCCATGCCGGGGCCCGGGTTTCGGCCTCCGTCGGGCAGGCCGAAGTGGGCGAAGAAGAGGTTCGTCATCCCGGCCGCGTTCGTGATCCTGTTCCTCGGCGTCGGCATCGGAACGTCCGGGGGCGGCACGGAGAAGACCGCGGATGCGAAGCCCGCGCCGACGGTTACCGTGACGGAGCGCGCCGCCGCGAAGGGCGGCAAGGCGAAGCCGGCGCCGACCGTGACGGTCACGAAGACGGCGAAGCCGAAGGCTGCGGCCCCCGCTGAGAAGCCGGCCGCCGACAAGGCGCCGTCAGGGAAGGTCGTGTTCAAGGTGTGGGGGTCAGCGCCGTCCGGCGTCGACACGATGTACGGCAGTGACAGCGACAATCGTGACGGCTCCGGATTGCCGATGACGAAGACGCTGCCGTTGAACGATGACGCGCTGTACTTCCACATCTCGGCACAGCTGCAGGGCGGCGGGGACATCAACTGCTCTGTGACCGTCGGCGAGGAGACGAAGAAGGGGCACGCGTCCGGCAGTTACAACATTTGCACGGCACAGCTGAACGGCGGCCTGCTCGGCGGCTGGGACTAGGGCCGGCATGCGCCGGGGCCGTCGGGCTCCCGCCCGGCGGACGTACGACATCTTCGCCGGCTACACCCGAGTCCCGTGCACATGCCGCGGCTCGGCCAGCAGGCCGTAGATGACCAGCAGGGACACCAGCATCGTGAACAGCGACCAGAACGGGTAGACCGGAAGGAAGATCATCTGCCCGACCAGAGAGAGCGCGGCCAGGCAGACGCCCGTCAGCCGCGCCGCCCTGGAGCCCACGAACACGCCGATAGCCGCCAGGGCCATCACGATGCCGATGAAAACAAAGATCCAGCCCCAGGCCGTGTAGTTCAGGATGAGCAGCCGGTTGCCCTGGGAGTACACCTTCGAGTAGTAGCCGTGGTTGAAGATCGCCACGAAGCCGTTGAGAAGGTTGAATAGAGCGGAGACCATCAGCAGGATCCCGGCGAAGGCCACCCAATGAGAACGCTCCATCGGAGGCACGAGGTCGTCTGACTCAGAGGCTTGTGGCTGCATGACAACTATGAGATCCAGCCTCGCGGCAGACCGCAATCGGTACTGACCCGTCGGTGTCCGGACCCACGGCTGGCCTCCCGGTGAGCGGGGCCGGCCGGCCGGCCGTCCGTCGGACGTGCGACGCACAGCAACGCGAGTCCGGCCGGGGTGCCCTCCTCGGTGGGTGCGAGGTGATCCGGGCGCTGTCCCCGTAGCGGCGGGCCAGTTCCGGTCTGTTGAGCTCGGCGCCGAACAGGGTGTGGCCGGGCGTGTAGGGGCGACAGTGGAATTTCGCATTCGAAGAGGTCATCGACGGCATCTGGTGAGCGTCCGCCTGGTCGACCGAAGGGGGCCTGCCTCGGTGGCCAAGGTGTGACACCTTGGCCGACTGATCCTGAGGAACTGCTGATCGTGAGGATGGGGGTCGACGAGCCGGCTACGGCGGACTCGCCAACTACGGCTGCTGCCCCTCTGTGAACAGGTCGCTGAACTCGTCACCATCCAGGCCCTGTGGGGGCATACGAATCGAGACCGCGGCGAGCGAGGACACCTGCGTCGCCGTGGCCGGGGTCGTGCGCCCCATGAACTGGGCTCCCGTGGCGATTGCCGAGCCCGCGCCGGCGAGTCCGCCGATGGAAGAAGTAGCCGGCGATGTTCCCGGCGGCCGACGACGGTGCCTTGATGACCGGTGCCCGTAGTGCGAATCGAAGTCGGCGCGCGGAACCAGCCGTTGTTCGCCGTGAGACCCTCGGTGCCGGCCGTGCTCGGAATCGCTTCGGGAGCCGCTCATCTTGTTGTCTGCCTTCGCAGGAGCGCGGGCAGCGTCCTCGTCCGCTACGAAACCGGGGGAGCGGGCGGGTACGAAGTGCGGCATGTCAGGGCCGTGCGACTTGCCGTCGGCCCCGTCCCACCAGACGTACGCCGTGCGTTCGCTCCACGGGGTGCCGTCGGGTGCGGCCGAGCCCGGCTGTAGGGGATGCGGCGGTTGGCGGGCCACGCCCATGCCCATTCCGCGGCTACCCGGTTCTGTTCGGAGCGGGCTTCCTGCGGGCCGTCTGGGTTGCTCCCTTCGGGGTACATGCCGCAGTAGATCCAGCAGCCGCAGGGCATCGAACCGTCATCTTCCCGCTGCGTGTATGCGCTCAGCGGACTTCCGTCCGGGCCGTGGCCCTCGGTCTCCGCGAGCGCCGGTTCGGCGACGGGCTCCCGCTGTGGCCCACTTGCGCACACCCATGTGTGTCTTCTCGGCCGCCGGGGCTCGGGGCGTCATGGCGGGCGTCCTGTTCAGGCTGCGAGCCGGGGCTGCCACGTCGCGCGGAGCGTCAGCCGGTCGGTTCGTCAGGAATGGGGTGGTCGGGTCGCGGGCTTCCGGAGTGCGGGGCGCCCCGCCGTCCTGTACCCGCTTCGTCTGTGTCGGGGATCTCCGGGTCGGGCTCGGACTCTTCCTTGTCGTCCGGCCGCGCCGCGTCGTCGGCGGACTCCCAGGGATCATCCGTGCCGCTGCCCGTCTGCTGGTCGGGCATATCCCTCGGCGTGGGCTCCGGTCCCGGTGGTTCGGGCCGGGGCTCACTCACAGCGCTCTCGCTTCCTCGGTGGGCTGGTACGGCACGCGGGTACCCCGGCGGATGGGAGCGATGCCTGGTATTCGTGGCCGTGCTCTCCGTACCGCACGCTTCGTGCCACTCCGGACGTGCCGTCCAATGGCGGTGTAGCGGGCCTAAGCGGGCCGGGGTGTGTGCCGCCATTCGAACATGAGGATCGTCGCGTCGTCGCGGAGACGGTTTTCCTGGGCGTTCAGGATCGTCTGGATGAGGCGCCGCAGTGTCTCCGGCGCCAGTTCGCCTGACGCGGCGGCCCGGACGACGTAGTCGGCGAACCGTTCGAGACCGATCTCGCCGCCGGCCGTCCTGCGGGCTTCCGTGACGCCATCGGTGAACATCAGCACTCGGTCACCTGGTTCCAGGGCTGTCTCGTGCACGCGCCGGGGCGTCGAGGTGAGGGCGGCCGGCATCCCCATGGGCGGATCGGCGTCGCGGTCCATGGCTCCGGCGACCAGGCGATGGTCACGGATGAGGAGCGGTGCAGGGTGTCCGCAGTTGATCCAGCGCAGTTTGCCGGTGCTCAGGTTCAGTTGGGAGACGACCGCGGTGCAGAACTGGTCCGGCAGCCACTTGGACAGGGCTGCGTCGACGCACTCCACGAGTTCGGGGAGGTCCGCTCCGGTGCGACGCGCGTTGCGGCATGCGGCCAGCGACACGACCGATGTCAGCCCCGAAGCCAGATCGTGTCCCATGGCGTCCAGGATCGCCGTGTGGAGGATCGAGTCGGTCAGGGCGTGGTCGAACGCGTCCCCGCCGACCTCGTAAGCCGGTTCCAGGACGGCGGTCGACACGGCGCGCGTGGTGCCGATCGTGCGGGGCGGGAGGAAGGCGCGCAGCATTTCGGCCGCCAGCCGCATCGGTTCCGTACGGGTCTGGCGAACGTAGGAGTCCTTGTACGCTCGCTTGGACGTGATCATCATGGCGAACAGGGAGGCGAGCGTCCTGCCACGCCGCAGTGCCAGCGGGTCGAGGGTCGGGGCGCGTACAGCGAGGACGCCGAGGCGTTCCGCCCCGTCCACAAGCGGCAACCAGGCCGTCGTCCCCCCGAAGTCGGATTCCTCGATGCGCAAGGATTGGGTGCGATACGTCCAGCCGGCGAGCGAATCGTCGATGGGGAGCGTCCGCACCAGATCGTTGAGCGGTGTCAGCTGTTGTTGTTGCAGGTCGGCCAGGTAGGCGACGGAGTGCTGAAGACCCATGGCCTTGGTGCAACGCGCCATTGCGGTGGTGAGGTCGAGCGTCGAGTTGCCGAGATCCGCGAGGAACTCGGCAAGGGCAACCTCAGGGATCTCGGGAACGGCCACCTCATCACCCCTCGTCCGGATCCTGGTCCCGGGTCTACGGGTCTATACGTACCTGTGCAGTCTCACACCGCGACGTATGGCTCGCCCGTGGGGGACGGACCGGATCGTGGAGGTCGTGTCGTCCAGAGCCGGCGACGCGGTGCAGTCCGCCGCGACTTTCCTTGCCAGGGCCGCGCTCGCCAGCTCCGAGGCCGTCTGCGCGTTCGCGCGTAACCGGCGCGGACATCTTTCCTGAGTCCTGGCGGCGCAGCACATTGGGTGCAGCGGTAGCGCTCAGTGCGCTTCGGTGGCCGGCGGTGTCCAACCGTGCTGGGCAGCCATCAACCCTCGCCCCGTGATTCCGGGCAATCGGCATAAGGCGACGCGACGGCCGGTCTGCGTCGCACGGTCGTTCGCCCAGTGTAGTGGCATGTGCCCCTTTATTGAATTTCTGTGTAAAAGCCGCCACGGTGAGCTTGACAATGGCCATGAGGGGTACTTTGCGGTTAGGCCCATAGAAGGACAACTGCCTAGACGGGGTTGAGACGGGAGCGCGCTGTGGCTGGGAGCGAGAAGGCCAAAGCCAAGAAGGAGCAAGTGAAGGGAAAGACGAAGGAAACGGTCGGGCGCACGATAGGCAATGAAGAGATGACCGCTAAGGGTCGCGCGGAGAAGGCCAAGGGGGACGCGCGCCAGGCGAAGGAGAAGGGGAAGGACGTCTTCCGCGGTTAATGGAAACTACCTGTGAGCCTGCCGCACAGAATTGCGCGGCAGGCTCAGGACGGTGCGGACGAGCGGCACGACCGACAGATCGATGAGTCACTTAAGTCGAGGCCTCCGACCGGCATCGACTGACGTCGCCCTTCCATGCGAGGCTGATCAGCCAATCCTGTCACCGGGTCCGCGACCAAGTTCTCAAGGACGCCGCCTGATCCGGCGCAAGGCATCGGTGGATGCGAGGTTCTCCGATGGGCTGCTCTCGTCCAGGTTGTCGATCAGCGCCACGTAGGCCTCCTACGCGATGCCGAGCTAGCCAGCGGCTCGCAGGTGTCCCTCGTACCGAGGGTGAGGGCCCTTGAGTCGGGCGGGGCAGGGCGGCCTTCAGACCTGCTCGCCGCTCGAGTCCAGCCTCAGTGCGTGCAGCCGCGTCGGATCGCCGAGTGCGCGCAACTCCTTGACCAACTGGAAGTCCTCGACGGTCGGTTGCGGGAGCCACGCGCCTTCGCCGTCGGCCGCAGTAGGAGCCGATCCCGTTTACCGTCGGCGTTTCGGTCCGCTCTTCTCGCCACTCACTGGCGAGGCGCCGGCTCCAGCGCCTCGACATCCACTGCCCATACGGCCTGCGTCCGCTGAATGAGTGTGTGTCTGCGTGTCCCAGTTCCTGGCATTGGCTCGGTCGTTGGACGGGTCACGGCGGCCGACCGTTCCGGGTGGTGGCTTATCGCGAGGAAGGGAACGCTCATGGCGGACAATGATCTGGGGAGTCTGCTGGGGAACCTGCTGGGCAGGGGTAGTTCCTCCGGGTCGGGGAAAATGCTCGGCGCGCTGTTCAACGGCGCCAGTCGCGGAGCTGGCAGCTCGCTGGAAGGGCTGCTCGGCCAGCTCAGGGATGGCGGATTGCGGGCAAAAGTCGCCTCCTGGACTGGCACAGGGGAGAACGAAAACATCAGCGGTGCGGAGATCGCCCAGGCGCTTCCCCCCGGTCTGCTCGCCTCGGCTGCGCGCTCCTGTGGGCTCCGTGAGGTGGAGGCCGCAGACCAGATCGGTCAACGACCCGGGACTCAAAGTTCCGGGCTTGCGCAACGGGCGCCACTGGCTGTGGTGCTGCGTTTGCGTCCTGTCCCACACCCGGTGTTGTTCGGGGGTGTGTCTGGGGCGGTTGACTGCGCCCCGCGTCGCCACAACTCTTCCGCACGGTGACGGATGTTGCGGGAGCCGTTCCAGTCCGCGTGTGCAACGACACCGCAGGACCGGCATACGAAGCGGGCCTGACTGGCCCGGTTCGCCTTGTCGATGTGCCCGCATTCGGCGCAGGTGCGGGAGGTGTACGCCGCATCGACGTGCACCACCGGTACCCCTGCCTTGCGGGCCTTGTACGCGATGAACTGGCCGAGCTGGGCGAAGCTCCAGCTTGAGTGGGTGGCCCGTTGGGGCTTGCGAAGCCGTACCCGTGCGCGGATGCCGGTGAGGTCTTCCAGGGCGATTCCGCGTCCGGTGCGTTCTGCCTCGGCCACCACATGTTTCGCGATCTTGTGGTTGATGTCCCGCGCCCGCCGCGCCTCCTTACGACGCCGCTTCTTCAGGCGTCGTTTGACGGACGGGGTGTTCTTACGCTGGAGTTTCTGACGCAGGACGCGTTCGCGCAGGCGTCCGCGATTCAGCCGGCGCCCGGCCATGATCTGACCGTCCGAGGTGGTCGCGATGTTCACGATCCCCAGATCGACCCCCAGGAACTGGGTGATGCTGGTATTGAGTGCGGCCTCGGGGACCTCGCAGGTGGCGGTCAGGAACCACATGCCGTCGCGGTACAGCAGGTCTGACTCGCCCTTGCGGTGCAGGGCCAGGCGGGCCGCATGCTCGGGGGCGGCGGTGAACGCCACGCCCTTCATCCGGCCCGACAGCGTCCAGATGGACACCGTGCGCTCCGTGTACTGCCGGGACAGCATCCGGTCGCCATACGGCTGCGCGCCCTCCGGGCGGAAGGCGATCGGTTTCTCGACTGCCCGCCGGTAGCGCTTGGAGGAGGGCCTGCCGAGGTTCCCCGCCTTCAGGTTCGCCTTGAGCGTGGTGTACGCGTCGCAGGTCTTCTTGATGACGTGCTGGGCCGCCTGAGCTCCGAGCCCCCACCTGCCCTTGACCGCCGTGTAGGTGTGCTCACGCAGGGCGAAGTTGCGCTTGATGTCCTTCTCGAACGCCACGGACGACACCCAGGTCGCGGCCTGATTGCAGGCGTGCAGGGTTTCCTCAAGTGCCGCCGCCTGCACGGGCGTCGGCAGCAGTTTCACCTGCACACTCAACTTCACGACCGTGACGCTACCTGCCGCCTGACGTACCGGCATTCGAACAGCACACATTCCTCCTGGTGCCCCCTCCTACCTCGCCGCCTCCGCGGGCGGCGCGCCGCTCGCCCTCATCAAGCAGTACATCGAGCGGCGGAAACGCCCTGACTAGTGTCTCGTGATTCCGTCAGCGTTACTTGATCTTATGTGGCAGGGTCTCTTGGTGTGGAGCTCTCCGTGGAACAGGCCGCCGAGTTGCGGGAGTTGG
>CAVXIJ010000038.1:0-52072 GCA_963761765.1 uncultured Actinomycetota bacterium
GACGGACCTGGGGTCTGGTTTCGAAAAATTCAGCATAACCGGCGGTCTCTGTCCGCGTACTCCCTGAAGTGCTCAGCCAAGTACAGATAAACGTGCTCAGCTCTCAGGCAACTTCGGTCTCGCGCTCGATGGCGGCAAGTCGGTTCTTCAGCCGGTAACTGGGGCCGTTGATCGCGATGACATCGCAGTGGTGCAGGAGGCGGTCGAGGATCGCGGTGGCGAGGACTTCGTCGCCGAAGACCTGGCCCCATTCACTGAAGGTCTTGTTCGAGGTCAGGATGATCGAGCCCTTCTCGTAACGCTTGGAGATCACCTGGAAGACCAGGTTCGCCTCAGCGCGTTCGAGGGGCTGGTAGCCGACCTCGTCGACGACGAGAACGCTGGGCCGCAGGTAGGAACGGAGCTTGCTGGTCAGCCGGCCCGCGGCTTCGGCGGTCTTCAGCTGACGGACCATGTCGTCGAGCGTGGTGAAGTAGATCGAGAACCCGGCCCGGCAGGCCGCGACGGCCAGGGCGACGGCAAGGTGTGTCTTGCCTACTCCAGGCGGGCCCAGAAGAGCTGCATTGGCCTTCGCCTCGATGAACGAGAGGGTGGCCAGGTCCTTGACCTTGCGTGGGTCGAGTTCGGGCTGGAAGGAGAAATCGTAGTCGTCCAGCGTCTTGTGGTGCGGCAGCTTCGACAGTCGCAGGCCCTGCCGGAAACGCCGGTCATCGCGGACCGCAAGCTCTTCAGCCAGGACCAGGTCAAGGAAGTCGAGGTAGCCGAGCTTGCCCTCCTCGGCCCGCTCGGCGTACTGGTTCAGGCTCTCGGCCAGGTGGGGCAGGCCGAGCTTGGCGGCCGTGCTGCGGATGCGGGCGGTGACCAGCTGGCTCAACGGGCTTCCCTCGTCGTCGAATTGGTGGTGAAGGGGCGGGTGCCGGTCAGCTCGTCATAGACCGACAACGGACGCCGGCTGACCTCGATGCGGCTGGCGGCGGACCGGTTCAGCAGGGCCTTGAGCGGTCCGGCCTCCTCGCCCATGGCGTCTCGGTGGCGGGGCCGGGGCATCACGTCGCCGGTGGTGACGCGCCGGTTGTCGCCCTTGGGCAGGCCGTCCCAGTGCCTGTCGTCGACGATGCGGGCACCGCGGCCAACAGCCCGCGGGTGGACGGCCAGGAGGGTCTCGCCGTTGGCATCGGCGATGGTGGAGTGCAGGCTGATCTGCGACTTTGTGGCCCGGATCTCGACCAGCTGACGGGCGCGGACCTTGCGGGCCGGCACCGAGTAGAGGTTCGCGTCGAAGGCGACCAGGCAATCCTTGCCGACGTGCCGCAGATGCCGCTGAGCGACCGCATACGGTGTCCTGGGCAGCGGCCGCAAGGCCATGTGGTCACGGACGGCACGGTGCCCGATGACCTCGCCGTGGGTGCCGTGGACCTTCGCCCGCCGCATCGGCACCCAGGCGGTGAACGCGGCGTCCATCTCCTCGATTGAAGAGAACGCCCGGCCCGCCAGAACATGGTCGCGGACGATCAGGACTTGGCGCTCGACCCGTCCTTTCCCGGTCGGGCGGTAGGCGGCCAGGACGTCGATGTCGAAGTCGTAGTGCCCGGCGAAGGCCACCGCTTCCGGATGCAGCGGAACCGCCTCACCAGGAGCGACGTGGCGACGGACAACCGTCTTGGTGCGGTCGTAGACGATCGTCATCGGCACTCCACCGAAGTGTTCGAACCCGCGGCGATGGCAGTCGAAGAACGTCGTCAGGTCCTGGCTGGTGGTGAAGCAGCAGAACGGGTCGCGCGAGTAGGACAAGGTCATGTGGAACGAGTAGACCTTCGGGATCCCGACATGGGCGAGGATCTTGCCCTCGTCGCCCCAGTCGACCTGTGCCTGAGCACCGGGGACGACCTCGAACCGGCGGTGCAGACCGGCGAGTTCGCCGGGGCTGATGCCCAGTTCGTCCGCGATCCGGGGCCGGGCTTCCTGCAGGTAGATCTTCACGCGCTGGTAGTTGCCGGTGAAGCCGTACTCCTTGGCCAGGCGCTCGTGGACCACCGCCCCTTTGATGAGGATCTCGGCCCGCAGCATCGCGTCGATCAGCGGCGCGACCTCGTCCACCACCCGAGCCTTCGGCTTCCCGTTCGGCGCCCGCTCCGGCGGCGCGATCGGTGCCTGCCCCGACAGGTACTTGCTGACCGTGCGACGGTTCAGCCCGGTCGCCTTGGCGATCTCCGACAGGCTCATCGCTCCGGACTCGTGGAGGCCGCGAAAACGCCTCAACTCCAGCCAGCGATGCGGGTCCAGAACCACTGTCAGCCGCCTCTCTGCCACCCCGAAGACACAGGAGCAGACTGCCGAGGCGCCGACCTCACCGCATCAAGAACTGAGCACGTTCATCCGTACGCGGCTGTGTACGTTCACGTGTACGCCGACACAAGCTGATGCTCCAGCTCCAGGCCAGCCAGCACACCATCGCGGCCTACCGGGACACCTTCACGCTCCTGCTCGGCTTCGCCGAGCAGCGCACAGGCCGACGGCGACCCGCCTGAGCATCGCCGATCTGGACGCACCGACGACGGCGCGTTCCTCCAGCACCTCGAAACCGTCCGCGGCAACAGCGCGGCAACGCAACGTTCGGCTCGCCGCGATCCGTTCGTTCTTCCGCTACGCGGCCTTGCGGGCGCCCGAGCACGCCGCTGTGATCCAGCGAGTGCTGGCGATCCCGCCCAAACGCTTCGACCGGGCCATCGTCAACTACCTCACCACCACCGAGACCGACGCCCTTGTTGCAGCACCGGACCGCACCACCTGGACCGGACGGCGTGACCACGCCCTGCTCCTGACCGACGTCCACACCGGACTGCGCGTGAGCGAGCTGACCCGCCTCACACTCCAGGACATCCACCTGGGCTCCGGCCCTCACCTGCGCTGCCACGGCAAGGGGCGCAAGGACCGGTGCACCCCGCTGACCAGCGACACCGTCAAAGTCCTCAAGACCTGGCTGAAGGAACGAGGCGGCGAGCGAGGCGATCCGCTGTTCCCGACCCGCCGCGGAACCCCGCTCAGCCGGGACGCCGTCGAAGCCCTCGTCGCTAAGCACACCCGGACCGCCGCAGCCACCTGCCCGTCCCTGGCCAGCAAGCACGTCACCCCGCACACCCTGCGACACAGCACAGCAATGGCACTCCTCCACGCCGGAGTCGACATCACCGTGATCGCTCTCTGGCTCGGCCACGAATCAACCGAAACCACACAAATTTATCTGCACGCCGACATGAGCATCAAAGAACGAGCACTCGCGCGCACGGCTCCCGCCGGCAGCACCCCCGGACGATTCACCGCTCCGGACAACCTGCTGGCATTCCTCCGGACGCTTTGAGCCGGAGGCCACGGGTTATGCCGACAGCTCCGAGGCAGGCACAGGAATCATCATGCTGTCGCCGCCGCAGTCGGCATAACCCGGCACACGGCATAAGCGGACGATTTCGTCGTGCTCGTGTTCGGCAGCTGCGATGACGCGGAAGCCCTGCGCGAGGAAATCGCTGATGTGCTCGCGCCGCTGGGACTTCGGTTCTCCGAAGCCAAGACGCGCGTCGTGCACATGAGCGAAGGGTTCGACTTCCTTGGGTTCCGCCTCCAGTGGAAACGCAAGCGAGGTACGGACAAGTGGTACGTCTACACCTTCATCGCCGACCGGCCCATCCGGTCCTTGAAGGACAAGATCCGTGCCCTGACACACAGGCTGTCGCAACAGCCACCCAGGGACGTGCTGAGACGGCTCAACCGGATCATGCGCGGCTGGTCCAACTACTTCAGCACGCAGTCGCCAAGAGCACCATGCAGACCCTCGCCATTTTCGTCTGGCGGCGGATTGCTCGGTGGTGTGTGCGCCTGCACCGCTGGAGCTGGACCGATCTGCAAGGCACCTCATCGACCACACCGGCCGGTGGCGAATGCCCTCGTCAGACGGGATCGAACTGTTCAACCTGGGCCGGGTGCCAACCGCGATACCGGTACCGCGGCACCAAGATCCCAAATCCCTGGACCCTGGCCAACCACGCCTGACGGCAGAGACCGTGGAGAGCCCGGTGCGTGGAAACGCGCACGCCGGGTTCGGCGAGCGGCCCGCAGAAACGGACCGGTGGCGACACCGGAACCGCGCTGCGGGCCGACTCAACCACCCCGGAGCCCAGCTGACACTGTTCGACCAGGACGAGGGCCTGCGCCATCAGGTGTTCCTCACCGACACTCCATACTCCGGGGGCGGATCCGCCCAGTTCCTGGAAGTCCGCCACCGCGGGCATGCCACCGTCGAAGACCACATCCGCTGCGGCAAGACCACAGGCTTCGGTCGCTTTCCCTCCCGCGACTTCAATGTCAACGCCGTCTGGCTCGAACTCAGCCTCGCGGCGATCGATCTGCTGGCCTGGACGCGCGTCCTGCTGCTGGACGGGGAGCTGGCTCACTGCCGAGCCGAAGAAGCTCCGCTACCGGCTGCTGCACGTCGCCGCCCGCCTCACCCGCGGCGGCCGACGCCTGCGCTTGCGGATCTCGGCGACCTGGCCCTGGAGACACGAACTGGCCGCGGCCTTCCATCGCCTCGACGCACTGCCCCGACCCGTCAGCTGACCGGCAAACCTCTGACCGCCCACGACCCGAAGGACCCTGGAGGACCCGACCACCGCGCCGGGTATCCGCCATGCCCGAACACCGAAATCGCATCGGCCACCCGACAGTTATCCCTCAACGACGCCCCATCGCCGCAACCGAAACGGCGAGGCTAGAACTCCCAATTCCAGTTGATTTCTTCGTCCTTCTTGCGCAGGGAGGCGAGCAGGACATCCAGCCCGGTGAGTTTCAGCGCCGGATGGTCCCTCTTGTAGTTGTCCATGAGCATCTCGACATCGCCCACGTCGGAGAGGCTCTCCTCGTCCTCGTGCAGCTTGTCCATGCCCATCGGCTCGCGGCTCATGGCCACGCATCATGCCGAACGTGAGCGGGACAAGAAGTCAGAACGACCAAGCTCCTGCGGGCTTGTGACGGCTGGTGACACGCTCGTTAACGGCACCCCGGGTCCACTACGACTATGCCGGAGCGCATGGGTTTGGGGATGTCTGCGTAGCGGGTCATTGTTCCTCCTTCCAGGGGTTCAGATCTGCGACCGAGTGGCCGACATAGAACAGCGGTCGCACCAGAAGCCGAAGAGCGAACTGCCGAACACCATCGGGCCGAAGGGAGTCAGGCCGCTGTCCACCGCGACCAGGAAAGGCATGAAGTTTCCGCATCCAGGACAGAGCGGGTGCGTCTCCGGTGAAGGCCAGCGCGGTAGTCCGCCCACCTGGTGCCGCGACCTTCCGGTGATGGCCGCCCGACTCACACCCGTCTGGTTGGGGTGCGTTTCCAGCGTCATGGACAACTCGCCGGGAACCACGCATGACGTCTCGGCAGAAGGCCCTTGCGGTTGATAGAAAGCACGCGTCCCGTCGGCCGTGAACTGTGCGTAAAGAATGTCGACTTCGTCGCAGTCGCAGGAGAACCAGAAGAACGAGGGATCACTGCTGAACTCGTACGGCAGATCACTAACGGAGAGGGTGAGCACCCTGTCCGCCGGCGCGTTGCACCGCGCGCAGAGAGGAACGTCCTGCTCGTACCGTCCACCCATCACGTGCGGGCTCTCGCCCCGGTCGGTGACGAACCCCATGAACGCCGGGCGGAATCCTGCCGCGGCCCCGCTGTCGGACATGCGGCCCGCGAGCGGCATCAGCCACTCCCACTCCTCATAGGTATCGACCTCGTCACGCACCGAAGTGATCAGGTCAGCGGCATGAGGGGTCCTGATGAGGGCGAGAGAGAGCAGGCCGGCCCGATCGTGGGTCTCGCGCCAGTCGCGCAGCAGGGAGTCGGCCCGTTCGTCCGGGGCTCCGGACAGGAGGCTGGCCTGATAGAGAGAAGTGCCGAGTCGATCCTCGTAGGGGCGTAGCCGATCGGGGTGATAGACGGCGATGTTGAAGATGACGGAAGCCAGCGGAGAGTCGGAGTCCCTGACCGATGCGAGGTAATCCTCGATGAACGCATCGGTCAGGGACTCCGGAAACCAGGGAACAAGCCGGGCCGCTGACCGCACGACCGGTCCCGCAGCGCGCAGCCGCTCGGCCGCTCGCACCTTCACCTGCCGTGCGTCAGGAACGAGCTCAAGGTACTCCGCAACATACTCGGCCACTGCTTCGTCCGTCGTCTCCATGAGAAACGCGCCGGCGTTTTCCGCTCCTCGGTCACCCTGAGCGGAGAAGTATTCAATGATGCTCTGCGCCTTGTCAGCGACAGAAAGTGCAGGGTCGAAGGCGATTTCCTCGACGCGCTCAGTCGGTATCATTCTTTGCCTTCTCCCAGTAGTACAGAAGCAAGTGATCGATGGTGCGAGAGTATGGTCTGCCACGGCCCGTACGCTCGGGCAGGTCGCGCCACGGAGCCCCGGTCCGCAACCGCCACAACACACCGTTGACCACCTGACGGTGATCACACCACGGACGGCCACGCCCGTCCGCCTGCGGCAACAAGGGCTCTACCCGCTCCCACGCCGCGTCCGTCAACTCGCCTCGACCTGCCACAAGATCAATTATCAGACAACTCCTAGTGTCTCGTGATCCTGATTGCGTCACTTCGAGTTGTTATTGACGAGTTTCTTCATGCTGGTCTGGACGAGTCGGACCTTGGCGAGGATCTCGTCGGCGGTGGCAGTCCAGGTGAAGGGTTTCGCTTTCTCGTTCCAGGAGTTGATGTAGTCGCGGATCTGTTTGACCAGGACGTTGACGCTTGCGAACGTGCCGCGGCGGATGGACTGCCTGGTGATGATTCCGAACCAGATCTCGATCTGGTTCAACCACGAGGACCCGACAGGTGTGAAATGGAAGTGGATATGCGGGTTTTTCGCCAGCCATGCCTTCACCTCCGGGGTGGTGTGCGTGGACAGGTTGTCCAGGACGACATGAATCTCTTTCCCTGCATGCGGCTTGACGGCCTTCTTCAGGAACGCCAGGAAGGTCGCGCCGTTCCGGTTCGGCCTGCACTCGCCCAGCACTTCACCGGTCGTGACGTTCAGCGCGGCGAACAGGTTCGTGGTGCCGTGCCGCACATAGTCGTGGGTGCGCTTCTCGCTTGCTGCAAAGGCCACCGGCAGCATCGGCTGGGTCCGGTCCAGCGCCTGCACCTGCGTCTTTTCATCGACCGATAGCACCACCGCGCCACCGGGCGGGGCCAGGTACAGGCCGACCACATCGGCAACCTTCTCCGCGAACGCCGGGTCCTTCGAAATCTTGAAGGTGCCCGAGCGGTGCGGCTTCAGATTCTCCTCCCGCCAGACCCGGGCGATGTAATGCCAGGACACCGAGATGCCCTCGTGCCGCTTCAAGTGGTCGGCCAGCGTCCGCGTCGACCAATGCGACAGGCCGGAATCGACCGGCGGAGACATCCTCGTCAGCGCAATCACTCGCCCGCGTGTCTGCGGGGGCACCTGAACACGCCCGCCACCACGGCGTTTCTCTTCCAGCCCGGCCAGGCCCTGTTCGGCATAACGGGCCTTGCAACGGTCCACCGTCAAAGGCGCCACACCGGCAAGCTCCGCGATGTCCTTGCGCCGCCACCCCTCGCCGGACCACAACACGATCCGTGCACGCAACGCCACATCAGCCGGAACATCACGCGAACCCGCCAACTCCCGCAACTCAGCCATCTGTTCAGAAGAGAGATCCATACCAGGATCAACGATCACAGGCGCCCCAGGTTCCACGACCAGGATCACGAGACACTAGGGGTGTGCTGAAGATCTAGGTCGGATCAGCGAGCGGTGTCCGGTGCGTGCAGCTGCTGGGGGTACCTCCCACGCCTTTCAGGTAGTGGGGGAGGACGGATTCGCCGATAGTGGTTTCCTATCGGCGAATTCGGCCAACGCGGCTGGGGGTACCTCCCACGCCTTCAGGCAGTGGGGGAGGGCGTGCCGGACGCCGGGAGCCCGGCATAGATCTTCAGTGCGCTCCTAGGGTCACGGCCGCCGGCGGCCCCTCCGCACAGCGCGCCCCGCCCCGTCCACGCAGCAACGCCAGCCGGATCAGCAGATCAGCTGACCGACGGACCAACCGGAACCAGCCGGGACCGGCCAGAACACCCCCGCAAAATGCGTTGGCGACCATCCCCAACCTCGCCTAGACTCACCGCTTCTCGCCCGCCTCCCTCGTGGAGCGCCGTCGTCCGGACGGAAACCGGCCGACCTCCGCTGCGCCCCCTCCCCTCAGCGGCCGAAGGGCCAAAGCCGGAGAGGGATCGGCGACGCACGCCCACCGCACCGGCCCAGCACCAGGCGCGGCACGCCCTGCGCATGCCGCACCCGCACCACCGCGCACCCACCGCTTCCGGAGGCAGCACCCGTGTCCACCACGCCCGCCGACCCGCGCCCCCTGGACACCCTGTCCGAGCCCACCGCGCACCCGGCCGCCGACGACGACAACCCACTGACCCGCGAGCGCTCCCACCTGGCCGCCTCGCGCACCGCGCTGCGGGCCATGCGCGAGGACGTGCAGTCCCTGGACATCCGTGACGTCACGGCGAACTGGGTGAACGCAGTCGCCCTCCAGCACCAGATCACCACACGCATCAAGGCCCTCGCCGACCTGGCCCACACCCCGCTCTTCTTCGGCCGCCTCAACTATCTGGACGCCCCGGGCGCCGCCCCGGCCGGCACGAGTGACACGGATGGCGCAAGCGGCACCACGTCTGCCGGAGCACCGGCCAACGGACCGGACGGACCGCACGGAGAGCCTCGGAGTGATCCCTCGAAAGACTCCGCCACCTGCCTCTACATCGGCCGCCGACACGTGCACGACGCACACGGCGACCCGATGGTGATCGACTGGCGCGCCCCGGTCTCGCAGGCGTTCTACCAGGCCTCGAAGAAGGACCCGATGGGCGTGCTGCTGCGCCGCAGGTTCGGTTACACGGGCGGTGACCTCACCGCGTACGAGGACGAACGGCTCGACGAGGAAGCCGACCCGGCGCAGGCGGCCCGCACGAGCCGACTGCTCCAGCAGGAGATCGAACGCCCGCGCGTCGGCCCGATGCGGGACATCGTGGCGACCATCCAGCCCGAGCAGGACGAGATCGTCCGGTCGGACCTCGGCGGCACGATCTGCGTGCAGGGCGGCCCCGGCACCGGAAAGACCGCGGTGGGCCTGCACCGGGTCGCGTACCTCCTCTACGCCCACCGCGAGCGGCTGGCCAGGACCGGAACGCTGGTCATCGGCCCGAACGACTCGTTCCTGCACTACATCGAGCAGGTACTGCCCGCCCTCGGCGAGCTTGAGGTCAAGCAGACGACCGTGGGAGAACTGGTCGGCCAGGTGCAGGTAAAGGGCACGGACGAGCCGGCCGCGGCCATGGTCAAGGGCGACGCGCGGATGGCCGAGGTGCTGCGGCGCGCCCTTCGTTCGCATGTGACGATGCCGGCCGAACCACTCGTCGTGGTGCGCGGCGCACGCCGCTGGCGCATTCCCGCCTATGAACTCGAAGAGATCGTCACCGAGTTGCTGGCCCGCGAGATCCGCTACGGCGCCGCCCATGACGCCCTGCCGCAGCGCATCGCACACACCGTGCTGGTGCGCATGGAGCAGTCCGGCGAGGCCCCGGACGACCGGGTGCAGGACGCGGTGGCGCGCCATGCCGCGGTGAAGGCGGCGGTCAAGGCGATCTGGCCGGTGGTCGACCCGGCGAAGCTGGTGCTGCGGCTGCTCTCCGACGCGGACTTCCTGGCCGCTCACGCCAACGGGCTGCTCACCGAGGAGGAGCAGAAGACCGTTCAGTGGGCGAAACCGCCGCGCAGCGTGAAGTCCGCGGCATGGTCGGCGGCCGACGCGGTCCTCGTCGACGAGGCCGCCGACCTGGTCTTGCGCACCCCGTCCCTCGGCCATGTCGTCCTCGACGAGGCGCAGGACCTCTCTCCCATGCAGTACCGCGCCGTCGGCCGCCGCTGCTCCACGGGTTCCGCCACGGTCCTCGGCGACCTCGCACAGGGGACGACGCCCTGGGCGACCCGCAACTGGGACGACGCACTGCGCCACCTGGGCAAGTCCGATGCGGTGGTCGAGGAGTTGACGGCCGGTTTCCGCGTGCCCCGTGAGGTCATCGCCTACGCCTCCCGGCTGCTGCCCGCCATCGCGCCCGGGCTCACGGAGGTCGCTTCGGTACGGGAGTCACCGGGTTCGCTCGTGGTCCGGCACGTCGCGCCGGAACCCGGCGGCACAACGGCAGCCGACGCGGCGCCGGCCGACGTGCCGGCCCTGGCCACGGCCGTCGCCGCCGCCTGCGCCGATGCCCTGCACCAGGAGGGCTCCATCGGTCTGATCGCCGCGGACGTCCGCGTTCCCGCGCTCGCCGCCGCGCTCGCCGCGGCCGGGCTCACGCATCTCTCGCCCGGCGAGGAGTCCACCGAGACCACCCGTCTCACCCTGGTTGCGGCCTCGCTCGCGAAGGGCCTTGAGTACGACTACGTGGTACTGGACGAGCCCGCCGCCATCGTCGACGGGGAGCCCGACGAGCGCACCGGCCTGCGCCGCCTCTACGTCTGCCTCACCCGTGCCGTCTCAGGCCTGACGGTGCTCCACACGGCCCCGTTGCCGCCGCAGCTCGCCCAACAGCCCTGATCACCCACACCCACACCGCTAGCGCTAGCGCTAGCGCGGGTCAGACCGGGTCAGGATCGATAATGACCACCATGGCCGCACTCCCGCACCACCCCGCCCACGTCGACCTGCGCGGACGCTGGCGCGATGCCCTGGTCGCCGCCCGCGGCGGGGCGTCTGAGCCGGACCCCGCCCCGTACGCCGAGAACCTGCTCGCCCGCTGGGCCGAGCCGCAGCGCCGATACCACAGCACCGACCACTTGGCGGCGGTCCTCGCTCATGTCGACGTTCTGGAGGCGCACGCGGCGGAGCCGGACGTGGTGCGGCTCGCCGCCTGGTTCCACGATGCCGTCTACCGCCCGGACCGCTCCGAGAACGAGGAGCGCAGCGCGGCACTCGCCGAACGCGCGCTGCCCGAGGCGGGGGTCGGACCAGGGCCCACCGCCGAGGTCGCCCGGCTCGTCAGGCTCACCGTCAGCCACGACCCGCGCCCGGGCGACGCCAACGGTGCGGTGCTGTGCGACGCGGACCTGGCGATCCTGGCCACACCGCCAGGGGCCTACGCCGCCTACGCCGCGGCCGTCCGCGAGGAGTACGGATTCGTGCCCGACGACGCCTTCCGCGCCGGACGTGCCGACGTCCTGCGCGGCCTGCTCGCCCTCCCGGCTCTGTTCCACACCCCGCACGGCGCCACCCACTGGGAGGCCGTCGCCCGCCACAACCTCAGCACGGAACTGAAACTGCTGTCGGCCTGAGGCCCGGCGTTGAACGCTCCACCCGGCCCCTCCGGACCCGCCCCAGACGGAGCGGAATCCCGAAAGAGCCCCGAGAGCGCCCCGAAACCAGACACCAAGAAAAACCCAAGCTAAACCCAAGAAAACCCCAAGGGAATGCCGGAAGCGACAGCCCCGTTTCCGTTGACATGCCTGACGCCGTCCCCGCCTACCCCGCCCCGCCCACCGCTCCCGCACCATCCCCCTCCGCACCAGCCACCCCAGCCGCCCCCACGGCCACCCTCATCGCGTCGGACACCGCCTCGCCGGACACCACCGCACCGGACACCACCGCACCAGCCCCCGATCCCCGCTCCGGTTCGTCCCGCATGCCGCTGGCCGTCTACGTTCTCGGGCTCTCCGTCTTCGCGCTCGGTACCAGCGAGTTCATGCTGTCGGGTCTGCTGCCGCCGATCGCCGATGACATGGGTGTATCGATTCCGCAGGCGGGGCTGCTGATCTCGGCGTTCGCCGTCGGCATGGTGGTGGGGGCTCCGCTGCTCGCGGTGACGACCCTGCGGCTGCCGCGCCGCATGACCCTGCTCGCGCTGCTTGCCGTCTTCGGCCTCGGCCAGGTCGTGGCCGCACTCGCGCCCTCGTACGCCGTTCTCTTCGCGTCCCGTGTGGTGAGCGCGCTGGCGTGCGCCGGGTTCTGGGCGGTGGGGGCCTCGGTGGCGATCGCGATGGTGCCGGTGAACGCGCGCGCCCGCGCGATGGGCGTGATGATCGGCGGCCTGTCCATCGCCAATGTCATCGGCGTCCCGGCAGGCACCTTCCTCGGCGAGAACCTGGGATGGCGCTCCGCATTCTGGACGGTCGGCGCCGCGTCCGGCGTCGCGTTCATCGGCGTCCTCACGCTGATCCCGCCGATCCCCAGGCCCGCGACGATGCCGCAGCTCAGGCACGAGGTGCGGATCTACCGCGACCGTCAGGTCTGGCTCTCCGTCGCGATCATCGCGCTCTCCGGGGGCGCCGTCTTCTGCCTGTTCAGCTATCTCGCACCGCTGCTGACGGACGTCGCGGGCCTGGACGATGGCTGGGTGCCGACGGTGCTCGCGCTGTTCGGCGTGGGCGCGCTCATCGGCACGACAGTGGGCGGGCGGATCGCGGACGCGCACTTGTTCGGGGTGATGTTCACCGGCATAACGGGTTCCGCGGTGCTGCTCGCCGGCCTTGCGCTCTTCAGCCACTACGCGTTCGCCGCGGTCGGGCTCTCCCTGCTGCTCGGCATATCCACGTTCTTCACGGCCCCGGCGCTCAACGCCCGGATGTTCAACGTCGCGGGCGCCGCCCCGACCCTGGCGGGCGCCACCACGACGGCCGCCTTCAACCTGGGCAACGCCGGCGGCCCCTGGATCGGCGGCACGGTCATCAACGCGGGCTTCGGATACGCGGCCACGGCATGGGCGGGCTCCGCCATGGCCCTGGCGTCGATCGCCGCGGTCACCGTCTCCCTGCGACTGCACCGCCCCGGCGACCGGCCCCGTCAGGCCGCAGCCTCACCGGCCCTTGGGCCGCCGCAGTCCTGAGGCCGTCAGCAGCCGCACCACTTCGCGGCTGTTGACCTCCACGGCACCCGCTCGCACCGCGTCCGCGTAACGGTACGAAGGCAGGTCGTAGTGGTCGCGCTCGAAGCCACGCGCGGGCAGGCCGAGCTCTTCGGCGAAGGCGTGCAGTTCGGCGAAGGACACATCGCTGATGAGGTGCGACCACATACGGCCATGGCCCGGCCAGGTCGGCGGGTCGACGTATACGGTCATGCGGGAGAACCGCCGGGCCCGTGTCCCGGCACCCGGCTCAGACCGCCGATGGCAGCCACCTTCACGCCTGCCTTGTGGCACACCCAGTGCGGCTGCGGCCCGAGTTCCGGCTGAACGTCGAGGGCGTGCGGGTCTGCGTCACGGCAGACCGGGCACAGCGGCCAACGCCCGTACCGTTCCAGCAATGCGTCCTGGACATCCTGGGCGACGAGACCCGCGAGATAACCGACGCCTTCCGGCCATTGCCCCACCCACCAGCGACGATGTGTCACCGAATCCTCGACCAAGGACACCACGTCGGCCTCCGCCACACCGCCCGCGACCAGATCCGCGAGCACCAGTGCCCGCGCGGCGTGCAACGCTTGTTCAAGCGCCTCAACCGGCGCCGCCCCGGATGCCCCAGAAGATCCCTCGTTCCCCATACCCCCATTGTGCGCCACTCCTCCCGCCCACCCCGGCCGCCCCGTCCGCACTACTACAAGCCTCTTCTGTCGCAACGCCCCCGGGCTGCCCCTTGACCCCGCCCCCGTACGAAAATATCTTTCAGAGGTGACCTCGAACGTGAAGGAAATTTTCGTCGGCGAGACTCCGCCCGCTCCGGCGGCCCTGGCAGCAAAGGTCCGCACCCTGGCACCCTCGATGACCCGCTCCATGCAGCGCGTCGCCGAGGCGGTCGCAGGTGACCCGGCGGGCTGCGCCGCCCTCACCGTCACCGGACTCGCCGAGCTCACCGGCACCAGCGAGGCCACTGTGGTGCGCACCTCCCGCCTCCTCGGCTACCCCGGCTACCGCGATCTGCGTCTCGCCCTCGCCGGCCTCGCCGCCCAGCAGCAGTCCGGCCGCGCACCCGCGGTCACGGCGGACATAGCCGTCGACGATCCGATCGCCGACGTCGTGGCCAAGCTCGCCTACGACGAACAGCAGACCCTCGCCGACACGGCCGCCGCACTCGACACCGTCCAGCTCGGTGCCGCGGTGGGCGCCCTCGCCGCCGCCCGCCGCACCGATATCTACGGATACGGCGCGTCGTCCCTGGTGGGCCAGGATCTCGCCCAGAAACTGCTGCGCATCGGCCTGATCGCGCACGCCCACGGCGACCCGCACCTGGCGGTGACCAACGCCGTACAGCTGCGCGCCAAGGACGTGGCGATCGCGATCACGCACTCCGGTTCGACCGGCGACGTCATCGAACCGCTCCGTGTCGCCTTCGAGCGCGGCGCGACCACGATCGCGATCACCGGCCGCCCTGACGGCCCCGTCTCGCAGTACGCGGACCACATCCTGACCACGTCGACGGCGCGAGAGAGCGAGCTGCGTCCCGCGGCCATGTCCTCGCGCACCAGCCAGCTGCTCGTCGTGGACTGTCTCTTCATCGGCGTCGCACAACGCACCTACGAGACCGCGGCCCCCGCGCTCGCCGCCTCGTACGAGGCCCTCGCGCACCGCCACACGCCCCGCGGCGCATCGTCCCGCTGACCGGAGCGCCGACCGCACCGCACACGACGGCAGCACCCCACCGCATAGAACGGCAAGGACGACGTACGTACGACACAGGCGGCTCGCCCGGCCCGCCCGGCGTCCCTCCACGCCCGCCGCAGGCACCACCCTCCGCAAGCCCCCGCGCCCCCACCCCCCGTCCCCGTTAGCGAACCCGGGGCGGCGGCCGGCCGGACCTCGCGCCGTACGGCCCGGCCGCACCGCCGCTGCCCACCGATTCCCGACGATGTGACCACGGAAGCACCGGAAAGAGCCGCACACTCATGACTTCCACGACCGACGACGACGCCTCGTCCCCCGGCACCTACGCCGCCCTCCGCGCCGAGCTGGCCTCCCTCACCACGGAGGCGTTCCGGCCCGAGCTCGCCGAGATCGACCAGCTGCCGACGGAGGAAATCGCCGGGATCATGAACGGCGAGGACACCACGGTGCCCACCGCCGTCGCCCGGCAACTGCCCCGGATCGCCGCCGCGATCGACGCCGCCGCTGACCGTATGGCGCGCGGCGGCCGGCTGATCTACGCGGGCGCGGGCACCGCGGGCCGCCTCGGCGTGCTGGACGCCAGCGAGTGCCCGCCCACCTTCAACACCGATCCGTCCGAAGTCATCGGTCTGATCGCCGGCGGCCCCGGCGCCATGATCACCTCCGTGGAAGGTGCGGAGGACTCCGCCGAGCTGGCCGCCCAAAACCTCGACGATCTGGCGCTGACCAGCGACGACGTGGTCGTGGGCATCTCGGCCTCGGGCCGCACCCCGTACGCGATCGGTGCCGTCGCGCACGCCCGCGCCCGGGGCGCCCTGACCGTCGGCCTGTCCTGCAACGCGGACAGCCCGCTCGCCGCCGCCGCGGAACACGGCATCGAGGTCGTGGTGGGCCCCGAGCTGATCACCGGCTCGACCCGCCTCAAAGCGGGCACCGCCCAAAAACTCGTCCTCAACATGATCTCGACGATCACCATGATCCGACTGGGCAAGACCTACGGAAACCTCATGGTCGACGTCCGCGCCTCCAACGAGAAACTCCGCGCCCGCTCCCGCCGCATCGTCTCCCTCGCCACCGATGCCGCAGACGACGAAATCGAGAAGGCCCTCACCGCAACGGACGGCGAGGTGAAGAACGCCATCCTTATGATCCTCGCCGATATCGACGCCTCCACCGCGGCCCGCCTCCTGACCTGCAGCCGCGGCCATCTGCGCAAGGCGCTGACGGCAGCGGAGAGTTAACCGAGAGCCGGCCGAAGCGGAGGTCCCGACCGGGCGCAGAACGGTCTCAGAGTTCTGTGGCCCGGTCGTGCCGAGGCTGGTACATGCCCACTTCACCGCCGCCCGGCAGCCGGAACCTGGTGAGCCGCCCCCAGCGCGCATCAGTGACCGGCTGCGTGAACTCGACCCCTTTCGCAGTCAGCTCCCGCACACTCGCCTCGACGTCGTCGCACATGAAGTAGAACTCGTGCGACTCCGGCCCTTCCGCGGGATGTACGCCGATCTCGGCGGGCGGCAACTTGAAGATGAGCCAGCCCGCGCCCGCGTCGACATACGGATATTCCAGGACGTCCTTGAAGAAGGCCCGGTCGGCTTCCGGATCGCGGCTGTAGATGATGATATGCGCGCCATTGATCATGAGCCGATCGTAGCCACTTCCGACCTTCTGGCGTGTGAGTATGCCTGGGGAGTGTCGGTGTGACCCGCACCATCGACCGGGAAGACCGCCCACCGCCGCTTACGCCGGTCCGCGCCGTTACTGGCCGTGTCGTTGCTGACGGTGCAGTCTGTCGAGTGCGGCAAGCTGGCGTTTTTCGTACTCTGTTGCCGGCCGCAGCCTTCGATAATAGAAATCCCACACCCGCCCGGAAGGCCGCTCGACTTTGACGTAACGGCCATCGATGCTCTGCACCGTTCCCGGCAGGTCGCTGTAGCGGTCGACGACCACGACGCCGACCCGTATTTCTTCGCTGCTGCCGACGAACGTCAGACCACCGGGCCCCTGTGCGGACGGCCTCCTGTCTGCACCTGCCGTCATTTCATGTCCGTCTCTGTGCCTACTTCGCTTTCTTTGCCCTCTTCGCTCACTTCGCTCGCTTCACAGCAAATCTGGCTTACCGCACTCACCTCAGCACGATCGCTCAGTACGGCAAGGAGCTTGCGGGCCGTGGAACGGTTGCAGCGCCCCAGGTCGAGCAGGGGGTCGGGGTTGTCGTCGGCGTAGGCCATGGGCTCCACACTCAAGGAGGGGAGAACGATCCCCAGTGCGCGCAGCGCCGCGCTCAGGTCATCGCGCATACGCTCGGCTTTCCTGATCGTCTCGGCCCTTGCCGACCGCTTTTCCTTCGATCCCATCTTCACCTGCGTCATTCCGCGCCTTCGCTTTTCTGCGTTTCAGAGATAGATCCGCACCTTGCACTTCTTGCAGTGCTTTTCGCCCGGTGATACGTCGTGCTCGCACTTCTTCTTCTGTTCAGCCATACCCATTCCCGTGAAATTCGGCTCTTGCGTGGAGCCGCCCATCACGCGGCCCCGGTCAAGCCGTGCACGACCCGCACGCCGATGCCGATGTCGATGCCGACGCCCTGCGGCGCCAGCCAGAGCCTTTGCCGCCGCGTCCGCCCGCGCTGCTCCCGTTCGAAGGCCACGAAATAAGGCCGGACCACTCCGATGTCCTCACCCCGTGCCCGTGGCCCGGGGCCGGTGACGCGCGCCGGGCGGACGACTGGTTCGGCGGTGGTTGCGCCGACGGGTACGCGCCGTGCGTGCCTGGCGCCCGCGCGGTGACGGCCCGCCGCGGGCAGTAACGCGCTGAGCAGTGCCTCGAAGATCGACCAGATAGCCTTCAAGGGTCATCAACCTCTTTCTCAGGTTGAGGCCACGCCCCCGGGCCGCGTCGCGTGCGGTTGCGGGGGTCTCATACGTGGCGTGTGCTTCCGTTTCGCTGTCAAGCATCGGCACGTGGGGATACGTTCACCAGCAGTAGCGGCCTTACCTGTGCAGCGGTAAAGAACGGAAGTGATCCCATGGCCAAGGATCTTGATCCCACGTCAACGATGGCGGGGCTGTACGGCACGCGCCTGAAACGGCTTCGATTGCAGGCCGGGTGGACCCAGGAGTACACGGGGAGTCAGGTCCACGTGGTCGCCTCCCGAATCTCACAACTGGAAGGGGCGACGGGGAGCAAGCCGACACCACACCTCACTCGGGCGTTAGATGAAGTGCTGGGCGGTGACGGGTTGCTTGTCGACCTGTTGCCCTATGTGCTGCGGGAAGCCTTTCCCGACTGGTCGCGCCGATTCCTGGAGCTGGCGGAGCGGGCGACGGTCATCCGGGAATACTCGGCACACCTGGTGCCCGGCATCCTCCAGACCGAGGACTATGCACGCGCCGTACTGGGGCTCAGCCGCACCCTCAAGAGCCCTGAACAGCTTGAGGAACGGGTCATGGCGCGCCTGGCCCGGCAAGAACGCCTGAACGCCCACGAGACCCCGGAGCTGTGGGTAATCCTCGATGAAGCCATCCTGCACCGCCCCATCGGGGGTGCGGCAGTGATGCGTGAGCAACTGGCCCACCTCCTGCGGGTGGCAGCCAGTCCGAACGTGACCGTACAAGTACTCCCGTTCAGCAGCGGCGAACACGGGTCCTTGGGCGGATCGCTTCACGTTCTGACCATGCCGGACGGTTCCCAAGTCGCCTACACAGAGGGCTCCGATCGAGGACAGCTCATGGAAGAAACGGAAGAGGTCACCTCGTACGCGCGGCTATACGATCGGATCGGAGTGCTGGCCCTACCCCCGGCCATGTCAATCGCCTTGATTCGATCCGTAATGGAGGGCAACTACGGTGATCCACGTGTCCCGTCTCGACCTCAGCGGCGCCGTCTGGCGCAAGTCCAGCTACACCAACCAGGAGGGGGGCGCCTGCGTCGAGGTGGCCGACGGCTTCCCCCACGCGATCCCCGTACGTGACAGCAAGAGGCCCCACGGCCCGACCGTGATCTTCCCGGCCGACAGCTGGTCATCATTCGTCTCCGCCGTCAAGCACGGGGAGTTCCCGACCGCCTGACCCACAGAGCAGCGCACTCGGACGGCGGCTCTCTGATCGCGGGGCCGCTGCTCTCTATCGGATCTCGTACTCGCCGTGCGGCGTGCCACGCATCACGCGTGCGGCGCATGACAGCGCCTCAGGCGACAGTCCGACACACAAGGTCGACCCAAGGCGCCCAGTCTTCGGATTCGGGGTCCGTGTCGAGCTCTCCCATGGCGTGCCACCGTTCGTGGTCGGCGATCTCGTAGCTGACACCGCAGACATCGCGCATCTCCAGATGCACCGCCGACCGCTCGGCGGAGCGGACAGCTCGTGGAGGCGGACGATCAGGGACACACCGTCCGGCGCTTTCCCGTTGTCTCAACTGGAACATATTGACCCTCCGGTAAAGGTTCCGGAAGCATCGGACATAGCACATCCGCAGACCCCGTATCGGGGTAGACAGGGAGAGCAGCATGGCACTGACGCGGCTTGTCGGAGAGTGCGAGAAGGGTACGTGTGCCACGTTGTACGCCATCGAGGGCACTGGAGATCTACTCGTCCAGGGGTACGTCGTGAACGACGGGACGATGCTGGAGGGGTTAGCGATTCCAGCCGGTGAGTCCGTGGTTCGTATCCCTACCCACGTCATCGAGAGGTACGCGCGTGACTATCTCTCCTGACGAGTTCGAAAAGCTCTTCTCAGATTTCCAGCGAGAAGCATTCCGGCTGGAAACCCTGGACGACTACAGTGGCTCTTCGAATGCGGAGATGATCCGAGCATTCCTGGCCGGTGCCCCTGAGCCGGACGGCTACAATCAAGAATGGGCCGACGAGGTGCGAGGGAACATCGAATCCGGCAAACGCGTGTACCGCGTTCACATTCTGTCCCGGCCGCTGACGGATTATCTCAGGTTCGAGCTGGGGTGGGGTTACCGGAAGAACATGAAAGCCGGCGAAGAGTTCTTTATTCTTGACACCACTCATCAGCCCAATCCGCTTGCAGGTGTTCCCGACTTCTGGATGTTCGACGAGTCCTCCGTGATCTCCATGGACTACGGAGGAGGCGGGGAATTCCTCGGAGGAACGTCACATCTGGATGCTGCCGAATGGGTGGAACGTCGGGATATCGCCCTAGCTCATGCTGTGCCGTTCCATGAGTGGTGGAGCCAGTACGGGGAAGCGTGAACAGAACAACCCTCGGCAGAGCACTGCGGGAGCTGCGAGAGGCCAGCGGGAAGCAGGCCAAAGTTGTCGCCCGTAGCGCCGCCATGTCCCCGAGCAAGCTCAGCAAAATTGAAAACGAGGTGATTCCGCCAAGCGTCCTCGACGTAGAGCGGGTCCTCACCGCCTTGGATGTCTCCGAAGAAGTCAAGGCTGAACTGACCGAGATGGCACGCAGGGCGGCTACCGAAGTGACTGCGTGGCGTATCTATCGCCGGTCGGGACTTCACAAGCATCAGGAAGAGATCCGGTCAATAGAAGCCCAGACGATACTGCTCAGAATTTTTCAGCCTTCCTGCATTCCAGGTCTCCTGCAGTCACCGGAATATGTGCGTGGCATTCTGCAGGGTTCTGATTTGACACACGAATCTTTGGAACAAATGCTCGGCGCACGCCTACGCAGATAGACCGTACTTTACGACCGCTCACGAGCTTTCCAATTTCTGATTACCGAGTCTGTCCTTCGATGGAAGCTGATTCCCCCTCCGATGATGGCTGCCCAATTGGACAAGCTCGTCACCATGTCCAGGCTGCCCAACATCTCCATCGGGGTGGTCCCGCTGTCGGCGACGATGCCGGGGCTTCCCACGTCTTCGTTCGCACTTTTCGACAATCGCCTAGTCATTGTCGAAATCCCGCATGCTGAAGTCACCACGAGTGAGCTTCGGGACATCGAATTGTATGCATCCAGGTTCGATAGATTCTCATGTGCAGCTGTTTTCGGTGACAACATGAAGGCTCTCGTAGCAAGCATCCGCGATGACTTCTTGAGTCAACAGGAAAGCGGCTAGTCCCAGGTTCTCACATGCCTCAGGATGAACCCACGCCGACCGGCAAGGAAAGCGAGGGAGAAGCATGGCAAAGTATGAATTCCGGACCGCCGCCGCGTGTGGTGGACCGTGCACCGAAGGGTGCGTCGAGGTGGCGACCAATGTCCCGGGCGTGGTGGCTCTTCGAGACACGAAGACCGAGACCGTCATGCAGTTCACATCGCATGAGTGGAAGGACTTCCTGACAGGGGCCAAGGCCGGCGAGTTCGACATTAAAGCCTGACCACTACGGCATTCGAACAGTGGCCCTCAGTCCCTCCCCTGCGGACTGAGGCCGCTCTCGCCTCTTCGGGGACGGACTCCGTGTTGCACCACCATGGATATGTGTGGGTCGGAGACAAGGCTCGCTTCGACAAGGAAAGTATTCGTCGTCCGGCTCCAGCAGTAGGACCGGCTGCCACCTGTCCCCAAGATGTGGCAGACCGACACCGGCAGGCTGCGGCCGAATTTCCCGTCTCGGACGTACCGCCGATCGAACCGGCGTATTGGCTGATGAAGCCGAGCACATTGATTCACGGAACGTGGACGGACGCGAAGGAAGCCGCGGAGTGGCTCGGTGCCCAACTCGCTGAGTATGCTCCCCGGTTCGCCTCTGACGGCGATCGCGACACCAGCGGATTGGCGGCACATGCCGCCTCGGCCGTCGAGAGGTTGACGTGGGGTGGGGATGTGGCCCTCGGCTACTACCTCGGCCATCCCCTGTACCTCAGTCTTTCCCTGGTGACATGCTCCCCGAACCGGACTGCACTTGACCTGAGCTGTCCCTTTTCCCAGGTGTACGCCGACGATACCGATGGATAACAGCAGCGCCCCGACTCCGGTCACATCCGAAGGCAGGGCGCGCTGCACATATCCATAGGCATATCTCGTTACGCCTATGGACTCGCCGCGGTGGCGGAGGTCTCACAGCCATCCACGCACGTCGGCATGGAGTGGTCGGCGGTGGCCACCCGGACGGTCCTGGTTCTGCTCCTCTGAGTTCCGCTCCTCCGAGAGATGTCACCAGCTCTCAGAGGCTGCGGGCGGCGATGTCGCCGTGGGTGGTGGTGGCGCGGATGTCGAGTTCGATGGTGCCGTCGTTCCTGAGGGCGTTGCTGACGCGGCCGTAGCCGGTGCCGGCGTCCAGGGCGGCGGAGACACCGGCGGCGGCGCCGACCGAGATGTTGCCGGACTCGGTGCTGAGCACGACCGTGCCGCGCACGGCCTCGGCGATCCGGATGTCGCCCCTTGCGGTGCTGATCTCCGCGGGGCCGTTGAGCCGGCCGACCTCGACGTCGCCGTCGACCGCGGTGAGGCGCACGCTCGCGGCCTCGTCGATTTTGATCTGGCGGTACGCGCCTTCGAAGGCGATGTCGCCGAGGCGTCCGACGACGCGGAGCTCGGCGCTGGCGGCCTTGGCCTCGATACGGGAGTCGGCGGGCAGCTGGACGGTGACCTCCAGGGACCCGGAGGAGCCGAGGGACTTGCTGTCGGAGGCCGGGGCCGTGATCCGCAGGACGCCGCCGGCGTAGGCGACGGTGGTCTGCTCGGCGGCCTTGGTGTCGCTGCTCTTGGAGGGGTTGGCGGGCAGAACCTCGACGGTGGCGTCGGCGCGGTCTGCGGCGATGAGCTGGATACGACCGGCGGGGACGTCCAGGACGACGGAGATCGGGGCGGTGGTGTCGAACTTCTGCATGATGTTCTCCCGTGGCGTTGCGTTGTTTCCGATACCGAAAACGCTACGTTGCCTTTCAGAATCCAGCAACACACTCGTTGCGCAGAAACATCATCCTTGCAGTTCAGAGCAGTATTATTGTTGCAACGACATTGAGAGCAACGCAACGACAATCGTCTCGTTCATTGCAATGAACGAGAAGTGAACGCTACAGTCGAGGAGATCGGAGACCGTCACGAAGGATCACCAAGGAGATCGCGATGCCAGGAGGCAGGCTCACCCAGCAGGAACGCCAGCAGATCGCGCTGGGGCTGGCCGACAGCCTCCCCTACGCCGAGATCGCCCGACGCCTCGACCGTCCGACCTCGACGATCACGCGTGAGGTGATGCGCAACGGCGGCCCCACCGCCTACCGCTCCGACCTGGCCCACCGCGCCACCGAGCGCCGCGCCCACCGGCGCAGACCCGCCTCCTCGCGAGGGCCCGAGTCGGCCCCTCAGCCGCATGGACGCAACGCCGAGGCCGTGGCCGAGTACGAGGAGACGTTCACCACCGTCCTCATGGGCTCGGGCCTGACCAAGATGACGGCCCGGGTGCTGACCTGCCTGTTCACCACCGACGCGGGCAGCCTCACCGCGTCCCAACTCGCCCAGCGCCTCCAGGTCAGCCCGGCGTCCATCTCCAAGGCGATCGCCTTCCTGGAGAGCCAGAGCCTCGTCCGCCGAGAACGCGACGAACGGCGCCGCGACCGCTACGTAGTCGACGACGAACTCTTCTACCAGGCGACGATCGCCAGCGCCCGATCCAACGACCAACTCGTCGAAACCGCACGCCAAGGAGTCGCCATCCTCGGCCCCCACACCCCCGCCGCGACCCGCCTGGAGAACATCGCCCGCTTCCTCGACTTCATCAGCGAAAGCATCACCCGCGCCGCCCAACAGGCCCGCGAAGTACTCCACACCAGACCCGAGGCAACCTCGGACGACACCACCCGACCAAGCCCGGAACACGGATAGACAGCCGTCCGCCGCAGCCAAACGAGAACCAGGCCTGTCCAGACCCAGTGCCCGTGGTGCGGGACCGGTGACGCGCGGCGGGCGGACGACTGGTTCGGCGGTGGTTGCGCCGACGTGTGCACACCGTGCTGCCTGGCGCCCACCGACGCGACAGACGGTCCATCAGCCTGCCCGTCATCAAAAACAGAACGCGAAACGGTCTGGCAACTCCTCAGCAGACCGTCCCGAAAGATCGATGCTAGACAAACGCCAGCTTTCCCGGGACGCCAAGAGTTGATGATGATAGGTAACAACAGCGCCCTGCCTCCGAACGAATCCAGGAGCAGGGCGCGCTGTGGCATATTCAGACGTATCTCTCAGCTCATTACGCCTGTAGATTAGCCGCGGCGGCTGCGGCCTCACAGCCCGTGCACGTCGGCATATAGTGGTCGCCGAGAACCACCCGGGCGGCCTCACTGGGAACAATTCGAGCCTGAAGATATGACAGTGCACCGAGGGTACACAGAGTCGACAAAACCGCCAGACTGGCAGCGAGGAAGCCCAGAACTGTCTTTTTACGCAACTTCACTACACCCTAGATCATCGAAGATAGGAAATACTGGGCACACCAGGGAATCGAACTCATGAAATTTGAAAGAGTGTTCGATATCGGCGAGCACCAGGCCTTGGCCAACGCAAGGCGCCCAACGAGCGGGCCACATCATTATTATCTTACACGAGCAACCCACGCTCACCTCGCCATGAGCGCTGGCCACAAGAGCGCAGTTGCCTCTTCAGGCGACACCCGAACCCGGCACTTCCTCGCCACCACCTGACCAAACACGGGCCAGCACAGCACGCGATTTCGCCCGCTCGCCTGGTTCATTAGTTCGATCTGCCAAGGCGATCGCGATACGAAGGTGTTCTATCGCAGTCTCCTGATGACCGGCCGAGAATTCCGCGATCGCCAGTCCGCGATATGCCACGATTTGCTCGTGGGCGGCACCGATCGCTTCGGCTATCTCTAGCGCACGGCGATGACATTCATGCGCCTCTTGATAACTTACCGAAGCCTGATGTAATTTCCCTAATCCATTCCAGGCCTCTATCAGACCTCGCCGATCGCCCAGCATCTCAAACGACCGAAGAGCATCCCGGTAAATAGAAATCCCAATAGCAATGTCACCGAGTTCTGCAAGCATGCCGCCGAAGCTCATTCTCGCCATTGCGATCTCGTAGGCACTACCGACGGACTCCAGTATCGGGAGGGCTTCCTCCAGGCACCGACGCGCGGGTTCAAGGTTCCTGGTTTTTCGGTATAAATTTCCGGCGTTGTTCAGAGCCTTGCCCAGTCTTCTGACGTCACCCGCTTCACGGAACCCATTTATTGCATGCCGCAAGTACTCCTGAGCTCGCTCATTCTCCTCAAGGCGGAGCAAGGTTATTGCGATATTGTTCTCAAGACTTGCCCTCCTCTGCCGCCGCCCTCCCAGTGTCGCGGTAATTTCAAGGGCAGTTTCAAACAACTCCAGAGATCCAGAATTTTCGCCAAGATACCAATGTAAGATGCCAAGGCCTTCCAGTGCCGCCACTTCCGCATCTCTGTCGTCAATGGAGCGGGCAAGGGCCAGCGCCTCATCACCCATCGAATGCGCCGCCTTGTAGTCACCGACCCGCCCAAGGGCTGCACCAAGGGAAAGCAGCGAGCGACAGAGAGCGCCCGCCTCTCCCATCCGCCGCCAATATGCGGCCGATGCGGTGGCAACCTCCTTCGCCTCGCTCCAATGGCACTCGGCTTCGAGGAACGAGGCCACATACTGACCCAGAAGCGCCACCTGGTCCTGCGCACCACGCATACGGGCATGACGTTCAACGGCAAGCAACGCTTCCCGCTCCGTTTCAAACCACGCCCTGGCATCGTCGGGAGTTGGCTGGAAGGGTGGCGGTCCAATCCGCACACCATGCGGCACAGCAGGCTCCAGTCTGTGCGGATACGCCAAACGGTCGGCTTGGTCCGCGGCCTGGATGAAGAAGGACGTCAGACGGTTCATCGCTCGGTCGCGTTCCGCCTCGCTGTCCTCGGCCTGGGCCAGAGATGACGCGTACTCCGACAACAAGTCATGGAAACTGTGCCGGTTCGGGGCGGTCTCCTGGAGGAGGCTGCTGGAGAGTAAGGCCTCCAACAGGCGCTCGGCCTGTGGCTGGGACATGTCGAGGAGCGCGGCGGCGGCTTCGGCGGAGAATCCCAGCCCTGGATGCAGGCTCAGCTGGCGAAACGCGCGACGCTCTGCCTGGCCGAGGGTGCGGTAAGACATCGAAAAGGCACGGTCGATCCCTTGCTGGGTCTCCATGTCCCGTAATTCCGCGAGCCGTCCGCCGCGCTTCAGACAGCCGGTTAGTGTGCTCAGTTGCCAGGTCTGTCTACCGCGGAACCGCATCGCCGCCAGCTTGATGGCCAGGGGCAGATATCCGCACAGCCGAATAATCCGTTCGACCTCTTCAATATCCCGGGACCGGTCCTCACCGCCGAGCCTGCGGAACAAAGCCATCGCGTCTTCAGGCGGCAACGCCTCAAGGGCGAGGGCGTACGCATCGGGCAGGTTTGCCAGATAGCGACGGGAGGTGACGATGATCAGTGACGCGGAGTCACCCAACAGCAGTGGGGTCACCTGGGCCGCATCCGCCGCATCATCCAGGACTACAACACACCGCCGCGATGCCAGCATGGCGCGCCACATCGCCGCGCATTCGTCCACACCCACCGGTACAGATTCCGGAGGCGCACCGAGACCACGGAGCAGCATGCCAAGCGCGGTTTCCGAACGCAGCGGGGCCTGAGAACCGTCATGTCCCCGGAGATTGACGTAGAGCTGGCCTTGTGGGTAGAGCCCTGAAATTTTCTGAGCTGCCCCCACCGCGAGCGCGGTTTTTCCGACGCCCGGCATGCCGGAGATTGCCACGAGCCTGGCGGCATTGCCCTGGTCAGCGGTGCCGACGGTGGCGGCGGTGCCAGCAGCGGTGTCCATCACGCCCATGAGCTGTTCCAGCTCCGCCCGACGCCCTTCCAGGGCGACCTGCCGGGGCAGCATCCGGGGCCGGGCAGCGTCCGGCAATGGTTCGGCGACGATGTCCGCGGGACCGACAGCGGCCGGATCCGATAACGCCACGCTCTGTGACGGCCCGCCGCCCACCAGATAGGCGGCAGCTGCGGCAGCGGCACCAGGCTCCCCGCGGACTGAGGCATCGGCGACAGCTGCGGCATCGCGTTCCGTGACCGTGACCCCATCCTCCGCCCTTCGCCCCGGCACAGCCCCGGCCGAAGAAATCCCCCCTCCCCCCGACGAACGCGCACCGCCCGGCACAAACTCCCGCACCAGGCCGTCTACAGGACGACCCTCGTTCACCCCCTGGTAAATGCGACTGATCTCGGCATCAGGCTCATTTCCGGAATCCGTCCGGAGTGCGCGTCGCAGTCGCTGGAAGACTCGCATCGCATCGCTGTGCCGACGGCTGCCGTAGCAAGCGAGCATGAGATATCCGGCGAACTGTTCGTCGACCGGGTCCCGTTGCACGAGATCGGTGAGCTCTCCGATCAGGGGTTCGAAGCGGCCGAGCCGCAGAGCTGCCGCGCTCCTCGCGGCCGTGGCGCTGGTGTACTCGGCCTCCAACTGCCTGCGCACCTGTGCGGGCCACAGTCCTGGCAGTCCTGCCAGCGGCTCACCGCGCCACAGCTGCCGTGCGGTGTCGAGGAGTTCCACCGCTCGTTCGTCATCACCTCGTGCCGAAGCCGTACGGGCGTCGTCGCACAGCCGGCGGAAGCGATGACGGTCGACGGTCTGCGGGTCCGTCTCCAACGTGTAGGTGTGAGCGCGTCCGAGGATCTCGGGGGGAAGCTCGCTGCCCGGCGCTGCGGTGTCCGGACCCGGACCGGTTGACGTGCGCAGCTGATCTGCGGCTGCCGCCGCTGCCTTGCGTATTTGCTTGCGCGCCCGGGACACATTCACATGGAGCGGTGCTCTGTTTCGGGAAGGACCGCCGTCCCATACACGGTCCATGAGTTTGTCGGCGGCAATTGACCGGCCGGCCTCCAAAGCCAGAGCCGCTATCAGACAGCGCACCTTGTCGGACTCAAGTTCGAACACTTGTCCGTTGACACAGAGCTCCACCGGACCGAGGAGCAGAATATCCACCAGACGACCTCCCGCTGAGCGAGTTCCCGCTGGTACATGACTTCGCCGGCGCGTCAGATCGGTGCATCCGCGATAGCGCACATGTGAGCGATTTAGTTCGTTTCTGACGAGGATGGCACGTTGTTTGACCGGTCTGCCAGTGCGACTGGCCCGGTATTGGTAGCAGAGCTGGCCGAATTCCTCCTCGCATCCTGGCTTGGCCCGCTGGTCATGCGTTCAGGAATACCGGGAAGTGGCCCGATGGCCAAGAAACAATCACAGTGGCGAATGCGGCACCGCATAGAAGGAGAGGAGCAGACGCCCACCGGAGAGCATCAGACCTCCCGGGGACCGCCGCTCACGCCACATCCATGGCCAAAGGTATGCGCGACTCTTCACGTTCGGGACGTACCTCTGCACCGCAGCTACCGAAGCACCGCGCCCGGCGACTTCGCTGGCACGCCGCCGCACTACGGACGCACTTTGGCCGATTCGGACCCCTCCTTCGCCCCACCGCCGTCCCCTCCCCAGCAACTCCCTTCGATTCATCCTAAATAAGACCAAAGATCCTAGACCGGGCACAGTCACCGAAGACCGAAAGACGTCAATCCAGTGTGCCATTCGCATATGCCACAGGCCTGAATGTGCAGGGAGTGGCACTTCATGATCATTCAGCTGCCTCACGTGCCCACCATTGGCGTGACGCGTTACGGGTAACAAAGATTCAGGGAAACGACTGCCGCGGAATAAGCCGAGCCGGTATGCCACCGGGCCGGACACCGTGTCCGCGGCAACAGAGGCTGCCAACGGCCGCCGCATCGGGGGACGAAGGCGACGTGGGACCGGGGGGCGATGTATGGCCGTGGAAGACCACTCGCAGCAGGACGGGCCCACGCCCCCTCCCTCCAGGACCGGTCCCCCACCCGCACCCCCCGAGCCCGGCCCTGCACACCCCACCCACGAGAACACTCTCGCCGAGGGCGCGCAGGTGCACGGAACCGCGATCCAGGCGGGGACGGTGCACGGCTCCATTCATGTCCACGCGGCCCCGGCACCGCCTCCCGCACCGGCACGCCCAGCCCTGCGTCAGCTTCCGCCCGTACCGGCCAACTTCACCGGGCGCACCGCCGACCTCAGCGCGCTCAGCGGGTTACTGGACCAGAAACCGGCCCACGCCCCGCTCCTCCTCGTCGTCAGCGGCCCTGCCGGAATCGGGAAGACGACGCTGGTGTGCAACTGGCTGCACACAGTGGCACGGCAGTTTCCGGACGGGCAGCTGTACGCGGACCTGCACGGGCACGCGGTGGTGGCGACGGGGGGGGACCCGCCGGACCGCGTGAGGTATTGGGCCCGTTCCTGCGGGCGCTCGGTGCCGGATCGGTACCCGCCGAGACCGACGAACAGGTCTCCTTGTGGCGGTCCATGACCGCCGGCCTACGGCTGGCGATCATGCTCGACAATGCCTTCACCGCCGCCCAGGTCCGCCCCTTGCTGGTCGGCAGCCCAGCCAGCATGGTGGTCGTCACCAGCAGAAACCGACTGACAGGGCTCGGTGTGAACGGCGCGCGCTTCCATCCCCTGGACGTGCTCGACACGGACGCAAGCCTTGAACTGCTCGAACGGGGCATAGGGCGAGACCGCGTGGCGCGCGAGCCGGAAGCCGCGCGCCAGATCGTGGACCGGTGCGCGGGCCTGCCACTCGCCGTCTCCCTGGCCACCGCCCGCCTCGCCGCACGGCCCAGGCAGCCCGTGCGGGCCATGGCCGACGCCCTCGCGCGGGACGAGGGGCCGCTCGCCATACTGAAGGTGGACGGCGAGACCGCGGTGCGCACCGCCCTCGACGTTTCGTACGCCGCGCTCGGCGAGAGCACCGCCCGTGTCTACCGGCTGCTCGGTTTGCTGCCCCTGCATACCTTCGAATCCCGGATCACCGCCGCTGCCTGCGCGCTGCCGCTCGACGAAGCAGAAGCCCTGCTGGACGAGCTGATCGAAGTCAACCTCGTCGAGGACGCCGGACCTGGCCCCGACGACTGCCGCTTCCACGACCTCGTACGGGAGCACGCCCGCGAACGGGCCACCGCTTCGGACGGCTCGGTTCGAGAAGGCGACGAGACCGTGCAACGCGTCTGCGACTACTACCTCGCCACCGTGTCCGCCGCCGAGGCCCGGCTCACCCCGGCCCGGATCGGCCTGGTCAGGGACCACACCTGTCCGCCCGGTCTGCCTCCTGCCTTCGACAACGATGCCAGTGCCTTGAGCTGGCTCGACCAGCAGCGGCTGAATCTGATGGCCTGCATACGGACAGCGGCCGAGCGGCAGTGGGACGACACCGCATGGCAGCTCGTCGACGCCTGCTGGGCGCTTTTCCTGCGGCTGCGTTACTACGACCTGTGGATCGAGGCCCATGAGATCGGCCTCGCCTGCGCCCGTCGGTCCAGCCATCCGCAACGACACCAGGCGGAACGTCAGATGCTCACCTCCGGAGCCATCGGCCTGAGCGCGGCCGGCAGAACCGACCAAGCGATCCGCTGGTACGAGGACGCGCTGCGAGCGGCCCGCGAGACCGGGGACGGCCGCGACGAAGGGCAGGCACTGCTGGGTCTGGGCGGCTGCCATGTCGACATCGGCCGCTATACACAGGCGGTCGCCTACGCACAGGGTGCCATCGACGCCTGGGAGGCCTGCGGATACCCGCGAGGTGTGACCCTCGCTCAGACGGTGATCGGGGAAACGCTACTCAAGACGGACGAGCCACGGCAGGCCGTCGGCCTTCTCGCCCGTGCCCGTGACACGTTCGTCGCCGTCCACGATCCGCACGATGCCGCACGCGCCCTGGCCATGCTCGGCCGGGCCCGCGTCGCCGCGGGTGACCACGCCGCCGGAATGGCCGAACTGGACCAGGCCCTCACGGTGTTCCGCGGCTCCGGATCACTGCACTGGCAGGCCAGGGCGCTGGAGATGCTGGGCGAGAGCGCCGAGGCGCACGGCGACCTGACGGCCGCCGTGCACCACTTCGCCCAGGCACTCACCCTGCACGAGGCCATCAGCCCGGCCGACGCCCAGCGGCTCCGGGAGCGGATCACGAAGAGCCATAAGGACAGTGGCGGAGCAGACACCACCGCACCGGCCCCGTGAGGCTCCTCGCGCACGGCCCCCGTCAGCCCCTGCCGGCTGCCGTCAGCACCGCAGCACCACGGTCGCCGACTCCAGCTCATGGAGACCGTGACCCGCCACCAGCCAGCCATGCAGGCAGGACGGGAACAGGACGTGCTCTTCCTCAGGCAGGAGCTGCGAACCGGCCCCCGGCGAGCGGACCACGGTCCCGGTCCGCCGCCAGACCGTCCGGACCCGGCTGACCCTCGCCCCGGGACCGGCGACCGACCACCCGCCGCCGATCCGTGGCACCGCGGCCAGCAGGCATCCACGGTGGGCACCCGCCAGTTCCGCCGCCGCTCGCGCGGACTGTCCGGGTGGGCGCGGCCGGGTGCCCTGCAGGACGTCCGCCAGGTCGAGCCTGCGCACCCCGGCGCAATCGCCGACGTCCGGGCAGCCGTCGGCGTCCAGCGCAAGGTGCTCGTCCCACCGCCAGACACCGGGAGCCGGTGCGCCCGGCTGCCCGGCGGTCCAGGCCACCAACGAGTACCCACCGCTGAGCGGGCCGACGGGACCAAAGCGGCTTACCTCGTCCGGGCCCCGTTGGCCTTCCAAGTCCGCTACACCGTCAGCTGTACCGTCAAAGCCCGGTATCGCACCCCGGCCTCGCATGTCTCCCGGCCGGATGGTCGCCGCGAGCACCAGCCCGCTCACGGCCTCTCGGTCCGTGAGCCCGGGCCGCGGCGCCGGACGAGTTCCGTCCGCCCGGACGCACCGTCCCTGCGCCTGCCGCACCGCTTCGTCAAGGACGTCATCGGGCACATCACCCAGCAGCGCCACCCTCACGAACCGCATCACGCCGACTCCTCCCCCCAGATCTCGGTGGGCGCACCGTCCGCCCCGCCCGCCGTGCGGCGGTTCAGGGTCGGCAGCGGCAAGGGTGCGGTGACCGGCTCGTAGGCGGGCTGACCGAGGCCGAGCAGTTCGTAGAGCAGGCTGCGCATCCGGCGGTTGAAGCGTCCCGGCTCGGAGGAGATACGCGCAGCGATGGCCGCATACCGCGCCTCGCGGTACTCGGCCGCCGCGTACTCCAACTGGACGTGCAGCGGATGGGTGGGCGACAGCGCGAGCGCGGTTGTGGCCAGGGCCGCCCCCGGTGAGTCCGGATTGATCTCCTGTTCCGGCGAGGCGGCCAGCAGGATCGGAGCGCCGGTCATGGTGCCGTACAGCGTGACCGATCCGTGGTCACCGATGATGAAGTCCCCGGCGATGAGCATGCTCCGCCAGTCGGCCTCCGGCGGCACCACCCAGATCCCGCGCCGCACGCACTGTGCCAGCCAGGACCGCATCTGCCAGGTGCCGTGCCCCGCCCATACGTTGGGGTGGACGAGGAGCGCCGCACGGAAACGGTCGGCGGGCAACTCCGCGCTGAGCCGCGGCAGCAGTGTCTCTATCTTGCCGAAGGACGAGTTCGGGCCCCAGGTGGACACGGAGAGCACCAGCTTCTGGCCGTCGCCGAGACCGAGGGCACGGCGGTAGTCGGCCCGGTACCGCAGACTCGCCGCGATCCGGTCGTACATCGGGTCTCCGACGACGCGTGCGACGGGCAGCGCCTCGGGGCAACTGCGTTCCAACGTCCGCATCTCGTCCGCGTGCGGGAGGACGAGGGCGGCGGGCAGGGTCGCGCCGTCCGGCATGACGTCACGCCTGCGCAGTCCGGGGATCCCGTCCTCGGCGGGCCCGAGACCGGTGATCCGCTTGAGGTAGGCGCCGCCGTGCGACAGCGCCACCAGCGGAGCCTGAAGGTCCTCGACGCCCTGCGGCCCGGCGGCCAGAGCCAGGTCGAACGTCGTGCGCCTGGCGGACTCCCAGGGCAAAAACGCGCTACCGAGCCGGGCGAGGAGAGACGGAACCTCGGCGCCGAAGGTGTGCGGCGGCACGGTGAACACCACCTGGATGCGGAAGTCGGCCTCCAGGAGTGACAGCACCTCCAGCAGCCGCTGGAGGTAGATGACGTTGTGGACGACAGCCAGCACCTTCTTGCGAACGGGCATGGTCAGCCGGTGGCGTGCCCCAGTCGTGGGCGGGCGCTGGAGTGCCGGTGTCGACGCGGGTGTGGGCTTGGGATTAGCCCTGGCAGACATGTGATTCCCCCGTAGTCTTCTCTTGCTCCTGTTGTGCGGGTTGTTGCGCAGGTCCGCTGGCCGCGTACCTGCCCTGAAGGGGTTCTCACCGCCCGCACCGACGAACGCCCTGCCGAAAACCTGCTGACCCCTTGACGGACCCTTGCAGAAACCTTGCAGGACCCGGTTGCCGTGGGTGCGCGGGCGCAAAAGACGCGTTCTTCACCACTCCCGCCCCGCAGACCGCGCACAACTTCCGCCCTCGGACGGCGAGAATGAGCCGGAGCCGCCCCCGCAATTCTCGCCCCGCAAAAGTTTTCCGGCCGCCCCCACCTCGCCCCGACCGGCTCCGTACTCCCGCACCCCGCAGCCCCCGCACCGCCCCGCACCCCCGAAGCCCAGGCGATACGCAGGTGTACGTGCGTAGCGGAAGACGAGTACCGGTGAACCGCTCAACCGATATACGGGAACAGTGCGCCGGATAACGGGAACCTCCGTCATCGCGGCGTAATTCCGGTGGCTGCCGATCCCTTGACGGGGCTTCGGTCAAGGCAGCACGATGCGGCGGTGGGAGCGCTCCCACTACTCCGGCATGTGGGAGCGCTCGCCACGCAAGGTCATTTCGTCACCCCCGTACCGAAAGGGCCGAACTATGGACACCTCGTCAGATCAGCGACGTCGCGCGCGGCGCCCCGGAGTCGGCGGTGCCGCCGCGGACCTCGCCTTGCGCGTGCCCGGCATCCCACACACGGACGAGGCCGCGGCCCGCGGCACGCGGCGGTAGGAGCAGCACCACAGGAACAGCGTCAGGTGACGAACGCGGCCGAATCCCAGCTCCGGACCAGCCACCTGGACCAGCCACCTGGACCAGCCACCCGGACCGGTCACCCGGTCATGACGCGCCGTCAGCAGACCGGAACGACCCTCGCCCCGGAGCCGGAAGCCCTCCAGACCCCTGTGCCCACCGTTGTCCCGCCACACCCCGGCTCAACCGCACCCCGCCCAGGGCCGGACCCCGAGACCCTCAAGCCCCAAGAACCCGACCCCCGAGCCTCACCCACGCACCACCTCGGCACCATCCCCGCACCACCCCGTCTCATCCGCGCGCCACACCCGGAAGGATCCGACGTGCCACGACCGCCCGTTCAGGAGATACGCACGGCGCAGCCCGCGCACCACACGCGCCGCCGCAGATCAGCGCCCCGGCTGATAGCGACGCTGGCCAGCGCAGGGCTGCTGGCCGGTGTGCTCGCCGGCAACGCGTCCGCGGTGTCCAGCACACCGGCCGCCGCCGGTACGGCCGCCGCCGAGGAGATCATCAACGGGGACTTCGCCAGCGGCGCCACCGCACCCTGGTGGTCGACCGCCAACAACCCGGCCTCCGTCGTCGACGGCAGACTCTGCGCCGATGTGCCGGCCGGCACCGCCAATCCGTGGGACGCCATCATCGGCCAGAACGACCTGGCGGTGACCGCTGGCGAGACCTACGCGATCAGCTACACCGCGAGCGCCACCTCGCCGGTCACCGTCACCACCAACCTCCAGCAGACCGCGGACCCGTTCACCCAGTACTTCACCTCCTCGGACCAGCTCACCGCCGAGCCGAAGACGTTCTCGCAGACCTTCACCGCGCAGACGGACGACGCCGCGGCCGGTCTGCAGTTCCAGATCGGCGGCAGTGCCTCCGCGTACACGTTCTGCGTGGACGACGTCTCGCTGACCAGCGGCGCCGAAGTGCCCCCTTACGACCCGGACACCGGCTCTCCGGTGCGGGTGAACCAGGTCGGCTATCTGCCCGACGCACCGAAGAAGGGCGTCTTCGTCACCGACTCGACCAGCTCGGTCGCCTGGTCCCTGAAGGACGCGAGCGGCACCCAGAAGGCGAGCGGGACGACCACGCCGCTGGGCGTCGACAAGTCCTCGGGCCAGAACGTGCAGTCGTTCGACTTCAGCAGCTTCACTGCGCCCGGTGACGGGTACACGGTGACGATCGGCGACCAGACCAGCGAGCCGTTCTACATCTCGGACGACATCTACAGCTCGCTGCGTACGGACGCCCTCCAGTACTTCTACGTCGAGCGCAGCGGCATCGCGATCGACGGCAGCATCGTCGGCAACGCCTGGGCGCGGCCGGCGGGCCATGTCAACGTCGGCCCGAACCAGGGCGACAACGGCGTGACCTGTGTCGCCGCCTCCCCCTGCGACTACACCCTGGACGTGGCCGGCGGCTGGTACGACGCCGGTGACCAGGGCAAGTACGTCGTCAACGGCGGCATCGCGACCTCCCAGCTGCTGTCCAGCTACGAGCGGACGCTGACCGCGCCGGGCGCGAACGGCGCCGCTCTCGGCGACGGCAAGCTGCGGGTGCCCGAGCACGGCAACGGCGTGCCGGACATCCTGGACGAGGCCCGCTGGGAACTTCGAGTTCCTGCTGGCGCATGCAGGTGCCGGCGGGCCAGCCGCTGGCGGGCATGGCGCACCACAAGCTGCACGACGCCCAGTGGACCGGCGCTGCCGACCCAGCCCACCGACGACGACCAGCCGCGTGAGCTGCACCCGCCGTCCACAGCGGCCACGCTGAACCTGGCCGCCGCCGCGGCGCAGGGCGCCCGGCTCTTCAAGGACTTCGACCCCGCCTTCTCCGCCAAGCTGCTGGCTGCGGCCAAGACCGCCTACGACGCGGCGGTGGCGCACCCGGCCATCTACGCTTCGGCGACCGACGGCACCGGCGGCGGCACGTACGACGACAAGGACGTCACCGACGAGTTCTACTGGGCCGCAGCCGAGCTCTTCATCACCACCGGCGACGCCCACTACCGCGACGGGGTGCTGAACTCCCCGCTGTGGGGCCAGGGCGAGGACGTCTTCCCGACCGGCGGCTTCTCCTGGGGTTCGACCGCCGCGCTCGGCGCCCTCGACCTGGCGACCGTGCCGAACGGCCTCACCGCCGCTCAGCGCTCCGAGGTCCGCAGTCGAGGTCACCGCCGCCGCCGACCGGTACGCGGCCGACTCCGCGGCATCCGCGTACAGCCAGCCGTACGCTCCCGACGGACAACAACTGGGTCTGGGGCTCCAACAGCGCGGTGCTCAACAACGTGGTGGTGCTCGCCACGGCGGCCGACCTGACCGGCGACAAGAAGTACCCGACGCCGTGCTCGGCGCGGTCGGACTACATCCTGGGCGACAACCCGATGAACCAGTCGTACGTGACCGGCTTCGGCGAGCGCGCCACGCAGAACGAGCACAACCGCATCTACGCCCACCAGCTGGACGCGAGCCTCGCCAACCCGATCGCAGGGTCCATGGCGGGCGGCCCGAACTCCGCGCTGCAGGACCCGACGGCTCAGCAGAAGCTCGCCGGCTGCGTCGGGGCGATGTGCTACATCGACGACATCCAGTCGTACTCGACCAACGAGATGGCCATCAACTGGAACGCCCCGCTGGCCTGGGTCGCCTCCTACGTGGACGACCTGGGCACCGCCACCGCTCTCAAGAGCGGCGGGCACGGGCACGGCGGCGGACACCATGGCGGACGCCACTGAGGCACCGCTGAGGCACCGCTGAGGCACCGCTGATCAAGCGGTGCGCCGACACTGACGCGCACACGTCGGCGTCACGATGACGGACGGCCGGGGTGACCCGTGGGGGGACACCTCGGCCGTCCTCATGTCCGCGGGAGTCCGGGCACGGGCTCCGGAGCCCGTGCGGCACACGCTCGGGCACGGGCCGATCTGTGGGCGGTGTCACGCGTGCGGTCCGCGGTGGCCCGGTACGCCGCCGCTGCCGCGCCCTGCGCCGGTCCCGGCGTGTGGTCGGCTCCAGTACAGTCGCATCCGTCTTCTTCCGCGCGTAAGGACGGAACACGTTGAGCGCCATCAGCCTCGGCCAGGCCACGGTCCTCGGGATCGTCGAAGGGGTCACCGAATTCCTGCCGGTCTCTTCAACCGGACATTTGAAGATCACCGAAGGCCTCATGGACATCCCGGTCGATGACAAGGCCGTCGTCGCCTTCACCGCGGTGATCCAGGTCGGCGCCATCGCCGCCGTGTTCGTGTACTTCTTCAAAGACATCGTGCGGTTCGTCACGGCACTGGCGCGCGGGATAGCGAACCGCGAGGAGCGGTACCACCACGACTACAAGTTCGCCTGGTGGGTGATCTACGCCACGCTTCCGATCGTGGTCGTCGGACTCGCCGCGAAACCGCTGATCGAAGGGCCGCTGGCATCACTGTGGGTGGTGGCGGGCTCGCTGATCGTCGGCAGCGTGCGATGTGGGCGGCCGACCAGATGGGGCGGCACAAGCGCGGCGAGGACGACACCTCGTTGAAGGACGCCATGCTGGTGGGCTGCTCGCAGATCCTCGCGCTGCTCTTCCCCGGCTTCTCGCGCTCCGGCGCCACCATGTCCACGGCCCTCGTCCTCGACCTCGACCGGGTCGCCGCGACCCGTCTGTCGTTCTTCCTCGGCCTGCCCGCCCTGACCGGCGCGGGTCTGTACGAGCTGAAGGACGCGCTGGGCGGCGGGGTGGCGGTGGCAGCTCTGGCCGTCGGCACACTGGTGTCGTTCATCGTGGCCTACGCCTCCATCGCCTGGCTGCTGAAGTTCGTCGCCAAGCACTCCTTCAACGCCTTCGTGGTGTACCGCCTCATCGTGGGCGTGCTGCTGCTCGGGCTGCTGGCGACGGACGTGCTGCAGGCCTGACAAGGGCCGTCGAACCTGCGCAAGGCCGTCGGGCCTGCGTGCCCGAGAGGCGCCTGAGGCCCGTGGGACCCAGGAGACCCAGGAGTCCTGAGCCGCCGCGTCCGTCCTTGCCCGCTCGGCACGGCTTCAGCGCGCCGCGTGGAACCAGCGCACACTCTCGTGGAGTCTCCCCCACCATGCCGACGTTTCCGCTGCAAGCCACCGCCGCCGCACAGAGCGATGTCGCCGGGGCCACCGAACCCATGGTGGTCTGCGGCGACGGCGCGCTGGCACACCGGCTCGCGGCTGAGCTGCGCGAACTGTACGGGGAGTCGGTCACCCTGGTCGTACCGGGGACGCCCGGTGATCCCGGGCAGCCCGTCAGCGCACGGGCCCGCGCCTACGCCTCGATGCTGCTGGGCCGGTTCTCCGTCGTCGTCACCCGGGCCGCGGGCGCAGGCGGCAACGGCGCGTCCGGCGGCACCGGCACAGCCAGTAGCGCCGAGTCGGCCCCCGGTGCCCGCGGCACGGACGCGGCCGACCGGATCATCGAGGCTCCGCAGCTCACCGAGGCCGTACTCGCGGACGCCGGAGTGCAGCATGCCGCCGCCCTTGCGCTGGTGCATGACGACGACGAGACCAACATCCGCGCCGCGCTCGCCGCCCGCCGCCTCAACCCGCGGGTGCGCCTGGTCATCCGGCTCTACAACCGCCGTCTCGGCCAGTACCTGGAGGGCGTGCTCGACCAGGCCGCGGCGCTGTCCACGCCCGGGCTCGGCGCGGGGGACCTGGACACCTCCACGACCGTGCTCTCAGACGCCGACACCGCGGCACCAGCGCTGGCCGCCACCGCGGTCGCGGGCCGCAGCAAGTTCGTGCGCGCGGGCGGCCTGCTGCTGAGCGCGAAGGACTTCCATCCGGGCCGCGGCCAGAGCACGGAGGAGGGCCTGTGCACGCTGGCCCTCCTGTCGTCCACCGCCGCCAATCCGGCCGGCGCGGAGGGCACGGAGGACAGTGGTGCGGACGGGCCCCGGCTGCTGCCGGACGACCAGGCGGTGAGCGCGGCACCCGCCCGCGGCCGGGTCATGCTGACCAACCTGCGCTACTCAGGGCCCACCTTGAACCGCCAACGCGGCGTGCCGCTCGGTTCGCTGCTGTCGAAGCGGCTGCGCTGGTCGTTCACCGGTCTGGTGGCCGCCGTGTTCGCGCTGGCGGTGGCACGCATGCTGATCACGGGCGATCACGTGCTGAGCTCCACCTACCTCACCGTGCTCGACCTCCTCGCCATCAACAACCCGGCGCTGCACGCGGGCGCCCCCCGCCAGATCCTGCAGTTGCTGTCCGGGGTCGTCGGGCTGCTGGTGCTTCCCGTGCTGATGGCGGCCGTCCTCGAAGCGCTCGGCAGCTTCCGCAGCGGGGCCGTGGGGCGCCGCCCACCGCGCGGCCTGTCCGACCATGTGGTGCTGCTCGGGCTCGGCAAGATCGGCACCCGGGTGCTCGTGGAGCTGCGGCAGCTGAACATCCCGGTGGTGTGCGTGGAGGCCGACCCGGAGGCGCGCGGCATCGCCGTGGCCCGGCGGCTGCGGGTGCCGGTGGTGCTCGGTGACGTCACCCACGAAGGCGTCCTGGAGGCCGCCAAGATCCACCGGGCCAGCTCGATGCTCGCTCTGACCAGCCTCGACACCATCAACCTGGAGGCCGCGCTGACCGCCAGGGCCGTCAAACCGGACCTGCGCACGGTCCTGCGCCTGTACGACGACGACTTCGCCACCGCCGTCTTCCGCACCCTGCGCGCCGCCCACCCACAGGCCCTGACCCGCAGCCGCAGCGTCTCGCACCTCGCCGCGCCGTCCTTCGCCGCGGCCATGATGGGCCGGCAGATCCTGGGCGCGATACCGGTCGAACGGCGGGTGCTGCTGTTCGCGGTCATCGACGTCGCCGGGCATCCGCAGCTGGAGGGCCGCACCATCGAGGAAGCCTTCCGGCCGGGGCAGTGGCGCATCCTCGCCCTGGACAAGAACGGCTGCGGCACGCAGCAGCCGTCCGCCGGCGGTTCCTCGGCCGCGCGGAGCAACCGCAGCCGCACGCCCGACCTGGTGTGGAACCTCGCTCCCGACCGCGTCCTGACCGCTCAGGACAGGGTCGTCCTGGCGGCCACCCGGCACGGCCTCGCGGAACTGCTGGGCCGCAGGCCGCGGCGGTCGGGCATGGGCTGAGCGGGCCACGATCCTGCCGCCCTAACGCCCTGACGTGCGGTTACGCCACCGAGAGGCGGCGCGCGGCACGGGGAACCCATTCGGCGCAAGCGTTGGGCTGGTCTTCACACTAAGCGGTCATGCCGTTACCGCTGGTGCAGAACGGCGTTGAAGTGGCAGTGCGTCCGCGGATCTCACGGACGCCTCGTCAACTCTGCATCAGCCTCAGAAGAAGAAACTGAAGGAGATACCTCATGTCTCGCATTGCCAAGATGGCCGCGGTGGCAGCAGGCGCGAGTGCCGTGGTTCTCGCCGGTACGGGTCTGGCCATGGCCGACGCCAATGCCGACGGCAAGGCCATCGGCTCGGCCGGCCTCGTGGCCGGCAACAACGTCCAGGTCCCGGTCCACGCCCCGGTGACCATCTGCGGCAACACCGTCAACGTCGTGGCCGCGCTGAACCCGGCGACCGGCAACGTCTGTGTCAACGCCGAACACATCGAGGTGCACAAGAAGCACTGAAACACCGCGCACCGGCGCGACACAGCCCCTGGCAGTGCCTGACCGACGGCCCGCATATGTACGGGCCGCCGGTGGCTCGCTGCCGGGGGCTGTGTGCTGCCCGCACGGTGTGCCCGCCCACCGTGCGGTACCCGTCAGACGGTGGCGCGGCGGGTGCCCGCGCCCGCGAGGGTGTGCCGGTGCGGGCCGTGGACGTGGTCGGCGTGGGTGTGTCCGCCGCGGTACATCTCGTCGAAGCGGACGGTATGCGCGGGGCCGGGGGCCCGGCCGTCCGTCGTGCCGCCCGGTGTCGACGCACCGGGTGCGCCCAGAGCCGCGACGACCGGGACGACGACGGTGGCCGCGGCGGCGCACACACCGGAGGCGATCAGGACCCGCAGCAGGGTTCGCGGCAGGCTTTGGCGCAGGCTTTGGCGGCCGTGGTGGTTCATGGCAGTGGTCCTCGCGTCCTCGGGGTGCGGGCTGATCCGGGGGTGTTCGTGCGGGGGCAGGTCATGCGGTCCAGAAATCCCACCAGCGGGTGAGCACGAGCATGCCGATGACACCGACGTGCAGGGCCGGAAAGACCCAGGTGAAGTCGGCGCTGACGCCTCGCAGCCGACGGGGCGCGGGCAGAAATCCACTGCGTACGTTGAACGAGGCCACGTACCAGAACATGACGATCGTGGCGACCCAGGCCAGGCAGCACCACAGGCACAGGGCGTTGATGCGGTACAGCGACTGGAACTGCAGCCAGCCGCAGAATCCCACGCCGAACAGCGTGCCCGCCTGGAAGGTCAGCCAGTACCAGCGCGGAAAGCGGGCACCCGCCAGGAGGCTCAGGCCGACGCAGATCACGACCGCGTACGCCGCGAGTCCCAGCATCGGATTGGGGAAGCCGAACGCCGCCGCCTGGTCGCTCTCCATCACACTGCCGCAGGCCACCACCGGGTTGAGGCTGCAACCGGGCGTGAAGCCGGGGTCCTCAAGGAGCTTGAACTTGTCGAGTGTGATGACCCAGGACGACAGCAGGCCCGCCGCGCCGGTGAGCACCATCAGCAGCGCGAATCCACGGCCGGCACCGCTGCGGAGCACGGCGAGGTGCGGGGCGGGGCGTGCCGAGTCGTCGGCGGGGTAGCGGGTGTCCGCGGGTGGGGCGGGACTGGGGGTTGAGGTTGAGGTCACCTTCGCACCGTAGCGACATAACGGGGTGTTCCGGTGCCAAGTGCACTCGATCGGCTGACGGGTCGCGCCTTCCGGCGGGTCGCGGCGGCTGCGGCACGGCACGCATGCCACACGCCGCACGCCGCATGCCGCACGCCGACGAAGACAGGCAGGCCTGTACACGCGGACATGCACGTGCCGTGCCGGTGCAGGGCCGGCACGGCACGTGCATGAGCGGGTGGGTGCGGGTGGCAGTGCGGGCCAAAGACCGGCCCGCCCGACCCGCGTGCCGTTACCGGCGGGCGAGTGACCTGCCCCGGCGGTACAGGACGGCACCGCCGGTGAGCATGACCACTCCGAGGCCGGCCGCCGCGATCGTGGTCGGGTTGCCACCGGTCTCGGCCAGCGCGGCGGGCGCGGGCAGCGTGTGGGCCTGCGGCACCGGCGCGTTCCGCTCCGGGGCGGGGGCCTCGTGGACCGGCTTCGGAGCCGGAGACTCGGCCTCCTTCGAGTCGTGCTTCGAAACGTCCACGTGCTCGACGTTGACGCAGGTGTTGTCGGTCGTCGGGTTGAGCACCGCGAGGACGTTGATGCTGTTGCCGCACACGTTGAGCGGCACATGAATGGGTACCGACACGTTGTTGCCGGCGATCAAACCGGCCGATCCGGTCGCGGTCGCGTCCGCGTCGGCATCGGCGAACGCAAAGGCACCGGGCACGGACAGGATGCCCGTCACGGCCGCGGCCGTGAGCATTCCCTTACTGAGGGCCTGTCGCAATTTGTTGTCTTCCTGCTCGCAATTGGGAGCCGGCCTGTTCGGCTGACCGTCCAAGTCCGGCACTGACACAGCCTGGCAGGCTGCTACGGTGCCGCGTCTTATGGTGGGCGCGCCGACCGCTCTCGCGGCCGTATGCGGTGCGGAAATCTCCCATTTCCCTTTTCCGGTCACCGGAAACGCGCCCTCGTGAACGCTGGCATCTGCTCAACTACCGTGCACCCGAATGGTTTCGCCTTGTCACCCTGTCGGTGTTTGTTGCGCTTTTACGGGAATGCTATCGGCACACTGCGGGCACGCTCCCTCCTCTTACTACCTGAGGAGAAATAGCGAGCCGGGACACGGTCTCAGCCGCGCGGCCAGCAGTCCCGTGCCACGAGAGCGTTCCATTCGGGATCGGGGAACCCAGGAAGGGTCCTGCCCTGCCGGCGCCAGGATTCCATCACGGCCGTGTAGAGAGGTTCCGACGCACGGTTCTCGCAGGTACGCCTGCTCGCCGGAATCAAACCCTGCCGTTGCCAGCGGCCATTGGCTCGCGTCATGGTCCCTCATCCCTCCGACGGCTCGGCACAGACAACTGATCCGATGGTCCGAGCATGCCCCGTGCCACACACAATGGCACTTACCGCACCACACGAGGATTTAAGTCGTACGAATCTTCAATTTATATGCCCTGCACTCATTCATATGTACCGCACCACGAGTACCGAGTCACGAAAGAGTGGAATGACGCTAGAACGGAAGGGCAGAAGGGAATCAGGGACACGAGGCCCGAATGCGATATCGGAAAACCATATGATACAGGTGTAGATACAGGTGTGGGTATGGATGTAGATGCGGAGCGGCCAGCGAATACAGGCCCCCAGTGGCCCCACCTCCGGCCCCACACCTCCACGCCCCAGCCCCCGCCCCCCGCTCATCAAGCCCCCGCATCCAACCCCCGCCGCGGCCCGCCAGTCGGGCCCCGTACCGTGGTGGGTGTGTACCGGTTCCTGCTGACGCCCCGCTGGTGGGGGATCAACGTCTTCGCGCTGCTGGCGATTCCGTTCTGCGTCTTCATGGGAACGTGGCAGCTGAGCCGCTTCGAGGACCATGTGCGCGACCAGCACGCCGCCGCCCGTGACGAGGGCGCCGAGCACCGGGCCAGGCCACGGCCGCTGGCCTCGCTGCTGCCCGTGACCCAGGACACCTCCGGCGACCGGACCACAGCCACCGGCCGCTACGACCGGCAGCTGCTCGTCCCGGACCGGCAGCTGGACGGCAAGCACGGCTTCTACGTACTGACCCTGCTGCGCACCGGCAGCGGCAAGGCCCTGCCCGTGGTGCGCGGCTGGCTCCCCGGCACCGCCCGCCCCACCGCCGCCCCGGCTCCTCCCACCGGGCAGGTGACAGTGACCGGCGCGCTCCAGGCCTCCGAGAGCCCGGGGACGAACGGGGTGAGTGGCGCCGGCGGCCTGCCGTCCGGCGAGCTCGGCATGATCAGCGCAGCCTCTCTGGTGAACCTGGTGCCCTACCGCGTATACGACGCATGGATCACGCTCGACACGGCGGACACCGGGATGACGGCGGTACCGGCCACCGCGCCGGAGGGCAGCGGGCTCGATCTCAAGGCGTTCCAGAACCTCGGCTACACCGGTGAGTGGTTCGTCTTCGCCGGCTTCGTGGTCTTCATGTGGTTCCGTCTGGTGCGCCGCGAGGCGGAGGCGGCCCGCGACGCCCGCCTCGGCCTGGTCACCGACGAGGACGGCACCCGCCCGCTCACGGTCCACGGCCCGCCCTCACCCGCGGACAACGAGACGCACCTGGTCTAGCGCCGCGGCACTAGGACAGCTCCAGGGCCCGTCCAGCGCCGCTCGCTTGGATCACGCCGGGCCCTCGCCCGGGACCTACGCCCCCGGCAGCAGCCCCGTCCGGTACAGCGTGCCCGCGCAGGCGTTGGGGATCGTCGTCGCGGCGGTGGGCGCACCGGGCTCCGCGGTGTGGGAGACGGCGACGCTGCCGCTGCCGCTGACCGGTTCACCGTCCTCGTGGGCGAGCTGGGGGGTCACGTCGCTCTGGCCCGCGCTGTCGGAGCCTTCCGACGGGGTGGGTCCTGGCGAGGCTCCGCCGTCGCCGCCGTCGGCCTGGCAGCTTCCGGACGGCACCCAGGCGAACTTGACCTCGTACGCCATGCCGGGCTGAAGGATCAGCTGGGCGGGCTCCTGCGCGGGCGAGGGCAGCCCACTGGCCGGGTCGCCCTCGGTGTGGTCGACCACGTTGATCTTCGAGGGGTCCGCGGCGCCCTGTGCGACGGTGACCACGGTGCCCGCGCCGTCGACGGTGCAGTCGCTGGCGGAGACGTTGGTGACCCGGAAGGAGCCGTAGACCTTGCCCTCTTCGTCGGGCTGGCCCACGCTCGCCTGAATGTCGCCGAGTGCGGTGGCGACACAGGCCGGGGAGGTGGCGGCGAGGGTGCGGCCGGGGTCGGGGCCGCTAGGGGCGCCGCTCTGGCGGTCCGTGCCGTCGCCGGTGCCGTGCTGCCCGCCCTTGCCGCCCGGGCCGCCCGTCCCGTACGGCTCGCCCATGCCCTGCCGGCCGCCGTCGGTGCCCTTGCCCTGTCCCGTGCCGCCGTGTGCCTGTTCGCCATGGCCCGCGACGGACGTGCGGTCCGCTCCGGAACCGCCGGCGTGCGAGACGTGGATGACGGCGGGGATGGCGGTGCCGAGGAGCAGGGCCGCGGCGGCGACCCCGATGAGTGCGTGCCGCTTGCGGGCGCGCCGTGCGGGCACCGCGTGGCGCAGGTGGTCGAGGCTGCCCTGGCGGGGCTCCACTTCCTGGACCACCTGCTTGAGCAGCCTGCTCAGCGCCTGCTCGTCGGCGCCCAGGTCGTCGGGCATGTCCTGATCGTCGTCCGGGCCGGGGCCGGTGTACGAGCGCGGGCCGCCGAACGCGTCACGGGCGGATCCGGACCGGGCGGCGGGCACGCGGGCGCCGGATGCGGAGCGGGCGTCGGTGCCGCGCCGGCCGTCCTGCGCACCGCTTTCGTCGTCGTCCCCGAACTGGTCGCGCTCCCACGGTCCGTCAGGGCCGTGCCCGTCGTCGCCGAAGCCGCCGCCGCCGGGGCCGCCGGTGACCGGGCCGCGCCGGCCGGGGCCGCCGCCGGATCCAGCTGCGCCACCAGGACCACGAACGTTTCCTCGCGTACCTTCCGTGCCCTGCCCGTCGCGGGCGGCACGGGCGTCGCGTACGCCGTGCACGCCGCGCTCGTCGCGAGCGCCGAATGCGTCGCGTTCCTCGCGTTCCTCGCGCATGTCACGTATGTCGCGGCCGTCGTTCACTGACTGAATCCCAGCGTGTCGAGTCTGTGCGGGTCGGTCCCCGGTGAGCCGTGGTCCGGCGGGGCGGTGCCCGGCCGGCCTGGGCTCGGTGTGCTGCTCGTTCGTGCGGCAGCCGTCCGTGCCGGACGTGCCGCGGAGCCCCGACAGAGGCCAGGAGACGGCCCGGTGGCCATCGCCGTACCGCCGGGGCCTGGCGCCGACGGTGGGCAAGCGGGAGCCGGGGCTCTCGCCGTACGGCCCGGGCGCGCTGCCGCCGTGCTTGTCCCGTCCGGCGCCGGACGGGGGAGCGGCGCCTTTCATGCCGGGGCCTCCATGGCGATCGCGCAGCGCCGCGATGCCACGCGACCCGTAGGCCTTCACGGAGCCCAGGGATATGCCGAGCGTGCTCGGCGACCTGGGCTTCGGTCATGTCGGCGAAGTAGCGCAGCACCAGCACCTCGCGCTGGCGGCGCTGCAGGCCCCGCATGGCCTGGATCAGCTGGTCGCGCTCCAGCTGGTCGTACGCGCCCTCTTCCGCGCTCGCCATGTCGGGCATCGGCTTGGAGAGCAGCTTGAGCCCGAGGATGCGGCGGCGCAGCGCGGAGCGCGAGAGGTTGACGACGGTCTGGCGCAGGTAGGCGAGGGTCTTCTCGGGGTCGCGGACCCGGTTGCGCGCGGAGTGCACGCGGATGAACGCCTCCTGGACGACGTCCTCGCAGGAGGCGGTGTCGTCCAGGAGCAGCGCGGCAAGGCCGAGCAGCGACCGGTAGTGGGCGCGATAGGTCTCGGTGAGGTGGTCGACCGTGGTGCCCGCGGCCATCGCGTCGTCAGCGCCCTCGCGCTGCGACGGCAGGCGGGACGGGCCGCGCGGCATGGGCGCGATCACCGGCATGCCGCCGGGCGCGCGGGACCGGGCGGAGCGGCCGCAGCGCGACTGCCGCCCCGCCCGGGTGCCGATGTCGATGTCCAGTACCTCTGCCACGCCTGTTGGACACGCTTCCCCCCGTCAGGGTTGTACGCGCAAGCGCACCGCTCTTGACGCGTGGCATCGAATGCCCGCATGCGTACCAGCTCTTCCCCAATGCCCTGTTTGCCGCGACGCGACTGCGCGCCGACGCCGGAACTCCCGCCTGCGGCGCTGCGGCATCCATCGAGCCACCCGTGCGCTGCCACAGAGACGCCCGACCCTGCCTCGCAGCGCGGTTGCAGTCCGGCGGAAAGCAAATGGTCGGACACCGAGCGTCGCATCCAGGAGGACCCAGCATCCGGGAGCAGGCTCGTCCACGACCCGCAGCTCCCATCGACCGCGTACGACGCACGGTCGCAGGTGACCGTGCCACGACCGCGCCCGGACCGCCCCACATCCGCGGCGCTCCGCAGCCCCGTAGCTCCGCCGCCACGAACTCCGCGATCTGCGCGGTGTTCAGCGCCGCGCCCTTGCGCAGGTTGTCCCCGCACACGAACAGCTCCAGCGCGCGCGGGTCGTCCAGCGAGCGGCGCACCCGGCCGACCCAGGTCGGATCGGTGCCGACGACGTCGGCGGGGGTGGGGAACTCGCCCGTCGCCGGGTTGTCGCACAGCACCACGCCGGGCGCGGCGGCGCAGGATCTCGTGCGCCTGGTCGACGCGTGACCTCGTTCTCGAAGCGGGCGTGCACGGTCAGCGAGTGGGTGGTGACGACGGGCACCCGTACGCAGGTCGCGGTCACCCGCAGCTGCGGCAGGCCGAGGATCTTGCGGGACTCGTCGCGGACCTTCAGCTCCTCCGAGGTCCAGCCGTCGTCCGGCGGCGAACCCGGCCCACGGGCACCACGTTCAGCGCGAGCGGGCGCAGGGAAGGGCCCGTGTCGTCGCCGACGCGCGCGCCGTACATCGCCCGGCTTGGTGCCCAGCTCGGTGCCCGCGACCAGCGACAGCTGGTCGCGCAGGGCGTCGACGCCGGCCTGTCCCGCGCCGGAGACCGCCTGGTACGAGGAGACGATCAGCTCGCTCGAGCCCGAACTCGGCGTGCAGCGCGCCCACCGCCACGATCATCGACAGCGTCGTGCAGTTCGGGTTGGCGATGATGCCGCGCGGCCGCATCCGGACCGCGTGCGCGATTGACCTCGGGCACGACCAGCGGGACGTCGGGGTCCATCCGGAAGGCGCCGGAGTTGTCCACGACGACCGCGCCCTTGGCGGCGGCGACCGGCGCCCAGCGCGCGGCGACGTCGTCGGGCACGTCGAACATCGCGACGTCGACACCGTCGAACGCCTCCTCGTCAGCGCGACGACCTCGACCTCCACACCGCGCACGGTCAGCTTGCGGCCGGCCGAACGCGGGGAGGCGATCAGCCGGATCTCGCCCCAGATGTCCGGCGCGCTCGGAGAGGATCCGGAGCATCACGCTGCCGACGGCGCCCGTCGCTCCGACGACGGCCAGCGTCGGCTGCCGCCCCGTGTCACGGACCGCGCCATCAGCGGCCCGTGCCTCCGTAGACGACGGCTTCGTCGCTGTCGCTGTCGAGACCGAAGGCGGAGTGCACCGCGCGCACGGCCTCGTTGACGTCGTCGGCGCGGGTGACGACCGAGATGCGGATCTCGGAGGTCGAGATCAGCTCGATGTTGACGCCCGGCGTTGGACAGCGCCTCGAAGAAGGTCGCCGTGACGCCCGGGTTGGTCTTCATACCGGCGCCGACCAGGGAGATCTTGCGCGATCTGGTCGTCGTAGCGCAGCGAGTCGAAGCCGACCGTCGGCCTGGTCTTCTCCAGCGCGTCGATCGCCTTGCGGCCGTCGGTCTTGGGCAGCGTGAAGGAGATGTCGGTGAGCCCGGTGGCCGCGGCGGAGACGTTCTGCACGACCATGTCGATGTTGATCTCGGCGTCCGCGATGGCGCGGAAGATCGACGCCGCCTCGCCCGGCTTGTCCGGCACGCCGACGACCGTGACCTTGGCCTCGGAGGTGTCATGGGCGACACCCGAGATGATCGCCTGCTCCACCTTCTGAGCTCCTGCCTGCTTGTGCCTCCGGCTTGCGGTCGCTCGCTGCTGACCCAGGTGCCCTGGAGTCCGGAGAACGAGGACCGGACGTGGATCGGGATGTTGTAACGGCGGGCGTACTCGACGCAGCGGTGCAGCAGCACCTTCGAACCGGAGCTGGCCAGCTCCAGCATGTCCTCGAAGGAGATCCAGTCGATCTTCCGCGCCTTCTTCACCACCCGCGGGTCGGCGGTGAAGACACCGTCGACATCGGTGTAGATCTCACACACCTCGGCGTCGAGCGCGGCGGCCAGCGCGACCGCAGTGGTGTCGGAGCCGCCGCGCCCCAGCGTGGTGATGTCCTTCTTGTCCTGGGACACGCCCTGGAAGCCCGCGACGATGGCGATGTTGCCCTCGTCGACGGAGGTGCGGATGCGGCCCGGGGTCACGTCGATGATCCGGGCTTTGTTGTGGACGGAGTCGGTGATGACGCCCGCCTGGCTGCCGGTGAACGACTGGGCCTCGTGGCCCGAGGTTTTTGATCGCCATCGCCAGCAGCGCCATGGAGATCCGCTCTCCGGCGGTCAGCAGCATGTCGAACTCACGGCCGGCGGGCATCGGGGATACCTGCTCGGCGAGATCGATCAGCTCGTCCGTCGTGTCGCCCATCGCGGAGACGACGACAACCACCTGGTTGCCGTTCTTCTTGGCTTCCACGATTCGTCTTGGCGACGCGCTTGATGCCCTCGGCATCGGCTACGGAGGAGCCTCCGTACTTCTGCACGACAAGGCCCACGTGCGCTCCTCGCTCCATCCTTTTCTCGATGGTTCGATGACACCTGACTCGACAGGTGCCACTCTCGATGCGCCTGACGCACGTGCGGTGACGTCACACGCCCAGGGCCTCAGGCCTGGGCAGTGCTCCAACAGTGCCTCAAGGGCTCTGAGCGGGTTTTCCCCACCGTCCCCAGGGCAGTGGCGGAGCGCCCTCAGCACAAGCGCAGCACGGCCATTTTACCGAGCCACCGGAATCCGACCCGGCCGTGTCATATCGCGAGATACCTGCCCGCGAGGCGAACGGCCCGGTTGGCACACACCCCCAGGCGCTCCCCACCGCCTCATGACCGTGGCAGGCATCCCACGACGGCCCCGAAGACAGGGGGAGTCACCGCGGACTGTGCCCGGCGACCCAGAGCGCATCTGCCCCAGTCGGCCGGGGCCACTCGGGCGACGGGAAAAAGTGTTCCGAGTCACAGGGCGCCGAGGTCCTCGCCCGCCGGCGCAACCAGGCGCTCAGCGAAGCCTGGGCACAGGCACAGGCACGGCAGGCACGGTCTTCATGCCGCACATCTTGACGTCGGACCGGCGCGACACTATGAACACCTTGGGAGCGCTCCCGCACATTTTTAAACACACCTCCACACTCCACCATTCAGATTCAAACGCCACCGAAACGCCCGCGAGAGCGACACCTAGAGCACCGAAAACAGCCAGAGCACCGAGAACGTCTAGAACACCGAGAAACGCGACGAGAGCACTGATGAAGGGAGCACACATGTCGCACTCCACGAGCCGCACCGCGGCCACCATCGGCGAACCCGGGCGCCGGGCCACCGGCTCACTGTTTGTCATGATCATGGCTATAGCCCTGTTCGTGCTGGGCCTGGTGGGTCCCGGCGCCTTACGGGCCTACGCCCAGGGCGCCGCACACGTCCAAGGCGCCGCAGGTATCGAGGCCGCGGCGGGCACCGGCGCGGTGGACGATCCGAACATCGACTACGTCGGGCGCTGGACCATCAACTCCGACGCGGCCGTGCCCAACTGGACGGGCGGTTATCTGCAGACGGCGTTCACCGGGACCACGGTGAAGGTCGTGGGCGGCAGCGCCGTCAACCTGTACGTCAGCATCGACGGCGGGTCCGACGTCTTCTACGCGGGCGTCAAGGGCACGGTCGACCTCACTCCGCAGCCGCTGTCCTCGGGCCGGCACACCCTGCGGATCGAGTACCGCTCCGGCGACACCGTCTTCCACGGTCTCCAGCTGGACGCGGGCGCGAGCACCGTCGCGCCGACGCAGTCCAAGGGGCTGCTGGAATTCGTCGGCGACTCCATCACCGCGGGCTACCTCACCGACCGGCTCGCGGTGGACTCCTACGGCTGGAAGACCGGTGAGCTGCTGGGCATGCAGCACACCCTGATCGCCCGCGCGGGCTACTGCCTGGTCAGCAAGGACGGCTGCACCGGCTTGGACAAGCAGTTCTTCGACACGCCAGCACCGGCACCGATGCCTGGGACTTCTCGCGCTACCAGGCGAGCGCGGTGGTCATCAACCTGGGCACCAACGATGTCGGGCACACGGTGACCAACGCGGAGTTCCAGAGCGCGTACACCCAGTTGCTCGCGGGCGTGCGGGCGAAGTACCCCAATGCGGCCATCTTCGCCTTCGAGACCTTCAAACAGCGTTATGTGCCGGAGACGAAGGCAGCGGTCGACGCCCGCCACCAGGCGGGAGACAGAATCACACCCTGCGGGTCCACTACCAGGTGGTGGCGGGCTCGTACCACGGCGACGCGGTCTTCCAGGGACTCGTACTCGACAGCGGGGCCACCACGTTCAAGCCGCAGGCCCCGAAGAACCTGATCGAATTCGTCGGTGACTCGATCACCGTCGGCACGACGACCTCGCAGAACGCGAGCACCGCCTACGGATGGCTGATCGGCGAGCAACTGGGTGCAGACCACACTCAGGTGGCGCAGGGCGGTGCGTGCCTGGTCGCCTCCTCGGACGGCTGCGTCGGCCTTGAGCAGCAGTTCACCAAGCTCAACCCGAACGCGGCCACGCCCAGCTGGGACTTCTCCCGCTACCAGGCCAACGCCGTGGTGATCAACCTCGGCACCAACGACGTCGGGCACGGAGTATCAGGAGCACAGTTCCAGGCCGCCTACAGCAGTCTGCTCGGCAAGGTCCGCGCCGCCTATCCAGGGGCCTGGATCTTCGCCTTGGAGACGTTCCGCGGGCGGTTCGTGCCGGAGACTCAGGCCGCCGTCCAGGCCGCCGCGAGCGGCGGTGACAGCCGGGTGTCCTTCGTCGACACGACGGGCTGGCTGAGTGACGCCGACATGTCCGACAGTGTCCACCCGAACGACCAGGGCCACCAGGTGATCACCCAGCACCTCGCGCCCATCATCTCCGCCAAGCTCACCGCCTGAGCGGCACACCGGGGGGCCGGGGCCCGCGCCTGCGCCAGAGCCTGCCGTGGGCGTGGGCCCGGGTGCCGTCCGGTCGGTGCTCCGGTGCCGCCCGGCGCCCGGTCAGTTCCCGTCGCGCAGCCCCAGCGGCCCGGCGATCTCCTCCGCCATGACCTTGCCGGCCTCCTCCGCGAGGGAGTCCTCGCCGGGGTCCTCGTCGGTGTCGAGGCCGTCCAGCTCCTGGAGGGGCTGGTTCAGGCGGACGTGCGCCACCAGGGCCTGCAAGGCGCGCAGGGCGGCGGAAGCGGTGGCGCCCCAGTTGGAGAAGTAGGAGAACTGCCACCACCACAGGGCCTCGGCGGTGCGGCCCGCGCGGTAGTGCGCCATGCCGTGCCGCAGATCGGTCACGACGTCCGCCAGATCGTCGGAGATCCGGCAGGCGACGGGTGCCTTGCGGGGCTCGTACGGGTCGAAGACCTCCGAGTAGACGTCGACCGGGTCGAGCAGCAGCGCGAGGCGTTCACGCAGCTCGGCCCCGTCCT
>CAVXIJ010000039.1:0-64562 GCA_963761765.1 uncultured Actinomycetota bacterium
ACGCTTCGCCGCGTTGCCGGCGCTGCACGCCGAGTTCGTCACGCGCACCCCGGCCATCGCCTGCGTCTTCGACAGCCTGGATGACCACTTCCCCAAACTCGTGAATGCCATTGAGCGTGCCACCATCCCCCGCACCAACAATGCCACCGAGCTCGTCATTCGCCGGTTCGACCCGCACCCAGCGGGTGGGGCAGGGTGTCAACACTACCAGGGCATGTGCGGCTTCGACAATTTCGAAATCGGCCCAGGTCTACCTGCGGCTCTTTGAACTCGTCTATCGCCTCACGCCATTCACACCTGCCCCCACCGCCAGGTGCGGGGTGAACGACAATCGGGGTGACAAGCGCGGCCGGTCGCCCGGGGAGCTCGCCGGGTATGACATCCAGACCTTGCCGATCGCCGAGTTCTTCGCCGGTCTGAAACTGCCAGCGCCTCGCGCCTTGACCCCCCAAACCATGTCCCCGTAGCGAAACGGTTACCTGACTACGGCAGAGATTAGCGCGGATGTGCTATGTAGCCAGCACCAGGGGCTGAAAATACTTGCCAATTCCAGGCTGCTTGCTCCCCCATAGGGAAATCAGTGTGTCACCTCTCGTTCTACCCCATCGGTTCTCTGTTGTCGAGTGCACAGTAACAGGCAGGTGTCAAATGCTGCACGAAGAAGGTGCCTTTCATTTCTTTGTTGCCAGCCTCAATCTTCGGGCGAGGGTTGTAATCCGCGAACCAGACGAGCAGCTTGGGTGCGGGGACCGAGCAACATCCCGTGTTCCGTGTTAGTGATCGGCCAATCCAGCGGTATCGTGCTCACAGGCAACTACCTCCGCCCGCGAGGCTACTGCCATTCGGCTTTGGCCGTCGTTGATACCATCCAATTCAACAGTTTGCCCCCTGGTTGCGCAAAACCTACGCTAGAGCGATTTCCTAAATGAATTAGGCTGGGACATAACCGCAATGTCTGAACCAAGCTTTGACATCTTCAGGCGAAACCGACAGGAGCGCGGTCCGCAAGGCCTCCAACAAAGCGTCGAAGGTGCGCGCTTTGGCGGAGCGCAAAGCCTGCTTGACCTTGGACCAGCACAACTCGATCGGATTGTAGTCCAACGAATAGGGCGGCAAGTACACCACCTGCACGCCCCGTGCTTCCAAGCACGCCTGGGCGTCCGCACTTTTGTAGCCGACAAATTGTCAATCACCACAATGTCGTCAGCTTGCAAGCTCGGGGCCAATTCGTGCTGGGCATACGTCGCAAAGATGTCACCGTTTATCGCGCCTTCGAAGACCCGGGCGCCACCACACCCGCCAGACTGATCGTGGCCACCACCGTGTAGTGCGGTCCCGAATAATCGGGGGTGGCTTCCACGACCCGCTTACCCGGTGCGGCCCGGCCATACGTCCGGGTAATGCCCAAATGTGCCCCAAATTCGTCCAGAAAATGCAGGCGCTCCAACACCGCCCGCAACTCTTCATCTCGATAATCGGCAAAGGCGCGGCGCTCACGCTTTACGCGCGCCGTGTCCCGTTGATTATCGTGGACGATTTTTTTTTACGCGGCAAGTCGAGCCGTTGCAGCTCACGGCAATCATGCTGGGATTAGAGCGCACACCGGTGGCCGCTTCGACGCGGGCACACAATTCTTCCAAGGTGGCGTCGGGCTGCTGGCGCACTTCCTTACGAATGGCCGGGCCGCAGTCGCGCAGACTGCGCTTCACGCCGCCAGCCCACGGTAACGCTGCTACACGGCCGGTTTCACGCCAGCGCCGGACCCAGTTGTCGACCGTCGGCGCGCTGACACCAAAGGTTTGGGCAATTTGGTCGAGCGATTGCCGTTTGGCGCGCACCGCGGCAATCACCCGTTCACGTAAGTCTGGGAGTAAGCCATGCCGCTGAAGTCAACTATTCTACAGCATAAGTCAATCCGGAAACTGCTCTAGATGGCCAAAGCCGAAACGCTTTTCCGACACAACCTGCTTGAGTTAGCCAGCCTCAACACCAATTGCCATTTAACGTATGCCGCAGTCTGCGAGCCACTTATCCCAAGTCCCGGCTACTGGGCTTGCGCATTGCTCCAATGGCTTCATAAGTCCTACGCCAATTGGGGGTTCAGTGAAGATGGAACTGTTGTAGACCTCTTGAACCATTAGCAGCCGCCCAAATGGTCAGAAGCGGCGGCAGCGTTTGGCATGTGGCGGGTGCCAGGAATTGTCGGCTTCAATTTCACGACCCAGTGCCGCAGAACCGATTGGCCCACCCCAAAATCAGGCTCAGCGCCGGACCACAGGCAGGTAGCTCTTGTTTGCCAGCAAGCCGAGTCGGGAAGCCGCCTGTGCAAATGACTGGCCGGCAAAGTCTTGCAGGTCGTGATAGCGCGTCAATTCGGCATTGATGGCGGCGGCCAGCTCCGGGCTGCCCGCGTTCGCCAGGCGCGTCACCACATCCTTGACCAAATCCACCATCCCCTGCGTGATCATCACCTGGTCGCCTCGCCCGTCGACCAGCGCCTCAAAACCCGGCACGAAGCTCTGCAGGGCGATCCAGGCGTCCCACATCAGCGCCGGGTCGTCCAGCCCTTGACGGCCGGTCTCCGGGGCGTAGGTGTAATACAGGGCCGTCAAGCGCAGGCCTTCCGCGCTCGTGGCGAATAGATCGCGCATGTGCCGCAGCGTGTCCAGTTCGTCTGGCGCGCCAGGCAGAGTGAACGCTCCGGCCAATGGCTGGCTGGCGCAGCCTCCGGGTCAGGTTGAACGGCGGATTGGGGCGGTGTGAATGCCACACGCACGAATAAGTCGCTGACCGCGTTCGTGTCCGCGTTGACCAGATTACTGGCCGCCGTGTCGAACGCCACGACGAAGCCGTCCTGAGTCAGCGCGAAGGCCAGATCGTGCAGCGGGTACGATGCCGCATTGGCCTGCGCCCCGTTGGTGGCCAGCGAGGCGCGCAGGGTCATAGCATAGCCCGGCTGGTCCAGGAAGACGCCAACGCTGCGATCGCGGATGAAGACATCGCTGACATTATTCGTGTCGCCGGCGACCAGGCTGGTGGCGTCCGAGTGGAACGCCACGTAGCGCCCGTCGGCCGAGATCGCCGGGTCGCGCGAGGGCTTCTAGCCTTGCGCCCCCGTATTGTCAACCGAAACGCGCACGGTGCGGCCATCGCCCGGCTCGTCGAAGACGCCATTGTGGTTGCTATCGCGGTCCGAGACAAAAACGTCGTAGACACCATTCGTGTCGCCCGGCACCAAGTTGGTGACGCCAGAATCGTATGCCACATAGCGGCCGTTGGCTGAAAGGGCTGCGCGCAGCGAATCCTGGTTGGGCTGCGTGCCGTTCAGGCCCAGCGAGACCCGTATGGTGTGGTTCGTCTGGCGGTCGCGCACGAAGAGATCGCTGTGCTGATTGCTGTCGCCGGCCACCAGATCGGTCGCGTAAGAGTAGAGGCGGCGCCGCCCGTCTGCCGAAAGTGAAGGTGCGCCGCTGGAATGGTCGCCGGCGGCACATTCGGCGCGACGGATAAGCGCGTGGTCACGCCTGTCTGCCGGTCGCGGGCGTAGATCTGGGCATCCCCCAGGCTGTCGCCGGGCGCCAGGTTGGTCGCGAAGGAGGCGAAGGCGACGATGCGGCCGTCCTGCGAGAGGCCGGCCGGTCATAGGCGTCGCCATCGGCGTCGCTGCCGCCGGGGTTGACCGAAACGCGTTGTGTTTGCGCCGTCTGGCGGTCGTAGACGAAGACATCCACTTTGCCGTTCGCATCACCGGCACCAGGTTGGTGGCCCGTGATAGAAAGGCCACGAAGCGGCCGTCAGCGGAAATGGCTGGGGCGTACGAGGCCGTCGGCCTGCCCGCCGCCGGTGGCCACGGAGACACGCGTGGTCTGGTTGGCGAGCAGATCACGCACAAAGACATCCTGCTTGCGGTTGGTGTCGCCGGGAACCAGGTTCGCGGCGGAAGAGTAAAACGCCACGTAGCGCCCATCGGCCGACAGCGACGGCCCAAATGAGTTTTGGTTGCCCTGTACCCCGTAGGAACGACAACGAGACGCGGGCGGTGTAGAACGCGTTCTGATCGACCGCGGTGTCGGTGCACGGACGTAGAGCGTTGAACTCCGGGATCTGCAGCGTGGCCGAGCGCCAGGCGTAGCGCAGGCTGCCGCCAACGATGTACGTGAGGCGCTCGCGGTCACTCACCACCAGCGAGACGCCGGACGGAGCGGCGCCGCCGCCGGATTCAACGACGTCGTTGCGCCAGCCGCCGGCATAGGCGAGCACCCCGACCGTGTTGCTGACGAGCGAGGTGTAGGCGATATGCGCGCTCCAGGCCTCGCCCATGGTCAGCGCCAACGACAGTGACGTGACCCCCACCACAGACGTGATGACGTTGGTCACATATTGGTCGGGCGTCGAATTAAGGCCGAGGGCGATGTACTTGACAGCCTGGTTGGTCGCATCGTAATAGGCGATGCTGTGATGGCCGAGTCGATCCATGGCCAGTGAGGCGAAACGCCCCACATCAGCCGCGTCACCGTCGAGCTGCTCGTCGGTCCAGGCCTGTCCATCCCACAGCGCCAGGCGCAAATCGCCATGGGTACCGTCATAGTAGGCAATGTGCGCCGTGGCACCGAAGATACCCAGCGAGACGTAGCCGCTGGCGGCGTCGAGCACTGGGCCGGCCGTGTCCGTCCGCACGATCCACTGCTGCCGTCCCAGTCGGCGTACTTGATGCGAAAGTGGGTCCGGTCGAAGTAGGCAATGTGCGGGTGCTCCACGTTTTCGAAGACGAGCGAGTTGAACTGGCCGACATCCCCGCTGCTGTCCACGGTCTCCACCTGCCAGGCGTTCCCCTCCCAGCGGCGTACTTCAGCGAATGGCTGGCGCCGTCGTAAAAACTGGCGCGCGGCACGCCCTGCAGGTTGAGCTTCAACGAGCTGTACAGGTCACCCGGTCCGCTAACGATATCGCGCGGCCCCCAGGCCTGGCCGGCGCTGGACCAATAACGGACGTCGTGGGTGCGGGCGGTCGGGGTGCTCCGGGTGGCTGGAATAACCATTTTGAAGGCCTGCTGCGGGCCTGGCTGCCGGGTCAGGGGCAGCACGACCGAGTCATGGGTGCGCCGGGGAGCGATCCGGACGCGAGGGTCGCCGACCTCGGGGGCGCCGACGAGTTCGTCCAGGGGGACCTGGTGGGCTTGGGCGATGGGGAGCAGGAGCTCCAGGCTGGGACGGCGGTTGCCGGACTCCAGACGGGACAGGGTGCTGGTGGAGATCCGCGTGGCCGCGGAGAGCGCCTGCAGGGTCATCCCCCGCCGGGTACGCAGCCGGCGCAGCCGGGGGCCGACCTCGGCAAGGGTCCGGGCGACGGCGGGGATGTGCTCCATACGGCTCATTGAGGCACGCCCGTCCCGAATACGGCAACGGAACATGCCGAAAGCGCAAAAGGCAGATGGCGAGGGACGGGCGGCGGGGAGTGTGGCGGCCTGTCAGGTGGTCACCGCGTCGCCCGGAGTACCGCACTGCGGGCGGGCGCCGGAGCGGTGGCGGGCGCGCGGGTGAGGGCGATGCCGGTGACGATCAGGTCGCGCCGCGCCACCCAGCGGCCGGTGAACGAGCTCAGCGGCCGTCCGTCGACCATGGGCGCGGGCACCAGGAGGCGGGCGGTGAAAGTGCCCGCCAGCGGGTCGATCCTGATTTCCGCCTCGTCGAAGTCGAGTTCACGCTGGGTGAGCGGGAACCAGGTCTTGTAGACGCTCTCCTTGGCGCTGAACAGCAGCCGGTCCCAGCAGATACCGGGATGGCAGTCGGTCAGCTCCCGCAGCCAGATCGCCTCCCGGCGCAGCGCGATCGCGTCGAGCACTCCTTTGGGAAGCGGCTGGTTGGGCTCGGCGTCGATGCCGACGGACGACACGTCCTCGGTGCGGGCGACCGCCGCGCCCCGGAACCCCTTACAGTGCGTCATGCTGCCGACGATCCCGGCCGGCCAGGCGGGGGCACCGCGGCGGGCCCACAGCAGCGGCGCGGGCGGCACTCCGAGACTGCCCAGGGCACGTCGCGCGCAGACCCGCACGGTCGCGAACTCCCGGCGCCGTGTCTCGACCGCGCGCGCCACCAGCGCGGCTTCTTCTGGGAACAGGCCGAGGCCGGGGCCGGACACCAGGAGATCGGAGAAGGCCGCTTCCGTGACCACCTGTTCCGGCAGTATCTCCGCTATCACCTGACTGTCCCCCGTCTTCTCAGTCAATTCCCCGGCAGAGCGTCGTGTGGTGCGCGACGCCGCCTCGGATTCCGGATGATCGCTTGTGACGCAACCGGTTCTTGAGCGCTGCCCGTGAGGACTTCAGGACTGCACAGGCGGGCACAGCATGCTCTCGCGCGGTCCTTGAGCCGTTCTTGTGCGGCCCTTAAGCGATCGCTCTGCGGTCCTTTCGCGGACTGCCGAGAAAGGGTGGGGAGAGGGGGCTGCCTGAGTGATGGGAGCAGGCTCCGTCGTGCCCGCGGGCCGTGTCCTGCGCATTCGTGTTTCACTCGGCTCGGCCTTTCGCCGAATATTAACGGGATATTTCCGGTATCTGGCAGGAAGGAGCCAGGGCGCGTCTGACGGCGTGGAGAACCGCGGTCCGACGGCCCATGGCAGACGGGCGGCCCCGGACAGGGCGGCCCGAAAGGATTCCGGAAATGACGGTGCCGACGCGCTTACCGTGCCTCGGAAGCGGAAGCATCCATCGGATGCAGATCAAGGCGGGCCGGAAGATCCTGCCGGCAGGTGATGTTCAGCTTGCGGTACACCCGGGTGAGGTGCTGCTCCACCGTGCTCACCGTGATGTGGAGTATTCCCGAGATCTCACGGTTGGTGTAGGTGAGCGCCGCCAGCGAAGCCACTCGGCGTTCCGACTCGCTCAGTGCCGCACCCGCGGCCTTCTCCCGGATGACGGCGGTGGAAGTGGCCACGGGCCGTGACCTGGACGGGGCGGTTGTGCCGTGCAGGATCCGTTCATGCAGCACGACCGCCTTGCATTCGGCGGCCAGGCTCAGCGCCTCCTGCCGGATCGTGCGGCCCAGCGGATCTCCCCGTGTGACGAGCGCGTCGCCGAGATCGGCGAGCGCGCGGGACAGCGCGATCCGGTCGCCGGACTTCCGCAGCTCTGCGACGGCCAGCTGCAGCAGGTGCAGACGCCGTTTGGGATCGGTGGTGGCGGCCCGTAGCCGCAGCGAGGTCCCGCGCACCCACGGGTGGCGGGCGTCGGTCATGGCGAGCTGACGGCGCACCAGCTGTTCGGCGCGGGTCACCTGGCCCAGCCGGAGCAGCACCTCGGCGACGTCGGTGCGCCATGGAAGCACCAGTGGACGGTCGATGCCCCACTTCTTCATCAGCCGGCCGACCTGGAACAGATCGATGAGCGCCGCCTGGAACTGCCGCGTCGCCATGGAATAAAGGGCGCGGGCGCGGAAGTACGCCAGGCCGTGCACGGTCAGATGCAGGGTGTCGGAGACCGGCTGTGCCACGATGGCCGCGGCCTCCGCGTACTTCCCCATCTCCGTGCGCGCCCGCAGCAGCGTGGACAGCACGCAGAACGAGAAGTCGCTCGGCTGGTGGTCGCGGACCCGCCGCAGCGCCTCAAGAGCGTGCTCCTCCGCGCCGGACAGGTCCCCGAGCCGCAGCAGCCCGTGCGCGTGCAGCCCCGAGAACAGTGTCTGCCAACCCGGCGCCTCGAAGCGCAGCGACTCGTTCCAGAAGTGGCGGCACCAGTGCACACCGTGCTCCGCCTCGTCCGCCGTCGTCAGCGCCATGATCGCCTGCACGATCAGGGGGACGGTCGCACCGGTCAGCGTGGTGGTCTGTAGGAAGCGGGTGATATCCGCGGCGTCGGCGTCGCCGTCGGCGCCGACCATGGCGAAGGTGCGCGGCATACCGGGCTGTCCGGCCCGGGCGGGCACACGGGCCCTGGTGGGCAGCGTGGCCGGTGCGAGGAAGTCGGGATCGGTGGCCACCGGGCCGCCGCGCGGGTCCATGGCTGCCGTGGACACCTTGTCCACCGGGCCTGCCGCAGCGTACTCGGGCAGTGTCGAGATTAGGCCCCGCATCTCGACGGCCTCGGCCATCCGGCCCTGCGCCACCAGCAGATGCAGCAGCGGTAGCAGCCCCGCCATGGAGACCTCGCCGCCGCGCGCGCCGCGCACCGCCTCGGCGAGGTGCTGCTCGGACATCCCCGGGTCGAGGCGCCAGACGATCGCGGCAAGCCGTGTCCGGATGGCGACGCGCTTGCCCGCGTCGGCGCTGGTGTGGTGGGCGAGTTCCAGGAGGGAGACGGCCTGCGAGATGGCGGAGCCGTCCACGCAGTCCTCCGCGGCGCTGCGCAGCACATCGGCCGCCCACGACGGGAAGTCCCGCGAGCCGCCTTCGGACACCGAGGCGGACAGCTGCCGTGCCACCGCGCCCGCCCCGGCACCCTGCGTATGCAGGATCTCCGCGGCGCGGCGGTGCAGTTGGGCCAGCGTGCCGGGCGGCAGATGATCGAGGACCGTGGTCCTGACGACGGGATGCCGCAGCCTCTCGCCGGTCAGCCCCGAGGACTCCAGCGCGGCCAAGCCCTGTGCCACGGCGGTCCTGGTTGTGCCGGTCAGCCGGGCCAGCAGCGAGGCGGCGGCCAGGCGCTCCAGCACGATGATCGCGGCGGCCAGCGTCGGCACCTGCTGCCCGCAGCTCTGCAGACAGCTCACCACGGCCCGGGCGAACGCCCCGCCCGGCTGCGGCTCGATGGCGGCCGGCCGCCGCGACGTGGGCCTGTGCGCGGCGGTGTGCTCCGAGATCAGGGCGCGCAGCAGCAGCAGATTTCCTCCGCTGATCCGGTGGAGATCGGCCGCCATGCCGTCCTGCGCTGTCAGATCCGGATCACGGGAAGTGCCTCCGTCACCTGGGTGGCGGTCAGTGGCCGCGGCTGCAGACGGCTCAGACTCGGACGCCGAAGAATTTCAGTGCTGAACTTCGCGTCAAAGGGACTGTAGTGCAGCGTTTGAGTGATGATCAGAAGAATTCTGGCCGAGCGGTTGTGGAAGCGCGCCACGTACACCAGAAATTGCTGCGTGGCGTCATCCACATACTGCAGATCGTCAATACAGCAGACGACCGGCACGCATTCAGAGAGGGCGCATAAACGCATGTGCAGCTCGCGCATATCACCGATCTTCAGGCCCCTTCCATGGTCGGGGAGCCCTTCAGTGCCGAGTGACGGTATCCCGTCCAGCAGTTGGCGCAGCGTGCCGAGAGGCATCTCCCGCTCGGTGCTGGAACCCGTCGCGAACAGGACTTTCGCGCCGTCGGACGAGGCCTGCCCAGCGAAGGCGGCAAGGAGTTCGCTCTTGCCGCAGCCGGCGCCGCCTTCGATGAGGACGATGCGGTTCTGGCCCGCTCGGCAGTCCGCGAGAGCGGATGCGAGAGCGGTCATCTCGGCTTTCTGGTCGATGAGTTGCATGGATCCCCCGGAGTGTGCATATGCATCTGCATGCATTCCTGCTGTGGTGCCGGCGCCATTCGCGCAGAGGCCTGTTCTCATGCCGCTTGATGCCTGAGCGATGGGATATACGGCGCGTCAGCGCCGGCGGCACAGCGGCACGGGTGTTATCCGGTCGGCAGTAAAACGCACACGCCCGCGAATCCGGATTGCCCATGGATAGCTCTGCGCGGCAAGAACCCGCACGGCAGGAAGTTCCTAGCGCTCTGCTGCAGGCCCTTCACTGGTCAAGACATCATCGACAGTCCTTCCCCCGTGCTGTGCCGCCCAGAAGGCCGTTTCGGCGTGCTGAGCGTGCGGATCAAGCAAGTCGACGGCTTCTGCCGCTGCCCCGCACGAACGCGCTGAGTCCGCTCACGCGTGTCGCCGGCTGGCCCTGTCCGAGACGCGCGGTCTGCCCGCATACCAGGGCAATGGCACGATCGAGATCGATAGCTCAGTATATGGGGACATAGCGACTCACCTCTGTGCTCCGCGCACCCCTATGGATCCGACGGTTCAGTGTTTCGGACAAGGGTGCTGCCCAGCCCAGATTAGGCGTAGGGGTTCTCCGCCGACGAACAGCAGCCAACCGCTGGTGGGGTGACGTGGACGCACGCCGAGGGCGCACGGCGGGGAGCACGCCCGCCGCCGGGCCGTCCGTCCGCCCCTGCCACCCGTGCGCCGCCGGATGAGTCCTGGCGCCCGCGGCCCTTCGGAACCGACCGCGCCCGCGCCCCCCGGCCGGTTCCGGAAGCCGGAGTACCGGATCTGACAACCCGTATGGCCAGCGGCGAGTGCGCTGTAGGCTCAGCCGGAACGGGTGGCTTCGCCTGCGGCGACGCGCCCGGTGCACACGTTGCCGTACGGCCGGTTCCGTGCGGCGCGGACAGTACGGGCGCAGGGGTTGCCGCTGGTGGCGAAGGTGAACGGTGTGCGGTGGGTTAGGGGGTGCTAGGGGTTCTGTGGACGAGTCAGGGTCTGCCAGCCTGTGATCGTCCGCAATGGACCCCGCCCAGAGCACACCGTGCATTTCAGGGGACCCCCCGCCCCGGATGGCCGGTGTTCCGGAGCCTCCGCCGTCGATCGGCGGAGGCTCCTTGACTCTCTACGGATCTCTACGGACGGGCAGGGTATGGACCAGGCACGCCTCTTGGCCATCAGCGATCTTCATGTCGTACATCCCGAGAATCGCAAAATCGTCGAAGAGCTGCGCCCCGATTCCGACCAGGACTGGCTCATTCTCGCCGGGGACGTCGGAGAGATCTCCACGGACATCGCCTGGGCCCTGGAAACCCTCAGCCGCAATTTCGCCACCGTCATCTGGGTGCCGGGCAACCACGAACTGTGGACCCCGCGCGAGGACCCGTTGCAACTGCGCGGAGTGGCGCGCTACGAACACCTCGTGCAGCTCTGCCGGAGTCTGGGCGTGCTCACTCCCGAGGACCCGTACCCGACCTGGCAGGGCCCCGGCGGCCCGGTCACCATCGCCCCTCTGTTCCTGCTGTACGACTACACCTTCAGGCCCGACCCCGCACACACCCGCGCACAGGCGCTGGAGACGGCCTACGAACACGGTGTGGTGTGCACCGACGAGTTCCTGCTACACCCCGATCCGTACCCCAGCCGCGACGCGTGGTGCGCCGCCCGACTGGAGGAGACGGAGGCCCGGCTCGCGGCGCTGCCGTCCGACGTGCCGCTGCTGCTCGTCAACCACTTTCCGCTGGTCCGCGAACCCACCAGGGTCCTCTACTACCCCGACTTCGCGCTCTGGTGCGGAACCGAACGCACGGCCGAGTGGCTGACCCGGTTCCCCGTCGAGACGGTGGTCTACGGACATCTGCACATCCCGCGCACCACCTGGCACGAGGGAATCCGCCACGAGGAGGTCTCAGTCGGCTATCCGCGCGAGTGGCGCCGCCCGGGACATCGGCGCACCGTGCCGGCGCGTCGCATCCTGCCGTACGAGCCGGGCTGAGCCGCGGAGGTGACCGGGGCTCCGGGTCACCGGACTTGGACAACGTTGTCAGGTTCGCCTCACGGGTCTTCACTGCTCCCATTTGGCGAGGTCATCGCCGATCCAGGGTGCAAAACGGGTGATCCGTTGGCGGGCCATGTATCCGTGAGGTCTCAACTAGGGAAAGACTGACGGCCAAACCTGCATTCGATCTTGCCCATGTCTCGTGAAGTGGACTATACCTGTCGGCGTCCGCAGGGTGGCGCAGCCTGCCATGGGGGCCCGGGGGAGGGGGAGGCGGCGTGCGGTCGTCGACAGGTACAGTCCGCTTCCGAACATTCCGGCCTATCCCGGTATTTCGAGCGTAATCTCAGTTTTCGAGCACGACCCCAGCTTCACATCACCGCGGTGCCGGGGAGGATCCGGTTCACCGCCTGAGTCCTGGAGAGAGCGAGGACTTGAGCATGGGATCCACATCCGCGCAGCAGCCGAACGGTGGCGTCGGCCGTCGTGACCTGATCAAGAAGTCCGCGGCGCTCGGTGCGATCGCCGTTCCCACGATGAGCTTCCTGTCGGCCTGTGCCAGCAGCGACAGCGGCAACACCAAGGTCGAGAAGGGCACCAAGAGCGCGAAGAACCCGCTCGGTGTCAAGGCCGACGCGCCGCTTGAGGTCTACATCTTCGACGGTGGGTTCGGCGACAAGTACGCCGTCGACGCCGAGGCGCAGTACAAGAAGCAGTACCCCAAAGCGGACATCAAGCACCACAAGACCCAGAAGATCCAGACCGAGCTCCAGCCGCGCTTCAACGGCGGCACTCCTCCGGACCTGATCGACAACTCCGGTGCCGAGCAGATGGACATCGGCGTGCTGGTCGGCAAGAGCCAGCTCGCCGACCTCTCCCCGCTGCTGGACGCGCCGTCCGTCGACGACCCGACCAAGAAGGTCCGCGACACGCTGCGCCCCGGTGTGGTGGAGATGGGCCAGTTCGACGGTGACCCGGTCTGGGTCATGTACTACGCGTACACCGTCTACGGCGTGTGGTACTCGCAAGACAACCTCGCCAAGCTGGACGTGGAGTACCCGGAGACCTGGGACGACATGCTGGCGGTCTGCGCGAAGGCGAAGAAGAAGGGTGTCGCCGGCTGGACCTACGCGGGCAAGTACCCGTACTACGTCCCCTTCTCGCTCTTCCCGTTCATCGGCAAGATCGGTGGTGTCGAGGTCCTCAACGCCATCGACAACCTGGAGCCGGGCGCGTGGTCCAACCCCGCCGTGAAGGCCGCCTTCGACGCCTACTACGAGCTCTACCAGAAGGGCTACATCCTCAAGGGCACGCCCGGTCTCGACCACATCCGGTCGCAGACCGCGTGGACCAAGGGCAAGGCGCTCTTCATCCCGAACGGGTCCTGGGTGGAGAACGAGGCTGCGAAGACCACGCCCAAGGACTTCCAGATGACCGTCGCGGCGCCGTCCAGCCTGGACAGCAGCGACAAGATGCCGTTCGGCACCCTGTGGGCGCGCGGCGGTGAGCCGTACATCGTCCCGAAGCGGGCGAAGAACCCCGCGGGCGGCATGGAGCAGCTGCGCATCATGCTCGGCAAGCAGGCCACGTCGCAGAACTTCGTCAAGCAGGTCTCCTCGCTGACCAGCCTCAACGGTGGCACCGACGGCCTGACGCTGCCGCCGGGCCTCACCTCCGCGGTGGCGGCGCTGGACAAGGCCGGCGACCAACATCGTCAACCCGCGTCTCCAGGACTGGTACATCAAGCTCAGCAAGGAGCAGATCGGTGTCGCCGTGCCTCGGCGAGATGATGGCCGGGCGCATGACGCCCGGCCGAGGCCATCAAGAAGGCCAGGAGCCGCGGACGCGACGGCCAAGGACGCGTCGATCAAGAAGTACAAGCACAGTAAGAGCCGTGCGCACGCGTCACGAGCGGCGGCACCCGCGAATCGATCGGGGTCGGTAAACCATGCAACACGGCAAGTACCGGTTCATCGTGGGGTTCCTGGTGATCCCACTGGCGCTGTACGCGATCTTCGTCATCTGGCCGTTCATCCAGGCCATCTACTACTCGTTCACGGACTGGACCGGCCTGAGCCCCGACTTCAAGATGGTCGGCTTCGACAACTACACGCAAGATGTTCAACGACGACGTCGTTCTGGAAGTCCTTGCAGCACAGCGTGCTGTTCGTGATGCTGCTGCCGCTCGTGACGCTCGGCGCTCGCGCTGTTCTTCGCCTTCATGCTCAATGTCGGAGGACGGCGCCGTAAAGGCGCCGCCGTCGCCGGCGTGCGCGGCTCGGGGTTCTACAAGATCGTCTATTTCTTCCCGCAGGTGCTGTCGATCGCGATCGTCGCCCTGCTGTTCCGGTTCGCCTACAACCCCCAGGACGGCGTGATCAACGGGTTCCTGAAGGCCGTCGGGCTCGGCAGCATCCAGCCGGACTGGCTGGGTGACCCGAACTTCGCTCTGTGGTGCGTCATGGCCGTCCTGGTCTGGAGCACCGTCGGATTCTTCGTCGTGCTCTTCTCCGCCGGCATGGCGTCCATTCCGAAGGACTTCTACGAGGCCGCGCTGCTGGACGGCGCGAGCCGGATCACCACCTTCTTCCGGATCACCCTGCCGCTGCTGTGGGACACCGTGCAGTCCGGCTGGGTCTACATGGGCATCATGGCCCTGGGCGCGGAGGCGTTCGCCTCGGTGCAGATCATGACGGTGGGCCCCGGCGGTCCCGCCTACTCGACCACGGTCCTTCCGCTGTACGTGTACCAGACGGCCTTCCGTGACGGCCAGGCCGCCTACGCAACCACGATCGGCGTCGCCCTGCTCATCGTCACGCTGCTCTTCGCGGCGGTCGTGATGCGGCTCGGCCGGCGCGAGCGGCTGGAGTTCTGAGCAGGCCTCGCGGGGGGCACGCCCCGGACAACCGGCCGCAAGGCAGGCCAGACCAGATGCCCGGCGCTCCATCGCGAGGTGAACGACAGTGAAGACGACCGACATGCCTCCGTCCGCGGCCGGTCGAGGACCGTCCACTCGTGACGAAGACGGACGGGCCGGCGAAGGAGAAGAGCAGCGAGGGCGGCGTCCTCAACGTCTTCTCGCACGGCATCCTCGTCATGTGGGCGATCATGGTCGTCCTGCCGCTGCTGTGGGCGGTGATGACGTCCTTCAAGGACGACGACTGCGATCTTCAGCTCGCCCTGGTCGCTGCCGGACAAGCTGCACTTCGACAACTGGTCGCGCGCCTGGTCCCAGGCGCACATGAGCGACTACTTCCTCAACACCCTGATCGTGGTGGGGTTCTCGCTCGTCGGCACGCTGCGTGCTCGGCTCGATGGCCGCCTACGTCCTGGCCCGCTTCGAGTTCCCCGGGCAACCGGTTCATCTACTTCCTCTTCGTCGGCGGCATGAGCTTCCCGGTCATGCTGGCACTGGTGCCGCTGTTCTACGTGCATGAACAACATGCAGCTGCTGAACACGCTGCCGGGCCTGATCCTGGTCTACATCGCGTACTCGCTGCCGTTCACGGTCTTCTTCCTGACGTCGTTCTTCAGGACGCTGCCGACGTCGATCGCGGAGGCGGCCTTCGTCGACGGTGCCTCGCACACCAGGACGTTCTTCCAGATCATGCTGCCGATGGCCAAGCCCGGCCTGATCAGCGTCGGGATCTTCAACTTCCTGGGGCAGTGGAACCAGTACATGCTGCCGACGGTGCTCAACACCGACCAGGACAAGAAGGTGCTCTCCCAGGGCCTCGTGGAGCTCGCGTCAGCCAGGGCTACAAGGGCGACTGGTCGGGCTGTTCGCCGGCCTGGTCATGGCGATGCTGCCGGTGCTCGCCGCCTACATCATCTTCCAGCGCCAGGTCGTGCAGGGCCTGACCGCGGGGGCGCTCAAGTAACGGTCGCTTCCGCGCCGGACCGGACGTCGGGTGCGGCGCCCGGTTCCGGACGCGTCCCGCTCCGGCACCGGGCGCCTCGTCCACCGGAGCGCTCCGCGTCTCACGTGCTGTGCTCTTCGCGCTGCGGTGCTCGTCTGCGTGCCGAGTACTCAGCTCAAGGACTTGACGGGAGGCAACCCGAAAGGCTCAGCTTAGAGTTCAATAGTTGTAGATAGTCCGGGACCGCCACGTGACCTGGCATCGCCAGCGTGGCCGTCCGCACAGGCAGGAGTGGATGGGTCGTGGAGACTCCGGGGTCGCAGTCGTCGCTGCACCGGGCCAATCTCGAGCGGGTCGTACGCGCCGTGCGGCTGGCCGGATCGCTCACGCAGGCGGAGATCGCGCAGGACGCACCGGCCTGTCCGCGGCCACGGTCTCCAACATCGTCCGTGAGCTGAAGGACGGCGGAACGGTCGAGGTCACGCCCACCTCGGCGGGCGGCCGGCGGGCCCGCAGCGTCTCGCTCAGCGGTGACGCCGGCATCGTCATCGGCGTCGACTTCGGCCACACCCATCTGCGCGTGGCGATCGGCAACCTCGCCCACCAGGTGCTCGCCGAGGAGGCCGAGCCGCTCGATGTGGACGCCTCCGCCGCGCAGGGCTTCGACCGGGCCGAGGAGCTGGTCGAGCGGCTGATCGCGGCCACCGGCGTGGACCGTACGAAGGTGGCCGGCGTCGGGCCTCGGCGTGCCGGGCCCCATCGACGTGGAGTCCGGCACGCTCGGCTCCACGTCGATCCTGCCGGGCTGGAGCGGCACCAAGCCCGCCGAGGAGCTGCGCGGGCGCCTCGGCGTGCCCGTGCACGTCGACAACGACGCCAACCTGGGCGCCCTCGGCGAGCTGGTCTGGGGCAGCGGCCGCGGCGTCAAGGACCTGGCGTACATCAAGGTCGCCAGCGGTGTCGGCGCCGGGCCTGGTGATCAGACGGGAAGATCTACCGCGGGCCCGGCGGCACCGCGGGCGAGATCGGGCACATCACGCTCGACGAGTCGGGCCCGGTCTGCCGCTGCGGCAACCGCGGCTGCCTGGAGACCTTCACCGCCGCCCGCTACGTGCTGCCGCTGCTGCGAGTCCAGTCACGGCACCGGACTGACCATGGAGGGCGTCGTGCGGCTCGCCCGGGACGGCGACCCGGGCTGCCGCCGGGTGATCGCCGACGTCGGCCGTCACATCGGCAGCGGTGTGGCGAATCTCTGCAATCTGCTCAACCCCAGCCGGGTGGTGCTCGGCGGGGATCTGGCGGAGGCCGGGGAGCTGGTGCTGGGGCCCATCAGGGAGTCCGTCGGCCGCTATGCCATCCCCAGCGCGGCCCGCCAGCTGTCCGTGCGTCCCGGGGCGCTGGGCGGCCGCGCCGAAGTGCTCGGCGCGCTGGCGCTGGCGCTGAGCGAGATGGGCGATTCGACGCTCTTGGACGGATCTGCTGTCCAGCGGCGCACACCTGCCTTCACTTAGATAACGCATGGCACCGTTGCCATCTCGTTAAGGATTTACTCCTTGACGGCGACGTTGCGGCCGAGTTGACTTCCAGCTACCTCGGCCGCAGCGACGCGGCCTCGTCAGGGAGGTTTCTGAAGTGAACACGCTTATGCGTCGTGCCGCCGTGGCGATAGCCGTGCCGCTGCTATGGCCGTTTCGCTGGCCGCTTGTGGCAGCGCCAAGGAGTCCGGCGACAGGCAGCAGTGACAAGGCAGCGCCAAGAAGGGCGACGACATCACGGTCGGCCTGCTGCTGCCGGAGAACCGGACCGCGCGCTACGAGAAGTTCGACAAGCCGCTGATCGAGAAGAAGATCAGCGAGCTGACGGACGGCAAGGCTACGTTCGAGTACGCGAACGCCAAGCGCAGGACGCCGACCGCAGAACCAGCAGGTCGAGACCATGATCACCAACAAGGTCGACGTGCTGATCCTGGACGCCGGTGGACTCCAAGGCCATCGCCGGCTCTGTGCAGAAGGCCAAGGAAGCCGGCATCCCGGTCGTCGCCTACGACCGCCTCGCCGAGGGCCCGATCGCCGCGTACACCTCCTTCGACAACGAGGAGGTCGGCAAGGCGCAGGGCGAGGCGCTGCTGAAGGCGATGGGCGCCAAGGCCACCAAGACCGGCAAGATCGTCATGATCAACGGCGCCATCACCGACCCGAACGCCGCCTACTTCAAGAAGGGCGCCCACTCCGTCCTCGACGGCAAGGTGAACATCGGCAAGGAGTACGACACGCCGGAGTGGGACGGCCGGAGAACGCCAACGCCAAGATGGAGGCCGCCATCTCCGCGCTCGGCAAGGACAAGATCGCCGGCGTCTACTCCGCCAACGACGGCATGGCGGGCGGCATCATCACCGCCCTCAAGTCCGCGGGCCTGAGCAAGCTCCCGCCGGTCACCGGCCAGGACGCCGAGCTCGCCGGTGTGCAGCGGATCGTCACGGGCGACCAGTACATGAGCGTCTACAAGTCGTACCCGCAGGAGGCGGAATCGCCGCCGAGATGGCCGTCGCGCTCGCCAAGGGCGGGCAAGGTCGACACCTCGCCAGGAGACCAGCACGGTCGACAGCGCCACCGACGAAGGGCGTCCCCGCCGTGCTCGTCCCGGTCGTCTCGCTGACCAAGGACAACATCAAGGACACGGTCATCAAGGACGGCATCTACACCATCGGCGAGATCTGCACGGCCGAAGTACAAGGCCGCCTGCGACAAGATCGGCCTGAAGTAACCAGGCCGGAGTCGCCTCGGCAACTCCCTGGTCCTGCACGGGACATGAGCGCACCGTGAAGGTGCGCCCCGTGTGAGCCCGTCCGGCGCCCCGCCGCCGACAGCCCCGCAAGCTCAACGGCGGGGCGCCGGACGGAACGACGTACGACAGCACCATCCCTGCGCGTACGCACCCCCCTCTCAGTCTCTTCTGTTCAACCTCCCGCCGGGTCAGGCCTTTGGCGGCGAAGGAGATGGTTCACGTGTCCGCTACGCCCGTGCTGGCGTTGCGCGGGGTCTCCAAGCGATTCGGTGCCGTCCAGGCGCTCACCGACGTAGAGCTTGAGGTCCACGCCGGTGAAGTGGTCGCCCTGGTCGGCGACAACGGCGCCGGAAAGTCCACCCTGGTCAAGACGATCGCCGGTGTGCACCCCATCGATGAAGGCGTCATCGAGTGGGAGGGCAAGGCCGTCGCAGATCAACAAGCCGCACGACGCCCAGAACCTGGGCATCGCGACCGTCTACCAGGACCTCGCGCTGTGCGACAACATCGACGTCGTCGGCAATCTCTTCCTCGGCCGTGAGCTGCAAGCGGCGCGGTGTCCTCGACGAGGTCGAGATGGAGCGCCGCTCCCGGGAGCTGCTGAAGACGCTCTCCATCCGCATCCCCGAGCGTGCGCATCCCGATCGCCTCGCTCTCCGGCGGCCAGCGCCAGGCCGTCGCCATCGCCCGCTCCATGCTCGGCGAGCCCAAGCTGGTCATCCTCGACGAGCCCACCGCGGCGCTCGGCGTCGAGCAGACCGCACAGGTCCTCGACCTCGTCGAGCGGCTGCGCGAGCGCGGCCACGCGGTGATCCTCATCAGCCACAACATGGCCGATGTGAAGGCCGTCGCCGACCGGGTCGCCGTCCTGCGCCTGGGCCGCAACAACGGCATCTTCGACGTCAAGACCACCTCGCAGGAAGAGATCATCTCCGCCATCACCGGCGCCACGGACAATGCCGTGACCCGTCGTGCGGCCCGCAACGGGGAGGCTCAGAAATGAGCATCGACAAAGTGTCCAAGACCACGTCCCCGATCGGCGAGGGCGCCGTGAACACGGAAGCCGCGCCGGACGCGGTGGCGGCCGTCGACCCCCGGCTGCTCGTGCGCGAGCAGGGTTTCGCGGGCTACATCACCGAGTTCAAGCGCCGGATGCGCTCCGGTGACCTCGGCTCCGTCCCGGTCGTCGTCGGCCTGATCGTCATCTGGGCGAATCTTCCAGTCCCTCAACTCTCGCTTCCTGACCGCCGAGAACCTCAGCAACATCTCCGTCGCGATGGTCGGCACCGGCATGATCGCGGTCGGTATCGTCTTCGTCCTGCTGCTCGGCGAGATCGACCTGTCGGTCGGCTCCGTCAGCGGCGTCGCAGCGCGCGATCTCCGCCGTGCTCGCGGTCAACCACGGCGTGGCCGAGTGGGAAGCGGTGATCGTCGCCGTCCTCGCCGGCACGGTCGATCGGCATCCTCCACGGCTTCTTCTTCGCCCGGATCGGCGCGCCAGCGTTCGCGGTCACCCTGGCCGGTCTGCTGTTCTGGCAGGGCCTGATGCTGCAGTTCCTGGGCTCCGACGGCACGATCAACCTTGACGGCGACGGACTGATCGCCAAACTCACCTCGTACTACTTCTCGGACGTGGCCGCCGCCTACGGTCTCGCGCTGGTCGCGGTCGTGGTCTACTTCCTGACCTCGTTCCTGGACAGCCGCCGCAGGGTGGCCGCCGGGGTGCCGTCCAGCCCGCTCAGCGAGATCCTGCTGCGCACGGTACTGCTGGCCGTCGTGGCCTTCGCCGTCGCGATCATGTTCAACCAGTACAAGGGCCTGCCGCTGGCACTGGTGATCTTCCTCGCGGTGCCTGGTCGCTGACCGACTTCGTCACCGCGGCGCACCTCCTACGGCCGCAAGATCTTCGCGCTCGGCGGCAGCGTCGAGGCGTCCCGGCGCGCCGGTATCAACGTCACGGCGGTGCGCATCTCCGTCTTCGCCATCGCCGGCACCTTCGCGGCCGTCGGCGGCGTCTTCCTGGCCTCCAAGATCGCCGCGGCCAACCAGGGCGCGGGTGGCGGTGACCTGCTGATGAACGCCATCGCGGCGGCCGTCATCGGCGGCACCAGCCTCTTCGGCGGCCGGGGCCGCACCTGGAACGCACTGCTCGGTGTCATGGTGATCACCTCGATCCAGTACGGCCTCTTCCTGCAGGGCATCGCCACCCCGGTCCAGTACATGATCACCGGCGGCGTGCTCCTCGCCACGGTCGTGCATCGACTCGATCAGCCGCCGGACGCAGCGCACCGCAGGCCGCGCCTGACGGCCCTCGGTGCCCCTGCCAGGGGCGTGGGGAGCTTGTGTGTCCAGCCTTCCACCGGCCCGTCCCGCACCGCCGTAAGGGCGGCGGAGGCGGCCGGTCCGGGACGACGGTGGCCGCCTCCTGCGGAGGTGGTGGCGGTCTGCCGGTCCCGGCAGGACTGGGCGCACGGCTCTTCGCGCCCCTTTGCGCGTGCCTCCGGCGCGAGGCGGCCGAATGAGCGTGACGCACGGCCCGGCGAGTGCGCCAGGCCGCGGCGACATTAGACTCGGGCCAGCCCGCAAAGCCCGTACCGCCGGGTACGTCCGATGCAAGGAGGACCGGTGCCGCTGCTGAACCGCATCAGGGGACCACGCGATCTGGACCGGCTCAGCCTGGACGAGCTGGACGAGCTGGCCGCCGAGATCCGGACCTTCCTCGTCGACGCGGTGGCCAAGACCGGCGGTCACCTCGGCCCGAACCTGGGCGTCGTCGAACTCACCATCGCCCTGCACCGTGTCTTCGACTCGCCGAAGGACCGGGTGCTCTTCGACACCGGTCACCAGTCCTATGTGCACAAACTGCTCACCGGCCGACAGGACTTCGCTGCGCTGCGTGCCAAGGGCGGCCTGTCCGGCTATCCCTCCCGCGCCGAGTCCGAGCACGACGTCATCGAGAACTCGCACGCGTCCACCGTGCTGGGCTGGGCCGACGGCCTCGCCAAGGCCAACCAGGTACGCCGCAAGGACGACCATGTGGTCGCCGTCATCGGCGACGGCGCCCTGACCGGCGGCATGGCCTGGGAGGCCCTGAACAACATCGCCGCCGCCAAGGACCGCCCCCTGGTCATCGTCGTCAATGACAACGAGCGCTCCTACGCGCCCACCATCGGCGGCCTCGCCAACCACCTCGCCACCCTGCGCACCACCGACGGCTACGAGCGCTTCCTCGCCCGCGGCAAGGACCTCCTGGAGCGCACCCCCGTCGTCGGCCGGCCGCTGTACGAGCACCCTGCACGGCGCCAAGAAGGGCCTGAAGGACTTCATCGCACCGCAGGGCATGTTCGAGGACCTGGGTCTGAAGTACCTCGGCCCCATCGACGGCCATGACATCGAGGCCCTGGAGTCCGCGCTGGCCCGCGCCAAGCGCTTCGGCGGCCCCGTCATCGTGCACTGCCTCACCCAGAAGGGCCGCGGTTACGAGCCCGCCGAGCAGGACGAGGCCGACCGCTTCCACGGCATCGGCCCGATCCACCCGGACACCGGCCTGCCGCTGGCCGCCGCCGGCACCGACTGGACGTCCGTCTTCGGCGAGGAGATGGTCAGGCTCGGCCGGGAGCGCGACGACATCGTCGCCATCACTGCCGCCATGCTCCAGCCCGTCGGCCTGAAGAAGTTCGCCGCGGAGTTCCCGGACCGGATCTACGACGTCGGCATCGCCGAGCAGCACGCCGCGGTCTCCGCCGCAGGCCTGGCCACCGGCGGTGTGCACCCCGTCTTCGCCGTCTACGCCACCTTCTTGAACCGGGCCTTCGACCAGCTCCTCATGGACGTCGCCCTGCACCGGTGCGGCGTCACCTTCGTGCTGGACCGCGCCGGAGTCACCGGCACCGACGGCGCCTCGCACAACGGCATGTGGGACATGTCGATCCTGCAGTGCGTGCCCGGCCTGCGCATCGCCGCGCCGCGCGACGCCGACCAGGTCAGGCTTCAGCTGCGCGAGGCCGTCCAGGTCGACGACGCGCCCACCGTGGTGCGCTACTCGAAGGGCGCGGTGGGCCCCGCGGTCGAGGCGGTCGGCACGGTCGGCGGCATGGACGTGCTGCGCGAGGCGAACGTCACGGACTCGGACCGGCCCGATGTCCTGCTGGTGTCGGTCGGCGCGCTCGCCCCGATGTGCCTGGAGATCGCCTCGCTCCTCGACAGGCAGGGCATCTCCACCACCGTCGTCGACCCGCGCTGGGTCAAGCCCGTCGACGAGGCCATGGCACCGCTCGCCGAGCGGCACCGGGTCGTGGTCACCGTCGAGGACAACTCCCGCGTCGGCGGAGTGGGCTCCACCATCGCCCAGGCGCTGCGGGACGCCGGCGTCGACCTGCCGCTGCGGGACTTCGGCATTCCGCCGCGTTTCCTCCAGCACGCCTCCCGCAAGGAGGTCATGGCCGAGATCGGGCTCACCGCACCCGACATCGCCCGCCAGGTCACCGGTCTGGTCGCCCGTCTCGACGGCAGCACCGCAGAAGTCGTCGAGAGCGCCAGGGACTGACGCGCCGCCAGGTACTGCACCGGACGGACGGACGGCCGTGCGCCGTCCGTCCGCGCCGGCGCACCCCGGTGGCTGACACGGCGTCGGCTCGCCCGGGCCCCGCACTCCGCCTGCCTGCCTCGCACGCCCTCGCCGTTGCTCCCGCGCCCTGTTGTGCACCCGTATGCCTCGCTGTGCGGCGCCCTCCCAGTGGCAGGCCGGCCCGTCCTGCGTGAAAATCCGACTGCCGGGGAACACGGATGTGCGTGAGTGCGCCCGGACGTCTCTCTGTGCCGTGGCGTGCTTCTCCGAACGTGTCGATGCGGCACATCATGCCGTTGAGGCACATCGTTCCTGGCGGGGCGAGCGGTCTGGGAGGTACACGCGTGGGCAACATCTTCTTTCGGACGAAGAGCGTCGAACAGTCGATCCGCGACACCGAAGCTCCCGAGCACCGCCTCAAAAAGTCCCTTTCCGCCCTGGACCTCACGGTCTTCGGGGTCGGCGTCGTCATCGGCACCGGCATCTTCGTGCTCACCGGCAAGGTCGCCAAGGAGAACGCGGGACCCGCGACCGCCCTCGCCTTCGTCGTGGCGGGTGTCGTCTGCGCCCTCGCGGCGCTGTGCTACGCGGAATTCGCCTCGACGGTACCGGTGGCGGGCTCCGCGTACACGTTCTCGTACGCCTCGCTCGGCGAGCTCCCGGCCTGGATCATCGGGTGGGACCTCATCCTGGAGCTCGCGCTCGGGTGCGCGGTGGTCGCCGTCGGCTGGTCCGGATATGTGCGCTCGCTGATGGACACCGCGGGGATCCCTATGCCGCGGGTGCTGAGCGGCACGCACGACGGGACGTTCGGCTTCGATCTGCTCGCCGCCGTCCTCGTCCTCATCGTCACCGCGGTGCTCGTCGTCGGCATGAAGCTCTCCTCACGGGTCACCACCGTCATCGTGGCCGTCAAGGTCGTCGTGGTGCTGCTGGTCATCGGAGTGGGCGCGTTCTTCGTCAAGAGTTCGAACTACCATCCGTTCATCCCGCACAGCCAGGAGGTCAAGGGCGGCTCCGGGCTCTCCGCGCCCCTCATCCAGACGATCTTCGGCTACACCCCGGCCAACTTCGGTGTGATGGGCGTCTTCACCGCCGCCGCGGTCGTCTTCTTCGCGTTCATCGGCTTCGACATCGTCGCCACCGCCGCCGAGGAGACCCACCACCCGCAGCGTGACGTGCCCCGCGGCATCATCGGTTCCCTGGCCATCTGCACGCTGCTGTACGTGGCCGTGTCGGTCGTGGTCACCGGCATGCAGAACTACCGGGACCTGTCCACCGACGCGCCGCTCGCCGACGCCTTCAAAGCGGTCCACCACCCGTGGTGGGCGGGCCTGATCAGCTTCGGCGCGGCCATCGGCCTGACATCGGTCTGTCTCATCCTGCTGCTCGGCCAGACCCGGGTGTTCTTCGCGATGAGCCGCGACGGGCTGCTGCCGCCCGTCTTCTCCCGTGTCCACCCGCGCTTTCGCACTCCGTACCGCACCACCATCCTGCTGGGCCTGATCGTGGCGGTCGTCGCCGGGTTCACCTCCATCGACGTGCTCGCGGAACTGGTCAACATCGGTACGCTCTTCGCCTTCATCGTGGTCGCGCTCGGTGTGGTCCTGCTGCGCAGGAAGCGCCCCGACCTGCCGCGCAGCTTCCGTACCCCGATGGTTCCGCTGGTGCCCATCCTGTCGGTGCTCGCCTCGCTGTGGCTGATGCTCAATCTGGCCGCCGAGACCTGGCTGCGGTTCGCCATCTGGATGGTGGCCGGGTTCTTCATCTACGCGTTCTACGGCCGCCTGCACAGCCGCCTCAGGTCACGGGAGGCGGCCCGCCCGGTGGACGAGAGCACCAAGTGATCTGAGGCAGAGGCAAGCCGGGGCCCGGCCCGCCGCGCCGTATCCATGGTGAGCTGTATATCCCGTTGACGGCGGTATGCGCCCGATAGCGTGCCGCCTATGCTCGCCGAGCCCTTCGCCGTCCCGCGCGCCGGCGACCCGGTCCCCGTGCCCGGGGTGCCACGACCGCGCGGCCACAGCGCGCCGAGCCGGCCCGCGCCGAGCGGCGCCCGGTACTGGCTGTGCCTGGTGCCGGTGCTCGCCGTGCTCGCCTGCCTCACCAGGCTGCCGTCCTTCCGGCGCCCGCTGTGGAGCCCCGACGAGGGCTATCTCGCCGTGCAGGCGCGGATACTCGCGCACGGCGGCGAGCTGTACCGCACCGTCGTCGACCGCAAGCCGCCGCTGCTGCCCTGGCTGTACGAGGCGGCCTTCGCCGTCTTCGGTGACGGCTCCCTGCTGCCGCTGAAGGCGCTCGCGGTGGCAGCGCAGTGCCTGACAGCCGTCCTGCTGGCGTCGCTGGCCTGCCGCCGCTGGGGTGCGGGAGCCGGCCGCACCGCGGGCGTGCTGTATCTGCTGGCGTCCGTCGGACTCGGCCCCGAGGACGCGCAGGCGGCCACTTTCGAGGTGTTCATACTGCCGTGCACCGCGGCGGCCGTGTGGTGCGCGGATCGCCGTCGCTGGGGCGCCGCGGGCACCGCCGTGGCCTGCGCGTTCCTCACCAAGCAGACCGGTGCCGCGGTGTTGGTGCCGATCATGTGGCTGTGGTGGCGGGCCGGAGCGCCGCGCGGCGGCCTGGGGCGCCTCGCCGCGGGCACCGCCGTGCCGGTGCTCGCCGCGGCACTGTGCACCGACCCGGGCGGATTCCTGTTCTGGACGGTCACAGGATCCGGCACGTACGCCTCGTTCGCCGGCTCCGTCAGCCGCACCGTGGCACGGGCGCTTTCGAACGCAGCGACTCTCGCCGTGGGCTGCGGCGGCATCGTCCCCGCGGTCCTGCGTGCCCCGCGGTCCTGCCCGCCGGACCTGTGGCTCTGGCTGGGCTCCTCGGTGCTGGCGGTGCTGACCGGCTTCCACTTCTTCGGCCACTACTACCTGCAACTCGTCCCGGCCCTGGCCCTCCTAGGCACCGCCGCCCTGCACACGGCGCCCGCCGCCCGCACCGTACGCTGCCTCGGCGCCTGCGCCTGCTGCTGCGCCCTCTTCGTGGCCTGGGGCCTGCTGGCCCCGCGTCCGGAACTGGCGCACGCCGAACGCGTCGCCGCCGTGGTGGCGGCACGCACCGCGCCGTCGGATCGCGTACTGCTGTGGGGCATGCACCCCGAGGACTACTGGCTCGCCCACCGCGCCCCCGCCAGCCGCTATCTGACGGCCGGTCTCCTCACCAACTACAGCGGCGGACGGGACGGCGCCCCGGTGGGCGAGCAGTACGCGGTGGCCGGCTCCTGGCCGGTCTTTAGCGCCGAGCTGGCCGCCCACCACCCCACCCTGATCATCGACGACTCCCGAGGCAAGCCCTACGCCCCGTACCGCCTGCCGCCCTTGCGCCACCTGCTGGCCGCCCGCTACCAGCCACTGCTGCGGGTGGACGGGGCGGTGGTGTACGCGAGGGCGCGGGGCGGTTCGTGACCGCGGAAGGACCGGGCAAGGTCCCCGTCCGCGCGTCCTATGTCCCCGCGCCCCCGTACACCGTGCGCGGCCCCACCGTCCGGGCTCCCGCCGTCTCGACCCGCCGCCGCAACTCCCGGTCGGCCGTGACCACCACGCACTCCCGACCCATCGCTCCCGCGGCCAACTCGACGATCCGATCGTCCCCGCTGCCCGCCGCCGCCTCCACCCGCACCCCGGCCACCGGCAGTACGCCCCGCGCCGCCCCCTCCACGACCAGGACCACCTCCATCGGCCCAGGATGACCGGGCACCCCCTGCTCGGCACGGGGTACCAGACGGTCCCGCAACCGCTCGGCCGCGCCGCGCCGATCGCGCCACCATCCGTCGGGCACCGAGCCCACCACGTTGGCGCCATCCACGATGAGCAGGGGCTTCGGCTCGGTCATGGGTCACCGGCCTTTCTTCGGACGCGCCGCGTGAGAGGCGAAAGCGAGGGGCGGCGGCAAGGTGAGCGGACGGGCTGCCGGAAAAGGCAGCGGGCCGTGCCCGAGGACGGTGATCGTCTCGCGCACGGCCCGTACACCCTGTCACACAGCGGCGTACGCCCCGGCGTTACGCCGGCACGCTCGCCACACCCGGCTTGAGGAACGGCTTGCCGTTCACCCGCTCGCTGACGCCCTCCCGGTCCAGGTACGGCGTGATGCCGCCCAGGTGGAAGGGCCAGCCCGCACCGGTGATCAGGCACAGGTCGATGTCCTGGGCCTCGGCGACCACGCCCTCGTCGAGCATCAGGCCGATCTCCTGGGCCACCGCGTCCAGCACCCGGGCCCGGGCCTGCTCCTCGGTCAGTGCCGTGTCGCCCTGCTTGAGCAGCGCGGCGACCTCGGGGTCCAGCTCGGGCTTGCCGCAGTCGTACACGTAGAAGCCGCGCTTGCCCGCCTCGACGACCGCCTCCAGGTTCGGGGAGACCGTGAAGCGGTCGGGGAACGCACCGTGCAGCGTCTCGCGAGACATGCAGACCGATCGCGGGGCCGACCAGTTCCAGCAGCACCAGCGGCGACATCGGCAGGCCCAGCGGCTCGATGGCGCGCTCGGCGACGTCGACCGGGGTGCCCTCGTCGATGACGTTCTGGATCTCGCCCATGAAGCGGGTCAGGATGCGGTTGACGACGAACGCCGGGGCGTCCTTCACGAGCACCGCGGTCTTCTTCAGCTTCTTGGCGACGGCGAACGCGGTGGCCAGCGAGGCGTCGTCGGTCTGCTCGCCGCGGACGATCTCCAGCAGCGGCAGGATCGCGACCGGGTTGAAGAAGTGGAAGCCGACGACCCGCTCGGGGTGCTTGAGCTTGGCCGCCATCTCGGTGACCGACAGCGAGGAGGTGTTGGTGGCGAGGATGGCGTGCTCCGGCGACCACCGCCTCCACCTCGGCGAAGACCTGCTGCTTGACGCCGATCTCCTCGAAGACGGCCTCGATGACGAAGTCCGCGTCCGCGAAGCCCTCGGCCTTGTCCAGCACGCCGGTGACCAGGGCCTTGAGGCGGTTGGCCTTGTCCTGGTTGACGCGGCCCTTGCCGAGCAGCTTGTCGATCTCGGCGTGCACGTAGCCCACGCCCTTGTCGATGCGCTCCTGGTCGATGTCGGTGAGCACGACCGGCACCTCCAGCCGGCGCGGCGAACAGCAGCGCGAGCTGCGAGGCCATCAGCCCCGCGCCGACCACGCCGACCTTGGTGACCGGGCGCGCCAGGCTCTTGTCCGGCGCGCCGGCCGGACGCTTGCCGCGCTTCTGCACCAGGTTGAAGGCGTAGATGCCGCTGCGCAGCTCGCCGCTCATGATCAGGTCGGCGAGGGCGCGGTCCTCGGCGTCGAAGCCCTGCTGCAGGTCGCCGTCCTTGGCCGCGGCGATGATGTCCAGCGCGCGGTACGCGGCCGGGGCCGCGCCGTGCACCTTGGCGTCGGCGATCGCCCGGCCGCGGGCGACGGCCTGGTCCCAGGCCTCGCCGCGGTCGACCTCGGCGCGCACCACCGCGAGCTCGCCGCGTGAGCACCGACGCCGTCCACAGCAGCGACTGCTCCAGGAAGTCGGCGCCCTCGAACAGCGCGTCGGCGATGCCGAGCTCGAAGACCTGGTCGCCCTTGAGCTGCCGGTTCTGGTTCAGCGAGTTCTCGATGATCACGGAGACCGCGCGGTCGGCGCCGATCAGGTTCGGCAGCAGGGTGCAGCCGCCCCAGCCCGGCACCAGGCCGAGGAAGACCTCGGGCAGCGAGAAGGCGGGCAGCGCCGCTGGAGACCGTGCGGTAGGTGCAGTGCAGGCCGACCTCGACGCCGCCGCCCATCGCCGCGCCGTTGTAGTACGCGAAGGTCGGCACCGCGAGGCGGGCGAGGCGCTTGAAGACGTCGTGGCCGCCCTTGCCGATGGCGAGCGCGTCCTCGTGGTCCTTCAGCAGTTCGACGCCCTTGAGGTCGGCGCCGACGGCGAAGATGAACGGCTTGCCGGTGATGCCGACGCCGGTGATCTCGCCGTCCGCGGCCTCCTTCTCGACCTGGTCGATCGCCGCGTCCAGGTTGGCCAGCGACTGGGGGCCGAAGGTGGTCGGCTTGGTGTGGTCGAAGCCGTTGTCCAGCGTGATCAGCGCGAAGCGGCCGGCGCCCTGGGGAGGTCGAGGTGGCGTACGTGCGCCTGGGTGACGACCTCGTCGGGGAACAGCTCGGCCGCGCCCTTCAGCAGCTCGGCGGTGGTGGTGCTCACTTGGTGCCTCCGGCGTCGTGAAGTGCGGGTTCTCCCAGATGACCGTGCCGCCCATGCCGAAGCCGACGCACATGGTGGTGAGGCCGTAGCGGACGTGCGGCTGCTCCTCGAACTGGCGGGCCAGCTGGGTCATCAGCCGCACCCCGGAGGAGGCCAGCGGGTGGCCGAAGGCGATGGCGCCGCCGTACTGGTTGACCCGCGGGTCGTCGTCGGCGATGCCGTAGTGGTCGAGCAGGGCCAGCACCTGGACGGCGAAGGCCTCGTTGATCTCGAACAGGCCGATGTCGTCGATGCTCAGGCCCGCCTTGGCGAGCGCCTTCTCGGTCGCCGGGATCGGGCCGATAGCCCATCACCTCGGGCTCGACGCCGGCGAAGGAGTAGGCGACCAGGCGCATCTTGACCGGCAGGCCCAGCTCGCGGGCGACGTCCTCGGCGGCGAGCAGCGAGGCGGTGGCGCCGTCGTTGAGCCCGGCGGCGTTGCCCGGCGGTGACGCGGCCGTGCGCGCGGAACGGCGTCTTGAGGCCCGCGAGCTGCTCCAGCGTGGTGCCCGGGCGCATCGGCTCGTCGGCGGTGGCCAGGCCCCAGCCGGTCTCCCCGCCCTCGGGCGTGGTGCGGCGCACCGAGATCGGCACCAGGTCCTGCTGGATCGCGCCGTTGGCGTACGCCTTGGCGGCCTTCTCCTGGCTGCGCACCGCGTACTCGTCGGCGCGCTCCTTGGTCAGGTGCGGGAAGCGGTCGTGCAGGTTCTCCGCGGTCATGCCCATGAACAGGGCGGACTCGTCGACCAGCTTCTCGCGAGACGAACCGCGGGTTGGGGTCGACGCCCTCGCCCATCGGGTGGCGGCCCATGTGCTCGACACCGCCGGCCACGACCACGTCGTACGCGCCGAAGGCGATGGACGCCGGCGGTGGTGGTGACCGCGGTCATGCGCGCCCGCGCACATGCGGTCGATGGAGTAGCCGGGCACGGACTCGGGCAGCCCGCGAGGATGCCGGCGGTGCGGCCGAGGGTGAGGCCCTGGTCGCCGATCTGCGTGGTCGCGGCGACGGCGACCTCGTCGATCCGCGCCGGATCGAGGTGCGGGATTGCGGCGCAGCAGCTCCCGGATGCACTTGACCACGAGATCGTCGGCGCGGGTCTCGTGGTAGATGCCCTTCGGGCCCGCCTTGCCGAACGGGGTGCGGACGCCGTCGACGAAGACGACGTCCCTCGCGGTACGAGGCACGATGGCTCTCCTCCAGATCGCGGGTGCTGCACGGCCGCGGATGCGCTGTGCGGCGACGCCGGTCATGCTACTTGCGGGTAACCATGAGGGGCTAAGGGCCTCGCGAGGAAGCGGCGAAGCGTCACATTCGGGGCTGGTGTGGCGCCGGGTGTGGGCTCGGCGCGGTGCTGCGGCGCGGCCGCTCGGCTGGACCGGCGCGAGCGGCACGGCGGCGATGCGCCGCGCACCGCGTCGCGGGGTCACGCGGCCAGGGCGCTCAGCCAGGAGCGGGGTGACCTGCTCGATCTGCCAGGCGCGTGCGCCGTGGCCGGCGAGCGCGGCGGCGACGGTCGTCGGGGGAGACGTCGGCAGGCGGCTCCCAGCACAGCCGGCGCACGGTGTCCGGGGTGATCAGGTTCTCCTGCGGCAGGTTCAGCTCCTCCGCGAGCGCGGAGACCGCCGGCGCGGGCGGCGGACAGCCGGGCGGCGGCCGCGGGGTCCTTGTCCGCCCAGGCGCGGGGCGGCGGCGGGCCGGTGGCGCGGCGGTCCGGGCTGCGGCAGCTCGCGCTCGGGCAGGGCCCGGGCCCGGTCCACGGCCGCCTGCCACTGGTCGAGCTGGCGCGCGGCCCATCCGGTGCCGAAGCCGGGCAGCGCGGCGAGCGCCGTGCGCGTTCGCGGGCAGGGCCAGCGCGGCCTCGACGATCGCGGCGTCGGCGAGCACCCGGCCGGGGGAGACGTCGCGCTCGCTGGGCGATCCGGTCGCGGGTCAGCCACAGCTCGCGCACCACCGCCATCTGCCGGCGCCGGCGCACCTTGTGCATGCCGGAGGTGCGCCGCCAGGGGTCCTTGCGCGGCGGCGCGGCGGCGGCGCGGCGGCGATGGCCGCGAACTCCTGCAGCGCCCACTCCAGCTTGCCCTGCGGTCGCAGCTCCTCCTCCAGCGCGTCGCGCAGGTCGACCAGCAGCTCGACGTCGAGCGCCGCGTAGCGCAGCCAGGGCTCGGGCAGCGGGCGGGTGGACCAGTCGACCGCCGAGTGGCCCTTCTCCAGCGCGAAGCCGAGCACGTTCTCGACCATGGCGCCGAGGCCGACCCGGGCGAATCCGGCGAGCCGTCCGGCGAGTTCGGTGTCGAACAGCGCGGGTGGGCACCATGCCTATCTCGCGCAGGCACGGCAGGTCCTGGGTGGCGGCGTGCAGCACCCACTCGGTGTCGGCCAGCGCCGCGCCGAGGCGCGGACAGGTCGGGGCAGCCGACCGGGTCGATCAGGGCGGTGCCCGTGCTCCGGCGCGGCGCAGCTGGACCAGGTAGGCCCGCTGCCCGTAGCGGTAGCCGGAGGCGCGCTCGGCGTCGACGGCGACCGGACCGGAGCCCGCGGCGAAGGCCGCGACGACCTCGGCGAGGGCGCTCCGGCGTCGGCGGTCACCGGCGGGATGCCCTCGCGCGGGCTCCAGCAGCGGGACCGGCGCCGGTGCGACCGTCGGTCCGCGCGCGGCTGCGCTGCCCGGGTGGTGTGCAGGGGACTGTCTGCTGCGGTCTCTCGGGCGTCGGTCACCTGTCAAGGGTATCCGTGCGATGCGCGCCGCCCGCCGACGGTAACGTTCCGTGTGCGGAGCGCTCGGTCGGCGGGCGGCGGGCTCGCTCGGGGACGGTGGGCCGAGACGGCGGGCGTCCGGTGCGCGAAGCGTCCCGCCGAGCGTGGCGGGAGGTAGCGGGCGGGCGGGTCAGTGGATGATGCCGGTGCGCAGGGCCACCGCGACCATGCCGGCCCGGTCGCCGGTGCCGAGCTTGCGGGCGATCCGGGCCAGGTGGCTCTTGACGGTCAGCGCGGACAGCCCCATGGAGACGCCGATGGCCTTGTTCGACTGGCCCTCCGCGACCAGCCGCAGCACCTCGACCTCGCGGCCGGACAGCTCGCGGTAGCCGCCCGGGTGGCCCGGGGCGCCCGGGGGGCGGCGCTGCATGCGGGCCGCGGCGGCGCCGATGCGGGGCGGCGCCGGGGCGGCCGGGGCACGCCCGAGGTTGTTGCGGGTGCCGGTGACGACATAGCCCTTCACGCCGCCGGCCAGGGCGTTGCGCACCGCGCCGATGTCGTCGGCGGCGGACAGGGCCAGGCCGTTGGGCCAGCCTGCGGCCCGGGTCTCGGACAGCAGGGTCAGGCCGGAGCCGTCGGGCAGGTGGACGTCGGCGACACAGATGTCGCGCGGGTTGCCGACCCGGGGACGGGCCTCCGCGATGGACGACGCCTCGATCACGTCGCGCACTCCGAGCGCCCACAGGTGGCGGGTGACGGTGGAGCGGACGCGGGGGTCGGCCACGACGACCATGGCCGTCGGCTTGTTCGGGCGGTAGGCGACCAGGCTTGTGGGCTGCTCGAGGAGAACGGACACCGGGCCTCCTGGGGTGCGGGACGGGGCCGGCTCGGGGAAGGACCGGGGGGAACCGTGCTTTGAAGGTCACAGTCTTCTTCGGCAGCCAACCGTCCGCCTTTAGGGAATGATCACGATTTGGTGAGTAACAATTCGGGCGATTCGGACACGCGATCGATCATCCAGGATCGAACCGGGTCGATACGAGCTCAAAAGTGCGCGGATCCGTGCACGATGTGGCGTCGGTGTCGATTTCCAGCCATCGGTGATCCGGAGACGCTGAGCGCGGTCCGTAGCCGTCCGTAGTCATCCGCAGTCGTCCGCGGATCTCCTTCGCGCACCGCGGTCTCCCGCGCCTGTCGAAGAGGGCGAGCTGGTGGCGGCGGCGGGCCGTGCGGGCTTCGGGTGGGGAGCGGGGCGGCGGTCCTGCGGGCGTGCCCTGGTGAGTGCTTGGGAAAGCTGCTGTGGGGCTGCGTCTGGGGCCGTTGGCCCGGCGCGACGCCCTTGGGGGCCCTTGCCCCCTTGCGAGGGCCCAGGAGGGCCGCAGGAGGGCTGCAAGGGGCTCGCCAGGAGGAGCGTGAACCGGGCCTCGGTGTCGGGGCTGTGGTGGCGCGCCCTGGACCGGCCGCGAGTGTGAGCTCTGAGTCCTGGCATGTGCATGCCGGACGCCGGGGAGCCCGGCCCAGATCTCAGTGCGCTCCTAAGCGGGCCGAGGCCCTCTGCGCTGCGGCAGCGACACCACCGACGGTCCCCGGCGAGGCCGGCGGCAGTCCGGCGAACTGGCAGAGCAGATCGCACCAGGCCGCCAGGTGGGCCGCGTGTGTCCGGTGCCGCATCCGGGCCTTCGCGCGGGGTCCAGGACGCGCGGATCTCGATCTGGGTCGTCGGCCGGGCGCTCCGCGAGCCCGCCGAAGTAGTGCGAGCTCGCGCGGGTGACCGTGCCGCTCGGCTCGCCGCAGGACAGCACCGCGGGCCTGCAGCGCGCCGGTCAGCCAGGACCAGCACACCTCGGGCAGCAGCGGGTCGGCCGCCATCTCCGGTTCCAGTTCGGCCCGGACCAGCGTGACGAGCCGGAAGGCTCCCTGCCAGGCCTCGTGCCCGTCCGGATCGTGCAGCAGCACCAGCCGCCCGTCCGCCAGGTCCTCGTCGTCGCTTTCGTCGACGACGGTGGCCTCCAGGGCGTACGCATACGGGGCGAGCCGCCGCGGCGGGCGCACCGGTTCGATGGCGATGTCGGGGCGCAGCCGTGCGGACAGCAGTCCGTCGACGGCCGTGCGGAAGCACGGCGGGGTCTGATCCGCCGCATCCTGCGGGGTCTGATCCGTGCCGTTGTCCGTCCCGTTCGCGTTGCCAGTGCCGTCCGACAGTCGTCCCTGAGCCGCAGCCATGCGGGGAAGATTAAGGGGAAGCGGGCCTCGGCGCGGGGAGAGACACCCGGCAGGGCGAGGGCTGTCCGGATCGCGTTCGCCGGCCGTGCGAGACTTTGCCGCGTGAGTGCCGACGACATGCCCCGAACCCGCCATTCGGTCCGAGCGGGCGACGCCCCTGCTCCGGACCGGCAGCCGACTGCTGCGCACCCCGTCCGCGACGTCCTGGACTCGGGCTCGGGAAAGGCCCGGGGCACCGTCCCCGGGGGAGCTCTCAAGGAGTCGGCGTTCCTGAAGGCGTGCCGCCGTGAGCCCGTGCCGCACACGCCGGTGTGGTTCATGCGGCAGGCCGGGCGCTCACTGCCCGAGTACCACAAGGTGCGCGAGGGCATCGCCATGCTGGATTCCTGCACGCGCCCCGATCTGGTCACCGAGATCACCCTGCAGCCGGTACGGCGGCACGGTGTGGACGCCGCGGTCTACTTCAGCGACATCGTCGTCCCGCTCAAGGCCATCGGTATCGACCTCGACATCAAGCCGGGCGTCGGTCCTGTCGTGGACGACCCGATCCGCACCCGGGCCGACCTGGCGCGGCTGCGCGACCTGACACCCGACGACGTCTCCTACGTCACCGAGGCCATGGGCCTGCTCACCGCGGAGCTGGGCGGCACTCCGCTCATCGGCTTCGCGGGCGCGCCCTTCACCTTGGCCAGCTACCTGGTCGAGGGCGGCCCGTCCCGTAACCACGAGCGGACCAAGGCCCTCATGTACGGGGACCCGCAGCTCTGGGCCGATCTGCTCGACCGCCTCGCGGAGATCACCGCGGCCTTCCTGAAGGTGCAGATCGAGGCGGGCGCCTCGGCGGTGCAGCTCTTCGACTCGTGGGTGGGCGCCCTGGCGCCCAGCCGACTACCGGCGCTCGGTCATGCCCGCCTCGGTGAAGGTCTTCGACGCGGTCGCCGGCTACGGCGTGCCGCGTATCCACTTCGGTGTCGGCACCGGCGAACTGCTCGGCCTGCTCGGTGAGGCGGGCGCGGACGTCGTCGGCGTCGACTGGCGCGTGCCGCTGGCGAGGCGGCGCGGCGCGTGGGCCCCGGCAAGGCGCTCCAGGGCAACCTCGACCCCGCCGTGCTCTTCGCTCCCGAGGCGGCGGTCCGGGAGAAGGCCGCGGAGGTCCTTGAGGCCGCGCACGGGCTTGAGGGGCACATCTTCAACCTCGGGCACGGCGTGCTGCCGACGACCGACCCCGACGCGCTGACCCGGCTGGTGGATTTCGTCCACACCAGCACGGCGAAGTAACGCACGGACGGAAGCCCTCAGGACGCCGCGGGCCGGCCTGCTTCGAAGCGGTGCGAGACGCCTGCGGCAAAGCGGTGCGAGCTGCCCGGGATCGCCGTGGCCGGCACTCCGGAGGCCGCCCGTGCGGCTCACGCGTCGTTCTCGCGCACCGCACGCGCCGCCTTCCGCGCCGCCACCAGCACCGGATCCCACACCGGAGAGAACGGCGGGGCGTAACCGAGGTCCAGGGCGGTCATCTGCTCGACCGTCAGGCCCGTGGTGAGAGCCACCGCCGCGATGTCCACGCGCTTCGCCGCGCCCTCGTGGCCGACGATCTGGACACCGAGCAGCCGCCCGGTGCGGCGTTCGGCGAGCATCTTCACCGTCATGCTGCCCGCACCCGGGTAGTACCCGGCGCGGCTCGTCGACTCGATGGTGGCCGTCACGAACTGCCGGCCCGTCGACCGGGCGTCCTTTTCACGCAGCCCGGTCCTGGCGATCTCCAGGTCGCACACCTTGCTGACGGCCGTACCGACGACACCGGGGAACGTCGCGTAACCACCGGCCACGTTCGTGCCGATGACCTGGCCGTGCTTGTTGGCATGGGTGCCCAGGGCGATGTGCCGCTCCTGGCCCGTGATCAGGTCGAGCACCTCCACGCAGTCGCCGCCCGCCCAGATGTTGTCGTACCCGCGCACCCGCATCGACAGATCCGTCAGCAGTCCGCCGTGCGCGCCCAGCGGCAGGCCCGCCGCGTGCGCGAGCGAGGTCTCGGGGCGGACGCCGATGCCGAGGATCACCACATCCGCCGGGTACTCGACATGCTCGGTGACCACGGCCCGGGCCCGGCCGTCGCCGCCGGTGAGGATCCCGGTGACCGCCGCGTCGTTCACCACACGGATGCCCATGCCGACCATCACCTCGTGCACCAGGCGGCCCATGTCCGGGTCCAGGGTCGACATGGGGGCGCCGCTGCGGTTCACCACGGTCACCTCGTAGCCGCGCTGCAGCAAGGCCTCGGCCATCTCCAGGCCGATGTATCCGGCGCCCACGACCACCGCGTGGCGGCCCGGCGCGACGCGCAGGGTGTCGAGCAGCGCCTGCCCGTCGTCCAGGGTCTGCACCCCGTGCACCCCGGGTGCGTCCATACCGGGCAGCGGCGGGCGGACGGGACGGGCACCGGTGCCGATCACCAGTTTGTCGTAGGGCGTCCAGGTCTCGGTGCCCGATTCCAGGTCGCGGCTGCGGACCCGGCTGCCGGGCACGTCGATGGCGGTCACCTCGGTGCGGGTGCGCACCTCGATGCCCCGGGCGCGGTGCTCCTCGGGTGACCGGGCGATCAGCGCGTCGGGCCCGTCGACCGTCGCCGCCCACCCAGTACGGGATCCCGCACGCGGAGTACGACGTGTGGCGGCCCCGTTCGAAGGCGACGATCTTCAGCTCGTCGGGACCCATGAGCCGGCGTGCCTGCGACGCGGCGGACATGCCCGCCGCGTCGCCGCCGATGACGACAAGACGCTGTGGCTGCTGCGAAGCGCTCATGGGCCCACGCTACGGGGCCGTCGTTCGCCTGCCAGGTCGTGGCCTACGGGGTGACGGTGGTGCCATCGCCCTCCCCGGGCGGCTGCCCGCCCTCGCTGCCGCTGCCCGGCTGCCCGGCCAAAGGCTCGCCGGGCTGCTGCTCCTTGCCCGGTATCCCGGTGCCGTGCGCCGCCTGTGAGAGCGCAAGTCCCGCACCCGACAGGCGCAGTCGGCGAGCGGCCCGGCGCGGCCGGACCACCCGCAGCCAGCCGACCAGCAACAGCCCCAGCGGTACCGCGAACGGCAGGCATGCGCCGACCGCGATCGCGATCCAGCTCAGCAGGGTGCGCAGGCCGTGCCAGCCGTCGGAGAGCGCGTCCAGGAAGCCCGTGCCGTCGTGCGCCTTGCCGCCGGCTTCCTTGTCCGTGGACTCGGTCAGGGAGAGCGTGATGGTGGCCAGGCTCGTCCGGTCCTTCAGCGAGGCCTGCTGGGCCAGCAGGGATTCGAGGTCGGCCTCGCGGGTGCTCAGCTCGCCTTCCAGCGACACCACGTCGCTGAGGTCCGTGGCCTGGTCCATCAGTTTGCGGACCCGGTCCACGCTGGCCCGCTGCGATTTGACGCGGCTGTCGACATCCACCACCTGGTCGGTGACGTCCTCCGCCTTGACCGTGCGGGAGATGAGCTTGCCGGTGCCCGCGAGGGCGTCGAGCACGTCCTCGTAGCGCTCCTGCGGAACCCGCAGCACGAGCTCGGAACGGTCATATCCGTCGCCGTCCCGGTCCGTCGTCTCGTCGCCGACGATGCCGCCCGCGTCCTCGGCGGCCGAGCGCGCCTTGTCGATCGCCTTCGGCACGTCCTTCACCTGCACGGCGAGTGAGGCGGTACGGACGATGTGGACGCCGGTGAGCTGTGTGGAACCGCTGCGCTTGGACGCGCTGGAGCCGGTCTTGCCGGCGCCCGCGCCGCTGGAGTCCGCGGTGTCGGAACCGGCGTCGGAGCCCGAACCTGATGTCCCCGCGGTGGTCCCGGCATCGACGGGCTGATGTGCCGGGTCGCGCCCCGCGGCCGACTCGTCGCCGGACTTTCCGGCGGAACCGCATCCGACGAGCGCGAGCGAGGCGGTGAGCAGGACGGCGCCGAGTGCGGTGCCGGAGCGCCCGAAGGAAGACAACGGGCGGCGGGCACGGGCCGGTCGGCCGGCCGAGGCGGTATGCGGCGGCTGTCCGCGGAATATATGCATATCGGTATACCCCCGAGGAATCGTGGTGCGGAACGCTCCTACGACGCCGAGGGTCGGCTGCGCGATGTCGACGGCTGGTCCCGATGCGGTCACGGTCAGGACTCGGCCGGCGTCGGCCGCACGGCTCGGGCGCCGCCGCACAGCGCGTCGGCCGACCGCGGCGACGGGCCGTCAGCTCAAACGGAATGGGAGATACCCACAGGCCCGGGAGGCGGAGTGGGCGGGTCTGAGACAGTGGGGGCATGCGTGGAGAGAACAGCGGTGCGGGTACGGCCGGCGGGCATGTCGTCGTGATCGGGGGCGGCATCACCGGCCTGGCCGCCGCCTACCACCTGCTCGGCGAAGGCATGGCAGTGACCGTCCTGGAAGCATCGCCCCGGCTCGGCGGCAAGCTGCTCACCGGCGAGATCGCGGGCGTGCGGGTAGACCTCGGCGCCGAGTCGATGCTCGCCCGCCGTCCCGAGGCCGTCGCGCTCGCCCGCGAGACAGGCCTCGGCGAGCAGCTCCAGCAGCCCGCCACGGCCACCGCCTCGCTCTGGACGCGCGGCGTCCTGCGCCCCATGCCGAAGGGGCATGTCATGGGCGTGCCGGGCGATGCGGCGGCGCTCGCCGGAGTTCTCTCCGAGGAGGGGCTGCGCCGTATCGAGCAGGACGGCAGTCTGCCGCGCACCGAGATCGGCGATGACGTGGCGGTCGGCGAGTTCGTCGCCCGCAGGCTCGGCCGCGAGGTCGTCGACCGTCTGGTGGAGCCCCTGCTCGGCGGCGTGTACGCGGGGGACGCGTACCGCATCTCGATGCGTGCCGCCGTGCCGCAGCTCTTCGATGTCGCCCGCACCCACACCTCGCTCACCGAAGGCGTGCGGGCCATCCAGCGCGTTGCCGCCGGGCGGCAGCAGACCGGGCCCGTCTTCATGGGCATCGAGGGCGGCATCGGACAGCTGCCCCTGGCGGTGGCGAAGGCGGTACAGGCCCGCGGCGGCGAGATCGTCACAGGTGCGCCCGTGACCGGCCTGCGCCGCATACCGGCGGTGTCCCGGGGCGGCACGGAAGGCACCCCGGCGGCCGGTGGCGCCACTCGCCCCGGCGCCGCGCGCTGGCGGATCACCCTCACCGGCGGTGACGGCCTGCCGCACCTGCGAACGCCCGGGCCTGCCCCGAGCGCCGGCGCGGTCGACGGCATGACCATCGACGCCGACGCGGTCGTCCTCGCGCTGCCCGCGCCGGCCGCCGCCCGCCTGCTGGCTGCCGAATCGCCCGCCGCGGCCGGCGAGCTGGGCACCGTCGAGTACGCCTCCATGGCGCTGATCACCCTCGCCTACCGCCGTGACCAGGTCACCCTCCTGGAGGGCAGTGGCTTCCTCGTGCCGCCCGTCGACGGGCACACCATCAAGGCGGCCACTTTCTCCGCACACAAATGGGCCTGGGTCGCCGACGAGGACCCCGGCCTGCTGGTCCTGCGCACCTCCGTGGGCCGCCACGGCGACGAGGCAGTACTCCAGCGCACGGACGAGGAGCTGGCCGACATCTCCCGGCGGGACCTCGGCGCGGCGACCGGACTCGCCGCCGCGCCCGTCGCGTCCGTGGTCACCCGCTGGCACCAGGGGCTGCCGCAGTACCCGGTGGGCCATCTCGCGCGGGTGGCCCGGATCCGCGAGCACCTGGCCAAGCTGCCCGGCCTCGTGGTGTGCGGCGCGGCCTACGACGGCGTGGGCATCCCGGCGTGCATCGCCAGTGCCCGCGCGGCCGTGGACCAACTGGTCCCAGACGACCGCGGCACCGGCCAACTCGCCAGGAACCCGGTGCAGAGTCCGCACAGCGGCGCGGGACGATAGCCTCATGAGCTGCTGCTCCCGATGCCCCAGAGCCCCACGCCCCCGAGCGCACGCCGAACGCCGGTAAAAGGGCCAAGGATCTGAACGAGATCGTCCGTTACACCCTGTGGTCCGTCTTCCGGCTGCGCGAGCCGCTCCCCGACGAGCGCGCCGGGTATGCGGCCGAGGTCCAGGAGCTGTTCGACCAGCTCGCCGCGGAGGACGTCACGGTCCGCGGCACGTATGATGTGTCAGGACTGCGGGCCGACGCCGACCTCATGATCTGGTGGCACGCGGAGACCTCCGACCAGCTCCAGAAGGCGTACAACCTCTTCCGCCGCACCCGCCTCGGCCGCGCCCTGGAGCCGGTGTGGTCGAACATGGCCCTGCACCGCCCCGCCGAGTTCAACCGCTCGCACGTCCCGGCCTTCCTCGCCGACGAGCACGCCCGCGACTACGTCAGCGTCTATCCGTTCGTGCGCTCCTACGACTGGTATCTGCTGCCCGACGACGAGCGCCGCGCCCTGCTCGCCGACCACGGCAAGATGGCCCGCGGCTTCCCGGACGTGCGCGCCAACACCGTCGCCTCGTTCTCACTCGGCGACTACGAGTGGATCCTCGCCTTCGAGGCCGACGAACTGCACCGCATCGTCGACCTGATGCGTCATCTGCGCGGCTCCGAGACGCGCAGGCATGTGCGTGAGGAGGTGCCCTTCTTCACCGGGCGCCGCAAGCCGGTGGCCGAGCTCGTGGCGGGGCTCGCCTGACGCTGGCGGGCCGGTTCGGGCGTTCAGGGCGTCGCGGGACCGGGCCGTCGCGCGCGGGCCGCGCGGGGTGAGACGGTGCCGAGCGAGAGAGTGGTTTCGGCGCCGGATGCGGTGCGCAGTCGGCGTCCCGCGCCGGTGGCCGCCCGGTGAGCAGATACCTCCGCAGGTGGGCGTTGACGCAGTCGTCGGGGCCGCCTCCGATGATGTGCAGACCCGCGCCCCGCTCCGTCACCAGCACGGAGCCCGCGAGTCTGCCGTGCAGCTCCCGCGCCCCCGCGTACGGCGTGACCCCGTCCCGCTCGGCAGCCAGGACCAGCGTCGGCGGCAGCGCCCCGGCCCGGGACCGTACGTTGACGGGCGGCTGACGGGGTGTGCGCCAGTAGGCGCACGGTAGGTGGGTCCGGACGTTGGCCCAGGTCGCGAAGGGCGCCACCCGGGCGAGACGGGTGGCGTCGCGCGCCCAGGTGCGCCAGTCGGTGGGCCAGGGCGCGTCATTGCACGCCACGGCCGTGTCCACTGCCTGGTCGTTCTCCAGCTCCACGGCCGCCGCGCCGACCGGCTCCGCCTGCCGTGTCAGCGGCTGAGGGTCGCCGCCGAGATACGCGGCCAGGGCGGCGGCCCGCACCGGCCAGTAGTCGTCGTAGTACGCCGCCTTCAGGAAGGCCGCCTGAAGCTGGCCCGGGCCCACCGTGCCGCCCGCGGGCCTGCGGGCGAGCGCGGCCCGCACCTTCTCGTAAGCGCGTTCCACCTGCGCGGCCGTGCCGCCCAGGTGGTACGTGCCGTCGTGCGCGGCGACCCAGGCCCCGAAGTCCGTCCAGCGGCGCTGAAGGGCTCTCGACTGGGCGAGCACGGTGCGGTATCCGAGAGCGCCGGGCGCCGGATCGGGCGGTGAGTCGAACACCATGCGGCGGACGTGCGACGGGAAGAACGTGGCGTAGACGGCGCCGACGTAGGCACCGTACGAGGCGCCCATGAAGGTCAGTCGCCGTTCGCCGAGCGCCGCACGGAGCACGTCCAGATCGCGGGCGTTGTCCGCTGTCGTGTAGTGCCGCAGCGCAGCTCCGCCGCGCCGGGCACACCCCTCGGCGTACGCCTTCGCCTGCGCACGGCGCTGCCTCTGGTACGCCGCCGAGGGCCGCCGCGGCGCCTGCGTGGGCGTTGCGACGGAGCGTGCCGGGTCCTGGCAGGACAGCGGCGCAGGACGGCCGATGCCGCGCGGCGCGTAGCCGACGAGGTCGTACGCGGCGGCGAGGGGCTTCCAGTAGGAGGACAGGTCCGGGATCAGCGGGACGTAGACACCGGTGGCTCCGGGATCGCCCGGGCTGAAGACGAGGGCGCCCTGCCGGGCGGCACCGCGGCTGGTTGTCCTGTGGGCGGCCGAGTCGGTCGCCGGGCGGCGGGTGACCGTCAGGGTGATCTGCTTGCCGCCGGGGTGGGCGTAGTCGAGCGGCACGGTGACGGTGCCGCACTGGACCGGCGGGTCCAGCCCGGCCAGGTGGTACCGCGCGGTGCAGGCGCCCCAACGGATGCCCGCGGCGCTGGCGCGCGCGGCGGCGACCGCGGTGCCGCGCATCTCCGGTGTCTTTTTGGCGGTTGTCTTTCCGGCGGCTGTCGTCCTGGCGGCCGATGCGGCGGGAGTGGATCGGGAAGCGGGACGGGCAGCAGCGGGGTCACTGCCGGCGGAGATGGTGAGCGCGGCCGTCGCGAGCATCGCTCCGGCACTCCCCAACAGGGCAGTTGCGACTGCTCTCATGACGCTCCCGTCGTTCCCGTCGCTGTCGTCTGGGTGCCTGCGTGCCTGCGTGCCTGCGATCCGGGCCAGATAGGAATATATGAATGTAGGGATTTTTCGGCATGATGTCGGCGAAGTACAGCAACGAGGGGTCGTGTCGGCGGAGGCGGTGGCCGGGTCCGCCTGTTCGGCCCTGGGGAATCCTGTTTCGAGGCTCGGCCGGTCTCTGAGACGGGGCGTCGGTGGTCCGTTGTGCCTGCGGTAGGAGAGCCGCAGGCAGTCACGCCGGCAAGCGCGTCACTCGTCCGCTCCTGCAAGAAGGCATGCCGTCACACGCGCTGCAAGGCCACCCGCGCGGCCCGTACCAGCCGTGCGACGGGCCGTCCCGACGGCGGCTTCGGGCCCGAGTGGTCCAGCCACCAGGCCATCAGCCGACGCCGGACGCCGGAGTCCGCGGCGTGTTCTGTGCGCAGCAGATGCTCGGCGAAGTCGAGCGCGTCGCGGCGGTAGCCGCCGGTCAGCGGCCGAGCCCGGGCGTACGAGAAGAAGGCGGTGCGGTAGCCGCCGCCGAGGATCTGCGGCAGTTCGGGCGCGATCTTCGCCACGACGTCCGCCCGTTTGCGGGTCAGTGCCCGGCTCTGCACCGCGAGCCGCACTCGGTCGAACCCTTCGGGTACCGGCGTCCCGGCGACGAGCGAGGACAACAGGGCGGCCTGCGCCAGGCCGAGGCGTTGACGAGCGGATTCGGCGTCCGCGGCGGCACGCGGTACCGGGATGGCTGCCGGTGCTTCGACGGCTTCGGTGGCTTCCGGCAGCTCCGCACCCGCACCCGCTCCTGTCCGCGCCCGCGCCCGCGCTCCCGCCACCGTCTCCCGTATCGCCTGGAGCTCCGCCTCCAGTACGGCCGGGGCCGGGAAGTTCTCGTCGCGCTCCAGCAGGACGCCTGGCGGGGCGACCCGGGACGCCAGGTCGGCGAGGATGTCCAGGACCTGGCGGGCGACCGGGTGGGCGTGGCTGTCGTGCCAGACGCCGTTGCGTGCGTAACCGCCCGCCACATGGACATAGGCGATGGCCTCCACGGGCAGGTCGTCCAGCGCCTTCGACGGGTCTTCGCCGCGGTTCACGTGATTGGTGTGCAGATTGGCCACGTCGATCAGCAGGCGTACGCCGGTCCGCGCCACCAGGTCGTACAGGAACTGTCCTTCCGTCATCTCCTCGTCGGGCCAGGAGATGAGCGCCGCGATGTTCTCCACGGCGAGCGGCACCGGCAGGGCGTCCTGAGCGATCCGGATGTTCTCGCAGAGGATGTCCAGCGCGTCGCGGGTGCGGGGCACCGGCAGCAGATGGCCGGCCTCCAGCTGCGCCGACGCGGTGAGTTCGCCGCCCGCGCGTACGAAGGCGATGTGCTCGGTGACCAGCGGCGCCGCCAGCGTCTCGGCACGCGCCGCCAGGTCCGCGAGCCGCCGCGCCGACGGCCGCTGGGCGTCGCCGAGTCCGAGACCGACCCCGTGCGGCACGACGGTGACGCCGCGCTCGCGAAGCCGCAGCAGAGAGCCGGGAAGGTGGTCGGGGCAGAGGTTCTCCGCCACGGCCTCCACCCAGTCGATGCCCGGCATCGACTCCACCGCTTCGGCGATCTCCGGCCGCCAGCTGATCCCGGTCCCCAGATGTTCCATGTCCCCGTCGTCCCCCTCCTCCGCCGCGCCCGTGCCGCCGGCCTCGAAACGGCGCTTTGCGGCACACCGGCGCGCTCGGTGCCGTGCCCGTGTCATGACCAGCGTGCGGGACGCCGAATCGGCGGCGAGGACGTTCAGAGGAACATTTGAGCTTCGAACGGGCCAGACCGGGTGAGCGGCGTCGCCCCGCTCACTGCGGAGTCACGCCCTGTGTCCCTGCGGCAGACCGCCCACCCGGTGGTGTCCTTCCACGGCGACCGTGTCCCCGGGGGCGATCTCGGTGAAGCCCGCGTCATGGACCACCGGAACCCCGCTGGTGGTGGTGAGGGTGTGCCAGTGGGCCGGGTCAGCGGTGCGCACGGAGAGCGGGAAACCGGCCTCCCGCCAGGCGCTGCGCTCCGTATCGGTCAGGTCCCACCAGGCGAGTTGGGCGCCGTGGCCGGCCTGCGCCATGGACTTTCCCGCCGTCATATCGACATGCGGACTTATCCACAGCACGGGTGCCTTGGCGTCGGTGTCCGCGAGTGGCTCCGGATCGTCCAGCTGCGTGCCCGAGACCTGGAGCTTGGCCAGCTCCTTCGGCCAGCCGTCCAGCGGTACCGGCGGGAAGACCCGTACCTCGGCCGAGGTGCCGGTGACCGTGATGCCGTCCAGCGCCTGGGCGCGCCGCCACTCGGCGCCGCGGGCGCGCCGCACCACCTTGCGGATCCGTCCGTCCTGCCAGTGGTGCATCGCCCGCGCCCAGGGGCCCTCGCCCTGCGACCGCGGGTCGCCGAGTATCGCCAGCACCGCCCGGGCCGCGGTCTCCAACGCGTCCGTTCGCGTCGGGGGAGCGGCCCGCTCGATGCGTACGACCAGCGGCAGCACGAACTGCGGCACCTCGTCGCGCGCTTTGCGCGTCCCGTCCGGCGACGAGAACGGGCCACTGTCGTGGGCGCCGCTCTCATCGTCTGCGTTCGTGGCGTTCTCGATCTGCTCGCGGTCCTCGCTGGTCACACGTTCAGTCTGCCAGGAGCGTGGCGGTGTCCTGGCGGCGTGTCCCCACGCTGCCGCTTGGCACCGTTCGTCCGGGACGCCAGGATGGGCCGGATGAAGCGCGATCGCGCCGGGCGCCGGAGTGATCAGAGTGGGCACGACGGCATACGCATACGGCTGACGGGAGTCGGACGGCGCTATGGGCTCCGTGGTCCCTGGGTGCTGCGCGGTGTCGATCTGGAGGTGCCGGGCGGGGCGCTGTGGCGGGTGGACGGGGTGAACGGGAGCGGCAAGTCGACGTTGCTGCGGCTGCTCGCGGGCATCGACGCGCCGAGCGAGGGCCGGGTCGCCGGGCGACCCCGTACCGCCTATGTTCCCGAGCGCTTCCCGGCCCGGTTGCCGTTCACCGCCATCGGATATCTGACACACCTCGGCCGCGTCCACGGCCTGCCGCGCGCCGCGGCCGAGCGCGGTGCCCGCGAGTGGCTGGAGCGGTTCGGTGCCGCCCAGCACCTGCGTACGCCGTTGTCCGAACTGTCCAAGGGCACCAGCCAGAAGGTCGCCGTCACGCAGGCCCTGCTCGCCGCGCCCGACCTGCTCCTCCTCGACGAGGCCTGGACCGGCCTTGACGCGGCGGCCCGCACCGAACTGGACAGCGCCGTTTTGGAGCGTACGGCGGCGGGCGGCGCCGTCGTCTTCGTCGACCACGACCCGCGCCGCCTCGCCGGAGCCGGCGACGCGGCGTACACCGTGGCGGACGGGACCGTGCGCCGGACCTCGGCCCAGGCGTCGGTGGGCCGGGTCGTCGTCATCGAGACAACGGGCCCGTGGCAACAGGACCGGCCCGCTTTCGAGCCGTCCGAAGACCACCGCACCGCAGACCGCGCCCACAAGCCGCCCACCGGGCCGCACCCCGTAACCGTCACCCGCACACCAGCGGGAACCTTCCGTCTGACCGTGTCCGCCGCCGACTCGGACGCCGTTCTGCGCGGCCTGCTGACGGCGCATCCGCCGTGGCACGTGGTCTGTGTGACACACGCCGCGACCCGGAACGGCATCAGTGCGGGCCCTCGCGCGCACGACGAGGACCGGGCTGTGACGGTGCCCGCCACACCGGCCACCTTCGCCCCCGCCTCCGACTCCGCCTCCGTGGACGGAGACACGACCCACCGATGATCACCCTGCTCCGCTACCACCTCGCACTGCTGCTGCGTTCGCAGCGCTGGCTGGCGCCGGTCGTCCTGTACGCCGTGTTCCTCGGCGTGGGGGTCGGGCCAGGCCAGCCTGTGCTGGACAGCCTGGGATACGCGGCGGCCTGCCTGCTGCCCGTGACGGCCTGGTTGGTGCGCATCTGCGTCACCAACGAACCGTCCGCGGCGCGCCACTGCGTGGCCGCGCCCGCCGGCCCCGCACGGGCGCACCTCGCCGCGCTGCTGGCCGCGTTCCTCGTGCCGGTGGCGCTCGGCACCGTGGCCACCTTGTTCATCACGATGATCAGCGACCCCGCGAGCAGTGACCACCAGGTGCCGGTGCCGCGGTTGTCCGCCGGAGGCGCCGGGCTGCTCGGGATGCTGGCGTGCGTGCTGCTCGGCACGGCCGTCGGAGCGATCACCAGCCGACCGCTGCTGCACACACCGGGCCGTGCCGTCCCCGCGCTGGTCCTCGCCGTCTTCCTGGCACTGGTGCTGTCCGGCTCTCCGGCACGGGCGGCCCTTACCGACCTCGTCACCGGTTCACAGGACGGCTCGGTCCGCGCCCCGCTGCTGCCGTGCGCCGCGGGTGTCCTCATCGCCGCGGCGGCCACGGCCCTGGCCTGCGCGCTCACCGCACGGCGGGACTGACACCGGCCGTCGCGCGGGCCCTGAGTACGTCCTCGTTCGCGGATGCGGCCGGCTCACCCGGTCCGAACGCCGTCCCTCATCCGGAGCACGCCGTCCGCTGCGCCTCCTGCCACTGGCACACGGGACACAGCGTGATCCCGCGGTACGACTCCGGGTACTCGCTCGGTTCCCGGCACAGCACACACGCGGCGAACGGCTCCGCGGCAGCACCGCCAACCGTGCCGAGGGCCTTTGCGCCGTCGATGCCCGTCACCCCGGCACCCGCGCCCAGTCCCGCCCCGGTACTCGTTCCGCCGCAGTATTCGTCGCTCATGCGCCCGCCCTCCTCGTCGTCGGTCCCGCTCGCGCCCATCCTCCGCATCCCCGGGCCGCGGGCGCAATCACGTCCTCGCCTCGGCCCGGACCGGTCGGCTCGCCGCCGTCTTTCGCGCCGGCGTCCACCGGTCCGCGTGCTGCGTTGATCCGTCAGCTTCAGGCGGATCCGGTGCGGCCTGCGCCGACTCCGACGAGTGTCTGCCCGTCCCTGGCCAGAGCGGTGAGGCGGGAGATCGCGCGACGGTACTTCTTCCGGTAGCCGCCCTGGAGCATCTCCGCGTCGAAAAGCCGGTCGAGAGGCACGCCCGAGGCGACGACGGGTATCTCGCGGTCGTACAGCCGGTCGGCTAGGACGACGAGGCGCAGTGCGGTGGCCTGGTCGGGCACCGGCCGTACATCGGTCAGGCAGACCGCCGAGACGCCGTCGGCCAGTGCGCCGTAGCGGCTGGGGTGGATCAGGGCGAGGTGCGTGAGGAGCTGTGCGAAGTCGTCGAGGCAGGCCCCGGTGGTGGTGTACGCGGCCCAGGTCGCCTGGTCGGCGGAGCACGGCGCGGGGGCGGCGGGCAGACCGCGGTGACGGTAGTCGTCGCCGTCTATGCGCAGTGTGCGAAAGCGTGCCGCCAGGCCTTGTATCTCGCGCAGGAAGTCGGCCGCCGCGAACCTGCCCTCGCCGAGCCTGCCGGGCAGCGTGTTCGAGGTGGCGGCGAGCGCCACGCCCGCGTCGGCGAGCCTGCCGAGCAGGGTCGAGACGAGGACGGTGTCGCCGGGATCGTCGAGTTCGAACTCGTCGATGCACAGCAGCCGATGGCCGCTCAGCGTCCGTACCGTCTGCTGGAAGCCCAGCGCGCCGACCAGGTGCGTCAGCTCGACGAAGGTGCCGAAGGCCTTGGCCTCGGGCGGCGCCGCGGTGGCGTGCCACAGGGCGGCGAGCAGGTGCGTCTTGCCGACGCCGTAGCCGCCGTCCAGGTACACACCACGGGGTCCCGCGGGGGCGGTGGCCGCCTGGCGCGCGCCGAACCAGCGGCGCCATCCGGCCCGCCCGGTGTCCGGCGCACTGCCGAGCTCCGCCGCGAAGCCGCTCAGTACGCGGACGGCCTCGGACTGGCTGGGATGGTTCGGGTCCGGCAGGTAGCCGGCGAAGCGGGCGGAGCCGAAGCGCGGCGGCGGCACGAGCCCGGCGACCAGGTGTTCCGCGGGAACATCCGGCCTGCGGGCGCACAGGGACAGCGGGGCCGCGGCGGGCTGTGGGCCGGGGGCGGCAGTGGAGCTTGACACGCTTCCCCACTGTAGGGGTCGTGCGAGACTGCACGGCATGCGACGACTGTTCCCTGTGACCGAAGAAACACCTGGCAGGACGGGCCGTCGGGGGACCGCGGGGCCGGAGCGCCCGGGAGCGGTGGAGGACGCTGGGCGCGCTCATGGCGGGCAGGAAACGGCGGGGGAGCGTACCGGGGCAGTGCGCGCCGGCGGGTCGGGGGTGCACGCGGGGGCACTGGATCGCGCGGTCGTCGAGGGCGGCGCCGGGAGGCAGGACCGGGCAGGGGTCTCGAACCGCGCGGCAGAGCGGGACCGCGCAGCGGAACTGGACGAGCTTGCCGAGGTGTATGCCTACCCGGAACCGGAGCAGCGGGTGGGTTCTGACCGGGGTGCGGACGCGGGCCAGGCCGGTGCCGCACCGGGGCCGGGACCGGCCGCCTCTGTCACGTCTGCCGCCGTCGCGTCCCGCGGCTGGCTGCGCGCCAACATGGTCTCCAGCCTGGACGGCGCAGGTCAGCACGGCGGCCGTTCTCAACCGCTGTCCTGTGCCGCCGACATGCGGATCTTCGGTGCGCTGCGGGCGCTGGCGGACGTCGTGGTCGTCGGCGCCGAGACCGTGCGCCAGGAGGGATACCGGCCCGCCCGGGCACGGGAGGACTTCGCCGCCCGGCGGGCGCTCGCCGGACAGGGGCCCGCGCCCGTGATCGCCGTGGTCACGGCCCGCCTGGACCTCGACTTCTCACTTCCGCTGTTCGCCGCGCCTGTGGTGCCGACGCTGCTGATCACCGGGGCCGGGGCGCCAGCGGACCGGGTGGCCGCCGCGCGGCAGGCGGGCGTGGAGGTAGTGGTCGCTGGTGAGGGCGCGGGCGTCGCACCCCAGCGGGTGGTCCGTGCGCTGGCCGAGCGCGGCCTCACACGGCAGCTGCTGGAGGGCGGGCCACGGCTGCTCGGCCAGTTCGTGGCCGCCGGTGCGCTCGACGAGCTCTGCCTGACCCTGTCGCCCATGCTCACCGCGGGCGACGCGCAGCGCATCGCGCACGGGCCCGTGCTGCCGGTGCCCGACCGCTTCCGGCTGGTCTCCGTCCTGGAGGAAGAGGGATTCCTGTTCACGCGCTACCGGCGGGCCGACGCCACGCCGCACGCTCGCGCACGGGATGCCGTGGATACCTCGGTGGAGACCGCCTGACCCCTTCGATCACAAGAGTCCCGTCCCTTGTCCCCCACAGGTTCTGCCCGAACCGCTTCTCCCACCGCTTCTCCCCGGTGCCTTTGTCGATGAGTCGTCTCGACAATCTCCGGAATATTAGATTCCGTTTGCTCTTCGCCGGGCACACTGAATGCCACCGTGGACGTACGAATACGGGGCAGGATGGTTTCCGCTGGGCCTGAGACGGGCCCATGGAGGAGAGGGGTGCCTGTCGTGTTCACAAGCGTACTGATGATCGAAAAGGCCCTGACATCCGCCGACGTGGAATTCGTCACCACCTTGCACGGGGATGAGAGCGTCTCCTTTTTCGTCCTGCTGCAACCGCGCGGCGATCAGGCCGACCGGTTGCTGAGAGCCATCGACGACGTGGCCATGGGCGAGCTCGACGAGGCGGCGCACGAACGCCAGGTCCCAGAGGGCCACGATGCGGCGGACCAGGCGGAACAGGCCCTACAGGTGTCGCTCGCGGCCCTGCACACGGCAGGTTGCGACGCCACCGGCCGACTGGTCGAGGACCATCCGCTGGACGCCGTGAAGTCACTGGTCGAGGAGACGGACGCAGACGAGGTGATCGTGCTGACCGATCCGCACTACGTGGAGGAGTTCTTCCACCGCGACTGGGCGTCGCGGGCACGCCACAAGGTCGGCGTCCCGGTCCTGAAGCTCTTCTCCCACGCCCGGGCCTAAGGTCTCCCGTTCCGATCAGGCTGGCTCAAGGAGCGGCGTGCGGCGTCCGGTACGCGTTCTCGGCGTGCCGGATGCCGCGACGGGGCGAACGGGCGCGTACGGGTGCGCACGGCACCTGTCGCGGCGCCAGGACGGGCTGCTGGTGCCGCGCCGGGACGCCTCGGCGTCCACGGCAGGGCGCAGCGCCGCCCATCGCGCGGCAGGGCTTAGGCTGGGGCCGCCCGGCCGCCGTACCGGCAGGCTGAGCCCTCAACGGCCACCCCGCACCACCGCACGCCACCACGCACCTGGGAGACACACGCATGGCACCCGGCCTTCCCGCCGCGCTGACCCGACCGCACTTCATCGGCATCGGCGGCGCCGGGATGTCGGGCATCGCGAAGATCCTGGCCCAGCGAGGTGCGCGGGTCGCGGGCAGCGATGCCAGGGAGTCCGCCACCGTGCACGCCCTGCGCCAGCTCGGCGTGCAGGTGCACATCGAGCACGCCGCAGGACACCTCGCCGCCGAAGCCACCAGCGTGGTCGTCTCCTCCGCCATCCGCGACGACAACCCGGAACTGATCCGCGCCGCCGAGCTCGGCATCCCCGTCGTACACCGCTCCGACGCGCTCGCCGCGCTGATGGTGGGCTTTCGTCCGCTGGCGGTCGCGGGCACCCACGGCAAGACGACGACCACCTCGATGCTGGCCGTCTCCCTGTCGTGGCTCGGTCTCGACCCGTCGTACGCCATCGGCGGCGACCTGGACCTGCCGGGTTCCAACGCCCACCACGGCCAGGGCACGATCTTCGTCGCCGAGGCGGACGAAAGCGACCGCAGCTTCCACAAGTACGCGCCTGAGGTCGCCGTCATCCTGAACGTGGAGCTCGACCACCACGCGAACTACGCGTCGATCGACGAGATCCACGAATCCTTCGAGATCTTCGCGGGCCGCATCACCGAGGGCGGCACGCTGGTGATCTCCGCGGACCACGCGGGTGCGCGGGAGCTCACCCGCCGCCTGCCCAGCGGTGTCCAGGTCACCACCTACGGTGAGTCCGCCGACGCCGACGTGCGCATTCTGGCCGTCGTGCCACAGGGTCTGCGCAGCGAGGTCACCGTGCTGATCGACGGGACGGAACTCACCTTCACCGTCTCCGTCCCCGGACGGCACTACGCGCACAACGCCGTCGCCGCCCTCACCGCAGGCGTGGCCCTGGGCGTCCCGGCCGCCGAGCTCGCCCCTGCGCTCGCCACCTACACCGGTGTCAAGCGTCGTCTGCAGCTCCTGGGCGAGGAGGCCGGTGTGCAGGTCATCGACTCCTACGCGCACCACCCCAGCGAGATGACCGCCGACCTGGACGCCATCAGGGGCGCGGCGGACGACGCGCGGATCATCGTCGTCTTCCAGCCGCACCTGTTCTCCCGCACCCAGGAGCTCGGCACCGAGATGGGCCAGGCCCTGGCACTCGCTGACGCCGCGGTCGTGCTCGACATCTATCCGGCTCGCGAGGACCCCATCCCCGGCATCACCAGCGAACTGATCGTCTCCGCCGCGCGGGTGGCCGGCGCCGACGTGACCGCCGTCTCGGACAAGGCCGCCGTCCCCGAGGTGATCGCGGGAATGGCGAAGCCCGGTGATCTCGTTCTCACCATGGGAGCGGGCGACGTCACGGAGCTCGGGCCGCAGATTCTGGCCCACTTGTCGAGCGTGGCACGCCCGGTGCAGTAGTAGCTGGTCACACCTGCGAAGTGAGGGGCCGATCACCATGGCGTACGACATCGAGAAGCCGGACGAACAGTGGCGTGCGGAGCTGACGCCCGCCGAGTACGCGGTGCTGCGGCAGGCCGGCACGGAGCCCGCGTTCGTCGGTGAGTACACCGATACCAAGAAACAGGGCGTGTACTCCTGCCGGGCGTGCGGCGCGGAGCTGTTCACCTCGCGTGAGAAGTTCGAGTCGCACTGCGGCTGGCCGAGCTTCTACGACCCCAAGGACACCGACACGGTCGAACTCCTGGCGGACAGCTCGCACGGCATGGTGCGTACCGAGGTCCGCTGCGCCCGCTGCGGCTCCCACCTGGGGCACGTCTTCGAGGGCGAGGGGTATCCGACGCCGACGGACCAGCGGTACTGCATCAACTCGATCTCGCTGCGGCTGGTGCCCGGCGAGGAGTGAGATCCGAACGGACCGCGGTGCCTGGGTTACGGCCGCACTCGCCGCCGTGCGGCCCGGGAGCCGGGTGAGGCCCTCGGGCTGCGGGGCCGCACCGCGTCCTGTCAGGTCAGTGGATCGGATCACCGGGCCAAAGGCCATGCCGGTCAGGTAGTTTGGTGCGCCGCCTGCCGTATGACACCGCGGGCAGGTCGCGTTCGTTCTTGCTGCAGGAGTTGCTCAGCCATGTCTTACCGGTTAAACTCGCCCCCCAACTGGCCGGCCATCCCGGAGGGCTGGGTGCCGCCGCCGGGCTGGCAGCCGGACCCGGCCTGGCCGATACCGCAGGGCTGGCAACTGTGGATCCCGGCGGAGCCCGCGCCGCAGACCGCCGTGCCTCTCCCCGCACAGTCCCCGTCCCCGTACACCTCGGCCCAGACACAGTCCCAGGTGAGCGGGCTGTTCGGACGCCGCCGCAAACAGGCGGAGGCGGAGGCGGCACGGCTGGTCGACGAGGTGGAGCGAGCCGAAGGCCGCGCCCGGCAGATGGCGGAGGACAACCGCCACCTGACCGAGCAGTTGACCCGTCTGCTCGGAGCCGACGGCGCACAACTGGCCGTGGAACAGCAGCGGCTGCGCCGCCTGCACGAGGAAAAGCTCCTGGAGCTCCAACGCATAGACGCGCTGCTGGACACCAAGGTGGAGCACGCCGCCCAGCGCGCCGCGCAGTCCCTGACGGAGGTGCGACGGCAGGCCGACGACATCGCTCGCCAGGTCTCCGAGGCCGAACAACGTCTCGCGACCGCCCGCCAGGACCTGGTGCAGACCGATGACACGCGCTTGCTGCAAGAGGCCGGCATCTACGAGTACCGGCATCCACTGGCCGACGCGGTCGCGTACAAGGCTCGCCTGGAAAACCGCAAGGCCCGCTACAAGCAACTGGCCAAGGAAGACCGCGCGGTGCTCGGCAACCAGAACTGGATGGTTGACGGCTCCGTCGCCAAGGGCCGCAAGATGGTCCGCGACTTCTCCAAGCTGATGCTGCGCGCCTATAACGCCGAAGCCGACAATGCCGTACGCGGCATGAAACCGCACCGTCTCGACTCGCTCGTCGACCGGCTCGGAAAGACCCGCGAGACCATCGCCCGGCTCGGCGCCACCATGCAGATCCGCATCGGCGACGACTATCACCGGCTGCGCGTCACGGAGTTGCAGCTGACGGCGGATTACCTCACTAAGAAAGAAGCGGAGAAGGAGGAACAGCGCGAGCTGCGTGCCCGCCAGCGGGACGAGGAACGGCTCCAGCGCGAAATCGAACGAGAGCGGCAGCGCCTGGAGAAGGAACGCAACCACTACGAAAGCGCGCTGCGCCGGCTGCGCACTGGCACCGCCGACTCGGCAGCCATCGCCGAACTCGAAGGGAAACTCGGCGAGTTGGACGCCGAAATGGCGGCCGTGGACGCTCGTGAAGCCAACATCAAGGCCGGCTACGTCTACGTCATCTCCAATATCGGCGCCTTCGGTGAGCGCATGGTCAAGATCGGCATGACGCGCCGCCTCGATCCCATGGACCGAGTCAACGAACTCGGCGACGCCTCCGTACCGTTCCGCTTCGATGTGCACGCCCTCGTCTTCAGTGAGGACGCCGTAGGCCTGGAACGTCATCTGCACCGCGAGTTCGAGGCCCGGCGCGTCAACCGGGTCAATCTGCGCCGAGAGTTCTTCTACGTCACCCCGGCCGACGTCCGCGATGCCCTGACCCGGCTGGCCGGGCAGCATCTGCTGGAATTCCAGGACACCCCACAGGCCCCGGAATGGCGGGCCAGCCAAGGGGCCGCGGGACGCTGATCGCCGGGTCCGGAGGGCTCATGGGTCCGGGGCTGGTTGTCGAGAAGAGTGTGACGACGGCCGATGATCAGGCTCCTGTCGAATCCTTTGTGGCACCGCGCCCCGGTACGTCACCTCGCGCCGGGCCGTGCCCGGCTGCCGGGGCTCGGCGAAGATCGGTACCGGAGGGCAGTTGAAGTATGCGCGTTAGGATGCTTCAGATCTGTTCACGGGGGAGGGGCCATGCCGGACATGCTCGTCGCGCAGCGGCATGAGCTGCTGGTCAGGGAGTTGGAGGCAGCCGGCGGGCTGAAGGTCACCGAACTCGCCGCGCGCCTGGACGTCTCGCGCGCCACCATCCGTCGGGACCTGCTCGACCTTGAAGGCGAAGGGCGGGTGACGCGGGTCCGCGGCGGCGCCATGCTGGCGACGCCGCACCCCGCAGGGCAGCCGCCCGAGCCACGGCGGGTGAGCGCGCCGTCGGCCTCTTCCGCCACCGGCGCAAGACCCGCTTCCGGGCAGACGCTCGGATTGCTGGTTCCGTCGGCGCGCTACTACTACCCACGGGTCGTCTCCGGTGTGCAGGCGGTGGCCGCCGAGCACGGCGCCCGTGTCGTCATCGGCCTGAGCAACTACGCGTACGCGAACGATGTGCAGCAGATCGAGGAGCTCGCCGCGTCCGGTGCCACCGGGCTGCTGGTGGCCTCCGCCGAGGGCCACACCCTGCCCCGGGAGACGTTCGACCGGCTACGGGTCGGCGGGCTGCCGTTCGTACTGATGGAACGTCAGCCGTACGACCCCTACGCGCCGTGCGAGTTCGTGGTCACCGATCACCGGCAGGGCGCGTTCGGGGCGGTTCGGCACTTCAAGGACCTGGGGCAGCGACGGGTGGGTCTGTTCACTAACGGCAGTCCCACCGCGGCCCTGCTCCGCGAGGGACACGAGGCGGCCGTTCGGCAACTAGGCCTCGCCGCCGGCACACCTGTCCTGGACAGCGGGCGTCCCACCCTCGACCCCGACGACGCCACCCGGTGCTACGACCGGTTCATCGAGGAGTGCCGGGCCGACGGCACCCGGGCGGCGCTGGTGCACTCCGACCATGACGCGATCGAGCTGATGCGGCGGATGCGCTTCCACGGCCTGTGCGCGCCGGACGACCTGGCGCTGATCGCCTACGACGACGAGATCGCCTCCCTGGCCGACGTGCCCCTGACAGCGGTGGCGCCGCCCAAGCACGAACTCGGCGCGCAGGCCGCCCGGTTGCTCCTGGAACGCCTGGACGCGGCGGAACCATCGGCCGTCCCCATCCGCCAACTGCTCATCCAGCCCCGCCTGATCGTCAGATCCTCCTGCGGAGCCGACCGCCGGGCCTGAACACCCGGCCCCCGGCCTCAGTCTCACCACCGCACCGCACCGCACCGCACCGCACACAGCACCGCACCGCGCCCGTGCGCCGCGTATTCGCGGGCTTGTGGGTTCGCGATTCAACTTGGCGCTTTCTATTGACTCTTGATACCTCCGGGCGCAGCATTATGCAGCAATCTGTTGCTCGGTGATTCAAACACGTCGCAATGCTTCACTGAGTCGTCGAGAGCCACTGAGCCCTCCTCGGCTGCCAGACTGCCCGACCGCCGTTACAGCCGTGGCTGATCCCGTGCCCGCGCCGGACACACCGGCGTCGCATGACGCATCCCCGTGGCTGTCGCGGCGATGAACCTGCCTTGCCTTGCCTGAACCTGCCTTGTCCGGCCCGCCTTGCCTGCCGTCCCCATCGCCCTGGTGACGGAGCGCGGTCCGGGCCGTGCCGTGACGGCCGGTGACGGGCCGCGCTTCGCGCCGGCCGGAACCCGGACCGGTGGCGCGGCCGGCGGCCGAGCCGGACGAACGCGGCACCAGATCGACCTGACGGCTGCCCGCGTCCGTGGCAGATGCGCCGACCACCCGTGAAGGACTACCCGAGAGGTGTCAGAAGTGGACATGGGCCAGGAACGTGAGCGACGGCCGGCGGGCGTGCGCCGCCGGACGGTACTGCTGGGCGCCGCGGCCGGCGCCGGAGCGCTGGCGCTCGGCGCCGGCATCGCCCCCACGCGGGCCCAGGCCGCGGGGTTCATCCGGGGCGCGGACATTAGCTGGGCGCCTCAGATGGAGGCGAACGGATATATCTGGCGGGACAGTTCCGGGACGCAGCGAGACCTCTTCACCATCCTCAAGGGCTACGGCATCTCCGCCATCTCGCTGCGCACCTGGGTGAACCCGTCCAGTGACCCGGCGAACGGGCACTGCTCCATCGAGGAGACCGCGGCGATGGCCGCACGCTGCAAGGACGCCGGCATGCAGGTGCTGATCGGCTTGCACTTCGGCGACACATGGAACTCTGTAGGGGTGCAGAACCCGCCGGCTGCGTGGGCCGGCATGAGCTACAGCGACATGCTCCAGGCCATGTACGACTACGTCTACCACGCGATGAACGTGATCAAGTACAACGATGTGACGCCGACCTGGGTGGCGATCGGCAACGAGACCAACTCCGGTATCTGCAAACCCACCGGCAGCATCAGCAACCCTCCGCAGATGACCGGCCTGCTGATGGCGGCGTACGACATGGTCAAGCAGGTCTTCCCGTCCACTGCAGTGCTGCTGCACCTGGCGCAGCCGCAGAAGCTCGACAGCATTCAGAACTTCCTCAACGCTTACCAGGCCAATGGCGGAAAGTGGGATATCACCGGGCTTTCGTCGTACGCCCAGGGCGGCAATGTCCCCGGTGTGCTGGCGAACATGGAGACCATCCAGTCCAGCTACGGCAAGCCCGTCATGCAGGTCGAGTACGGCGGTCCGCTCGACAAGCCGACGCAGGTACGCGACTCGCTGAAGGCGTTCGTCACCGGCCTGACGGGCTTCGGCGGCCTCGGCACGTTCTACTGGGAGCCCGAGGGCTACTCGCCGTTCACCAGCTACGGCAGCAGCGCGTGGGATCCGTCGACGAAGAGTCCGACCGCTGCTCTGGACGGCTTTCTCTAAGCACTCTGATCGATCAGCGCACCCGGGTCAGGAGCCGTGCGGCGCCGCAGTGGCAGCCGCACGGCGACCCGGAGTGAACGACGGCGGCGAAGAGCCGTCCTGGTGAACCAGAATTTTCCTCAGTCTGGAGTGAGTCATGAAATCTATGAAGCTTGTGACACGTGCCTTGTTGATCTCGGCCGTCACGTTGAGTCCGATCGCGATCGTCCCCTGTTCGGCGGCCGTGGGCAGTTCGGCGGCCGGAACTGCCTATTACGTCGCTCCGAACGGCAGTGACAGCGCCGCGGGGACGCAGGCCGCTCCCTGGGCATCGATCGCCCATGCGGAAAGCGTCGTCGGGGCGGGCGACACGGTCTATTTCCGGGGCGGTACCTATTCTTATACGCACGGAATCAAGAGCTGCGCGAGCCAGACGGACAGAGTGGACGCGATCACTCTGGACAAGAGCGGCAGTTCAGGGAATCTGATCAACTACGTGGCCTATCAGGGCGAGAAGCCGGTCTTCGATTTCTCTGGCATGAAGGACGACTGCCGAATCAAGGGCTTCGACGTGACCGGCAGTTGGATACATCTCAAGGGTCTCGAAGTCAACGGTGTGCCGCAGAACAACAATCTGAACCACGAGTCATGGGGAATCTGGATCTCCGGCAGCAACAACACGTTCGAGCAGATCGACGCCCACAACAACATGGGTCCTGGTCTGTTCATCCAAGACGGCGGCGGCAACCTCGTTCTCAACTCGGATTCGCATGACAACTACGATCTGTACAGCTCCAGCGGCGCCGGCGAAAACGCCGACGGTTTCGGTGCGCACATCTCGGCCAATCATCCCGGAAACGAGTTCAGAGGCTGCCGCGCCTGGTGGAACTCCGATGACGGGTTCGACCTCATCAGCGCCTATTCGTCCGTGACCATCGAGAACTCATGGGCCTGGCGGAACGGGTACATACCCGAGACGACCACGGGGGCCGGCAACGGAAACGGCTTCAAGGCCGGTGGCGTACGGTGGTGGCTATGACGCCAATGCCGTGAAGCACACCGTGCGCTTCTCGGTGGCGTTCGACAACAAGGCCGCGGGCTTCTATGCCAACCACCACCCGCTGGCGAACGACTTCTTCAACAACACCGGCTACGACAACCACCCCGACTTCAACATGCTCGGAGTCACCTCCAGCGGTGCCGACACGGGACTTGGCAACCTGCGCAACAACATCGCCTACAAAGGCACACTGAGTTCGAACATGACGGGCGTGAGCGACGCGAACAACTCCTGGAACCTGGGCGTCACGCTCTCGGACGCACAGTTCCAGAGTGTGTCGACGTCCGGCTGGGACGCGGCCCGCGGAGCCGACGGCAGTCTGCCCGTGCTGCCCGGTCTCCGGCTCGCGGCGAACAGCACCTTGATCGACAAAGGCGTCAACGTCGGTCTGCCCTATAACGGACAGGCGCCGGATCTCGGTGCCTTCGAATCCTCCGGTAGCGGTGTCGCGGCCAATTGAGCCACGGCCGACGCGTTAAACCGGCATCTCGCCACCGACGATGCCGACAAGGGCGCACTCCTCCCTTCGTACGCGGAAATGACCTGCTCACGGCCTTTCTGCACCACGCTTTAGTCCACACACACCGCGCTATTGCCCACAGGTTCCGACCTAGTGTCTCGTGATCCTGATTGCGTCACTTCGAGTTGTTATTGACGAGTTTCTTCACGCTGGTCTGGACGAGTCGGACCTTGGCGAGGATCTCGTCGACGGTGGCAGTCCAGGTGAAGGGTTTCGCGTTCTCGTTCCAGGAGTTGATGTAGTCGCGGATCTGTTTGACCAGGACGTTGACGCTTGCGAACGTGCCGCGGCGGATGGACTGCCTGGTGATGATTCCGAACCAGATCTCGATCTGGTTCAACCACGAGGACCCGACAGGTGTGAAATGGAAGTGGATATGCGGGTTTTTCGCCAGCCATGCCTTCACCTCCGGGGTGGTGTGCGTGGACAGATTGTCCAGGACGACATGAATCTCTTTCCCTGCATGCGGCTTGACGGCCTTCTTCAGGAACGCCAGGAAGGTCGCGCCGTTCCGGTTCGGCCTGCACTCGCCCAACACTTCACCGATCGTGACGTTCAGCGCGGCGAACAGGTTCGTGGTGCCGTGCCGCACATAGTCGTGGGTGCGCTTCTCGCTTGCGGCAAAGGCCACCGGCAGCACCGGCTGGGTCCGGTCCAGCGCCTGCACCTGCGTCTTTTCATCGACCGATAGCACCACCGCGCCACCGGGCGGGGCCAGGTACAGGCCGACCACATCGGCAACCTTCTCCGCGAACGCCGGGTCCTTCGAAATCTTGAAGGTGCCCGAGCGGTGCGGCTTCAGATTCTCCTCCCGCCAGACCCGGGCGATGTAATGCCAGGACACCGAGATGCCCTCGTGCCGCTTCAAGCGGTCGGCCAGCGTCCGCGTCGACCAATGCGACAGGCCGGAATCGACCGGCGGAGACATCCTCGTCAGCGCAATCACTCGCCCGCGTGTCTGCGGGGGCACCTGAACACGCCCGCCACCACGGCGTTTCTCTTCCAGCCCGGCCAGGCCCTGTTCGGCATAACGGGCCTTGCAACGGTCCACCGTCAAAGGCGCCACACCGGCAAGCTCCGCGATGTCCTTGCGCCGCCACCCCTCGCCGGACCACAACACGATCCGTGCACGCAACGCCACATCAGCCGGAACATCACGCGAACCCGCCAACTCCCGCAACTCAGCCATCTGTTCAGAAGAGAGATCCATACCAGGATCAACGATCACAGGCGCCCCAGGTTCCACGACCAGGATCACGAGACACTAGTGTCGCTATCGGTCACTGGGCCGCGCCTTCACCCCCCACCCTGTTCGGCGGACCCCAGAACCCATACGCAGGCGAACGCATGATTCGCCGGGGCTGAGCCATGTACTGACAGCTCTCTGCTTTCCGTGCACCCGCACCACGGCCGGACGCCGATCCTGATGGCCGGTCAGCCTGCGAACAGATCCGCTACCCCTCAGGGAGGTCACACATGAGGCACTCCAAGCTGAACTCCAGACGAACGCAGCGCGTCGGGCTGGTGGTTGGCGCGGCGGGCGCGTTGATCGCCGGGAGCATCCTGGCGCTTGCCCCGACCGCGAGCGCGGGCAGCATCTCGCCGACGGGCGCCGAACCTGCGCACCAGGCGACAGCGCTCGCGCTGCAGGACGGCCCCGTCGGCTTCGCCGCCCAGAACGGCGGCACCAGTGGTGGGTCCGGCGGCAGCGTGGTCCACGAGTACACGCTCAGCTCGTACACGGCGAGCAGCGGCGCCGCCAGCCCGGGCGACGCGATGTACCAGCTGCTCAAGGACCAGCAGGACCACGCGGGCGAGGGCTTGGTCATCTACGTCGACCAGACCATCAACGCGGCCGACTTCAGCGAGAGCAAGATGGACATCAAGGATGTGGAGAACGTCTCCATCCTCGGTGTCGGCAACAAGGGCGAGTTCAACGGCGTCGGGATCAACATCGCCCGCGCGCACAACATCGTCATCCGCAATCTGAAGATCCACAACGTCGACACGGGCGACAAGGACGGCATCGGCATCCAGAGCGAGAGCTCCAACATCTGGATCGACCACAACGAGATCTACAACCAGTACCAGGGTGTCGACAAGGACTACTACGACGGCCTGATCGACCTCAAGGACCAGTCGAAGTACATCACCGTCTCCTGGAACTACCTGCACGACTCGTGGAAGGCGATGCTGACCGCCAGCAGCGACAGTGCGGACAAGGCGGGTGACGACATCACGTACATGGACAACCACTTCCAGAACGTGAACTCGCGCCTGCCGCTCATCCGGTACTCCCATGTGCATGTGCTGAACAACTTCTACGAGGACATCCTCGGCTCTGCGGTCAACTGCCGCATGGGCGCGCAGGTGCTGATGGAAGGCAACTACTTCCTGCGCACCGGCTCCGGACTGCCCGATGACACGACCGGGCAGATCGAGGGCCCGGTCGGCTGGTGGTACGGCTCCGACACGGGTTACTGGAACCTGGTGAACAACACCTTCGACGACTCGCCGCACGACGGCCTGGTATCGACCACCAACTACACCGCGCCGTACTCCTACACGGCGCTCAGCCCGGATCAGGCCAGGACGCAGGTCACGCAGAACGCCGGCGTCGGTGTCATCAGCGTGACGCCGTAACACCTCCGGTCAGTTCCTCGCACGGATCATCTCCCGCACAGCGTGCCAGGGGCGGTGGGCATCGGCCCATCACCCCTGGCACGCTCACGTTCCAGACCGCCATGTCCATGCATAGTTGCACCTCTGCGCCGAGCGGCGGGCTCAGATATCGGCGACCATCCGGCCGTCGTCCAGGAACCGTTCGCACGCGCCCTGCGGGGTGTTCGCGTCGTCCTTGGCGGTGATGATCTCCTTGGAGTACTGGGCGATGTAGACGCGGCGGTGCCGGTCGGTGTGGTTGGGGCCGCTGCGGTGCATCACGACGCTGGAGAACACCACGATCGAGCCGGCGGGAGCGGTCATCGGGACGCCGGGATCCGAGCCGAAGTAGCACACCCGGTCGTTGCTCACCGGATCGGTGATGTGCTTGACGTAGGACCTGATGCCCGACCGCGGGTAAGGCAGCAGGTAGACCGGGCCGTTCTCCTCGGTGACGTCGTCCAGCGCGATCCAGACGGTGACGTAGGGCTCGTGGTCCTCGTGCACATAGCCGGAGTCCTGGTGCCAGGAGAACGCCGTGTCCGGGTCGCCCGCCTTGATGACGTACTGCTCCCAGAACAGGTAGGCGTTGTCGCCGAGCGTGGCCCGGCAGATCTGCTCGATCGTGTCGCTGAACAGGAACGTCCGCAGCTCGGGCCGGTCCTGGTAGATCATGTTGCTGAAGTAGCGCTTGCCGCGGTGGTTGATGCCGATGCTGTCGACCCCGGCCTCGTCCATGGCGGCGTCGAGCTTGTCGATGGAGTACTGCGCGCCTCCGCGGAGCAGGTCGAGTTGCTCGTCGGTGAGCGACGCGTTCGAGCACGAAGTAGCCCTCGTTCTCGTACTGTTCGCGCAGCTCGGGCGTCACAAGCCCGCCGTGGACGACGTCGGTCGATGGCATGGCGGTCCTCCTGGGATCGCCGGGGCGTGCGGGGCCCGCGGTCGGCTGCTGCCGAGCAAGGAAGCTAGGCGGCGGCGCGACCGCGTCGCGGAATGTACGCACGGCGCCCGGGCATGAACGTTCTGGCGCCGGTACAGTCGGCGAGGTGAGCCTTCGCACGCAGGGTCGTCGCCGTCTCCGACGGGCCCGTGACGCGCCTCGGCCGGCTCGTCCTCGCAGGTGAGGTGGTCGACGCCGAGCCGATCATGCCGGCCACGTTGCGGGTGATGGACGACTACGTGCTGTCCATCGTCCTGGACGGCGTGGGCGGTTACCGGGACGCCGAGGGCCGCGAGGAGCGGCTCGTCGCCGGGTGCGCACACGATCGTCCCGCCGGGCGTCGCCGCACTGGTACGGCACGGCGCCCGGGGAGCGCTGGACGGAGCTGTTCGTCGTCTTCACGGGACCGCTGTTCGACTCGGTGGCCGACCTGGCGGGCCTCGACGCGGCCGGCCCCCGCTACCCGCGGCCCATCCCCTCGATCGAGGCACTGCGCAGCGTGCTGCGGACGCCGCCGCCCTCGCGCCGGGCCGCGGAGCACCAGTTGTTCGCCCTGGTCGACTGGCTGCTCGACGCCCAGGACCACCGGCCGCGCGGTGGGACGCCCGGCGGTCGGCGGATGGCGGAGGCCGAGGCCGCCGCCGTGCCGCCCGGCCGCGATCTGAGCGCCGAAGTCGCGCATGGCGTCGACCGCCTCGGCGACGACCTCACGGCCGCACTGGACCTGCGGGACCTCGCCGCCGAGACCGGCCTGACCTACGACACGTTCCGGCGCAGGTTCACCGCGGAGGTCGGCCAGTCGCCGTCCGCGTTCCGCATGGCCCGGCGGCTGCAGACCGCCGCCACCTTGTTGCGGCTGACCGGCATGACGCACCGGGAGATCGCCCGGACCTTGGGTTTCGCCGACGAGTTCCACTTCTCGCGGCGGTTTCGGACGCATTTCGGCGTTCCGCCGCGCGACTACCGCAGGCCCTGACAACTCCCGCCGTCCGGCGGGCACCTGAGCGCCGCCGCGGTCGCCGACAGCGTCTTGACACCTCGCCCGCCGTGTTGTGAGGTACTCGGAAACCGGTTTCAGTGAAACCGGTTTCAGGCCGGCTCCGCACCCGGCGCTCCTGCATGCCGGGCGAAGGCCGCAGGCAGGAGGAACACCTCTGTGAACGACGACCTGGAGGACGGATGAGCACCGGCATCGAGCGACCCGGCAAGACCGGCAAGCCCGGCAAGACCGGCAAGACCGGCAAGACCGGCAAGACCGAGAACTCCGCCCACGAGCTCACCGCCCGGGAGGACTGGGAGCAGCGCATCTCGACGCGCTCCGACAACCGCGCCATCGCGGCCGTCCCCGATCTACCGCCCCCGGCCGCTCTCACGGCCGAGCTGGGCGCCGGTCATGTGACGCTGCGCTGGCAGCCCGTCGAGCACGCCGTCGGCTATCTGGTGCACCGCGCCCCGGCCGGCTCGCCGCCCGCCGCGCTCGCACCCGTGGACCACCGCGGCGGCGATGTGCTGGCCATCCCCGACACCTGGTACGTCGACACCACCGGTGAGCCCGGCACCGTCTACGACTACGCCGTCGCGGCCGTACCGACCGTCACCGAGTGCTGCGCCGTGGGCGAGCCGGTGACCGCGGCGGCGCTGCCCGCCGGCGCCACCGTCCCCGAGGTCGCGCTGGTCGTGGACACCGCGGCCGACGGCGAGCCGCTGCCCGGCCCTGGCAGCCGATGATCGGCAGCGAGCGGCTCAGCCAGCTGCTGTGCACGGACCTCTCCGGCGGCCAGGAGATCGGCGCGGAGCTGCACGAGGCGCTGCGTCGCGTACACGACGAGATCGGCGTCGGGACGGTACGGGCGCATGCGATCCTCCACGACGACCTCGGGGTCTACCGTGAGGTCGACGATGTGCCGGTGTACGACTTCACCAAGGTCGACCAGGTCTACGACCGCCTTATGTCGATCGGCCTGCGCCCGTGCGTCGAACTGGGCTTCATGCCCAGGGATCTCGCGCGCGATCCGGAGCGCATCGTCTTCGAGTACGGCGGCATCATCTCGCCGCCCAAGGACTACGGCCGCTGGGCCGACCTGATCAGCACCCTGGTAGAGCACCTGATGGAACGTTACGGCGCGGGCGAGGTGCTCGGCTGGGACTTCGAGGTCTGGAACGAGGCCAACCTGTCGGTGTTCTGGTCCAGCACTCGCGACGAGTGGATGCGTCTCTACGACGTCACCGCCGCGGCCGTCAAGGCGATCGACCCGAGGCTTGCGGTCGGCGGCCCGTCCTCGGCCGCCGCGGGCTGGGTCGACGAGCTGCTGGAGCACACGGCCCGCTCCGGGGC
>CAVXIJ010000040.1:0-103396 GCA_963761765.1 uncultured Actinomycetota bacterium
TATGTTTCTTGCGCGTACCTGACGACGTATTGCTGCTGCGTACCGTCGCGGAGGCGCGCACAAGGGAGAAGAGGGGGCTCGGGCACGGTCTGGTGTCCGCGCATGACCTGTCACGGTCGCTGGCCGGCACCGTCGTCGTTCTGATCGATGTGCTGTCGATGCTGGAGGACCGGCGTGCCGACGAAGAGTGAGCGGAAAACGGCGGCCGACGCGCTCAGGGAGGCCGAGGAGGTGCGGGACGAACTCGGGACGGCTCTGCGCGGTGCCGGGATCGTCCTGCCGTCGCTGAGCGTGGACGCCCTGGCGTACGGCGCCGAGAGACCGGACCCGCTGGTCGAGCTCGGCCGCTGCAACCTCGCGACCGCCCGCCCCTCGCCGCCGCCTGATCGCGCGATCACTCGCGGGACAACACTCCGCGCAACCCCCTCCGCACTCCGGCCACCCGACCGACCGTAGAAAGAACCGCAGAGAGACCCGGGTTCAGGGGGCGGCACACGCCCCCTGAACCCCTAACCCCGTGTGCCCCGCTCGGTCTCGTCGGCCGCGCCGCCCGCGCCGACCAGGCCCCGGGCGACCTGCCGAAGCCGCGGCTCGAAGCGGCGCATCTCGCGCTGCCCGACGACCGATGAGCGACGGCAGGTAGCCGCGCACGCGCTGCATCCCGCGCAGCCACCACTGGGCGTAGACGTGCGCGGAGCGGCGCTCGATCCCCGCGACGAGCCGGTCCGACGGGGGGCCCAGCGGGTAGGTGCGGTTCGACGGCCAGGGCAGCCGCTCGCGCAGCTCCCGCATGACGTCGTCCTGCGTCGGCGCCCCGCACCATGTCCGTGTCGGTCCAGGACAGGTAGCCGACGCCGACCTTGACGCCCTGGTGGCCGACCTCGGCGCGCAGGCAGTGCGCGAACGCCTCGACGCCCGACTTGGACGCGCAGTACGCAGTCATCAGCGGGCGCCGGGGTGAGCGCGGCGAGCGAGGCGATCTGGAGGAGGTAGCCGCGGCTCTCGCGTCAGCAGCGGCAGGAACGCCCGTGCGGTGACCGCGGAGCCGAGCAGGTTGACCTCGATGACCCGCCGCCAGGCCTCGGGGTCGGAGTCGGCGAAGGGGCCGCCGATGGCCACCCCGGCGTTGGCGACGACGATGTCGACCCTGCCGAAGTGTTCCTCGACCTCCCTGGCGACCCGCGCCATGGCCTCGTGGTCGGTGACGTCGGCGTGCCAGTGGGCGTTCTCGCCGTGCAGCCGCTCCGAGACCCGCTTCAGCTCCTCGGGCTCCAGGCCGACCAGCGCGACCTTGGCGCCGCGCGCCGACAGCTTGCGGGCCAGCGGCTCGCCGACGCCGCGGGCGGCGCCCGGTGACGACCGCGACCTGGCCGTCGAGCGTCGCCTGCGGGCTCATGCGCCTCTCCTCGATGTTCGCGGTCCGCGTCTCGTCCGCCGCTCCCATGCGGCCGCTTCCTGCCCGGCTGCCGGGCTCCGCGGGCCGGTCCGTCGTGCCGGCCGTCCCCGGCCAGGTATTCGCTCACGTATCGTCAGGATCGCGGCCAGATCACGTACCGTGCTCGCTCGTGCCTCCACCGGGGTCATGTGCCCGAGTGCCGGTCAGCTCGGTCAGCCCCAGGCAGTGCGGCAGCCCGCCGACCAGGGCGTGCGCGTGCACGGGCGGGGTGAGCCGGTCGGCCGTGCCGACGACCACGGCGGTGGGCACGTCAGCTCCCGACCTCGCGTCCAGGTCGAGCCGGCGAGGACCTGCGCCCAGGCGGCGCGCACGGCGCGGGCAGGCGTGCACGATGCGCGCGCACGACGTCCACCACTCGGGCGTCGCGGCGCGGCCCATGGTCGCGTACTTGAGGATCCGTTTGGCGAGCGGCGTGACCGGGCCGAGCGGGGCGCGGGAGCCGAGCAGCCGGCGCCGTGAGGCGGGTCCGCAGCCGTCCCGCGCGGACGGGCACCACCAGCGACTCGGCGACCAGCCGGGAGCTGCCGGTGCTGCACAGCAGCGCCGCGGCGGCGTGCTCGCGCGACAGCCCGGCCTGCGGGCCGCGGCCGCCATGATCGTCATACCGCCCATGGAGTGCCCGACCAGCAGCGCCCGCTCGCCCCGGCTGCGAGTGTCGCGGCGAGCACCGCCTCCAGGTCGTCGGCGAGCGGGTCGGTGCTGTAACCGGCGGCGGACGGCGGCGCGGGCTGCGGCCGTGTCCGCGCTGGTCGTAGGCGATCGACACGGTGGTCCGCGGCGAGCTCGCGGATCTGCGCCGCCCAGAAGGCGGTCGAGCAGGTCCAGCCGTGGGCGAGCACCACGGCGGGCGCTCCTTCGGGGCCGTGCACCTCCACGTGCAGCCGGGTGCCGTCGGCGGAGACGGCGGTCAGTTCGCGGCGGGGACGGGCGGGGAGTAGCGGCCGGAGGTGACGGGGGCGGGCGCGGCGGCACTGCCTGCGTCCGCGGCCTGCCCGGCGCCGGCGCTCCGCGGCTCGCGCCGGCCTGATCACGTCGTACTCGGCGAGGTCCACGCGGCGGGTCGCGGTGCGGAACTCGGTGGTCGTGCCGGGCCAGATGGTGGTGTTGCGGCCGTTAGCGTCGAGGTACCAGCTGGTGCAGCCGCCGGTGTTCCACACGGTGCGCGTCATGCGCTGCTGCACGGCGTCGTTCCAGGCCGTGACCGCGTCGGCCGGGCGTCGAGCGCCACCGCCCGCCCAGGACGTCGAGCCGCCGCAGGTAGTCGGCCAGGTAGTTCAGCTGGGCCTCGATCATCAGGATCATCGAGGAGTTCCCGAGGCCGGTGTTGGGCCCGATGACCGTCATGAAGTTGGGGAAACCGGCCGCGGTCGTGCCGCGCAGCGCCTGCATGCCGTCCTTCCAACTCTCCGCGAGCGTCCGCCCGCCGATGCCCACCACGCGCTCGGCGACGGGCATGTCGGTGACGTGGAAGCCGGTACTGAAGATGATCGCGTCGACCTCGGCCGTGGTGCCGTCCGCGGCGACTACCGTGGCGCCGCGCACCTCGGTCGAGCCCGGAGGTGACCACGTCGACGTTGGGCCGCGCGAGCGCCGGATAGTAGGTGTTGGAGAGCAGGATCCGCTTGCAGCCGATGCGGTACGTCAGGGCGTGAGCCGCGCCCGCAGTGCCGGGTCCTCGATGGCACGGGCCAGGTTCCGCTTCGCCATCCGCTCGGCGATCCCGAGCCGCCCGGGGTGCTTGGTGAAGGCCTGCACCTGGAGCTCGCGGATGCTCCACAGCAGCCCGCGCCGCAGCCGCGCGGTGAGCGGCAGCATGCCGGTGCAGCAGGCGCTCCGCACCGCTGATCGGCACGGTCGGCGCGCGGCATGACCCACGGCGGGGTGCGCTGGAAGAGCGTCAGCCGCGTGACGTCCGGCTGGATCTGAGGCACGAGCTGGATCGCGGAGGCTCCGGTGCCGACCACAGCGACGCGCTTGCCGCGCAGTTCGTAGTCGTGGTCCCAGCGCGCCGAATGGAAAACCCGGCCCGGGAAGGTGTCAAGGCCGGGGATGTCCGGGATCTTCGGGTCGGAGAGCGGTCCGGTCGCGGAGACGACGACGTCGGCGGTCAGGGTGCGCCCGCCGCTGATCTCCAGCTTCCAGCGCAGCCGCTCCGCGTCCCACACCATCTTCGTGACTTCGCATCCGAGCCGGATGTGCGGGCGCAGTCCGAAGACGTCGGCGACATGCTCCAGATACCCGCGGATGTGCCGCTGCCCGGAGAACGTACGCGGCCAGTCGGCGTACGGCGCGAAGGAGAACGAGTAGAGGTGCGACGGCACGTCACAGGCGCAGCCCGGATAGCTGTTGTCCCGCCAGGTGCCTCCGACGGCATCGGCCCGCTCCAGCACCACGAAGTCCGTGACGCCTTCCCGCCGCAGCCGCACCGCGGCCCCGAGCCCGCCGAACCCGGATCCGACCACCGCCACCCGCACATGCCCACCGACCGGCTCCCCGCCCCCGTTCGACAACTCCTTCCCGCCCATCCGACTCCTTCCTCACCACGCACTCTGCCAGTAACCACTGGCACCGTTGGGAGCGTAGGACAGGCCGATACTCATGGGTAGGGGTGCGGCAGAGGAAAGTTACCCGCGGTACTCCTCCGGTGGACGACCACTGGCTCCACTCGCACCACTCGCACCGGTTTTCAGAGGTGATCCACTCCCCGTCGCGGGCCACCGTTCTCCCTCAGGCTCCGAAAAGCCCGGCCGATGGCTCCGAAGAGCCCGGCCAACCGCCCGCCAAACCCATCCGGGACGCAGAGGTTCGGCGCGACACCAGGACGCACAGCGCCAAGAACGCCCTAGGGTGACCCCGTGGGACACGAAAAGCCCAAGGGGCGCGGGGCGAAAGAGCCTCCCGCAAAAACCGAGTACCGCACGGAAGACCTGGCCAGAGCCGCCGGCATCACCACCAGGACACTCCGCTTCTACCGTGAACGCAAACTCCTCCCTGCGCCCCGCCGCGAAGGCCGCATCGCCTGGTACGACGACCACCACCTGGCCCGTCTGCGTACCATCACCGCCCTCCTGGAACGCGGCCACACCCTCACCGGCATAGCCGAGCTCGCCGAGGCCTTCGAGCACGGCCGTGGCGTCGGCGAGCTGCTCGGCTTCGGCGCTCCCACCGAGGAGACCCCCGTCCGCCTCACCCCGGAGGAACTGGCCGACCACTTCGCGGGCCAGGTCACCGCGGAGAACCTGTCCGCCGCCCTGGAACTCGGCTACCTCGGCACCGACGGCGAGGAGATCGTGCACGTCAGCCGCCGCCTACTCGACGTCTCGACGGCTCTCGTACAGGAAGGCATCCCGCTCGCCGCGGTCCTGGCGGCGGGCCGCCGCGTCCGCGCCCACGCCGACGACCTGGCGGAACTCTTCCTCGAACTGATCACCACCCACACCCCGGACGCCGCCACTCCCCGCAACCTGCGACGCCTGCGCCCGCTCGCCAAGAGCGTCTTCGAAGCGGAACTCTCCCTCGCGATGGACCGCAGAACAGCCACCCGCCCCACCACGACCACCGAACCCCCGACTCCACCTCCACCACATAAGTACGATTAACGGTATGAACCTGCGTCCCTCCTCCTTCGCTCACCCCGACGCCGTTCGGCTCAACGACCGCGTCCAGCTCGAATACGCGGAGCGCTACGGCGAGCCCGGCGGCGACGCCACCCCGCTGGCCCCGGAGATGTTCGAGCCGCCCCACGGCCTGTACCTCATCGGCTATGCCACGGACGGCACCCCCGTGGCCACCGGCGGCTGGCGCACCCACGACGCACAGCACGACACCCCGGGGTACGCGGACGGCGACGCGGAGATCAAGCGCATGTACGTCGTCCCGGAGGCCCGCAGGCGCAGTCTGTCCCGGATCATGCTGGCCGCGCTGGAGGACGACGCCCGCGCCGCGGGCCGGACCCGGATGGTGCTGGAGACCGGCACGGCGCAGCCCGAGGCGGTCGCCCTGTACGTGTCGGCCGGATACGAGCCGTGCGTCAAGTTCGGTCTCTACCGCGACCACCCCCTGAGCCGCTGCTACGCCAAGCCCCTGAACCCGCAGGTCACCATCCCCGCGACCCGCACCTCCTCCGCCACCGCGCGCCCCGCCCCGGCATCGGCCACCCAGGAGCCGTGAGCCCCGGAGTACCGGACCCTGAGGATCACCGACGTGTGCCGCCGTCCGAACGAGGATGCACCAGGTCCGCCCCTGCCACACCCGGAGCGTTCCAAAGAGCCCAGACGGCGGTGACCGGACGGCCACACCGGGTGCCACCGCCCCCGGAGAAGGCCTGCGTCGTCCGGCTGACCAGCCAGGAGACCGCTTCAGAACGCGTTTCCAAGCACACGTACCGGGATGCTAGAGTTTCACTCATTGCAAGGGCCTGTGGCGCAGTCCGGTAGCGCACCTCGTTCGCATCGAGGGGGCCAGGGGTTCGAATCCCCTCAGGTCCACGCAACGGCTGTTCTTGAGACAGTCGAGTAGTGGTTGACGAGATCCCGCCGATCTTCATGATCGGTCGGGATCTTTGTCGTTTCCGGTGTCGGTGGCGAAGTCGGCGTCGGCGAGGTGGTGGCGGGAGCGCCGGCCCCAGACGAGCGCCCTCTCGGGACCTTCGAGCGGCGGCCTATCGAATTGCTTGGCCCTCTCGTCAGCGGCCTGCTGTTCCTCAGCGTGCTTGACGGCGAGCCACTGGGCTGATCTCACGGCACGGCGGGACGGTTCCGAAGCCAAGACGGACCGATCCCTGGACAACCCGATGCGCGTGGATAAGCATCACCCGTAGCGGCGTGACCCAGAGCACGAACACGCGGGGCGCGAGGCGTGACGCTTTCCGGGGGGAGGCGCAGCGTGGCAGGTACTCGGGAGACTGGCTCGCGGCCATCCCTATGCGGCCATCAGCGTGACGATGACTGCAATGGACCCCTCCGGCACTCTTCGGCCGTCGGCGTCGATCTGCTCGTCGGGCCCATAGACGGTCAGGTTCATCACCCTGGTGCGGGGCGAGGCGGCGGTGGCATCCGCACCGTAGCGGTAGCCCTTCTTGTTCGCGCGTTCGTGAAGTTCGTCGACGACCTGTTGACGGGTGCCGCTTCGGATGGTCATGACGCCGAGCGTGTATGGACCTATGAACTCGCCGCCGACCAGCCATGTCGCCACGAGGCGGCCTCGGTGAGGACAGAGTCGACGCATGGCCCACGTCAGTCGGACCTGCATCAGCACCCGGGCCCCCCACCACATGAAGCGCTGCCGAGGCAGCGGTGGCGTGATGTCGACTCCCCTTTGCGCCAGATGGGCTCTGGTCGCGCTGTTCGGCGTCTTGGAAGACCTTCTGCCGTCTTCCGACTCGGTAAGGCCGGTCGTGATGTTCAGCGTGACTCCCACCGAGCCCTCCGGCACGACGAAGCCCTTCAACTCGCCGGGCGAGGCGAGAGCGAAGGACAGGTCTGGCAGGGCCCTGACCTTCTCGTACCGGTACCAGTGGCGCGGTACCACGTTGACAGGATCCACGTACGGACGTTGGTCCCGCACATAACCGAGAGCCCGCGTATGGCCATCGAGCGCGCCGAGAACCTCATCCGGCCGCCCCAGCCGGATCGTCACCACCTGCTGCGTGTAGGAAACCGTGATACCGCTGCCCGGCATCAACCGGTCAGTGAGGACGATCCCATGCCGGGCCCGGAGCGCGTCAGCCACCGCGGAGAACATGGCCTGAAAAGCCAGCATTCTGCGGCCAGGCGGGAAGACCGGGCGCAGAATCCGGCCGAACCCCACGTGCTGATGCAGCCGACGTGAACGCCGCATTGTGCCGCCTCAGTCCCTCTTCGCCGTAGCAAACTACCCAGGAGAGATATGAATACGAGAAGCATACGCGCGAGACGAACCCTGATAAAAGGAATACTGCTCCTCTCTCTGACGGGCTTAATCTCATTACAGGCAGCCACTGCCCAGGCGGCCTCGGGCGGTTCCAACCTCGATTCTTCGGTGGGGTTTGGTCGTTGAGTGGCTTGGTGGTTCGCCCGTAATGTCCCTCGCCGTGTGAGGGCGGGCCGTCGCGTGTCGCTGCGGGGTGCGCCGGGTTCCACGGGCCCGGAGGCTGCTGGCCTTCCTCCTCTCGGTGTGTGTTGGGGCAGAGGCTGGTCGTCAGGTGGCGGCCGTCAGGTTGTTGATCCGCTTCCAGCTGGTCGTGAATGTCTGGGCCCAGGGCCAGGTCCGTTCGATGCGCAGGTGGTGGCGGCGTGCGTGGTGGGCGAGGCGGGCGGGCAGGTGGTAGAGGCGGAAGCGCATCGTGTCCGGCTCGGCGTCGGCGAGGTCCGCTTGGTCGTGGAGGGTCAGCAGCCGCAGCCAGGCGTCGAGATCGGCGGCGAGGTTCGCGGTGAGCATCGAGCTCGCGTTCTTTTGCCAGGACTTGGACGGCAGGTTCGCCAGCCCCATCGCCTTGTTGGTGCGCACGCGGTCTTCGACCTCGGCGTGATCGCGGTGAAGGACGTCGAGGAACTGCACCTGGTGGGTGCCGGCGATGTGGCCCATGTGCCGGATGTTCGTTGCGGTGATCGAGTAGCGCCAGCCGGTCTTCTGCTCGAACGCGGTCAGCTTCCCCAGGTGCCGGCGGGAGGGCTTGACGCGGCGGACGATCAGCCGCATGCCCTTGGGCCAGCCCTCACGAGTGCTCAGTCCGGTCAACTCGGCGACGAAGTAGCCCTCTTGGACCTCGCCGTCCTGTCGCAGGGAGGTTTCCCAGGCGGCTTCGGGGAGGCGGGCGATGGCGCGTTCGTCCTCGGGCGTGATCGTCCAGCCGACGGTGTAGCGGACCGTGCGCCGCGTGGTGTTCAGCGCCTGAAGGCGCTTGAGCAGGCCGTGTGTGGCACCGGCGCCGTCGACCCGCACCAGGATCTTGGCCTGGGAGGAGCAGGGTATCTGCGCGAGTGCGGCATCCAGCACCCGCAGGTGATCGGCGACGGTGTTCGCGCCGGCGTTGCCTTCCCTCAGTTCCATCGCCAGGCACTCGTCGGTGTTGGCCAGCCATGCGGCCAATGGGTGGAAGCCGAAGGTGCCCTTGAACGTGCCGGCGGCGCCCTGTTTCCTGGAGGCCGCGGTGATGACCGTGGCGTCCATGTCGAGCACGATCCAGCCCTTCAGATGCCGCCCCGCGACGGTCAGATACGGGAAGCCGCCGGGCCGCAGGTGCAGCAGCGTCCAGACGTGGCGACGCACCCGCTGTCGTACCTTCGCGATCTGTGCGCGCCTCGTCTCGTCCGTCGTGGACAGCAGCCGGTGCAACGTGGAGTCCGACACTGCCGGTCCGAACAGGAGGCCGTGGTGGAGCTGGAGTTGCTCGGCCTCCAGCAGATTCGTGGCGCCGAGCGCGATCGCGACGACGAGGCCGACGAGCGCGGTGGCCCGGTCCCGCCACGACGAGGTCGTGCCCGATGGAAGCACTCCCGCCAGTGCGTCGGTCAGGCCGACGCGGTCGGCGAGCCTGCGCAACAGCACCGCCCCGGCATGCCCGACCAGCCCTTTCCCGTCAGCCGTCACAGACAGACCGCGGTCCCACCCTGTACGCTCACTCACCAGAAAGGTGCCCTGACTCCTGTGCCGGATTCGATCTAGACACTCGCATCCTTGCAGGTCGGCGGCACCTTTCTGCTGTCAGGGCGTCAGATCGACCAATTCCGCTGAAGAGCGGGGCCAACACCGCTGGTACCAGCAAGGCGCCTTCAACGTCGAACGTATCGACGAACGGGTCCGCCGCCACCGCCTGCGAGCGCTACGCCATACTCGGCACGCGTGGCTCGGGGCAGCCGTTCAACGACAACTTTCGCGGCTATGGCGAACAGGTCTCGGCATTCGTCAACAGCTTCATCAGCGTCAAAGGCCTGAGCGAGGCCGACACATTGGAATGGCCGAACCCCTACCCAGCCGTCCCGGTGGCCGGCGCGGCCGGCGTCCCCAACTCGGTGAGTGCCAGCCTGGGGTGGGGTGCGTACACCAATTCCGTACAGGTGGGACAGGTCGCTCTCACCAACGAGATCGACTCGATCGAGAGCTCGTGCGGAAGCTCCACGACCATCATCCTGGCGGGCTACAGCCAGGGGGCGCAGGTCACAGGAAACGCCTACCAGGCTCTCGATTCCGCTCAACTCGCCGACATCGGCGGCGTTGCCCTGTTCGGTGACCCCTTGTTCAACCCCGGCTCACAGGCAGCGCGCGGCGACTTCACTCCGGGGCGCAGGGGAGCTCTGGCGCACCCGGCCAGCAGGACCAGGCCGGAGTTCCCGAGTCCGCAGAAGGTGGTGTCCTACTGCCACGGCGACGACCCTATCTGCCAGGGTTTCTTCAGCTTCAGCCCGTTCGGCCTGACCAAGTCGATGACCGGCCACCTCAATTACCAGAACACGGGGGATGCCAACAACCCGACGCCGTACACCACCCAGGCGGCCCAGGCCCTCGCGGGTATCAATCCTGACTCCCAGACCGTCAAGCATTCCGTCAAGGCGGTGGCACCAGCCGCTTCGGGCACGCCGACGGCTCCGACGAATGCGTCTGTGACGCTCTCCAACCCGGGGAACCAGGTGGACGCGGTCGTCTCGTGGAGCGCACCGACGTCTGGACCTGCCGTTTTGGGATACGAAATCTACGGAACGAATGGCGTCCTGCTGGATGACATCGTGAGCAGCGGGTCAGGGTCGGTGACGCTTCCGTATATGGAACTACCGTCCGCCATCGACATTCAGTCGGTCAACTCCGCCGGAGAAGGCGGAACACTAACCTTCAACCTCGGTAACCCCGAGCCGGACAAGGTACTGACGTTGAACGGCCCGGCCGTCTCGAACAGCTCGGGTGGCGAAATGGACTTCTCCTTCTACGCGACCGCGGGCCAGACCATCTCCGTCGACGGCACCCTGCCCAACGGTGACGATGTTGGTTACCTCCTGGCCGATCCGTCCGGTGACTATGTGGTGCCGAACACCGATGTGACCGGCACCGGCGCCTCGCAGGCATTGATCAGCTCGTACGCGATTCCGACAACCGGGGTCTACACGTTCTATGTCAGTTCATCCGGAAGCGGGACGGTCACCGTCCAGGCAACCGCGGACTGACTCCGGCGTGTGCCGTGCCGTGGACCGTTCGGCAGCGGAGCGCGAATGCCGCTGCCGATCGGCCGTGCGGTGAGTCAGTCGAGGCGGCTCGGCCGACTCGCCAGGACTCGCCGCTGAGTGCGAGCCGACGGAGTACACCCGCGGAGTCCACTCCCTTGGTGATCACGTAGATCCGCTGGCCGGACCAGTCGATGTCGTCGGCGGTGATGCCAAGCAGTTCCTCGGCGCGGGCACTGCTGGAGACAGAGATCTCCAGCAGTGCCCGGTCCCGGTCGCAGTTCATCGCGGTGAACAGTTCGTCCCACAGCCGGTCCGGAATGGAGCGCGGCGGCCGGCCGGGCACCCGCTGCCGCAGCCGGGCCCGGCCAGCCACCGGCGTGAGCTCCAGCGGACTGCGGTGCCCCAGCACCCGGCGCCGCTGAGCCGAGTGCGGCACCGGGTTGACGACCGGGCCGCGGCCCTGATGGGCATGGAACTCGTAGAACCCGCCGATCACCGTCAGGGCGCGATTGATGGTGCGCGGCGCGTACCCGGCACAAAGGCACGTCTTGCCCGTACGGAGGTTGGCCGTTCCGGCGACCTGAGCATTGGCTCGGTGCCGCTGGCGCTGCGGGTTGGCGGCCGAGCGCAGCCAACCAGTCAGCACCGCGACCTCTGATTCCGTCGCGCGCTCCCACTCGGTGTCCAGCAGCCAAAGCAGGCGGAACCACCGCAGCATGCCATAGCCGTAGCTGCGGCAGGTCACAGGGCTGGAATCCCCGAGGGCCAGGTCTCGCAGAAACGCGGTGACCGGCGATCTTCAGGCCCTTCTTGTTGCCGCACGTCACCTGTACTCGTGAACACCCCACGCAACGACTGTTCTTGAGTTCACTCGGGAGCGGTTGACGAGATCCCGGCGATCATGATGATCGCTCGGGATCTTTGTCGTTTCCGGGGCCTGTTCGAGGGCGTTCGCGGTGGGTGCCGGTGCGCTGGTAGAGCCAGGTCTCCAGGATGTCGAGGTTGCCGGCGGTGACCAGAACGGCGACAGGGATGTTTGGGCTACCTGGCCACAGACTGGCCGGTGCTTGGGGTTCCCGATGTCGATCTCGCCGCTCTCACTCGGACACCTCGACCGCCTCCCGCCAACAGGCATTCCGACGCGTCCGGTGCAATCAGCGCCCGCCTGTGTCCTTTGACGATGAAGTCGGTCGAGAGGTGAGTGCTGAGCTGCGGCGACTGTCTTGAGTGACCAAGCCTCGGCTACTCAGGCGTGCGGGTCACTCGCCCTGGCCGGCGCTTCCTACCGGGCCGACCTTCACCGGGGCGCCGGAGCCGTCTGTGACCGGCAGCGTGGCGGCGCCCGGCCAGTCGAGGGTGACCGACTTCGTCTCGTTCGGCGGGGTCACCACCAGCGCCGTGATGCGGACGCCGGAGCCGCCCGACTTGTTGAACGGGTATTCGATGGGGAAGTAGGTCGACTTTCCGTTCTTGAGGATGCTTGAGGTGGTCTCCTGGCCGGTGCGCTTCGCGGACACGGTTCCCGCGTTGGTCTTCAGGTCGACGCCCGCATACCCGGAAATCACGCAGTCCCGACCGCCACTGTTCTTCAGCTCCACCACGACGGTTCGGTTGGGGTCGCCGTCGATGGTGTTCTCCGATGCCGTGATCTCTAGTGTCTCGTGATCCTGATTGCGTCACTTCGAGTTGTTATTGACGAGTTTCTTCATGCTGGCCTGGACGAGTCGGACCTTGGCGAGGATCTCGTCGGCGGTGGCAGTCCAGGTGAAGGGTTTCGCTTTCTCGTTCCAGGAGTTGATGTAGTCGCGGATCTGTTTGACCAGGACGTTGACGCTTGCGAACGTGCCGCGGCGGATGGACTGCCTGGTGATGATTCCGAACCAGATCTCGATCTGGTTCAACCACGAGGACCCGACAGGTGTGAAATGGAAGTGGATATGCGGGTTTTTCGCCAGCCATGCCTTCACCTCCGGGGTGGTGTGCGTGGACAGGTTGTCCAGGACGACATGAATCTCTTTCCCTGCATGCGGCTTGACGGCCTTCTTCAGGAACGCCAGGAAGGTCGCGCCGTTCCGGTTCGGCCTGCACTCGCCCAGCACTTCACCGGTCGTGACGTTCAGCGCGGCGAACAGGTTCGTGGTGCCGTGCCGCACATAGTCGTGGGTGCGCTTCTCGCTTGCTGCAAAGGCCACCGGCAGCACCGGCTGGGTCCGGTCCAGCGCCTGCACCTGCGTCTTTTCATCGACCGATAGCACCACCGCGCCACCGGGCGGGGCCAGGTACAGGCCGACCACATCGGCAACCTTCTCCGCGAACGCCGGGTCCTTCGAAATCTTGAAGGTGCCCGAGCGGTGCGGCTTCAGATTCTCCTCCCGCCAGACCCGGGCGATGTAATGCCAGGACACCGAGATGCCCTCGTGCCGCTTCAAGTGGTCGGCCAGCGTCCGCGTCGACCAATGCGACAGGCCGGAATCGACCGGCGGAGACATCCTCGTCAGCGCAATCACTCGCCCGCGTGTCTGCGGGGGCACCTGAACACGCCCGCCACCACGGCGTTTCTCTTCCAGCCCGGCCAGGCCCTGTTCGGCATAACGGGCCTTGCAACGGTCCACCGTCAAAGGCGCCACACCGGCAAGCTCCGCGATGTCCTTGCGCCGCCACCCCTCGCCGGACCACAACACGATCCGTGCACGCAACGCCACATCAGCCGGAACATCACGCGAACCCGCCAACTCCCGCAACTCAGCCATCTGTTCAGAAGAGAGATCCATACCAGGATCAACGATCACAGGCGCCCCAGGTTCCACGACCAGGATCACGAGACACTAGCTCGTCGGTGCTGCACCGGCCGACACTGCTCTTCTTATTGGAGCCGGCCCCGGCACCCGTACTCGTCTGGCTGGAGCTCGTGCCGCTGGAGTCCTTCGCGCCACTCTGATCCGCATGGCCCGAACCCGAGCCGCCGCCCGAGGAGGACGCGGCGGGTGAGGACGACGGGTCGCTCTGTCCCACGCCGTCAGTGCCGTTCTGGCAGGCCGTGAGCGAGAGACCGGCGGCAACGGCCAGGGCGGCGAAGGTGAGCTTGTGAGCGCGCATCGTTTCTTCCTCAGTTTTGGTCGGCAGTGGCGGCCGCTCGGTACCGGTCGGTACGAGCGAGTGTTTCTGACCAACCAGCAGGAGCGGCCCGGTCCGTGCCGCGTTCCGCACGGCCACCTCCCAGGACATTCCTGTTACACGCACAGCCAGACGGAACACACGCCACCACCGGGCGCACCGCGCCGGGGCACGCCGCCGGCCAGCCGGGACAGCGGCTCCCGCCACCGCTCCACACTGCTCGCGGCCACAGCCCGCCTGGGACAGACCCGTAACCCGACGGAACGCAACCGATTACCTGCCGCTCTCCTCAACCCACCCCGCCCGTACCCAGAGCAGCCGCCCGGCGTTCCGGCCACTTAAGTGATATCTGAGCGCCTGCGGTGAGCTTCCGCTTCGCCCTTCCGGTGGGTTTGTCAGTGAAAAACATGAATAGCACGGTGCGGGCTCCTACGGTTCGGAGTGGCCGGGCTCGTTGAAGCCGGCGGACGTTTCCTTTGAGAGGACTCACTCCGCATGCTCAAGAACAGCAGCAGGAGAACCCGCACGGCAATCTGGACGGCAGTCGCGCTCAGCCTCGTGGCCGCAGGGGTGTGCGCCGGGGTGGCGGGAGCAGCAGCCGCACCCGGCGCCAAGGTGACGGCCCCGTACGCGCAGGCAGCCGCCGTGGTCAACGCCGACGGAAGCATCAACCGGTCCAAGGGAATCAGCAACGTCACGAAGCCTGCCGTCGGGAAATACTGCGTCGAGCTGGAGGACAAAGACCTGGACCTCACCAAGCTTGTCCCGGTCGCGACCCTCCAGTACACGTCCTTCGAATACGGCATCCGCATCTCGTACTGGCCGCACCCTGACTGCGGAAACCGCGCAGACACCATTCACGTCATCACGGGAATGCCGAACAAGTGGGTAGACCAGGCCTTCGGGATCGTCGTCCCATAAATCCACACCCCTGGTGAACAGCGCCGGTGATTCCCCGGCCTCGTCGGCACTCCGCCCGGCGGGGCCGCCCCTCGTCCAGCCCGAGTCGGCTTCCGGCCGATGCCTCCATGTGCCAGCAATTCGATTCCCATCGTTCGCTCAGAGTGACCGCAACCGCCGCAGTCAGTCAGCTCCACCCGACCAATGGCCATATGATGAGCGGTTTTGATCCAATGAAGGCCACAAGCTGATCGGGCATCGGCAATCTGCGAGGGGCCGCACGGCGTGAGAACGGGACCGCCCGCGGCCAGCACCGGAGGACTGCACATGCACAGCAGCCACGACGCAGAAGTCCCCTTGCTTGGGGGACGCATAACTGACGGCGTCGTGCGGGTCGGCAATACCGTCCGTCGCCCCGTCACTGCTTCGTCGCACTTCGTCGCCGAGTTGCTCGGCCACCTTGAACAGCGTGGATTGTGCGATGCACCTCGTTACCTCGGCCTCGACGAAGCCGGACGGGACACGTTCAGCTACCTGCCCGGCCACGTGCCTGCCAAGTTCCAGCGCTGGACCGATGTCCAAGTGGTTGCAGTCGGCGCCCTGCTTCGTTCCTTGCACGACGCCACCCGTGACAGCGACCTCACCGGGGGATGCCCCGTCGTCTGCCACCACGACCCCGGGCCCAACAACACCGTCTTCCGCGAGGGTCTACCGGTGGCCTTCATCGATTTCGACACCGCCGCCCCTGGCCATCCCCTCGAAGACGTCGGATACGCGGCCTGGACCTGGTGCGTCTCCTCCAAACTCACGGCCCCGCCCGCCACAGCGCAAGCTGCACAAGTACGGATCCTCGCCGACGCTTACGGACTCGACGCCCTCACTCGCGCCGATCTCGTCGACGCGATGCTGGACCGACAAGCCCGCAATGCCCGCTGGTGGCAAGAGCACCTCGTCCGCCCCGGTCCCAGGATCGCCAGTAGCGAGCAGATTCACTCTCGTATCGCCTGGTCCATGCGAGAGCACGAACACACCGCCGCCAACCGCAGCACCTTTTCCGCCGCACTGCACTGACGCCGGAACGCCGACGCCGAACGCGTCGATCACCTCGTTGCGCAGCCATGCGTCCGCGGACCGCTCGATCCCGTGAGCAGACGACCGGACGGGGCGGTGATCAGCCTTGCCGGCAGGCGACCGGGGCGGATGCCGGTGCCTGCTCGGCCCCAGCACGGTCAGCGGGAGAGGTTCGGGTACATCGCCCGGGCCAACTGCTCGGCGTTGGAGCAGTCGTAGGGCCCCGGCTGGGCGGCATAGCTCAAGTCCGCTTCCCCGAACGACGTCGGCCACCAGATGAGGCACGAGCCGTCGACGTCGACCTTCAGGTACTCGTATGCACCCTTGATGCCCCCGTACGGCACCGCTTCGGGGTACCCGGCCAACAAGTGCTGTGCGCTCTCGGTGCCGCGATCGGCCGGCCCGTTCGGCCAGGCCGTCAGGCCCAGCGCTTCGGTGCCACGGCTGTAGTGCGACCACCGTGTCCAACGGCGGCGTGGCAGTGATCCGCTCGGCACCCAATGATCTTCAGAGCCCTCTGCCGCCGCATGTCATCGGCACTCGTGAACACCCCACGCAACGGCTGTTCTTGAGATAGCCGAGTAGTGGTTGAGGAGATCCCGCTGATCTTCATGATCGGTCGGGATCTCTGTCTTTTCGGGTTCTGCTTGGGGTTGTTTGAGGTATCGGTCGATTCTCGCCGACGCGTTCCGCCGCTCACCCGGCTGTGTTGTCTCAGCGTCGATCTGTGGCTCTCGGGTGCCCGGTGCCTGCGAAGGTGATCCAGCAGGTGTCGCGGGCCGTGTCCAGGAGGTACCAGATGCGACCGCCGCCGGTCACCTCGATCTGCCACTGCTCGCAGGTCTGTCCGCGGTGGGTGCCATGCGCCAGACCGCCCTTGAGCCGGTGGTGCCGGGGCGTCTCGGTGGCCGGCCCGGGGTTCGTGCGCATGGTGATCCAGGCGCGGTAGGTGTTCTCCCGGGCCTGTTGTGCGAGGCTCTCCCAGCCTTTGGCCGAGGCCGCGTCCGCGAAGCGGACTTCCCAGTGGTCTTCTGGCGCTGGTGGTGCGGCTCAATCGCCGCGACCCGCGGTCATACGACATCCCGCGGGTCAGGTACCGGACCGTAGTCGTCGCCGTGGTCTTTGGTGAGCACGGCCAGCAGTCCGGGGTCGGAGTAGACCTCGGCGGTGTGCTGCCAGGCGATGAGCAGCTGGGCGACGGATGCGCTGTTGCCGAGCGAGTCGGCGGCACGCATGGTGTCGACCAGTTCGACGGCGAAGGCGTGGAGATCGAGGTCGGGCAGGAAACGGACCCACGGGAAGGCGTCCGGCAGTATGTCGAGGAGTAGCTCCATACTGCCGGGCTCCCGGCGCGCCATCGCGGCCAGCATCCGGGTGGCTGCCGACACCACGGTCTGGTCCTGCTCGGCTCGCGCCGCGGTGGTGAGGACCAGATCCTCGCCGTCTCTGCGGTGCAGAAGCAGTCTCGACGTCTCCTGCAGCCGGGCAAGCGTCTGCTTGTTCTTATTCACCAGCTCGGAGAAGTTCACGGCCACATTTTCGGTACCCATAACTTTGAAATTACTTTGAAACTCGCCGTGGCGCCATCACCCAGAAGAGGGGTGGGAGCGGAGCGGTCGATCGCCGGCAACCGGTTCGGTGTCCCGCACCGCTGGACGACACGGAGATCGGCCCTGGCTATCTATATGCTCTTTCCATGTGAAAGACCGTGTTCATCAGCGTGTCCGCACACAGGAAGGTGCTCTCCTCCGCGTCCGCAGTCGAAGGAGAGCACCTCACACGCAAACCTGACGTCACCCTAGAGGCGTGGTGTCACGCGCCGTTGTATGACCTCACTTGCCGGCCTGCAGCGCACCCCACGTCTGGGCGCCGACAATGCCGTCCGCGCCTAGGCCGCGGGACGACTGGTAGTCCTCCACGGCCTGTGCCGTCGCCGAGCCGAATATGCCGTCGCTGTCGATGGTGCGGGCCAGTGCCGCGGTCAGGGCACGCTGGAGGCGGGAGACCGCACTGCCCGTCGAACCGTTCTGGAGCGTCGGGGTGTCACCACCGGACAGCAGCGCCGTCCAGGTGTGCGCGGCCACGGCACCGTCGGCACTCAGCCCGTGTGCCTGCTGGAACGCGGTGACCGCCGCGACCGTGCCGGCGTCGAAGACTCCGCTGGGATCGCCGCTGCCCGGGCTGTTCCCGGCGGCCTTCAGCAGGCACTGCGCCGCTGTGACCTGGGCGCCGGTCGAGCCCGACGAGAGCGTGGCATACGACGAGAAGCTGAGGTTGGCAGCCGTGCAGGCGTCCGGAGGCGGCGGGTTTCCGGCGGCCACGTCGAGGTAGTTGCCGTCGATGTTGAGCGTCACGCCGCCGTAGGTTTCGTCCACCTCACCGCTGTACTGGTGGATGCGCTGGTGGGAGGCCCAGAGGCTGGCGGGCACGTACGGGCTGGCGTCCGTGTCGGCCGCACCGTTCCACACCGCGAACCAGATGTGGTCGACGGGCGTGTACGAGGTGTCGCTGAAGGCATCGGCGACGTCCCTGATGCCGGAACCCGCACTGGAGTAGACACCCGAAAGGTAGCCGTGCGCGTGCAGCTCCTCCGTCCAACCGGACAGAAAGGACAGCACTCCGGCCTTGCAGGACGCCGTGCTGGTGTACCCCTCGATGTCGTTGTAGATCGCACTGCCCGCCGCTATGCCGAGCGACGCGGCCACCGACGCGGAGTTGTCCGCGGCATCCACGCCCTGGCTGCGGGCGGTCGCCGGGGTGGCGGAGATCTTGCTGGAGAAGTTGGAGCACGGGGCCTGACGACCCACCTCGATGGGGATCAGGTGCCAGCCGCTGGCGATCTGGGTCGACACCCAGGCCGCCGTGAGGTTCGTCTGTGAGCAGGCCCGCAGTCCGCCGCTGATGTAGACGCCGACGCTGCGGTACGGCGAGGAGCCGACCCAGCTGTTCATGGCCGACTGAGACGGGGCGGAGCAGGCGTCGAAGCCCTTGCCGGTGTAGGTGCCCGGCTGCGGCGTGGCGCTCAGGGCCGGGGCGGCGGTGGGCTGGGGCAGTGCCGTACGGGTGCTGCCGGATCGGAGGACGGCGGAGTGCAGGATGCCGCGCACCGTGCCCTCCGTGTCAGGCGTGTCGGCCGCGGTGACCAGGACGCCCGCGTCCTGGACGGCGACCTGGATGGTGCCGTTGCGGGAGACGGCGGCGGCCGGGGCGGCGGCCGAGTCCTTCGCTGCGGTGGCCATGCCGGGTGCCACATGCTGTGCGGAGATCTTGTCGATCGGCTCGATGACCAGGCCTGCGGTCCGGCCGAGGAGATCAACCGGGCAGTTGGACGAGTCGCCGGGGTGGCCGAGGTAGACGGCGGGCGAGTTGAACCGGACACAGGCGTCCGGATGCCGCGTCAGGTCGACGACCCTCCACCGGGCGGGCACCTTGACCTGGTAACCGTGGTAACTCACCGTGCGGGCCGCCTCGGGCGGTGGCGCCGCGGCGGCCGTGCTGACAGCACTGCCGAACAGGGCCGCCGTGGCGGCCGTGGTGACAAGGCCACCTATCAAGGAGGCCCATCTTCGTCTGTATCCCATATATCCCATGTGGTTCCTTTCGTGGGAGGCGGTGCTCGACTCCTCGTTGCGGCGAATCTCGCTAACAACTGGTTCCTCATCTGTTTCTCTGGACCCAGAGGTCCCTCCAGGCCATACCCGTCCCAGGACTATGTGATGCGCATAGAACCAGGGGTGAGTGCGGACGGCACGTTGGTGGCGGACGGAGGATGGCCGGCGGCTGAGGAACGATCTTCGACGATACGAGAAGCGATCTTCAGGGCTTCTTGTCGCCGCCGCACGTCACGCCCACTCGTGAACACCCGGCGCAACGACTGTTCTTGAGTGCGCGCGGTAACGGTGGACGCCGGCCGAGGCCAGGATCTCGCAACTCATGCATCACGCAACATGGCGACGGCCCGCGCAGTCGCAGCACCGATGGCTCCGTTGATCTTGGCATCGTCCGAGCCCAGCGGGGACCGGGTGAAGACGGCGGCGGCGTACTGGTGACCGTCCGGGTAGGAGATGACACCGATCTCGTTGCGGATCATGCCGAGAAGACCGCCACTTTTGGCCGCGACCCGTACCGGTGAGCGGAAGCCGCTCGCGACGCGGTGCCGGGCCAGCTGCTTACCCATGACGGTGCGTACTCGTGCACATGCGCCAGCCGGTCCCGCCTGATCGGTCCAGATCAGCCGTAGCAGGTTGACCATGTCGCGTGCGGTGGTGCGGGTTCCCCGGACCGGGTCCAAGGCGCGGGAGAGGAGTAAGCGCTCGTCGGCCCGCGCCATCTCGTCCGCCGATGCGCTGGCCGACCAGCTGCAGAAGTCGTTCCAATCAGTGTGGCCGATGTCCTGGCCGATGGAGTCGAGCATGGTCTGCGTGTCCGACTCGACCACTGTGCCGCTCAGTCATGGTTGACGTGTTCATGGCCATATCCCTACAGTTCTGATGAAATCGAGGACCCGAAAGAGGCCATCAACCCCAGAGGCCATCAACCCCGCACCTCACCCGTCACTGCCGGCGCCCGAACCGCCCCCATCACTGCTCCCGATAGCAGTCCGGTTCCGTGTGGCATCGCATGGGCGTCGTGCCGACGGGTAAGCGGCCGGGCCGGCACGAGGGACACCTCGCTCGAATCGGACACCGGCTCCGGCCCTCACGGTGTCCGGCTCGGGGCCGTGCGCGCCGTGGTGCACTCGTTCTCCGGTGTGCCGTCCGCCTCGTTCGTGGCCCCATCCCCGCTGACACAAGGAGAGGTCATCCCGAAGATGAGTCGCATCCGGTTCCTGCGAAGACTTCTGGTCCCGCTCACCGCCGTCCTGCTGCTGGTCTCGGCCGGTGCGGTCGGCCAGTCACAGGCCTACGGCGCGGGCACCGGCCTCGCCGGGGCGCACACCGCCGCCGACGCCCGGCCCGCCGCCGTGCACCCGGACGCCACCGGCACCCTGCTGCGCAACGGCACCGGCCTCTACCCGCGCGTGGTGCGACTGGCCCACTCCGCAGCGGCCAACGGCCAACTGCTGGCCAGCGTGGTCGACTTCGACGCGGCCGGCGGTGTCGGGGTCGTCTACCGGAGCACCGACGACGGCGCCACCTTCACCGAGATCGGGCAGATCCACGACCCGGCCACCAGCGCAGGACTCTGCTGCTCGACGCTGTACGAACTGCCCCGGCAGGTCGGCCAGCTGCCCGCCGGGACACTGCTGTGGGCGGCGTCGGTCGGGCAGGACGGCGGTACGAACCGTCGGATGACGATCGATATGTGGCAGAGCCAGGATCACGGGGTCACCTGGTCCGCGCTGCCGCCCTGCGCCACCGCGTCGAACAACGGCGGCCTGTGGGAGCCGGAGCTGTCCGTGGACAACGAGGGCGACCTGGTGTGCAGCTACTCCGACGAGACCCAGCCGGCCGCGCATAGCCAGCTGCTGGTGGAGCGGTTCTCCTCGGACGGCCGCACCTGGGGACAGGCCTTTGAGACCGTCGCCCCCACCAACCAGGCACTGCGGCCCGGCATGGCCACCATCGTCCAGCGCACCGACGGCAGCTTCTACATGACCTACGAAGTCTGCGCCACCGGCGACCAGTACGACTGCGCCGCCCGCTACCGCACCTCCACCGACGGCGCCGACTGGGGAGACCCAGCCGACATCGGCCCGGTGATCACGACCGCCACCGGGCAGTACTTCACCCACGCTCCGACGGTCACCTGGCTGGACAACGGCACGGCCGCAGGCCGACTCGTCCTGGTCGGCCAGCAGTTCCGCGAGGCGGACGGTTCCGTCGCCACCACCAGCGGTCGCACCGTGCTGGTCAGCACGGAGAACGGCTACGGCAACTGGTTCCCGATCGACGCACCGGTCGCGGTGCCGGCGCCGCCGAACAACTACTGCCCCAACTACAGCTCGGCCCTGCTGCCCTCCACCGACGGCACCCGGCTGCTGGAGATCGCGACCGACTACGACGGCACGGTGTGCAAGCCCTACTACGCGACCGGCTCGTCCCAGGGCACCCAGAACGCGACCGGGCTCGGCCTCAGCTCGGGAAACACCTACCGGGCGATCAACGTCATCAGCGGTGTCTGCCTGGACGTCGCCGGCGACTCCCGCGTGTCCGGCGGCAACATCGAGCAGTGGACCTGCAACAACCTGGGACCGCAGAACTTCCTGTTCACCCAGACCTCGGCCGGCGACTTCACCCTGACCGGGCAGAACTCGCACCTGTGCGTCACGGTCGCCGGGAGCAGCACCCAGCCGGGCGCCAACGTCGACCAGGAGAACTGCGCCAGTTCGGCGAGCCAGCGCTGGCAGGCCCTCAACCAGGGCGACGGCTACTGGACGTTCCGCAACGCGGGAAGTGGGCTGTGCCTGGACGTCGCCGGCGGCTCCTCTGCTCCCGGGGCCAACGTCCAGCAGTGGACCTGCAACAAGCTGGCCCCGCAGATCTGGAAGCTCGAAAGCCGCTGATGCGCCGTCCAGGGCTCGACAGGACCCACCTCAAGGGATGGCTGGTGCCGCTCTCCAGGTGCTGACCAGGCCGCGGCCCTGAGGATCGTCAACCATCAAGATCGGGCTTGGCGTCGGCTGCCGCTCTGGCGGCTCGCTCGATCTTCGCGTGCTGGGCTTCGAAGAAGACCGTGTCATCCTGCGGGATCGCGTGTTCGGCCGCCGTCCCCGTCGAGCCGTCGAGCTGTTCGCGCAGGATGTCGGCGTGGCCGGCGTGCCGACTGGTCTCGGCGAGCATGTGGACCAGGATGTTGAACAGCTGCACGTCGGGGCGTGGCCACCAGGGCACGTGGCCCGGGGAGTCGAGGGCGAGAGCGGTGATCGTCGCGTCCGAGTGCTCCCATACGCGACGGTAGCGGTCGGTGATCTCCTCGCGCGTCTCGTGCTCGGTCACCCACATCTCAGCGCCGCGCTCCCCGGCGTCGTCCCACCTGGGCAGAGGTTCGGGGAACGGTCGGTCGAAGACCTCGCCGAAGTACCTGGACTCCCAGATCGACAGGTGCTTGACCAGGCCGAGAAGGTTGGTACCCGTCGCGGTCAGAGGGCGCCGGATGTCGTACTCGCCCAGCCCGTCGAGCTTCCAGAGCATCGCCTTACGCGTACCTCGCAGATAGCTGTGCAGGTACTCCTTCGCGAAATCATCGATCACGAGCCAGGAGCCTGCCATGCGCGGCTTGGAGGCTTTCGTTCGGGTCAGGGCCGGACCGCGGCCCGCCGCGCCGCGCAGGACGCGCGGGTGCGGTCTTGGGCAGGTACGGGCCTGCGCTGTCGGATTACGGCTTGAGCGCTACACCGACGTAGACCGCGCTCGGTTCCTGCGGCGGCGCGTCGTCGCCTATGAACCATTCCGGCGCGGTCACCACACCATCAGTGGGCCCGACGAAGGCAAGGCCTTCGAAAAAGCGTGTGATCTCGGCGCGTGTCCGGGACTGTATCGGGATCTGGCTGCTGTAGGTGCTGGCCACCTGCTCCGCATACTGCGCGTAGCGCTCCAGGCTGCTGTGGGACAGCACAAGGTGGCTGCCGGCGGGAAGCGCTTCGACGAGCGTGCGGACGATGCCGTAGGAATCCTCGTGGTCGAGTATGAAATGCAGCAGCGCGATGAGCGAGAGGGCAATCGGCCGGTCGAAGTCCAGGAAAGTGCGGGCGTGTTCCAGGATTCTGGCGGGGTCGCGCACATCGGCTTCGATGTAGTCGGTCGCGCCCTCTGGCGCGCTCACGAGAAGGGCTTCGGCATGGCGCAGGACGAGGGGATCGTTGTCGACGTACGCCACGCGGGCTCTGGGATTGACGTCCTGGACGATCTGATGGAGGTTCGGCACCGTAGGGATGCCGGTGCCGATGTCGAGGAACTGATCGATGCCCGCGTGGGCGATCCAGACGGCGGAACGGTGCATGAAGGCACTGTTCTGCCATGCGGCATCACGGAGGAAGCCGGGCAGTTGCTTGGCCAGCTCCCGGTCCACCAGATAATTGTCCTTGCCGCCCAGCAGGCAGTCGTAGACGCGGGCCGGATGCGCTCTACCGGTATCGACCTGGCGCTGCGGACGTAAGCCCATCAAGAAACTCCAGGGCGAGACGGTATAGGAACACGTTCATAGTGGACTGCCAGGAACACTCGAACAAGTCTGCGGCTACGACGATCCGGTGACCGCCCCGGTGGAGCGTTCGGTGGTGGCGGCGCGGGCGGCGCAGATGGTGAGTTGCGGGCCGATTTGATTTCTCACCGGCCGGTGCATGCGGCACCTGACTTCTCGTCATGCCCGCGCCGTCAGCGCAGCACGGCCACCAGCCCCAGCACCGCCAACACGGCTCCCACGAAGAACGAACGCCGTTCCCTCTCCCGCCGCATGACCAGCGCCGTCACCGAAGTGCGGCTGAACTGCCGCCGGCCACTTGGCAGCCGCTCACTGCCCGGCTGCGCGCGGCCGGTCCCCCTCCGCGTACTGGTCGAAGAGTGGAGTGCGGCCACGTTCGCGGGCGCGGCGGGCGGAGGCTGCGCGGCGGGCGTCGCAGCGATCGTCCACCGCGTCGTCCTGGTCGTCGTCGGCGGACCCGGCGGTCGCACCGGAACCGTCTCCGGTACGCCGGGCCTCGCCCTCCCGGCCGCTCCCTGACCCGCCTCTGTCGCGCACATCCGTGCCGGCGGATCCGGCGCGCCCACGGGCCGCGGCGTCACGCGCGGGCGGCTCAGCGGCCGAGGAGCGCGCCGAGCTCCAGGTGTCGGGCGCGCCGAGATCGAGGTCGCCGCCGGCGCGCGGTGCCACCGGAGCGGTCACATACGTCGGCAGCGGCACCGGTACCGGCTCCCAGCTGCCGCCGTGGGCGGGGCCCCGCTGGCGCTCACGCTGCTGGTCGACCCACTCCGCGTGGTCGGTCTGCTCGACGAGGGCGCGGCGGTCGGCCGTGAGCGCGGAGGGCGGCTCCGTACCGTCGGCGGGCGCGGGGGGATCGTCCGCGTCGGCCTGGTCGTCGGCGGCCGTCCCGGCGTGCGCGGACGAACCGGCCGCGCTCTGCCGCCTGCGCGGCTGGCGCTCACGCAGCCGCTGCGCAGCCACTTCGGCCTGGCGCCGGTCCATCGTGTACGTGAAACGGCGCCGCTCCTGGGCGCGCAGATACGCGATGTAGGCGCTCAGGAGCACCGCGGGCACGCCGGGCGCCCACAAGAGGGTGAGTCCGCCTACTGCGGCCACTACCGCGCCGAGCGTGAAGGCGACGAACAGCACCACCGTCGTACGCCGACGGCGCGCGAGAACCTTCGAGCGCCGAGCGCGTGCCGCGGCCTCCTCAGCGGCCGCTCTCCGCGCGGGCGAGGGCCGCGCGGACGGCACCTGATGGGCGGGGACGGCATCAGAGGACGCGGCGGCGCCGGCGACCGGGTGACCGGCCGCGGCATCCTCGGGTGCCGGACGATGCTGGAGCGCGGACTGTCCCGACTCGTACCGCGCGGAGACCGACGGACCCGGCGCCTGCCGGGCGGCGGCGGTCCGCTGGGCGGGCGACGGTCGCGCGGAACGCTCACCAGGTCGCGCCGCAGTCCCCCGCTCGGTGTCCTGCCCGGCCGGCTTGCGCCCCTTGGTCTTCTTGCTCGCCTTGGCCACCGGCTCGGCCTGCTCGGCCACCGGGTCGGCCTGCGCCTCGTCGGCGGGGCGCGGCTCCCGCCGGGTCGTGGGCACAGCCAGGGCCCGGACGTCCACCGAGCCGGTGAACCCGTCCGGGTCGCCCGGCGGCTCGTCCTGGTCGGCCGAGCGCGCCTGAAGGTCCTTGGTGTAACGGCGCTCCATGGCCGCCCGCCCGGACAGCAGCCGGATGGCGGTACTGAAGCGTTCCGTCGGACGGGCCTCGTTCAGCTCGTCCTGCCTACGGAGCCACATCGGCACCAAGTAGGCGGCCCAGGCCCCGACGATGACTGCGTAGATGAGGCCGCTGCTGCTCACACCTCACACGGTAGAGGGGTTTGCGTGAGGCCATCTGCCAATTCCGCCGGTGTGTCGCACGATCTGGCTGATATTCCGAACCTTTCTTGCGGCTGATGCGATCAGATGGCCACCGTGAGAGTGAATTCGACCCGGGAAACGCTCGAAGTCGGGTGCATTTTTCGAACGTTTATCTTATTCGAGTCGCCTCCGCGCCCCGCCGAAGGGGACGGACTTGAGACAATTACCGGCGGCAGGGCGGGGCACCGCAGCACTCAGGAGCGCACACTCCACGATGCGCGCCCCAGAACGGCCTGACCCGCGGCAGCGGGCACAGCGGCTCGGCAACGGCAACGGCAAGCAGCAACAGCAACAGCAACACGACCGTACGAAAATCTGAGACGGCGTCCGTCCCGGCGGCACGACGGTCCCGCTGCGGTTGCCGCAAGGGCCAGGCCCGGCCAGGGCGCGCGCCGGGCTCGGCTGCGGCGACCGTCAGGCCCGGTTGTGGCGCGCGCGCTCGGCGCGTACCCGGCGCCAGCGGGTGAGCATCCGCTCGGGGACCTCCTCCGCGGTGAGCGCGAACACCAGGTGATCGCGCCAGCCACCGTCGATGTGGAGATAGCGCGGCCGGAGCCCCTCCTCACGGAATCCGAGTTTCTCCACGACCCGGCGGCTCGGCGCGTTCTCGGGACGAATGCAGACTTCGATGCGGTGCAGGCCCACGGCGCGGAAGCAGTGGTCTACCGCCAAGGCAAGGGCCGTCGGTATCACTCCCCGACCCGCCACCTCCTGGTCGACCCAGTAGCCGATGTGTCCCGAGCACATGGAGCCCCAGGTGATGCCCGCGACCGTCAGCTGCCCGACAAGGCGGCCCTGGTACTCGACGACGAACGGCAGCATGCGGCCCGCGTGCGCCTCGGCGCGCAGATGGCGGACCATCTGGCGGTATGTGGGCCGGTGGGCTATCGGACCGGTGGGCGGAGGCGGCGGAATGGTCGCCTCCCAGGGCCGCAGCCAGTCCCTGTTGCGTCGGTTGACCTCGCGCCAGACACGCTGGTCGCGCAGCTTTATGGGACGGAGGGCGACATCACCGTCCGCCAGCTCGACGGGCCAAGTTGAGTTGTTCAGCGCGCACCCCCCGGCGGTACTCCCGCATCGCCTTGAGGGCGTGGGAGTGCCTCTTCCCGGGCCTGTGGGGCATCGGGAGAGGAGTTGGGGTGGTCGCCGCCGCGGAGTTGCTCCACGGCGTGCGGCAGCAGGTCCTCCAGTACGGCCAGACCGTCCTTCACACCGCCGGTGGAGCCCGGCAGATTGACGATCAGGGTCCGACCGACGACTCCGGCGAGCCCCCGGGAGAGTGCCGCCGTCGCCACCTTCTTTCGCCCGAACGCCCGGATCGCCTCCGCGATGCCCGGCACTTCGTAGTCGATCACCGCGCGGGTCGCCTCGGGAGTCCTGTCGGTGGGCGAGATACCGGTGCCGCCGGTCGTCACGATGACGTCGTACCCGGCCCGTACGCCCTCGCGCAGGGCCTGCTCCACAGGGTCGCCGTCCGGCACCACCTGGGGACCTTCGACGGTGAATCCGAGCGCCTCCAGACGCCCGGCGATCACAGGACCGCCCTGGTCGGCGTAGATCCCGGCCGCCGCACGACGGGACGCCGTCACCACCAGGGCGCGTACGGGGACGGAGCCCTGGGAGGTTTTGACACGCCCCGGAACGCTCCCGGGCCCTGGCTCCCCGGTCATGCGCCGGCCTCCGGGCGGGTCCAGTGGCCCGACTTGCCGCCGGTCTTCTCCTCCACGCGGACGTCGGTGATCACAGCGCCCTTGTCGACGGCCTTCACCATGTCGACCACGGTCAGTGCGGCCACGCTGACGGCGGTGAGGGCCTCCATCTCGACGCCGGTGCGATCGGTGGTCCTGACGGTGGCGTGGATCTCGACGGCGTCATCGGTGACGGCCAGGTCGAGTGTGACCCCGGAAACCTGCAGCGGATGGCAGAGCGGGATGAGGTCGGGGGTGCGCTTGGCGCCCATGATGCCCGCGATCCGCGCGGTGGCCAGCGCGTCTCCCTTGGGCAGCCCCTCGCCCCGTTCACCACGCAGCAGTTCGACCACCCGGGGTGCGACGAGGACACGGCCGCTCGCACGTGCGGTGCGCGCGGACACGTCCTTGCGCGAGACGTCGACCATGCGTGCGGCGCCCGACGCATCGATGTGCGTCAGCCTGGCGGGCGCGTCGGCCTGGTCCTGCGCGTCCTGCTCGTGCGCCCTGCCGCGGGCGGGGGATCCGGGGGTCTCCCCCGGGACATCGCCGTCATGTTCTGTGCGCTCCCGGTCCTGGGCCCTGCGGTGCGGCGCATGGACCCTGTGTGCGCGACACGGTACGGTACCGCGCGGATGGGGGTACCCCCAGGCCCTTCAGGCACTGGGGGAGGGTCTCAGCCGAGCAGGACCGTCTCCACCTTCGTCCCCGGAGTCACGGAAACGGTGTCTTCAGGGATGACGATGAGGGCGTCGGCATGCGCCAGCGCGGCGACCAGATGGGATCCGGAGCCGCCGACAAGGGCCACGGTGCGCTTCCGTGCGTCGTACCTCCCGCGCAGGAACTGCCTTCTGCCCGCGGGCGAGGTCAGCGCCTGTTCGGCACGGAGCGTCGCACTGACCGTGGGCCGGTGGACGTCCGGGAGGCCTCTGAGAGTGCGGATGGCAGGGCGTACGAAGAGCTCGAAGGAGACGTACGACGACACCGGGTTCCCGGGGAGCGCGAGCAGTGGGATGTGATCGGGTCCCACGGTGCCGAAGCCCTGGGGCTTGCCGGGCTGCATGGCAAGCTTGCGGAACTCGACGCCGCTGCCCGGCGCGGGCGCCTGGGCGCCCTCCCCGGTGCCGCCGACCGATGACAGCGCCTCCTTGACGACGTCGTAGGCGCCGACGCTGACACCGCCCGTGGTGACGATGAGGTCGGCACGGACGAGCTGGTCCTCGATGGCGACGCGCAGCGTGTCAGCGTCGTCGGAGACCGCGCCGACACGGTAGGCGATGGCTCCCGCGTCGCGGGCGGCGGCGGTGAGGGCGAAGCTGTTGGAGTCGTGGATCTGCCCAGGGCGCAAGTCCTCACCCGGCTGGACCAGTTCGCTGCCGGTGGACATGATGACCACGCGCGGGCGCGGACGCACCCGGACCGTGCTGCGGCCGACCGCGGCGAGCAGGGCGATCTGCGGCGGGCCGAGTACGGTGCCCGCCTCCAGCGCGCGGTCACCGGTGCGCACATCGCTGCCCCGCAGCCGCACGTGCGCCCCCGGCTCCGCCGGGCGGTATACGCGGACTTCGCCCGAGGCCCCCTCAGGGGCGGCGCTGTGCGCCCGCATCCCGGAGACCGGGCCGCCGCCGAGGCCGCCGTCGGTCCACTCGACCGGTACGACGGCCTGCGCGCCGGGCGGCACGGGTGCGCCGGTCATGATGCGGGCGGCCTGCCCCGGGCCGACGGTGAGCTGCTGGGCCTGGCCTGCGGCGACGTCCCCGATGACGCTCAGCACGGCCGGGAACTCCTCACTCGCGCCCGCCACGTCCGCGGTCCTGACCGCGTATCCGTCCATGGAGCTGTTGTCGAAGGGCGGCAGGGAGAGCGGCACCGCAATGTCTTCCACGAGGACACAGCCCTGCGCATCGAGGAGGTGCAGCTCGATGGGGTCCAGGACGCGGACCGTGGCGAGAATGTCCTCCAGATGCTCGGCCACCGACCAGACGTGGTCCTGACCGACTGCATGGGGAGTGGCGGTGCTGCTCAAATTGCTACATCTCCTCGGCGACGAAACGGCGGAGCCAGTCCCGGAAGTCCGGGCCCATGTCTTCACGTTCGCACGCGAGTCTGACAATGGCACGCAAGTAGTCGCTGCGGTCTCCGGTGTCGTAACGACGGCCCTTGAAGACGACGCCGTGCACCGGACCGCCGATCGTCTCGTCGACGGCGAGCCGGTCGATGGCGTCGGTGATCTGGATTTCGCCGTTGCGGCCCGGTTCCGTCTTCCGCAGTATGTCGAAGATGTGCGGGTCGAGAACATAACGGCCGATAATGGCGAGATTACTCGGAGCGTCCGCCGGATCGGGTTTCTCGACGAGTCCGGTGACCTTCATGACATCGCTCTCCACGGTGGTGTCCACCGCCGCGCAGCCATAGAGGTGGATCTGGGCGGGCTCGACCTCCATGAGCGCGATGACGCTACCGCCCTGCTGTTCCTGAATTTCAATCATGCGGGTGAGCAGCGGGTCACGCGGGTCGATCAGGTCGTCTCCGAGGAGGACCGCGAACGGCTCCCTGCCGACGTGCGGGGCGGAGCAGAGAATGGCATGACCGAGGCCCCGGGGATCGCCCTGGCGGACGTAATGCATGGTCGCGAGGTCACTGGATTCCTGCACCTTGGCGAGCCTGTCGCTGTCGCCCTTCTTGGACAGCGCTTCTTCCAACTCGTAATTACGGTCGAAATGGTCCTCTAGAGGGCGCTTGTTACGACCCGTGATCATGAGGACATCCTGGAGTCCTGCGGACACCGCCTCCTCGACCACGTATTGGATCGCCGGCTTGTCGACGACCGGGAGCATCTCCTTGGGCGTCGCTTTCGTGGCCGGCAGAAAGCGTGTGCCAAGACCTGCCGCTGGAATGACGGCCTTACTGATCCTAGGGGAGTGAGACTCTGTCATGCCGCACACCATAACGGGTTGCTATGTGAGCTAACTGTGGCTCCACATAGTTGGATGGCATATGAGCACGTTCAGAGAGGTTTGTGAGCACCCTATGCGTCACCCGTGGAACGGATCGTCCGGCAATGACAAGCCTGACAAGCGCTTGTTGCGGAAGGGATTCCTGTCGGTGAGGGCCAGGTTTACGGAGGATGACGTACGGGAGTCGGCGCAGCTGCTGGCGCGGCATGCTCTGGAGCTGCCCGAAATGGCCCGGGCGCGCACGGTCGCCGCATACGTCTCGGTAGCCGGCGAACCGGCCACCGGCACCCTGCTGGACGCCCTGCGCGCCCGCGGCGTTCGCGTGCTGCTGCCGGTGCTGCGCGCCGACAACGACCTGGACTGGGGCGTGTACGGCGGTGCGCAGGAGCTGGCGGCCGTCGGCCGCCCGGGGCGGCTCACCCTGCGGGAGCCGCGCGGCGAACACCTCGGCCCCGATGCCGTCCTGGCGGCGGACGTGGTGCTGCTGCCGGGGCTCGCCGTGGACGCCCAAGGCATGCGCCTGGGGCGCGGCGGCGGCTCCTACGACCGGGTGCTCGCGCGTCTCACGGACGCGGGCGCCGACCCGGCGCTCGTGGTCCTGCTCTACGACACAGAGGTGGTCGAACAGCTCCCCAGGGAGGCACACGACCGGCCGGTGCACGCGGTGGTGACGCCGTCGAGAGTGCGACGGTTCTGAGCCGGCTCGGGGCCGCCACTCGCCGTCTCAGCCCCTGGCCCCTCGGGAAACACTCACCAAGGGGCCACGGAGCTCGCTCAAGGGCCGCTCAGCAGCCTCAGGAGCCGTGCTTCACGGTTTTCCGTGCGCACGGTCTCCACCGCGCCGCACGGCTCCCGCGTCGCCACACGGCTTCAGCGGACCGCACGGCTTCGGTGCGCCTTACGGCTTCAGCACCAGCGTGTCCTGTGTGCCACCGTCGACGGCCTTCGCCGAGTAGGCCCAGTTGAGCAGTTCGCCCTTCACCCATTTGTCCGTCTGGTCGGTGTAGTGCGGGCTGTACGCATGCCCGGAGGCGCCGGTGAGGTTGATCCACTTGGACTTGTCGAGGTTCTGCAGGTTGACCACCATCCGCATGGAGGGCACCCAGTTCACCTGGTAGCCCCCGGCCGCGTTCCAGCCGGTGGCGTCGACCGCCGCCTGCCCGCCGCCGATGTTGAACGGGCCGCGGTTGAGGAGGTACTGCAGGGGGCCCGGGCCGCTGGTCCCCAGGGTCTGGTTCTTCAGGGTCAGCCGGTGCAGGCGGCCCCAGCTCCAGGTGTCGATGTCCTTGCCCAGCTTCGCGGTCAGCTCCCAGCGGGCGTTCTTCATGGCCCGGGCGAAGAGCTGGTCGCGGGTGGTCGTCGCGGTCTCGGTGCGCGTCTTGGGCAGATGCCACCAGTCGTTGCCCTGGTCGCCGACGAGCTGGCGGACCACCTCGAACCAGCGATCGCCGCCGTCCGGCTGCGCGGAGTCCGCGTCCCGCTGGCCGCACTCGCGCACCAGCTGGTCCTCGTCCTCGGGAGCGGTCTTGTCGGCGGGCTCCACGTTCAGGCACTGGCCCTTGACGCGCAGTTCCTTGGGAAGCTTGTTGCCGAACGCGAGCTTGAGGATGTTGCGCCAGACGGCATTGAAGTAGGCGGCAGCCGCCGAGTCCGTGTTCTGGGTGTAGTCCCAGCCCTCCAGCAGCTTCTGCGCCTGGCGGACGTACGGGTCGGAGACGTCGATCTTCAGCAGCATCGGTGTCAGCAGCTTGGCGATGTCGCTGCTGTTGTCCATCTGCATCTGACGCATGTCGTCCGTGGAGATTTTGCCGCCGTTCTTGATCTTCGCCTGGATCAGGTCGTCGATGCGCTGGCTGCGGGTGCCGTACTCCCAGTCCGTCGTCAGGGTGTACGGGTACTTGTCCTTGTCGATGACGGCCTGATTGGCGGTGACGATGTAGCCGCGCTTCGGGTTGTACTCGTTCGGCAGCGCGGACTGCGGGATGTAGCCGGTCCACTGGAACTTCGGGTCCCAGCCGGGCGCGGGCAGCGAGCCGTCGTCGCCCTTGGGACGCTCGGGAATCCGGCCGGGCGCCTGGTAGCCGATGTTGCCCTTGGTGTCGGCGTAGATCATGTTCTGGGACGGCACCTCAAGGTCGCCGACGGCCTTGCGGAACTGCGGCCAGTCCTGCGCCTGGTCGAGCTCGAAGAGCGCGTCCATGGACTTGCCCGGCCTCAGCGCGGTCCAGCGCAGGGCCACGCCGTATCCGTCGCCCCGGTCCGGTGCGGAGGTGTTCACGCCGGCCTTCCTGCCGACCTTGACCAGCTCGTCGTCGCGGTCGGACAGCAGCGGCCCGTTGTTGGTCTCGCGGACGGTGATGGTCTCGGAGGGGCCGCCGGCGACCCGGATCGTCTCCTTGCGGGTCTTGAAGGGCTTTATCTCGCCGCCGTACTGGTAGCCGTCGCCGGACAGCTTCTCCAGGTAGAGGTCCGTGACGTCGGCACCCAGGTTGGTCATGCCCCAGGCGATCGACTGGTTGTGGCCGATGACCACGCCGGGCATCCCAGCGAACGTGTACCCGGCGACGTCGTAGTGGCAGCTACCGGAGACCGCACGGCAGTGCAGGCCCATCTGGTACCAGATCGACGGCAGCTCGGGCGCCAGGTGCGGGTCGTTCGCGAGCAGCGGCTTCTTGGTGATGGTGTGGGCGCCGGAGACGACCCAGGAGTTCGATCCGATACCGCTGCCGTTCGGCCCGAAGACCTGCGGGATCCGGTCCAGCACGTCGGACACGGCGGCGAGCTGGCTCTGCATGCCGTCCGGGGCGGCGGCGCCGCCCGCGAGCCCGGTGCCCGCCGCGCCGCTCGCCTGCGCCCCGGTCACCTCGGTACCGCTGCCCTGGGCGCCCTGGTGTCCCCGTTGTACGTCTGCGTGGCGGCGTCATAGGAGCCCGACTGGACGATGGGCTTGTGCGTGTCGTAGGGGTACTCCGGGTACAGGTCCTTGATCTGCGCCTGGGTCAGGCGGCTCGTCATCAAGGACCGGTCTATCTCGTCCTGCATGTTGCCGCGCAGGTCCCAGGCGAGCGCCTTGAGCCAGGCCACGGAGTCGACCGGCGTCCACGACTCGGGCTTGTAGTCGTTGACGAAGCTCAGGGCCGCGTACTCCGCGGAGATGTCGGCGCCGTCCTTGCCCTTGAGATAGGCGTTGACCCCTCTGGAGTACGCCTGGAGGTACTTCTTCGTCTCCGGCGAGAGCTTTGACTCGTACTCCTTCTGCGCCACCCGGTGCCAACCGAGCGTGCGCAGGTACTCATCGGTCTTGATCTGGCTCTTGCCGAACATCTCGGAGAGCCGCCCGGAGGTCGTATGACGATTGACATCCATCTGCCAGAACCGGTCCTGGGCCTGCACGAAGCCCTGCGCCATGAACAGGTCCTCGTCGGAGGAGGCGTAGATCTGCGGGATGCCGTACCCGTCACGCTTCACATCGACGGGGCCGGAGAGCCCCTGGAGCGTGATCGATCCCTTGGTTTGCGGCATGGAGGCGCGCACCGTGCTGACGCTCCAGTACGCCCCATAGCCCACACCCACAACGATGGCCAGGACCAGGACGAGCACGAGGAGACGCAGGCGGCGCCCCCTCTTCCGGCCGGACTTGCCGGCCGTGGTGCCGGAAGATGCGGTGGTGGTGGAGGGCATCGCTGTCCTTGCAGTCCTTCGCGAGCGGCAGGGCTAACTGGGCGGTCTGGGAACGCGCGGCCGGGGACGTACGGGCAGAAGTGCGGGCGGCCGTGCGGCCGGTGACGCGCGAGCGCTGGAGCAACCATAGGCGCAGCGCCTACGGGCTCCGGACGCGGCCATGGCTCTGGCACCCGCCACCGGGCCCGAACACCGCCCAGAGCAAGCCGCCCGGAGCCGCACGGACACCCTCAGCCATCGCGACGCGTCAAGAAACCGTTAACGATTAGGTAAGGTAACGAAGTAGTTTGCCGTATCAGGTCCGCGCACCCGGGGACGGCACCACGCCCGCACCACGCCCACGCGCGCAAGCAGGTCACCTGGGCCGAGAAGGGCCAGAAGGGGCCAGAAGGGGAAGGAACGGCCGCTGACTGTCCACCACCTCAACCAGCTTCTGCTGTCCTGCTCGCTCGTGCTGCTCATCGCGGTGGCGGCGGTGCGCGTCTCATCCCGCAGCGGGCTGCCCAGCCTGCTCATCTACCTCGGCATCGGCGTCGCCATGGGCCAGGACGGCATCGGGCACGTCTCGTTCAACAATGCCGAGTTGACCCAGGTGATCGGCTACGCGGCCCTGGTGGTGATCCTGGCCGAGGGCGGCCTCAGCACGAAGTGGAAGGAGATCAGACCCGCCCTGCCCGCCGCGGCAGCGCTCTCCCTGATCGGCGTCGCGGTGAGCGTGGGCGTGACGGCGACGGCCGCGCACTTCCTGGTCGGGCTCGAATGGCGGCAGTCCCTCATCATCGGCGCGGTGGTGTCCTCCACGGACGCGGCGGCGGTCTTCTCGGTACTGCGCAAGGTGCCGCTGCCCTCGCGCGTGACGGGCGTCCTGGAGGCCGAGTCGGGTTTCAACGACGCCCCTGTCGTCATCCTGGTGGTGGCGTTCTCCACCGCGGGCCCCGTGGAGCACTGGTACGAGCTCATCGGCGAGATCACCCTGGAACTCGCGATCGGCGCCGCGCTCGGTCTCGCCATCGGCTGGGCGGGCGCCCTGGGGCTGCGGCACGTGGCACTGCCCGCGTCCGGCCTGTATCCGATCGCGGTGATGGCGATCGCCATCACCGGCTACGCCTCAGGGGCGCTGGCGCACGGCAGCGGCTTCCTGGCCGTGTACCTCGCCTCGATGGTGCTGGGCAACGCACGCCTGCCGCACTGGCCCGCCACCCGGGGCTTCGCCGAAGGGCTCGGCTGGCTCGCCCAGATCGGCATGTTCGTCCTGCTCGGCCTGCTGGTCACCCCCCACGACCTGAGCCAGGACATTCCACCCGCGCTCATCATCGGTCTGGTGCTGACGGTGGTGGCGCGCCCCCTGGAGGTCGTCATCACCCTGCTGCCGTTCCGCATGCCGTGGCAGGAGAAGGCCCTGCTGTCCTGGGCGGGCCTGCGCGGCGCGGTGCCCATCATTTTGGCCACCATCCCCATGGTGAACGGTGTCGCGGACAGCCGTCGGATCTTCAACATCGTCTTCGTCCTGGTCGTCGTCTACACGCTCATCCAGGGGCCGACACTGCCCTGGCTGGCGAAGAAGCTGCACCTGGGGGACGCCGACAGCGCCGCCGACCTGGGCATCGAATCGGCGCCCCTGGAGCGGCTGCGCGGCCATCTCCTGTCGGTCTCCATCCCCGCGGACTCCCGCATGAACGGCGTCGAGATCAACGAGCTCCGGCTGCCACCGGGGGCCGCGGTCACCCTGGTCGTGCGGGACGGCACCTCGTTCGTACCGCTGCCGACGACGCTGCTGCGGCACGGCGACGAACTGCTGGTGGTGACGACGGACCCGGTGCGGGACGCCGCAGAACGCCGTCTGCGTGCCGTCGCCCGGGGCGGCAAGCTGGCGGACTGGCTGAGCACCGGCACAGCCCGGGACGCGGGCGCACGACCGCCGAGGCGGGGGCCGATCGCGAAGCGCATTGATCGTTACGGGAAAAGGAATCCCCTTGGCTGATCAAAGGAATCACCTTGGCTGATCAAGGGGTACCGATCACCACGGGGTGACCGGTAAGGGCAGCGGTCTGGGTGCCGTCAAGCGCGCATGACCTGCGCGAACGAGGACCGATGTGCCTCCAGGGACACTGCGGGCGACACGTGGCGTCGGTCACCGAACCCCGGGATCAGTGGACTCATCCCGCGGAATGCGTCACTATGGATCGTCGTTAGCACTCATCGAGTGAGAGTGCCAGGAGGAAGCCAGTGCCGACCTATCAGTACCAGTGCGCCGAGTGCGGTGAGGGCCTTGAGGCGGTGCAGAAATTCACCGACGACGCCCTGACCGAGTGCCCCGACTGCGGTGGCCGCCTGAAGAAGGTGTTCTCAGCGGTCGGCATCGTCTTTAAGGGCTCCGGCTTCTACCGGAACGACAGTCGCGGCTCGTCGTCGAGCAGCACCTCGACATCCGGATCGAAGTCGTCGAGCTCCGCCAAGGACTCCGGTTCTTCCGGCTCCTCGGGCTCCTCGGACTCTTCCAGCTCTTCCGGTTCGAAGGACTCCAAGTCCTCCTCGACCTCCGGGACGGCTGGCTCGTCGTCGAGTTCTTCCAGCTCCTCCAGCAGCTCTTCCGCCGCGTAGCGAGCCGGCTTACCGACGTGCGGTGAGTGCACTCTCGGTTACCGTCGGTGCGCGCGCCTGACGTTGGACGCGTTCTTCATGACGAGACCCTGTCGTTTCCGACGACGGGGTCTCGCGCGTTCCCGGGCCCGGTTACTGTCTGGCCATGGCGAACCAGGCGAATGCGATACGGGCCGAGATCGGCGTCATCGGCGGCTCCGGCTTCTACTCCTTCCTCGACAACGTCACCGAAGTACAGGTGGAAACGCCCTACGGGGCACCGAGCGACTCACTCTTCGTAGGCGACGTCGCGGGCCGCAGCGTCGCGTTCCTCCCCCGGCACGGCCGCGACCACCGCCTGCCGCCACACAAGATCAACTACCGTGCGAACCTGTGGGCCCTGCGCTCCCTGGGAGTGCGCCAGGTACTCGGCCCGTGTGCCGTGGGCGGACTGCGCTCCGAGTACGGGCCCGGCACGCTGGTCGTCCCGGATCAGCTCGTGGACCGTACGAAGAGCCGCGCGAGCAGCTACTTCGACGGTGAGCCGCTGCCCAGTGGCGAGATCCCGCAGGTCGTCCATGTGTCCCTGGCCGACCCGTACTGCCCCGTGGGGCGGCGGGCGGCGGTGAAGGCGGCGCGCGGGCGCGACTGGGAGCCGGTGGACGGCGGCACACTCGTGGTCATCGAGGGCCCGCGCTTCTCGACGCGCGCGGAGTCCCGGTGGCACGCGGCGCAAGGCTGGTCGGTGGTGGGCATGACCGGTCACCCCGAGGCCGCGCTCGCCCGCGAGCTGGAGCTCTGCTACACCTCGCTGAACCTGGTCACCGACCTGGACGCGGGCGCCGAGACCGGCGAAGGCGTTCAGCACACGGAAGTCCTGGAGGTCTTCGCGGCCAACGTGGAACGGCTTCGGACCGTGTTGTTCGACGTGGTGGCCGAGCTGCCCACGGAGGCGGAACGGGACTGCCCGTGCACGAGCGCCCTGGCCGGACTTGAGCCGGGGATCGAACTGCCGTGACGGTGAGCTCCTGAGCTTCCTCACGCCCTGACCCCGAGCACCACGAGCCACGACCACCGCACCCTGCCCCGACTTCCGGCTGACCGGCTCGGGGCGGGACAGGGCGGGTTTCGCCTTCGGAGGCGGGGTTCCGCATTCGGTGTGGAACTCCGCCTTTGGCATGAATTGATGCGGAGGTTCACCTTCGGGTGAGGAAGTTATCCACAACCGGCCAGTAATGCACCGGCTTCAGCGAGATTCGGCGAATCGCCTCATCCTGGAGGGAAATTCCGCACTTCGCACGCAGGTGGTGGTCACGATGTCGCAATTCCCTCCTTTCGCCATGCCGGCTCCGTCCGTCCCGCGAGTTCCGGATTCATCCGCCTCACCCGTCTCGCAGGTCGCAGATCCGCAGGTGCCGCCCGCCATGCCGGTTCCCCGGCAGCTGCCGGCGCCCGCTGCCTGCACACCAGCACCGCCCAGGCCCCCGCTGCCATCGGGCGTCCCACCGGGCCCCCGCCCGGTCCACCGTTCCCCTTGCCCGCCCGGCAGACGAGGCGGGGACACGCCTCCGACAAGCGAGGTGTCCCACTTCCCTCCCGTGCGCGTGACCGACGGCCGCTACCGGCTCCGCCGACTGGCACGGCACCACCGGCGGGCCGTGGCCGCCGGTCTCGCGATGACCGCCGCCGCACTGGTCGCCGCGGTCGGCCCGGGTGACACGGGGCGGGCCAGGGCGCAGACGCCACAGACGCAGGGCCTCCCCGCCGCGCCCCGCCTCGTCCGCCCGGCGCCCGAGCTGGTGACCGCTCCTGTACGCATCGCCGACGCGGCGACCGTGCGGCTGCTGCACCCCGGCGACCGTGTCGACGTCATCGCGGCCGACGCACCGGCAGCGGGCAGCGCCCCGCAAGCGCGGGTCGTGGCGACCGGAGCCCGCGTCGTCGAGGCGCCCGAAGCAGAAGGCGATCCCGCGGAGAGCGGCGCGCTGCTCCTGCTCTCCGTGCCGCGGCCGACCGCGGCGCGCCTGGCCGCGGCCGGAGCGACTGCCCGCCTGGCGGTGACATTGTGCTGAACCACCGCGCTCCCGCACACGCACATTCCATGTCAAGTACCACATTTGAGTTAAGGAATTGGACAGGCCGGCCACATTCTGTCGTAGGTTGCGGAGCTGATTACTCCACAACCCGACCACATACAGAAAGGCCTATCGGTGAGCGAGAAGCAGGAGCTCAACGTCTGGCAGGGCTTCAAGACGTTCCTGATGCGCGGAAATGTCGTAGACCTGGCAGTTGCGGTGGTCATCGGCGCCGCATTCACCAACATCGTCAACTCCATGGTGAAAGGCATCATCAACCCGGTCGTCGGTGCCCTCGGCACACAGGACCTGGACAAGTACCACTCTTGCCTCAAGGGCCCCTGCCAGTACGACATGAAGGCGGGCACCGTCGTGAAAGGCGTCCCGATCATGTGGGGCACGGTGCTGAGCTCCACTCTCAACTTTGTGATCACCGCGGCCGTCGTCTACTTCCTGATGGTCCTGCCGATGGCCAAGTACCTCGCCAAGCAGGCGGCACGCAAGACCGCCATGAACAACGCGGAGGCGAATGCCGTCGAGGTCACCGAGCTGGAAGTGCTCAAGGAGATCCGCGACGGCCTGGTGGCGCAGCGCCGCGGCCCGGGCGGGCTGGACGGCCTGGGCGGGCTGGGGAAGATGTAGCGGCACTCCCCTGCCATGAGCGGTCCCGTCAGCGGGGGCGGAGGTCCCGGTTTCGGAGCGGGTGGATCCGCCGCTGGGTCGGGTGGTCTACCCGCCGGCGGGACGGGTGGGCCGGTTGCCGGGGTCAGAGGTGGTGGGGCGGCTTCTCGTCGAGGAAGCGCGCCAGGTCCGCCGAGCACCCGATGCTGTGCGAAGGCCGGTCGCCCCATCCCTGGTCCGTGTCGTCCGAGGACCGCTGGGTGAGGGGATCGTCGAAGACGATCGCGTCCTTCGGATCACACGGCACGGGTTCGGAAGCACTGGTCATGCTGACAGCGTACGTGCCCGCGCGAAACCCGGCCGTGCGCTCGGAGGCTGAGCCCGGCCCCGTCTCGCCGCCCCGCCGCCGGCCCGTCGCGCGCCGCAGCCACCGTGCGGCCGTATGTCATCGCCATCCTCCGGCGACGTACGGCGAGCACCTCCCAGCCGCCCGCCGTACGGACCTGCGGCCCACCCTCCGTACACACCTCTCCGTCCTGCGCGGCACTCCCGCCACCGCGGACCGGCTCCCCAGCCGTGCGCCTCGCCTTGCACCCCGCCGTTCGCCATCCGACACGGCGTCCGAGAGGCGACCGGGCGGTGCGGTTCTGCTGTGCTTGGCGTATGACCTCCAGCTCCGAGCCCGCCTCCGGTGCGTCCGGACACCGTCCGCCCGTTCCTCCGCCCCTGCGCAGGATCACCGCACGGTCCCGCGACGAGGTGCACCGTGCCGCGTCACCGCTGGAGCTCTTCTTCGACCTGTGTTTCGTGGTGGCCATCGCCCAGGCGGGCGCCCAGTTGGTGCACGCGCTGACCACAGGCCACACCGGCGACGGCCTGCTCAACTACACGATGGTCTTCTTCGCGATCTGGTGGGCCTGGATGAACTTCTCCTGGTTCGCCTCGGCGTACGACAACGACGACGTGCTGTACCGCGTGGCCACCCTCGTCCAGATCTCCGGTGTGCTGGTCCTCGCGGCAGGTGTCTCGCAGGTCTTCACGAGTCACGACTTCGTGGCCGTCTGGCTCGGCTACGTGATCATGCGGCTCGCCCTGGCAGCACAGTGGCTGCGCGCGGCCCGTGCCGCCGCCGGTGCGGAGCGGCGCATGGCCATGCGATACGCGGGCGGGGTGCTGCTCTGCCAGGTCGGCTGGCTGGGACTGCTGTTGCTGCCGGATGTGGCCCGTCCGTGGCTGTTTTTCGTGATGGCGATCGTGGAGCTGTGTGTGCCTCCGTACGCCGAGCGGCATACGACGTCGTCCTGGCATCCGCGCCATATTTCCGAGCGGTACGGCCTGTTCACCATCATCGTCCTCGGCGAGAGCATCGCTGCGGCCACGGCCGCCGTGAAGTCCGGCATCGAGGAGAACGACGCGCTGGGCGAGCTGCTCCCGTACGCGACAGGCGGGCTGCTGATCGTGTTCGCGGCGTGGTGGATCTACTTCGTGGTTCCCATCCACGGACATCTGCGCACCAGCCGCCAGGCCTTCGTCTGGGGCTACGGCCACTACCTGATCTTCGCCTCGGCCGCGGCGATCGGTGCGGGCATCGAGATCGCCGTCGAGCAGGCGGTCGGCAAGTCCACGCTCTCGCCGCTCGCCGCCGGCGCGGCCGTGACGGTGCCCACCGCGCTGTATCTGCTCATGGTGTGGGTGCTGCACGCCCGGTTCTTCAAGGTGGGTGTCGCCCAGCAGCTGGTGCTGCCCGGCTCCGCCGTGGTGATCCTCGCCTGTACGTTCGCGGGACACTGGGCGGTCTTCACGGCCGGCATCGCGGCGGCGCTCACGGTGGCGACCGGCACCACGTTGACCGCGCGCATGGCACCGACTGCGACGCAGGACGCAAACGCCTCGTGACGCCGATATCCGTGATACCGATGCCTCCATGACGGACATGACGGAGCACGGCGGCGACCAGGTCCGCAGCCACGCCGGGCGTCCGGCGGGGAGCGATCAGGACGGCGACGGCACGCGGGCGTCAGGAAGCGGCGGGCTCACGGATGTTGCCGGACTGCGCATCGGGCATGCCGCGCTGACCGGGGCGGGCTGTCTCAGCGGCACCACGGTCGTGCTCGCTCCGGAGGGCGGTGCCGTCGCCGCCGTGGACGTACGCGGCGGCGGCCCCGGCACCAAGGAAACCGACGCCCTCGATCCGCGGAACGTGGTGCAGCGGATCGACGCGGTCGTCCTGACCGGCGGCAGTGCGTACGGGCTCGACGCGGCTTCGGGGGTGATGGCGTGGTTGGAGGAGCGGGGGCGAGGTGTGCGGGTCGGCCCTGATGCGACGCAGGTAGTGCCGGTGGTGCCGGCCGCGTGCCTCTTCGATCTGGGGCGCGGCGGGGACTTCCGGGCCAGGCCGGACGCGGCCACCGGACGTGCCGCGGCCGAAGCGGCAGCCGCGGCCGAGCCGGGCGCACCGGTGCAGACAGGCTGCGTCGGGGCGGGGACGGGTGCCGTGGTCGGCGGTTTGAAGGGCGGGGTCGGTACATCGAGCACCGTGCTCAGCTCGGGCATCACGGTCGCCGCACTGGTGGTGGTGAACGCGGCGGGTTCGGCGGTGGATCCGGTGACGGGCGCGTTGTACGGGGAGTTCTTCGCGGGGCGGGTGCGGTATCCGGAGCCCGCGGTCCACGAGGCGGCGCGACGGCGGTTGGCCGAGGCGGCGGCGGAGAGCGGCCCACCTCCGCTCAACACGACCCTCGTGGTCGTGGCCACCGATGCGGCACTGACCCGGGCCCAGGCGCAGAAGCTCGCTGGTACGGCGCATGACGGCATCGCGCGCGCCGTACGGCCGGTCCACCTGCTCCATGACGGGGACACCGTGTTCACCCTGGCCACCGGAGTACGCCCGCTGGTCTCTTCGGACGAGCACGCGCCACACGGCATGGCCACAGCGCTCCCGATGGCCGCCGAGACCACGCCCGGTGCAACACACGCGGCGCCCGGGACGGAGCAGACCCGAGCGGCCATCAGGACACAGGCCGCCGCGCTGACCACGGTGAACGAGATCCTCGCGGCTGGTGCGGATCAGGTGACGCGGGCGATCGTCGACGCGGTACGGGCGGCGGAGTCGGTGACGGGTGCGGGCGGCACGTTCCCGTCCTACCGGGAGTTGTACGGCTCCCGGTGACGCGTGCGGTCCCGGAGCGAAGAAGGCAATGAGGCGATTCCCGGGCGCGTGACATGGCTTCCGCCACGCGTCGCGGCCCCGTGCTGTGCGACGGATTCCAGACGTTCTGGCCGACCCCGCCCGCCAGAAAGCGGAAGGAACCGTTCTCGTTCATCCGCCCTCTCCTTGCACATCGGAGCAGAACACCTGGAACACCCAGGTTGCGCGGATAACGCATATGTCGCATAGGTCGAGCACATCACGGAACATGGAGCTACACGTGACAACGCAGGATTCGGTGGGGCAGGGACCGGCAGCACAGGTCACCGCCGCACAGGACACCGCCGTGCGGCAGGCACGCCCGGCGGGAGCCGCCCGCGGGCGCACCACCCGACGCGCCCTGCTGGCCTGCGCCGCACTCGCCGTCGGCGCGCTGACCCTCTCCGCCTGCGGCGGCCCCGCGAAGGCGGACACGGAGAACGACAAGGGCGGTTCGGGCAGCAGCAAGAGTCCCGTACACACATCCGTACCGCACATCACCATCTCGGCGAAGGACGGCTCGACCGGAGCGTCCATCAACGCCACCGGCGTCAAAGTTAGCGACGGCAAGCTGACCGATGTGACGATGACGGAGTCGGCCGGCGGCAAGTCCGTACCGGGGAAGCTCTCCGCCGACGGCACTGCCTGGCAGCCCACCGAGCAGTTGGACCGCGGCACCGAGTACCGGATATCGGCCAAGGCCAAGGACTCCGCGGGGCACACCACGTCCGCCGACTCCGGCTTCACCACGGTGACCGTCGCGCACAGCTTCATCGGCACCTACACGCCCGACGGTGGCAGCACAGTGGGCGTCGGGATGCCGGTGTCGTTCACGTTCAACAAGGCGATCGCCGACAAGAAGGCGGTGCAGTCGGGCATCGAGGTGACGTCGAACAGCGGTCAGCAGGTGGTCGGCCACTGGTTCGGCACACAACGCCTCGACTTCCGGCCGGAGAAGTACTGGAAGGCCGGTTCCAAGGTCACCATGAAGATTCATCTGGACGGCGTGGAAGGGGCGAACGGCATCTACGGCGTGCAGGACAAGACGGTGACGTTCACCATCGGCCGGTCTCAGGTCTCCACGGTGGACGTCAGCACCCAGACGATGAGTGTGGTCCGGGACGGCAAGACGATCAGGACGGTCGCGATTTCTTCGGGCAGTTCGGCGCACCCGACGTACAACGGCCAGATGGTGATTTCGCAGAAGTTCGTCCAGACCCGCATGGAGGGCTCGACGGTCGGCTTCGGCGGGGAGTACGACATCCCTGACGTGCCGCACGCCATGCGGCTGACCAACTCCGGCACCTTCATCCACGGCAACTACTGGTATCTGAAGGGCAATCCGCCGTTCGGACGGCAGGGCACGAGCCACGGCTGCGTGGGCTTGCAGGACGCGCAGGGTGCTCAGGCCGACACCACCGCCAAGTGGTTCTACGACCACTCGATCATCGGCGACGTCGTGACCGTGCGGCACTCGCCCGACCGTACGGTGGACCCGGACAACGGCCTCAATGGCTGGAACATGGCGTGGAGCGCATGGACAGCGGGCAGCGCCGTCTGATCCGGGCGGCGGTGCCGGCCTCACCACGGGGCGCGCAGACGGTCGATTCGGCACCGCGCGCCCCCGGTAAGGCATGCGCCTGAACTGGCTTTCTTCAGAAGCCAGATGAGGAACTTCCCGCGCAGACCGTACGTTTTCCTGGTTCCTGGACATGACGCCCCGGGAAGGGGCTACGGTATGCACTCACGAGGTGACATGTAGCAACGCCGGGAGATGCCTTGAGCGTTCCGTACGAGACAGCGTGCGAACCCGTCGGGTCGCCCGAGACTCCTCAGGAGCTTCTCGCGCGGCTTCTCGGCCGCGCCCTCAACTCCTTCGAGTTGCCCGACGAGTTGCTGCACCGGCTCGGCAGCGCGCTGGCCCACGACAGCGCCTTGCACTCCGCACACCACAGCGCGGGCCTGCACCGCATCACCTACCGGCACACCTGGCTGCTCGCCGACGGCAGCGCCCGCACCCTCTGGGAGCTCGCTCACAACACCGGCTTACTGACCGGGGTCCTGCGGCCGAGCGAGCCGGGCCGCGAGACCACCGCGGCGTCGTCCCAGCAGGCAAGACAGGACCCGCACATGATGCGGGATCCGCTCGGGGTGCAGGATCGGCACGGGATGCGGGATCCGCGCGAAGCGCAGGTCCCGCATCGCACTCAGGAGTCCCGCGAGCAGCCGCACGAGTGGCGTGACCGCCACTGGCGGGACGACCAGTACGAGCTCTACGCCGAGGAGGAGCAGCTGCGGGCCGCCATGATGCGACTGCCGCTGCCGCTGGACGAGCCCATCGCCTTCGATCTGCCCTTCGCCACACAGCTGCCGTCGGTGCCTCTCCCCCGACATGTCTATGTCCCCGACAATTCGGCGGACCACGCCCGTCGGCTGCTCAGGCGCGCGGAGAACGCGGACCGGCCGGGCGGCGAGACGGTTCGCCTGCTGGGCAGCGCCGCCGCTCATCAGATCACCCAGGCCTTCGGCCGCCCGACTCTGAGCGTCGATACCCGGCTCGGGTTCTCGCTCTACGAGCATGCGTTCCTGCTGACCGACGGCCGCGAGATCAGCCTGTGGGAGGTGGAGCACACGGCCACGCCTGACGGGCGGCACATGTGCGAGGTGTACACCAGCGAGGTTGCGGCTCGGAAAGCCATGGTGTTACGAGCCTCCCGAGCCAACTGACCACGCCCGGCCCAAAAGCACCTCACCAGACTTCCGCACCACCCGGCCCGCGAACCATCCGGCCGACGGAACGCACCAGCCGATGAACGACCGCTCGCTGCACCACCCGGCCCACGCAACCAGTGGCCGATGAAGCGCCCAGCCGACGGATCTCCGGCAGCAAAGTTCAGCGACGCCCCTCGCTGAACTGCCGTACGAGACCGGCGAACGCGGCGCGCTCCGCAGGAGTCAGATCGACGCTCTCGGTGGGTGGCACGATCTGCCGCGGCATAGCACGCAGAGTCCGCGCGACGCGCCCCTCGACACGTCCCTCGACCCCACGCCCTGCCGTACCCGGCCACCGCTCACGACCCCGCAGCCGCCTCTCACGCAGCAGCCACTCGCGCCGCCCCCACCGCCCCCACCGCGCAAGACGACCCCGCAGCACCCGATGCGCCGGCCGCTCCTGCCGTCCCGGTCCCGTCAGCCGTACCATGAAGGTCGGACGGGTGCCGCGGAGGCCGCGGGCGTAACGGGTCAGCAGGCCGCGAACCGCGGTGCGGACCACCACCGTTGCGGCAAGAACGACTCTGCCCATGCGCCGAATTGTCGAGAAGTGTTCGGACATATCACCCAGTACACCGCACCGCGGCCACGCCTGACAGGCGATTATGAGACAGAACGGCCGAAGCGACGTATCTCACAGCCCGGCACTCCACCAAAACCTCCCGGCCAGGCATCGGCCAGCCAACCGACTAACGGACTCACACACCACATGCGCCGCAGGCGACACATACGACCCACCTGCCACAGGTACGTATGGCCGGTACTGACCGCAGGCACAGAGCCAGGCACAAGGTCAGGCGGCGAGGGCCAGGGCGAGGACGAGGGCCAGGGCGAGGATCTACGCCGGAGTCAGAGCAGTAGGCCGGAAAGCCGCAGCCCGCCCCGCCCCCATCGCCACCAAGGCGCACCACCTACTGCCCACCACCCACAGGCACCACTCTCAGACCCCGCAGGCACTGTTCTCAAGCACTGTCCACAGGCCAAACCGCAGGCCGACCCCCGAACACCGCAACACCCCCCGACCGCGGCACAGGCGCTTCCAGCGCTTATGCCGCCGCGTCGAATCCTGTGTCGCGGGCCAGTTTCTTCAGCTCCAGCAGGGCGTGCTTCTCGATCTGACGGATGCGCTCACGGGTGAGGCCGTGCTCTTTGCCGACTTCCGTGAGTGTCCGCTCGCGGCCGTCCTCGATGCCGTAGCGCATCTTGATGATCGAGGCGGTGCGCTCATCGAGACGTCCGATGAGGTCATCGAGCTCCTCGCTGCGCAGCAGGGTCATCACGGACTGCTCGGGCGAGACCGCGGAGGTGTCTTCCAGCAGGTCGCCGAACTGGGTCTCGCCCTCGTCGTCCACCGACATGTTCAGCGAGACCGGGTCACGGGCCCAGTCGAGCACGTCGATGACACGTTCAGGGGTGGTGTCAAGGTCGGCGGCCACCTCTGTGGGCTCCGGATCACGGCCGTGCTCACGATTGAACTCGCGCTGCACGCGTCGGATGCGGCCCAGCTCCTCCACCAGGTGGACGGGGAGCCGGATGGTGCGGGACTGGTCGGCTATGGAACGGGTGATGGCCTGGCGGATCCACCAGGTCGCATAGGTGGAGAACTTGAAACCCTTGCGGTAGTCGAACTTCTCGACGGCGCGGACCAGGCCTGCGTTCCCCTCCTGGATGAGATCGAGCAGAGGCAGGCCGCTGCGCGGGTAGCGGCGCGCGACGGCAACGACAAGGCGGAGGTTAGAGCGGATGAAGATGTCCTTGGCCCGCTCGGAGTCAGCGATCAGCGCCTGGAGCTCCTCGCGGGTGGCTCCGGCCTTGTCGGCGGTCTTGCTCTCCGCCTCGCCGTCGAGAATCTGCTGGGCGTACACGCCCGCTTCGATGATCTGGGACAGCTCGACCTCCTTGGCGGCGTCGAGCAGGGGCGTACGGGCTATCTCGTCGAGGTACATGCCGACCAGGTCGCGGTCGGCGATCTCGCCGCCTACGGCGCGAACACTGCCTGCCGCGCCGGTCCCACCGGCGGCGGACTGGCGACGGGCGACGGCACGGGTTGCCATGCGTGCTCCCTTACGATGGTCAGGTCGGGTGCTTCAGCGGTTGATCAGTTGGGCTTCGGTCAATCGAATCGAGTCGGTCGGCGTCGGTCGGTCGGGCTTGATCGGCAATCTCGGGTCGGATCGGCATGGTCGAATTGAATCGGGCGTGCTCAGGCATGACCGATGGAGCCGGCCAGCGGGGATCGGCTACGTCCCGGCGGCATGCGGCCCCCGGATGCTGTGACGAGCCGATTCCGGACTGGCACTCTTCTCGGGTGCCCACTGCATCCGATGGAAACAACGACTGGAAACCGGACAGAATTCCCAACCCGCCCATCCAAATTTCTGATCATGCAGTACCCTGTTGGGCGCACAAGGGGAGAAGAAATGCCAGCGGCAGCATCAGAAGTGCAGGTCAGATCGGGAGCCGAAGCCGATCTCCCGGCGCTCACGGACATCTACAACCACTACATCCGTGAGACTGCCTTCACCTTCGACACCGCGGCCTTCACCCCCGAGGAGCGGCGTTCCTGGCTTACCTCTCACCCAGAAGACGGCCCGCACCGCCTGCTGGTTGCGCAGGAGAGCACATCGGGCACGATCCTCGGCTACGCCACGTCCGGGCCGTTTCGCCCGAAGGCGGCCTACCTCACCTCCGTCGAAGTGAGCATCTACCTCACCCCGGGCGCGGGCGGCCGAGGCATCGGCACCCTCCTCTACAAGCGCCTCTTCGAAGACCTCGCCGACGAGGATGTGCACCGCGCCTACGCCGGCATCACCCAGCCGAACATTCCCTCCGTCCGGCTCCACGAGCGCTTCGGCTTCCGGCATGTGGGCACGTGGGCCGAGGTGGGCAGGAAGTTCGGCACGTACCACGACGTGGCCTGGTACGAGAAGGACCTAGGCGGACCGTGCAGCGGTGACGCGGGGCCGCTGGCGTAAGAGGCACACGGTCCCGCCGCTCCGGGATGCGGGGCTCCGCGCGGTGCGGGGCTAAGGCCCAGGTTGCGGCCAATTCGGCTATGCAACCTTGTTTCAGATGTCCCAATGCGCTCCTTACAGTGGAGACATGACAACGGCCCCCGCATCAAGCCCCGCGCTCGCGCAAGAGGCTGAGCGGCAAAAACAACCCACTCGTCGGCAGGCTCCGCGGCGACAGACCGGCCGGAAACCTGCCGCCCTCCACCAGGCCCCCGACCAGCAACAACAACCTGGCAGCCCGGCCGTGCCGCCCAGCGGCCCCCGCCACCCCGCCGGAGAGACCGACGGCCCCGCCGAGCACTCCGACAGCCAGGAGCCGCGCTGGCTCAGCGTCGACGAACGGCGGATCTGGCGGGCCTATGTGCACGCCACCATGCTGCTGGACGATCATCTCGACCGGCAGCTCCAGCGTGACGCGGCTATGCCGCACATCTACTACGGCCTGCTCGTCCAGCTCGCCGACGCCCCGCGGCGCCGCCTGCGGATGACCGAGCTCGCCATGCAGGCCAAGATCACCAGATCCCGCCTCTCGCACGCCATAGCGCGCCTGGAGAAGAGCGGCTGGGTGCGCCGCGAGAACTGCACGTCGGACAAGCGCGGGCAGTTCGCGATCCTCACCGACGAGGGATTCCGCGTACTCGACCGGGCCGCGCCCGGCCATGTGGAAGCCGTCCGCCAGGCCCTCTTCGACCGGCTCAGCCCCGAGCAACAGAAGTCCCTCGGCGAGATCATGCACGTCATCGCCGAGGGACTGCAGCCCGCAGAAGCAGGCGCGGACCTGCCCTGGCTCCGCTGACGACCCCGCCTCCGCCAGACTGCCCCGGCTCCGGACCTGCCGACCGGGGCCTACTGACCAGGGCTTCCTGACCAGGGCCCTCTGACCAGGGCCTCCTGATCTACGCCTGGGACGAAACAGGCCCGAGCCGCCCGGACCCGAGCCAAGGCCCCGGGCCACGATCCCGCCCGGGGCCCATCTCACCGCTGCCCTGCTCCGGCCCACTCCACGATGCCGCCGGCGGCACCACAGGTGACCAGCGTCAGTGCGCGATCACCGGCACCGGCACCTCCGCCTCCGCGGAACCCTCCGTACCGGCCACGGTCCTGGGCCCTCCTTCGGCCACCGTCGAACCGGAGGCCGCCGGGTTACCGGTGCCAGGACGGCCCGTGGTGATGAAGGTGACCGCGATGACCGCGGCCAGCGCCAGGATGCCCACCGCGACCCAGATGGCGCTGGTGTAGCCATGCACCAGGCCCTGCAGCGCCAGCAACTTGCTGGCCGAAGGGCTGGTGGCTCCCGCGGCGTGCCCCGTGAGGTACGAGGCGGTCGCGGAGGCGGCGATCGTGTTCAGCAGCGCCGTACCGATGGCGCCGCCCACCTGCTGAGAGGTGTTGACCATCGCGGAGGCCACGCCCGCGTCCCGCGGCTGCACACCGTGGGTGGCCAGCGACATCGCCGGCATGAAGGCCGTGCCCATGCCGAGGCCGAGCAGCAGCATGGCCGGCAGCAGCAGCGTCGCGTACGAGGAATCGACCCGCAGCTGGGTCAGCAGCAGCATGCCGACGGCGGCGGCCAGGAAACCGGGGCCCATCAGCCGTCGCGGTGCGACGCGGGTCATCAGCCGGGCACCGATCTGCGTCGAGCCGGTGATCATGCCGACCACCATGGGCAGGAAGGCGAAGCCGGTCCTGACCGGGTGGTAGCCCCGCACGACCTGGAGGTAGTAGGTCAGGAAGAGGAAGAGCCCGAACATCCCGATGACCGCGAGTCCGAGGGACAGGTACACGCCCGCACGGTTGCGGTCGGTCACCACGCGCAGCGGCAGCAGCGGTGCCTTGACCTTCGCTTCGACGAGTCCGAAGGCCGCGAGCAGCACGGCGGACGCGACGAACAGGCCTATCGTCACGGCGTCGTTCCAGCCGCTGGTCTCGGCATGCGTGAAGCCGTAGACGAGGGAGACCAGGCCCAGGGTCGCCAGCAGCACGCCGGGGATGTCGAGCGGGGAGCGGTTGCGTCCGCCGGCCGGCTCGCGGATCACGAAGGTCGCGCCGAGCGCGGCGATGACGGCGATCGGGACGTTCACGAAGAAGGTCCAGCGCCAGTTCAGGGACTGGGTGAGGAAGCCGCCGAGGAGCAGTCCTACGGCACCGCCGCCGCCGGCGATCGCGCCGTAGATACCGAACGCCTTGGCACGTTCCTTCGCGTCCGTGAACGTCACGGCGAGCAGTGACAGCGCGGCGGGTGCGAGCAGCGCGCCGAACACGCCCTGCAGCGCACGGGCGCCCAGCATCATCGCCTCGTTCTGCGCGGCACCGCCCACCGCGGAGGCGATGGCGAAGCCGGTGAGCCCCGTAAGGAAGGCCCGCTTGCGGCCCCACAGATCGGAAAGCCGCCCGCCGAACAGCAGCAGACCGCCGAACGCGAGCGCGTACGCGGTGATGACCCACTGCCGGTTGCCGTCAGATATGCCCAGGTCACGCTGGGCTGTTGGCAGTGCGATGTTCACGATGGTGGCGTCGAGCACAACCATGAGCTGCGCAAGCGCGATGAAGACCAGAGCGCGCCAGCGCCTGGGATCAGCACCCTGCGGCTGAGCCGCGTGGCGCCTCGACAGGACAGTTTCGGACATGGGAGTAGCCACCTCTGTGGTTCCGTGGTTCGCAAGTGGTCAGGTGAGTGAGGTGAGGCCGTACGTCTTTGTGGCCTTACATACGTGTACGTGCTTGTCTCATACGTCGTCGTACGAAATTTCGCGCTACCGGAGGAGTCGAAGGGTCACGGCAGCCGCTTTGCAGCAACGGCCGAACCCCGCATGACCCAAGTCAGCAAGTCGGTTGGTCGGTCACGCAGCCCGGCGGCGTACGCCGCTCCCGGTCGGACCCGGTGGAGGCCGCCGCGTGTATTCGGATCACACCGCGTCCGTGCCTGCCTTCGGCCGTAGGTCCGCCGCGGTGACGGCCGTTCCGGGTAGTTCGGAGCGGGCGGGGGCCATCAGGCCGTCGAGGAACAGCTGTAGATGACGGTGTACGAAGCGGTCGATGCCCGTACAGGCGGTGCCGGGCAGCGGCCTGGTCAGCTGGGAGAGGGCGACCATGAGGTCTCCGACGGCGACGTCGGCACGCAGCTGCCCCGTGGCGCGGGCCCGCTCCAGCAGTTCTTCGACGGTGGTTTCGAGCCGGTGGCGGATCTCCATCAGATCGGCCAGGTCCGTGCGGTCCTGGTCGCACTGCCCGGCACGCAGCGGGCACAGGGCACCGATGCGTTCGTCTGCGGCGGCGTGCGCGAAGGTGCGCAGCTGGGCGAAGGGATCGCCGCCCGGCGCGTTGGCCGCGGCGATGGCGCGCTCCGCGTGGCCCATGAGGTGCTCCAGCACGGACAGCACGACATGCCGCTTCAGCTCGGCGCGGTCGGCGAAGTGCCGGTAGACCGTGGCATTGCCGACGCCGGCCCGGCGGGCGATCTCGTCGAAGTGCACATCGGCGCCGTGCTCGACGAACACCTCGCGGGCGGCGGCGACGATCCGTTCCCTGTTGCGCAGGGCGTCGGCGCGGGTGCGCGGCGCTCGGCGCACTGCGGCGGTGGCGGTTTCCACGGCCCGCTCCTCTCACTCTTCGCTGCTTCGGTCGCTGACCGGCCGGACCTCGTCGGCCGACCTGTGCGCTCGCCCGGGTGCGATCCGGGGAGCTGGTCCCCGTTTCGTGCGGACACCGGTTAAACGGGGAGCGGGTCCCCGGATATTTCCCGCACCGTCCGTGACCCCCCTCACACCTGCTACCGGCAGAAACCCACGATCGGGCGCACCCACCGCGCGCGCCCGCGCCGACCGGCACAAGGTGCTGTAGAGGGTGCAGCCAGGCAGGTGGGCTGCTGGGCGAGCGGAGGCACGGCATGCAGCCGATCAGCCGTCGCATACGTGCCCGCCGCCGCGCCCCGCGCCGTACGCCGCACCGCGCGCCCCGCCGCGCCCCGCAGCGCACCCCCCGCCTCACCACGATCCTCGCCCCGGTGACCGCGCTCACCCTGGCGATCACGGTGTCGGCGAGCACCGGTCCGCTGCCGGCCGGCGCACCGACCGCCGGGCGGCCGGCCGCCACGTCGCACGGCACCGCACTCGGACCGTGCATGATCGGCGGCAAGTCGGGCGTCCAGATGTCCGAGGGCGTGCCCACCACCTCCGGCTACGCGCGCTCCACCGGCACCGTCCGGGCCCTGAACCTCATGATCGACTTCTCGGACACACCGGGCCGTGGCACCGCGCTCGACCGCCTCGGCGAGTTCTTCCCGCAGACCCGCACCTGGTTCAGGACCGCCTCGTACGGCCGTCTCGACTACCGTCCGAGCACTCCCGTGCGGCACTGGCTGCGGATGCCCAAGACCTTCAAGGCGTACGGCATCGAGCGTGGCGCACCGTTCGAACCCGGCTACCGCAAGCTCGTCGGCGACATCATCGCCGAGGCCGACCCCATGGTGGACTTCGGCTCCTACGACCTCGTGAATGTCCTGATGACCCCGAACGCGGGCCCCTCCGCGTTGAACACCGTGCTGTCCGTCACCTTCGCCGGCAACCGAGAAGCACCGGTTGCGGACGGTGTGCCGATCGCCAACGCCTCGTTCGTCTACAGCCGCCAGGACGACGGTTCCGGTTCCTACGCGAAGACCGGCTACCGCGTGCTGCCCCACGAGAACGGGCACATATTCGGCCTGCCCGACCTCTACACGCGCCAGGGCGGCGGCGCGGTCGGGCACTGGGACATCATGAGCGAGGACTGGGGCGCCAACAACGACCTGCTGGCCTGGCACAAGTGGAAGCTCGGCTGGCTCGACGACGACCAGATCAGCTGTGTCTTTGGCGCCGGCACCAGCGAACACGTGCTGACCCCGCTGGCCCGCCACGGCGGCGGCAAGCTCGTCTTCATCCCGCTCACCGCGACACGGGGCTTCGCGGCCGAGGTCCGCACGCACGCGGGCAACGACGAGGCGGTCTGCAAACCCGGCGTCCTCATCTACCGCGTCGACGCGGAGGTGGACACCGGCGAAGGCCCCATCACCGTGCGGGACTCCACCCCGCACAGCGGCGGCTGCACGCGCAGCCCCAACGTCCAGGCCGAACTCTCCGACGCCACTTTCGCTCCCGGCCAGACCTTCCAGGACCACGGGACGGGAGTGCGGATCAAGGTCCTGTCGGTGGACCGACACGGGAACTACCGGGTGCGGGTCACACGGCGGTGAGGCGGGCCAGTACCGCGGCAGGGGCCGACCCGCACACCGCCGGTGACCTGCGGACTCTGCTCTCCGCTTTTCGGCGGGCACCCCGTGGCAGGCAGAAGACGCGCGAGCGCGCGCAGGGCCCCGGCCGTGTCCGCCGGGCCCCACCGTGTCCTTCGCCGCGCCGGCTACCGCGTGACCGCGGCACCATGGCCCGGCGCCGACCGCGCACCGGACTCCGCAGCCAGGGTTCCGGACTCGCCGGACTCGCCGGACTCACCGGCCCCCTCAGCCTCACCGGACTCGCCCGCCTGGACCGCGGCAGCCGCCGACTCGGTGTCGCGCATGACCAGGACGGCCAGGAAGGCGGCGGCGAGGACGCCGATCGCGCTGACGGTCAAGGTGGCCGACATCGAGGCGGTGAAGGCCTGCCGGGCGGCGTGCACCAGGCCGGTGTCGCCGTGGGCGGCGGCCAGCGCGCCGGTGATCGACTGCTTCGCCTGTGCCGGCGCGTCGGCGGGCATCCTTCGGGTGAAGCCGCTCGACAGGAGCGAGCCGAGGATCGCGATTCCGAGCGCGGTGCCGGCCTGCTGGATGGTGTCGTTCAGGGCCGAGCCGACGCCTGCCTTGTCGGCCGGGATGGTGCTCATCAGCGCACCCACCGCCGCCGGCATCGACAGGCCCGCGCCGAGACCGAGCAGGCCGAGCGCCACGGCCGGCACGGCGAAGCCCGTGGCGGTGGCAGAGACGGTGGTCAGCAGCACGAAGGACGAGGCCATGACGAGCATCCCCGCCAGGATCAGGAAGCGGTTGCCGATCTTCGCGGCAAGCCCGACGCCTGCAAAGTTGCCGATCAGCGCGGTGACGGCCAGCGGTACGAACGCGAGGCCCGCCTTGACGGGCGAGTAGCCGAGCACGGACTGCAGGTACTGGGTGAGCACCAGCAGCAGGCCGCCGTTGCCGATCTGCACGAGGGTCAGCGACAGCGAGCCACCGCTGAAGTTGCGGTGCCTGAACAGGACCAGCGGCACCATCGGCTCGGGAGTGGTGTTCTCCCAGACCAGGAATCCGCCGAGGGCGAGCACCGCGACGGCGAGAGTGATCGCCGAGTGGCCGCCGAAGGCGCCGTGCTGCGGAAGCTCGATGATCCACCAGACCAGGGCGGTCATGCCGGCCGCGGACAGCACCGCGCCGGGCAGATCGGGCTTGCGCCACGGCCCCTTCGACTCCGGCATGAGGGTGCGGCCCGCCAGGACGGCCAGCGCGACGACGGGGACGTTGATGAAGAAGATCGAGTGCCAGGAGAAGTGGTCGATCAGCACACCGCCCAGCACCGGGCTGCCGACCAGGCCGAGCATCGACACCGAGCTCCACGCCGCCATCGCCCTGCCGCGTTCCTCGTCGTCGAAGACGGTGATGAGGATCGACAGCGTCGAAGGCATGATCAGCGCCCCGCCGACGCCCATCGCGACCCGCGCGCCGATCACCTCGCCGGGGCTGGTGCAGAAGGTCGCGGCCAGCGACGCCGCTCCGAAGAGCAGCAGGCCGATGATCATGATCTTCCGGCGGCCGAACCGGTCACCGAGGCTGCCGGAGGTGAGCAGGAGCCCGGCGAAGACCAGGACGTAGGAGTCGAGGATCCACTGCGTGTCCTGGGCGCTCGCGCCGATGTCCGCGGTCATCGACGGCACCGCGACGGTCAGCGCCATGCTGTCGACCACCAGGACCAGCGAGCTGAGGCACAGCACGATCGAGGATCCACCAGCGGCGTGGACTACGCGTTTCCATGGGCTTTCCCTTCGCTTGGCGCTGCGTGCGCCGAGGCCGCAGACAGCTCCGCACACACCGTGTGCGTACACCGTTCTAGTGTTGCGCACACTGTACGCAGAGAGGTACAGCGTGCGCAATCTGAGGTCTTGTACGCTGAGGCGAACGGTGTACGCAGGAAGCAGTCGAAGGAGCGCCATGGCCGCGAAGGCCGAATCCGATCCCGTCCGTGTGGGCCCGCCAGCAGCGCGAGTCCGATCAGCCCGCGCTCAGCCGGGCCGCGATCGTCCGCGAGGCGATCGCCGCGCTGGACGCCGAAGGCATCGAAGCGCTCAGCATGCGCAAGCTCGGCGCCCGCCTGAACGCCGGCGCGACCTCCCTCTACCGGCATGTCGCGACCAAGGACGAACTGATGGAACTCGCGGTGGACGAGGCCTTCGCCGAGATCACCGTCCCCGCACCGGACCCAGCCGGAACGGACCCCAGCGCCGAAGGTCCTCCCTGGCGCGCCGCCGCCACCGCAGCCGCCCGGTCCTTCCGCGCGACGGCGCTGCGCCATCCCTGGCTGGCCTCGGTCCTCGGGCAGGCGGGCCTCGCCTACCTGGGCCCCAACCTCATGTCGTTCTCCGAGCGCCTGGCCGCCCTGTTCGCCGCCGCCGGATTCCCCGAGCCGAGCCGCGCGATCGACACCGTCCTGTCCTACGTCATCGGCATGAGCACCACCGAGGCGGCCTGGCTCACCACGGTCGCCCGCTCCGGCGAGACCGAGGCCGCCTTCGTCGCCCGCCTCATGCCCGCCGCCCAGCAGGCTATGGCCGGCCACGACCACCTCGCCCGCTCCTACGCCGCCGCCCGCGTCCCCCGACCCCGCCGAGGTCCGCTACACCAAGTTCGCCTACGGCCTCGAAGTCGTCCTCGACGGCCTGGCCATGCGGCTGCCGCGGTAGGAACCTCTCGTCTGGATCACGCCGAGCTCGCAGCTTCTGGCGCGCGCGAGCCGCCGCGACACCGCCGCACAACCGCTGCTGTACCGCCGCAGCACCGCCGCAAAGTCAAGGAATTATCTGGTCTAGTCCAAACCATTGACATGGTCTAGACAACTCCGGATGCTGAGTCTCCCCTAGACCTACCGGGAGATCTGGACATGAGACGTGTTCGTGCCCTTCTCTGCGGAGCCGCCGCCGCCCTCGCCGTCGCCGGGCTCGGCACCGCTGCGCCCTCGAAAGCGGGCAGGCGAGCGGCGCCACCGCCTCGGCCAACGCGCTGGGCAACCGCTGGTACGCCGCCGCCCCGTACCTGATGCCGCTCGACAACAACCCGCCGGACGCGGCCGCCATCATGGACGCCACCGGCCTGAAGGCGTTCCAGCTCGCCTTCATCCTCGCGCCCAACGGCGGCGGCTGCTGCCCGACCTGGGGCGGCACCGCGCCGGTCTCCTCCGACACCGCCGTCGCCAGCGTCGATCAACGCGCATCCGCGCCAAGGGCGGCGACGTCTCCGTCTCCATCGGCGGCTACGGCGGCACCAAGCTCGGCCAGACCTGCTGCGACGCCGGCGTCCACCGCCGCCGCCTACCAGCAGGTCATCACCAAGTACGGCCTCAAGGCGATCGACTTCGACCTGGAGGAGCCGGAGTACGAGAACACCGCGGCGATCCACAACGAGATCGGCGCGGCGAAGATCCTCCAGCAGAACAACCCCGGCCTGTACGTCTCGGTCACCACGGCGGGCACCGCGGCCGGCACCGGCTGGTTCGGCAAGCAGATGCTGCAACGAGGCGAAGTCGCAGGGCTTCACGCCCAACAACTTCTCGATCATGCCGTTCGACGGCGGCTTCAACGGCGCCGCGGCGCAGACCGGCGCGCTCACCGCGTTCAACGGCCTGCTGCAGACCACCTTCGGCTGGGACAGCGCGACCGCGTACGCCCACGAGGGCTTCTCCGGATGAACGGCCGCAGCGACTCCGGCGAGTACTTCCACGCAGGCCGACTTCCAGACCGTGCTGGACTACGCCACCAGCGCACGGCATGGCCCGCTTCACCTTCTGGTCGCTCAACCGCGACCGGCAGTGCAGCCCGCCGGACAACAACGGCACGCACCTCCGGCACCTGCAGCAGCGTGGCCGCAGGGCGCCTGGGACTTCGCGAAGTACTCCGTGAGGTTCGCCGGCGCGACGCCGCCCACGCACGCACGCCGACCACCACCGCCGACCACCGACCCCGCCGGGCGGCGGCAGCTGCACCGCGGCGGCGTGGAGCGCGTCCGCGGTCTACGTCGGCCGGCAACGAGGTCTCGTACAACGGCCACAAGTGGAAGGCCAAGTGGTGGACCACAGAACGAGGAGCCGGGCACGCACCGGCGAGTGGGGCGTCTGGGAGGACGAGGGCGCCTGCTGAGCGGCTGACCCCAGGAAACGTCGGACATGCGGCGCCGCTCGAAGGGCGGCGCCGCTTCCGTTCGCCGGCGCTCATCCGCCTCCCCGTCACTCCACCACGGTCATCGTCAGATGGATGCGGTCCGTCTGACCCGCGTTGTAGGCCGAGTGCGGAAGCCGCGTGTTGAAGACGCGGATACGGCCGTCGACCGGCACATGGTGGGTGCCGCCGCTGCGGTAGAGGAAGCGGCTGTCCTCGTTCGTCGTGATCGCGAGGTGCGCCACCCGGGAGGCGTCCGAGTGCATGTGGTACAGGTCCCCGGGGCTCAGGGTCACCAGCCGCACGCGGCCGGTCCTGAACGGCAGGCTCTGGTAGATGTGGTGGAAGTAGGTGTCTTCAAGAGCCTGGTTGAAGACGGTGAACTCGGCTTCCTCGAACCGCTTCTCGCCCGTCGTCTGGTCGAACTGACCGGTGCCCGCGTCGCGCCAGGGATCAGCCGCGCCCGCGCGGTGCGTGAGGCCCAGGCGGCGAAAGCGGTCCTCCGGACGGCCCGAGGGCGCCGGCGGGACACGGTCCAGGAACTGCTGGTGGGCCCGCAGGATCTCCTCGGTGTCGAAGACGACGCCCGGAACGACGATCTCCAGGTCCTGGTCGGCTGCGTTCTCCGTCAGTGCGGTCATGGCTGCGTATCTCTTCCGTGAAAGGTTCAGTGAACGGGCGTGCCGACGGCGGCGGGGACGACAGGACCGCTGCGCAGGCTGTAGGCGATCAGGGGCCTGCTGACCGCTCCGACGGTGAGGAAGAGGACGCCGAGGACCAGCCAGCCGGGGCGGCCCCAGACAAGGCCCAGGGTGCCCAGGACCGACGGCGCCAAGGCCTCCGCGAGGCCCGCGCCGATGCCGAACACTCCCGCGTACTCGCCCTGTGCGGCCGGGTCGGCCAGGCCGAAGGTCCACTCCATGGCAGCCGCCGCGTGCCACAGTTCCCCGAACGTGTAGAAGACCATCGCGACCACCAGGAACACCGCCGCGGCCCACGGCGCCACGCCCTGCGCGGCGGCCATCAGACCCAGTCCGAGGAACAGCGCGGCACCGGCCCACAGCATGCGCCGGCCCGCCTCGCCGGCATCGTCGACGCCCTTGCTGATGGGCACCTGGAAGGCGATGACCATGATCGTGTTCAGGACGAACGCGCCCGACACCATCCACCGCGGAGCGTCGGTGTGGTCGACGATCCACAGCGGCAGCAGGAAACTCGGCACGGCGAAGTGCAGCGACATCAGGCAGTTGAGCACGGTGGCGCTGACATAGGGACGGTCCTTGAGGACCCGCCAGCGACCACCGCTCGCACGGGCGGGCAGCGGTGCCACATGCGGCAGCAGCAGCGTGGCGAGCGCGCAGCCGAGGAACGCCGCCGCCCGACCGATGATCAAGGCGAGATAGGCGGGCCTGGAGTCGATCTGAATACCCAGCCCGGCCGCCACCGCACCCAGGGCGAGGGCCAGGTTCGTCACCGAGCGCAGATAGGCGCGGAACCCCGTCGGATTGTCCCCCGCCAGGGTCCGGATCAGCGGAGCCTTGCTGGCCCGGTCCGCGGCGTAGACGAGTCCCATCAGCACGCAGACCACGAGGTACGACCAGAAGGCGGTGATGAACAGGAAGCCGAGCATGCCCACCGCGCCGAAGGCCATGACGGCGACCTGGGTCTCGCGGGCCCCCCACTTGTCGGCGATCCGGCCCGCGTACACACCGGCGATGAGGCCGGCCATCGCGCCCACCAGGAGGCCCAGCGCGACCTGGCTCATCGGGAGGCCGACCACCCGGGTGAAATAGAGGGCGCTGCTGGCCATGTACATACCGCTGCCGACGGTGTTCACGAAGGTCGCGGCGGTCAGGATCCGCTGGGGGCCCGGCTCGGGCAGCAGTGCGCGCGTCAGTGCCACAGCGTGTCCCCGAAGTCCGTCTGCGACCAGGTGCGGCGCTGCCAGTCGCGCAGATCACGCGGGCGCGCGCCGGACGGAATGACGATCACCCGGTCGTAGAACCAGTCGCGCACCTCGGCGAAGCGCTGTTGCAGCTGCGCGTCGGAGTCCGCGGCCACCAGGAACTGCCCGATGCGCTGGTTGGTGCTGGCCAGGTCCTCGCTGAAGTGCGTGCCGTAGGGCCGTTCGACACGGGCGAACTCGACGCCCGGCAGGGCCATGACCTCGGCGGGCGACGGGCAGTGGACCAGCGTGCCTTCGCGGCCCATCAGGAAGGTCCAGCCGACGACGTCCTTGCGCAGCTTCACGTTCAGCTCCGGGCACCTGCCGAGCCCGATCAGCAGGGCGGCCTCGGAGAGGTGGACGTTGAACTTGGCCTGGAGTTCCTCGTGGATCAGCCCACCGCCGCGACGGGCGGCGCACTCGCCGAACGTCAGCTCGCCTGTCGCCGGGTCGTGGAACAGCTCCATGTGGAAGACGCCACGGTGCAGATCGAGAGCGGCCAGCGCCTGCCGCACCACCGGCAGCGCCCTGTCGTACGCCCAGGCGTCGTCCTCGGGGTCGAAACGGTGGGTGCGAAGAGGCTGGTCCTGGTCGATGGCGCTCAGGCACGGCGCACCGTAGGTCGCCGACCGCGCAGAACAGCAGCTCGCCGTCGAACACCACCCCGTCGGCGATCCACTCGTCGCCGCCGGCGATGTACTCCTCCAGCGCGAAGGTGCGCTGCGGCGAGTGCTGCTTGGCGGTACTCGCGGCTGCGGGCCCGCAGGTCGTCGAGGGAGGCGACCACCGAGGTGCGGGCCGTCGCCGCGCCGGCGATCGGCTTCAGCACGGCTCGTTCGTACGGGAGTTCCGTCAGCGCCGAGACATCGTGGATGTCGTCGATGACGCTGATCCGGGCGGTCTTGACGCCGCCGGCGGCGACGTACTGCTTCTGCACGGACTTGTCCCTGAAGCGCACCGCCGTCGCCGGGTCGATGCCTTCGCAGCCCAGGTGCCGGGCCAGCAGCCCCGCGGTCACCAGGGACCATTCGTCGGTGGTCTGCACCCCGTCGAAGGTGCGCTCCGCGAGCCCGGCGCGGTGCAGTGCCATGAGGATGGCCTCGGGACTGGCCTGGGTGTCGACGCGCAGCAGGGTGACATGCTCCTCGTCGATCGCAACCAGGCCGTCGTCCCAGCCGCCGGCCCCGCAGACGACGACCAGGTCGATGCCGAGCCGCCGGCCGGCTTCGAGGACGTATCGGTCGGTTCCCAGAACCAGCGCCAGCGGCCGGCGTTCGGTACTCATCGTGTTCTCCTCCTGTGGTCAGAATCTGATCGCGTGGGTGAAGAATTCGAGCTCTGATCCCATGTCCTTCATGTCGCGGATGTCAGCGCGTTTGATGGCCGTGTAGAGAGCGGCGCGCACGGGGCCCAGCACGGACATGAGGAAGTCGTCCCGTTCGAGCGCGTTCACCGCCTCTTCGAGGCTCCGGGGCAGCGGCTGTACGCCGTGGCGGCGCAGGGCCTTCTCGGAGAGCGTCCGGGGGTCCGCGCGCAGCGGTTCGCCGGGGTCGAGTCCGCGCCTGATGCCGTCCAGGCCCGCGTGGATCACGGCCCCCATGGCGAGGTACGGGTTGGCCGTGGAGTCGCCGGCCTTGACCTCGATATTGGTCGATCCTGCCTCGTCACCGCTGAGCCGCGAAGGGATGCGGACGGCGGCCTCACGGTTGTCGAGCCCGTACGCCCCGAACGCGCCCGCCCACATTCCGGGCTGGAGGCGCTGGTAGCTGTTGGTGCTGGCGCACAGCAGCGGGGTCAGGCCGGGCAGGTGCGCCAGCACACCGCCGATGAAGTGGCGGGCGAGCGGTGCCAGACCCAGTTCGTCGGACGGGTCGGCGAAGAGGTTCACCGCCTCCTCGCCGTCGGCGCCCGGCCGCCACAGAGACAGGTGCAGGTGGTTGCCGTTGCCCCGCATACCGGGGCGGGGCACCGGGGCGAACGTCGCCCACCTGCCGTGTTCTCGGGCCAGACCGCGGGTGAGGGCGCGCTGCCAGACGTAGTTGTCGGCGGCCCGCAGGCCGGGTGCGTGGCGCAGCGTCATCTCGTGCTGACCGCGCTCGAACTCCGGGTGGTAGGTCTCCACGTCCAGGCCCTGGGTCCGCAGGGCGCGCGTGAGCTGCACGGCGAAGGAGCCGACGGCGTCGAAGCCCTCGTTGTCGAAGCACAGGCTGTCGTCGAACGGATCGAGGGTGCCGGGCTTGGGCTGCTCGGCACAGAGCGTGAACTCCGGCTCGTAGGCGGCGACCACGTCGTACGGGGCCGCCGCGGCAAGGGCGTCCTTCAGGAAGGTGCGCGGGCAGGCGTTCCAGGGCTCGCCGTCGACCGTGACCAGGTCGCACAGCATCGCCGCGGAACCCGGGGCGTGCACAAGCCGCACGAACGTCTCCGGTGCGGGCCGCAGCCGGACCTCACCGACGGCGTCGAAGCCCGGCACCGGCTGGCCGGTGTCCAGCAGGCTGGCGGCCTGCCGGGAGCTGGCCAGGCCGATACCGGACGCCATCCGGGCGGGCAGGGCGCGACGGGTCACCGCCTTGCCGCGGGTGACCGAGTTGTGGTCGACCCACAGAAAGCGGACCAGCTCGATGCCGTCGCGGTCGACGGTCTCCGCGATCCGGTCTCGCATGTCGTTCTGACTCACCATGTAACGGCTCTCTTTCAGGTCCGGCGCGAGAGATGCGGAGAGATACGGGGAGATGCAGAGGGATGCGGAGGGATGCGGAGACCGACGCGCGGCTGACTCAGCCGAGGGCGACCATGACGGGTGTGAACAGGCGGCTGCGGTCGCCGGGCAGCGGATCGCCGTGCACCATGACCGCGGTGGTCGAACCGCGGCTGAACCCGTGCTCCTCGGCCCAGCTGATCAACTCCGGCCTGCGGTCCTCCAGGTCGAGTCGGCACTCGCCGCCCGCTCCCGCGGTCAGGTCCCGGATCAGCGCGAGCGCGGTGCCGGTGTCCTGGGCGATGACCGGGCCGATGACCATGTTGTCGACGTTGCGCCAGCAGCCGCCGAAGCCGGCGAGCCCCGAGGGCCCTTCGACGACCCGGAAGTCCGCGGCGAAGGACTGCAGCCGCGTCAGCAGAGCGGTGCGCGGGGCACCGAACGCCACGGCGTCCAGGGCCAGCACGGCAGGCAGGTCGGCGGGCGTCGCGGGGCGGGTGACCGGGCCGCCGGACGCGTCGGACGCACCGGGTCGGAAGACCCCGGTGTACTTGATGCAGTGGCCGATCGTGCGGAAGCCGACCTGCTCGTACAGGGGCCGTCCGTCGTCGGTGGCCGTCAGGCTGGCCGTGGCGGCGGCGGAGTGCTCCAGCGCGTGCATCATCAGCCGGCGGCCGAGACCGCGCCGCCCGAAGCGCTCGGCGACGAGCATCATGCTGATCGCGGTGACCTCCTTGCCGTACCGGGTCGCCACCACGGCACCGGCCAGACCGCCGTCCGGCGCGTCGATGCCGTAGACGTCGCCGACCTCGAAGAGCAGGGCCCACTTGCGGTCTTCGAGCGGCCACTTGCGGTCCGCCGACAGACGCAGGCAGTCCGGCAGCTCTGCGGGGTCCAGACGGCGCACCGGAGCGGTGACAAGGGTGGCGGACTGCGGGGGGAGCGGTGCGCTCATGGGAGATCTCCTCAGGCTGTCGGAGTTTGGACACTCAGACCCAGGCTGTCGCGTCGCTCAGGGCGTCGTCGAAGAATCCGAAGAAGAAGCCCATGGTCACGCGGTCGGTCCCGACCGGCTTCTCGATCGAGTGGTAGTGCGTGGGGTTGAGCAGGTAGACGTCGCCAGTCTGCGGCTTGAAGCGGTGCGCGGGGGCGCCGCCGGTGACCGCGTCGTCGTAACCCAGGCCGTCGACCACCTTGAACCGCTCGTCCGCCGGCTCCCACTGCTTGCGGTGGATCTCCAGCTCGCCGCCGCTGTCGCACTCCTGGACGCACACGACGACGCTCAGGTGGTGGCGCAGCTTCGCCAGCAGCAGCCCGGTGCCCGCAGCGTCGCGCATCATGTTGTCGTTGTGCAGCGGTGTGCGGACGCCGTCGGAGTAGATGCGGACGTTCTTCCTCGCGTACGGGCGGCCGTCGGGCTCCGTGGCGACCTCGAAACTGTTCAGTTGGAGCACCTCGGCGAGCCCGCCCCTGACCCGGTCCGCGAGGTCGAACCCGATCGAGGAGGTCAGCCGCTCGGCCTCGGCGGCCCGCTCGAAGTAGACATCGGGCTCGGCGAGGTGCTTGGCCAGGTAGGGACCGATGGTCGTCAGGCTGCCGTTGGTGTAGTGCGTGGTGGTGGCCTGGTCGAAGAGCGGCATGATGCGCTCCCGGTTGGACGCGAACACACCGTCCGCCAGCAGTCCTCTGAACACGACCACGGCATGGTCGCCGCCCACCAGCCCTTTCAGCAGGCCCGGTCCGTCAGGAGCGGGGCCGCCGGGGCGGCCGAGGTGGTGGACGACGCGTCCCCAGGAAGCGGACATGAGGAAATCCTTTCGGGGCCGAAGGGGAAGGTCATGACGGTGTCGGGGGGCACCGGCCGCCACCGGCCGGGCGGCGCGAGCGAGGGGAGCAGCTCAGAGGCCACCACCTGTGCGCCGGGCAGGGACAGCCGCTGCATGTCGAAGAACCGCGGTGTGCGGGTGTCGGGCGGGCTCCAGTGGATGAGGTGGGCGTGCCGCGGATGGACGGCGATGGCGTTGCCCGACATACCGCCCGGCGGGATGGCCCGCAGCTTGGCCAGGGTGGTCTTCTCGTCCAGCGCGAGGGTGCCCGGCTCGATCACGTAGTCGAAGTACTCCGCCGAGTCGAATACGCTGCCTGGCCTGCCCAGCAGCTGGTGGACGGTCGGCAGATAGCCGTTGTGCATGAAGTACCAGTCGTCACCGGGCCGCTTGAGCGGGTGGGTGAACCGGATGCCCTGCTGCGCGGGCAGTGTGGCGTTGCGGGCGTGGATGGCGAGGAAGTCGGTGGGTGCGCCGCCGACCGGTGAGTCGGCCACCGAGTCGGCCAGCGGGCGCGTGTCGCGGTGCACCTGGAGCGCCCCGGTGGCCGGATCGCGCCAGACGGCGCCCCAGCCGTGCGCATGCACCTTGGTGGCGTTGTCGTGGTTCGCGGTGACGCCGCAGCTCATCTCGACGGCGGCGGCGACGATACGCGCCGGGTCGAACGAGCCGTGCGCCAGGATGAGTCGGCACATGGCTACCGGACCTCACTGCGCGGCGTGCGGAACACATCGGTGTAGAGGGCGAGTTCGGCTTCCAGGCAGCGCACCAGGGTGTCCGCGCGGCGGAACCCGTGCCCCTCGCCCTTGAACGTCAGGTACATGAACGGCACCTGCGCCCCTTTGAGCTGCTCGATCAGGCGCTCGGCCTGGGCGGGCGGGCAGACCGTGTCGTCCAGGCCCTGGAGCAGGACGAACGGTGCGCGGAAGTCTTCCGGGTGGTTGACGGGCGAGCGCTCCTCGTAGCGGTCGCGGTGCTGGGGCCATGGGCCGACGAGCCCGTCGAGGTAGCGCGATTCGAAGTCGTGGGTGCCGCGGGTGCGCCACCCGGCCAGGTCGAGTACCGGGAAGTAGACACCGGCCGCCCGGTAGAGGTCGCCTTCGGCGACGAGCGAGGCGGCCGAGGTCCAGCCGCCCGCGCTGCCGCCGCGGATGGCGATACGGTCCGGATCGGCGCGGCCCTCGTCGATCAGGCCGCGTGCGACGGTGGCGCAGTCGGCCACGTCGACCAGGCCCCAGTTCTCCCGCAGCCGCTCCCGATAGGCACGCCCGAAGCCGGTCGAGCCGCCGTACTGGACGTCCACGACGCCGATGCCGCGGCTGGTGAAATAGCTGATCTCCTGGTTCACCACCATGTGGCTGCGGCTGGTCGGGCCGCCGTGCACGAAGACCAGGTAGGGCGGCAGCTGTGCGTCGGGTCCGGTGTATCCGGGGTGGTGCGGCGGGTAGACGTGGGCGTGCACGTCCTCCCCGCCGGGGCCGCGGTAGGTGCGCAGGAACGGTGTGGACGCATGGTCGTCGTGGGCGGCGTGCGGCGCGCGTACGGTCTCGGTCGTGCCGGTGTCCAGGTCGACCAGGACCACGGTGCGGCGGTGGCCGGGAGAGGCGGCGACGCAGGCGACGCGCTGCCCGTCGGTGGCGAGCGCATGCCACTCGGTGTAGGGACTGTCGATGTCCGTGAGCTGCCCGTCGCGCGGATCGAGCACTCCCAGGCGCCGGCCGCTGGTGCCGTGCACCACGGCGAGGCGGCCGTCCGCGAGCGGCAGGCACCACCGGTGGCCGATCCGCCACAGGGCCTCGCCGAACTCCTCCTGGCGCGGGCACAGATTGCGGGTGCTGCCGTCGTCTTCGACGCGGTGCACGTTCCACCAGCCGTCCGGGTCGGTGACCGCGTACAGGGTGCCGGATCCGTCGGCCGCCCACTCGGTCTGGGTGACCGACTCCTGTCCGCCGCCGGCCAGCCGCCGCGGTGCGCCGAGGGTGCCGTCGTCCGCGATGTCGGCGACCATCAGGTCGGTGGTGTCCCAGGGCATCGAGGGGTGGTCCCAGCCGAGCCAGGCGGCCCGGCGTCCGCCGGGTTCGATGCGGGGCCCGGTCATGAAGTGGTGGCTGTGCGCCAGCTCCCGTACGGCGCCCGCGTCGTGTGCGGCGGCGCCGTCGAGCGGGAGGGCCACGAGGTAGCGCACCACCTGGGTGCTCGCCACGTCCGCGACGGTCTCCCGCAGGCACCAGACCTCGTCGCCGTGCACGGCGAAGTCGCAGTAGCGCAGCGCGGCGGACCACTCGCCCGCCGGGCTCAGCGGCACAGGCTCGCTGCCGGGCTGCCAGCGGTAGACGCGCTGGTCGGCCCAGTGAGTGAAGACGATGCCGTCCTCGACGCGGTCCGACAGCGCCAGCCAGGGCCGGCTGCCGTACTCGATCACCTTGGTGCGCACGTCCCAGCGGGACGGCAGCACGTCCCGCACCTCACCCGTGGCGGTGCGGCGCACCAGGGCGGCCCTGCCGTCCTCCTCGGGGCGTGCCTCCGTCCACCACACCTCCTGGCCGACGAAGCCCACCCATTCCAGCAGGGCCTCGCCCCGGGCGGCATCGGCGGCCTCGATGGGCGAAGGCCACGTCCCGAACGGAGCGGCGGTGCGAGAGCGGTCCATCGGCTTTGCCTCCTCGGCTGTCAGTTCTCGATCTGCGGGATGCCGGGACGGCTGCTGTCGAGCCGGTAGCTCATGACGGCAGGCGTGTCGGAGAGCCAGAAGTGGCCGTCCAGGTCCGTCCAGTCGCACAGGCCGGCGAGTTGCGCGGCGTACGCGATGGAACGGGCGGGTTCGAGGTAGCAGCCGAGCATCCGGGTGGCGCCGCGGCCCGTCAGGTGCCGCAGCGCGGCCAGGGCCGGCAGCAGCCCGCCGAGCTTCATCAGTTTGATGTTGGCGCCGTCGGCGAGCCGGGCGGCCCGCTCGACGTCGGCCCGGCTGCCGATGCCCTCGTCGAGGATGACCGCGGTGCCCGGCAGCGCGGCACGGACCTCGGCCAGCAGTTCGGGACGGTCCACCGGGTCCTCCAAGACCGCGGGGGCGATCTGCGCGACGAGCGGCCGCAGCACGGACCAGTCCGCGCGGCTCCAGCCGCGGTTGACGTCGAGGATCAGCGGCGCCCTGGTGCCCACGAGAGTGCGCAGGACCGAGGCGTCGTCCCGGCCGCCCAGCTTGATCTTCAACGGCCCGCCGGGTTCTGCGGGGATGTCCTCGCCGATGGGAACGGTGTGCATGAGCTGGATGCGGCGCGGCTCGGGCAGGTCGAGCAGCCGCCACACCGGAACACCGGCCCGCCGGGCGGCACGGTCCAAGAACGCCATCTCCACCAGCGTCCTGGCCGGACCCGACGCCGCGTGCGCCGCGCCGTCCAGCAGGGCGGCGAGCCGTTCCACGTCGTCGCTGCCGGGCTCAACGGCCAGGTGGCCGGCGAGCGCGCCGGCCTCCGCGGCGATGGTGGCACCGTCCTGGTCGTAGCCGGGATCGGCGGAGATCTCGCCCTCGCCGCCCGGGCCGTCGGCGTCGATCAGCCGCAGCCGCACGATGTCGACGGCCTCGGTGGTCATGTGCGAGACCTGGAACGGCCGGATCAGCGGCCGGGGCCCGACGGTGACCGACACCTCGGGGAGCTGGGTGACCGCGGTGCTCATCGGAGCGCCTCCTGACGTGCGCCGACTGCCGCGGGCACCTGGAGCTCGGTGACGAAGTGCACGGACGCCACGAGCTCGCGGGCCAGCTCGCGGGCCTCGGCCGCGGTGTCCGCGCCGACCACCACCGCGCCCACCCGGTCCTCGCCCGACTCCATGGGCCGGATCACGTCACCCGGGGCGACGGTGAGTTCGGCGTACAGGACCGCCGGATGTGCCCGTACCCGCTCCCAACCGGTGACTGAGACGAGCCGTCCGGGCGGCGGGGTGAAGAAGCGGGTGGCGGCTCCGCGCACCGGCACCAGGGGCGCACCGTCGCGGGGCCGTCCCAGTGCGTCATCGATGACCAGGCCGAACATCTCAAGGCCCGGTATGGCGTGCGGCAGCAGGCGGTGGATCCAGCCACCGCCGTTGCGGACGTGCACCTCGCCGAGGACGACCCCGTCGCCGGCGAGCCAGAGCTCGACGTGGAAGAGGCCGTACCGCAGCTCAAGTGCGGTCAGGGCGGCGATCACGTGGCGTTCGATCGTGCGGCGGGTCTCCTCCGGGAGTTCGGCGGGGAGCACGTGTCCCACCTCGACGAAGTACGGAGGCGGCAGCTTCTCCTTGGCGGTGACGGCCAGGACGGTGGGTGCGCCGCCCTGGAAGACGCCTTCGACGCTGAACTCGGGCCCGTCGACGAACTCCTCCACCAGGAAGGGGTCCTCGGTGGGCAGCAGCCGCAGCGCGCCGGGCAGCTGGTTCGGGCCGGTGATCAGGCTGACGCCCTCGCTGCCCATCGCGTCGCGCGGCTTGACCACCCAGGGGCCCGACGTGGCGGCCAGGAAGTCGGCGGCCTCGGCGGCGCCCGCGCACACCCGCCAGGCCGGCTGGGCGAAGCCGGCGTCGGCGAGCGCCGCCCGGCAGGCGTCCTTGGTGCGCACCCGGCGCACCGCGTGCGGCGGATTGCCGGGCACGCCCAGGGCCGCGGCGACGTCCGCCACCGCGACCTGCGCCATCTCCCGCACACCCAGCACGACATCGAACGGTTCCCCGTCGGCCGCCCTGCCGAGCGCCCAGGCCGCGCTCTGCTCGGGAGGCTCGAAGTCGACCGCCGAGGCGGTGTCGGCCAGGGCGGTGACCGTGGGCGTCGCGGCGAGGGTGGCGCTCGTGTTGGTGACGTGGGTGTGCAGGTGGCGCTTGCGGGCCTGGACGAGCACCTCCTCGGCGACGTCGACGCTCAGGGTCATGTCGCCGGCGCCACCGACCAGCAAGACGCCGGGAGAGGGGGTTTCAGTTGTCATGGAGGGCTCCTGCGGGGTCCGCGGAAGGGGTGGGGAGGTGACGGGCGCGACCGGGCGGGTCAGCGCAGCCGGAACACGCGGTCCTTGAGTTCCTGGATCCGCCGGTAGTCGCGCAGCAGGTCCTCTTCACAGGCGCCGCTCATGAAGACGCGCAGCGTGCTGGTGTACAGGTCGACGGTGGGCCGGATGCGCCCGCCGGGCTTGATCTTGACGTTGAGGCCGTAGACGGTCTCCAGGTTCTCGATCTCCTCGACCACGCCCTGGTCCACGCTGTCCACGATGCCGTCGAGCTCCGTCGGTGCCGTGTACACCGCGGCCGCCCGCAGCTTGCGGTACGCGCGCCCGGCGTACTCCGCAAGGAACTCGGCGGGCCGGGCGTAGGCGAGCGCGGTCAGGTCGGCCTGGTTGGCGCCGAGGGCCTCGTCGTGGAAGCCGGGGTGGATGTGTCCGGCGAGGCGGGCGCCGACCTCGACGAGGGCCGGGCCCTCGGGGGTCAGGATGACTTCGGCGTGCGTCGGTCCGAACTGGATGCCGAGGGCGTCCAGGGCGCTGTTGACGTACGCGATGAGCTCGGGCACCGGCTGTGCCTCGGGCGGCAGGGACACTTCCCGGTCGTAAATGTTGTGGGTGCCCAGCAGGCGCTTTTGGTACTGCCACACGCCGCAGGTGTAGCGCTGTCCCTGGCAGGACACCATGTCGACGACGTACTCCTCGCCCGCCAGGTAGGACTGGACGAGGACTTCGGTGTTGAGGTCGCCGTAGATGGTCCGGGTGCCGAGGACCGCTTCGGCCGCCTTGCGCACCTGCTCGATGCTCGCGCACACGGCGACACCGTCGGTGGCCGCGGACGACAGCGGCTTGACGACGACGGGGAACGTGCCGTGCTGCGCGGCCCAGTCGACGATGGCCTCGGCGTCGTCGCTCTTGAACTGCTCGGCGCAGCGCACACCGGCGCTGCGCAGTGCCTCGATCATCTCGTACTTGTCCCGGCGGGCCGCCGACTGCGCGGTGCCGTTGCTGGCCAGGCCAAGACGCTCGGAGAGGTCGTCGGCGAGCGGTACACCGGGCTCCTGGCCGGCCACCACGGCGACCGGCGCGAAGGTGGCGGCCAGCTCGTCGGCGGTGGACTGCGGCGTGCCGAGCACCAGGTGGGCACGGTAGGCGTCGAAGTCGGGCGCGAGCATGGAGCTCATCAGCTCGGGTGTGCTCTGCACGTGGACGACGTCCACGCCCTTCCTGTCGAACGCGGGCGGCAGATAGTTGCCCGACGTGTAGGCATCCACGAGTACCGCTACCGGTCGCTTCTCCTGGGTCATGACCCCGCCTCGCTGCGTAACGCGTCACCCGGCGGTGCCGTGGCGACGCTGCTGTCGATGGTTGCGATACGTTGGCCGGCCTGCCCACTGAATTCGGCAGCGCCGGGGAATACACGGAAACCGGCTACGAGTCCGTGTGCTCCGATGGGAGAAATTAGCGGCGCCGCATGACGTCCGGTTGCCGAACCGCGCACCGGCGCTGGACGGTTCGCGCATCCACGCCCCGAAACCTGCGGCGACCGCACGTCACGGCACGGCCAGCGTATTTTCGCTAATTGCGGTGCGCAGTTGTGCAAGGCGGCGGACGTCGACCGCATAAGCATCAGGCTAATCAGTTCGGCGGGCCCCTGGGGCACGCCCTTCATTGCCTCTCAATCGCTCCTGGAACCTGGCGCCGTGGAATTGCACGCCGCGCGGCCGGCCGTAAAACGAAGGCCGCCTCCTGGCCGTGACGTTATCGGGGCCCCATCACATAGCTCAGGGAGAAGACGTGAACGTGCTGTCGGGAGTATCCACCGGACTTGACAGAAGAATTCAATTCGGCGACGTCAGCTATGACTTCCATGTGCGCAGCGGCGCCGGTTCGTGGCGCGACCTCATCAAGCGGCTCGTGGAACTCGACGCGGACCGGTTCGTCGTCGTCGCGGACGCAGGCGTGCCCCTGCACCTCGTCGCCGAGACCGAACTCACCTTGTCCGAGCTCGCACCGGCCCGGGTGCTGACGGTCACCGCCGAGGAGACCGAGAAGAGCCTCACCACCCTCGACCGGCTCGCCGACGAGGCGATCGCGAGCGGCATCACCCGGCGCTCCGTGGTGGTCGCGCTCGGCGGCGGCCTGGTCGGCAACCTCGCGGGGCTGCTCGCCGCCCTGGTCTTCCGCGGCATCCGGCTCGTCCACCTGCCCACCACGCTGCTGGCCATGTCCGACTCGGTGCTCTCCTTGAAGCAGGCCGTCAACTCCCAGCACGGCAAGAACCACCTGGGCACCTTCCACGCCCCCGTGTTCGTCTGGAACCACCTGGACTTCCTGGACTCGCTCCCCGCCGAGGAGATCCAGTCCGCCCTCTGCGAAGCGATCAAGAACGTGCTCGGCATCGTCCCGGAGCGCTACGACGAGATGGCGGGGCTGCTGCGCACCGACGCCCGCTACACCCCGGCGGCCCTGGTCTCCCTCATCGACCTGTGCGTGGACGCCAAGACCGCCGTCATGCGCGAGGACAAGACCGAGAAGCACGAGGCCCTGATCCTGGAGTACGGCCACACCGTCGGACACGCCGCCGAGCTGCTGACCGGCGGTGAGCTGCACCACGGGTTCGCCGTCGGCATCGGCATGCTGGCCGCCGCGCGCATCTCGCGCGAGCTGGGCCTGCTCGACCGCGGTGACGAAGCCGCACACCGCACACTGCTGGAGCTCAACGGCGCACCCACCACGCTGCCCGAGGGCCTCGACACCGACGCCGTCCTGGGCCTCGTCCGGCTGGACAACAAGCGCGGTTACCTGTCGAAGCGCGGCGGCAGCTGCGACCTGATCCTGCTGGAGGGGCTCGGCCGTCCGCACCGCACCGGCAGCAGCCTGATCACGCAGGTTCCCGAGGACACCGTGCGCGTCGGCATCGAGCACGTGCTTGCCCGCCAGGGCGCCCTGGTGGGTGCGTGATGGCGACCATCGTGCGCGGCGAGCGCCGCCCCTTCGGCCCGATAGCCAACGACGTCAGCGGCCTTGCCACCACCCACAGCCAGGTCGGCGGTACGGGTGTGTGCCGCTGGAAGATGCTGATGAACGGCATGCACCTGGAGGGCCAGTGGAACTGCGTCGAGTACGTGGTGATCGAACCCGGTGCCTCGGTCGGCGAGCACGTCCACCTGCGCACCGAGGAGATCTACTACATCATCTCGGGTCGTGCCGTGGTCACGATGGACGGTGTCGAGATCGACGCCAGGCCGGGTGACCTGATCACCACGCCCATCGGTTCCGCGCACTCCATCGCCAACCGCGGCGAGACGGACATGCACTTCTTCGTGACCGAGGTCTTCCCCGGCGAGGGTCCGGCCGCCGAGCCGGCCAGCGTGCCGGTGGCGAGCCGGCTCACGGACCGCGCGGGCCACCGGTGCGCCGATGTGGACCTCACTCCTTATTTCACGGGCGACTGGCACCGTTTCCGGCTGATGGAGATCCCGTCCGACGGGCAGCTCGACGAGGAGGTGCCCACGCAGGACAGCGTGGTGCTGCACGTCCTGGAAGGCGCCGCGGAGATCACCGTGGCCGGTCAGGCGCACCGCGGCGGCACCGGCCTGACGGTGGCCGTACCGCCGAAGTACCCCTACGCCGTGCGCAACACCTCCGACGCGGCGCCGCTGACGCTCATCTCCACCGAAGTGGGTGTGGCATGAACCTCGGACTCGCCGCGAACACCGTGGTGATCACCGGAGCGGCCAGCGGGATCGGGGCGGAGACGGCCCGGGTGTTCGCTGCCGAGGGCGCCCGTCTGGGCCTGGTCGACCGGGACACCGAAGGCCTTGAGCAGCTCGCCAAGGAGCTGCGCGAGGTGACGGACGCGACGGCGGTCAGCGCCGATCTGTCCACCGCGGCGGGGGTGCGGGAGGGGATCAGCGGGGCGCTCGACGCTCTCGGAGGCCACGCCGACGTCCTCGTCAACAACGTCGGCCAGTGCCGCGCCCGCGCCTTCGACGAGCTCTCCGACGACGACTGGCTGCACACCTTCGAGGTCAACTTCCTCAGTGCGGTGCGCGCCGCCCGCCTGGTGCTGCCCGGGATGCGCGAGCGCGGCGGTCGCATCGTCACCAACGCCTCCGACCTGGCCCGCCAGCCGGAGGCAGGCCCCGCGGACTACCAGGTGTCCAAGGTGGCCCTGCTCAGCTTGACCAAGAGCCTTGCGCTGTCCGAGGGCCCCGCCGTGCGCGTCAACGCCGTCGCTCCCGGTCCGGTGTGGACGCCGCTGTGGACGCGGCCCGGAGGGTTCGCCGACACCCTCGGCCATGTCCACGAACGGGACGCGCGCGAGGCCGTCGAGTACGAGATGAGCAAGCGGCAGCTGCCCCTGGGCCGGATGGGCACCCCCGACGAGGTCGCACGTGTCATCGCGTTCCTCGCCTCCGATGCCGCTTCCTTCGTCACCGGAGCCGTCTGGGGCGTCGACGGCGGCTCGATACGCGGCCTGCTCTGAGCAGTGGGCGCGCTGCTGCCGGCGGGCAGCGGCACCGACCTGCTCCCCAGCGTGCGTGAGCACACCGGACACGAGGAGGAACTCACGTGGCAACAGCACTCGCGGTGCACGGCGGAACACCGGTGCGCGCCGGGCGGCCGTGGCCGAAGTGGCCGCGGCCCGCGCCGGGCGCGGGAGCGGCACTGATCGAGGTACTGCACTCGGGCCGGTGGTCGATCGCCAGCCCGTACGGCGGCGAGCCGACGTACGAGCAGCGGTTCGCCCGGGACTTCGCCGCCTATCTCCAGGCCGCCCACTGCGTCCCGACGGCCAGCGGCACGGCGGCCCTGATGACGGCCCTTGAGGCGTGCGGGGTCGGCGCGGGAGACGAGGTGATCGTGCCCGCGCTGTCCTGGGTGGCGTCGGCCTCGACGATCCTCGGCGTCAACGCGGTCCCGGTGTTCGCCGATGTCGACCCGCACACCCTGTGCCTGGACCCGGCCGCGGCCGAGGCCGCCATCACGCCCGCGACCAGGGCCATCGTGGTGGTGCACCTGTACTCGGCGGTGGCCGACCTGAGCGGCCTCAAGGCCGTCGCCGACCGGCACGGGCTGCCCCTGATCGAGGACAGCGCCCAGGCGCACGGCGCCACCTACCTGGGCCGCAAGGTCGGCACCTTCGGGACCGTGGGCACCTTCAGCATGCATCACACGAAGGTGCTCAGCAGCGGCGAGGGCGGCGCGGCGGTCACCGACGACGCCGCGCTGGCCCGGCGCATCGAGCACCTCCGGGCGGACGGCCGCTGCCGCGCCGAGCGGGCTCCCGCGGTGGGAATGCCCGAGCTGGTGGAGACGGGTGAGCTGATGGGCAGCAACCGCTGTCTGTCGGAGTTCCAGTCGGCGCTGCTCATCGCGCAGTTGACGGAGCTCGACGCGGAGAACGCCGTGCGCCGGTCCCGTGCGGCCCTGCTGGACCGGCTGCTGGGCGAGCTGGGGTTCGCTCCGCAGCGCACGTCCGACGGCACCACGGACCGCACCTACTTCGGTTACGCGGTCGAACTGCCGCAGGAGGAGTTCCAGCACACCCCCGTCGAGTCGGTGGCAAAAGCCCTCACCGCGGAACTGGGCCTGGCCATCCGCCCCGTGTACCGGCCGCTGTTCGCCAACGCCCTGTACGACCCGGCCTCCCGGAGCAGGTTCGACCTGGGCCCCGGCCATCTGAAGCGGGTCGATCCCGGACGGTACGACCTGCCGGTCGCCGCACATGCCGCGCGCCGGTTCGTCACCTTCCACCATGCCGCGCTGCTGGGCACCGAGCAGGACATCCACGACATCGCCGAGAGCTTTTGCCGGGTGCTTCGGCACAGTCCGCGGCTGGCCCGATGAAGGAGTCGTTCAGCACCTCCCAACGATCATGAAGGGACATCGCCATGAGCACCATGACAACCGAGAAGCCCGACACGCATATCAAGCTCGACTTCGGAAGTCTCGCTCCGCACATAAGACGGGAACTGCGGGATCTTTGCAGGACCGACAATTACCATGCACTGTTCGGCCTGCTCTTCGACTATGCGGTGATCGCCGCCTCCGTCTATCTGTGCCTGGGAATATCCTGGTGGTTCTATCCGGTGTCGCTCATTCTCATCGGGTCCACCCAGCGGGCTTTCGTGAATCTTCTGCACGAGGCGTCGCATAAGGTCCTCGCGCGCAACACCAAGCTGAACGTGCTGTTCGGAACCGTGTTCTCCGGTTATCTGGTCCTGCACCTCTACAACCCGTACCGGAGCTCTCATATCGGACTGCACCACCGCTTCCTCGGTGACCCCGAGAAGGACCCGGACTTCAGCTTCCACCTGGAGTGCGGCATCTACGACCACTCGTCGTCCAACCGGACCTTCTTCCTGAAGAACATCCTGCTGGCGATGTTCGGCTTCCGCACGCTCGCCTATGTGAAGTACGTGATCGAGGACCGGCTGATGTTCCGGCAGGAGGACATCGCGGTGTCCATGCCGATCACGCTGCGCACGGAGCGGCGGGTCCTCGTCTTCCAGTGGGCCGCCATCCTCGCCGCCGTGGCCGTGTTCGGTGTGCTGCCGGAGTTCGCCCTGTTCTGGGTGGTGCCGATGTTCACCTCGGCCATCGTCATCGGCTGGCTGTCGGAGCTCGCGGAGCACTATCCGCTGCCGGAGAGCGAGAGCCGCCGGATCCTCATGACCCGCAACCGCCACGGCTGGGCGATCGAGCGCTTCCTCCTCGGCCGGCACAACGACAACTACCACCTGGTCCACCACCTCAACACCGGTGTGCCGTTTTGGAACATGCGCAAGGCGCACCAGGTGCTGCTCGGCGACGAGGCGTACGCCCGCTGGGACGCCCTGTGGGCCGGCATCCTCACCCGCAGCCGGGCCGCCAAGAACGCCGGGAGCACCGCGAACCAGCAGACGCTGCTCAGTTACGCGGCGACGTACCGCGACTGGCGGCGGGCCGGCGGTGATCCACGGGCCCTGGACACCAGCTTCGCGGAGATGCTCGCGCTCGCCCGCAACAGCGTCCAGGAACCCATCGGTGCGGCCCGTCCGCAGGCCGCCCCGGCCGTCATCCGCCCTTAGGAGCCTTGTCCCATGTCTCCAGCCGTCACGAGCTCGCGCCGCGTCAGCCTGCCCAACGAGACCCTCAGGCTGGCCTCGGCCGCGCTCAAGAAGCTCGCTCTCGACCCCGGCGTCCGCAGTGCGTTCCTCAATACACCGGTGTTACGGGAGGTGTTCACCGCACCCGCCTTCCGCTACATCGTGGCGAAGGACCGCCCGGAACTGGCCGAACGACTGGCCGTGCTCACCGCCAAGGGATACCGCACCGGAGCCGAGTTCGTCGGTGAGGAGGCCACCGATCCGCAGGAGATCGAGGCCGTCTGCGCCGAGTACCTGGCCCTGATCGACGAGGCCGAGCCCGGCCCTGACCCCGTGCAACTGGGCTTCGACCTCTCCAACGTCGGCATGCTCGTCTCCAGGGACCTGGCGATCGAGAACACCAGTCGCATCCTTGAGGCCGCCGCCGCCAAGAACATCCCCGTCGTCATCAGCATGGAACGCTCGCCGTACGTCGACGGCATCCTGAGCGTGTACGGCGAGCTGGCCCCGTTGCACGACAACGTGGGTCTGACCGTGCAGGCCCATCTGCACCGCACGCCCGACGACCTCGACGCCATCACCAAGCACAGCCGCAAGATCCGTCTCGTCAAGGGCGTCTATCTGGAGGGCACGGACATCGCCCTGCGGCGCGGCCCGGAGCTGAACGAGCGCTACGCCGACCTCGCCGAGAACCTGCTGGACCGCGGCATGACGCTGGCCTGCGGCACGCACGACGCCGCCCTGCTGCGGGAGCTGGACGAGCGCGGTGTCACCGGCAGGCTGGCGGAGATCGAAATGCTGCACGGTTCCCAGCCCAAACTGCTCAAGCGCTACCACGGCCGCGGAGTTCCGTGCCGGATCGCGACCGTCTACGGCGACAACTGGTGGCTGCACTTCCTCCACCGGCTCGCCGAGCATCCGCCGAATGTCATCACCGCTCTGGCCGACCTCGCCGACGCGCAGCGGGTGCGCTTCGCCAGCGAGTACTGAGCGGCTCGCAAAAGGAGCGACACCATGAACCACGATCGTCCACTGGTGCTGGTCCTCGGCAGGGTCCGGTACACACTGCAGGCGTGCGTGAGCCTGGGCGTCGACGCGGTCGTCGTCTCCGGCGCGAAGGCGCAGGACGACGGCTTCGTCGAGGTGCCCGACGGGCTGCGAGTGCTCCCGGTCGACGACCAGAGCAGCCCGGAAGCGATCCTCATGGCGCTGCACCGCGCGCATCTGGCCGACCGGCCCTTCGCCGCGGTGGTCACCAGCGACGAGTTCTCCCTGGTGACGTGCGCGCTGCTGGCCCGCCATCTCGGCTGCCGGGCGGCCGTCGAGGCAGGCACGGCCCTGTACTTCCGTGACAAGTACCTCCAGAAACGGGCCGTCAGCGCCGCCGGGATCAAGACGGCACGGGTGACGTTGATCGACGACATCTTCGACGTCTCGCACTTCGCCGAACTCCCCTACGCACGTGCGGTGCTCAAGCCCGTCGCCGGGGCGTCCACCGAGGCCACGAGCGTGGTCGAAAGCGTCGACGAGCTGCGCGAACGCAGCCGTCGCCACCGTGCGGCGGGCCTCGCGCGGCGCACGTTCGCCCTGGAGGAGTTCGTCAGCGGCGAGGAGTGGATCGCGGACGGCGTGGTCTTCGACGGCGAGGTGGTGTTCAGCTGCCTGGGCAAGTACGGAGATCCGTGCCTGACCGTGATCGACGCGGGGCTGCCTCTGTGGATGCGCCGGTTGGACCCCAAAGCCGACGCGTGGGCGTATGAGCGGGCCGAGCCCGTCGTACGCCGGGCGCTGCGGGTTCTGGGGCTCAGGGACGGTGTCTTCCACATGGAGCTGTTCCACGATCCGGCCAGCGGGGAGGTGGTCTTCAGCGAATGCGCGGCCCGCCGCGGCGGCGGCCTGATCCACGAGGAGACACAGGCCAAGTTCAACGTCGACCTCGGCGAGGCCATGCTGCTGTGCGCGCTCGGCCACCGCCCGTCGTTCGACGTCAAGACGCGGCCCGGGACCATCGGCAGCGCCTACCTCCTGGGGCGGCCCGGCACGCTGGTCGGCTGTCCCTCCCGCGCCGAGCTGCTCGCCCTGCCGGGGGTGGAGTACGCACGGGTCGACGTGCCCCTCGGGACGCGGCTCGACGCCGGGACGGCCAGCACCGACCAGAAGATCGCCCAGGTCATGGTGGCCGCGCGGTCCGAGGAGGACCTGGTGCGGCGGTTCGCCGAGATCCGCGACTGGTTCGACCGCCGGCTGGTCGTCATCCCGCCCGCCGCGACCGGACGTGAACTGCGTGCCTGGCAGCGGGAGAGCGAGCCGACGGCCGACTTCGGGGACACGCTGTGGCGCTGACCAGGGCGGCCGAGACCGCCGGCGAAGCCGCCGTGGACGCCGGCCAGGATGCGCCGCCGCGGCGGCGCCGCTGGTCAGGTCTGCTGCCCGCGCGGGGACCGCAGCGCGTCCTCGCCGCCGCGACCCTGGTCAACACCTTCGGCAGCGGCATGTTCGTGACCAGCAGCGCGCTGTACTTCACGCGCGTGGTGGGCCTGCCGGCGTCGCACGTGGCGCTCGGCCTCACCACGGGCGGGATCGTCGGCCTGCTCGCGGGTCTGGCGGGCGGCCAGGTCGCCGACCGGTGGGGCGCCAAGCGGACGCAGCTCGGCGTGATGGTGCTGGGAGCCGCGTCCACCACCTGCTACCTGTTCGTCCGCTCGCTCTGGCTCTTCGTCCTGGTGACCTGTCTGACCGCCGCGGTGCAGTCCGCCAACCCGACGAGCCGGGACCCGCTGGTGCGCGAGTTCGGCGGCGCGGCGCCCGCCGCCTTCCGTGCCTACCTACAGGCCGTGACGAACCTGGCGCTCGCGCTGGGCGCCCTCATGGCGGGCGTGGCCATCCAGGTCAACACCCGGGAGGCCTATCTGAGCCTGATGCTCGGCCGGGCGCTGGCGTTCGTCGGCTGCGCGCTCATCCTGCTGCGGCTGCCGCATCCTGCCCGGCGGCGGACGCAGGCGCCGGGCGGTCGCTGGGGTGCGCTGCGCGACCGGCCGTTCCTCATCGCGACGGTGCTCAACGGCGGGCTGGCACTTCACTACGCCATTCCGACGTTCGCCCTGCCGCTGTGGATCGTCGGGCACACCCACGCGCCGCGCTGGATGGTGTCGGCCCTGCTGCTGGTCAACACCCTGATGGTGTCGGCCCTCCAGGTCGCCGCCGGCCGGCACGTGCACACCACCGCCGCGGCCGGCAAGCGCATGCTGTGGGCCGGGCTCGCGCTGAGTGCGGGCCTCGTCCTGATGGCGGCGGCCGACGGGCCGCCCACCTGGGGAGCGGTGCTCGTACTGCTCGCCGCCATGATCGTGTACACGGCGGGCGAACTCTGGCATGCCGCCGCCTCCATGGAGTACGCGTTCGGGCTGGCGGCGCCGCACGCCCAGGGCCAGTACTCCGGAGTCTTCGCGTTCGGCTCCGGAGTGAGCGAAGCCCTGGCGCCGATGGTCCTGGGCGTCCTGGTACTGGGCTGGGGCCGCACCGGGTGGCTGGTCCTGGGCGCCGTACTCCTCGGCCTCGGAGCCCTGAGCGGCCCACTCGTCAGCCGGGCGCAGCGCCACACCCCGTCCACCACCCGCCCCGTCCCGCCTGCCTCGCCTACCCCGTTTCCCTCACCACCCTCGTATCCCTCGCATCCTTCGCATCCTTCGAACTGACCGAAAGAAAGCGGTGTTCATCATGGTTTCTCCCACCACTACCCCGGTCGTCGCCATCGTCGACGGCTACTCCAGCGGGAACTTCCTGCCCGCCGCGTTCGCCCGGCTCGGCGTGGCGACCGTGCACGTCCAGAGCAGCGCGGAGCTGATGCCGTCGATGCTCGCCCCCGACCTGAGCCAGTACCGGGAGAACCACGTCAGTGCGGACACGGCCGGCTTCGCACGCACCGCTAAGGCCCTCGACGCGCTCGGTGTCACCGCCGTACTGGCAGGTCAAGAGCCGGGTGTCCCGCTGGCCGACGCGCTCAGCGAGCGGCTGGGGCTCGCCAGCAACGGAAGTGCGCTCTCCCGGGCCCGGCGCGACAAGCACGAGATGATCGAGACGCTGCGCGCGGCCGGAGTACGCTGCGCGCGCCAGTTCAAGAGCGCCGATGTGGCGGCCGTCACCGAGTGGGCCGAGCAGCAGGGCGAGTACCCCGTCGTCGTCAAGCCGCTGTCCTCCGCGTCCACGGACAACGTCTCCATCTGCCACAGCGCGTCGGACGTCGCGGCGGCGGCCCGCCAGGTCCTCGCGGCCCGCGACATCTTCGACCTGCCCAACAACGAGGCGCTGGTCCAGTCGTATCTGCACGGCACGGAGTACATCGTCGACACCGTCAGCGTCGACGGCCAGATGTACGCGGTCGGCGTCTGGGAGTACGAGAAGACGATCGTCGGCGCGGGCAAGAAGATCTACGACCGTGATGTGCTGCTGGACTCCGACGCCGCGCCGGTCCCGGAGCTCATCGCCTATGTCCGCACGGTGCTCGACGCGCTGGGCATCCGCAACGGCCCCGCTCACGCCGAGGTCATGATGACCCCGCAGGGACCGGCGCTCGTGGAGGTCGGCGCCCGCCTCAACGGCAATATGAACCCCGACCTGCACAACATCTGCCTGGGCACCAACCAGGCCGATCTCATCGCCCTCGCCTACGCGCGCCCACAGGAATTCCTGGAACGCTTCGGCGACCGGGTCTACGACAAGCACCAGGAAGCCGTCGTCCACAACACCAGCACGGTGGTGGACGGCGAGGTGGAATCCGTCAACCAGGCCGCCGTCGACAAGATCGCGACCCTGCCCACCGTCCACCTGATCAGCGTGAAATACGGGCCGGGCAAGCGGATCCAGCCGACCGTCGACCTGCTGACCAGCCCCTTGCGCATCTTTATGACCGGTACCGACCACGCTGCCCTGCGTGCCGACTACCGCGTCATCCAGGACATCAAGGACGAGGTCTACGTCGTGCGGCCCACGGCGTGAGGACGGTGGAGCGTGTCCATCTCAATACGGCGGGGGCCGGGATTCCGGTTCCCGCCGTGCGGTCCGCGCTGGTGGAGTACGGCGCCGCGGAGGCCGAGTGGGGCCCCTACGAGGCGGAGGAGCGCTACGCCGACCAGCTCAACGACGATGTCTACGCGGCCGTCGGAGAACTGCTCGGCGCACCGGCCGACCGTGTCGCGCTGTTCGGCAGTGCCACCGACGCCTGGTGCCGGGTGGTGTGCAACCTGCGTCTTTCGCCCGGCAGCCGGATCTGGGTGACGCCCTACGAGTACGCGGGGAACCTCATCGCGCTGCGGGTGCTCAGCCGGCGTCTGGACTGCCGGATGGAGGTCGTGCCCACGCTGCCCAACGGCGACCTGGACCTGCAGTGGATGCAGGACCATCTCGACGAGCGGGTCGAGCTCGTCTCGGTGGTGCACATTCCGTCGGGCTGCGGCACGGTGCTGCCCGTCGCGGAGATCGGCGCCGTACTGGCGGGCTCTCGCGCAGCGTATGTCGTGGACGCGTGCCAGACGGTGGGCCATCTGCCGTTGGACGTGCGTGCCATCGGCTGCGACCTGCTGACCGGCGCGGGACGAAAGTTCCTGCGCGGCCCGCGAGGCAGCGGTTTCGCCTATGTGTCCGCACGGATCTGGAGCCGTGTCGATTTACCCTTCCACGACCTGCACATCGCCGAAGCGGACGCCTCGGGCGACTTCGAGATCACCACGCGCACGGCGGCCCGCTTCGAGACGGCGGAACGCAACGGCGCCGTGGTCCTCGGGCTCCTCGCCGCGGTCCGGTATGCGCTGGACAAGGCGCCACCGGTCAGGACCGAGGTGTTCGAAGCCCTGACGGGGACGGTGCGGGACGTGCCCGGCATCCGGCTGCTGGCACCGGGCTCCGTGCACTCGGGGATCGTCTCCTTCGTCCACGAGGACGTCGGACCCGGCCGGATCCGTCGCTCCCTGGCGCGCGCCGGTCTCCACACCTGGGTGGGCCATGGCAATCACACGCCGCTCTACATGGCCGCGCAGGGCGTCGACCACTTCGTGCGCACCTCGGTGCACTACTACAACAGCCTCGCGCACATCGACCATCTCGGGCGGGCGCTGTACACGGCCACCACGGCGTAAAGCACGGCCCTGCCCGCACGTCCTCGCCACGGACGGCACCCGCGCCGCACCCGGCCGCCGTATCGCGGTCGCCGTGCGCGGCGGGCGTTCGGCCGGTTCTCGGGTGCGGGTCATGGCCATGGCGCCGTGGCCCGCACCGCGGGGGCCCGCCCGCGGGACGCACCGGTGCGGCCGGGGCTGCCGGCCGGCTCATGCGGCAGCCCTCGCCCTGCGGCAGTCCGTGGGCGTGATGCCGTACCGGTCTCGAAAGAGCCTGCTGAAGCGGGACGCCCCGTAGAGGCCGGCCCGTTCTCCGATGAGCGCGACAGGAAGGTGGTCGAGACCGGGGTCGCCTAATTCGGAACGGCAGCGGGCGAGCCGCTCGTCCCGGATCCACCGGGCCGGGCTGGTCCCGTGCTCCTGGAAGATCTTCTGGAGATAGCGCAACGAGACGTTGTACCGGCGGGCCACGGAGGTGGGGCACAACTCGGGATCGGCCAGTCGCTCGCGGACGAAGGCGTGGATGTGGAGCATCAACGCCTGCTTGGCGACCTCGGAGTCGGGCGCCACGTCCCGCATCCGTTCCGCGAAGAGTGCCGCGGTGAGACCCGCGATGCTGCCGCCGAGCAGGTCGACGGAGCTCTCGATCTCGCTGCCGTGCCGCTCAAGACCGCGGAGCAGCGAGGAGAGCAGCGCGGCGAGTCCCTGCCGGCCGCACCAGGGTTGCGCGGTGAGCCGTTCGGCGTCCACGGCGGTGATGCCGATCAGCCGGTGCGGCACCACGACGTCCACCAGACGGAAACTCTCCGGCAGCACGACCTTGTAGGGGCGCAGACTGTCGAAGCAGATGAACTCCGGGCCGCTCACCATGCCCCGTCGCCCGTCCTGGACCACCGAGACCCGGCCGGCCAGAGGATGGCACACGCGCAGACAGCCGCTCCCGTCAGGCGTGATCAGCCGTGCGGGCCTGATGAGTTCCAGCGGCCCGCCCTCCACCAGGGACACTCGGACGTCGCCGAACTGGTAGGGCCTCGTCGTTCCGTGGAAGACCTCTTCGTGCCCCCTGACGATCTGAACCCGGCCGGCGCCCACCATGCCCGTATCGGCGGCAGACCCGAAAGGCCGTCGTACACCCACCTCTTCGAGGTCGATCATGACTCCCCCAAAACGTCTCTCGAAACAACCGGCACCGGCGCGCAGCCGTACACCCCGCGGGCGTGGTCGCCGGTTCGACGCGTTAGCCATAATATACCTTCTCGAAGGTTTTTTGTTGAGAGGCTAAGCACAGTTCGCTGACTGAAGTCCTCATGTTGTGTACGCGGCAGCGCAGCGTCTCGGGTGCGGTGCGCTTCACTTCGGACGCTGCGCACCGCACCCGGGTGGGAGCGCAGTTGGCAGCGCGTGGGCCGGGATGCCGCGGGCGCCGCGCGGCCCGGCGCGCGCCACGCGTATCCGCCCGCCGGGCTCGTCCGGCGGGCGGATACGCGCAGGCGCGTCACTCCCCCAGGCGCACCAGACCACGGATCGCGGGGATGGCAAGGAGGACGGCGACGACCGCGATGTTCACAAGCGCCGCGACGAACAGCAGCGCGTGCGCGCCGAGCCAGTCGGCCACGGGGCCCGCCAGGGCCCGGCCGACGGCGAGCGTGGCCACCGAGCCCGCGACGTCATAGGCGTTGAGCCGGTTGAGCACATCCAGCGGGAGGCGGGTCTGCACCGTGGTCGACCACATCACCACCCAGAAGGCCAGCGCCGCACCGCCCACGAAGACCGCCGCGTCGAGCAGCGGCAGCGGCGCGTGTGAGGCGAGGCCGAGGAGGCTGACGGAGATGCCGAGCAGAGCGACGGAACCGGCCGCCAGCGGCCGTCGGGGACGCAGCCGCATCGCCAGCACACCGCCCGCGGCGTTGCCCGCGCCCTGCACCGCCATGACCACTCCGAAGACGGTGGAACCGTGCGCCTCGGTGATCTGCGCGGCCTGCAGCGGCAGCATGGGCCCGAGGACGACGAGCGAGTACACCGTCCAGACCGCGATGACCCCCCACAGCCAGGCGCGGGCCCTGAACTCCCGCCAGCCTTCGACGAGATCGGCGAGCATCGACCGCTCGTGGCGGCGGCCGACGGGCATCCTGCGCATGCCGGACAGGCACAGCCCGCTGATGCCGAAGGTGGCGGCGTTGACGGCGAAGAGGGTGGCGGCTCCTCCGGTACCGGCCAGCACACCGGCCGCGGCCGGGCCCGCCATCACCATCAGCGACTCCGAGACGCGGATGACCGCGTTGGCCCGGTGCACATCGGTCGCGACCGCCGGGATGGTGCTGGCGATGCCGGGCTGGAAGAGCGCGGCGCCCACGCCGTTCAGCGCGCTGAGCGCGTAGACCAGCCACAGGGCCGGGCTTCCGGTCGTGAAGACCAGGGCGAGGGCGGCCGTCACGACCAGCCGCAGCACATCGGCGGTGACCATCATCCGGCGTGTCGAGAAACGGTCGGCAAGCACGCCTCCGAAGAGCACGAAACCCGCGAAGCAGGCCGTCCACGCGCCGAGCGCGAACGACACGGAAGACACCCCCCGCCCCGCGCCGATCAGCCCGGTGGCAAGGGCGACAGGCACCATGCCGTCGCCGAACCGGGCGACGGTACGGGCGCCGAAGAACAGTTGGAAATCCCGGTTCCAGAACGGTCGTTGCACCCGGGCGCCGGACCCGACCTGCTGTTCGGGAACCGGGCTCTCAGAATCAAGGTTCGCAGGAGCCGGGCGTTCGGAAACCAGGTGTTCAGGAGCCGGGCGTTCAAGAGCCGAGTGTTCAAAAACCGGGCGTTCAGGAGCCGTGCGGCTCACACCCTTCATCGTCGTACCTCCCTTTCTGCTGTGCGCTCGTGATCCGCCGCGCACGGCGTGGAACGTCCGGTGGCGTCAGGCTCCCAGGGCGGCCAACTGCTGCTCTTCGGCGAGCGCGGCAAGGAACTCGGGCCCGATCGTGGTGATGTCCCCGGTGCCCACCGTCACCACCAGGTCTCCCGGCCTGGCCCTGCGCAGCAGTTCGGGTACCACCTCGGACCGCAGCGGGCAGTAGACCACCTGGTCGGCGGGGAGCGGCACACGGCCGGCCACCAGTTCACCGGTGACTCCGGGAATGGGTTCCTCACGGGCCCGGGAGATGTCCAGCACGATCGCCTCGTCGGCGAGACCGAGCGCGGCGCCGAACTCGTCGGGAAAGCGCCGTGCGCTGCTGAAGAGCGGCGGCTGGAAGGCGACGATCAGCCGGCCCGTCCCGGCCACCCAGCGGGCGGCCCGAAGCTGTTCGCGTACCTTGGTGGGATTGTGGGCGTAGTCGTCGTAGACCCGGATGCCCTGCGTCTCGCCCTTGAACTCGAAGCGCCGGTGCACCCCTTGGTAGGTGGCCAGCCCCTCGATCACGCGGTCCGCCGACAGTCCGAGTTCGATGGCCGTCAGCAGCGCGGCGGCGGAGTTCAGCGCCATGTGCAGGCCGGGCGTGGTGATGCGCACCCGGTGCAGCGGCGTGCCGTCCAGCACCGGCCGGTAGGTCGTGCCCTGGGGTCCGATGACGATCTCGGTGAGCCGCAGATCGGCATCGGCCGACTCGCCGAAGGTCCGTACGCGCACCCGGCCGCCGGCGTAGTCGGCCAGCCGTGCCGCTCCCGGGTCATCGACCCCCGCGACCAGGAAACCGCCGGCCGGGATCCGCTCCACGAAACGTTCGAATGCCCGTCTGTAATTCTCGGCCGTACCATGCAGATCGAGATGGTCGTCCGTGCCGACATTCGTGATCACTGCCGCTTCCGGGGAAAGCATCAAAAACGAACTATCGCTTTCATCCGCCTCGGCGATGAAGAAAGGGCCCGTGCCGTCGTGTGCGTTGGATCCGTATCCGTTCAGATTGCTGCCGAAAGCGTATGAGGGATCGACTCCGCAGTGCCGTGCGGCCACCGTCAGCATGGCGGTGGTCGAGGTCTTGCCCGCCGTGCCGGCCACCGCGACGCCGCGGCGGCCGGTCATCACCGCGGCCAGCGCGGCTGCGCGGTGCAGCACCGGCAGCCCGAGCGCACCGGCCGCGCGCACTTCCGGATTGTCCTTGCCGATCGCGTTGGAGACCACCACCGTCTGCGCATTCCCCAGGTGAGCTGGGTCATGCCCCGTGTACACGGTGGCCCCGAGCTCGCGCAGGGCGCGTACGTGCGGCGACTCCTTGGCGTCACTGCCGGACACCGCGGCGCCGCGCGCCAGTAGGATGCGCGCAATACCGCTCATGCCGTTTCCGCCGATGCCGACGAAGTGGACCCTTTCCATTCCCGGAGCAGAGGCACCTTCCGGTGCCGTGTTGTGTCGTACGAGCCTTTGGTCGTGAGTTTCCAGCGTCCCGACGGAATGGGGGGTCGCGCTTGTCATGGCTCTCCCTACGTCACCCGATGCACGTTTACGAACATGGAAATTAGCGCTTGCACGTGCCGCCCGGTTGTCGAACCGCGCACTATTGATGAGTGATCCGCGCACTTCATTCCGCACGCCTGCCAGGACGCCTGGCCCTTGAATACACTGCACTTTCCATTTCCCGGCACGGAGAGGAACATCATCATGCGCAGCGGCGAGGAGGATCATGCGTAGGGATTTCGAGCAGGTGCCTCTGGTCGGCACGGGCACCAGCACGGCCGCGGACGTCGCGGTATGGCTCGCCTCGCCACCGGTGCACGCACTCGTCGCTGCCTTCGCCGCCAGCGAGGCGGATCGCGCACTCGCCCAGGATCTCCGCGGCGAGCATGGCAGCCTGACGCGGCGGCTCGCGCGCCTGGACGCGTTCTCGGACCGTTGGGACACCCGGCAGGGCCAAGAGCGCTCCGAAGCGCCGGACCTCGCGCTCACCCGGCAGCAGGGACGGCTCGTCCTCGCGGCGGCCGAAGCCCTGGGCATGCGGGGCGGCAGCACGGGAGGGCGCTTCCGCCGCTACGACCATGTGCTGATACTCGGCGGTTCGATCTGGGGCTGCCTGGTGCGGATCGCTCACGCGGCCCGTCTGGTCTTCTCCGGAGAGGTGCAGGCCGGCTCCGTCACCGCGCTCGGCGGTCACCGGCCTTTCAGCGGGAACGAGTTCGATGTGGCGGCCACCGTCGGGCTTCCCGAGCTCACCGAGGAGTACGCGGCCCTGGACCACCTGACCCGCAAAGCCTTCGACCTGGGTGAACCCGAGGCGGTGGCCGGCGAGGTCTCGGCGCTCTCGGCCGGCACCTGGGGCGTGCGCCACTACCGCACCGCCACCGGGCTCGACGTCCGGGTCTGTGCGGCTCCATCCGGCGATCCGGCCCGGCGCCGGGCCAACACGGCGGACACCTACGACTTCTTCGCCCGGCAGCCGCCCGCGCCGCGGCCCGGCGATCGACTGCTCATCGTGACGACGCCCATCAACGTGCCGGCGCAGCACGCGGCGGCACTGCGCACGCTCGCGCAGCCCCTGGGCGTGGTGGTGGACACGGTCGGGACCGGGCCCGAGAGCGCGCCCGCCGGCCTCGCACACCAGTACACCGCCACGCAGTACCTGCTCGAAGTGCGCTCCACCGTCCGGGCCCTGCGCCGGCTGATCGACAGCGCATAAGAGCGGAAACGGCAGGCCGGGTGCCGAAATGCCACGCTACCGCGGTACTGCGGTAGCGTCCGCGCGTGCCGGGCCCCAGAGCGCCGCCGATGCGTCGGTTCGCGACACGCGGCGGCGGGTTTGACGTGGAGCGTGCTTCAACTCCTACTGTCGATCATATGACTTCGACGTTGCGCACTCGCCGCCTCGGCCAACTGACCGTCTCCGCGCAGGGCCTCGGCTGCATGGGAATGAGCCATGGCTACGGCACCACCGACGACGATCAGTCCATCGCGACCATTCACCGCGCCCTCGATCTGGGCATCACCCTGCTCGACACGTCCGACTTCTACGGCGGGGGCCACAACGAGGAACTGATCGGCCGCGCCCTCACCGGCCGCCGCGACCAGGCCGTCATCGCCACCAAGTTCGGATACTCCACCAAACTCTTCGAACCGCCCGTCATCCGCGGCGACGCCGCCTATGTACGGCAGGCCTGCGACGCCTCGCTGCGCCGCCTGGGCACCGACCACATCGACCTCTACTACCAGCACCGGGTCGACCCCACCGTCCCCATCGAGGAGACCGTCGGCGCCATGGCCGAACTGGTCACCGCGGGCAAGGTCCGCCACCTCGGCCTCTCCGAGGCGAGCGCCCGCACGATCCGCCGCGCACACGCGGTGCACCCGATCGCCGCGTTGCAGAGCGAGTGGTCGCTGTGGACCAGGGATCTGGAGGAGGAGATCGCACCGGTCTGCCGGGAGCTCGGCATCGGCCTGGTCCCGTTCTCACCGCTCGGCCGCGGCTTCCTCACCGGCCGCTACACCTCCCTGGACGGCATGTCCGAGGGCGACATCCGCCGCACCCAGCCCCGTTTCGCCGACGGCAACTTCCAGCAGAACCTCGCCATCGTGGACCGCCTGAACACCCTGGCAGCCGCGAAGGGCGTCACCGCGGGCCAGCTCGCCCTCGCATGGGTGCAGCACCGGGGCGACGACGTGGTCCCGATCCCGGGCACCCGGCGCCAGAAGTACCTGGAGGAGAACATCGTGGCAGCCACCCTGGAGCTGACCGCCGACGACATCGCCGCCATCGACGCGGCGGCCCCGGCCGACGCGATCGCCGGCACCCGCTACGACTCGGGCAGCCTCACCTTCGTCAACCGCTGAGGCCGGCACCGATCCCGACGCTGATGTGCTCTTCAACGTTCGGTGTCGCACCGTGTCCCGAACTTGATCACTCGGTTCGGTAACGACCTGCACCCAAACGGCCTTCGTCTGAACATGCTTCGATCAAAGAACACACATGTCCAGCACGAAGGCCGCGAGTGGACGGTTCAGGAGTATCGCCGCAGGTTCAGCCTGTGATGGCGACGGGCGCGTCCCACGCGTCGCGGTCCACGGTGATCGTGTAACCGTTCCGCGTCTCCTTGCTGTTGACCATGTACTGGTGGGCGCGGCTGTGATTGGTGTACTGCGTGGCGCCCCACGGCCAGTCCGTGGTCGTGGTGTTCGTCTTGTCCCACAGGGCATACCAGAGGTTGCCTGGCAGGTCGGTCTTGTCCTTCGCGGTGGCGATGGCCTTGGCGCTGGAACTGGTGAAACCGTAGAAGCCGGCGCGGTACGTCTTGGCGTGCAGGGTCTTGTCGAAGGCGCGCACGTAACTCAGTACGGCACCGTTGCACGCCGTGTTCGTGCTGTCGTACGACTCCATGTCGAGGTAGATCGGGCTGCCGGCCTTCATCCCCAGGGCCGACGCCTTGGCCACCGCGTCCGCGCCGTCGGTGGCCCCGAGCGAGGCGGCGGTGGAGGTGGTGAGCTTCTCGGGGTTGGAGCCCGTCTGGCACGGCGGCTGGGCGCCGACGTACAGCGGGATGAGCTTCCAGCCGACCGTGCCGACCGACTTCACCCAGGACGCGGTGAGGTTGGGCTGGCTGCAGCCGCGGTTCTTACCGCCGACGTAGACGGCGGCGGCGCCGTAGAGCCCGCCGTGCCAGGCCTTCATCGCGGACAGCGAGGGCGCGGCGCAGGCGTCGAAGGCCCGGCCGGTGTACGTCTTCTGCGCGGGCCACGTCGTGGCGGCCATCGAGGTCTGCGCCGAGATCCCGGCACCGGCGACCACGGCGACGCCGGCCACGGCCCAGGCAATGTAACGGCCCTTCTTGGACAGCCGATGACTTGGCATTCCCACCCCATTCATGGCGCCCGTCACGGCATGCGTGACGTACGGACCACATACGATTGAGCCCCTGACACGGCGCCCCTCCACCACAGCGACGGCTGTACGCGGCCCCCGGCGCCTGGGGCAGATCGCACGATATCCGACGCGGCTGCACTGATCAGGAAACCCCATATCTTGATCACCACAAGAATCCCTCAAGGCATGGCAAAACCGCCGCCACGTTCACAGCTCCGGCCTCCACGGCGTGTAGGCGGTGTGTGCGCGCTGCTTACCCCGGTCCCCGTTGCTGGCGGTGCAGTCTGCCGAGGGCGGTGAGCTGGCGTTCTTCGTACTTTGTGGCCGGGCGCAGCCTTCGGTAGTAGAAGTCCCACACGCGCCCGGAGGGCCGCTTCACTCTGACGAGACGGCCGTTGATGCTCTGCACGGTCCCCGGCAGGTCGCTGTAGCGGTCGACGACCACCGCACCGACCCGGATCTCTTCCGTACTGCCGACGAACGTCAGACGACCACCGGGACCGTGCGTGTACGCCTTCCCGCCTGCGCCTGCCGTCATTTCGCGTCCGTCTCTTCACCGGCACCGGAGACCGGACCGGCCTCGCCGGTATCAGCACGGTCGCGGAGTACGGCAAGGAGTCTGCGGGCCGTGGGATGGTTGCAGCGGCCCAGGTCGAGCAGGGGTTCCGGGTTTTCGTCGCCGTAGGCCATGGGCTCCACACCCAGGGAAGGGAGAGCGATCCCCAGTGCGCGCAGTACCGAGTTCAGTTCGTCGCGTGTGCGCTCGGCATTCCTGAGCTTTTCGGCCCTGGTCGGCCGCCTGTCTTCAGTGCGCATCTTCGCCTGTGTCATTCCGTTCATTCGGGCACCTTGTGCCTCGGTGTGTCAGAGGTCAGAGGTCAGAGGTCAGAGGTAGACCTGCGCCTTGCACTTCATGCATTTCCTCGTTTTCGGGTCCAGCTCTTTGTGATCGCACGGCTTTTTCTGGTCAGCCACGTTCTTGAGGACCGTCCGGGCGCCGCTCACCGCCACAGCTCCGGTTCGAACCGGTAGGGGCGCGTGATGTGCTCTCGGTAGTCCAGGTGATCGGGGCTGGCCTTCAGATGCGTCACGGTCCACGCCACGCTGTCCTCGCCCCGCGGCAGCGCCGGCCCGGATGTGCGCGCCGTCAGGTGAACGGTCAGTACCTCGACGCGCCGGTCGGCAGGTACGCGAGCCGCATCTGTGCTCCTCCGGTGACGGCCCGACGAGGGCAGTAACGCCCGCACCGGCGCTTCAAGAATCCAGTGGACAGGGTCCATTGCTGTCATCAACCTCCGCACGGGTTGGTGGCCAAGCCCCCTGGACCGCACCTTCTCCAGAGCGGTTGAGGGGATCTTCCGACCGTCACAGCGTGCCCCTGCATGACAACGGGGAGTTGCACCATTTCGTGCAACTCCTTGCGTTGTGCCGAGGTATCAGACGCCGATCCACTCCGCGTACTGGGCCAGCGATCCGCTGCGGACGCGCTCGCGCCGCTTCAGGGCGAGTACCGTCTCCCGCGCGGTGGGGTGGTAGCGCGTCTGCTGCGGTGCGGCACGCCGAGCGCGTTGCAGATAAGTGAGCGCCTGCTCCGGACGATCAGCCCAAGCACAAGCCCGGCCGAGATCCATCCAGTGATGCCCGGCCCTTGAGCGGGTCCAGCCACGCGGAATGCGTACGTCCTCAGCAAGCTGAATCGCCAGGCCGAACTCGTCCATCTCAGAAGCTATGGCCACGGCGTGAACACCAACGTTTGTCGGTCCCCACGTCACGTCGTAGACGTCGTAGTCGGGAAGCTCGCCCGTCTCTTCTGCCAGGGCGCGGGCTTCTGCAAGGCGAGCCTCCGCGTGGTCCCGGTCCTTTGCCCGTCCCGCGATCACTGCCGCACGCAATTGCATGACTCCACGCATGGCAGCGACGCTTGTCGGACGGCGCGCGTCCTGCCCCTCAAGCTCTCGTAGGCCCCGGTCGATCACCTGCATGCCGACCTCGTACCGGCCCGATGACAGCGTGGTCTGCGCACGAAGGTAGGCGTGCATGGCCGCCAAACCCGGCTCGTCGGCTCGTGGTGCGGTCCAGGCCAGTCGGTCCAGTGCGACGGTGGCCAGGTCGATGTAGCCAAAATTCCACGCAACGGTGAACACGCAGCGGAAGATTCCCGCAAAGCACTCGTACGCCTGCCGCCGGTCTTCCCCCGAACTGCTGTGAACTGCCTGAATGCACTCGTCGATCAATCCGGGGAGGTCGCGGACCATGTCCGTGTACTCAGCCTGACGACGCTGAGCCAGCACCCGTTGCACATCGGCCTGGATGAGTGCGACCGGCCGAGGCTTCGTCTGCCAGTCCAGCGGTATGTCCCAGTTCTCCATTCCTTCGCGAATCGGCTGCACCAAGGCGTCCATCCGGTCGCGACGCAACTCCTCGGCGAAGGGCTGCCCGAGCAGATCTGATGTGGAGACGCCCAGAGCCCGGGCACAGGCAGCGATCAAGGATGGCGAAGCATGCTTCTGCCCACACTCGACCTTCGACAGCAGAGACTCCGAGATATGGGCCCGCAGTGCCAGCCCTTGCCGCGTCAGGCCTCGCTGCTTGCGGATCTGGGCAATCCGAGCGCCGATGTGCACTTCGGTGTTGTCAGGCATGCTGGCTCCGTTCTGGCCTCAGCACTCAGAACGGTACCCCGGTTGGGAACGGAGAGTACGGCGCGTGACCCCTTGAGCGCGGGGTCCCGCCGTCCCGTCGACACACCGCCGCGCCCCTTGTCCTGCCGGCGCCCAGGAGCTGAGCCGTTCCGTTCCTGTCCTGGGCACCGATGTGCCCACCGCGGACCTTGGCAGTGAGGCTCCGCCCCTTCGGTACGATCCGGACCAGACCGGAATCAAGGGGATGCTCAATGCGACGTGTGATGTCGGCGGCTGCGATCCTGGCCTGCGTGCTGGGGCTCGCGGCCTGCCATGGCAATAGCAGCGGCAGCAACGGGAGTTCGAGCAGCCCGGGAAGCGGGAAGACGTCGGCCGCGGGGGGCAGCGGCAAGACTGGGACACCGCTCGCGGGCACCGACCCGTGCGCCCTGCTCAAGCCCGCCGACGTACCAGAACTCAACAAGGACAGCACCTTCAAGCCCGATTCCAACGGCAGCACGTGCAGCGGTTACGACTTCGCCGTCAACATCAAAGACGTCGACGAGGACGTCTACGAAATGGAATTCGACGGCTCGACGGTCAAGGCTCTGCCCGCCGTCTCCGGGCACAGGGCCGCCCTATCGAAGTCCGACGTCGGCGGGTTGAAGAGCTGCAACATCGTCCTTGAAGTGACCACCAACGAGCTCGTGGACGTCACCATCACGCACGAGGTGGACCCGTCGAAGGTCTGCGGCATCGCGCAGAAGGCGGCTGCGATCATCGCGGGCCGGATACCCGCCTGAGACACGTCGGTGCCGTCACCCCGGGCTCGGGGTGACCCCATGCGCCGACCGGCGCGAGCACGGCGACATGCGTGCACACCAGCCCACCTGACCTGTCGTTCTCACGCTGCTCATGCCGTCAGTGGGCCAGGGCACACTGACGGCATGAGCAGCGCCTCTCCATCCTCTTCACCTACCGCAGCCGATGCGTCCCACGCCTCCCCCGTCTGGGTGGAGTCGATGGGCGGACCTTTGATCGTCATCCCCGTCTCCGCGTTGGCCGCCTGGCGCGGGTGCACGGAGGCCGGGGTCATGGCGAAAGACGCCACCGCTCCAGACGACTACGACCGGGCCTGTGCGGTGGATGACCTGGCCGCTCTGATCACCGTCGGCGAGAACGGTGCGCAGGCGCTGGTGCTGGCGGACGAGCCGGCCACCAGCTGCTATCTGCCCGAGCGCCGCGGCTTCCTGCGGTGGCTCGCCGCCGGCTCCGAGGCTGGGCTGAGGGCCGCGGCAGAGGCTGTCCTCGCGGACCCCGCCACTCCGTGGGAGGAGTGCGGCACGTGGGTGTCGGACGGTCCAGCCGTGCTCATGGACTCCGCTGAAGCAGGCTCCGAGCTGAACATCGAGTATCCCGACGGCGGAATGCCCGCCCAGGCCTCGGTCCCGCTGGCCGCCGGCCGCTGGCGGGTCCGGGCCACCCACCTCAGGGCGGACGAGGAGAACCGGGTCGGCCTGGTCCAGATGCTTCCCGTGGAATCCTGAACGGCGCTCGCTTCGGTCGAGCGCGGTCACGCACTGCGCGCACCGCAAGAGGCACGGAACCCGCACGACACACGCACACCTTCGGCAAGCCGGTCCGCACCTGCACCCGCATGCGAGATCCGTCACAAATGCGATGTGCCGACCGCGCACAGGCAACTCGGCCCCCCTGTTTCCTCATCGAACACATTGATGAGGAAGAGCCGCACTGCGACGCACGGGGGGTAGGCCGATGGGGAACGCCTGGAGAGGTAGCGCGGGCAGGCTCGGGGCCGCGGGGGCGGCGCTCGCGCTGACGGTGACGCTGGCGGGCTGCGGCAGCGGTGACGACGAGCACGCGGACGGTGCGGACGGCACCGGTTCAAAACCACGGACCTCGCAGCCGACCCACGCTCCCAAGGCCGACCGGCCTCCCGCCTGGGACGGCAAGGTGCGGGTCATCGGTGACGGTTCCACCTCGTACACCGGGCCGCAGCCACACCAGCTGAAGCCCGAGAAGCTGAAACCGGGCGAGAAGCCGCCGCAGTTCGTGGTGTTCTCCTGGGACGGCGCGCTGGAGAACGACGACCACCTCTTCTCCCGCTTCCGCAAGTTGGCCGAGGAGAACGACGCCACCATGACGTTCTTCCTCAGCGGTCTCTACCTCCTACCGAACGCCAAGCGGAAGCTGTACCACCCGCCCGGGCACTCGGCGGGCTCGGCGGCGATCGACTTTCCCACCGACGAGCACATCAAGGAAACGCTGGAGCAGCTGCGGCTCGCCTGGCAGGACGGCGACGAGATCGGGACGCACTTCAACGGCCACTTCTGCGCTCCGGACCCGAAAGGCGGCGGCACATGGAGCACCGCCGACTGGAAGAGCGAGATATCCCAGGCCTACTCCTTCGTGCAGAACTGGAAGACGAATACCGGCTTCAAAAACCTTCCTGCGCTGCCGTTCGACTACACCAAGGAGCTGGTCGGCGGCCGTGCGCCGTGTCTTGAAGGACAGCAGAACCTGCTGCCGGCGGCCAAGTCGCTCGGCTGGCGCTATGACGCGAGTTCACCGGGCGACTTCCAGCTCTGGCCGAAGAAGCAGGGCGGGGTGTGGAACTTCCCGCTGGAGCTGATGCCCTATCCAGGCAAGGACTTCCAGGTCCTTTCGATGGACTTCAACTTCCTCTACAACCAGTCCGGCGGCGAGCAAACCCAAGGCGATCCCGCCAAGTACCGGGCCTGGGAGCAGGAGACCCGGCAGGGCTACCTCAACGGATTCCAGCGGGTCTACCACGGCAGCCGGGCGCCTGTGTTCATCGGCAACCACTTCGAGACGTGGAACGGCGGCATCTATATGCAGGCCGTCGAGGACGTCGTGAAGGACGTCTGCCGCCGCAAGGACGTGCAGTGCGTGTCCTTCAAGCAGCTGTGCGACTGGCTCGACGCCCAGGACCCCGACGTACTGGCCGCACTGCGGAACCTGGACCCGGGCGAGTCACCGGACTGGAGCACGTTCATCAAGGCGCCGGCGAAGAAGAAGTAGCGGGCACCGCCCCGGCTCAGCTCAGCCACCGGCTCACCGCAGCGCCCCCGCTCAGCGCACCGCCCCGGCTTCAGCCCACCGTCTTCATGTACCCGGTGAAGATATCCGCCGGACCTCCGCTGCCGTTCTTGCCGTCCTTGCCGCCGACGCCCTTCAGCGGCTCAAGCTGCTGCGTCTTCGGGTCGAGCCGGAAGAGCGCCACGGCCGTCGCCATGTCCGTGTCGTACCCGGCGAACCAGGCCGCTTTGCCGTCCGCCGAGGTTCCCGGCTTGCCGGCGAGCGGCCGGCCGACCGCCGCGACGGACTGCCCGGCGCCTTCCCGGATGGAGCCGCGCAGCGCCTCGTCCACCTGCGCCGCGACCTTCGGGTCGAACGGCTGGGTGGGCCCTGGCCGGTCGACGTCGATACGGTCGCCGTCATGGGTGATGTGCCGCACCGAGTACGGCTCGGTGTGCCGGCCGCCCGCCGCGAAGGTCCCGTAGGCGTCGGCCACCCGGATCGGGCTCGGGGTGGCGGTGCCCAGTGCGAACCCGGGTACCTGCGGCACGTCGAAGCTGCTGGGCAGCAGCCCCGCGTCGATGGAGGCGCGGCGCACCCGGTCCAGGCCGACGTCCATGCCGAGCTGCATGACCGCGGTGTTGACGGAGCGCGCGAGCGCCTGCCGCAGCGAGATCTTGCCCCAGGACCGATGGCCGTCGTTGACCCCCTTGACGATCTTCCCGTCCCGGTTCCAGTACGGGCCTTCAGGAGTGCGGACGGGAATCTTGTCGTCGCCGTCGTAGACCGAATCGGGTGTGACCGGGGTGCGGGGTGCGTCGCGTTTGAGCTGGACGCCATCGCGCAGCGCCGCCGCGTACACGAAGGGGCCGTAGGTGGTGCCGACCGGTACGACCGAGATGTCCGCGTCGTCGAAGCCCTGCTTGATGTAGTCGCTGCCGCCGTACAGGGCCAGGATGCGTCCGTCGGTGGCGACACAGGCGGCTCCCACCCGTACGTCGCGGTCGGCCGCGCGTTCCTTCGGACGCAGCCCGTCCAGGTGCTGCTTGACGGCGGCGGCGAGGGCGTCGACCTTGGGGCGTTCGAAGGTCGTGTAGATCTGGTAGCCGCCGAGGTCGAACTCCGCGTCGGAGATGCCGCTGTGTCCGGCCACGTACATCCGGGCGGTGTCCACGAGGTAGCCCGTCTGCCCGCCCAGGCCCTCGGGCCGGGCCGGGGCGTTGGGCTCGGGGAATGTCCGGTACTTGGCGCGCTGCGCGCGGGAGAGCTTGCCGGTGTCGACCATGCGGTCGAGGACCCAGTTCCAGCGTTTCACGGCCCGCTGGTGGTTGGCGGCGCTGATCGACGGGTCGTACAGGCCGGCGCCTTTGAGCAGCGTGGCGAGGAACGCCGACTCGTTGACGTCCAGTTCGGAGGCGTCCTTGCCGTAGTAGGCCTTGGCGGCGCGCTGCACGCCGTAGGCGCCGCGGCCGAACCAGGCGGTGTTCAGATAGCCGTCAAGGATGTCCTTCTTGCTCATCCGGCTGTCCAGTTTCACCGCCATGAGCATCTCGGTGAGCTTGCGGGAGACCGTCTGGTCCTGGTTGAGGTAGACGTTCTTCACGTACTGCTGGGTGATGGTGGAACCGCCCTGGGTGTCGCCGCCGGTGCCGATGGCGTACAGGGCGCGGCCGATGCCCATCGGGGAGATGCCGTGGTCCTTGTAGAAGGAGGCGTTCTCGGCCGCGAGGACGGCGTCGGCCAGTGAGGGCGCGATCCGGTCCAGCGGCAGGGCCTGCCGGTCGACCGGGCCGACGCGCGCCATCTCCGTGCCGTCGGCCCAGTAGTAGACGTTGTCCTGCTGGGTGGCGTAGGAGTTCAGGTCCTTCGGTATGTCGGTGACCTGGTACGCGATGGAGACGGTGCAGGTGAGGCCCAGCACCGTCCAGAGGAAAAGCAGGTACGTCTGCCGGCCGGACGGCAGCCAGCGGCGCACGCCCTGCCGGCCCGGCCTCGGGTAGGAGGGCCGCATCCGGCGTCCCAGCGCACGCCAGTCGGTGGTGCGTAACGCCCGGACGGGCCGCCATTGGGTTGGCGCCCCCCTCGGCCGCCGGGCCGCAATCGGCTCCCGGCGGATGCCCTTCACGTGCCGTCGCGCGCCCATGGCCACTCCTGCCGCATCCCGTATGCCCGAACGGGCATGTCCACGGGCGCGCACACGACCCGTGCGGCCCGGCCGTCGGAGCCGCCGTACCGCCGCGTCCGACGTTCCGTTTCGACCCTAGGCGCGGTCCCGGAGGGTGTGACCCATCGTCATTCCGGCGATCACTTCACGATCGTGTTGCGGCCGAACGGCTCGGAGGTGGTGACACCACCGCTTAGAACGGCTAACGCCAGGTCTTGCGATCGGCGGAGCAGTCATGATGAGGAGCGCGCTCAACGAACTCGACGAAGCGCTCGCTGCGGTCGAGTGCCCCGGTCCGGCGGAGCCGGGCGGCATCTTCTCCGCTTGACCGTGTCTCTTCCTTCCCGATGGTCCTATTGGTCCCGTGCCGGGCCGACACTCGGCTTCGGCGGAACGCGGTCACCAGCAGTGTGTCGGCGGGCTGCGCCCCGCCGGAGGCACGCAGCACGTCGATGGTGATGCCCGTGAATCCGGCCTCGGCGAGCAGCTTGGTCCATACGGGCTCCTGGAGGACCCACCGGCGCATCGTGGTGGGTCCTCCGTCCGGGAGCCTCGCTGGGAGGTCCGCGTGCACGGCGTCGGCCTCGGCTGGCTCCCCGTTCAGGTAGTGGGCAAGGCTGGCGAACACCAGCCGCCCGCCGGGGCGCAAGGCGTCGGCCGCCACTGGCAGCAGCTCGCGCGGGTCGGTGAAGCAGACCGCGCCGAAGACGCTGTACAGCACGTCGTACGCGGCCGGTGTCGAACGCAGGTGGGTCACCACGTCGGCATGGACGAGCTGCAGGCGTGGCGCGAAGTGCGTATACAGGTCGGTAGCCATCGCGTGCTATCCGGCTGAGTCGTCGACCGCGTGTACCTGTTCGGGCTGATGACGGGTCACCAGGTGAGCGGCGTGCCGTGCGGCCCCGGCGCCGAGGTCTGCGACGCGCAGGCCGGTCAGGTCGCCCAGAATTTCCGTTCCCGGCCCACCGTCCTGGCTCCAGGACCAACGGAAGGCAGCGGGCACGGCGCGGTCGCTGGCGGCCCTGCTGCGGCCGTAGTGGTGCCAGAGGTCTGGGGTGGCGGTTGTCACTCGCCTTATCCTGGCGGGGCTGGTGCGGCGCCGGGCGGGTTCAGAGAAATCTCACTCGGCCGGGCCTGGGCCCAGTCGGCTGGGTCCCAGGCCTGGCGGGTCGTGGTCCTGGAGTCAGTGGGAGTCGTCGCCGGGGTGGCACGGGCCGCACTTTGCGGCGTCGGCCCACAGCGGAAGGTCGACCTCCCAGCCGTCGGCGGCGATCCGGTGGGCCGTCTTCATCACGGACCCGTCGTCCTTGAACTCGACCAGCGGCACGTGGTGCAGGAAGTGCCCACCGTTGCACATCTCGCACAGCTCGGCGTACGCCACGGTGTCCAGGATGATCGCGTGCACGCCGATGTCGACGAGGCTGCTGGGCGCCAGCCCCAGCCTCTCGCCCCGGTGAGCCATCGCGGTCAGCAGGTAGGCGTAGCCCTGCCCGAGGACGCGGGCGGCCATCACCGAGTCGTAGGGGTAGTCACGCTGGAGCAGCGCCACCTGTTTGTCCCACAGCTCGGTCGAAACGACATCGCGCACAAAGCGGAACGGGGTCGTTTGGCTGGTGGCCTGCGGTGCAACTGCGGTTGCCATGATGCCTCCGAGGGACTGTGCCCCGCGGATCGGGGCGATACATCCAGAAACACCGCCACGTCCGGTGCCGTGATGGTCAACGGTCTTGTCGTGCAAGGGTTTTGCACGTCCTGCAAGCAGCCTCGACGTGCCAGTACGGCCCCCGTACCGTTGAACCCCCGGTCGTGCGGCGTGGGAGGGGCCTGTGCCCGTTGACCCGCTCTGGAATACGCCGAGAGCGCGTGCGTTAGCTGCGCCCCGGCGCCCCGGCGCCCTGATCCGGCTCGGCCGCGAGCACCGCGCGTGGACGCTGGCAGTGCTCGGCTCCCGGCTCGGCTGCTCGCCGGCCACGGTCTCCCGGCTGGAGCGCCGAACCCGGGTCGTCGACCTGGCCCTGGTGCACCAGGCCGCGCTCGAAGTCGGCGTGCCGCGACACATCCTGGTGAGTTCTCTGGCGCCACCCGCCCCGGCGGCTGCCGGACCGGCAGCCTTGCTGCTGGGGCTGGACGAGACTCTGGCCGACACTCCCCCGCCGACTGGAACCGGGCCGTTGGACTCCCGCCTGACGGCCGCCCGCAACCTGTACGACAAGGGCGCACACGGGCGACTGCTGGCAGCGCTGCCCGGCCTCATCGCGGACGGTCACGCCGCGGCTTCATGCCGCCGCGAGCTCGACCAGGCACGGACGGCTGGCCTCCGTGTACAGCCTCGCCGCAGCCGTGCTGAGCAAGCTGGGCTCTTACGAGAACGCCCGGCTCACTGCGGACCGCGCCCGCACGTGGGCCGAAGTCTCCGGCTCTCTCCTGGCGGCAGCTGCTGCTGCCCGCGAGTTGGCGATCGTGCTGCGCCATCAGGACCGTAACGAGGAGGCCCAGCGCCTCGTGTCGTCAGCGGCGTCCGGGGTGGAGGCGACCGGTCTGCGCACCGGCGCCTCGGTGTCGGCGTACACGCAGATGCTGTGCACCCTTGCGTACACCGCCGCCCGGGGAGGCCAGCGCGCCGAGGCCCTGGCGATGACCGAGGAGGCCCGCCGCGCCGCCCGCCGGCTGCCACCCACCGCGCCAGCGGGCCGCCTGTTCAACATCTCCCCGGCCGCCGTGGACCTGTATGCCGTGGGCATCCACTGGGCACTAGGAGACGCGGGCGCCGCGCTGGAGGCCGGGAAGGACCTGCGGCCCACACAGTTCCCGACTGCCGAGCGGAAGGCACGGCTGGGCACCGACATGGCGCGGGCCTATTGGGCTTGGAATCGGCCCGAACAGACAGCCCGTGCGCTGCTGACCGCGTATCGCAGCAGCCCGGCGGAGGTCCGGGACCGGCCAGCCATCCGCAGCATCGTCTATGGGCTGGCCGAACGCTACCCGCGTGCGACCGGAGTCAGGGAACTGCACGCCGCCGTACGCCAGCAGGCGGCCTGAAGACCGCCGCAACGGCGAAAGGCCGCCGGAGCGCGGACACCTCCCAGCCGCCGGGCCGGGGAAACGCCACCCGCCAGGCGCCCATGGTGGTACCACCTCTTACTGGCATCTGCCGACACGTTCGGCTGCCAGGCAGGTACGCACCATCATCACGCGGATCGCCGGGCCTCCGAAGCCGAGCTTGATGACGTAGAAGAGGAAGATGTTCGTCGAGGTGACGGCCATGGCGTAGACCCAGGTGTCCGTCAGATGGCCCAGATAGACGAAGGTGCCGATGGTCGTCACGGCCGTGGCGTAGAAGAGCGAGGTCGGCGCCCACTGGGCGAACGAGAACAGTCCGGTGATCTTGCTGTCGTCCTCGGGGACGGTAGTGAGTCCGAGGCGGCGCGACTGGGTGATCACGGCGCGGATGAAGGACAGGGTCAGGAAGTTCGCGAGCCAGGTGAGGATCTGTCCGATCGCCGAGTTGATCGGCCACCAGCGCGGTTCGACCAGCGTGACCGTCATCACGAGCACACACGGCGCGAAGGACATGATCCGCATGATCGCCTCGGTGGCCAGGGCCAGCCGGCTCGTCGTACCGGCCCTGCGGCCGATGGCCAGCGGCGTCAGGCCGGAGAAGAGCACCTCGTAGTACTTCGGTGCCGTCAGTGCGTAGGAGATCCCGACGAGCCGCGCCTGCAGGTTGGCCCGCCAGTCGGGCACGTGGTAGTCGCTGTTGCGCCACGCGTCGACGATCGGCAGCCCGTTGGGGTTGTGGCTGAGGTGCTGGATCAGTTCCACCAGGGAATTGCCCCACGAGAGGTTGAAGTCCCGTAGCAGCCAGGTGACGACGGTGGCGTTCGTGATCGCCCACGCCGCCGCCGCGACGAACGACCAGGCGAGCAGCCAGTTGATGAACGGCATGCGGTTCCCGGTCTGCTCCGCGCCCTGCGTCCGGCGCATCCGCCACAGCCGCCACTGCTTGCCCGGGTCACCGGCCAGCGGACGGAGCAGCTCGCGCAGCGCCGACCAGCCGGTCTCCACCCGCAGATCGGTCTTGTCCCCTTCGGAGGCCTGGACCATGTCGAGCTCTGTCAGGAAGGCGCTCTTCAGACTGGCGAACGAGAAGTGCGGCCCAGGACCGGTGGAGAAGATGAGCAGCCGGCGTGCCGGACTGGCGTCGATCAGGTCCTCGATGAAACGCGCCAGCAGCGTGGCTCGCATATAGAAGATGTCCGGCACCACACCGTCGGCGCTCGGCCGTCCGCAGCCGACGAGGATCAGCAACTGGGCGACTGAATACAGGTCGGCCCGTGCGATCTCGGCGTCGCCGGCCTTGACCTCCGGCGCGATGTAGGCGGCGTCGCCGCCGGTCGTCCCGGTGACGGCGTGGGTGTAGAGATAGTTGCGGCCGAGGTCGATGAGTTGGAAGGTGCCGTCGGCGTCAGACACGATGATGTTGGACGGCGACAGATCCGCGTGCACTCCCTTGAGCGGGTTGTGCTCCGAGCCTTGCTCCGCAATGCGCTGTAGTTCTTCCAGCGCCTCGAAGAGCAGGATTCCCTGCTCTCTGAGCCGGTCGAGCCGGAGGGATCGCAGTTCCCCGCCGCTCCCCGTCTCCTGCGCGAATTGGGCACGCACGGTTTCCGCGAGGGTTCTGCCTTCGACGAAGTCCATCAGGATCCAGCTGTCGTGGCTGGCCCAGACATGCACCAGATGCCGCGAAGCCGAGTACGAGGTGTCGTACTTCTCGGCGTACTCGCGCGTGGCATGGGCGATGGTCTGGATTCTGGTGAACGGATACAGAATCAGTTTGAGGGCGAACTGCGGGCGCGTTCCGTGGACTGCTCCCGCGGCGCTGCCGCGCAGGATCATCGAGGTGCTGCCGTGCCGGTGGAACCGCAGCGTCTCCCGCCCCATGGCCTCCCACTCGCGCACGGCGGTCCTCGCGGCGGTGGCCCGGGCGGTGCCGCGCGGGCCGGAGGGCTGATGCGGACGGTAGACGTCGCCGATGGCTTGTGCCACGGCCGCCTGCGCGACCAGCACTCCGCATATGGTGCCGCAGTCGTGGGTGAGCGCGTGGCCGCTTGCTGCGGCGGGCGCCGAGGCGTGCGAGCCGAGCGCTGCGCCTCGGATTCGGCAAGGCTGAGCAGCGTCAACAGGAACAGTGCGGCGAACCCGAACGGCTGCGCCAGGGCGGCCCTGCGTGGTTCGCTCTGCTCGCGATAGCCCAGACACCAGGTGATCAGGGCCGCGATCGTGGTCTCGCGGCTGCCGATTCCGAACCGGCCGTCGAAGGACCTCTCGTCCAGCGGTATCTCCTGCAGCATCCGGCGCCACAGCTCAAGACGGTGAGTCCGGCGCCGGGCGGTAGGTGGCGGGTCGGTGGCCGACAGCTCCAGCAGTTCGTTTAACGGTGCCAGGTGTTGGTCGC
>CAVXIJ010000041.1:0-71895 GCA_963761765.1 uncultured Actinomycetota bacterium
AACCGCCGTCGTTGTAGAGCGCCGCCGCACCAGGCGATGGAGATGCTCCCGAGCAGCGACGGCGCGTAGAAGGCGGACCGGTAAAAGCCCCGGCCGCGCCGCATGCCTTTCTACAGCAGGGCGACGGCCAGCGCGAGGATCAGCTTCAGCGGCACGGCCACCACGACGAACAGCAAGGTGTTGCCCACCGAACGCCAGTAAGCGCGGGCCTCCTCGGTGAACATCTCCGTGTAGTTGCGCAGCCCGATCCACTTCGGCGGGTTGAAGAGGTTGTAGTCGGTGAACGACAGGTACAGCGACACGGCCATCGGCACTAGCGTCAGCAGGCCGACGCCGAGTATCCAGGGCGTCAGGAAGACGTAGGCGGCGCCCTGCCGCTCACGCCGGGGCTTGCGCCCTGCCGTGCCTGCCGCCGTGGTGGGGGCCGAATCCGGTACGGCGGTGTGCGTCGCGGATGTCATCGCAGCTCCCTGTTGGCTTCGGCCACGTACTCCGCCGCGGCGTGGGCCGGGCTCTGCCGTCGAAGATCACCTGTTGGTAGGTGCGGCTGAAGGACACCTGGAGGACGACGTCACCGCGCGGTGGTGCGGCGGGCGGCGGGTCGGTCCCGTAGGCGGCGATCTTCAGACCATAGTCGTAGACCTCCTTCTCCGGGCCCGTGAGGGTCTTGCCGACCGCTTGCGCGATCTTCTGGTTGACCGGGGTGGAGCGGCTGACGCCGAGGATCTTGCCCGCATCCGGTTCGTTAGGATGAAGTCGATCAGCTCGGCGGCCTCCTTGGGATGTGCGCTGCCCGACCCCACGCCGATGAGCATGCTGGGCTTGAAGTACTGCCCGAGCCTGCCGTCAGTGGACGGCACCGCCGCGAAGTGGATCTGGTCACCGAGCATCGGAGGGTAGGCGAGGAACGGCGCGTCCCAGTTGAAGTCAGTGGCCGCGAGGCGGCGGCCCAGCGGGCTGTCCTGGGCGACGCTGCCGATCTGCGCGGTGTCCTTCGCCTGCGAGGCGGCGCCGTCGCGGCGCAGCGAGTCGGTCCAGGTCCAGAACCTGGTCAGGTCGCCGACGGTGAACCCGAGCGTGTGCGGAGAGGCGTACAGCTTCTTGCCCTGGCTGCGCAGCCACTCCTCGAAGACGTCCTCGGTGCCGCCGACGTCCGCGACGCCCCGGTAGGCCCGCCCGTCCGGGCCCTTGCAGCCCGGAGCGCGCTGATCTTCCGGCCCGCCTCGGCGAAGTCGTCCCAGGTCCAGCCCGGCTTGGGGTCGGGCACTCCGGCCTTGTGGAACACGTCGGCGTCGTAGGCGAATCCGGTGGTGCCCCGGCTCATCGGCAGGGCGTACTGGCCGCCGGCGTAGAAGCCGGTGTGCGTCAGGTTCTTGTCGAAGTCGGCGCTGCGTATCGTGCCGTCCTTGACGTAGGGCCCCAGGTCGAGCAGCGTGCCGCTGCCCGCGTACTGCGAGATCTGCCGGTAGTCGAGCTGTGCCACGTCCGGCAGGTCACCGCCGGCCGCCTGGGTGGCCAGCTTCTGTACATAGGTGTCGTAGCTGGCGAAGGACGTGCGCACGGAGATCTCAGGATGCCGCTTCTCGAAGAGGTCGACGACCTGCTGAGTGCGCGCGGCCCGGTCGTCGTTGCCCCACCAGGTGAACGTGAGCGACACCCGACCACCGGCGGAACTGCCGGCCCCGCTGCCCGAGCAGCCGGCCAGCAGCAGGCTGCAAACAGTGGCCGCCGCCGCGATCACGGTGCCGGCCCGGCCCCGTGGCCTGCGCGCCCACAAGCCGTACCGCTCCTTGCCGCGGGTCACCACGGGTGCTCCGCAAGGTAAGCGGTGATCTCGTCGCGCTCCCAGGCCTGGGCGGCGATGGTGACGCGGTAGCGGCGGCTGAGGGTGTCGCCGGGTTCGAGTTCCAGCTCGTCGAAGAAGGCCGGCGACGGAGCGACGGCGGCGAACGGGTCGTTGCGCACGAACCAGTGGGCCGGGTGGGTTCCACCGTCGCCCGCATGCGCGTTCTCCGGGGCGTGCTCGAAGACGAGCGTGGCATGGCCGTCGGCGCCGTCGTGCTCGCCGCAGTAGGCGAGCCAGGGCGCCTGCTGGCCCATCAGTTCAGGACCCTCGGCGTGCGGCGCGAGCACCCGGCCACCACGGAAGGCGCGCGGTCCGCGCCAGAACAGCCCCGTATAGCCCGCCATCTCGCGGCCGTGGGTAGTCGGACTGCCGAATCGCAACGGCTCGCTCCTGCGGTTGGTGACGGCCGTGCTCCACACCAGCGCCCAGGTCCCGGCCGCCGGATCCACGTTCCGTACCTCGATGCGCCGCCGCTCCTCGGCCCACAGCTCGCCGTCGTGGGGATGCCAGGTCAGCCGCTCGGCGATGACGAGGCCGCCGTCCTGCGCGGTGAGTTCGTCGAACGCCACATGGGCCATGGACCCGACCCGCTCGGGCAGCGGGAGGTACCCCTCGCCGTGCACATAGGTGTTGCCGCCCCACAGGTTCTGCCCCGACAGATGGGACGCCGTCAGCTGCAGGCCCTTGTGCCAGCGGTGATCGTTGGGCCGGTAGTCGGTGACCACTTGGCCGGTCAGCGTCCTCAGCGGGTGCAGATAGGGCTTCGGAGCCTCGAACGCCGCTTCCGGCCGGTAGACGTAGCTGAAGAGCTCGACGCCGGAGACGGGTTCGGTGACGGTGATGTGCTCGCCGTGTGCGTGGACGATGCGCAGTCCGGCCTCGGCCGGCGTATGCGGTGGGTCCTGCGCCGTGGCGGCTGCGGTGTGAGGGCGGGTTCCGGCTGGCCGGACGCCCTGGCCTTTCATGCGGTCGCCTCCTGGGGGTCGGGTGCGGGTGGGGAGCGGGGGAGATGCGGTGAAGATATGAATCGTTTCATAGCAAGCGCTTGCATCCCTGGCGGCAACCTAAGCGCCTGGCCGTGGGGGGTCAACAACCGCGCGCAACTCATCTCGAACAGCCCCTCGCCCGATGCGGCACGCCGTCCGAGATCCCGAACGATGACGCCCACGGGGAGCATCCGAAGCCATCGCCTATACCGTTCTACAATGACCACCGACACCAGAACGCAGAATTCGCGTCACTATCTGCCATATGCAGGAAAGTTTCCCGTGTTGGCACCCGCCAACAGGAACGGACCCGTCGGTATTCCACCCTGACGGCAAACCTGAATGCGGCCAACGTCACATCCATCGCCCCGAAGCTCTTTCGCGTCCGTTTCGGCTGGTCAGAGCGGCCACGGCGGCTACACCCGGCAATGGGATACTGACAGAGCGGAGCGGGGAGTCATATTCACCCCCTAAGCTTTAGACATGTCCCTTATCCGTGAGACACACCGTCACGCGCGCTCGTCTGCCGATGTCAACGAGCAGATCCGGGCACTGTGGCTGCGTGCCGGCGGCACCCTCTCGTCGGAGCAGCGACGGCAGTACGAGGTACTGGTGACCGAGTGGGCCGAGGCGATGCGCCGCGAGATCGTCGAGGCGGCCTGACCCGGCGCGGCGCCCGGCTCGCGACCTGATCGGCCCACCGACCCCACGACCGCCCCGCACACCGAAGGGCCCGGCCGCCTGACAGCGGCACGGGCCCGTGCGCGTTCCGTTCCCGAGTGCCACGACCGGGCACCGTGCGCCCCGTTCCAACGCCTGGCACGCGCTTCCGCCGCACCGGACGCCCTCCTCGACGGGCCGACGCCACCTGCTGTCCGCGTACTCCCTGAAGTGCTCAGCCAAGTACAGATAAACGTGCTCAGCTCTCAGGCAACTTCGGTCTCGCGCTCGATGGCGGCAAGTCGGTTCTTCAGCCGGTAACTGGGGCCGTTGATCGCGATGACATCGCAGTGGTGCAGGAGGCGGTCGAGGATCGCGGTGGCGAGGACTTCGTCGCCGAAGACCTGGCCCCATTCACTGAAGGTCTTGTTCGAGGTCAGGATGATCGAGCCCTTCTCGTAACGCTTGGAGATCACCTGGAAGACCAGGTTCGCCTCAGCGCGTTCGAGGGGCTGGTAGCCGACCTCGTCGACGACGAGAACGCTGGGCCGCAGGTAGGAACGGAGCTTGCTGGTCAGCCGGCCCGCGGCTTCGGCGGTCTTCAGCTGACGGACCATGTCGTCGAGCGTGGTGAAGTAGATCGAGAACCCGGCCCGGCAGGCCGCGACGGCCAGGGCGACGGCAAGGTGTGTCTTGCCTACTCCAGGCGGGCCCAGAAGAGCTGCATTGGCCTTCGCCTCGATGAACGAGAGGGTGGCCAGGTCCTTGACCTTGCGTGGGTCGAGTTCGGGCTGGAAGGAGAAATCGTAGTCGTCCAGTTATCTGGGGTTCTTCTTTGCCTGTCTGGAACGTCGGTCAGCGTGGGGTTCACTCGTTGTGGTGGTCGTTGGCGTTTCGCTATCCGGGGTGGCCCGGCAGCGTCGGTGACGTCGGCAGCATGGCGTCGTGCCAGTACAAGAGTCGATTTGGCGATGGGCGGACGTGGACAGTGGTCGGTGCCGAACCTGCCGGTCATGCCCGTCGAGGAGTTCTTGGAGTTCCTGCGCGTCGGCCGGGATGCGTCGCCTCACACCCTGCGTTCCTACGCCGCGTCACTCAACGCGTGGTGGGACTACCTGGAGGCGGCCGGGCTGGCGTGGAACGAGGTGACGCTGCCGTCGTTCCTGCCGTTCCTGACGGTGCTGCGGACCGGTGATCCGGTCGGAGTGCACCGCTTGCCGGGTGCCGGTGCTGCCCGGGGTGGGGTGGCGGAGTCGACGGTGGGGCTGCGAGTGGCGGCGGTGCTGTCGTTCTACCGCTATCACGCAGATGTGCACGGGACTGCGGTCGCCGGACGGCTCTACCGGGCCGGTGGGCGCCGGGCCCGCAGCCGCTATGTCAGGGCTCTGGCTCACCTGGACCACGGAAGTGATCAAGCGAGCCCGGCGGTGCGCGTGCGAACCCGCGATCGCGGGCCGGCACCGGTGCTCACGCCGACCCAGGCCGAGGCGATCCTCGACGGGTGCGCACGCTTCGATGCCGTGTCAGGGCAGTGGACGGGATCGGTACGCGATCGGCTGTTGTTCGCGACGCTGAGCGAGACCGGGATGCGGCTGGGTGAGTGCCTGTCGCTCAAGCACTGCGACTGGCATGTCGGCCGGGGCGGGACCCCGTTCGTCGAGGTCGTGCCGCGGCAGGACCATCCGGCTGGGGTGCGGGTGAAGAACAGTCGGTTCCGCCGCATCTACATCAGCGAGCGACCTGGAGCGTCTGCACAGCCGAGTACGTGTGGGAACTGTGCGATGCCGACGCGCCATCGGGCGGTGGGCCTGGAGAACTGGTGCCGGCCCGCGATCGCGGGTTCGCACGCGCACCGCCGGGCTCGCTTGATCACTTCCGTGGTCCAGGTGAGCCAGAGCCCTGACATAGCGGCTGCGGGCCCGGCGCCCACCGGCCCGGTAGAGCCGTCCGGCGACCGCAGTCCCGTGCACATCTGCGTGATAGCGGTAGAACGACAGCACCGCCGCCACTCGCAGCCCCACCGTCGACTCCGCCACCCCACCCCGGGCAGCACCGGCACCCGGCAAGCGGTGCACTCCGACCGGATCACCGGTCCGCAGCACCGTCAGGAACGGCAGGAACGACGGCAGCGTCACCTCGTTCCACGCCAGCCCGGCCGCCTCCAGGTAGTCCCACCACGCGTTGAGTGACGCGGCGTAGGAACGCAGGGTGAGAGGCGACGCATCCCGGCCGACGCGCAGGAACTCCAAGAACTCCTCGACGGGCATGACCGGCAGGTAGTCGGCACCGACCACTGTCCACGTCCGCCCATCGCCCAAATCGACTCTCTGTACTGGCACGACGCCATGCTGCCGACGTCACCGACGCTGCCGGGCCACCCCGATAGCGAAACGCCAACGACCACCACAACGAGTGAACCCCACGCTGACCGACGTTCCAGACAGGCGAAGAAGAACCCAGATAACTGGACGACTACGATTTCTCCTTCCAGCCCGAACTCGACCCACGAAGGTCAAGGACCTGGCCACCCTCTCGTCATCGAGGCGAAGGCCAATGCAGCTCTTCTGGGCCCGCCTGGAGTAGGCAAGACACACCTTGCCGTCGCCCTGGCCGTCGCGGCCTGCCGGGCCGGGTTCTCGATCTACTTCACCACGCTCGACGACATGGTCCGTCAGCTGAAGACCGCCGAAGCCGCGGGCCGGCTCGACCAGCAAGCTCCGTTCCTACCTGCGGCCCAGCGTTCTCGTCGTCGACGAGGTCGGCTACCAGCCCCTCGAACGCGCTGAGGCGAACCTGGTCTTCCAGGTGATCTCCAAGCGTTACGAGAAGGGCTCGATCATCCTGACCTCGAACAAGACCTTCAGTGAATGGGGCCAGGTCTTCGGCGACGAAGTCCTCGCCACCGCGATCCTCGACCGCCTCCTGCACCACTGCGATGTCATCGCGATCAACGGCCCCAGTTACCGGCTGAAGAACCGACTTGCCGCCATCGAGCGCGAGACCGAAGTTGCCTGAGAGCTGAGCACGTTTATCTGTACTTGGCTGAGCACTTCAGGGAGTACGCGGACAGCAGGTGGCGTCGGCCCGTCGAGGAGGGCGTCCGGTGCGGCGGAAGCGCGTGCCAGGCGTTGGAACAGGGCGCACGGTGCCCGGTCGTGGCACTCGGGAACGGAACGCGCACGGGCCCGTGCCGCTGTCAGGCGGCCGGGCCCTTCGGTGTGCGGGGCGGTCGTGGGGTCGGTGGGCCGATCAGGTCGCGAGCCGGGCGCCGCGCCGGGTCAGGCCGCCTCGACGATCTCGCGGCGCATCGCCTCGGCCCACTCGGTCACCAGTACCTCGTACTGCCGTCGCTGCTCCGACGAGAGGGTGCCGCCGGCACGCAGCCACAGTGCCCGGATCTGCTCGTTGACATCGGCAGACGAGCGCGCGTGACGGTGTGTCTCACGGATAAGGGACATGTCTAAAGCTTAGGGGGTGAATATGACTCCCCGCTCCGCTCTGTCAGTATCCCATTGCCGGGTGTAGCCGCCGTGGCCGCTCTGACCAGCCGAAACGGACGCGAAAGAGCTTCGGGGCGATGGATGTGACGTTGGCCGCATTCAGGTTTGCCGTCAGGGTGGAATACCGACGGGTCCGTTCCTGTTGGCGGGTGCCAACACGGGAAACTTTCCTGCATATGGCAGATAGTGACGCGAATTCTGCGTTCTGGTGTCGGTGGTCATTGTAGAACGGTATAGGCGATGGCTTCGGATGCTCCCCGTGGGCGTCATCGTTCGGGATCTCGGACGGCGTGCCGCATCGGGCGAGGGGCTGTTCGAGATGAGTTGCGCGCGGTTGTTGACCCCCCACGGCCAGGCGCTTAGGTTGCCGCCAGGGATGCAAGCGCTTGCTATGAAACGATTCATATCTTCACCGCATCTCCCCCCGCTCCCCACCCGCACCCGACCCCCAGGAGGCGACCGCATGAAAGGCCAGGGCGTCCGGCCAGCCGGAACCCGCCCTCACACCGCAGCCGCCACGGCGCAGGACCCACCGCATACGCCGGCCGAGGCCGGACTGCGCATCGTCCACGCACACGGCGAGCACATCACCGTCACCGAACCCGTCTCCGGCGTCGAGCTCTTCAGCTACGTCTACCGGCCGGAAGCGGCGTTCGAGGCTCCGAAGCCCTATCTGCACCCGCTGAGGACGCTGACCGGCCAAGTGGTCACCGACTACCGGCCCAACGATCACCGCTGGCACAAGGGCCTGCAGCTGACGGCGTCCCATCTGTCGGGGCAGAACCTGTGGGGCGGCAACACCTATGTGCACGGCGAGGGGTACCTCCCGCTGCCCGAGCGGGTCGGGTCCATGGCCCATGTGGCGTTCGACGAACTCACCGCGCAGGACGGCGGCCTCGTCATCGCCGAGCGGCTGACCTGGCATCCCCACGACGGCGAGCTGTGGGCCGAGGAGCGGCGGCGCATCGAGGTACGGAACGTGGATCCGGCGGCCGGGACCTGGGCGCTGGTGTGGAGCACGGCCGTCACCAACCGCAGGAGCGAGCCGTTGCGATTCGGCAGTCCGACTACCCACGGCCGCGAGATGGCGGGCTATACGGGGCTGTTCTGGCGCGGACCGCGCGCCTTCCGTGGTGGCCGGGTGCTCGCGCCGCACGCCGAGGGTCCTGAACTGATGGGCCAGCAGGCGCCCTGGCTCGCCTACTGCGGCGAGCACGACGGCGCCGACGGCCATGCCACGCTCGTCTTCGAGCACGCCCCGGAGAACGCGCATGCGGGCGACGGTGGAAACCACCCGGCCCACTGGTTCGTGCGCAACGACCCGTTCGCCGCCGTCGCTCCGTCGCCGGCCTTCTTCGACGAGCTGGAACTCGAACCCGGCGACACCCTCAGCCGCCGCTACCGCGTCACCATCGCCGCCCAGGCCTGGGAGCGCGACGAGATCACCGCTTACCTTGCGGAGCACCCGTGGTGACCCGCGGCAAGGAGCGGTACGGCTTGTGGGCGCGCAGGCCACGGGGCCGGGCCGGCACCGTGATCGCGGCGGCGGCCACTGTTTGCAGCCTGCTGCTGGCCGGCTGCTCGGGCAGCGGGGCCGGCAGTTCCGCCGGTGGTCGGGTGGCTCACGTTCACCTGGTGGAGCAACGACGACCGGGCCGCGCGCACTCAGCAGGTCGTCGACCTCTTCGAGAAGCGGCATCCTGAGATCTCCGTGCGCACGTCCTTCGCCAGCTACGACACCTATGTACAGAAGCTGGCCACCCAGGCGGCCGGCGGTGACCTGCCGGACGTGGCACAGCTCGACTACCGGAAGATCTCGCAGTACGCGGGCAGCGGCACGCTGCTCGACCTGGGGCCCTACGTCAAGGACGGCACGATACGCAGCGCCGACTTCGACAAGAACCTGACGCACACCGGCTTCTACGCCGGCGGCCAGTACGCCCTGCCGATGAGCCGGGGCACCACCGGATTCGCCTACGACGCCGACGTGTTCCACAAGGCCGGAGTGCCCGACCCCAAGCCGGGCTGGACCTGGGACGACTTCGCCGAGGCGGGCCGGAAGATCAGCGCGCTCGGGCTCAAGGGCCCGGACGGGCGGGCCTACCGGGGCGTCGCGGACGTCGGCGGCACCGAGGACGTCTTCGAGGAGTGGCTGCGCAGCCAGGGCAAGAAGCTGTACGCCTCTCCGCACACGCTCGGGTTCACCGTCGGCGACCTGACCAGGTTCTGGACCTGGACCGACTCGCTGCGCCGCGACGGCGCCGCCTCGCAGGCGAAGGACACCGCGCAGATCGGCAGCGTCGCCCAGGACAGCCCGCTGGGCCGCCGCCTCGCGGCCACTGACTTCAACTGGGACGCGCCGTTCCTCGCCTACCCGCCGATGCTCGGCGACCAGATCCACTTCGCGGCGGTGCCGTCCACTGACGGCAGGCTCGGCCAGTACTTCAAGCCGAGCATGCTCATCGGCGTGGGGTCGGGCAGCGCACACCCCAAGGAGGCCGCCGAGCTGATCGACTTCATCCTCAACGAACCGGATGCGGGCAAGATCCTCGGCGTCAGCCGCTCCACCCCGGTCAACCGGAAGATCGCGCAAGCGGTCGGCAAGACCCTCACGGGCCCGGAGAAGGAGGTCTACGACTATGGTCTGAAGATCGCCGCCTACGGGACCGACTCCGCCGCCCGCCGCACCACCGCGCGGTGACGTCGTCCTCCAGGTGTCCTTCAGCCGCACCTACCAACAGGTGATCTTCGAACGGCAGAGCCCGGCCGCACGCCGCGGCGGAGTACGTGGCCGAAGCCGGCAGGGAGCTGCGATGACATCCGCGACGCACACCGCCGTACCGGACTCGGCCCCCACCACGGCGGCAGGCACGGCAGGGCGCAAGCCCCGGCGTGAGCGGCAGGGCGCCGCCTACGTCTTCCTGACGCCCTGGATCCTCGGCGTCGGCCTGCTGACGCTGGTGCCGATGGCCGTGTCGCTGTACCTGTCGTTCACCGACTACGACCTCTTCGACGCCGCCGCAGTGGATCGGGCTGCGCAACTACACGCGAGATGTTCACCGAGGACCCGCGCTACTGGCGCTCGGTCGGGCGACGCTGCTGTACGTCGTCGATCGGCCGTGCCGCTGAAGCTGCTGCTCGCGCTCGGCGTGGCGCTGCTGCTGAACCATGACGGCGCGGCCAGGGCTTCTACCGGTCCGCGTTCTACGCGCCGTCGCTGCTCGGCGCGAGCGTGTCCATCGCCATCGTGTGGCGGGCGCTCTTCAACGACGGCGGCGCCGTCGACAGCGTGCCTGCCGTCGTCGGCATCCACGCCGGCGGCTGGGTCAGCGACCCGGACTGGGCGCTCTACGCTGGTGGCGCTGCTGGCCGTCTGGCAGTTCGGCGCCCCGATGGTGATCTTCCTGGCCGGGCTCAAGCAGATGCCCGCGCGAACTGTACGAGGCGGCGGCGGTGGACGGCGCGGGCCGGTGGCGGCAGTTCTGCTCCGTCACCCTGCCGATGCTCTCCCCGGTGCTCTTCTTCAACCTGGTCCTGGAGACCATCCACGTCCTTCCAGGTCTTCACCCCCGCGTATCGTCATCAGCGGCGGCAGGGCGGCCCGGCCGACTCGACCAACTGTCTACACGCTCTACCTCTACGAACGGGGCTTCGCCGACTCCAGATGGGCTACGCCTCCGCCATGGCCTGGGTGCTGCTGCTCGCCATCGGCGCTGGTGACCGTCGTGCTCTTCAGGACCTCGCGCTCCTGGGTCTTCTACGCCGGCGAGGGGGCCTGATGACCACCGACCCGCTGACCGCAGGGCCGTCGCCCGCGCACCGTGCGCGCGGCGTATCGCTGCCTGCACCTGGCCGCGCTGGTGGTCCTGCTGGTGCTGCTGTACCCGCTGGTGTGGCTGCTCGGCCACCTCGCTCAAGCCGGCCGACGAGATCCTCACCAGCCTCAAGCTGCTGCCGAGCCATCTGGAGTGGTCGAACTACACCGCCGCGCTGGACGGCGTCAGCGGCGTCAGCTTCGCCCGACTGCTCGTCAACTCGCTGTCATCTCGCTGGGCTGCGGTGCTCGGCAACGTGCTGTCGTGCTCGCTCGCCGCCTACGCCTTCGCCCGGCTGCGGTTCCGGCTGCGCGGGCCGCTGTTCGCCTTCATGATCGCCACGATGATGCTGCCGTACCACGCGGTGCTGATTCCGCAGTACATCATCTTCAAGAAGCTGGGCATGGTCGACACCTACTGGCCGCTGATCCTGCCGCAAGTTCCTGGCCACCGACGCGTTCTTCGTCTTCCTCATGGTGCAGTTCATGCGCGGTCTGCCGCGTGAGCTGGACGAGGCGGCCCGGCATCGACGGCTGCGGGCCCTTCCGCGTCTTCTGGTCGATCGTGCTGCCGCTGACCAGGCCGGCCCTGATCACCACCGCGATCTTCACCTTCATCTGGTCCTGGAACGACTTCTTCAGCCCAGCTGATCTATCTCTTCGACCCCGGAGAAGTACACCCTCACGCTGGCGCTGCGCAGCTTCATCGACCAGTCGAGCACATCGGCGTACGGCGCCGCATGTTCGCGATGTCGGTGCTCGTCGCTGCTGCCCGATCGTGCTGTTCTTCCTCGCCTTCCAGCGCTATCTGGTCGCAGGGCATGGCGACCTCGGGACTGAAGGGCTGAGCCGGTGTACGGGTCTCACGATCGGATACCAGGAGGCGGGCGGGAGCGCCGCGAGCCGGGCGAACTGTTCGGCGCGCGTTTCGTGCTCTTCTCCGACATGCTCGCCGTCGGCCTGATTACGGCGGTCGCCTGTCTGCCGGTCGTCACCGCGCCCGCGGCGTTCGCCGCCGCGTGCGCGGTGCTGCGCGGCGCGATCCGCGAGGACCGGCCCGCCACCCTCGGCCGGTACGTGGCCGGGCTGCGCGCACACGGCCTGCTGCGGACCCTGCTGGCGGGCGCCGTCGCCCTCGCGGGTGCGGCCCTGCTCACGCTCGACCTGCTGCTGGCGCGGGCCGGGCTGCCCGGGGCGCGGTGGATGTCCGTGCTGCTGGCGGCCGTGGCGGCGGCAGCCTTGGTGGTGGCGTTGCGTGCCGCGGGGGACAGCCGGGCGGTGGACAGTTGGCGGACTGCGGTGCGCGCCGCGGCGGCGCGCTCGGCGGCCGATCTGTCCGGCTGCGCGCTGATCCTGGTCGCCGTCCTGCTCTGTGCCACGCTGGCGTGGATGCTGCCGTTGCTGGCTCCGCTGACGCCGGGCGCGCTGGCCTTCGCGGTGACCGTGGTGGAGCTGCGTGGCAGCCCCGCCGCGGCGCCGCCCGCCGAGCCTGCCACGCGCCTGGCGGCGGGAGACGGCTGACGCCTCGTGGAGGCCTTTCGACCGCCCCAGGGACGGCGTGGAGAACCCATGTCGTCGGCGTGCAGACAACCTTTACAGATCAACCACACGATGAACGCAGCAACCGTGTAGGTGTTCGGCACCGCACGCGTAGACTTCCGCACCGCTACCCACATAAGGCTCGGGCAAAAGGCAGAAGGACATATGAACAAACATCGGCGACCGAGTGGCCTCGGCCGAGCACGGTCCACCATAGTCAAGACCGCCGCGGCCATGGGCGTGGCCACCGCTCTCGCGGCTGGCGCGCACACCGTGACAGAAGGCCCTGTGCACGCCCAGGCGTCCTCCGAACCGCGGGACGAGGCCCTGGACACAAGCGAGAGCCATCCGGACTCCGCGACAGTCTCCCCGCACCAGCAGGCGCACACGACCACGCCGTCGGACCTCGCGACCGATTCCGCGCAGGCACCCCAGCCGCTGCGCACGACGGCTCAGAACATGCACACGGACGGCGGCGTGACGCACACGCAGACGTCCGCGGCCGCGGCCTCGGATTCCCACGCGTCCTCTTCGGCACCGGTGTCCTCCGCGCCGACGACGGGCACCTCCAGTACTCCGACGCCCAGCCAGCCGCCGTCCTCGCAGCCGCCGTCGACCACCCCGTCCAGCCCCTCCGACGGCAGCAGCTCGTCGAGCAGCGGCACGGTGGTGGGCGGTGTTGTCGGCGGTGTCGTCGGTGGTGTGGGCGGTGTCGTCACCGGCGTCGGCGGCGTCCTCGGCGGACTGCTCGGCGGCTGACCGACTGCCTTTCGTCGGGTCGACGAGAGACGCTACGAGCCCCGTTCCCGGGTGCACGGCGTGCCTGGGAGCGGGGCACGTTTGCGTGCCGGGTTGTCGCACCCGCACAACCGGCGCTAGGTAGGGGTCGGCCGCGAGGCGGACAGCAGCCGGAGCGGGCAGAGTTCAGCCGGGCGCTGCTCAGCGTTCTCGCAGACGGTGCCGTGCCCGCCATGCGACCACCGCCCCGCCCGCGCCCGTGACCACGATGAAGCCCGTCGCGACCAGGAAGACCGGCGACATGGGGGACGTCGCCCGGGCGCCTGCGACGACGTACGCGGCCGTGTTCGGCACCGAGCCGACGGCGGTGGCCAGCAAGAAGGCCGGCCAGCGCATCCGGGAGACGGCGGCGGCGTAGTTCGCCGCCCAGAACGGCACCCCGGGAAACAGCCGCACCGCCATCATCGACCGGAAGCCGTGCCTGCTGAGCTGCCCGTCCGCCGCTTTCAAAAGCCGGGCACGCAGCAGTGGCCGCAGCGCGGCCTGGCCCAGGACCCGGCCGAGCCCGAAGGCGATCTGGGCCCCGATGACCGTACCGGCGAGCGCCGCCACCAGACCGGTCTGCACACCGAACAGCGCGCCCGCTGCGAGGTTCAGCAGCGGCCTCGGCACAAAGCCCGCGGTGCACATCCCGTACGCGCCCGCGAACACCACCGCGGCAACGGTGCCGTCGAGCCGCGGCGGCCAGCCGCCGGCCAGCATCCGCTGCGGTTCGAAGAGCAGCGCGCAGGCACCGCCCGCGGCAAGCAGCGTCACCAGCAGCGACAGCCGGAACCATGGTGACCGCAGCACCCTGGCGACGCGTGCGGCGGCACCCGGTGCCGGGGCCAGTTCCGGCGCGGCCGGCCGGGTGAGGGTGGAGTACGGCATGCGGGGAGAGTAGTACGCCGCACCGGAGGGCGACGCGGACCGGGAAGGCCGCCGAGGGCGACCGCCGGCCTCCTCCCGCACCGCGACCAGATCAACTCGGCACCTGACCGCGCCACCCGGCGGAACACCATCCCGGCAATCCGGTGGTCACGTCAGCCTTATCGGGTCTGCCCGCCATGGACGAGCGCAGCCAAGCGCGTTCGATCGACCTTTCCATTCGCGGTGAGTGGGAATTTTGAGAACACACGGCAGAGTGCGGGCACCTTGGCGGGACCCAGAAGCAACCTCAGCTCCCGCTGCACCATTTCTTGGCGCACGTCGCCCAGCACACACAGGACCGCTGCGCTGTCGGAGGCGGGCGTCAGCAGCACCGCCGAATGGACGCCGGGCAGGGTCTGGGCAGCAGTCTCGATTTCGACGGCTGAGGTACGAACACCCCGCTGTTTGAAGATGTGGTCCCGTCGGCCCTCGAAGTACAGGTGGCCGTCGGCATCCATGCGCCCGAAGTCGCCGGTACGCAGCAGCGGCTGGCCTGTTTCCGGGTCCTGGCCGAACACGCGGGCCGTCAGCTCGGGAGCCTCCCAGTAGCCGGCCATGACATGTGGACCGCTCACCTGTATCTCTCCGACCTGGCCGAATGGCAGCGGGCGGCCCTCCGGGTCGCTGATGCGGACTTTCGTCCCGTCCAGTGCCTTGCCCACGGTGCCGGGGCGCTCCAGATCCGCATCGCGTTCTGCGACCGTGATGCGCTTGCACTCGGTCATGCCGTACATCATGTGCAGTCCGGCACCGGGGAAGGACGTCCGCAGTTCGCGGGCCATCTGCTGGGAAAGATGCTCGCCGGTATTGGTGAACAGGCGCACGGGAGGCCGCGGCCCAGGGCGCTGAGCGAGGCGCACGAGCATGGCCGCAAGCGAAGGGACCAACGGCAGCACCGTGGCGCCGGCGCTGTGCAACGCGCTCAGCAAGCGGACGTCTGCGGCGGGGGACGGCTCGGCGAGAACCAGCTCGGCGGCGGCCTGCGTGCTCAGAAATACCTGATAGAGGCCGTAGTCGAAGGAGAGCGGGAGGCGGCTGTACACCACGTCGTCAGGCTGGTAGCGCAGGCGACGCGCGATGGCGTCGGTCGCGAAGAGAATCTGTCGGTGCGGACAGACAACGGCTTTCGGTACGGCGGTACTGCCGGAAGTCAGCAAGAGCAGTGCCGTGTCCGCGGAACGTCTGAGGTCTTGTGCGGGTTCGGTGCTTCGTCCGTCGAAGCCCAGGGGTTCTGGCAGCGTTTCCGGTTCAGCGTCTGCGCCGGCATCCGTCGCGTGCTCGATGAACGCGGCAGCGGCGTCGAAATCCGGTGTATCGCAGAGGTTGAGGGCCGGGCGGATGTCCGCCAGTACGGCGTCGAGCTGATATTTCGCCATATCCACACTTACCGGCACGAACGTTGCTCCCAGGCGTGAGCAGCCGTAGAGCAGCGCCACGACATGCCGTTTCGGATACGCCCGTGCGGTGACCCGGTCGCCGGAGCGCACTCCCCGCTCCTGCAGCCAGTGAGCCGCCGCCTTCGAGGCTGCGGAAAGGGCGGCATACGTCCAGGCTCCGGACACGTCGCGCAAGGCGGCTGCCTTGCCGTGGCGTTGTGCCGCGCGGTCCAGCGGCTCATGCAGCAGTCGGGCGGCTGCTCCGTGTGAAACGACAGAAGAGTCCGAGTGATTGCCGGCCACTGATGGGAAACCTCATCTCTGTCCAAGGGCTGACGACTTGTCGTCGTGGTAATACTCCATGCCGAGACAGCCGAAGCAAAGGTGAGGTGCGCCCCGATGCGTACGTCCTGACCACCGCTGCGCCCGGTCGGCGTCCGACCTCTCGGTCCGGCGGGCAGCCCCGGGGCTCAGGGTGTGAGCTCCGCGCCGGCACCCAGGTGCGGAAGTCTGTGGGCCGGAGTTCTCCGGGCTTATGGCGGACCGTGTCACCGCCGTGTGACGACGGTGGCGTGGGTCATCCGCCGACGCCCGCGCCAAGCGGCCGCCCGCTTGTGCCACCGTGCGGGGGAGGGCGGCACAATGGTCTGGTGGACGAGTCGATTCCGGTGACCAGGACCGTGGACCAGGGCACCGCGAAGCTGCTGCCCGACGTGGACCGTGCGCGGGCCTGGCTGCTCACGGTCGACGGGGCACCGCAGTCCTACGTCGACCTGGACGAGCCCGCCCACCTGGAGTTCGAGTACGCCCTGCGGCTCGGGCACGTCCTCGACACGGTGGCGCCGAGTGGGTCCGCCCTCGACGCCGTCCACCTCGGCGGCGGCGCCCTCACCCTGCCGCGCTATGTGGCCGCCACCCGCCCCGGCTCCCGGCAGGACGTGGTGGAGGCCGACCGCGGCCTGCTGGACCTCGTACAGGAGCGGCTGCCGCTGCCCGCGGGGGCGGACATCCGCCTGCACGCGGCGGACGCGCGCGACTGGCTGACACGGGCGCGGCCGGGCGGCGCGGACGTCGTCGTCGGGGATGTGTTCGGCGGCTCGCGGGTCCCGGCGCATCTGACCTCGCTCGCGTATGCGCAGGCCGTGCGGCGGGTGCTGCGGCCCGGCGGCGTGTACGCGGCCAACCTCGCCGACGGTGCGCCCTTCGCGTTCCTGCGTCCGCAGTTGGCCACGCTTGCCGCGGTCTTCAGCGAGCTCGCACTGATCGCCGAGCCGTCCGTGCTGCGCGGGCGGCGCTTCGGCAATGTGCTGCTGGTCGCCTCCGACCGGGAACTCGACCTCGCGACGCTGGCCCGGCGCACCGCGGCCGACGCCTTCCCGGCACGCGTGCAGCACGGGGCTGCGCTGCGGCGCCTGGCGGGTGACGCGGCGCCCGTGCGCGACGAGGACGCGACCGCCTCGCCGCCGCCACCGGACGGCACCTTCAGCGTGGGCTGACCGGGTGGGCCCCGGGCGGCGCCGGCCGCGGTGGCGGGCGTACGTCAGGTGCGGGGGTCGGGTCCTTCCGGCCCGGCCGGGGAGAGTGCCGTGGTCGGCTGCGGCGGCGGGGAAACCGCCGGCTGGGCGTTGTCCCGCGGACGGCGGGTCAGCCGGCGCACGTCGGGGACGAAGAGCACCGCGGCCGTCACCAGCACCACCAGCGCCGCACATCCCCACAGCGCGGCGGACCGCCCGACCGTCCCCTCCACGGGCCCCGCGATCGCGGTGGCCACCGGAAGCAGGCCGATGGAGCCGAGGTAGTCGTACGACGAGACTCGGGAGAACTTCTCCTCGGGTATCTCCTGGTGCATCGCCGTGATCCACGAGACACCGAACACCTCGATCGCGATGCCGCTCACGAACATCACCACGGCCAGGGCGCCCGCCGGCAGCGGTACCGCGAGGGCCGCGGAGGGCAGCGCCAGCGGGAAGACGCAGAGCGTGCCGACGAGCAGCAGCCGCCGGGGCCGGTAGCGCACCATCAGCAGCCCGCCGCCGACCGTGCCCACCCCGAAGGCGCCCAGTGCGAGCCCCCACGGTCCCGGCCCGCCCAGCGAGTCCCGGGCGACCAGCGGACCGTAGACGGACTCGGCCGCGCCCACCACCGCGACCACGATGGAGAACTGCGCGACGATCGACCACAGCCAGGGGCGGGTGATGAACTCACGCCAGCCGTCCCGCAGCTGCGCGAACATGCTGCCGCCCGGCGCACGTGCCGTGAGCGGACCGAGGTTCAGGAGCGCACGCAGCGCACCGGCCACGGCGAAACCGGCCGCGTCCACGAGGAGCACCCAGCCGGGGCCGAGCACCGCCACCAGCGCGCCACCGAGCGCCGCCCCGCCGATGCCCGCGCCGTTCACGGCCATCCGGTAGACCGCGAAGGCCCGGCTTGCCTGCTCCCCGGTCACCGACGCCATCAGCATGCCCTCGGACGCCGGGCTGAAGAACGCCTGACCGGTGCCGCCGAGCGCCGTGAGCAGCATCATCTGCCACAGCCGGGCGTCCCCGGTCAGCACCAGCGCTCCGAAGCCGGCCTGTGACACACAGCTCAGCGCATTGGCGGCGACCATCACCCGGTGCCGCGGCAGCCGGTCGGCCACCGCTCCTGAGATCAGCAGGAAGAGCACCAGCGGCAGGGTCCTGGCAGCCGCCACCAGACCCACGTCCGCACTGTCGCCGCCGCTTGCGAGCACGGCGAACGCCGCCGCGATCAGCGCACCCTGGCTGCCCAGGTTGGTCACCACCGCGGCGGCGGTCAGCAGGGTGTAGTTCCGGCCCGCCCACGAGGGGCGCGACACATGCGAGAGCTGGGCGGGGGCAGGTGCGGTCACTGAGGGACTATCGCTGCTGCCGGGCGCCGAGGCAAATGGATTGCGGGACGGCCGGGGCGCGGCCCGCGGCCGGGTCGCCTGTGGCCCGGGCCGCGGAAGAGGCCGCAAACACCGCAGGTCGGGACCGGTGACGGCCCCGGGCCACGGATGTGGCCCGGGATACCAGTCAGGACCCTGTGGGGTCGCCGTTCAGCCGTACCGTGCTCAGGATCTTCTGGATCGTGGCGTCCGGGACCTCGCCCGTCACACCCTTGGCGCCGTAGAACGTCCAGGACACGAAGTCACCCTTCGAGTTCTTGAACGCGAAAGTGGTGGCCTTGCCGTCGGAGTCGCACTTGCCCTTCTTCTGCACGCCCTTCGAGTAGGTCGCGCCCACGCTGCCCTGCACTCCGGACGTGGTGGTGTACGGCTTGGGCTTGCCGATCTTCAGCAGCTTCTTGGAGGAGTCCTTCTGGTCCGTGTAGCCGCCGAAGACCCACCAGGCCGGGTCGTTGCGCGCAGGTGTGTCGGTGTCCTTGGCGCCGTTTTGGCCCTTGGTGCCCACCGCGGCCAGTGCGGTGTCCTCCGTCTGGCCGTCGTGATCGTCGTCCGATGTGCACCACTTCTCCTTGTAGAAGGCGGGCGCGGACATCGTGATCAGCGGTTTGCCGTCCTTGTCGGAGTCGTCCTCGAAGCCGGTGATCACATCGGGGTCGTCCACGGTCCAGTCCGGCGGTACGTCGAAGGCGGTGCCCCACTTCGGGTTCACCACTACCTTCCAGCCGGCGATGGTGGGCTTGGCGCCCTCGGTGCCGCGCGGGTTGTCGTCAGACGACGAGGCGGTAGGGCTCGGGCTCGTGGAGCTGGATGCGCTGGCCGACTTGGACGGGTGGGCGGGCCCGGCGTTGTCGTCCTTGTCCTTGCCGAGGACCAGGAATCCCGTGACACCGGCCGCGATGACGACCGCGCCGACCGCGACAAAGGCCGTGATCATCGTCTTCTTGCGATTGTCCTGCGGCGGCTGCGGTGCCGCCCCCATCGGGACGGTCGGAGCTGACCACTGCGGAGGCGGGCCTGGCTGCTGGCCCGGTTGTGAGGCATAGGGGTTCGGCTGCTGATACCCCGGCTGCTGGTACGGATTGGGTTGCTGGTACCCCGGCTGCTGGTAGGGGTTCTGATTCTGATCCTGCGGGTTCTGCTCGCCCCCGGGCGGCTGCTCTCCTGGCCACATGTGCAGTCACCTTAGTGGCGACCAGGACACGGTTGCGTCACCGGCCCTCTTCGGCTGCGTACCGGATCCGCGACAGCGCCCGTGTCCGGCCGCAAGGCCCGCCGGGCAAGAGGGCGTCAGGGTGCCAGGGCCGCGTCGTTTACCTATGGGTAACATCAGGATATGGGCCCTGTCCGCGGGCCGGTGGGCGAACTCCTCGCCGCCGCCGTGCCCATGGGGCTCCGCGGCTCGAATTCCTCTTCCTTGACGGGCTTGGCCTGGTCAAGGGTGGGTGCGAGGGGATGGCCAGCTTTTGTACTCACCGGTAACATCTTGCTCATGACAGTTGAAAGCGCCTCGATGGGCGACATGCTGGCCGCTGCGGTCCCGATGGTGCGTACCTTGAACCTGGAGTTCATCGAAGTCACTGCGGAGCGTGCGGTGCTCAAGCTGCCGGACCAGCCGGACTACCACAATCACCTGGGCGGCCCGCACGCCGGCGCCATGTTCACGTTGGCCGAGTCCGCCAGCGGTGCCATCGTTCTCACGGCCTTCGGCGAGCAACTCACGCGCGCGGTGCCGCTCGCGGTACGGGCCGAGATCGCCTACAAGAAACTGGCCATGGGGCCGGTGACCGCCACGGCGACCCTGGGCCGCCCGGCGGCGGAGGTCATCGCGGAACTCGACGAGGGCCGGCGGCCGGAGTTTCCGGTCGGTATCGCTCTTCAGCGCGAGGACGGCGCCGTCACCGGCGAGATGACGGTCGTGTGGACCCTGCGGCTGAACGGTTGACGGACCGGGAGAGCCGGCGCGTACGACTTCCGGTCTGCGGAGCACACGATGACCGCGCCACCGCCGTGGGCCCGCGAACACCGGCGCGGCGTCCGCGGGCCCACCACCTCTCCCGCCAGGACGGCCAGGAGTTGTCCTTACCTGTCCGCCCGCGTCAACTCACGAAACCGCGGGTGACGTGCGTGCCGTTGCCGACCTGCTGGGCTTGGTAGTTGCCCTGGCCGACGCAGTCGCTGTACTCATAGTTGGCGCTGCTGGTTCCGCTGAGACCGCCGGCGTCGGTGCTGGTCGGACCGCCGAACTCGGCGTCCGAGCGCGGCATCGTCGAGCAGCTGGTAATGCCCAGGTAGTACTCGACGAAGCCGCCCTGCGAGCTCTGGAGATTGCCGCTACCGGCCGGCACCGTGTAGGAGCCGATGTGCACGGAGGTCCCCGTCACGGTGTCCGTGGCCGTGCCGGTCCATGTGTCGGTCGCGGTCCGGGCGACCTTGAGGGCGTACTTGTGGCCGTAGACGGCGTCGAACTCCTTCGCGCAGCTGACGCCGTCTCCGCTGTCGGCACCGCTGTGGCAGTTCGCATCGGTGGTGCTCGCGCCCGAGCCGAAGAGGGAGAAGACGGCGTTCATCCGCTCCTTCCCGCCACTGTTGACGCGGGGCTGCAGGCCTGTGTACCCCGCCACGTTCTGCTGGAAGCTGTACTGCTGGGCGAAGTAGATGCCCGCCTGGTGGGCGGTCGCCGGGTTGACGGTGAGGGGATAGGTGATGTTCGTCAGCCCGGAGGACGGGGTGCCGGGCATGGACCAGCTGATCGACACGTTCCCGCCGCCGACGGCGGCTGCCGGATTGGCGAGCGCCAGCACGAGTCCGACCGCCGCCGCGGCGGCGGTGGTGACACGGCGCAGGATCTTGGATCGGGACATGCGGATTTCCTTCCTGTGGTGAAGTCCGCCGGCGCTGTGCCGGCGGCCGGAACAGGTGCCGGGCTGCCATGGCCCGGGCCGCACGACCGCAACCGGCCACCCGGCTGCGCTCGACGTCGCTGAGGAACGGGCGCGGTCGCCGGCGGGTGTGGTCGCGGTGGGTTCAGCGGGTGCCGTTGCGGTTCAGCGAGCGGTACCTGCCGGAGTGAGCGTCAAGGTCTGCTCGGCCGCTGTTCGGGTGCCGCCGACCGCGCCGCCGGAGGCGGTCCAGGAGCGGGCCGGGGTGGTCTCGACTCGCCGGGAGGGGTCCGCCGATATACCGAGGACCAGTCCGCTGTAGCGGTTGACCAGCCGGCACGTGCCGTTCCCGGCGGCGGAGCGGATCACGAACCACTGCTGTCCGACGGTGGGGCCGTTCGCGCCGGCCGCGGTGACGGTGGGCTTGGTGCCCCAGGCGCGCTGGGCGGCGGAGGTGGAGTTGACGCCCAGCAGCCCGCCGGTGGCGGTGTTGGCGATGCGGTAGGAGCCGTCGCCGTTGCTGGTGAAGGTCCAGGTGTCCGGCTTTGATGTGCCGGCGGTGGCCTTGGAGTAGGTCGCGGAGCCGCCGGAGGTCTGCGCGAGGACTCGACCGCCCGCGCCGGCGATCCGGTAGGCCTTGCGCGTGTTCACCAGTGTGGCGGGCGAGGAGGAGCTGATCGTGACGTTCAGGTACTCGCCGGAGGCGTCGCCCGAGCAGCCGAAGGAGCAGTAAGAACGGAAGTTCTTGCCGACGATGGCGGAGTTGGTCTTGTTGGCGCTGTCGAGGAACCAGCGGTACCAGGAGGCGTTGGTGTGGCTGCCGGTGTCGCCGATCAGACGCCACTTCTGGGTGGCGAGGTTGTCGGTGGCGTAGAACTGCTGCGGCGCGGTTCCGTCCTGATTGACGGCCTGCGGTTCACCGATATACAGGCCCAGGTAGGCGTTGTAGGTGATGTCCATGACGAACAGGGGAGATGTCGCGGGCGTCGTGCCGGCCGCGACCTGCTCGCTCACCGTGCCGGTGTTCGCCGGGTTGTACTCCTTGGCGGTGGGGGTGTAGCCGGTGCTGTTGGTGGCGTCGACCGGCACCATGTTGCTCTCCTTGCCGCCGACTCCCGGCTGTGACCAGGAGCCGCCGTACCACTTCTGCCAGGAGCCGGCCGCCATCTTGGCGGACATCGGGGCGCGCGCCACGTGCGCGTAGAACGCCTTCCAACCGCCGCTCTTGTCCACGATCCGGGAGCCGTAGAAGACGTAGAAGTAGCCCGAGGCGGTGTCGGCGAACAGTCGCGGGTCGCCGTCGCCGTAGTCGTACGTCTGCTGCCCGAACGCCGCGCTGTCGCCCCGTTCGGTGCTGTACGGGGAGGTGATGGCGTGGTCCTTGATGGTCCACGTCCTGCCCTGGTCGGTGGAGAGTGCGTAGTCGATGGCGTCGTAGTGGACGCCGTCCCCGAAGGGCGTGGGGGTGAACTCGTTGTGGATCAGTCCGTACCAGTTCCCGGTGTCGGGATCGACCCAGGTGCCCGCCAGGTCGCAGTAGTTGCGCTGGGCGTAGCCGGTGCCTGTGGCGGCGGTGGCCTTCAGGCCGGTCACGCTGTTGTTGCAGCGCCAGGTGGTGTCGGCGTTCTGGTCGTTGGCGTTGGCGGGGTTCACCGCGTCGCTGATCGGTGAGCGGGCGGTGTGGTCGAAGTCGGTGCCGGAGTAGAAGGACCACGCGCGGCTGTCGCTTGCGCCGTAGAGCGAGTGGGACTGCTGGTAATAGAAGGTCCCGTCCTTGTCCATGTAGGCATTGGCCGGGGTGTCGTCCGGGCGGGTCCACGACCCTGTCGCGCCGACGTTCACGGTGTAGGTGGTGTCGGACGGGGCCGCCGACACCGGCGGGGCCGCGAGGGTGGCACCGCCGGCCATGGCGAGTGCCATCGCAACGAGGGCGCTCGCGATTCTTCTGCGAGAGGCTGACACAGCTCCTCCTTCTTTGGTCGCCAGCCGCACCGGTTGTGCGGCTGATGCAGGGGATCGTTCGATGGATGGCCGACGAGCAGTGCGTGTATTTGCCGTGCTCATGTCATCCATAGGTCACGGCTGATGGCCGGGCCCGGTGTGGCGGCGATCGGCATGGATGTGGGGGATCGCGCTACCGGCGCGGGGCGCGGGCGCCGGCTTTCGGGTCGGTCTCGGCACCTCAGTCGAAGGTTTCGATGTACTCCTCCGTGGGGCCGAGAGACGGCCGGTCGCGGAGCTCGATGCGGTCGCCCAGGTGTTCGAGCTCCAGCGCGGTGACGGTGTTCTCGCCGGCACGCAGGAACGGGTGGGGCACGTAGAGCGTGGTCTGCGGGCCGATCGCCCAGTAGCGGCCCAGCAGCTCGCCGTTGACCCAGCAGAAGCCCTTGCTGAAGCCGGGCAGGGCGAGGAACGTGTCGGCCGGCTCGGTGATGGTCAGGCGGGCGCTGGCGAATCCAGCGGCTCCGCCGGGCGGGGCGAGTGACGCGGCGCGTGCGAGGTCTGAGGACGTCCACTCGTCAAGCGGGAGCCGGTGCATGCTCCAGCCGTGCACCAGCCGCCGGTCCACCCGCACTCCGCCGAGGATGCCCTTGCCCTGGCCGAGCAGCGGGCCGTAGTTGATCCGTCCCTGGTTCTCCACGAGCAGTTCCAGCCGGACCCGCTCCCCGGCCCCGGTCACGGTGCACGAGGCGGACTCCCGGTCGAGCACGCCGACGGGAGTCCCGTCGAGGAACACCTGGGCGCGATCGTGCAGTCCCCAGACCGTCAACTCGAATTCCCCGGTGGGCAGCAGCGGCCGGGCGGTGTAGAGCACCAGGCCGAAGGACTGGCCCAGCTCCTCGAAACTGAGCGGCCCGAGCGCCTGCACCGGTTCCGTCACGGTCCGCAGCGCGTCCAGGAGGGCTGCTCCACGGGTCACCGGGAGGGTGCGGGGCGCCAGCACGGGTGGCTCCGCGGGCAACGGGTGCGCCGATGACGGGCCGGCCAGCCGCTCACGCAGCGCGAAGAACTTCGGTGTGAACGCGCCGTGTTCGGCGACTGGAGCGTCCGAGTCGTAGCTGGTGACGGTCGGCTGGAGCCGGTCGCCGTCATGGTTGGCGCCCGCCCACAGGCCGAAGTTGGTTCCTCCGTGCGCCATGTACAGGCTCACCGAGCCGTCGGCGTCGAGGATGCTGCGCACCACCTCGGCGGCACTGCCGGCCGCCCGGACGTGGTGCCTCTCGCCCCAGTGGTCGAACCAGCCGTTCCAGAACTCCGCGCAGAAGAAGGGCTCGTCGGGACGGCGGGAGCGCATCAGCTCGGCCGCCTCCTCGGGGCGGGCGCCGAAGGTCACGGCCGCCAGCTCACCGGGGACGGTGCCGGCGTCGAGCATGAGCGGGGTAGGGCCGTCGGCGGTGTAGAGCAGTTCGGTGATGCCACGGGAGGCCAGGGCGTCGCGCACCCAGCGGACATAGCCGTGGTCGTCGCCGTAGCTGCCGTATTCGTTCTCGATCTGCACGGCCACCACGGGGCCCCCGTGGCAGGCCTGCAGTGCCGCGACGCGAGGGACCAGCTCGTCGAACCAGCGTCCGACGGACTCCAGGAACGGCGGGTACGAGGTGCGCAGCCGCATGCCGGCGGTACCGGTGAGCCAGGCGGGCAGTCCGCCGTTGTCCCATTCGGCGCAGATGTACGGGCCGGGACGGATGATCACGTCGAGCTCCGCCTGCTGTGCCAGGCGGACGAACCGGTCCAAATCTCGCCAGCCGTCGAAGCGGATGTCTCCCGGAGTGCGTTCGTGGAAGTTCCACGGGACGTAGGTGTCGACCGTGTTGAGCCCGAGCGCGGCGACCCGCTGGAGACGGTCGGCCCACAGCTGTGGGTGGACGCGGAAGTAGTGCAGCGAGCCGGACAGGACGCGGTGCGCTCTGCCCTGGCGCAGCAGGGCGCCGCCGGCGTAGGTCAGCGCGGCCCCGGGGCGGTCGGCGCGGGTGGTCGGCGCGGTGGTGGACGTGGTCACTTGACGGCTCCGGCGGTCATGCCCGCGCGCCGGAACCAGCAGCGCTGAAGGGCGACGAGGGTGAGCGGCGCGTTCTCCAGGGTGCTCCGCGCGGCGGAGCTCGGCAGCGTCTCGTACCCGACCGGGGCCGGGCGCCGCGTGCTGCCCGTCCGCACCGCGCCGAACGCCTTGACCGCGTCCGCGGACCCGGCGGTACAACTTCGGATTGTTATCGATGCCTTACCGGAGGTCCCAGTTGCTTGCCTGCCCGCCTCGAAGCTGCGGGTGGCGGTGAGCAGGAGTGCGAGCGGTCGGTGGTGCGGGTGGCGCGGACAACGGTCCTTGTCACAGTTCCTCCTCCGTGCTGTGGCAGACCAGCGGAGAGCTCCCAAGAGGGCCACGGGATGGGTCAGATGCGCCGTCGTGCGTAGCGCCGACGCGCTTGGCTGACCGGAACTATGGCAGAGAATGTTATCGATGCCAACAGGTAGTGCAAAGACAGCTGGCGGCTGAACGCGCCTCAGGTCAAGCCTTATGAGAGGCGCTATCATTGGTGGCCCGCATCGAGGAAGGAACCCATGGCCAAGGAGGATCTCGGTGCCGGGGCACGGCCGCCGGGCATGGCGGACGTGGCACGGGTCGCCGGAGTGTCGCCGCAGACGGTGTCGCGGGCGCTCTCGGGACACCCGAACGTGCAGGACAGAACCCGCGCCAAGGTGATGGCTGCGGTGGACCAGCTCGGCTACCGCCGCAACAACGCGGCGCGCATGCTGTCCTCGGGCCGTAGTCGCACCATCGGAGTGGTGACGCTGCGGACCACCGCCTATTCGCAGGCCGCCGTCACCTCGGGCATCGAAAACGCGGCCCAGGACGCCGGCTACGCGATCAGCACCGCCACCACTCCCTCCCTGGACACCTCCGCGATCGAAGGCGCGCTGTCCCGGCTGGCCGACCAGGGCGTCGAAGGAGTCATCCTCTCGGTGCCGCTCATCCACAGCAACAAACGGATCGAGCAGCTCACCCGCTCGACGCCCACCATCACGATCGACGGATCACGCACCGACGCGACCGAGGTCGTCGCCGTCGACCAGACCCTCGCGGCCCGCCTGGCGACCCAGCACCTGTTGGACCTCGGCCATGACACCGTCTGGCACATCGCAGGTCCCGAGCAGTGGCTGGAGGCCGCGAGCCGGCGCGACGGCTGGCGCGCGACGCTGGAGGCGGCCGGCAAGCCTATGCCGCCTCCGCTGGAAGGCGACTGGTCGCCGGCCTCGGGCTATCGCAACGGACTCATCCTCGGCCGCATCCCGGACGCGACCGCCGTCTTCGTGGCCAGCGATGAGATGGCGTTCGGGGTGGTCAGGGCCCTGGCGGAACTCGGCCGACGGGTACCAGAGGACATCTCCCTGGTCAGCGTCGACGACATCGAGCTGGCGGCTTACTGCAGCCCGCCGCTGACCACCGTCGCGCAGCCGTTCGCCCGGATGGGAGCCCTCGCGGTGGCGCATCTGCTACGGCATATCGCCGACCCCCACGAGGTGACGGTGCCTTCGTCGGTGGAGCCGGAACTCGTCATACGAGCCAGCACCGCCCCTGCCAAACAGCCCACCGCCGCCTCTGCGTAGCCGGTCGACGAGCGGGCGGCGCCGGAGGCGGCAGGCCCGCGACCATCGCGACGGTCCCGTCGACCGACCGACCGCCTCGCCCGTGAGGCCGTGAACCGGCGCGGACCGGCGCGGAGCCCTGCCGCCCGGGTGCCTGCTCACTGTGCCGGTTCGCCCGGCGCACGCTCGTAACGATGCTCCGGCCGGCCGGCGTCGCCGTACCGAAGAGTGAGCTGGAGCATGCCCTTGTCCTGCAGATAGCGAAGGTAACGCTGCGCGGTGGAGCGGCTGATCCCGGCGCGGGAGGCGACCTCCTGGGCGGACAGCGGACCGCCCGCCTGGTCCAGGACGCGGTGGATGAGTTCCACGGTCGGCCCCGACCAGCCCTTGGCCGGAGCGGGCGGCACGTCCGTCGGCGTGCGCAGCGCGCCGAAGATGAGGTCCACCTGCTTCTGCCCGGTGGTGGTGCGATCGCCGATGTCCCGCAGGGTGCGGCGCAGCTGGGCGTAGCTCTCCAGCTTGGCGCGCAGCCCGTCGAAGGTGAAGGGTTTCACGAGGTAGTGCAGCACTCCGTGGCGCAGGGCGGCCTCGACGACGTCGACGTCCTGGGCGGCCGTCACCATGATGACGTCGGCCTGCAGGCCGCGCTGGCGCATACCGCGCACGAGGTCGAGGCCCGCCCGGTCCGGCAGGTAGTGGTCCAGCAGAAGCAGATCCACGGGATGCCGCTCCAGCACCACCAGTGCCTCCATGGCGGTGTGCGCCGTGCCCACCACCCGAAAACCCGGCACCTTCCCCACGTAGGCGGCGTTGATCTCGGCGACGTGGAAGTCGTCGTCCACCACCAGGACATCGATCACGACGGCTCTCCTGCCGGGGTGTGCGCGGACTGCGACTTGGCGGCGCCGGAGAAGACATCCGGGAAAGTGACCGTGAAGACGGCGCCACCGCCCGCCCGTGCGCTCACCCGGGCGACACCGCCGTACCGCTCGGCGAGGCTTCTCACCAAGGCCAGCCCGAGACCGCGGTCCCGGTGCGCGGGCGATGCCTTGGTGGTCCAGCCCTCCTCGAAGATGCACTCGCGCAGCTCCGGCGCGACGCCCGGCCCGCTGTCGCTCACGCGCACCACGACGGTTGCGCTCTGCACCAGGACCTCGACTTCGATCACGGGCTGTGCCACGCGCCCGCCGCCGACCACGTCCAGGGCGTTGTCGATGAGGTTGCCGAGCACCGTCACCACATCGCGGGCATCGATCAGGCCGCCGGGCAGGTGCGTCATGCCGGATAGCCGCAGCGTGACGCCGCGTTCCGCGGCGATGGCCGACTTGCCCACCAGAAGAGCGGACACCAGCGGCACCCGGATGCGTTCCGCGATCTCCTCGGCGCCGACCCGGCGGGCACGGGCGAGTCCGGCCACGTAGCTGCGGGCGCGGTCGGTCATGTCCAGTTCGAGGAAGCCGAGAACGGTGTGGAGCCGGTTGGCGTGCTCGTGGTCCTGGGCCCGTAGCGCCTCCAGCAGGCCCTTGGTCGAGTCCAGCTCCCTGCCGAGCAGTTCCACCTCCGTGCGGTCGCGCAGCGTCACGACGGACCCGCCGTCCTGGGTCGGCATACGGTTCGCGATCAGCACCCGGTTGCCGCGTACCGTCAGCAGATCCCGACCGGTGACCAGGCCGGCGAGGACGTCGCGTGGCCGGCCCGGCGGTAGCACGTCATTGAGCGCGCGTCCCTCGGCGTCGTCGTCGAGAGCGAGCAGGCGGGCCGCCTCGTCGTTCACCAGACGCACCCGGTCGCGCTCGTCCAGGGCGATGACGCCCTCCCGTATCGCGTGCAGCATCGCCCCCCGCTCGGACAGCAGCGCGGAGATGTCGCCGACCGACACACCGTGCGTGCGTTTGCGCAGGGTGCGCGCCACCAAGAACGCGGCACACGCGCCGACGGCCAGAGCGGTACCCGCGTACCGCAGCAGGTCCGGCAGTACGGCGAGCAGGCGGTCGCGGACCCCGGAGTAGGCGATCCCCACCGACACGGCACCGATCACCCGGCCCGCGTCATCGCGCAACGGCACCTTGGCCCGCGCGGAGGTGCCGAGCGTCCCGCGGTCGACCTGGAGCACGACATGACCGTGCAGCGCGCTGGAGGGGTCCGTCGACACCCGATGGCCCACGCGCTGCGCATCGGTGTGCGACCAGCGGATCCCTCTCAGGTCCATCACCACCACATACAGGGCTCCCGTCGCGGCACGGGTGCGCTCGGCCTGCTGCTGGACGGGGCCCGCCGGGTCCGGCGCACTGGCCAGCACACCGTGGACGATGTCCGGATCGGCGGCGGTGGTCTGCGCGACGGCCAGCGCCTGGTGCTCGGCCTGATCGTCGAGCTGGGTGCGCAGCGGCTGCAGGAACAGGCCCGTCAGCAGGAGCAGCACACCGGTGGTGATCAGCAACTGTGCAATCAGCACCTGGGCGAACACCTGCCGGGGCCAGCCGACACGCAAGCGGGCCACGGTGACACCTGCCTTCAGGGGAAATTTCCCGCGCGAGCTGTCATTCGCCGGGGGCACCGTAACCGGCGCTGGACGGCCCGGGAAGCCCTCTCGGCATTGTTCGGGCGTACGGCGTGAGCACAATGAGCAAAACTCTCGATTAAAGGAAGAACTGAAGGTTGCAAGCGAAAACTTCACACCCCTGGGAGTCGTTTCTAACGTTGCGGGCATGACAAGCCAAACGAGTCCGGCCATCGAGCTCCGAGGGGTGCACAAGGCCTTCCGCACTCCTTCAGGGGCAGTGCACACGGCCGTGCACGACCTCGATCTGGTCGTGCACGACGGCGAGTTCGTCGCCGTCGTCGGCCCCACCGGCTGTGGCAAGTCCACGACGCTCACTCTGGTCAGCGGCCTGGAGGAGCCGACCGAAGGCGAGGTGCTGCTGTCCGGCACGCCGGTACGCGGCATCAGCGACAAGGTCGGATTCGTCTTTCAGCAGGACGCCACGTTTCCCTGGCGGACGGTCCTGTCCAATGTGATGGCAGGCCCCCGGTTTAGAGGGGTGGCCAAGGCTGCTGCCAGGGAGCAGGCCCGTGAGTGGCTGGCCCGGGTGGGCCTGAGCGCCTTCGAGGACCGCTACCCCCACCAGCTCTCCGGCGGACAGCGCAAGCGCGTGGCCCTCGCGGCGACGTTCGTCAACGACCCCGCGATCCTGCTCATGGACGAGCCCTTCTCCGCGCTCGACGTGCAGACCCGGGCGCTCATGTCCGATGAACTCATGGAGCTGTGGGCCGGCACCGGTGCCTCGGTCGTGTTCGTGACGCACGACCTGGAGGAGTCCATCGCGCTCGCCGACAAGGTCGTCGTCATGACCGCGGGCCCGGCCACGGTCAAGGAGGTCTTCACGATCGACCTGCCCCGGCCCCGCAGGGTCGAGTCCATCCGTCTGGAGCCACGGTTCGTGGAGATCTACCGGGAGATCTGGTCCTCGCTCGGTGCAGAGGTCCGCATCACACGGGAGAGGGGCGCCCAGAATGTCGCCTGACACATCGGCATCATCCGTCACCGTCGCCGAACCGGCACGCTCCCGGGAGCGGGCCCGCGCGGCACGGCGGCGACGCGGCGTCGTCCTGATCGCCCGCGTCGTGCTGCTCGTGGTGGTGCTCGGCGTCTGGGAGTGGTTCTCGCGCGCCGGCATCATCGATCCCTTCAACTTCTCCATGCCGTCGCGCATCTGGGACCAGATCCAGCAGTGGGCGTTGCACGGCACGGCACAGGGATCCCTCGGCGAACAGATCTGGTACACGCTCTACGAGGCCCTGCTCGGCTGGGCGGTGGGCGTCCTGGGCGGCGTCGTCCTGGGCATCGCACTGGGCCGGGTCAGGTTCCTGGCCGATGTCCTGGGCCCGTACATCAAGGTGCTCAACGCCCTGCCCCGCATCGTCCTGGCGCCGATCTTCCTCATCTGGTTCGGCCTCGGACCGGCGTCGAAGGTCGCGTCCGCCGTCGTGCTGGTCTTCTTCCCCGTCTTCTTCAACGCCTTCCAGGGAGCCAGGGAGGTGGACCGGCACCTGATCGACCACGCCCGCATTCTCGGCGCGAAGGACCGGCAGGTCACCTTCCAGGTTGTGATCCCCGCCGCGACCTCGTGGATCTTCACCAGCCTCCACGTGAGCTTCGGCTTCGCGCTCATCGGCGCCATCGTCGGCGAGTACATCGGCGCGACCAAGGGCATCGGCCTGCTCGTCTCGGCCTCCCAAGGCACGTTCAACTCCGCCGGGGTCTACGCCGCCATGGTCATCCTCGCCGCCGTCGCCCTGGTCGCCGAGGGCCTTCTCACCTTCCTGGAGAACCGGCTGTTCCGCTGGAAGCCCGCCGGCCCCGACGCCCGCTGATCCCCTCAGAACACTCAAGGAGCCGACATGCGCCGACGCGCCCTGACGACCAAGCTCACCACCGCCACGGCAGCCCTTGCCGCGCTCGCCGCGCTCAGCGGCTGCGCCGACGAAGTCTCCTCTTCCTCCTCGCAGGGCGGTGGGGGAGGCAACGGCGGCAGCAAAGTGAAGATCATGGTCGGTGGCATCGACAAGGTCATCTACCTGCCCGCCATGCTCGCCCAGCGACTGGGCTACTTCAAGGACGAGGGCGTCAACGTGGAGCTGTCCACCGAGCCCGCGGGCATCGACGCCACCACCTCGCTGGTCGCCGGCAGCGTCCAGGGCGTCGTCGGGTTCTACGACCACACCCTCGACCTGCAGACCAAGGGCAAGGAGGTCGAGTCCGTGGTGCAGCTGGCCCAGACTCCCGGTGAGGTCGAGATCGTCTCCAACAAGAGCGCTGCGGACATCACCTCGCCCAAGGACTTCGCGGGCAAGAAGCTCGGTGTCACCGGCCTCGGCTCGTCCACGGACTTCCTGACGAAGTACCTCGGCGTGCACAGCGGAGTGTCGACGGACAAGGTCACCAACGTGGCCGTCGGCGCGGGCCAGACCTTCATCGCCGCCCTGCAGCAGGGATCGATCCAGGGCGGCATGACCACCGATCCGACCGTCGCCCAGATCCTCGACAAGAAGCTCGGCAAGGTGCTCGTCGACATGCGGACGCCCGAAGGCTCAAGCAAGGCACTCGGCGGCCTCTACCCCTCCTCCAGCCTGTACATGAACACGTCCTGGGTGAACGCGCACAAGGACACCACCCAGAAGCTGGCCAACGCGTTCGTGCGGACCCTGAAGTGGATGTCGCAGCACAGCGCCGAGGAGATCGCGGCGAAGATGCCCGCCGACTACGCACAGGGCGGCGCCGCCCTGTACGCCCAGGCGGTCGGCAACACACTGCCGATGTTCACCAAGGACGGACGGATGCCCGCAAACGGCCCGGAGACCGTGCAGCGTGTCCTCAAGTCGTTCAACCCGAACCTGAAGGACGCCACCATCGACCTCAAGAAGACCTACACCACGGAGTTCACCGACCAGGCGAACTGACCCGCCTGAACGGTCGACGCCCGCCGTGGCTGTGACCCGCGCCACCCCGTCGTCCACAGGTCCGGTCGTCGGGCGGGGCCGAGCCGGTAGGCTTCCACGGTGCGTGCGCGGGGCGGGCACGCGATCGGGCCGGGGCCCCGCGGGCATCGAGGCCGCGGGCGCGGGGCGCAGCAGGGACAGCGGGAGGACCGGCGTTGGACGTTCAGGAGTGGCTGCAGCACGTACCTGCGGTCAGCGTCTATGTCCTGGTGGCGGTGGTCATCGGCGTGGAGAGCCTGGGCATCCCGCTGCCCGGCGAGATCGTGCTGATCGCCGCCGCCCTGCTGGCCTCCCAGCAAGGCACCATCAACCCGGTCGTCCTCGGCGCCTGCGCCAGCGCGGGCGCCGTCCTCGGCGACTCCACCGGCTACGCCATCGGCCGCAAGGGCGGCCGTCCCCTGCTCGCCTGGCTCGGCCGCAGGTTCCCCAAGCACTTCGGACCCGGCCACGTCGCCACCGCTGAACGGTCCTTCGCGAAATGGGGCATGTGGGCGGTCTTCTTCGGCCGTTTCGTGGCTCTGCTGCGCATCTTCGCGGGCCCTCTCGCGGGCGTGCTGCACATGCGCTACTGGAAGTTCCTCATCGCCAACCTGCTCGGTGGTGTGATCTGGGCCGGCGGCACCACCGCGGTCATCTACTACGTGGGTGTGGTCGCCGAATCCTGGCTCTCCCGGTTCTCGTGGCTCGGCCTGGTCCTCGCCGTCCTCATCGGACTCGGCTCACTGCTGGTCGTCCGGAGCAAGGCCAAGAAGGTCGAAGCCGCCGAAGCCGCTGCCACCGAAGCCCTCGGCGCGCCCGACGCGGCAGCCGCCGCACCACTCGCCCGGAGCGAGGACCGCCCCGCCGAGACGGTGCCCGGCCGGCCGGGCGGCCAGGACGGCACACCGTAGGTCCATCCGGAGTCCCCGCCGGACCGAGGTCAGGCCGGGCTTTCGCCGTCCTCGTCTTCGGTAGCGGGCTTGAACGCCGCGCTGTGGGTCCTGGCCAGCTCCAGATAGACCGTGCTGTTGAGGGTGATGCCTGCGCGCTCCTCGTCGGTCAGCTCTCTGCGCACCCTGGCGGGCACACCGGCGACGAGCGAGCCCGGCGGTACGTTCATACCCTGGGGCACCAGTGCCTGTGCGGCGACCAGGGAGCCGGAGCCGATCACCGCGCCGTTGAGCACCGTCGCACCCATGCCGACCAGGCAGTCCTGCTGGATGGTGCAGCCGTGCACCACCGCGTTGTGGCCCACCGACACCCGCTCCCCGATGCTGACCGGGAAGCCCGGGTCGGAGTGGACCGTGGCGTTGTCCTGGATGTTGCTGTCCGCGCCGAGCACGATCGGGGCGTTGTCGGCGCGCAGCACCGCGCCGTACCAGACACTGGCGCCCGCCCGTACGGCCACGTCGCCCACGATCACGGCCGCCGGGGCGATGAAGGCGTCCTTGTCGACGGCCGGTTCCTTGCCGCCCACTCCGGTGACCAGTGCTCGCTCGGCCATGGTGTCTCCTCGCTGTCGCGGACGCGTCATCTCACACACTCGTGCCCGGCCCGGTGGCGTCACGGTGAGCGGCCGGGTGGCGGGTGATCGCAGGCTAAGGGCTGCTCCTTGGGCCGGACGCCGGGGGGTGTCTTTGGCTTTGTCCTCAGGCTGGGCGGCGCCGGGCGGTCAGCACGGTCGCGACGTTGCCGGCGACTTCCTGACCGGGAATCGGAGGTGCTCGCCGGAGCCGGGTGGGGTGAAGATCACAGGACGCCCCTCTTAGGGCCCGGCGCGGCGCTGAGTACGGTGAGCGGGTGCTGAAGAGCAAGAACGTGTTCTCGTCCCCGGCCGCGTGGGGACACCGCCTCGCGCAGCTCACCGTCCACGCCGGCTGGTCATGGGTCCAGCGGATGGGGACGGTGACCAGACAGCATCCGGGGCGGCTGCGGTTCGGCTCGTTCGGCGCGGCCACGCAGCTGGCGTTCCCGCAGGGCACGATCTTCGGCGAGCCGTGGATCCACCTCGGTTCGTACTGCATCATCGCGGAGCAGGTCACTCTCACCGCGGGCCTGGTGCCCGGCCTGGACCTCGGTCCCGAGCCGCTGCTGCGCATCGGTGACGGCGTGGTCCTCGGGCGCGGCAGCCATGTGGTCGCCGGTGCCGAGGTGACCATCGGCTCCGACTGCTACTTCGGCCCCTATGTCTACGTCACCTCCACGAACCACTCGTACGACGATCCGCACCAGCCCATCGGCAGGCAGTGGCCGCGCATGGAACCGGTGAAGATCGGGCCCGGCTCCTGGATCGGCACCGGAGCGGTGATCCTGCCCGGAGCGGTGATCGGGCGGAACGTGGTGGTGGCGGCCGGAGCGGTGGTGCGTGGGGTGGTGCCCGACTGCTCGGTGGTCGCCGGGGCGCCCGCTCGGGTGGTGCGGCGCTGGGACGCGGCGACGGGTTGGCAGCCACCGCTGCGCACGCCAGCGCCGGAACCGATCCCGGAGGGCATGACCGCCGAACAGCTGCTCGCGGTGGCCAGCCTGGACTCGATGACCTCGATCGGCTGCGGGTCCTCGGGGACCTCGACGACACGGACGGCACCGGGGCCACGGACGCGGCGGCGACCGCGGCGACCATCACAAACGGAGACCTTTCGCAGGCGGGAGACAGCCTCGGCCGGTTGGTAGCGTCCGAGCGCGTAGCGCCGTCGTGGGCGGATGGCCGAGGTCAGCCCGATGCCAGCAGGACCGCGCCGATCAGCGCGAGCCCGGCGCCCGCCGCCTGCGTCGCCGCGCAGCCGCTCGCTGAGCACGCCGCGCGCGGCGAGCGCGGTGACGACCGGGTAGAGCGAGGCCAGCACCGCCGCCACGGTCACCGGGCCGAGGTGGGCGGCCATCGCGTAGGTGCCGTTGGCGGCGACGTCGGCGAGGCCGACGAAGGCGAGCGCGGGCAGGGCACGCACGACGGCCGCGGCCCCGCCGTCCTCGGGCAGCGCCGGACCGCCCCGCGCACCGAGACGGCCAGCGCCGCGCCGCCCGACGGCGACATTGCGACACCCGCTGCACGAACAGCGCGAGGAAGAGCCCCGTCGACGGTCGTGGACGCCTCGCGCGATCAGCGCCATCACGGCGCCGAAGCCGCCAGCGCCGAGACGAGGGTGAGCGGCGATCGTCCGGCGCTGCACGGGCGCGCCGCGCAGCTCGCGGGCCGCCGGCCAGCACGACACCCGACCACCGCCACGGCGATGCCCGGCGACCTGCAGCAGCCCGGGCCGCTCGCCCAGCACGAGTCCCGACGCCGACCGGCACGGCCACGCGCCGAGCGAGGCCAGCGGCGAGACCACGCCCATCGGGCCGAGGGCCAGCGCCTTGTAGAAGGCGAGCATGGCGACCGGGCCGACGACGCCCGCGCCGCACCGCGAACCACAGCTGCGGCCCGCCTCGCTCCAGCCGCCGGTGGCGACCACGACGGCGCCGAGCACGACCGCCGCCACGGCTCTGCGAGACGACGACCACGGTCAGTGCCGGACATGCGGCGGGTGAGCAGCCCGCCGCCGAAGTCGGCCAGCCCCCACAGCAGGCTGGTGGCCAGGGCGAAGAGCTGCGGTCATGGTCGAAACCTCGCAGTACAGTGAGGTGGACACGGAAGTGCACCACACCGTAGTTCAATTTATTGAACTCTGTCATCCAGAATATTGGACGGACGGAGGACTGTGACGGACCTCGATCAGCTCACGCAGTCGCTCGCCCGCAACCTCAAGCACTGGCGCGGTGAGCGCGGCTTCACCCTGGACGCGCTCGCCGCCCGTGCCGGGGTCAGCCGGGGCATGATCATCCAGATCGAGCAGGCCCGCACCAATCCGAGCGTGGGCACCACCGTCAAGCTCGCCGACGCGCTCGGGGTCAGCATCACCACCCTGCTCGACTACGAGCAGGGCCGCAGGTGCGGCTCGTGCCGGCGAGAACAGGCGGTGCGGCTGTGGTCCACGGAGGCCGGCAGCCACACGCACGCTGCTGGTGGGCGCCGAGGCGCCGGGGCCCGTTCGAGCTGTGGTCCTGGCGGCTGATGCCTGGTGACGGCAGCGCTCCGACCGCACCCGCCGGGCACCGTCGAACTGCTCACGTCCGCGCGGGCGACGCTCACGCTGGTCGTCGACGGCGGGCGCACACCGTGGCGGCCGGCACCTCCGCGACCTTCGAGTCCGAGGTCCCGCACGGCTACCGCAACGACGGTACGCGGCCGGTGCGGGATGACCATGGCCGTGTCGATTCCGCCCGCCCGCTGAGCCCGGTCCGCGGCCGGGCGGCTGTTAACGTGCGCGCATGCGCGTCCCATGGAAATTTCGACGACCGTCGTCCCCGCCGCCGACTGCCTCGGACACTGCTCGTCGCTCCGGTCGCGGAGGCGGTGCGGCACTGGGGCGGCAGCGGTCCCGGTCGAGGAGCTGCTCTACGTCGACACCGACCCGGCGATGGGCGGACACCGCCGCCTTCGTCGAGCACTACGGGCCCTGAGCTGCTGGAGCACGTCGGCGAACTGCGTGGTGGTCGCCGGCAAGCGCGGCGGGGAGACGACCCTTGCCGCCTGTGTCGTCCTCTCCACACCCGCGTGGACGTCAACGGGGTGGTGCGCCGTCAACTCGGCGCCCGCAAGGCGTCGTTCGCGCCGATGGACACGGCCGTCGGCGCAGACCGGCATGGAGTACGGCGGCATCACGCCCATCGGCCTGCCCGCCGGCTGGCCGGTGCTGGTGGACTCGGCCGTCGCCGACGCTGCCCTACGCCCTGATCGGCAGCGGGCGCGCCGCGGCAAGCTCATCGTGCCGGGCAAGGCACTGGCCGAACTGCCGGGCGCCGTCGTCCTGGAGGGCCTGGGCGTCCCGGTCGCGGACGGCTGAGCACGGCGTGCTCCGGGCGTGCGCCGGCCGATCGGCACCAGGCCCGTTATCTCCCCGGTCCACGATGGCACCCGCGGCCGACGAGGCAGCACCGAGGGCCCTGAGTCAAGGGTTCGCTCCGGTGGCGGTGGTCCAGGGCGCCGGCCGGGCAGCACCACACCCAAGCCGGGCAGTACCCACACGGAAGAGGAACCTCACATGGCCGTCATGTCGCACGTCGAGATCGGAGTGCGCGACCTCACCCGCTCCCAGGAGTTCTACGGAGGACTGCTGGGCTTCACACCGGTGGCCGCCGACAGCGGTGGCGACACACTGGTGATGCAGGCCGGCGCGGCCCGCGTCAAGCTGGTCGAGATCGGACCGGGCGGTACGCCGAGCGGTTGGGCGGGCGACGACCTGCAGTGCGGCTTCAGGCACTTCGGGCTCAAGGTCGACGAGGTCGACAGCCGTCTCGCCAAGCTGGTGGAGGCCGGCGTGGAGATCCGCCTCCAGCCGCTCGACGCCTTCGGCGGGGTGCGCATCACCTTCTTCGCCGACCCGGACGGCGCGCACCTGGAATTCGTGTCGGGACCGCTGCAGTACCAGCCGCTCTGGTCGGCCGAGCTCGCGGCCGAGGAGGAGGCGAGCCTGGGCGCCGGCTGGGACGGTGAGCCGCGCTTCGACCATGTCGCGGTCACCGTCTCCGACCTGGACCGCGCGCTTGCCTACTACCGTGACACGCTCGGCATCCCGGTGGTCGGTCAGCTGGATCAGCGAGCCGCGGACGAACGAGGCTTCCTCATCACGTACTTCCGTGCGGGGAGCACCGTCATCGAGGTCTTCAGCTTCGACTCCGACACGGTGCCAAGCCCCTGGCAGCCCGAGCCCGATCTGCTCGGCATCCGCGCCATCGGCATCGACGTCACCGATCCCGGCGCGACGCGCGGTGCGCTCGTCGAGGCGGGCGGGGCCGCCGTCGCCTGGCGCGGTGGACGCCCCGCCGATCTGGTCGCCGACCCGGACCGGATCGTCGCCGACCTGGTACGGGCGCACGGCCGGTAACCGCCCGTCCCGCGGCTCCTTGACGGGCCGCAGGGCAGGGCGCCGTCCACGCCCGGGGCCGTGCTCCTGCGGTCCGGCCCGGAATTTCTGTGCTCTCGGTGTGAATATGTGGTCCCGGTGTGAATGCGTGGCACCCACCCCTCACCACTGATGTCCCCGGCATGACACCTTGTACGCCGCACGGGAGTTCTGAGTCGACCGAGGGCTGTGGCATGGCAGACGAGCAGCGATCCGGGGTGTCCGATCGGCAGGGAGGGCAAGGAGGCCACATGGAACGCAGGACGTTCCTCGGCTTCGTGCTCGCGGCGCCCACCCTGGTCGCCGCTGCGCAGATCGGGGAGGCCGCGCTGGCGCCGCCCGCGGCGGCCTTGCCGTCCCCGCCCAGGTCGCCGAGATCATCGACCTCAACGACATGCTGACGGACGCGGCCGCTGCCCACCGCCAACCTCATCACCGTCAAGGTCCACGAGGACGGCACGGTCTCCTTCGACCTGCCGCGGGCCGAGGTCGGCCAGGGCATCACCACCTCCAGCGCGATGATCATCGCCGAGGAGATGGACGTGCCGCTGGACAAGGTGCGCGTCACGCCTGGCCGACGCCCGTCCCGAGCTGCTCTTCAACCAGCTCACCGGCGGCTCGAACACCACCATCTCCACCTTCACCCCGATCCGGGTCGCCGCCGCCATCGCCCGCGGCCGGCTGCTGCGAGGCCGCCGCCGCCGAACTCGGCGAGGCCGTCGCCAACCTGACCACCCGCGCCGGCGTCATCACTCACCGCGCGGGCAAGCGCACCGGCTACGGCGCGCTGGCGGCGAAGGCGGCCGAGCGTCGATCGACGAAGCAGGTCGCCGTGGACCCTCAAGGAGCGCTCGGAGTTCAAGGTCATCGGCACGCCGCGCAACCGGATCGACGCCGCTGGCAGCGTCACCGGGCGCAAGAAGTTCGCCATGGACCTCGACGTGCCCGGACGCGCTGCCGACCATGGTCTGCCGGCCGCCGACCATCAACGGCACGGTCGGGTCCGTGCGCAACAAGGCCGACGTCGCGGCCATGCCGGGCATCACCGACGTCGCGGTCGTCTCCACCGGCGTCGCGGTGCGCGGCCGGACCTTCGGCCAGTGCATCGACGCGGTCCGCGCCCTGCGACGTCGACTGGGGCGCCGGGCACCGAGGACGGCAAGTCCGACGACGGACGTGCTGCGGGAGCTGAGACGGCCGAGATCCCGCTGGCCGTGCCGAAGCGGGCCCGCTGACGAAGACCGTCGAGGTCGACTTCACCTTCTGCTTCGCCAGCAACTGCGCCCTGGAGCCCAACTGCGCGGTCGCCGACGTCCGCGGCGACCGCGCCGAGATCTGGGGCGGCGCTGAAGTCGCCCGATCGTGGCCCAGCAGACGATCGCGACAGAAGCTGGGCCTGCCGCAGGACGCCGTCACGGTGCACGTCACCGAGGGCGGCGGCTCGTTCGGCCGCAAGCTGTTCTCCGACGCCGCGCTCGAGGCCGCCGAGGTCTCGCAGGCGATGGGCAAGCCCGTCAAGCTGATGTGGCACCGCACGGACGACTTCCGGCAGGGCCGCACGCACCCGATGTCGACCGTCGCGGGTCCGCGCCACCATACGCTGGCGGGCAAGGTCCTGACCTACGAGCAGCGGCACACCAGCGTCGGCACCGACTTCACCCACGGCCTCGGCGAGATCATCACCGCCGCTGGCGGCCAAGCTGCCGGTCGGCGACTCGGCTTCTCCGAGACGATCTTCGACCTCACCCAGCAGTCGCCCTACAACTTCGGCGTCACGACCCAGCTGCTCAACGAGGTCGACAAGGGCTTCAACACCGGCAGCATGCGCAACATCTACTCGCCCAACGTGCGCTGCGCGCAGGAGCTGATCGTCGACCAGCTGGCGAAGGAGATGGGCAAGGACCCGTACCGTTCCGGCGCGAGTTCCTCAAGGACGAGCGGGCCCGCGCGGTGCTGGAGAAGGTCGCCGAGGCCGGTGACTGGGGCCGCGAGATGCCCGCAGGGCAGCGCGCAGGGCATCGCCGCTGCACCCCGAGTACCACGGCGTGGTCGCCGCGCTGGCGGAGATCGACTGCCGCCCGCAGACCGTCGAACCGGCAGGTGCAGGGCGAGGCGTACACCGGGCCGCGGGTCACCAAGGTCGTGTGCGCCGTCGACGTCGGGCTGCGCCGTCAACCCGCGCGGCCTCGAGGCCCAGATGATGGGCGGCATCATGGACGGCATCGCGCTCGCGCTCACCTCCAGCCTGCACCTGAAGGACGGCCACTTCCTCGAGGGCAGCTGGGACGACTACTTCTACACCCGGCAGTGGAACACCCCGCCGGAGCTGGAGATCATCGTCATGCCGCCGACGACCGGACAGCCCGGGCGGCGCGGGCGAGCTCGGCGTGGCCGCCGCCATGGCCGCCGTCGCCTGCGCCTACGCCCGCGCCACCGGCACCGATCGCCGACCTCGCGGAGTTCCCCATCAACCACGCGGCGCGCTGCGGCTTCGAGCCGCTGCCCACCGACGCCGCCCGATTCCCGCAGTCGCCCACCGACGGCCTCAGCACCACGCCTGACGCGAAGGTGAAGGAGTACGGGAGCCGATCGACGTGCCCACACACACCTTCATTCTCAACGGCGAGCGGGTCACGGTCGACGTCGAGGACGACGTGCGGCTCCTGTGGGTGCTGCGCGACCTGCTCGGCGTCACCGGACCCAAGTACGGCTGCGGCCTGCGAGGTCTGCCGGGCCTGCACCAGCCACATCAACGGCAAGGCGTTCAACCCGTGCTCGGTGCAGGTCAAGGACATCGGCTCCGACGACGAGGTCACCACCATCGAGGGCCTGCGCCGACCCGTCGGCAAGCCGACCTGCACCCCATGCAGGAGGCCTGGCTGGACCACGACGTCGCCCAGTGCGGCTACTGCCAGCCCGGGCAGATCATGGCGGCGGTGGCCATGGTCGCGCAGGACCCGCGAGGAGGGTCGCGAGATCACCGAGGAGGACCTCGACGCGATCCGCAACATCTGCCGCTGCGGCACCTACCACCGCATCCGTGAGGCCATCCAGGACGGGGCCCAGCGGATGGCGTGAGAGGCGTCAGACGGGCTGGCCGGCAGGACCGTGTGACGTGGTCACGGCCGTCCGGCGCCGGTGTTGGACACGGGACCGTCCTCGGCGGTCTGCGGAGCGAGCACGGCCACGCCGTACCGGTCCAGCCGGACGGATCCCGAGTGGACCACGCCGGTCAGAAGGTCGCGGTGGTAGCCGGCGGGCAGTTCGACGTCCCTCGCCTTGCGGTCGTGGTTGAGCAGGAAGAGCACATCACCGCGGCGTACGGCCTCCACGCCCGGGGGCAGCCCCGCGACCGGGGGACGTATGCCGGCTTCGGTGGCTGCCGAGGCCAGCAGGTGGCTCAGGGCGTCCGGCTCGGGCAGGGTGGACAGATACCAGGCGCGACCGTGGCGCACCACGGCCGGGTGGCCGTCGAGTTCGCCGCCGCGGTAGGCGGTGACGACCTCCGTGTCGGCAGCCGCGGTCAGCTCCTCCGACCACAGCGTGCCCTGGAAGCGACCGCAGTCGACGGTGTCTTCGGCGTCGAGCGGCCACCACTCGTGCACGGTGCGGATGCCCAGGAGGTCCCGGAGCCTTTCGTCCATGCCGCCGGGCCTGACCCGGTCGTCGCCGTCGGCCACACCGGTGAAGAAACCGCACACCAGGGTGCCGCCGGCCCGGACATAGGAGACCAGGTTGTCGATGGCCGCGTCCGTCAGCAGGTACAGGTGCGGTACGACCACCATCCGGTAGGCCGACAGGTCGTGCTCGGGATGTGAGAAGTCCACGGGCAGGTGCGCCTCCCACAGGGCGCGGTGCCAGGCGCGGACCACCTCCTCGTAGGAGACCAGCGCGGAGGGCCTGCCGTCCTGGCCGCCCGCCCACCAGGAGTGCCAGTCGTGCAGGACGGTGACGTCGGCGGGGGTGTGGGCGCCCGTCACCTTGTCGCTGATGCCGTCGAGTTCGCTTCCGAGCCGCTTGACCTCCTGGAACATCCGGCCCTGCTCGCCCGCGTGGCCGACCATTCCCGAATGGAACTTCTCCGCGCCCTGCCGGGACTGCCGCCACTGGAAGTAGCAGATGGCGTCCGCTCCGTGCGCCACGGCCTGTAGGGACCAGAGCCGGCCCAGGCCCGCGGGCTTGGGGTGGTTGACGCCGCGCCAGTTCACGGCGCCCGCCGCCTGCTCCATCAGCATCCACGGGCCGCCCGCCTGGCCGCGCGTCATATCGGCGATCATCGCGTTGTACTGGCCGCCGAGTGGATCTTTCGGGTCCGGGTAGACATCGACCGAGACGACGTCCTCCTGCGCCGACCATGCCCAGGCGTCCTGGCCGGTCCACAGCGGCATGAAGTTCGTCGTGACCGGGATGGCGCCGGGGGTGTGGCGGCGGACCAGATCGCGCTCGGCGACGTAGCACTCCATGAGCGCGTCCGAGGTGAAGCGGCGGAAGTCGAGCACCTGCGCGGGATTGCGCATGTACTGGGCGCGGCGCGGCGGGATCACATCGTCCCAGGAGTCCACGTGCTGACTCCAAAAAGCCGTGCCCCAGGCCTCGTTGAGGGTGTCGACGTCGGAGTACTTGGTCCTGAGCCAGATCCGGAACGCGCGCGCTGCCTCGTCGCCGTAGTCGAAGGTGCAGTATTCGTTGTTGATGTGCCACATGCGCAGCGCCGGGTGGTGGCCGTAGCGCACGGCGAGGTCTTCGGTGATGGCCGCCGCGTAGCGCCGGTAGACCGGGCTTGAGTGCGAGAACTGCTGGCGCGAACCCCACCACACGATCTGCCCGTTCTCGTCGCGCGGCAGGGTCTGCGGGTACAGCCTGCCCAGCCACGGGGGAGGGGAGGCGGTCGGTGTCGCGAGGACGACGCCGATGCCGTGCTCGTGCATCAGGTCCATCACACGGTCGAGCCAGCCGAACTCCCTGGCCCCTGGACGCGGTTCCAGCTTCGCCCAGGAGAACACGCCAAGCGTGACGGAGTTGACGCCGGCGTCCTTCATGAGGCGCACGTCGTCGGCCCATATCTCCTCGGGCCACTGCTCGGGGTTGTAGTCGCCGCCGAAGAGGATGCGGCCGTCGGGGGTGATCACGGGTGGGCTCTTCCTTGAGGCGAGGGAGTCGGGCCGAATGGGGCGAAGGGGTGCGCGCGGGCCGGTGCCCGGCCGCGCTCACCCCTTCACAGCGCCGGTCAGCATCCCCTTCTTGAAGTGCTTCTGGACGAAGGGCGAGGCGATGGCGACCGGGATCAGCGCGAGCACCATGACGGCCATCTGCAGCCCGAGTGGGGAGAGCTGGCCGGTGTGGACCGCCTGTTGCAGGCCGGTGGGCGCCTCGGTGTTCTTCTGGACGAGCTGGATCAGCACGTTCTGCAACGGCATCATCTGCTGGTCGGAGAGGTAGATGGAGGCGTTGAACCAGGCGCTCCAGTAACCGACCGCGTAGAACAGCGAGATGACGGCGAGCACCGCTCGCGACAGCGGCATGATGATGGTCAGCAGAATGCGCAGGTCGCTCGCACCGTCGATCCGGGCGGATTCGGTGAGTTCGGGCGAGATCCCCATGAAGAAGGACCGCAGGACCAGGATGTTGAAGACGCTGACCGCGCTCGGCAGGATCAGCGCCAGATAGGTGTCGGTGAGTCCGAGTGACTGCACCAGCAGATAGGTCGGGATGAGGCCGGCCCCGAAGAACATGGTCGCCATCAGGGCCATCAGCAGGAACCGGTGGCCCAGGCTGCCCGGCCGGGACAGGCCGTAGGCGGCGAGGACCGAAACCGTCATCGAGAACAGTGTGCCGGCGAGGGTGACCCCCACCGAAACCGTGATCGCCCGGCTGACCTGGCCGCCGCTGAGCAGCTCGGTGTAGTTGATGAAGGTGACGCCCTGGGGGATCACCACAAGACCGCCCACCCGGTCGATCACGGGCTTGGGGGAGAGGCTGGTGACGATCACGATCCACAGCGGCCCCAGGACGCCCAGGCAGCACAGGGCGAGGAAGCCGCTCTTCAGGGTGAGCCCGGCCTTGCCCGGCTCCTCCTCCCACACCGGACGTCCGGGAGCTTTGAGGCTGCGGATGAGCTGCGTGTTGAGACTCACTTCTGGTACACCCCCTGTTCGCCGAGCAGATGCGCGAACTTGTTCGCGCCAAGGACGAGGCAGATTCCGATGACTCCCTTGATGAGACCGACCGCAGCCGCGTAACTGAAGTCGCCGTTCTGAATGCCGATGTTCCACACATAGGTGTCGAGGACTTCGCTGGCGCCCGCGCCGACCGCGTTGCGCTGCAGCAGGAACTGCTCGAAGCCGACACTGAGCGCGTCGCCCACCCGCAGTACGAGCAGCAGCGCGATCACCGGACGCAGGGCGGGCAGCGTGACGTGCCACATGCGGCGCCACCGGTTCGCGCCGTCCATGGCAGCCGCCTCGTACAGGTCGGTGCTGACCGCGGCGAGCGCGGCGAGGAAGACGATGATGCCCCAGCCCGCGTCCTTCCAGACCGACTGCGCGGTGACCAGGTACTTGAACAGGCTCGCGTTCGTCATCAGGTCGAAGCCGTGCGCCCCGTGGTTCTCCAGGATCTGGGCGATGATGCCCGCCCCGCCGAGGATCTGCTGGAAGACGGTGACGACGAGGACCCAGGAGAAGAAGTGCGGCAGATACATGATCGCCTGGGCGACGGCCCGCACCCGGGGTCTGATCACACTGTTGATGACCAGCGCGAGTGCGATCGGTATCGGGAAGAACAGCACCAGCTGGATCGCGAAGAGGACCACCGTGTTCTTTATCGCGTCCCAGAACAGCGGGTCGTCGACCATCCTTGAGAACTGCTCGAAGCCGACCCAGGGACTGTGGAAGATCGCCGTGATGCCGTTGCTGGAGACATACGGGTCGTAGTCCTGGAAGGCGACGATGTTGCCGAGCAGCGGTATGTAGTTGAAGAGCAGGAGCAGCCCGATGGCGGGCAGCGTCATCAGGATCAGCGTGCGGTCACGGTGCAGCCGGACCCGCCAGGAGACCTTGCCGGTCCGCCGGCGGACCGCGGGCCGGTCCGCCGGACCGAGGTCCGCGGTCGTGTCGACGACCGCGGCCTCGGTGACCGGACCGGTCCGCGCTGTGCTGCCGTCCGCGGGGCTGGGAGCGCCGGCCTGCGCCTGCGGCGGCTTCCCTTTCTCGGGCCTGCTCCCGGCCGTAAGAGACATCAGTTGCCGCTGCCGTTCTTGTCGATGAGCTTCTTGTACCAGTCGCGCAGCTTGTCGCCGCCGGAGGACTTCCAGGTGGAGATGGCCTGCTGGACATCGGAGAGCTTCTTGTTGCCGCGCACGTAGTCGATCTCCAGCTGCTCGAACTGGCTGGAGAGGCTGGCGTAACGGGCCGGCTCGGTGATGGTCATGCCGTAGGTGGAAGTCTTCTTGGCGAAGGCGCCCATCCGCTGCTCCCACTCGACCTGCTTGCGCGCGATGTCGGGGTAGTCGGGGTGGGCGAAGTACGGGGCGGGCGCGGACAGCATCACCCAGGCGTTGATGACCTCGGTGTTGCCCTGGTCGGTCTTGACCGGGACACCCTTCTTCACCGTGTAGTGGGTGCCTTCGACGCCGTAGTCGACGAGCATCCGCTCCTTGGTGCCGTACGGGGCGGCGGCGAAGTCGGCTGCGGCGAGAGCGTTCTCGACCGTCGCCTTGGAAGCGCCCTTGCGGACGAAGGACCAGATGGTGGCGGGCTGGCCCGCGTAGAGCGTCGGGTCGCCGCCGTCGGCGCCGAAGATGTCCATGCCGTCGATGATGAAGTCCGGGTTGGACGCGGCCTGTTCGGCGGTCTTGCCGTACCAGTGGGACATGTCGTTGTTGTAGACGAGCACCTGGCCCGCGGTGAACCGCTGGCCGGAGTCACCGGACCTGGCCTTGCCGTCGGGGTGCACCACGCCCGCGTCGAACAGCTTGCGGGTCCACTCCAGCGCCTCCAGGTACTCGGGCTGCTCGATGCGGTAGGTCACCTTGCCGTCGACCATGTTCCAGCCGATCGAACCGGAGGCCCGGACCCCGAAGATGTTGAAGCCGGTCCAGGTCATGTCGTCGCAGGCGTACACCTTGGCCTTGGCGCTGGTGGCTTCCTTGGCCCAGGAGAGGAACTCGTCCGCCGACTTGGGGACGGTGTAGCCCTTCTTGTCGAAGATGTCCTTGCGGTAGTACGGCACGATGAAGGTGGAACGGGCGGAGGGCATCGGAACGCCGCGCAGTGCGCCGTTGAAGATACCGGTCTGCCAGGAGTCGGAGGGGATCGCGGCCAGGTTGGGGTACTTCTTCGCCTTGTCGCCGGCCAGGTACGGGCCGAGGTCCATGAACTTCGAACCGATCGCGTTCGCGATCTTGCCGACCAGCTCCCAGCCCGGTATCACCACCATGTCGGGTATGGAGCTGGAAGCGAGGATCGCACCGAGCTTCTCGCCATAGGTGTTGCCATCCTGGTTCTGCCAGGTGATCTTGGTGCCGGCGGCCTTGTCCAGCGCCGTGTAGTAGGCGCAGCCGGCCTTCGGCGGGGAGCCCCAGAACGGCGACATGATCTTGAAGGAGGTGCCGGTGCCGAGTTTGTTCGGGACCGAGGAAGCGAGGCCGGCGAGCTCGACCTTGCCGGTGAATCCGGCCGCGGAGCCGTTCTTGGACGCAATGTCCGGCTTGGCGACGCTGCTGGCCACGAACGTCGGCAGCAGCTTGTCGGCCGTCTTGCCCGAGGTGGTTCCCCCCTCGCTACCGCTGTCCGAGCCGCCGCACGCGGTGAGCAGGGGCATTCCGCCCACCACCGCGGCAGCGGTCGCCGCTGCGGAGGCGAGGAACCTTCTCCGGCCGAGGCCGGGAGCAAAGGTTGAGTTCGGCGTCATGTGCGGCACCCCTTCGTGGAACTGCTGAGCTAGTGATGTGTCGAAGCGCTTCAATCAGCGAGAGGGTATGGGAGCGCTTCCACGCCTACAAGGCTTCAGTGCCGACATTTCTCATTAGTCTGTCGCGCACTGTTCCTGACGACCCTGGGTTGTGAGGATGCATTGTCGAAGCGCTTCAATGGATCTCTACACTGCCTCGGGAGCCGCACGTGACCGACACACCCGCACCGGACCAGCACGCCGTGCACCGCTTCGACCAGCGCATCGAAGAGCTGCTGGAGCGTCTCACGCTGGAGGAACGCATCGCGCTGCTCCACCAGTGCACGCCCGCCGTCGAGCGCCTTGGTCTCGCTGACTTCCGCACCGGACAGGAGGCCCTGCACGGTGTGGCATGGATGGGCCCGGCAACCGTGTTCCCCCAGGCCGTGGGCCTCGGCGCGACCTGGAACGACGAGTTGGTGCGCCGGGTCGGCGACGCCGTCTCCGCCGAAGTCCGCGCCATGCGCGCCCGCGACGACCAGATCGGCTTCAACGTGTGGGCGCCCACCGTGAACCTGCTCCGGCACCCCTGGTGGGGGCGGAACGAGGAGGGCTACGCCGAGGACCCGCACCTCACGGCGGCCATGGCCACCGCCTTCACCCGCGGCCTGCGCGGCGACCATCCCACGTTCTGGCGCACCGCACCGGTCCTCAAGCACTGGCTCGCCCACAACAACGAGACCCACCGGGACACCACCTCCTCGTCGGTGCGCCCGCGGGTGCTGCACGAGTACGACCTGCGGGCCTTTCGCGCTCCCGTCCAAGCGGGAGCCGTGGCGGGTGTGATGCCCGCCTACAACCTCGTCAACGGCCGCCCGAACCACCTCTCGCCCCATCTGCGGCGCCAGTTGCGTACCTGGACCGACGCCGAGCTGCTGATCTGTTCCGACGCCGGTGCGCCCAGCAATCTTGCCGATTCGCAGGCGTATTACGACACTCACGAGGAGGCTACCGCCGCGGCGCTGATCGCAGGCGTCGACAGCTTCACGGACCACGGGAGCGACTCCTCGATCATGACCGGCCGGGTGCGCCGCGCTCTGGACCAGGGGCTCGTCTCCAGGGCCGAGATCGACGCGGCGGTGCGGCGGCAACTGTCCGTCCGAGCCAGGCTCGGCGAGTTCGAGGAGTGCGACCCGTTCGCCGACGTGCGGGACTTCGACACCGAGGAACACCGTTCGCTGGCCCGCGAAGCGGCCGAACAGGCCGTGGTCCTCCTCAAGAACGACGGGTTGCTGCCGCTGGCCGCGGACACCCGCATCGCGGTCGTCGGCCTGCTCGCCGACGAGTGCAAGACCGACTGGTACAGCGGCACGCTGCTGCGCCGTTCGACACCTCTGGTCGGACTGCGTGAGAGGTTCGGTGCCCAGCATGTGACGTTCACCGAGGGCGTGGACCGGGTCCGGATACGGTGTGCCGACGGCTGGCTCCAGGTGCCGGTGGACGACGCCGAGGAGCGGCGGGTGGGCGGCGCCGACGGCGACCGGGAACTGGCGCCCCTCGCGGACCGTCCCGACGCGCCACCCCTGACCTGCGGTACCGAGCCCGCCGAACTCGCCCTGATCGACTGGGGCGGCGGCGTCCTGACGCTGCGCGCACCCGACGGCCGCTACCTGTCGGTGGCCGACGACGGGTTCCTGCGGGCTTCGGCCGCCCAGCCGGGCGGCTGGATCGTACGGGAGACGTTCACCGCCGAGGCGCACGGCGACGGCCACCTCATCCGGCACACCGCCTCGGACGGATACCTCCTGGCCGGTGCGGACGGCGTGCGGGTGGAAGAGACGGGCACCGTCTTCACGCTCGACATCGTCGAACGCGGCGCGGAAGCGGTGGCCCGCGCTGCCGCCGGCGCCGACGTGGTGATCGTGGTCGCGGGGAACGATCCGCACATCAACGGACGGGAGACCGAGGACCGTACGACCCTCGACCTGCCGGCCCAGCAGAGCGGGCTGTGGCGCGCGGCACGGGCCGTGAACCCCCGCACCGCCCTGGTCCTGGTCTCCAGCTACCCGTACGCCGTCCCGGACGCCGACGCCGAACTGCCCGCGCTGCTCTGGTCCGCGCACGGGGGGCAGGCGGCCGGCTGTGCGCTCGCCCGGGTGCTGGCCGGCGACGTGTCGCCGGCGGGCCGTCTCCCGCAGACCTGGTACGCCTCGGACGCGGACCTTCCCGATCTGCTCGACTACGACATCATCGGGTCCCGCCAGACCTACCTCTACTCCGGCGCAACGCCCCTCTATCCGTTCGGGCACGGCCTGGGCTACAGCAGCTTCGCCTACCAGGACCTGACGGCGGCCCGGGCCGAGGACACGGTGCGGGTGGCGTTGACCGTGCGCAACACGGGCACCCGCGACGCGGATGAGGCCGCGCAGGTCTATGTGCACCCGCCTCGTACTTCGGTGCCGCGGCCGGTGCGGCAGCTCGTCGCGCACCGCCGTGTCGCCCTGGCCTCAGGCTCGGCCGTCCGCCTGGAGTTCGAGGTGCCGCTGGCCGACCTCGGTTACTGGGATGTGGCGCACGGGCGCTGGACCGTCGGCCCGGGCACGTACGAGATCCAGACCGGCGCCTCCAGTGCCGACATCCGGCTGGTCACCCGGCTGACCATCGAAGGTGAGGCGCCCGCACCCCGCCCGGCCGCCGCACAGGGCCTGCAAGCGGCTGACTACGACGAGCAGCGCGGCACCGTGCTCGTCGACCGCACCCGCACGGACGGCGACAGCGTGACGCCCGCCGGCCAGGACGGCGGCGAACTCCTCTTCACGAACTGCGACTTCGGCGCCGAAGGAGTGTGCGGTGTGGTGGTCGAGGCCGCGGGAGCGGGCGTGATCGAGGTGGGGGACAGCACGCTGCGGATCGAGGACATCGGCGGGCCCTACCAGTACGCCAGGCACAGCGCGGACTTCACCGCGGCGGGAGTGCGGGACCTGCGGGTACGCCTGAGCGGTCCGGTGCGCCTGGCCGTGATCACGTTTGTCTCCCGAGCGGGGGTGTGACACGGGAGACCTCGCGTGATCGGGTGCGGCGCGGGCCGGACCGGGGCTGCGCTCGCCGGAAGGGTGTCGTCACCGGTGGGTGCCGGCCGCCGCCGGTGACAGCCGGTCGGCCGCGGCGCACCCGGACGCCTCAGCTGAGGACCGCCCCCGCGGTGGCCAGCAGCTGAGGCAGTGTCCCCTCGAACCCGGGTATCAGGCTCAGTGTCAACGCCCATGCCTCGGGGTCGTCGCCGAGGTGTCGCCGGGCGAGTTCGGCGACGGCGAGCCGGGTCTGCCGGATGTCCTCGGTGACGGGTCGGCTTTCCGGTGCCGGGCCGAGCGATCTGCCGAGGAACGCCGCGCATGCCTTCGCGGGGAAGGCGTCTTGCAGGATCTCGGACAAGGTGAGGTGGCCCGCTTCGTAGGCGCTGGTCAGCCAGCGGTTCTTGCCGTCGTGGACCGGCAGCGGAAGCTTCTTCAGCATCTCGGACACCGTGGGCGGCCGGCTGCCGCGGCGCGGCGAGTACGAGCTGTGCGATAGCCGGAGCCGGGCCGGCACGGCGGCTGCCGTGAGCTCGTCCGGACAGTCATCCAACTCCGCCAGCCCGACCAGGAGCCGGTCGTGGAGCGGCTGGGTGTGGTGCGCGGCGATGAGGGCCGCCCACGGCACCGGCTCCGGGCCGTTCTCCTCCCTCCAGAGACCGAGCGACCTCGCCAACTCGTCGCCCTGCGGGCCCATTCCGTGCACGCGCAGGAATTCCGCCTGCCCTGCCGGGGCCGAGGCTTCGGCCTGCTCGGCACGGAGCACCGCGAGTCCGTCGGCCGCATCCAGAGCCTGGCGTGCCGTCTTCAGGACCTGCGGCGGCAGCGGGTGCTTGCCCGGCCTGCGGCCGGGGAAGTCGGTCTCGTCCAGCAACGCCCGTACCTCTTGGGGGCCCTGCCGCTCCCAGAGGCGCACCAGCATGTGGAGTTGCTGTGCCTGGGTGTGGACCTTGACGCGTGGACTGCCGAGGAGCACGCGGCACAGCGTGGGATCGCCGGACTCGCAGACCGGCAGGAGCCAGTTGCGCCGTGCGCTCTCGCGTAGGCCGTCGACGAGTGCGGCCGTGAGCGGCAGGTGCTCGCCGGCGGCGGTGGCGTCCCCGCTGGCCCAGCGCCGGCCGGCCAGGATGTGACGGCGCTGTGCGTCGGTGAGGTTGGTGTAGAGGAAGAGCGCGGCGTTGACCTCGGGGTCGTCGTACGGGATCAGCTGCTCGATCACCTCGGCCGGGGTGTTCCAGTGGGACGCGAGGCCCGCGAGGATGGCTGTCCCGTGTGTGCGGACGAGGTGGTCGCGCAGCGCGGGATCGGGGTGGTGCCACAACAGCAGGTACTGGATGGTGCGGCCGTCCATGTGCTCGCTGAGGGCGTGCTGGGTCGCCGCGTCGGCCCGTTCGAACAGGTGCAGCCAGCCGGTTCTGCCGACGGAGCTCCGACGGTGCGGGAACTCCGGGCCAAGCGGCTTGGGCCAGGCCTTGTCCTGGTGCTTGGGTGCGTCGTGCAGTGCGGCGTCGATGAGTTCGGGTACCGATCCGCCAAAGCGCGGCAGGAGGGCGTACAGCGCCCGCCAGGTCGCGAAGTCGGGTCCGAGGCGCATCACGTGGGCGGTGAGGGCGGTGCGCACCTGCTCGTCGGAGTGCGGCAGTGCCCACAGGACGTTGCGCGCCGGCCGGATGTCGCTCAGGACGCGGTTCACGGGAAAGGCACCGCAGGCCACTCCGGGCGGCAGGAGGACGCGCAGGCTCTCGTCGTTGTCAGCACCGGAGCCGACGGCCGTCAGCATCGGCCAGTAAACGGCACCGGCCGGAGTCCGCGCGGAGTTCGCGGCGAAGGCCAGCACGGCGAGTTCCTCTGGACAGCTCTCTTGCTGCCACAGCGTTTCCAGCCCGGCAGCGGTGAACGGTCGCTCGCGGTGCGCGGCGATCAGCGACTCCCAGTCGAGTACGCCGGGATCTTCCGGCAGTACCAGGTAACGCCTGGCGTACGTGTCCCGCAGCCTTGCGATCAGCTCGTCCGTCGTGGCAGGGGCCTTCGGTTTGGAGCGGGCGGTTCGGGTCGACGGCGGCTCCTGCCGGACGCTCGTGTCTGCTGCCGCCGCGGGCTTTCGAGCGCCCTGTGCGTCCCGGACCGACTCCGCCGCCGGAAAGGCAGCCCCGAGCCCAGACGTACGCTCCTTGCTGATCGCCTCCTCAAGCGCCTTGTCCGGCACGGCCGATGCACAGGCCCGGCGTACCTCGGCGGCGACCGAGCGGCGCACGACGGGTGGTTCGGCCATCGCGAGGAGGGTCGGCACGCCGTCGCGGGCCAGCACCGCTCGGCAGGTGCGCAGTTGGTCTTCGGCGGTGACGAGGTCGCCGGTCCTGGTCAGAGCATGGGTCACCAGGTCTGTGAAGGGGCTGTCGAGCGCGGGCAGCAGAAGATTCGGATGCTTGGCCGCGAGCAGCTTCGTCACCAGCCCGCCCTTGCCGCGCCAACCGGGGTGGGCCGAGGTGGCCGCGGCACCCTCCCAGACCGCGCGGCGCTGTTCGGGACTGCGGGTGAGCGGGGTGCCGGCCAGCATGTACGCACCGTAGAGCTCGACGGCCAGGGCCGGGTCGCCTAGGGCCGCAAGGCGGTGGAAAAGATCGCCGCGGGACATGATCGACGAGGCGAGCGCCGAGAGCAGTTCCGGATCCCCCGAGGCCAGCACCTCGTCGGTGAGTATGGCGGGGAGCGGAGTGTATTCGCTGCTCAGGAGCCGGAGCGTGTCCTCCCGTACGCGGATCAGGAGCGCGCGGGTCAGAGTGCGGTCGGCGAGGGCGTAGGCGGCAGCAGTCACGGCGTGTTCGGCGAGTTGCACGGAGGCCTTTCCAGGGTGTGTGCGGTACGGCTCACGGGGCCGGGGCGGGTGGACGGGGGCGGGTCGGCACGGTCGCTGGGCTGCGGGCATGGCCGACGGTGCGTCATAAGGTATGCCGGACCTCTGACACTCGGCGCACGAGGCGGAGCCGGCCACAGCACTAGCGAGGACGGGCAAGGACGGCGATGGCGGGGCGGCGGGGAGAGCCTGGTCGATTGGTCGGGTTGTCAGACCCCGGCTGTAGCTTGATGTCGGGGGTCACGGGGATCACCGAGGACGCGGGCGCACGGTGTTGCGCGGATACCGGGCGCAGTCGGGCCTGCCCCGGCCACGCAGGTGAGATGCACAAAGAGAAGGATCAGCAGATGATCGGATCATCGCTCGGACTCGTATGCGACAAGCCCGTCCGGCAGGCCCGTGCGGCCGGGCGTCGGAGCCGGCGATGACCCGGGTCACGGATGCGGATGTGCGGCGGCGACCGCTCATCGACCTCACCGACCGGCGTGCCCTGCTGGCCTGCCAGGTGGACTCCCCGGAGGTCGTCGAGGCGGGCCGCACACTCAAGGAAGCGGCGCTTCTCGACTTCGGAGTCAGGGAGAGCGCGATCGCCTCCTGGCTCTACTCCAAGTGCCCGTACCAGATCCCGACCTCAGCCGTGCCGACCGCCGCGGTGGTGGCCGGCGGCGACGGCATCTGCCTGCTCCTCTACAACCCCGGGTTCTTCGTGGAGATCGGCATGAGCGGGGTCCGCTTCGTCCTCTTCCACGAGGCCCGTCATCTGATCCACCGCCATCTCTACGCGGAGGAGGAGCTGCTGTGTGACCCTGTCTTCGAGCTCGCCATGGAGGTGTCCATCAACCACGTGGCCATGGCGCGGCTTCGCCAGCCGCTGCCCACCCGTCAGGTGCCCGACGGGCAGGGCGGCACCCGGCGCGAGAAGGTCGGCGTCGATCCACATGAGATCCACGAGCGCTACCAGGCGGACCTGGAGGAACAGGGCCTGGTCGCACGGGACTACAGCGACTTCGTACGCACCGACCTGACGGTCTACGGCGAGCTGAAGCGGATGCGGAACCCACCGGTGCCACCGCCTCGGCTCTGTGTGCACCTCACATCGGGCGATGACGGCACGGCATCGGCGGGCCGGCTGCCGGCGGACGCCGAGACGATCGCGTCGGTCGTGACCCAGGCGCTGAGCGAGGCCATGCGTGCCGCGCTGCGCTCCGGAGGTCTCGCCCGGGACGAGATCCTGGGCCTCGCGGACCGCTCCGCGTCCGACAGCGAACGGCTGAGCAAGATGTGGAGCCGGCTCGGGCTGGCCGCCTTGCGCGGCGAGACGCCGAAGACGCGCCGCGTGGAGTGGTGGAAGCGCTGGCTCTCGGACACCCTCGCGTCCAAACTGCGTGACGGGGAGCGGCTGATCTACCCGAAGAAGCAGGGGGCTGTGCTGCTGGCGCTCGGGCACGAGCCGATGCTGTCCCGGCGCGGTCCGGAGCGCACCAAGGTCGTGGTCGTCGCGCTGGACACCTCGGGCTCCATGCCGCAGCAGGTCGTCGATTGGATCACCTCCCTGGTCGGCAGTACCGACGGGGTGGAGACCCACTGGCTGAGCTTCGATGGCGCGGTGATGCCCTTCGTCCCCGGTGAGCGCGTACGCGGCGGTGGCGGTACCGACTTCCAACACGTCGTGGACTATGTCGAGGGCCGTCTGGAGATTGACGGCAAACGGTTCGAAGCGAGCGCCGACGCCGTGATCATGGTGACCGATGGTTTCGCGCCCGCCGTCACTCCAGCCCGCCCCGACCGCTGGATCTGGCTGATCACGGACGGCGGCAGCGACTGGCCGGAACGCCACGAACCCCCGATGGCCTGCCACCGGGTCGCCACCGGCGACAGCTGACGTCGTCGGATTCCCAGGTCACTGGGCCATCAGGTCATCGGGCCCATGGGCGGCCGGCGCGCAGATGCGGCGGACATCCGCGCCTGAGAGCACCGGCTGCCGGGCCGTATCCGGCCCCTACGCGAAGGAGAGAGCACCACCGTGAGCAGCGCCAGCATCGGACAGGACGTCCCAACGACCGAGCGGAACGCCGGTACGGACGGGCAGGACGCTCGGGCGACGGCACCGGCGGGCAGTCGGCTCGGGCAGTTCATCGACGCCATGATCGCCATGGGGCAGACCGGGCAGGTGTTCGGAGAACACGGCGTAGGAAAGACATCCACGTTCCTCTCCCATGTCCCCCAGGCCCACCCCGGCACTCAGGTGGTCCTCATTCCCGCGGCCAACCTCACTCCGGACGATCTCCTGGTCAACGCGCCGGTACGGGACCAGCACAGCGGCGAACTGGTCCTCACCCAGCTGCTGATGCGTCAGCTCACTCCCGGTACACCCTTCGTGCTGCTGATCGACGACTCGTTGCAGGCAGGAGAGACGATCCAGTCTCAGCTGATGCAGATCGCCTGCAACTGGACCCTGGGTGAGCACGATCTGCGCAAACTCGGCTGCGTGGGCGTCTTTCTCGCCGACAACGAGTCGCTCTCCGAGACCAGTGCGCGGCGCAGCGACCTGGCGGTGCTGGACCGCATGGTCACCCTGCGGATCACCGCGAACGACACGGCGTGGCGGAGCAGACTCAGCGAGCGCTATGCCGACTGGGACCTCACCGGTGTCTTCCGAATCTGGGCAGGCCTGTCCCCGCGGCTGCGCTCCGCGCTCTCCCCGCGCACCCTCCAGCACGTTCTGGACTGCGCCCGTGCCGGGTTCCCGCTGGCCTGGGGACTGCCTCTGGTGGGCGGGCAACGCCTGACGCTGCGCGATGTCGAGGCGGACGGCAAGGCAGGGCCGGATCGCACCACGGAGATTCTGGACGGCATCGCCCGAGCCGTGGGCTGCGCCAACCCGGCGGACCTCGCGGACCCGGTGCGGCGCATCCTGCGTGCCGCCGTCCGGGAGAACTGGGCGGTGCTGCTCCAGGGCCCGCCCGGCTGCGGCAAGACGGAGATCACCAAGACCGTCGTCCAGGAGGAGACCGGGCGAGACCCCGTCTACTTCTCCCTGCCGGTCACCAACATCGAGGACCTCTGCGTTCCGATCCCCACCCCGGACGGCACCCTCGACACCCTGCTCACCCGCGCCCTCGCCGGGTCCACTCCCAAGGTCATCGTCTGGGACGAGTACAACCGGCCCAAGGACAAGGCCACGTTCGCCAAACTCATGGAGATCACCCAGGAGTGGACGTTGGCCGGGCGGCCCATCGAGGGCCTCACCGCCCAGGTCGCCCTGCAGAACCCGCCCTACCACCTCGGCCGCAAGCTCCAGGTCAGCGGCAACAACATCGCCCAGGCCAGCCGCTTCACCATCAGCTACGAAGTGCGTCCGCAGGACATCCCGGCCAACGAGTGGCTGATCGCCACCTACGGCGATGTCGCCGAGACCGTCCTTGAGTGGTGGAAGAACGACATCGACGACGACGGACGGGAGTGGATCTCCAAGCGGACCCTGGAGCGCCTCATCAAGCTCCACCTGTGCGGGCAGCCGTTGGAGACCGGCCTGATCTACCTCGGCGAAGGTGAGTACGCCCCGGTGCCGCTCACCCAGCTCGAAGCCCGGCTGGCCGAGTCGGCCGACCAGGCGCCGCGTATCGGTCTGCGCGAGCTGGCCCGTGACGTGGCGGCATGGGAGGCCCGTCTCGCCGCCGCCTGCGACACCTCCGACGAAGGCACCAACGACACCGACCTGGTGCACCAGATATTCGCCAATGCCGAGGTGTCCCAGCTCAAGCGGCACGCCGAGGTCGTGGCCCGGCTGCTGCGGCACCTGCCTGCGAAGCTGCGGGCCACGCATCTGGTCGGCCAGACGCCGCAGCGCCAGCGGTTCTGGGTCAGCGCCCTCGCCCGTATGGCGGAGCTGTCGAGTACGCCGGGCCCCAAGAACCGCTGACAGCGGGGAACGAACTCCGGGAGCACCTCGTTGGGCCGCCGCTGACAGGAGCGGAGACCGACGTGCACCATGAGCCGGCGTTGTCGTCAGTCGATGTGGGCGGTGGCGAGGAACTGGGTGGCGGCGAGTTCGGCGTAGAGCGGGTCGGCGGCCACGAGTTCGCGGTGGGTGCCCACCGCGCGTACCCGGCCGGCGTCCATGACGACGATCCGGTCGGCCATCGTCACCGTGGACAGCCGGTGGGCGACGACCAGGACGGTGGTGGTGCGGGCGACGTCGGTGACGGTGTCGCGCAACGCGGCCTCGTTGACGGCGTCGAGCTGGCTGGTGGCCTCGTCGAGGAGCAGCAGCCGGGGGCGGCGCAGCAGGGCGCGGGCGATGGCGACGCGCTGGCGCTCACCACCGGACAGCTTGGTGCCGCGGTGGCCGACGAGGGTGTCAAGGCCCTTGGGCAGGTGCGCGACGACACCGTCGAGGCGGGTGGTCCTAACGACGCGCAGCAGGTCCGACTCGTCGGCATCCGGGCTGCCCAGCAGCAGGTTGTCGCGCAGGCTGCCGGAGAGGACGGGGGCGTCCTGCTCGACGTAGCCGAGGGCGGACCGCAGGCCGGTCAGGTCCCAGTCGGCCAGGTCCCGCCCGTCGAGCATGATGCGGCCCGCGACCGGGTCGTAGAACCGCTCGATGAGCGAGAAGACCGTCGTCTTGCCCGCGCCGGAGGGGCCGACGAACGCGGTCATGCCGCGCGGCGGCACAGTGAAGCTCACCCCGTGGTGGACGTACGGCAGATCGTCGGCGTACCGGAAGTGCACATCCGCGAAGGCGAGCGCGGCCGGTGCGGCGCCCGGCGCGGGCAGCGGCGCGGGCCCAGTGGCGGGTTCGGCGGGCAGGCGCAGGGCCTCCTGGATCCGGCCCAGGGCCGCCGCACCGCTCTGGTATTGGGTGATGGCGCCGACGACCTGCTGGATAGGGGACATGAGGTAGAAGACATAGAGCAGGAAAGCGACCAGGGTGCCGACATCGATGGCGCTGGTCGCGACCCGGGCACCGCCCACCGCGAGCACGGTGATGAACGCCACCTGCATGGACAGGCCCGCTGTGTTCCCGGCCAGCGCCGACCACTTGGCGGCCCGCACGCTCTGCAGCCACGACTCCTCGGCCGCCGCATGGATGGTCCGCTCCTCGCGGTGCTCGGCGCCGGACGCCTTCACGGTGCGCAGCGCGCCGAAGATGCGCTCCAGCAAGGCGCCCATCGCACCCACCGCTTCCTGTGCGCGCCGGGCGGCCTTGTTGATGCGCGGCACGATCACGCCGATCACCGCGCCGGCGGCCAGCATCACGCCCAGGGTGACCGTCAGCAGAACCGGATCGACGAGGCCCATCATCACCAGGGTGGCGGCCAGAGTGAGCCCGCCGGTGCCCAGACCGACGAGCGAGTCGGTGGTGACCTGCCGCAGCAAGGTGGTGTCGGAGGTGATCCGGGCCATCAGGTCGCCTGGCTCGCTGTGGTCCACCGCCGTGATCCGCAGCCGCAGCAGATGCGACGAGAGAACGCGCCGGGCGCCGAGCACCACGGATTCGGCGGTGCGCCGCAGCACATACGAACCCAGCCCGCCGATCGCCGCGTTGGCGATGACCAGCGCGGACATGCCCAGCAGCGCGCGGGAGACGGGACGGCCGTGTCCGAGGTCGCCGATCAGGGACCGGGCCACCAGCGGCAGGGCGAGTCCGGTGCCGCCGGTCACCAGCTCCAGCACCGCGCCGAGCAGCAGGGTCCAGCGATGCGGCCGTACATAGCCGAGCAGCAACCGCCAGGCGGGCGGCTGTTCGGACGCGAGAGCTTCTCCTGCCGCGCTCATGACGTCCGTCCCGGCACGTCGGGAGTGCGGGGGCCGCGGTCCAGGTCGGTGGTGTGGTCGGCGGCCAGTGCCCGCGCGGCGCGGATCAGGTCCGCCACCCGCGGGTCGCCGATGGAATAGCGCAACTTCTTGCCGTCCCGGCGAGCGGTCACATATCCGCAGGCCACCAGGCAGGACAGATGGACGGAAACCCGGGGCTGGGAGATCCCGGCGTGGGCGACGCACTCGGCGGAGGTACGCTCGCCGCTCAGCACGAACTCCAGGAGCCGCAGCCGAGTCGGATCCGACAGCGCGCGGAAGAAACGCGCCACCGTACGCGCGTCGGCGCGTCCGGCAGCGGCCCTCACGGTGGCCGGCACGGCAGTGTGGGCATCGTTCATGACTGCCGTCTCACGGCATGTTCTATTCGCACGCCCGGATAATAAGGTGGACGCTGCCCCTGCGCCACCGATCCCGCCGCAGACCGTGCCGCCACGGTCTCCCACGAGGCGGCGCCGGTTCAGCAGTTGCTGTTGGTCTGGGTGAGCAGGCCCAGGCGCCACGGGAGTTGCGAGTAGTCGCCGCCGGCTGAGGGGTCCTCGCCCTGGTAGAGGAGTTGCAGATGGCACGGGTCGACGGTCATGGTCTGGTCGTTGCCGGTGCGGATCAGTTCGCCGTGGCTGATGTCCTTGGTCCAGGCGCCGGCGGGGAAGGTCACGTTGCTGGTGCGGGTGCTGTCGTGCATGGTTCGCGTGCGGGACGCGGACCGGTCCCACTAGGAGTGGTTCGGTATATCGAATGCTGACCGGAACTTCGGACAGCATGGGATGATAGGCGTCTCCCGTGGAGCGTCAATACCTCACGCACGATCCGTGTCCCTTCGGTACTCGCTTCCGGTGATCGAAACTTTCGGTCGCCTCTCATTCCGCTCATATGTCGACCGGTGCACTACAGAGGCTTGAGTGTTGGCCAACTCGCCCGCAGGCAGGAATGGTCAACGCGCGGAGACTCTTGCGGCCCGAAAAGAATCGGTGCAAACTCCGGAATGTTTCCAAACGGTTGCGTGAAGCCACCGTGGATCGCCGGACGGTGATCGGGACCGTCCCAGGCCCAGGACCGCACCAGGCAGACAAGCACTGTCTCGCCGTCTCCCGTTGCGCCGAACTCTTCACTCGCTGCTGGTGTCGCTTCATGTCCGAACGCGACCGATTCCACCGTGCCCGGGGGCGTCCGGGAGAGGCCTGTGTGAGTTCACCCGGCGATCCGTCCCGCAGAGAAACGGAAGGAAATCGATCATGGTGAGAACAAGGCGTCTGTTCGTCGGCTTCATCGCGCTCGCGTCTTTGCTCGTCGCGCTGTTCACGACCACGGGCAGCGCGTACGCGGAGTCCAACGGCGGGGTACGGGTCATGCCGCTCGGCGACTCGATCACCGACGGCTTAACCGTGCCGGGCGGCTACCCCATCGACCTCTGGCAGAAGTTCGTGGCGAGCGGATACAAGGTCGACTTCGTCGGCTCCCAGTCCAACGGCCCGGGTGAACTCGGTGACCACGACCACGAAGGCCACTCGGGTTGGACGATCGCCCAGATCGACAGCAACGTCGTGAACTGGCTGCACACCTACACCCCGCACACCATCCTGCTGCACATCGGCACCAACGACATCTACGGCAGCGACCCCGGCGGAGCGCCGGCGCGGCTGTCCACCCTGCTCGACCACATCACGGCCACCTCACCGGACGCGGAGGTCTTCGTCGCGCAGATCATCCCGCTGTCCTTCGATGATTCGATCGTCCGGACGTTCAACGCGGCGATCCCCTCGATCGTGCAGAGCAAGGTCAGTGCGGGCAAGCACGTCCATCTGGTGGACATGTACGACGCGATCACCACTGCCGACCTGGCGGACGGGGTGCATCCCAACGCGGTGGGCTACGGCAAGATGGCCAACGTCTGGTACAACGCGCTCCTGTCGGTGCCCGGCAGCATCGGCACCGCGGCAGCCCCGGCAGTGCGGGATGCCGCGCACCACTACGCGGGTGCCGCCGTGCGGTGAATCGGCGCCGTGTCAGCAACGGGGCAGCGCACGCCCGTTGTGCCTGACCGGTGTCACCGGGGCCCCGTCTTTTCGAGAAGGCCGGGCCCCGGCTCCGGGAACCGGACCTCCTGCCGGACCGACTCCCGCGGTATCCGTTCGCCGTGGCGGGGCCAGTTGGAGCGGTGTGCCGGACCGGTCGAGCAGCCCGATCACCGCGCTGCCGCCTGCTGCCCTCGTCCCTCAAGCGGCGGCGCCCCCACCCCGCACGTGTGGCGGCACTCCGGGCGTAGCCGCTCCTCCTCCGCGGGCACCTTCCCGCGTACCTTCCACACCGCGATCAGTGACCCCGCCACCAGCACTCCCGCACACAGCGGCATGGCCCGGCGAAACGCCGCGTTGAACTGCGTCGCCGACCGGTAGGCCTGCGGCCCCGCCCCGGCGAGCAGCGGCAGCGCCGCCACCGCGAGCAGGCCCGCCGCGCGTGCCAGGGCGTTGTTGACGCCGCTGGCGATGCCCGCTCTGGCGGTCTCCACGGACGCCAGGACCGTCGCCGTCAGCGGTGCCACCAGCGTCACCATGCCGAGGCCCATCACCAGCAGCGCGGGCAGCACGTCCATCGGATACGAGGCGTGCCGGCCGACGCGCAGCATCAGCAGCAGGCCCGCCGCGCACAGCAACGGTCCCAGGGTGAGCGGAATGCGCGGCCCGATGCGTTCGCTCAGTTCGCCGGAGCGCGCGGAGAACAGCAGCATCATGGCCGTCGTCGGCAGCAGCGCGAGCCCGGCGCCGAGCGCGGAGTAGCCCGCCACCACCTGGAGCTGCAGGGACGTCAGGAAGAAGAACCCGCCGAAGGCCGCGTAGACGCACACCGTCACCAGATTGACCGAGGTGAACTGCCGCGAGCGGAAGATCGACAGCGGCAGCATCGGGTCGGCACTACGCCGTTCGACGAGCACGAACGCGGCCCCGACCGCCACCCCGGCGATCCCCGCGCTCACCGTCCCCGCGATGAGCGCGTACGTCACCAGGGTCAGCGCCGCGGCACCGAGGGCCGCGCCGAGGACGTCGAAGCGGCGGTGCGTCCGCGGGTCGCGCGACTCCGGTACATGCCGCAGCGCGATGGGCACGCACACCAGCGCGAGCGGCACATTGAGCAGGAACACCCAGCGCCAGCCGGGCCCGTCGACCAGCCAGCCACCGACGAACGGCCCGATCGCCGCGCCGATCCCGCCGAACCCGGACCACAGGCCCACCGCACGGGCCCGGTCGTCCGGGTGGAAGCTCGCCTGGATCAGGGCGAGCGAGCCCGGAGTGAGCAGGGCGCCGCCGATGCCTTGGAGCGCGCGCGAGCCGATGAGGATGATGCCGCTCCAACTGAGCCCGCACAGCAGCGACCCGGCGGCGAACCACACCACGCCCAGCACGAAGATCTTCCGCCGCCCGAGATGGTCGCCCAGCGCCCCGCCCAGCAGGATGAGACCGGCCAGCGTCACGGTGTACGCGTTGACGATCCACTGGAGCGTGGCCACATCGGCGTTCAGGTCCCGGCCGATGCGCGGCAGCGCGACGTTGACGACCGTCGAGTCCAGCAGCGCCATGCTGGAGCCGAGCACGGTCGTCGCGATCACCCAGCGGCCGGTGGTGGTGGCGAGCCGGATGGGTTCCAGGGCGGCGGTTCCTGAACGGTTGTCCGCGCCGGGACGGCCGCCGCCGGGTTCTGCATGGCTGCCGGTTTCCGGATGCATGGCGTCCGGGCGGTGATTATCGGTCATATCCGCATTATCCCTATTGGATAGTCATCATCCTGAGTTGATCCGCCCTTTATGGAGGTCGATCGGTCGTCGGCGCGTGTAAGTCGCTAGCCGTGGGAGCGTTCCCATGCCACGATGCTGGGATCGCTGGCCGATTTTTCGAATGACGTTCTACTGGTCGAACGAATGCATCGTGCGACCACGGGTTCGGGGGTTGTGTCGTTCCTGTTGGGGTGGAGGGGTGCGAGTGAGCAGATTATTGACATGTGCGCGACATGTTGTCGCCATGATGGTGATGCTGGTGCTTGCGGCGGTGCTGGGCATGACACCCGCGACCGCGGCGCAGGCGACGCCGTCAGGAGCGTCGGCCAAGTCCGTGTACATCCCATCGAGCTGGGCGTCCATGGGAGAGGTGCCGTGGAGTCAGAGCAGGACCAAGGAGTCAGCCGACTTCATTCTGCTCTGGGGTGAGAAGTCGGGCACCGATCCCAAGAGCGCGCCCGCGGACTACCGGTTCGACCCGGACGACATCCTGAACCAGCTGGAGACCCTGTACGCCTTCTACGTGAACACGATGCAGTTCACGCCGGAGACCGGCCTGCTCACGCAGTACAAGATCGACGTGATCATCACGCAGACCTGGAACAACAGCGCACTCAACGCCTGGGCCTCGGGCGGCTCCGCCGACAACAAGGTGGGCGTGATCAATGTCGCCCCCGGCGCGGCCCAGCCCGGATCGTGGGGGCTGGCCCATGAACTCGGCCATGTGTTCCAGAACTACACATTCCTCGGCAAGGGCGGCGGCGCCGGTCTGACCGACGCGTCCGCCGGCACGTTCTGGGAGACGAGCGCGGAGTACATGGCGATGCAGATGTATCCGGACGGCGGCGCGGGCGACCTGACCCGGTTCCTGCGCACCGAGAACCTGGCGTACTCCTCCAGCCGCCACCACTACGGCAACTGGATGCTGGTGCAGTACCTCGTCGACAAGTACGGCGGCATGAAGACCTTCACCGACATCTGGAACCAGGCCAAGAACACCGAGCACCCGCTTGAGGTGTACCGGCGCATCAACAACCTGACCCAAGACCAGCTAAACGCCCGTATCGCCGAGTACGCCCAGCACCAGGTCACCTACGACTACTCCAACCGCAGCCACATCATGCCGTTCATCAACAACGTGTACGGTGCCGGCTTTATCAACGCCTACAACGGTGTGCCGGTGGACGCGGTCAACCAGGCAGGCGGCCACTACGCCATCCCCGACGCGCTCGCCCCGTCCGACTACGGCTACAACAAGATCAAGTTGGTCCCGGACAGCGACAGGGCCCTGATCCGGCTGCACCTCAAGGGGCACGTCGACAGCTCCGCGGGATCCGGCTGGACCTACGGCTTCGTCGCGGTCAACAACGGCGTCCCGCGGTACGGCTCCGTCAGCAGCAGCCCCGACGGCCAGATCAGCTTCCAGACCCAGTCCGGCGAGAAGGAGGTCTACCTGGTCGTCACGGGCACCCCGAGCAGCGTGCACCACTACGCCTACCTGGACGGATACACCAAGAACCACCGCTACCCGTACGAGTTCCGGATCAGCGGCGCCACCCCGTCCGGCTACGAGTCCGGCTACCAGAAGCCGGCCGCCAGCGGCGGCGGACACTGGCACTCCAACGGAGGCGGCTGGGTCGACACAACCGCGCCAACGTCGCTGCCAGCGTCTACGTCGGCCCCCGCGCCGCGGTCTACGGCAACTCCACCGTCACCGGCAACGCCCGCATCGAGGGACTGGCCTGGGTCAACTCCGGTGCCACCATCGGCGGTAACGTCGTGGTCAAGGACAACGCGCTCGTGCAGGGCGGGGCGAACCTCTCCGGGAGTCTCGTCCTCGGCGGCGACGCCGAACTCGCCATCGTCTGCTCCGCCGGCACCTACCTGATGTTCAATCCGGACCGCGGCTGCGACGGCGGCGGTGGCGAGCAGGACATTAACCCCTCCCACGGCACGTTCACCGACGCCGAACTCGCCATCACCGGCGGCTTCGCTCCCGCCGCGCGGTAACCCGCCGCTCCGCCGGCCCGCCGTCCGCCATCAGGGATCCACGGCGGGCGGCGACACGGTCCGTACCGGCCGCAGTCCGGCCGGCCGGTGCGCTCCGCAGGGCACGGTCGGCACTCAGTTGAACGAGGCCTTGTGATCGGCCGCGCACTGCCGGTAGGAACGCGGGCGACCTCCCGTGACCTGTGTGAACGTGGGATCGACCGTCGTTTTACGGCCCCGGGACTGGCGCTGAGCGCTCACCACGAGTGCGCTCACCACCGGCCGCGTACGAGGACACCTTCACCACATGCCGTACGCCGGCCGCCACCGCCGCCCGCCGCTGTTGCATGACGTCCACTCACGTTGGCCGTGGCCGCCCCCTCCTTTTGAGGTCTGCGACCTTGCGGACGTGCGGCAGCGGGGTGGCACCGCGGTCCGTCGTCATCGTGGCGTTCCGTGAAGTTCTTCGGGTCTCCGCGCAATCTCCATGTCCTGTTCCCCTGTGCTGCCGAGTCTTCTCCACGGCATTCACGCCACCCCGGCCGAATGCCGCTTCGATCGAGAGGCACCTCAAGTGCGTCCTGTTTCTTCGCCGTCCATCCGCCGTACCCTGATGGCCGCCGCAGCGCTGCTCCCCTTCGCTGCCATGGCCGTGCCCGCCCACGCGGCCAGCACCGGCACTCCGACGATCAAGCTGTCCGACGCCTACCTGTCGGGCGCTGTCGGCTCGACCGGTGACCCGTCCGTCACCGTGACCGTCGCCCAGAGTGGCGCCGATGTCTCGGGCCTCACCGTTGCCGCTTCGGCCACCACCAAGTCCTCGGTGGCCGGCACGGCGGATGTGGCCGTCACCGGGACCGGCGCCACCCGCACCGTTTCGGTCACGGCGCACGCCCAGGGCTACACCAACCTGACGCTCAAGGTCACCGGCCTCGACGGCAAGACGGCCACCACCACGCTGCACTACGCGGCCTCTCCGGCGGTCCAGCACGCGGCCGACGCCCGCTACCTCACCGGTGCCAGTGACGCGTCCGCCGCTGTGGACGCGGGCGACGGGTACATCCTGGTCGCCAACGACGAGGACAACTCCCTGCGCCTGTACGACGGCGCGGCCTCCGGCGCACCGGTGAAGAGCTGGGACTTCGACAGCGCCCTGAGCGCCGACAAGGAGGTGGACATCGAGGCCGCCACCCGCGTCGGCAACACCGTCTACTGGCTCGGCTCGCTGGGCAACAACAAGGACGGCGAATACAAGGCGGACCGCAACACCGTCTTCACCACCACGGTCAGCGGCTCGGGGGCCGGCACCTCCCTCACCTTCGGCAAGGCCTTCCACAAGCTCCGCGACGAACTGGTCTCCTGGGACCAGAGCAACAACAACCAGTTCGGTTTCGCGGCCGGTACGAAGGACGGCGAGATCCCCAAGGAGATCGACGGCTTCAACGTCGAGGGCCTGGAGTTCGCCCCGAACAGCACCACCACCGCCTACGTCGGCTTCCGTGCCCCGCTGGTCCCGCCGTCGACCGGCGGCAAGGCGCTGATCGTGCCGGTGACCAACATGGACAAGGTCGTCACGGGCACGGCCGCGACCTTCGGCACGCCGATCCAGATGAATCTCGGCGGACTCTCTATCCGTGACGTCCGCCGTAACTCGCTCAACCAGTACCTGATCCTGGCCGGTTCCTGGGCCGCCGACGACAACAGCGACCCGGAGGCCCTGTACTCCTGGGACGGTGTGCCCGCCGATGCTCCGGTGAAGGTCCTCGACCTGCCGACCACGGACGCCGGTGCCTGGGAGGCGATCGTCTCGGTGCCTGACCTCACCCAGGCCGGTGGCCGCGTCCAGCTGATCACGGACGACGGGGACGCGGACCTCTACGGTGACGGCTCCCAGGCGAAGGACCTGGACTACCCGGAGTGGCAGAAGTCCCGCACCACCTGGTTCACCCTGAACTGACGTCTCCGGCGTCCGCGCCGCAGCCTCTCGGTCCCGTCACCGAGAGGCCGCGGCGCTGCCCCTGCGCTGCAGTCCGTTCGGACGATGCCCACGGCACCGTCACGATCACCTATAGAACTCAAGCACGGTCGAGCGGCCGGTTCTGCCATTCGGCCATGCCCTCCATCACCTGGTCGGTGATGGTGGAGATGGTCTGCTTCGAGACCTCGGCGCCGTAGATCTCGGCCAGGTGCGCGGAGATCTCCCCGTGGGTGAGGCCCTTCGCGGACAGCGACAGCACCATCTCGTCGACGCCGGTCAGCCGCCGCTGCCGCTTGCGCACGATCTGCGGCTCGAAGCTGCCCTCCACGTCCCGAGGAACCTTGACCTCGACCGGTCCCACGTCGCTCAGCACGGTCTTCGCCCGGGTGCCGTTGCGGCTGTTCTTCCCCGCTGGATCGTGCTTGTCATAGCCCAGGTGGTCGGTGATCTCGCCTTCCAGGGCGGACTCCGGCACCCGCTTGGTCAACTGCTGCAATAGTCCGCCCGCACCGGCGAGCTACCTGGCAGGACTCCAACTACGCGGATCCAGCATCTGGATACGCAGCCTCAATCCGGGGCCGCGGTCGCGGCGCCCGGCTGGCAAGCCGGACGCCGCGACCGCTCAGGTCAGGCCGACGCGGTGACCGCTCCGCCGAGGTGCCGGGCGAAGAACCGGACCGCGCTGTCGACCTCGAACCGAGGCAGCTCCTTGTGCCTGCCCGAGTTCACGTGCAACGACTTCTCCTCCGAGGCGAAGGCGTCAAACAGCGCGAGACCCTCCTCGCGCGAGATGTGCTCGTCGTCCCACTGCATGTCGAACTCGATCGGGATGGTGATCTGCTTCGCCTTCTCGGCCAGGACATCGGGCCAGTGCTGACCGAAGACCGCGGCGCTGATCCTGGGTTCGATCGCCACGAACGGTACGCCGATCGCGGTGCCCATGTTGATGCCCCAGAAGCCGACCAGCCCGTCGGTGCCGATCTCCGGGAGTTCCTGGAGGGCATCCAGGGTCGCCTGGTACTCGGGCACGGCGAGCTCCGCCAGGTGGTCGTTGTAGCGCACGACGATTGGGCCTTCCGGCTCGCCCGCCGCCCTCGCCCGGAACAGCTCGGCGATCTCCGCCTCGTCGTGCGCCGTGCGCGGCCGGTCGCCGTGACCGGGCGCGTCTATGACGGCGACGTGGAAGCCGCAGCCGGTCACGAGGCGCTGGGCGCGGCCGGACATCGCCGGGTGCTTCTTGTGGTTGCCGCCGCCGTGGGCCATCAGGACCAGGGGCGCGCGAACGGCCGCATGGGAGGCCGACGACCACAGGACGCCGGGGATGCCGCCCACGGTGAAGTCGCGTTCGAGCAAGCCGTTCGACGACGACTCGGCGATGAACTGCAGAGAGTGCACAGGTGTTGCCTTTCGGGAGTGCCTTGTTTTCGAGGCGCTCCCGGCGACACCTACATCAATCGCTGGCCGTGACGGCAAGAGGGAGCACCCACATGGATACAGCGTTCATGGGTCTCACCTCCTCGGGCGGTGTCACGGTCGACTGGAAGCTATCAGAACGATCATCATCTCTCCAACCCTTTCCCCGCCACGTGATCCCAACTCAAGACAGGCCCTGGTGAGGGAGTTCGCTCGCGGCTATTGCGGCGCCTGAGCACGGCAGTCCGTGGGCGCAAGACCGTAGGCACTGCGGAACGCACAGCTGAAGTCGGCGGCACGGAGATAACCCCACCGTGCGGCAATCTCGTGGACAGGTTGTTATGTGTATTTCACGCAGGAAAGGGACGGGCGTGCTGGTCGAAACAGTGTTCCGGAGTGAGGATCTGCGCCGATTGTGCCGGCTGGGCTGTGGGAGATGGCGAGGCCGCTGATCCCACCGTCGAAGATCCGCCGGCAGGGCGGGGTACGCAGAACACGCCTGATCAGACGGCGTTTGCCGCGCTCCTCCATGTGCTGGTCAGCGAACGCTCCGTCCGCCTCACCAGTCAGGACACGGTCTTGTATTCGATCGCCGGGCATCGGTCCATGACCATGTCGAGACCCGCGGCGCGGGTCCGCTCGTACGCGGCCTCGTCGACCACGCCGAGCTGGAACCACACCGCCTGTGCTCCCTTCGCCACGGCCTGGTCGGCGACGGCGCCGGCGAGCCCGCTGTTCACGAAGACATCCACGACGTCGACGTGGAACGGAACGGCTTCGAGAGACGGATAGCCACGCTCTCCGTGGACGGTCTCAGCCTTCGGATGCACGGGCACGATCCGCTTGCCGTACGACTGGAGGAACGCCGCGACTCCGTATGCCGCGCGCCGCTCGTTCGAGGAGAGGCCCACGACGGCCCAGGTGTCACCGTGCTCCCTGAGGATCCTGCGAATGGTCTCCGCGTCGCCGCGCATGCTCTGCCTCCTGTGGGTCGGACACTCGTGGAACGTGTGCGTGCCCCGGACGATTCCCGGCTGCGGGCGTATCTCACCCGTGCACGCCCGCGCCGGGGACCACGCACGGCGGCGCCCGGTGGTCCCCGGCGCCCGTGCACCGCTTACGCTGGCCCGATGCCGGACGAGTACCGCACGGTGGCCCGCGAGGGCAGCCACGAGACAGAGGTCAACCGCTCGCGTTTCCGGTGCGCGCTCGCCCCCGCCGCCACCGAGCGTCAGGCCCAGGACTTCATCGCCCGCATCCGCCGCGAGCACGTCGACGCCACGCACAACTGCTTCGCCTACGTCATCGGCGCCGACGCCGCCGTACAGAAAGCCAACGACGACGGCGAGCCAGGCGGCACCGCGGGCGTCCCCATGCTGCAGATGCTGCTGCGCCGGGACATGCGGTACGTCGTGGCGGTCGTCACCCGCTACTTCGGCGGTGTGAAGCTCGGCGCGGGCGGGCTGACCAGGGCCTATGGCGGCGCGGTCGGCGAAGCGCTGGACGTGCTCGGCACGCGTACCCGCAGGCGCTTCAGGCTGGCCGACGTGACGGTCGGCCATGAGCGGGCCGGCCGTCTCCAGAACGATCTGCGGGCCACGGGCCGCGAGGTCCGCGAGGTCCGCTACGGCGAAGCCGTCACCTTGACCATCGCCCTCCCGGACGCCGACGTCCCCGCCTTCTGCGCCTGGCTCGCGGACGCCACGGCGGGCAGCGCGCGGTTCGAACCGGGCGAGGAAGCGTACGGGGACGCCTGAGCCGTGCGCTGACCGCGCCGATCACTGCCACAGACACACAGACCGGCCACTGCCCGACCGGAGCGGTCCGCGGCCCCCGCGTCCCGTTCGCCGCCGGGCATCCGCTCCTGCTCCGGCAGCAGCCCGCCGGGCTTCGAGCGGCAGCTCACGCCTCCTCACCCGTTGAGCACGAGATCCATGGCGCCGGCGACCAGCCGTCGGCAGCTCTCCTCGTCCGCCAGATGCGTACCGGCCCGCAGTTCGATCGACAACCACGCGTCCGCAACGGACACGACGTGGAAGTTCAGACCGGCGCACGGTGCCGCACTCGCGCACCTGCGCAGCAGAGAACTCAGCGTGTCGGCGGCGCTCATTCGCCACTGCCACCGATACCGGACTCGATGTCCAAGCCCCGCTCATCGGCACGGTGACCATCGGAGCGACGCCGCTCGGCGCCACGGGCGGGCTGACGCTGTACGAGAGCATGCGCTGTGCGTGTGCGGCGGAGTTCGAGCGCGGCCACGACCGCGGCATCCCCGTCGTCATCCGCCGGCCGGCCCAACGGTGCGTGCGCCGCGAGGGCATGGGGGCACACCGCGGGTACGCCGGAGTGCTGGACGCCGAGCGGGAGAACCTGACCTACGGCTGAGTCCGATCGGCGCCCTGGACGTGCGCGGTGTGACGTTCGCGGGCGGCTTTGTCGCGCACCGAGCGATCAGCGCGTGGCCGGGCCATCGCGTGGCCGCGGCACACCACCAGCTCAACGGCTGGGACGAAGTGGAGGAAGTGGGCGCAGAGGACGCAGAGTCTGTCCGGTCATCCCACCGTCTCCGGTGGACACAAGGCTGAACAGACGCCCGTTCACGCTGCCTCGGTGTCCCCTTCGTCCGGCTTTTGTGTCCTGCCCTGGCCCGCGTACAGCCGTGCGATGACGTCCTCGATGTCCGGCTCGCGCACCGACAGGTCCACCAGGTCGTACCGGGCGGCGATCTCCGCGACCAGCGGGGCCGCTTTCTGGGAGGCGGGAAAGGCGAGCCACTGCCGGGGTCCGTCAGTGCGCACCACGCGCGCGCCCGGCACCGCGATCGGCGCCACCGGCTCGGCCAGGTCCACTACGAGCGTGCGCTCGGACTCGCCCACCTCGTGCAGCGACTCCAGCTGGCCGTCGTGCACCACGCGTCCGTGGTCGATCACCATGACGCGGCGGCAGAGCTGCTCGATGTCCTGCAGGTCATGCGTCGTCAACAGCACCGTGGTGCCGTTCTCGTTGATCTCCGCGAGCGCTTTGCGCACGGTGGCCTTGCTGATGATGTCGAGCCCGATGGTCGGTTCGTCCAGGTAGAGCACTTCCGGATCATGCAACAGCGCGGCAGTGATGTCCCCGCGCATCCGCTGGCCGAGCGACAGCTGTCGAACCGGGGTGTCCAGCAGCGGGCCCAGCTCCAACCGGGTCACATAGCGGTCCAGGTTGGCCCGGTAGCGCGCCTCGGGAATCCGGTAGATCCGCTGTACCAGGGAGAAGGAGTCGCGCAGCGGAAGGTCCCACCACAGCGTGGTGCGTTGCCCGAAGACCACGCCGATCCGCTGGGCGAGCCGCATCCGCTCGCGCTGCGGATCGACCCCGGCCACCCGCAGCGTCCCCGAGCTCGGCACCAGGATGCCCGTGAGCATCTTGATCGTGGTCGACTTGCCCGCGCCGTTCGGCCCGATGTAGCCGACCATCTCACCGCGCTCGATCGCGAACGTCAGCTCCTCGACGGCCTTCACCTCCTTTCGCACCCTGGTGAAGCGGCCGGTCCTCTTGCGCACCACGAAGGTCTTCTCGACCCGGTCGACATCAATGAACGCCATGTCGAGCTCCTTGCTCCCCTCTCCTGTCTCCTGCGCATCCGGCCAGCGGGCCGAACCGCCTCTTGCGCGCCGCCAGTCTCCTCTAACGTTCGGTCTTCCCGAAGACCATTTCTTGGCGGGTGAACCGCCGCACCAGGTGGCGGCGCGGACCTCCTCCTCTCCACAGGCCCGCCAGCGGCGCCGCCAGGAGGGCCAGCGGACCCCGCAGGTGTGTTCCGTCGGACTCCGGGTCCAGTTCTCGCCACAGGCGGCGCACCGTCGCGATGTCGGCCAGGAGCAAGCTGTATGCGAGCCCGGCGACGGCCGTGGCGGT